>JACKMB010000014.1 GCA_024235615.1 Thauera sp. | reverse complement strand
GTCCCCGAGTTGGGTGCGCTGTCCCGGCGCGAAATCGCCGCCTTGGTCGGGCTCGCCCCTTTCAATCGCGATTCCGGACAGATGCGCGGCAAGCGCGGCACCTTCGGCGGGCGCGCCGCGGTTCGGCGCGCTCTCTACATGGCCACGCTCGCCGCCATCCGATTCAGTCGTGTGATCGGGCACTTCTACGAGCGCTTCGTCACCGCAGGAAAGCCCAAGAAGGTCGCCATCGTCGCCTGCATGCGCAAGCTGCTGACCATCCTCAACGCGATGGTCCGATCCGGCGCCTCTTGGAACGATTCGATTCATCTCGCTTGACTCGAAAGACAGTTGCTCAATCTCGCAGATGTTCCTCCGCGAAGCGCCGGAAGATGGCCATCGAGGGGGCTTCGGTGCGGCCGGCGAGGGTGACGAAGGCGAAGCGGGCGCCGGCGGTGAGCGGCGGGGAGACGGGGAGTTCGGCGAGCTGGCCGGCGGCGATGCCGGCGCGGGCGGCGGCGACGATGCCGATGAAGATGGCGTCGGTGGCGCGCACGGTGTCGATGAGGCTGGTGATGTCGTCGCAGCGCACGCTGACGGCGGTCTGCGGGTCGGCGTTGGGGCCGTAGAGGTCGACCAGGATGCGCGCGGCTTCGGGGCTGAGGGGGGTGGAGGCGAGCGGGTAGTGGCGCAATGCGGCGAAGGGCAGGGCGGCGGACGCCGGTTCGCCACCGAGGGCGAGCAAGGGATGGCCGGCGCGGCAGATGAAGCCAGTGCGCATGGCGATGAGCGGTTCGATGACGAGGTCTGGGGCGGGGGTGATACGGCGCATCTCGATGACAAGCGCGTCGAAGAGACGCTCACGCAGCTGGGTGAGCTGCAGCTCGGTGGCGCCGGGGAAGAGGTCGACCTCAATGCCGGGGTGCTCGCGCGCCATGTAGCGCAGGAAGGGCGTCATCAGCATGGCGGCGGGCCCGGAGCCGAGCCCAACGCGGATGGCGCCGATGTTGCCCTGGCGCAAGAACTGCGCGCTGCGGCGCAGCTCGGCGGCGTCGAGCAGCATGCGACGGGCACGCTCGGCGACGACGTGGCCGAAGGGGGTAAGTTCGTTGCGCTTGCCGAGGCGGTCGAGCAGACGTAGGCCGAGTTCGTCTTCCAGCGCCTGGATGCTGCGACTGAGTGCCGACTGGGTGATGTGGTGCTGTTCGGCGGCGCGGCTGAAGGAGCCGGTGTCGATCACGGCCAGCAGGTGTTCGAGGTGGCGCAGGTTCATCGCGTGGCGATCCTGATGAATGACTTTTAGGAATATAAACTATTCTGATGATGCATTGGACGCATGTCTGGTGCCTGCCTATCATCCACGCGTTACACCAAACGACACATAACGAGACGCGGAGACCTCCATCCATGAGCAGCAACGTTCAGGCCGCGAGCGCGGCGACCCTCGGCGAGGCCGGGGCAGCGGGCGAAGGCCGGCAGACGGAAAACGCCCGGCGGGTGCCGCCGGGCATCGTGGGGGCGACGGTCGCGGGCAACGCGATCGAGTTCTACGATTTCACCACTTATGCGTTCTTTGCCGTGTATATCGGCAAGACCTTCTTCCCGTCTAATTCGCCGTTGACTAGCCTGCTGCTCTCGGTGGCGGTGTTCGGGGTGGGCTTCGTGACGCGCCCGCTTGGCGGCGTGCTGATCGGCGCCTTCGCCGACCGCGCTGGGCGCAAGCCGGCGATGCTGCTGACCATCGGCCTGATCACCGCGGGCACCATGGGCCTGGCGCTGACGCCTTCATACGAGAGCATCGGCATCGCCGCGCCGATCATCGTGGTGCTGTGCCGCCTGGTCCAGGGGCTGGCCCTGGGCGGCGAAGTAGGGCCGGCGACGTCCTACCTGATCGAGATCGCCCCGCCGGGCAAGCGTGGGCTGTACGGTAGCTGGCAGCTCGCCAGCCAGGGAGTGGCTTCGCTGATGGCGGGCATCGTTGGCGTTGCGCTGACGCTGAACCTGAGCCCCGAGGACATGCAGGCCTGGGGCTGGCGCGTGCCCTTCGTGCTCGGCCTGCTGCTGATCCCGATCGCCATCTTCCTGCGCCGCCACATGCCCGAGACGCTGGACCATGGCCACGGCGCGCAATCGGCGCCCGGGGCGGGTTCGGAGAAGCTGCCCGCGCCGCGGATCCGCGACCACGCCCGCATCATCGGGCTGGCGGTGATGATGGTGATGGGCACGACGGTGTCGACCTACGTGGCGATCTACATGACGACCTACGCGATCACGACGCTGAAGCTGTCGCCGGTGATCGGCATGACCTCGACCATCCTGTTCGGCCTGGCGACCTGGGCGGGCGCGCTGCTCGGCGGCTGGCTGTCGGACCGCTACGGGCGCAAGCCGGTGTTACTGTGGCCGCGAGTGGCCTTACTGGTTCTGACCTATCCGGCTTTCCTGTTGCTCATCGAATACACCAGCTTCTTTACACTGGCCTGCGTCACTAGCCTGCTCGCGCTGCTGACCGCGATGACCGGCTCGGCGTCCTTGGTGACGATTCCCGAGCATTTTCCCAGCCATGTGCGTGCCCTGGGTCTGTCGATCGCCTACGCGGTGGGTGTGACCGTGTTCGGCGGCACCACGCAGTTCGTCATCACCTGGCTGATCGCCGCCACCGGGAATCCGGCCGCGCCCGCGCTGTACGTGGTCGTCACCAGCCTGATCACGCTGGTCGCGATCCTGAAGATGCGCGAGACCGGCTGCGGCCGGGTGCTGCAGCGCTGACGCCGGATGGGCGAGGGACCGTTTCCCCCTGTGGGGGAGCGGCTCCTCGCGACTTCAACCTCCACCAAGCCCCCAGTCCGATGCCCCTCCACGACGCCCTGCACGCCGTCCGCGCCCACGCCGACGAGTTCATCGCCTTCCGGCGCGACATCCATCGTCATCCCGAACTGCCCTTCGAGGAGCACCGCACTAGCGCGCTCGTCGCCGAGCGCCTGGAGTCCTGGGGCTACCGCGTGGAGCGCGGCTTAGGCGGCACTGGCCTGGTCGCGCAGCTGCGCCGCGGCGAGGGTACGCGCCGGCTCGGCCTGCGGGCCGACATGGACGCGCTCCCGGTGCTGGAAGAGACCGGGCTGCCGTATGCGAGCTGCAGGCACGGCGTGATGCACGCCTGCGGCCACGACGGTCACACCGCGATGCTGATGTGCGCGGCGAAGGCGCTGGCGGCGTCGGACGACTGGTCGGGCACGCTGAACCTGATCTTCCAGCCCGCCGAGGAGTTCGGCACCTGCCACAGCGGCGCAGTGCGCATGCTCGAGGATGGCCTGTTCGACAAGTACCCTTGCGACGCGATTTTCGCGATGCACAACATGCCCGGTCATCCGCAGGGGCAGCTGCTGTTCCGCGATGGGGCGATGATGGCTTCTTCCGACAAGGTGCGCATCGTGTTGCATGGCCGCGGCGGTCACGGCGGGGTGCCGCACAAGGCGGCCGACCCGGTGGTGGCCGCCGCCAGCTTGGTGATGGCGCTGCAGACGGTGGTGTCGCGTAACGTGGATCCGCAGCAGACCGCCGTGGTGACCGTGGGCGTGCTGCAGGCCGGTCACGCCAACAACGTGATCCCGCAGAGCGCCGAGCTTGAGCTCAGCGTGCGCACGCTCGATTCCGCAGTGCGCAAACGGCTCAAGCAGCGCATCGTGAACCTCGCCCATGCCCACGCGCAGAGCTTCGAGCTCACGGCCGAGGTCGACTACCAGCGCGGCTACGCGGTGCTTGTGAACACCGGGCCGGAGACCGAACTCGCCCGCCAGGTCGGCGTGGAGCTGGTGGGCGCGGACAAGGTCGTCGCCCAGGGGCCGGCGCTCACCGGCAGCGAGGACTTCGCGTTTATGCTCGAACGCTGCCCCGGCAGCTACCTGCTGATCGGCAACGGCGACGGCGACAGCGCGGGGGCGTGCATGGTGCATAACCCGGGCTACGACTTCAATGACGACAACCTCGCCATCGGCGCGGCCTACTGGACCCTGCTGGCGCGGCGCTTCCTCGTTTGAGCGACTCTGGTCGGGGAGTGTCGACACCGTCGGCACCGGCGGCGAGAGCCGCACCCGCTTCCCGATCGGCATCTCCTTCCCGGCCGGCTCCGGCCTGGTGGCCTTCGCCGCGGCGACCGGCGTCATGCTGCTCGACATGCCGGAGTCGGTGCTGGTGCGCTTCAAGGGCCAGATGCAGCCGGGCGCCACCCTGCGCGACCTGGTCAACGCCATCCCGCTGTACGCCATCCGCCAGGGTCTGCTGACCTTCGAGAATAAGCGCTGATCACGGCCTTGGCCGGGCAGACGGTCGAACTGATCGCGATGGAGGCCTCCGGTGGCCTCGAGCGGGATCTGGCCTGTGCGCTGCAGGCGGCTGGGTTCGCTGTGGCAGTGGTCAATCCGCGCCAGGCGCGCGATTTTGCTCGCACCATGGGGTATCTGGCCAAGACCGACCGCATCGACGCGCGCGCCTTGGCGGCACTGGCCCAGATGCTGGCGCGGCGCCCCGAGCGGGACAAGTTCGTCACGGTGCTGCCCACCGCCGAGCAGCAGGCGTTGCATGCGCCGATGGCCCGGCGTCGGCAACTGGTGACGATGCTGGTGGCCGAACGCCAGCGCCTGGCCATCAGCCACAAGGCAGCTCGCCCCAGCATCGAGACGCTCATCAAGGCCATCCGCGAGCAACTCGATACCGTCGAGGCCCGACTGGCCAGCCACATCGATCGGCACCATGCCGAGCTTGCCCACCAGCTCGCGAGCGTGCGCGGCATCGGGCCGGCCACCAGCGCCACCCTGATCGCCGAC
>JACKMB010000013.1 GCA_024235615.1 Thauera sp. | reverse complement strand
GAGCGGCGGCAGCCGCGATTAGGGCGGTCACGCCCTCACCGACGCTGGTCGCGTGCGGCGCGGCCGCTTTCGCGCCTGCCGGCGCTCCTACAGGGAACGCCACTCCGGTTGGGGGCGATCTATTCGGTGTCCGCGAATACCTGCGTGCTGAAATCCGCGGTGGCGGGGCGGGTGAGGGTGGGGGTTTCGCGGGCGTATTGCAGGAAGGCGTCGGCGTAGGCGAGGAAGGTCTCTTCGCGGCGGTCCGCGTCGAGGGTGCCGAGGGTGGTGTAGCCGTCCTGGCCGGCGGCGATGAAGTCGTTGGTGATGACGCGGTAGGTCGCCGCTTCGTCGACTGCCACCCACTGGCCCGTTGCGTTGCGGTGCTCGAGCGCGCCGATGCGCTGGCCGCGCGGCTGGCGCAGGTCGACCTGCCAGCGCAGCGCGCCGGCGTAGGGGTAGGAGCCGGTGTTGCCGGCGACCACGCTCTGCATCGCGTCCTCGAGCGTGGCGCGCAGCTCCGCCCCGGTGAGCGTGAGCGCGACCAGCGTGTTCTTGAACGGCAGCACGGTGTAGATGTGGCCGACGGTGACGGGGCCCGTGGCGAGGTCGACGCGCACGCCGCCGCCGTTCTGCAGCGAGATGTCCGCGCCGCCGAAGCGCTGGCCCTGGAGGAGGAAGGCTTCGGCGACGAGCTGCTGGACGTCGCCGCCGTGGGCGATCACGTGTGCATCCTGGTTGCAGCCGTCGAGCTTCGAGCGCGAGGCGTCGCGCTTGGTGCCGGGGACGCGGCGCAGGCAGAGGTTCTGCTGCGCGACGGCGACCGGCTCGGCGCCGAAGGCCTTCACCTGCTCGGCGTAATCGGCGAGCACGGTGCCGGCGGCGGTGTCGGGTGCAGTGACGCGCAGGGCCGGCTGGGTGGCGAGATCGGCGCGGGCTGCGGCGAGGGCGTCGCCCTGGAGCGTGCCGAGGCGGTCGCCGATGAGGATGTGCGGCTGGCCGGAGCAGGACTTGACCGTGCCATTGCCGTCGAAGAGCACCTCGAGCTCGCCGACCACGGCGCTGTATTGCCAGGCCTGGACGACGCAGACGGTGTCGCCGTCCTTGTTCCGCGCTGCGGTGGGGTAGGCGCCGACGGGCGCGAGGCCGAAGGTCTTGAGGCTGTCGTCGCCGAGCAGGCTGTGCGAGTCGCCGCCGACGATGACGTCGACACCGGTGAGCTGCGCGGCGATGGCCTGGTCCTGGGCGTAGCCGAGGTGCGAGAGCAGGACGATCTTGTCGATGCCCTGGCCGCGCAGGCGGTCGATCTCGCCTTGGGCGGCGCCGACTTCGTCGAGCAGCCGGGTGCCGGGATCGGGGCGCGAGGCGTTCTGCGTCTTGGCGGCGGTGGTGAGACCGATGACGCCGATGCGCTCGCCGCCGCGCTCGAGCACCACCGAGGGCCGCACGCTGTCGCTGCCGAGCGGCGAGCCGGCGCGCGGGGAGAGGTTGGCCGAGAGCACCGGGGTGCGGCAGTCGGGCGCGGACCAGAGGTGGTCGATGAAGGTCTTCAGGCCGGCGTCGCCCGAGTCGAGCTCGTGGTTGCCGACGGCCAGGGCGTCGAAGCAGACGCGGTTCATCAGCGCGGCATCGGCCTCGCCTTCGCTGAGGGTGTAGTAGAGCGTGCCGGTGATGGCGTCGCCGGCGTGCAGCTTGAGCACGTTGTCGTGGCGCGCGGAGAGCTCGGCCATGGCGGTGGCGACGCGTGGGAAGCCGCCGAGCTTGATGGGCACGCTGGTGCGGGTGTCGTCGCTGCCGGTGCGCAGGCGCAGGCTGGCGTCGGATTCGTCGAGGTTGGAGTGGTGGTCGTTGATGTGAAGGATGGCCAGGCGGTAGTCGGGCTTGGGCGCGTCGTCCGATGAGGAGTCGGTGCAGCCGGTGAGCGCGATCGCGCCGGCGAGGAGGAGCAGCCCGGGGAGCTTGGGGTGACGCATGGCGGAGCCTCGTGTCCGTTTCGGAGATGGACGGAGGATCGCGGCGGGAGGTTAAGCGGTGATGAAAGTCGCGGGGTGGTTTTGGTGGAGGCGTATGGGTTGGAATGCAGGAGCGACGCAAGTCGCGAATAGGGCGTTTGGAATTGGCGTCATCGCCGCTTCACCGCTGCATTCGCGCCTGGCGGCGCTCCTGCATGGGGGATGCGGATGGCGTTTCGCTTGGTCCAGGTGCTGGAGGAATTGCGATGCGATTCGGCCGTCGGAAAAGAAAAACCCCGTCCGGATTACGCTGCTTTCGCCGCGTCATGATCGGATCGGGGTTTTATGCCGGGGTTTTGCCCCGGTGCGTTACCGCAAACGGCTTAGATCAGGAATTCGTCCTTGTTGCGGCCGGCTTCGAGGTAGGCGCGCATCCACTTGGGCGTGGCGCCGCGGCCGACCCAGGTCTCGCCGGTGGCGGGGTCGCGGTACTTGGCCTTGAGCGCGGTCTTGGTCTTTTGCGGCGCGGCCGATTCGCGCCCGGCCTGCAGGCCGAGATCGGCGGCGCTGAGGCCATAGGCGGCGATCTTCTGCTTGACGTCGGCGATGATTTCGGCGAGTTCGCGCTTGCGCAGTTCTTCGGCCTGGGATTGGAGTTCGGCGATCTTTTGCTGCAGTTCGGCGTAGGTGGTCATGGCTGTTATGTATTGTGATGGATGAGAACGGGATCGATTGTACGCCGATGAAAAACGTTTTTGAAAGGGGGGCTCGAAAAATTCCGGATTAAATGGCCGATGATTTAATTCGAACGGTTTGTGGTGCCCAGCCGAATGAGCGTATTAGGAACAACGGATAACACGCGCCATATTAACCGTCGCGGCTCGGCGCAATGTAGGAGCGGCGGCAGCCGCGATTGGGCTGACGTGCAATCGACGCGGATGCCGACCTGGCGACGCCGCTTTCGCGCCTGCCGGCGCTCCTACATGAATCCGCCGCGCCTTGGGACGATCTCGCCACGCCCCGGAACGATCTCGCCACCGCTCGGCGCAATGTAGGAGCGGCGGCAGCCGCGATTGGGCCGACGCGCAATCGACGCGGATGCCGACCTGGCGACGCCGCTTTCGCGCCTGCCGGCGCTCCTACATGAATCCGCCGCGCGCTGGGACGATCTCGCCACGCCCCGGAACGATCTCGCCACCGCTCGGCGCAATGTAGGAGCGGCGGCAGCCGCGAATGGGCCGATGCGCAATCGACGCGGATGCCGACAGGTGCGAAAGCGGCCTCAGAGCTTGCCGATCCACTGCTCGACCGTGTGCGCGATGATGTCGTAGGCGAGTTGGTGGTTTTCTTCGGCGAGACGATAGGGGTCGGGCACCTCGGCCTTCTCCCAATGACCGAGCAGGAAGATCTTGCCGCGCGCGCTGGGGTCGAGGCGGGTGGCGTATTCGAGGTGGTGCTTTTCCATCACCAGGATGAGGTCGGCCCAGCGCGTGATCTCGGGCGTGAGCTGGCGCGCGACGTGCGGCGAGAGGTCGATGCCGTGGCGCAGGGCGACGCGCTGGGTGGTCTCGTCCGCCGGATGGCCGGCGAGCGCGCCGATGCCGGCCGAGGCCACCGTGGCCGCGCGACCGCGCGCGGCGAGGCGGTCGCGCAGCAGGTATTCGGCGAGCGGACTGCGGCAGATGTTTCCGGTGCAGAGGGTGAGGATCTTGTCAAACATGGCGGTGTGCGAGGGCGTCGGGATCGGGCGTGGCGTGGGGCGCGGGCGGGGATGGGTCGGCGACCGCTTCGGCCCGGGAGTGTAAACGCAAAAACCGGCACCCCCTCGCGAGGATGCCGGCTTGCGGTGACGCAGAAGCCGAGGATCAGGCCTGCTTGCGGCGACGCATCGCGCCCAGACCGACCAGGCCGAGGCCCAGCAGGGCGAGGGAGGCGGGTTCGGGGACGTGGATCGAAACGTCGCGCATCATGAAGCGGCCGTCCGAAATGCCGTAGGGGGCGCCGCCAAGCTTGAGGTCAGCCGCGTACAGCAGCTTTTCCATGCCTGTCCAGGTGAGGTCCTCTTCCTTGATGAGGAGATCGACACCATCGCTGTGCAGCGTGCCGCTGACGGTGACCTTGCCGGCGCCGCTCGGATCGACGAACGGCGGGGTGATGCCCAGCGCCATGTTGATCAGGCCGAGCAGCGGCATCGACAGCATGCCGTTGTAGGTGATCGAGAAGCCGATGGGGATGCCGGCACCGTCGAGCGTGCCGGGGGTGCCGGGGGCGAAGGTGGCCGAGTAGCTGCCCGCGGTCAGACCGGTGGCGGTGAAAGAGCCGGTGCCGACCGCGGCGTAGGTCGCTTGGGTGAAGGCGAACTCAGGCACGAAAGTGCCGGTGGTGCTGGTGTCGATCGCCACCGAGCCTTTCGCCTCGGCGCCGTAGGTGCCGTTCGGCGGGACGACCAGCGTGCCGCTGCCCGCGAGGTCGCGCAGGCGCAGCTTGAAGACGCCATCGAACGCGCCGCCGCTGTCAGGGCCGAAATCCGAGGCTTCGACGACGCCGGAGAGGCTCGGGATGGTGCTGACATAACCAGCCGAGGCACCGGTGGAAACAACGGCAAGCGACGCGGTCGCTGCGATCAGGGCAAATTTCTTCATTGGCGCAATCCTTTAAAACTGGGACCTGACAACGCTCAGGTTGGGGTCTTCGTTGGGGGAAACAGGGCGATTGATCACCGCTGGCGTCATTGAAGCAATATTGGTGCCTGTTTTTTAAGTCTCTGATTTTTTGTGGGAGTGCACGTGATCCTGGCAGGCTGGGTCGAGACGGTGTAAAAAAAATCGACACTCGCGCCCGGATGCCGGAAGGATGCGCGCACGAGACCGATCTCGTCGCGAGCCGATTTCGGAACGGCAGTTTTCGCGGCTGCCGGCGCTCCTACATCCCATCCCAGGCCGTGACGTTTCACGTAGGAGCGCCGGCAGGCGCGAAAGCGGCGTCGATCGCCCGCGACCGCGTTACCCGGCGCACCGCCCAATTCGCGGCTGCCGCCGCTCCTACATTGCGCCGAGCCGCGGCGACATGGTCCAGGTTGCGTCCGCATGCGCCGGGGCGCGGCGACATCCTCCCGAGCCGCGACGTTTCATGTAGGAGCGCCGGCAGGCGCGAACCCCGCGGCTTACCCCGCGATGCGCGCGAACGCCTCGACTACCTCCGCCGGCGCCTGGACGAGCTCGACGAGCACGCCCTCGCCGCCGATGGGGAATTCTTCGTTGCCCTTCGGGTGCAGGAAGGTGATGTCGTAGCCCGCCGCGCCGCGACGGATGCCGCCGGGCGCGAAACGCACGCCGTTGGCGCTCAGCCATTCCACCGCCTTGGGCAGGTCGTCCACCCACAGGCCGACATGGTTGAGCGGGGTGGTATGCACCGCGGGCTTCTTGTCCGGGTCGAGCGGCTGCATGAGGTCGACCTCGACCTTGAACGGCCCGGCGCCCATCGCGCAGATGTCCTCATCGACGTTCTCGCGCTCGGACACGAAGTTGCCGGTGACCTCCAGACCGAGCATGTCGACCCACAGGGTCTTGAGCTTGTCCTTGCTCGGACCGCCGATGGCGATCTGCTGGATACCGAGGATCTTGAACGGACGCTGGGACATGGTGCCTCCTGGTTGGGCGGTTGCGTTAAGAATGCATAATTATAGAGGAATCGAACGGAGGTGCGGCGCGGTCCGCGCCCGGGATGTCGTGGCGGCCCCGGGAAGATGTCGCCAACTCCGGGACGATGTCACCACCCCACGCACGAAGCCGCCGCGCCCGAGACGAAGCCGCCGCGCCCCGGCGCACTGTAGGAGCGGCGGCAGCCGCGAATTCGGCCGCGCAGAAGGCGACGCGATCGCCATCGATCACCGCCGCTTTCGCGCCTGCCGGCGCTCCTACGCAAACCGACGAGCTTCCTCCCGCGTGCCGTTTTTGCCCGGCGGGCCCTTTGCCGCTAAGCTTGCGGCCTCTTTGCTTCGAGGTGCCCGCGCAGGCCGCGGGAGAATCGGGAAGGCGGTGAGATTCCGCCGCGCGCCCAGCGCCGTGTAGGGGATTGTCCGGGCGAGGTTCGCCCAGCCACTGGTCCGCGAGGACCGGGAAGGCGTCCGGACGAGACGATCCGCAGCCGGAAGACCGGCCTCGAAGTGCATCCTGCAGCCGCCTGGTCGGTGGCTGCCCACTGCTCGACGACAAGGGGAATACTTCATGAGCAGCCCGACGCAGGCGCCGTGCGCGCCGGCGCGCACCGACGCGCGCGCAGCGAACCACGACCACGCCGCCGACCCGCGCTTCCAGCCCGACCCGCTGTTCGACGCCGCCGAGCGCGACGCGGTGTATCGCGCCATCCACACCCGTCGCGACGTGCGCGGCGAGTTCCTCCCCGACCCGATCCCCGACGAGGTGCTCGCGCGCGTGCTCACCGCCGCGCACCACGCGCCCTCGGTCGGCTTCATGCAGCCGTGGGATTTCGTCGTGGTGCGCTCGCGCGAGGTGCGCGCGAAGATCCACGCGGATTTCCTCGCCGCGCACGCCGAGGCCGAGCAGATGTTCGACGAGGGCAAGCGCGCGACCTATCGCAACCTGAAGCTCGAGGGGATCCTCGAGTCGCCGGTGAATATCTGCATCACCTGCGACCGCAGCCGCCATGGCCCGGTGGTGATCGGGCGCACGCACATCGGCGCGATGGATGTGTATAGCGCGGTTTGTGCGGTGCAGAACCTGTGGCTCGCCGCGCGCGCCGAGAACCTGGGCGTGGGCTGGGTGAGCATCCTGCACCCGCAGGCCTTGCGCGAGGCGCTCGGCATCCCGCGCGAGATCGTGCCGATCGCCTATCTGTGCGTCGGCTACGTGCGCGACTTCCACGCGCGGCCGGAGCTGGAGGCGGCGGGGTGGTTGAAGCGGATGCCCTTGCCGGAGCTGCTGCACTTCGACGCCTGGCAGGGCCAGCCCGATGCGGCGGGGGAGCGCTTGATCGACGCGATCGCCCAGACGCGCGCCCCGGCACGCTGAGCGCATCCCCCCGGCCCAATTCGCGGCTGCCGCCGCTCCTACATTCCACCCCGAGCCGTGTCGACATCGCCCCACGCCGCGTCGACATCGTCCCTTCCCGCGCCGAAACCGTCCCGCACCGCGATGTTTTATGTAGGAGCGCCGGCAGGCGCGAAAGCGGCGTCGATCCCCCGCGACCACGTCACCCGCCCCCCGGCCCAATTCGCGGCTGCCGCCGCTCCTACATTCCACCCCGAGCCGTGTCGACATCGCGCCGGACCGTGTCGACATCGCCCCGAACCGCGCCGGTTCCTGTAGGAGCGCCGGCAGGCGCGAAAGCGGCGCTGCAGACCCGTTCCCCATTCCTCGCACGGCTCTTGCTTGCAGCGACTCCGCGACCCGTCGGTCGCGGACCGTCCTCACTCCCGGAGCCCCGTATGGAATCGATCCTGGCCTTTCTCGTCGCCGCACGCCGTTGCGAGGTGCGCGAGCTCGAGCAGCTGGCGCGCAGCTGCGCGCTGGTGCAGGCGGTGAGCGAGTTGGTGCATCGCGTGCAGGCCGAGCGTGGGTGCTCGAATCTTCACCTGGCCTCGGGCGGTACGCGCTTCGAGGCCGAACGTACGGCGTGCGCGGCGGCCAGCGTCGAGGCCGAGGCGGCCGTGCGGGCCTGGCTGGACCAAGCCGACATCCTCGATCCCGCCGGCGAGCGGGCGCCCGCGGGAGGCGCCCGGCTGTTCACCCGGATCGCGCTCGCGCTGCATGGCCTCGACGCCCTGCCCGGGCTGCGCGCGACGATCGCTGCCGGCCGCTGCGCGCCGCGCGAGGCCACCCAGCGCTTCACGCAGGTGATCGCCGCGCTGCTGGAGCTGGTGTTCGAGGCCGCCGACGTCGCCGCCGACCCCGCGATCTCGCGCGTCTTGGTGGCGCTGTTCAACCTGATGCAGGGGAAGGAGTTTGCCGGCCAGGAGCGCGCGGCCGGGGCGGCGGCCTTCGCTGCAGGGGGCATGGGCAGGGCGCCCGAGCCCGATCTGCTGCAGCTGATCGAACTCCAGGAGGCCTGCCTCGAGCGCTTCGCGACCTTCTGCCCGCCCGAGGTCCGCAGCGCCTGGGACGCGGCGCGGCAGGCGATGCCGCTGGCCGAGCTCGAGCGCCTGCGCCGCAAGCTGCTCGCCGCGGGGCAGGGCGGAGCGCTGCCGGCGACGCTCGCGGAGCCCTGGTTCGCCTGCTGTTCGGCCCGACTCGACCATCTGCGCGCGATCGAGGATCTGCTCGCCGGCGGCCTGCGGTCGGCATGCGCGGCGCGGATTGCTGCCTTGCAGCGCGATCCCGACGACCCCGAGGCGCTGCTGCGGATGCTGGAGGAGGCGGCGGAAGGTCGCCCCGAGTTGGCGGCCGACCCCTTCGGCCCGCGCCTCACGCGCTCGATCGTCGATGTGCTGCAGGCGCAGTCGCGCCGCCTGCAGGCGATGAGCGAGCAACTGGCCGCCGCGCGCGCCAGCCTCGACGAACGCAAGCTGATCGACCGCGCCAAGGCCGCGCTGATGCGCCACCAGGGCCTGAGCGAGGACGCCGCCTACCGCCTGATGCGGCAGACCGCGATGAACCAGGGCCGCCGCCTCCCCGACGTCGCCCGCGCCGTGATCGAGCTGGAACCCCTCCTGCCCGGTGCGCCAGCACAACCCGACACGGCCCAGGGCGGGATGTAGGAGCGGCGGCAGCCGCGAATGAAGGCGTGCGGCCGGCGACGTGGTCGGGGGTAATCGACGCCGCCTTCGCGCCTGCCGGCGCTCCTACATGAACCGGTGCGGATTGGGACGATGTCGACGCGGCGTGGGACGATGCCGACGCGGCCCGGCGCAATGTAGGAGCGGCGGCAGCCGCGAAGGGCGGAGCGGGTGTTCGCTCTCCGCACCAGGCTTGTGCATCGGCCCTTGGCTGTTGCACTGCAGCAGTGCGAATGCCGGTTTGGCGAAGGGCGGCTGCGGGCGGTCGTGGCTGGCGGTGGGTGACGACCGGCCACGTTCCAACGGCCCGCCACCCCCTGGCATGTTTGATGCTTATTCCCATGCAAGCCCCTGGCCAACGGCGGTCGGGTGAGCGGCAGCGAGCGCTGCCGCAGCGTTTTACGGTCTGGTGGACAACGGCGTCCATTCCACTCGCCCCGCACGGGCGCGAGCGGAGTGGGCGCCGTTTTCATTTCGACCCAATCGGCCTTGTTGCGGAGATACCCCATGAAGAAGATGAAACTCGTCCTGGTCGGCAACGGCATGGCAGGCGTGCGCACGATCGAGGAGCTGCTCAAGCTCGCGCCCGACCTCTACGACATCACCGTGTTCGGCGCCGAGCCCCATGGCAACTACAACCGCATCCTGCTGTCGCCGGTGCTGGCGGGCGAGATGACGCTGCCCGAGATCATGCTCAACGATGTCGACTGGTACCGCGACAACGGCATCACCCTGCACGCCGGGCGCAAGGTGGTGAAGATCGACCGCGTGCGCCGCAAGGTGCTCGCCGGCGACGGTACCGAGGCCGACTACGACCGCCTGCTGCTGGCGACCGGCTCGACGCCCTTCATCCCGCCCATCCCCGGCAACGACCTGCCCGGCGTGCTCGGCTACCGCGACATCGCCGACACCGAGGCGATGATCGAGGCCGCCGGCAAGTACCGCCACGCGGTGGTGATCGGCGCCGGCCTGCTCGGGCTGGAGGCGGCCAACGGGCTGATGCTGCGCGGCATGGACGTCACCGTGGTGCACATCGGCGACTGGATCATGGAGCGCCAGCTCGACAAGGCTGCGGCCGACATGCTGCAGGCCTCGCTCGAGGCCAAGGGCATGAAGTTCCTGCTCGCGCGCCACACCGAGGCGCTGCTGCCGGCGCGCAACGAGCGCGGTGACATGGCCGAGCGCGTCGGCGCGGTGCGCTTCAAGGACGGCATGGAGATCCCCGCCGACCTGGTCGTGGTCGCCGCCGGCATCCGGCCGAACTACGAGCTCGCCGAGTCCGCCGGGCTGTATTGCGGCGGCGGCCGGGTGCGCGGCATCCATGTCTCCGACACGCTGCAGACCGTCACCGACCCGCGCATCTACGCGGTGGGCGAGTGCGTGGCGCACCGCGGCGTCGCCTACGGCCTGGTCGCGCCGCTGTTCGAGCAGGGCAAGGTGTGCGCCAACCACCTCGCCAACTTCGGCATCGGCCGCTACGAGGGCTCGGTGACCTCGACCAAGCTCAAGGTGACCGGCATCGACGTGTTCTCGGCGGGCGACTTCAGCGGCGGCCCGGGCACCGAGGACATCGTGCTGCACGACCGCCAGGGCGGGGTGTACAAGCGCGTCGTGCTCAAGGACGACCGCATCGTCGGCTCGGTGCTGTACGGCGACACCGCCGATGGCTCGTGGTACTTCCAGTTGATGAAGGACCGCCAGAGCGTGGCCGAGATCCGCGACCACCTGATGTTCGGCCAGAACAGGCTGGGCGACGCCGGCCACAAGGGCGAGAACCGCGCTGCCAGCATGCCCGACACGGCCGAGGTGTGCGGCTGCAACGGCGTGTGCAAGGGCACCATCGTCAAGGCGATCAAGGAGAAGGGGCTGTTCACGCTCGACGAGGTCAAGAAGCACACCAAGGCGGCGTCGTCCTGCGGGTCCTGCACCGGCCTGGTCGAGCAGATCCTCGCGTCTACGGTGGGCGGCGCGTACCAGGCGGTGAGCGCCAACGACAAGCCGGTGTGCGCCTGTACCGAGCATTCGCACAAGGTGGTGCGCGAGGCGATCTTCAAGCACCACCTGACGACCAAGGAGGCGGTGTTCGACACGCTCAACTGGAAGACGCCCAACGGCTGCGACAAGTGCCGGCCGGCGGTCAATTACTACCTGATCTCGTCGTGGCCGCATGAGGCCAGGGACGATCCGCAGTCGCGCTTCATCAACGAGCGCGCGCACGCCAACATCCAGAAGGACGGCACCTACTCGGTGGTGCCGCGGATGTGGGGCGGGCTGACCACGCCTTCTGAATTGCGCGCGATCGCGGACGCCGCCGAGAAGTATCAGGTGCCCACCGTGAAGGTCACCGGCGGCCAGCGCATCGACCTGCTCGGGGTGAAGAAGGAGGACCTGCCGGCGATCTGGGCCGACCTCAACGCCGCCGGCATGGTGTCCGGACACGCCTACGGCAAGTCGATCCGCACCGTGAAGACCTGCGTGGGCGCCGAGCACTGCCGCTTCGGCACGCAGCTGGCGATGGACATGGGGGTCAAGCTCGAGAAGATGCTGTTCGACATGTACGCGCCGCACAAGGTGAAGCTCGCGGTGTCGGGCTGCCCGCGCAACTGCGCGGAAGCCGGCATCAAGGACGTCGGCGTGATCGGCGTCGATTCCGGCTATGAGCTGTATGTCGGCGGCAACGGCGGCATCAAGACCGAGGTCGCGCAGTTCCTGTGCAAGGTGGGGAGCGACGAGGAGGTGATGGAGTATTCCGGCGCCTTCCTGCAGCTCTACCGCGAGGAGGGCTGGTATCTCGAGCGCACGGTGCACTGGCTGAACCGCGTGGGGCTCGACTACGTGAAGTCGAAGGTGGTCGAGGACGGCGACAACCGCCGCCGCCTGCACGCCCGCCTGCTCGACGCGCTCAAGGACGCCCGCGACCCGTGGCAGACCAGCCGCGAGGAAGGCGCGGTGAAGCAGTTCATCCCGATCCAGGTGGAGGCGTGAGCCACGTGCCGCATTCGCGCTCGCCCTGTAGGAGCGCCGGAAGGCGCGAATGCGGCGCACGAAATCGGCGATCACGCTCGGCCGACCGCCTCATTCGCGCCTGCCGGCGCTCCTACATGAAACCGTCCTCGCTCCGTGGCATTTCCACCGCCGCCCGTGGTCGTCGCGACGCGATTGCCGCGCGTGGTCGCCGCGACGCGATCGCCGCCCGTGGCTCGCCCTGTAGGAGCGCCGGCAGGCGCGAATGCGGCGCACGAAATCGGCGATCACGCCCGGCCGACCGCCCTATTCGCGCCTGCCGGCGCTCCTACATGAAACCCATCCGCTGCCAATAAAGGAACCCGTCATGACCGACTGGAAACGCATCTGCCCGCTCGACGACATCCCCCGCCTCGGCTCCCGTGTCGTGCGGCGCCCGGGCGCCGAGGACATCGCCATCTTCCGCAACGCCGACGACGAGGTCTTCGCGCTGCACGACAAATGTCCGCACAAGGGCGGGCCGCTGTCGCAGGGCATCGTCCATGGCCGCAAGGTCACCTGTCCGCTGCACGGCTGGAACCTCAACCTGCAGGACGGCCAGGCGGTGGCGCCGGACGTGGGCGCGTGCGCGAGCTTCGCGGTGAAGGTGGAGGCGGGGGAGGTGTGGCTCGCGGTGTAAACGGGGCAGGCGCGCGCGCCATGGGCGGGCGCCACGCCGCCGCCGGCCTCTCTGCAAGGCATTGGCCGCCTGCGCCTGCCGCCGGTCTCTCCGCCAGGCATTGGCCACTCGCGCCTGCCGCCGGCCTCTTGGCAAGGCGTTAGCCGCCCGCGCCTGCCGCCGGCCTCTCCGCCAGGCATTGGCCGCCCGCGCCCGCCGCCGGTCTCCGCGAGTCATTGACCGCCCGCCCCCCGGGGCCGCGCCTTACCCCGCCGCGCCGAGCTGCACGCGCTGCACCGGCACCCAGGCGATGAATGCCACGGCGGCGCTGCAGAAGGCCACGCCGACGATCATCGGCAGGGCGCTGTCGCCCAGATTGGCGCCGACCCAGTACGCCGCGCCGAAGGCCACCACCATCATCAGGAAGCCGGTGATCGCCGACGCGGCGCCGGCTGCCTTCGGGAAGGGCGCGATCGCGCCGCTCTGCCCGCAGGGCTGGTGCACCCCGTGGCCGAGCATGAAGATGAAGGCGGGCACCATGATCGACCACACCGTGCCCACCCCGGCGAGCGCGAAGGCCAGCATCAGCCCGCCGCCGCCCAGCGACAGGGCGCCGCCGATCATCACGCTGCGCTGCACGCCGAAGCGCACGATCATGCGCCGGCACAGCATGGTGCCGGCGAGGTAGAACGCCGACAGCAGGAGCAGCAGCACGCCGTAGAAGCTCGGCGAGGTGCCGAGCAGGTTGATGAACACGAAGGACGACGCCGACAGGATGCAGAACAGCCCGCCGAAGGAGGCGGTGCACAGCGAGGCGTAGGTCCAGAAGCTGCGGTTGCCGACGATGCCGCGCGCGGTGCGCAGCAGCACGGCGGGTTGCAGCGCCTCGGGGTGGCGCTCGTGCAGGGTCTCCTGGAAGTGGCGCGCGACCACGAACAGGGTCAGCGCACCCATCACCGTCAGCGCCACCAGGGTGGCGCGCCAGCCGAACCATTCGGCCAGCAGGCCGCCGATCCACGGGCTCAGGCAGGCGGCGACGCCCAGCCCGGAGAGCCCCTTGCTCATCGCCCGCGCACCTTCCTGCGGCGGGTAGAGGTCGCGCACGATCGCCCGCGCGCACACCGTGCCCGCCCCCATGAACGCCCCCTGCAGCACGCGCCAGAACACCATCGCCTCGATCGAGCCGGCCAGCGCGCTGCCGACCGCCGCCAGCGTGTAGCCGGCGAGGCCGATCAGCAGCACGCGGCGGCGCCCGACGCGGTCGGACAGCGGCCCCCAGAACAATTGCGACGCGCCGAAGGCGAGCAGCAGTGCGGTCAGGGTCAGCTGCGCCTGTGCGGGCACGGCGCCGAAGCTGGCGGTGAGCGCGGGCAGGGCGGGGAGGTAGAGGTCGGTGGTGATCGGCTGCAGGCCGAGCAGCAGGGACAGGATGAGGATGACGAGGGGGGCGGGCATGGCGGCGGAGGAAATCGAGAATCAAAAAAATTATCGAGAAAATAGCATGGATTATGGACCAAGGGATGGTTCCAGGTCTGCGTCGGAGGGCTTGCGCGCGAGCGCCCCGCCGCCGGCCGCGCCCCTCTTTTGCGCGCGCATGCGCCCGGAGGCGCACTGCTTTTGTGCACTGCACACCAAGCTGGTGCGCGACCGCCGTCGAGCGGGATGCGCAAGCTGCTGATTTAGAACGGTTTTAAATGTGGCACGAGGCTTGCTCAGCCTACACCAGGACAGCGTCCGACCCGCCAGCGCCGGCGGGCCGATTTGGCAACGGAGTCATGCGCTGGAGATTCCCGCACCCACGGTGCGTACGACGCATGACTCTGGAGCCCGACATGGACAAGAAATCCTTCCTGCAGGCCGGCCACACGCCGACGCTGATCGCCGCCTTCCTCTACTTCGACCTCGCCTTCATGGTGTGGGTGATCCTCGGCCCGCTCGCGGTCGGCATCGCCGCCGACCTCGGGCTGTCGCACGCGCAGAAGGGCCTCATCGTGGCCACGCCGGTGCTGGCGGGGGCGATCCTGCGCATGGTGATGGGCGTGGTGGTCGATCGCCTGTCGCCCAAGAAGGCCGCGATCATCGGCCAGCTGATCGTGATCGCCGCTCTCGCCTACGCCTGGCTGGCGGGCGTGCATTCGTTCGGCGAGGTGCTGGTGCTGGGGGTCTTCCTCGGCGTCGCGGGCGCGTCCTTCGCGGCGGCGCTGCCGCTGGCCTCGCGCTGGTATCCGCCGGAGCACCAGGGCACGGCGATGGGCATCGCCGGTGCCGGCAACTCGGGCACCGCGTTCGCGGCGCTGTTCGCGCCCGGGCTGGCGATGGCCTTCGGCTGGCACAACGTGTTCGGCCTGGCGCTGATCCCGCTGGTGATCGTGCTGGTGGCCTTCTGCTTCATGGCCAAGGACGCGCCCGACGCGCCGCCGCCCAAGCGCTTTGCCGAGTACCTCGCGGTGCTCAAGGACAAGGACGCGTGGTGGTTCATGTTCTTCTATTCGGTGACCTTCGGCGGCTTCGTCGGCCTGGCCTCGTCGCTGGTGATCTACTTCAACACCCAGTACGGGCTCGATCCGAAGATGGCGGGCTACTTCACCGCGGCCTGCGTGTTCGCCGGCTCGCTGGTGCGCCCGATCGGCGGCAACGTGGCCGACCGCATCGGCGGGGTGAAGTCGCTGACCGCGATGTACATCCTTGCGGCGATCTTCCTCGCCATCGTCAGCGTCGGCCTGCCCGAGGCGTGGATGGCGCTGGCGGTGTTCGTGGGCGCGATGCTGGCGCTGGGCATGGGCAACGGCGCGGTGTTCCAGCTCGTGCCGCAGCGCTTCCGCCGCGAGATCGGCGTGATGACCGGCCTGGTCGGCATGGCGGGCGGCATCGGCGGCTTCTACCTGGCGTCCTCGCTCGGCTTCGCGCGCCAGCTCACCGGCAGCTACCAGGCCGGCTTCCTGATCTTCGCGGCGCTGGCGGTGTTCGCGCTCGTGGGCCTCACCGCGGTGAAGACGCGCTGGCGCACGACCTGGGGCGCGGCGCACCTGACCTCGGCGAAGATCTGAGCAAGGGCGGGCATCGTGCGTGCGATCGATTCCTTGGCACCCGCCGGCAGCCCGGCCGCGGGCCGCGCCACGCCGACCGGGGCTGCGCGGCCGATGGCGACCGCGCTGGAGGTCGAGCTCGGCCACGCCACCAGGCCCGGCCCGCGCCCGGCCAACGAGGACTTCGTCGCCGCCGCCATGCCCGAGGGCGCCGAGCGCGCCGCCAAGGGCGTGCTGCTGGCGATCGCCGACGGCGTCGGCGGTCACGCGCACGGCCGCGAGGCGGCGGAGTACACCGTGCGTAGCCTGCTCGCCGACTACTTCTCCACCGCCCACACCTGGAGCGTGCAGAAGTCGCTCGACACCGTGCTCGGCGCCGCCAACCGCTGGCTGCTCGCGCAGTCCGCGCGCAGCGTCGAGACCGCCGGCATGGCGACCACGCTGACCGCGCTGGTGCTGCGCGGCCGGCGCTGGCACCTCGCCCACGTGGGCGACTCGCGCGCCTACCTGTGGCGCGACGGCGCGCTCGTACGCCTGAGCGAGGACCACACCTGGCCGCATCCCGAGCTGAACAACGTGCTGCGCCGCGCGGTCGGGCTGGAGTCGCGCCTGCTGGTGGACCACGACGACGGCGAGCTGGCGGCGGGCGACGTCTTCGTGCTGCTGACCGACGGGGTGTGGAACGCGCTCGGCGAGGTCGAGATCGCCGCAGTGCTCGCGCGCCATGTGGAGGAGGAGAAGGAAAGGGGGGGCAGGGGAAGAGCTGCGGTGGGGATGGTGATACCGGAACCCGCGACGGGGGGAGCGGCGGCGCAGGGAATGGTGGCGCGGGGAATGGGGGGGCAGGGAACGGTGGCGCAGGAAAGCCGCGTGGGGTTGTCCGGGGAGGGCGGAACGGAGGCGCGGGAAGCGGAAGCGGACCTGGACCCGCAGGCCGCCGCCGACGCCCTCGTCGACGCCGCCTTGCGCGCCGGCGGCAACGACAACGCCAGCGCGCTGGTCGCCCGCGTCCGGTCGCTCCCCGCCGACAACCTGCACGACCGCCTCGCCGCCGGCCGCCGCCTGCCGCTGCCGCCGCGCCTGGCCGAGGGCGACACGCTCGACGGCCTGCGCGTGGAGGCCGTGCTGCACGTGTCTCGCTTGACCGTGCTCTATCGTGTTTGCCGCATCGAGGACGACACGGCCGCATTCGCGCCTGCCGGCGCTCCTACATTGCCCCGGACCGCGTCGACATCCCCCCAATCCGCGTCGACATCGTCCCGAG
>JACKMB010000012.1 GCA_024235615.1 Thauera sp. | reverse complement strand
GCGATGAAGGCGAGCCTGCCGACGGGCAGCGCGACCATGCTGCGTTCACCGGGCGAGGTGTCGACCCAGAGCGAGCCGCCCCCCGGGACCAGCATCAGCTGCACGCTCCAGGGGGTGGTCACGCCGCCCAGCCAGTCGCCGTCGACCCGGCGGAAGTCCAAGGCCTGCACGGACAGCGCCGGGTTCAGGAAGGGCAGGCCGCGCATGCGCTCGGCGAGCAGGTGCTGGAACCAGAGTTCGACCGCCGGCGCAGGCGAATTCACCCAGGCCTCGGCCCGGCGTGCCGGTGCAGGCGTGCGCGCCGGTCGGCGCAGCGGCATCATCGGGCCTCTCCAGTGCCGGCAGGCATCGTCGTGATGTGTTCGCGGCCGTGTTCGAGGTCAGTGAAGTGCTCGCGCGCGTCGTAGTCGCCGTCGAGCGAAGCGGCGAGCGCGGCGAGCGCCTCCTCGATCAGCACCAGCTCGTCCTGCGACACCACCTCCTTGGCGAAGCCGAGCGCGACCAGCACCCAGGTGCCGAGCGGCTGCGGGCCGACCAGCAGCATGTTCACCCGCTCGCGGCGTTCGCCGCGGCCGACCACGGCGAGGTCGCCGCCGGCCTCGAGCGCGAGCACCTTCATCGGCACGGACAGGCACATCAGGCGGCCTCCCGTAGCGCCGCGAGCGCGCAGCCGCCGCCGGCGAGCGTGTCCAGCAACGCCTCCTCGGCCAGCGGCAGGGCGGCGCGCACGGCGGACGACAGGCTCATGCCGGTGGCGAGCGACTGCGGCTCGATGCCGACCACCACGGTGCGCCGTGGCGCGCGGCCGATGAAGCGCAGGGTGGCGAGGACGTCGGCGAGGCCGACCTGATGCGGCGAGAGCTTGGTGCGGAAGAAGGCCGGCACCTCTTCGTCGCGCAGCACCACCACGCTGCCCGGCGTGCGGCCGCTGCGCACGCAGTCGGCGATCACCAGCAGGTCGAGGTGTTCCAGATCTTCGAGCATCTCCATCGCGCAGGTGCCGCCATCGAGCACGGCGACGCCCGCGGGCAGGCGGTGGCGGTCGAGGATGCGCTCGACCAGGCGCACGCCGACGCCTTCGTCGGAGAGCAGGATGTTGCCGACGCCGAGCAGCACCGCGCGCTGCGGCTTGGCTTCGGTCTCGTGGGCGGGGTGCAGGGTGGTGTTCATCGCGTGCGCCTCAGGCCGCCTCGACCCGCACCACCTCGGCCTGCTCGGTGTCGAGCACGTGCACCGCGCAGGCCAGGCAGGGATCGAAGGAGTGCACCGTGCGCAGCACCTCCAGCGGCTGCTCGGGCACCGCCACCGGGGTGTCGACCAGGCAGGCCTCGTAGGCGCCGGGGACGTCCTTCTCGTTGCGCGGGGCGGCGTTCCAGGTGGTCGGCACCACGCACTGGTAGTTGCGGATCTTGCCATCCTCGATCACCACCCAATGCGACAGGATGCCGCGCGGTGCCTCGTGGAAGCCCATGCCGCGCTGCTCGCCGCGCGGGAAGCTCGGGGCATTGAAGGTGTCGAGGTCGCCCTTGGCCATGTTGGCGAGCAGCAGGTCCCACTGTTTCGCGAGCTCGTCGACCTGGACCGCGCACGACACCGCGCGCGCGGCGTGGCGGCCGATGGTGGAGTGCATCGCGTCGAGCCCGACCTCGATGCCGGCGATCGAGGACACGCGCGCCAGCGTCTCGGTGGCGTACTTCTTGGTCGGCTCGTGGCCGGCGGCCAGCATGGTCAGCACGCGCGCCAGCGGCCCCACCTGCATCGGCTTGCCGTACAGGGTCGGCGACTTCAGCCAGGAGTACTTGCCCTCGTCCTGGAAGTCGGTGTACCTGGGCGCGGTCTCGCCCTCGTAGGGGTGCAGGCTGGCCGCGTCGCCGGCCTTGTACTCGTACCACGAGTGCTTGACCGCCTCGCTGACGCCCTTCAGCAGGTAGTCGTCGGCGAAGCTGCGGATCCGGGTGAATTTGCCGAGGTCGCCGTCGGCGATGTGACCGCCGGGCAGCGCGAAGGTCTCGCCCTTGCCGTCGAGCGGGATGTCGGGGGCGGCGAGGTAGTCGACGATGCCGCGGCCGATCTGCGTCCATTCGGGGTAGAAGGCGCCGATCGCGGCGACGTCGACCAGATAGACGTTCTTGACGAAGTCCTCCAGCTTGTCGATCCAGCCCTTGATCGCCATCAGGCGCTCGACGGTCAGCACCGACTGCGCGTCCACCGCGAGCGGGTTGGCCACGCCGCCGACTGCGACGTTCTGGATGTGCGGGGTCTTTGAGCCGAGGATGGAGACGATCTTGTTGGCGTAGCGCTGCACCTCCAGCGCCTGCAGGTAGTGCGACACCGCGATCAGGTTCACCTCGGGCGGCAGCTTCATCGCCGGGTGGCCCCAGTAGCCGTTGGTGAAGATACCGAGCTGGCCCGTGCCGACGAAGCCCGACAGGCGCTCCTTGACCTTGGCGAACTCGTGCCGGGAGTTGCCCGACCAGGTCGACAGGCTCTCGGCGAGCGCCGCCGCCTTGGCGGGGTCGGCCTTCAGCGCGCTGGTCACATCCACCCAGTCGAGCGCCGACAGGTGATAGAAGTGCACGATGTGGTCGTGGATGGCGTGGGCGAGGATGATCAGGTTGCGGATGTAGTTGGCGTTGAGCGGGATCTCCAGCTTCAGCGCGTTCTCCACTGCGCGCACCGAGCAGATCGCGTGCACCGTCGTGCACACGCCGCAGATGCGCTGGGTGATCGCCCACGCGTCGCGCGGGTCGCGGCCGACCAGGATGTTCTCGACGCCGCGCCACATCTGGCCCGAGGCCCAGGCCTTGGCGACGCGGCCGTCGGCGACCTCCACGTCCACCCGCAGGTGGCCCTCGATGCGGGTGACGGGGTCGATGACGATACGTTGGCTCATGGGGGACTCCTCAGCGGGTGGCGGCGCGCAGTGCCGCAGGGGTGGCGGTGGGGGGCGCGTCCTCGCGCGGCAGCACCGGGAAGCGGCGGGTGATGACGATGTAGCCGAGCACCTCGATCGCGAACATGCCGAAGGTGACGAGCAGCTCGGGCACCGAGGGGAAGTAGGACCAGCCGGTGCCGGTGTCGTAGCCGACCAGGAAGGCGTTGATGCGCAGCAACACGCCGCCCAGCATCAGCAGCGCGCCGCCGATGAACAGCCGCGCCGGGTTGCGACGCTGCACCTCGCTGCGCAGCAGCACGAAGGGCGACAGGAAGCAGGCCGTCTCCAGCCAGAACATGAAGGCCTGCAGGTTGGCCGCGAAGGCGTGGCCGAGCGCGCCGCGCCAGAGCAGGTCGCCGAAGCGCACGATCATGAACACCGCGAGCACGCCGAGCATGATCTTCGCCAGCGGGGTAAGCAGGTGCATCTCGATCGAGCGCCGGTAGCCCGCTGCGGCCAGGCAGGACTCGAACAGCACCACCGCGTAGCCGATCGTGATCGCCGACAGCAGGAAGATCAGCGGCAGCAGCATGGTCTGCCACAGCGGGTGGATCTGCGTGCCGAACACGATCAGCAGCGAGCCGAGCGAGCTCTGGTGCATCATCGGCAGCACCGTGCCGAGGGCGATGAAGAAGAACATCACCTTGTTCAGCTTGCGGCGTGCGTCCCGCATGCCCCACTTCTCCATGAAGGTCGGCGAGAACTCGATCCACATCACCACGATGTAGAGCGAGATGCACAGCGCCACCTCGAACATCACCGAGTTGGGCGAGGCGTAGGCCGGGCTGAGGATGTGCCAGAAGTTCCACCAGCGCCCGAGGTCGAAGATCACGCCGACGCCGGCCAGGGTGTAGCCGAACAGGCTGGCGAGCAGGGCCGGGCGCACCAGCGGGTGGTATTCGCCCTTGTTGAAGATGTACACCAGCATCGCGATCGAGAAGCCGCCGCAGGCGAAGGCCGAGCCGATCACCACGTCGGCCACCACCCAGATGCCCCAGGGGTAGCCGTCGTTGAGGTGGGTCACCGCGCCCAGGCCGAGGACGAAGCGCACCGCGAGGATGGCGAGCGCGGCGAGGATCAGCACGCCGCAGGTGAAGGTCACCGGGGTCAGCAGGCGGCCGCCGACCGGCGCCGGCGCAACGTGGATGTGCTCAGTCATGGCGCTTCTCCCCGGCGTGCGCGTCCTGCGCACCGCGTGCGTCGGTTTCGTCGTCGTGCTTCACGTTGCGCCTGGCGACCCAGCTCATCACGCCGAGCACCGCCAGCGGCAGCACCAGGCCGCCGTAGAGGGTGTGCTGCAGGGTCTCGGACTGCGACGAGAACGAGCGCTCGGGCAGCGGCTTGTGGCCGAGCTGCTCGAAGGGTACCGCGGCGAGCTTGAGCATCTGCGTGCCGCCGACCTCCTTCTCGCCGTAGACGTGCTGCACGTAGCGCGGCGCCGGACCCTCCCAGGCGGGCTGGTCGGCGGTGTCGAGGTTGCCGCGCGGCCAGATGGTCGGCGCGCCTTCCTGCAGCGCCAGGCGGCGGTGCGCCTCGGCCTTCAGCGCGGAGACCTTGCCGAACAGCGTGGCGCCGGTCGGGCACACCTCGGCGCAGGCGGCGTACTTGCCCTCGGGCAGCAGGTGGCGGCACAGCTCGCACTTGCCGATCTTGCCGGTGGGCGAGTCGTAGTCGTACTTGGGGATGCCGAAGGGGCAGGCGGCGACGCAGTAGCGGCAGCCGATGCAGGCATCGGCGTCGTACTGCACGATGCCGGTCGCCGGGTCCTTGGTCATCGCCGACACCGGACAGGCCGAGACGCAGCTCGGGTCGATGCAGTGCAGGCAGGACGACTTCATGAAGGCGTAGCCGTCGATCTGCTGATTGCGCTGCGTGCCGGTGCCGGACTGCCAGGCCTTGATCACGTTGTAGGTGCGCGCGGTGGTGTCGAGCGGCATGTCCCACAGCGCGTCGACCGGGCTGTTGTAGTCGAGGGGTAGGTCGTTGGCCGCCTTGCAGGCGGCGACGCAGGCCTTGCAGCCGATGCACAGCGTGGAGTCGAACAGCAGCCCGATCGCCTCGGGCGGGATCTCGGCATTGCCGCGCGCATGCGCCGAGGGGCATGCGGTGGTGCCGGCCACGGCGGCACCACCCGCGAGGGCGCGGCGGAGGAATTCGCGCCGGCCATTCATGTCAGGCGTCCTCGCGTTGGGCGGGCTTCGCCGCGGTATCGGCGGCGGCGTGCTGCTTGCCGAGGTTGCGCGCGAACATCGCACCGGCGCCGGCCGCCGCGCCGGCGACCGCGGCCAGCACCGCGGCCGAGCCGAGCGTGGCGCCCTGGCCCTGCGGCTCGTGGATGGCGGGGTAGAGCGCGGGTGGCTCGACGTTCTTCACCTTGGCGAGCATGTGGATCGGCTTGCTGAAGCCGACCCCCTCCTCGGTGCAGCCGATGCAGGGATGGCCGCAGCCCACCGGCCAGGTGCCGGCGCCGGCGTCGCCGAACAGCACGGTCGGGCAGTTGGCGTAGGTCTCCGGGCCCTTGCAGCCGAGCTTGTACAGGCAGTAGCCCTTGCGGTGGCCGTCGTCGCCGAAGGCGAGCGCGAAGCGGCCGGCGTCGTAGTGGGCGCGGCGCTCGCAGTTCTCGTGCACCAGGCGCGAGTAGGCGAACAGCGGCCGACCCTGCGCGTCCACCGGCGGCAGGCTGCCGAAGGTGAGGAAGTGCACCACGGTGGCGAGGAAGTTGTACGGGTTGGGCGGGCAGCCCGGGATGGTGACCACCGGCTTGTCGAGGATCTTGCCGACGCCGACCGCGCCGGTGGGGTTGGGGTCGGTCGCAGGCATGCCGCCCCAGGACGCACAGGAGCCGATCGCGATCACCGCGGCGGCGTCCTTGGCGCATTCGCGGGTGAGCTCGATCGCGGTCTGGTTGCCGACCTTGCAGTAGATGCCGCCGTCGCGGGTGGGGATCGCACCCTCCACCACCAGCAGGTACTTGCCCTTGTGGCGCTCCATCGCCGCCTTGCGCGCGGCCTCGACCTGGTGGCCGGCGGCGGCGAACAGGGTCTCGTGGTAGTCGAGCGAGATGACGTCGAGGATCAGCTTCTCCAGCGTCGGGTGCTCGGCGCGCAGCATGGACTCGGTGCACCCGGTGCATTCCTGGAAGTGCAGCCAGATCACCGAGGGGCGCTGTGCCGCCTCCATCGCCTGCGCCATCGCCGCCTCCGCGCCCTTGGGCAGGCCGAGCGTGGTGGCGAGCGTGGCGCAGAACTGCAGGAAGCTGCGCCGGCTCATCTCGAGCCGGGATTCGATCGGGCGCTGCGGGCGGCCGTCGGTCGAAAGTGCTGCGGGCGCTGAAAGCATGAGTGTCCCCTCGTGTGCGCGATGCGGTCGTGGCCGCAGGATGTGCAGGGGAGCATCAAGAAGCGTGCCAGCATGCGTGGCGAGGGTTTCGCCCGCCACGTCGTGCTTTTCCCGGTGGTGGGCGGGCGAAGGGTGGAAGGAAGTTGATCGGACCGAATTCGGAAGCGAAAGCGCGGTGTCCGCTTGCCCGGGCCTGATGCGCCGCGGTTTATGTAGGAGCGCCGCGAGCCGCGAAGACAGTCGCTGCGGGAACATCGAGGATCTCGCGGGCGGTGCCGGTCGCGCGGATTCGCGCCCATGCCGTCGGGCTCTTAGAATCACGGGGTCCTCTTCACCTCCGGGCCTTCCCGATGAACGTCGCCTCGCATCTCGCCATCCTCGCCGCTTCCTCCCTGCTCGCCGGTTGCGGCCTGTTCAGTCGTGCGGCACCCCCGCCGGCTGCCGCTGCGACTGCGGCCGTCGGGCCGGGCTCCGCTGCGCCCGTGCGCCAGGCCGACCCGGCCGCGCTCGATCCGCAGCCGCCGCTCGAGTTCCGCTGCGGCGAGCGCAGGGTCGAGCTGCGCCACTTCGGCGAGCTCGCCACCCTCGGCGTCGACGGCAAGGTGTTCACGCTGCGGCCCGAGCGCAGCGCCTCGGGGATGCGGATGGTGTCGGTGGACGACGCCCGCACCGGCATCTGGGTCAAGGGCAACTCCGCGCTGCTGAGCCTCGCCGGGGTCGAGCAGCCGGAGTGCCTGCGGGTGGCGGAGAAGCCGCTGTTCCGCGCGGTCGGGAATGAGCCGGCGTGGCGGCTCGACATCGGCGCGCAGGGGCTGGAGCTGATCGCCGACGACGGTGCCTCGCGCGCCTTCGCCTCCGCGCCGCTGATCGTGGAGGCGGAGGGTCTGCGCAGCTACCAGGGCACGAGCGCCGGCGGCGAGCTGGAGGCGCTGGTGTTCGAGCGCGTCTGCGTCGACACGATGAGCGGGATGACGCACCCGAACACCGTCGAGGTGCGCTGGCAGGAGCGCGTGCTGCGCGGCTGCGGCGGCGATCCCGCGTTGCTGCTGCAGGGCGAGCCCTGGGAGGTGGTGGAGCTCGACGGCCGCGCAGTGGCCGATCCGGCGCGGATCACGCTGGGTTTTGCCGCGGGCGGACGGCTTGCGGGCGGTGCGGGGTGCAACCGCTACTTCGGCAGCTACGCGCTGTCGGGCGAGGGCTTGCGGCTGTCGCCGCGGGGGGCGACACAAATGGCCTGCGCGCCGCGCGCGATGGAGGACGAGCGGCGCTTCATGGCGGCGGCGGCAAGCGTGAGCGGATTTGCGATCACGACCGATGGCAGGCTGGAGCTGCGCGCCGGGGAGCGCGTGGTGATGCGTGCACGGCGCGCTTCCGGCCCCAGATAGTTGCGGCGGGCGGGGAGCCGGTGCGCGTCGGGGGCTGTGCGGCTGCATTCGCGCCTGCCGGCGCTCCTGCAACAACCGTCGTGGTGCTGGGGGTGGAGGGGGTTTGCGCCTGCCGGCGCTCCTGCATTGAGCGTCGGGGTTCCGGGGAGGCTACATTCGCGCCTGCCGGCGCTCCTACATCGACCGTCGGGGTTCCGGGGGACTGCACCCGCGCCTGGCGGTGCTCCTGCATTGACCGCCGGGCTTCCGGGGAGGCTGCATTCGCGCCTGCCGGCGCTCCTGCATCAACCGTCGGGGTTCCGGGGTTCTGTAGGAGCGGCGGCAGCCGCGAATGGGGCGGTGGGGTGGGCGACGTGCGCTCAGCCGCGCTTGGCGCGGGCGGCCTCGACCTCTTCCGGGCGCAGGCGGGCGGCGAGCTTGTCGAGCACGCCGTTGACGAACTTGTGGCCGTCGGTGCCGCCGTAGCCCTTGGCGAGCTCGATGGCCTCGTTGATCACCACGCGGTAGGGGGTGTCGAGGTTGTGGCGCAGCTCGTGGGTGCCGAGCAGCAGGATCGCGTGCTCGATCGGCGACAGCTCGGCGACCGGGCGCGACAGCAGCGGCTCGAAGCAGCCGCGCAGCTCGTCGGCCGCGCCGGTGGCGCCGCGCAGCAGGCTCACGAACAGCTCGCGGTCGATCTTGTCGAGGTTCTCGGTCTCGGATTCGAGGTGGCGCTGCACCGTGGTGGCCGTGTTGCCCGACAGCAGCCACTGGTACACCCCCTGCAGCGCGAGCTCACGCGCCCGGCGGCGGGCCATCTTGCTGGTGGGGTTGGGCGCGCCGGTGCCGCCTTCGGCTTGCGTGTTGTCGATGTCGCTCATCGCACCACCTTCAGCAGGTTGGCCATCTCGACCGCGGCGCGGGCGCAGTCGGCGCCCTTCTCGCGCATGCGCGCGACCGCCTGGTCGTCGTCCTCGGTGGTGAGCACGCCGTTGGCGATCGGCAGCCCGGTGTCGAGGCCGACGCGGGTGACGCCCGCGCCCATCTCGTTGGAGACGAGCTCGAAGTGGTAGGTCTCGCCGCGGATCACCGCGCCGAGCGCGACCAGGGCGTCGTGCCGGCCGCTGCGGGCCATGGTCTGCAGCACGAGCGGGATCTCGAGCGCGCCGGGCACGGTGACGATGCGGATGTCCGCGCGCGCGACGCCGAGGGCGAGCAGCTCGTCGGTGCAGGCGGACAGCAGGCCCTCGCAGATGTCGAGGTTGAAGCGCGCCATGACGATGCCGACGCGAACGCCGGCGCCGGCGAAGCTCGGCTCGATCTCGTCGATGCCGTCGTAACGGGCGCCCTGGCGGGCGTTTTCGGATTGGTTGCGTTGCATGCTGGGGGTTCTCTGGTTCAGTTCTTGTCGACGAAGCCGGTGATCTCGAGGCCGAAGCCGGTCATGCTCGGGATCTTGCGCGGGCTGGCGAGCAGGCGCATCTTGCCGACGCGCAGCGCGCGCAGGATCTGCGCGCCGACGCCGAACAGGCGCGCATCCCACTTCGCGGTGGGGCGGTCGTGGCCGCCGTTGAGGCCGGCGAGCAGCTCGCGGCCGGACATCGGGCGGTACAGCAGCACGATCACGCCGGCCTCGGCCGCGGCCAGGGTGGCGAGCGCCTGGTTGACCGGGAAGGTATGTTGGCCGCTGCCGGCGTCGAGGAAGTCGAGCACCGAGATCGGCTCGTGCACCCGCACCAGGGTCTCGCGCTCGGGGCGGATGTCGCCGTGCGACAGGGCGAAATGCACGTCGCCCGAGGTCTTGTCCTCGAAGGCGGTGAGGCGGAAGCGGCCGTGGGGGGTGTCGACGTCCTTCTCGGCGACCTTCTCGACCAGGTGGTCGTTGGCGGCGCGGTACTCGATGAGGTCGCGGATGGCGCCGATCTTGAGACCGTGCGCCTGGCCGAACTCGACGAGGTCGGGCAGGCGCGCCATGGTGCCGTCGTCCTTGAGGATCTCGCAGATCACCGACGCAGGCTCGAGCCCGGCGAGCTGGGCGAGGTCGCAGCCGGCCTCGGTGTGGCCGGCGCGGATCAGTACGCCGCCTTTCTGCGCGGTGAGCGGGAAGATGTGGCCCGGGGTGACGATGTCGTCCGGGCGGGCGTTGCGGGCGACCGCGACCTGCACGGTGCGCGCGCGGTCGTGCGCCGAGATGCCGGTGGTGACGCCGGTGGCGGCCTCGATCGACACGGTGAAGGCGGTGCCGTGCGGGGTGCGGTTGTCGCGCACCATCTGCTGCAGGCCGAGCTGGCGGCAGCGCTCGTCGGTGAGCGTCAGGCAGATCAGGCCGCGGCCATGCTTGGCCATGAAGTTGATCGCCTCGGGGGTGACGAACTCGGCCGCCATGACGAGGTCGCCCTCGTTCTCGCGGTCCTCTTCGTCTACCAGGATGACCATCCTGCCGGCCTTGATGTCGGCGATGATGTCGGTGATCGGCGCGAGTGCGCTCATGCTGCTTCCTTTGTGTTGCGTTGGGGCGCGCGGGTCAGGCCTGCGCGGCGTCGTTCTTCCACTCGAGCATGCGCTCGACGTAGCGCGCGATGAGGTCGATCTCGAGATTGACCCTGCTGCCCGGTGCGAGGTGCTTGAGGTTGGTCACCGCGACCGTGTGCGGGATCAGGTTGATCCAGAAGTCGCGCCCTTCGACGCGGTTGACCGTGAGGCTGACGCCATTGACGGTGACCGAGCCCTTCTTCGCGATGTAGCCGGCGATCGCCGCCGGGGCGCGGATCACCAGCTCGTGGCTCTCGCCGATCGGCGCGAACTTCACCACCTCGCCGACGCCGTCCACATGACCGGTGACCAGGTGGCCGCCGAGGCGGTCGGCCAGGCGCAGCGACTTCTCGAGGTTGACCTCGCCGCCGACCGTGTCGAGCCCCACGGTGCAGTTGAGCGTCTCGCGCGAGACGTCGTAGCGCAGGCGCGGGCCATCCATCTCGACCACGGTGAGGCACACGCCGCTGTGCGCCACGCTGTCGCCGACGATCACGTCGGAGAGGTCGAGGCCGTTGGTGTCCACGGTGATGCGCACGCCGTCCGCGAGCGCCTCGACGTGTTCGATGCGGCCGACGGCCGCGACGATGCCGGAGAACATGAAGGGTTTGAACCGTAAGGGGAAAGGCGGGATTGTAGGGGAAAAACCCCGGCCCCGCTCAGAGCGCCCGGTCCAGCACCGTCGCGAACGGCTCCGCCTTCATGAAGCCCACCACGCGCATGCCTTCGCGCTCCTTGCCCCTGCCGTCGAAGAAGATGATCCCCGGCGGGCCGAACAGGCCGAAGCGCTTGAGCAGCGCCTTGTGCTCGTCGGTGTTGGCGGTGACGTCGGCCTTGAGCAGCAGCATGCGGCCCATGCGCTCGGCGACCGCGGCGTCGCTGAAGGTGAAGCGCTCCATCTCCTTGCACGACACGCACCAGTCGGCATAGAAATCGAGCAGCACCGGGCGGTCGGTCTGCGCCAGGCGGGCGTCGAGCGCGGCGATGGAGTCGACCTTCTCGAACTGCGGCAAATTCACCGCCGCCGCAGCCTGCGCGCGCAGCACCGACAAGGGCTGCAGCGGGTCGCGCGAGCCGGCGAGCGCGCCCACCAGGATCGCCGCGCCGGCCAGCAGCAGCACCACGCCCACGCCCTTCCAGAAGCGCTGCCAGCCCTTGGCCTGTGGCGGCAGCGGGTCGATGGCGTGCAGGAAGATCGCCGAGAACAGCAGCAGCGCGGCCCAGCCCAGCATCATCGCCAGCGCCGGGATCACCGGGGTGATCATCCACAGCGCGACCGCCAGCAGCATGACGCCGAAGGCCTTCTTGACGCCCTCCATCCACGGCCCGACCTTGGGCAGCAGGCTGCGCGAGGCCACGCCCACCGCCAGCAGCGGCGCGCCCATGCCCAGGCCCATCGCGAACAGCGCCCAGCCGCCGAGCACCGCGTCGCCGGTCTGCGCGATGTAGAGCAGCGCGCCTGCGAGCGGCGCGGCCACGCAGGGCCCGACGATGAGCGCCGACAGCACGCCCATCAGCGTGACGCCGCCGAGGTGGCCGCCCTTGCCGTGGCTGGCGGTGTCGGCCAGCCGGCTCTGCAGCGCGCTGGGCAGCTGCAGCTCGTAGAAGCCGAACATCGACAGCGACAGCAGCACGAAGAGGAGCGCGAAGGCCGACAGCACCCACACGTTCTGCAGCGCCGCCGACAGCATCGTGCCGGTCATGCCGGCGGCGACGCCGGCGAGCGCGTAGGTCGCCGCCATGCCCAGCACGTAGGCGAGCGAGAGCACGAAGGCGCGCATGTGCGAGACCTTGTTGCCCTGGCCGACGATGATGCCCGACAGGATGGGGATCATCGGGAAGGTGCACGGGGTGAAGGCGAGCAGCAGGCCGAAGCCGAAGAAGCTCAGCAGGATGATCGGCACGCTGGCGCCGGAGAGCAGGCGGGCGATGTCGCCGGTCTCGTCGCTGGAGACGGCGTCGGCGGCGGGTGAGCCGGCGCCGTCCGCCGTCGCGGCCAGCGCCACCGGGGCGCTCGAGGCGCCGCCCGCGCCGGCGCGCCCGCCGAGCACGCTGTCGAGGAAGCCGCCGGCCTTCTTCGGCGGCGCGGTGAGGTCGATCGAGGCCTGCTGCGTGGTGGGCGGGTAGCAGATGCCGCCGTCCCAGCAGCCCTGGCTGGTGGCGAAGAGCTCGAAGCGCGTGGTGCCGGGAGGCGCCTGCACCGGCACCAGGATGCGCAGTTCGCCGCGGTGGGTCTCGACCTCGCCGAAGAAGTCGTCCTTCTTCATCTTGCCGGCCGGCTTCTCCAGCGCACCGAAGCCCACGGCAGCGGGCTCGGCCTCGAAGCGGAACTTGTCGCCGTAGAGGTAGTAGTCCTTGGCGATCTCGAACACGACCTCGATGGTCTGCGCGTCGAGCGCCTGCGCGCGCATCGCGAAGGCCTTCTCGGGCTCGATCGGGTTGGCGCGGGCCGCGGTGGGCAGGAGCAGGCTCGCGATCAGGGCGAGCAGGAGGAACAGGCGGTGCATCGTGGTCTTCTGTGCGGCGGTGTGCGGGCGCGCTGCGGCGCGGTCGGGTGAGTCGATCGGGCGGGGCGACGCCGGGCGCTTGCCGGCGGGCTTCATCGTGCCGCCGGCGCTGCGAGCGAGGTGGGCGCGCGTCGATGGATGTTCAGTCATCGCCCGTCGTCTCGAACTCGACCCAGTCGAGATAGCCGGGCAGGCCCTGCATCACAGGGACCGCGACGATCTCGGGAAGTTCGTAGGGGTGGCGCGCCCGGATCGCCGCCTCGAGCGCAGCGTAGCGCGCCGGCGTGGTCTTGATCAGCACGGGCACCTCGGTCGCGGTTTCGGTCGCACCCTGCCAGCGATAGATCGAGGTGCAGGGGGCGAGGATGTTCACGCAGGCGGCCAGGCGCCGGCCGATCAGCGCGCTCGCCAAGGTCTCGGCACTGGCGGCGTCGGGCAGGCTGGTGAAGACGAGCAGGGCGCGCGGTGCGTCGGTCGTGGCGGCTGGACTGGCGGGCATGATGGCGGATCCGTCATGGAACGGCGGCGATTATCCCGCAGCGAGGCCGCGCGTGCCCTGCGCGGGATCAAGCGCTGCGAGGCCCGGCGTCGGCTTCTGCCAGGCCTCGATCGGGCACGGATTTGATCTGCGCCATGGAAATTGCGCATGCGTATGTATTAGCTTCGAATCCTTTACGCATCGGCCGCCTTCCGCGGCCCCCTCCGGAGCGCATCATGTTCCTGCTCGACTGGTTGTTCGGCAAGCATCACGGCAAGACCGTCGGCGCCTCGGCGCCCGCTTCGGCACCGGCGCCCGAGCCTGCGCATTCCATGGAGGATTCCGAGAGCTTCGCCCCGGGCACCACCATCCGCTACAGTGCCGACCTGGTGGATCGCCTCGTCCGCGACCATCGGCTCATGCTCGAACGCTTCGGCGCCATTCGCGAGGCCGCGCACGCGGGGCGTCTCGACGAGGTCGTGCCGCTGCTCGAGCGTTTCCGCATCGACCTCCACGCCCACCTGCTGGTCGAGAACGTGCGCCTGTACGTGTATCTCGAGCACACCCTCGCCGACGATCCGGTGAGCCACGCGCTCATGCACGAGTTTCGCCACGACATGGACGAGATCGGCAAGAAGGTCGTCGCCTTCCTCGCGCGCTACGTTCGCCTCGGCGAGGATCCGGCGCTCGCCGCGAGCTTCGCCGCCGACCTCGAGCGCGTCGGCGCCGTGCTGGTCGACCGCATCCAGCGCGAGGAGGACACCCTGTACCCGCTCTATGCGCCGGTGAGCTGAGCGGCGCGACACCTGGCCGCGCGCACGCCGATTGCCTGCCCCGTTCCCCGCCGCCATGCCCGGATCGTTCACCGTCCCGACGCACGGCGAGGAGGCCCCATGAGCCTGCCCCAGCCCAAGGCCCCGTTCGAACGAGCAGGAGAGACCTGCGGCCTCAATCGCCGCGGATCCGTCCCGCCACGACCAAGGCATCCCCTGCGACGCGCATCACCACGATCTCGCCCGAGGCCGGATACACGCCGCTCAGCGCGGTGATGTTGACCTGATGGGTGACCAGCACCAGCGGCGGGGCATTGACGGGGTGGCTGGCGACGAGCTTGCGGATGGCGTCGAGCTGCGCGGCTTCCGCGCTGCGGTCGGTAAAGAACGAGTCCAGTCCGGGAAACGGACTCACCGGCCCGAGCGCGAGCAGCTCGGCCGTCTCCAGCGCGCGGCACCAGCGGCTGGAATGCACTGCCGCGCGTTCGATGCCGTGGCCGCGGAAGCGCTCCCCGATCGCGCGCGCCTGTGCACGCCCCTGTGCGGACAGATTGCGCTGGGTGGCGCAGTCGCCGAGCCGGAAGCCTGCCGGGTCGCCCACGCCGGGCGCGATCGCATGCCGCATCAAGGCCACGTGCCCGCCCTCGCGCAAGGCCTTCCACAGCGCGGCTTCGTCGGCATCCGCACCGAAGGCGAGCAGGGGCAGCAGCAGGGCGAGGCAGGCGAGGAGGGGTCTCATCGGCGAGTGTCCGGGGCAGGCATAAACGGCTGAACAGACCGTATCGCTGCGTGAAAGTGCCGCGGTTTCGTGCAGGAGCGCCGCCAGGCGCGAATGCGGCGGTGCCGGATGCGATCGACGTCGGCGCGGGTCCAGGCGCCGTGTTCGCGGCTGGCGCCGCTCCTACACGGGGGCCGGCGAGCTCACAATTTCGTGTGCGTCCCGTCGCAATACGGCGCCTTGGCGGTGTGCTTGCAGCCGCACAGATGCACCGTGCCGTCCTTCTCCGCGGTGAAGGCCAGCGGCGAGAAGGGGCCGCCCTTGTGCGAGCCGTCACAGAAGGGCTGGTTCTTGCTCAGGCCACAGGCACACCAGAAGTACTTCTTGCCGGCCTCGACCTCGACGGCATAGGGAGCCTTCTGCGCGATATGGGGATCAGGCTGGTCGGACATGGTTTCGTCTCCTGTGTCGAGTTGTTCGCCCCCGATGGCGGCCGGAGGTTGTCGAACGGTGCGCTCGTGCGTGGGGCGAGTCAATCGTCCGCCGGTTCGCGGCGGTCGCGCGTTTCGATGAACTGGCGACGGCCGACGGCTTCCAGCATTTGGCGATCAGGGCGCCTGCTGTCTCGGGCCCGCCGAGTTCTGGCGTCGTCATGGGGGCGTGTAGTACCGGCACCGGGAGGAAATTGGGGTCTGTTCCCTTTTTCGCAACGGACGCAACCAGGCGGTCCGGATACCGCGCGAGTTCGAACTCGAAGGCACCGAGGCCATCATCCGCAAGGAGGGGGCGCGGTTGATCATCGAGCCCATTGGTCCGCGTCACAGGCTGCTGGCCTTGCTGGCCGGCTGGGCCCCGCTGCAGGAAGCCTTCCCCGAAATCGCCGACCGGCCGCCTGAACCGGAGGACGTGTTCTGATGCCGGCGCGCTATCTGCTGGACACGAACATCCTGTCGAGCCTGATCAAGGATCCGCAGGGGCCGGTAACGAAGCGGCTGGCCCAACTCGACGCCGACGCCATCTGCACCAGCATCGTCGTGGCCTGCGAGCTCCGTTATGGCGCGGCGAAGCGCGGCTCGGTCGTCCTGACGCAGCGAGTGGAAGATCTGCTCGGTGCCATCGAGGTGATGCCCTTCGAGGATGATGCAGATCGGCAATACGCCGAAATTCGCGCGACGCTGGAGCGGGCGGGGAACACCATCGGAGCCAACGACCTGCTGATCGCGGCGCATGCTCGCACGCTCGACCTCACCCTCGTCACGCATAAGCTCCGTGAATTCGAGCGCGTTCCGGGCTTGCGGCTGGAGGATTGGCTGGAGCGGAAGGATGAGTAGATGAAAGACCTGACCCTGGGGGTTTCTTTCTCGCCCACAACCGCTGCTATCATCTGTCCATGTGGTCATCTGGAGAGGCGTCATGCGCACGGTTGCGGTGGTTGAGGCCAAGAGCCAGTTTTCAGCGCTGCTGGCGGCGGTCGAGCGTGGTGAGGAGGTGGCGATCACCCGGCGCGGTCGGGTGATCGCCCGCCTCGTACCAGATACGGCGCGTTCTGCGGCGGACGTTTTCAAAGCCTGCTGGCAGGAGGGCGGGCTGGACCTGGAGGCGCCGCCCGACGCGCCTGCCGAGCCGGTCGCCGGCTGGGATTGACGCGGCATGCACTACCTGCTCGATACCAACATCTTCATCGCGGCGCTCAAGGCGCAGCCTGCGGTCCGCTTGCGGCTCGAGTCCTTGCCGGCGTCCGCGCTCGTGCTTTCGCCCATCGTGCTGGGCGAACTCCAGACCGGGGTGGAGAAGAGCGCACAGGCCGAGCGCAACCGGGCGCGCCTGGAAGAGGTGGTGGCGGGGCTTGCGGTGCCGCCGCTCGACGCCGCGACGAGTTTGCATTACGCAAGGATTCGCTCCGGGCTCGAGCGGCAAGGCACGCCGATCGGCGGCAACGATCTGTGGATCGCCGCGCAGGCGCTAGCCCTCGGTGCCGTGCTGGTGACGGACAACGTGAGGGAGTTCAGCCGCGTTCCAGGCCTGACGGTCGAGAACTGGCTGTCGCCGTGACTGAGGAGGCCGGGGGTCGGGCCTCTGCACCGTCAACTCGCATGCGCCACCTGGGCAACCAGCTTGACCCCCAAAGCCGCACACACCCGGCTGATGGTCTCGAAGCGCGGGTGTGCATCGGCGCGTAGGGCCTTGTACAACGCCTCGCGGGTCATGCCCGACGCCTTGGCGATCTCGGTCATGCCGCGCGCACGGGCGACCGTCCCCAGCGCATCGGCGAGCGCGGCGGGGTCGTTCTCTTCCAGCACCACGGTGAGGTATTCGGCGATCGCCTGCTCGTCGGGCAGGTGCGCGGCCATGTCGAACTCGGGCAGCTCGGCAATCTTGATCTTGCGGGTCATCGTTTAGTCCTCCAGTGTGCCGGCCAGCGCGATGGCCTTGGCAATATCGGCGGCCTGCGTCGACTTGTCGCCACCGCCCAGCATCACGATCAGCACCGCGCCGCGCTGCACGAAATACATTCGCCAGCCCGGCCCGAAAAATTCGCGCATCTCCCACACGCCCTCGCCCACCGGCTTGACGTCGCCCAAGCTGCCACGCTGCGCCTTCTCCAGTCGGCGCCCCAAACGACGGCGTGTCATGCCGTCCTTGATGCCAGACAGCCAAGCGTCGAATTCGGGGAGTTGATAGATCGTGTACATGCCTTGAGTGTAATCGTTCGATTACGTCGATTCAAGCTCGCATGCTGACGGATCGTGTGTTGGAGAGTGGCGTTCGATAGCATGCCGGGCGGGATCGCGGCGGGCTTGGGGGTAGAGCAGGGATGGGGGTGAGTAGATCGAAGGCCTGACCTCCGTCCCGCTCGGCACCCTGCTGAGCCTCGTCCATTTGCTAGACTGACGGCGTACTGTCTCATGAGGTGACGCAAATGCACCCGATGATCGAATCCCACCGCGAGGCGCTGCGTGCGCTGGCGCGACGCCATGGCGTGCGCTCGATCAAGGTGTTCGGCTCGATGGCGCGTGATGACGCCGATGCATCCAGCGATGTCGATCTGCTCGTCGAAACCGCTCCCGACACCTCGGGCTTCGTGCTGGGGGCGTTGTTGATGGACGCGCAAGACCTCCTCGGTCGCCGTGTGGATGTGGTGACGGAGAAGTCGCTTCACCCACTGATGCGCGACCGCATCCTCAGCGAAGCGCAGCCATTGTGACCCTTGCCGCATGAAGCCGAGTCTCGAGGCCGACAAGGTCTAGCTTGTCCACATGCCGGAGTGCGCTGGCCGCATCGACGAGTACGTCGATGGTGACGAGACCCGTTTTCGCGCTTCACGGCTGCTTCAGGATGCGGTCGTTCGCAATCTGCAAACGCTGGCGGAATCGAGTCAGCGTTTGACCGATGCGATCAAGGCAAGCGAACCCGACGTGCCTTGGCGTGCGATATCCGGCTTCAGGAACATCCTGGTTCATGACTACCTGGCGATCGATGTCGACGCGGTGTGGCTGGTGGTGGATCAGGAATTGCCGCGGCTGCACGCGGCGCTACAGCGGATGGCGACACGCTTGCAAGTGGAGTGAGCGGGCGAAACCAGCCCGGTCGGTCAAGCACGAAAAAGCCCGCCGGGCGTGAGCGCGGCGGGCTTTTGGTGAGGCTAGGTCAGCTGGGAAATTGGGGTCTGTCGCCTATTCCCACTCCTATTTCCGGTGGGGATGGGTTAGGTGAGTAAATGAAAGACCTGACCCCTATCCCTATTTCTTGAGTTCACAATTCCCCGTATCGACGGCGCAGTTAACCAGTTGGCCAGTGCCGTTCACAGGAGTGTACTTCAGGGTGGAGCCGGCTGCAGGCAGGTCGTCACCAGGTTTCGGGAAGGCTTCAGTACAAGCCTTGTTGGTAATAGTGGGAAGCAGCTGTTTGTCATTATTCGCAACTGCCGCAACAATCCCCGACATTGCACCCTTAGCCTCAGCCAAACATGCTGAGTCTGCGGACTTCTTCGTGTAGGTCTGATACTGCGGCAGCGCCACCGCCGCCAAAATACCAATAATCGCCACCACGATCATCAGTTCGATCAGGGTGAAGCCTTGTTGCATCTTTTTCATTTCAGTTCTCCTTGATGGGAAACCACGGAAAGTCCGCTTGCCTATCCATGAGCAAGCCCCGTGCCAGCCCCGAAACCCCGCTTTTCCGTGACGTAGTTCCGCCGACTTGACACGATTCCGGGCGGAATGTGACAAGCCCCCCCGGAACGGGTTGTCAACATGTGACAAAGGGAGCGTGCTGGCCGCTTTGCATGGCATGGGCGCCGCCTTCGAGCCGCATCAGTGCTTTCCCGCCGCGACGCAGCCAGAATCAACTTCCTTACTTCATTACGTTGCGGAGGCGATCATGTTGGCGAAGCGGACGCGCAAGAACCAGATCACCTTGCCCAAGGCCATCGTCCAGCGCGTGGGCGAAGCCGACGACTACGACGTCACGGTCCAGGTTGGAAAGATCGTGCTGACGCCGGTCCGGCTGCAGCAAGCCGATGCCGTGCGCGCGAAGGTCGAGAGGCTCGGCATCACGCAGGATGACGTCGACGAGGCGATTGCCTGGGCGAGAAAACGCGCATGACGCGGCCGCGCGTCGTGCTCGACACGAACTGCCTGGTGTCGGGATTGATCTTTTCCCGCGGCCGCTTCGCCTGGCAGGCGCTGTTGGCCGGTGACGGAGCGTCGGGCGCATGAAGGGTTGTACAATAGCCACGTACAAGTAAAGGAGGTCGCCATGACCATCGAAACCACCTACAGCCAAGCCCGTAAACAGTTCAAGACGCTGATGGACCGTGCTGTCGATGACCGTGAAGTGGTTGTGGTCCGCCGCCGCTCCGGGGGGGCGGTCGCGATGATTGCCGCCGATGAATTGCAGAGCCTGATGGAAACGGCCCATCTCTTGCGCTCTCCCAGGAATGCCGAGCGTCTGCTGGCTGCTCTGGCACGCGCCCGAGCCGGCGAGGTGGCCCCCACTACAGTCGATGCTCTCGAGAAGCTCCATGGTCTCGAAGCCTGATTCCAAGCGCGTCGCCGTGTTCCAGCCCGAGTTCCTGGAAGATTTGAGCTACTGGGTGGAGACGGAACGCCGCACGGCCAAACGCTTGCTGGAACTCGTCAAGGCCGTGCTGCGCGATCCCTTCAAGGGCATCGGCAGCCCGGAGCCATTGAAGTACTTGGGCTCGGATGTCTGGTCACGTCGCGTCACGCAGGAGCACCGCTGCGTTTACCTGGTGACGGCGGATCGGATCGAGTTCCTGCAAGGGCGTTATCACTATTGATTTTGACCCTGGGGTCAGGTCTTTCATCTGCTCACGCGCTCGCGCCACGCCGTCGGCGCGAGCGCGTGAGGATTGTGCTAAAGTTTGTACAAAGTTTTGATTTGGAGCTCACGATGGAAGCCCTGACCTACAGCTACACCCGCACCCACCTCGCGCAGGTGATGCGCAGCGTCAACGAGGATCGCGCGCCGGTGCTGGTGACGACGCAGCGCGGCAAGCCGGTGGTGATCATGTCGCTGGACGACTACAACGCGCTCGAAGAGACGGCGTATCTGCTGCGTTCGCCGAAGGGTGCGAAGCGCCTGATGGAGTCGGTGGAGCAGTTGCGCGCAGGCGGTGGCGAGTTGCGCGCGCTGATCGAGACCGACGATGCAGCCTAGGTTCGCGGATCACGCCTGGGAGGACTACCTCTACTGGCACGAGACCGACCGCAAGCAACTCAAGCGTATCAACGCACTGATCGAGGACATCCGCCGGCACCCCTTTACGGGGATCGGCAAGCCCGAGCCGTTGAAGCACCAGCTAGCGGGGTTCTGGTCGCGGCGCATCGATGACCGGCACCGGCTGGTGTATGCGGTCGAGGGCGAGGTCGTGCTGATCGCGCAGTGTCGGGATCATTACTGACAGGGGTTGAGCGCTTTCATCTGCTTACCCCACCCGCTGCACGGCCACGCCGACCTTGTCTGCCGCCCGCGCCAGCGTGTCGTCCGCTGTGCACAGTGTCGCGCTCAAGCGCATGCATACGGCCAGATGCAGCGCATCGCCCGCACGTAGTCCGCTGCGGTAGTCGGCAATCCAGCCTCTGGCGCGGTCGAAGTCCGCGGTATCGACTGCTTGCACAGCGAGGCGGGCGCTGACGAGACGGTCGAAGCGCTCGAGCCCCTCGCGATGGAGGTTCGCGGAAATGTCACCCCGGCGCGCCATGATCCCCGCGGCGCTGGCGAACTCGGTGCGTGTCCATGGGCTGATCAGGATCGTTTCGCTGGCGCTGGCTTCGAGCCACGCGAGCGCGGCATCGGTGCTGGCGTCGCGAAAGAACAGTGGCAGGAGGATGCAGGTGTCCGCGTACAAGGCCATCAGTAGCGTGCCCCGTCCCGCGCTTCGCGCACGACTTCCGCTGCCGTGCGGGCTTGCGGAGTCTGGGAGAGCACGAAGGCGCGCAGCTCGGCGGCGATGGCTGCGGCGTCGGCGGCCGGTTGCACGGGCTCGGCGATGATGCGGGCGACGGGCCGGCCGCGGCGAGTGATGACGATCTCCTCGCCGGCGATCACTTGATCGACGACGGCGGACAGGTGCGATTTGGTTTCGGCGAGGGTGAGGGTACGCATGATGGTGCCTTCGTGACTATCTGACCAACTGGAGTGTAGTCGGGGCGGGTGAAGGTGTCACCCTTGGGGAAACCAGGGGCCGCTACACAGCCAGTCGAACCACCATCTCCTTGATTACTGTGTGGATGATGGCGCGCAGGCAGCGTGACTCGCCCGCCACGGTCGGGCCGAGTTCGGGCCGGGCTTCCAGCCGTCGCGAGGCGTCGTTGTCGAATTGCCGGTACAGGGCCTCGGCCGCGGCGACGATGCGATCGCGCTGCTGCGCAAGCAAACGGTCCGCGGTCGAACGATTGATGCCCAGCCCCCTGGCCGCCTGCAGGATCAAGCCCCGGTCGATCTGTGAAAAGCGTGTGGCGTCCAGGATCGGCCACGCCAGGGTGGTGTGCTCGGGCCAGCCCGGTTTGCCGAATGCCCTCGAGTCATAAACGGCCACGCTCAGCATGTCGTAGTGGGGTGCCAACTGGATGCCCGCAGGGCCGACGAGAAAGCTCAGGTTCTTGAGATGCGCGTCGCTGTTGCCCGTGAGCACGTTGAAGGTCAGCCAGTTCAGCAGCCGGGTGCGTGCCACCGCCGGGCTGCGACACATGCGGGCGAGCTCGGCCAGGCGCTCGATGCTGCCCTGGGCATACTTGAAGCTTCGATCCAGCCCGAGCAACTGGCAGGCATCGATCGCATGGCGGCGGTGCCAGATGGCACCCTCCGGGCTGTCCTCGCGCACGCGGTCGAAGCGCTCGACCAGGAATACCGGCTCGGGAACATAGCGCCGATGCACCGCCGGCACCTCCAGCCCCAGCGCCTGCGCGAGCCGCATGACAAACCACTCGTTGGCGACGGAGTGCGGATAGTCCTGATCGGGATGGTCGGGTTTGAGAATGTGTGCGGATGCGAAGGCGCCCGCGGGCTCGAAAAGTGCGTCGTCCTGGAGTACCACCGCCAGCTTGTGCTGTGCGCCTGCCAGCGACATGCGCTTGACCGCGGCACGGGTGAGTGGCGCTCGGGGGAGTTGGCGAATACGCTCGGACAGCGCCGCATCGGTCAAGGGGTGCAGCACGGGGCGCTGCTCGGTGGCGGCGTCTGGTGGTAACAGCGTCAACGAGCCCGCGGATTCGGCGCCATACCAGGCCAGCAGTGAAAATGCGTCGGCGACGTCGATGCGGGCATCCTTGGCCAGAAGTGTTCGCTGCCCTTCTTCTGGAAGCAGATTGTCGAAATACCACTGCACCGGCCGCGAGCTTGCGCCGTCGGAGATGGGCTCCGGCTGCAAGGGCAATGCAGGGCTGAGCGCGAAACGGTCGGGCGCTGACAGCCAGGCTTCGGAATACTGGAACGACCACAGCCCGGCCGTCTCCTGCAACTGACCGACCAGCGCATCGTCGATGCGAGCGACCAGGGTGCGGGGGCTCATCGTGGCGCGTCTCGCTCACCGCCGACCGCAGGTGGCAGGCGGGGTGCGGTCTCGTCGGGGACATCCAGGGTGACGCGGATGCCCAGGCCGTGCAGCACGTCGAAGAGCTTGCCCCACTGCACTGTTTCGCCGCCCCGCTCGATCTTGCCGAGAAAGTTTTCGCTGACGCCGATGCTTCCCGCCGCGTCGTCCTGGCGGATGCCCTGGGCCTTGCGCACTGCGCGCACGACGGGGCCGAGCGCGGCGGCGGAATGGATCTCGATCTTCATGTAAACCTCACGAACATAAGGATTCGTGGAGCCTGTGCAGGAGGGAGGGTGAAATCCTTATGGTTGTGTGGATTATAGAGTTCTGCTGGGGCGTAGCGTGAAAATCCTCATCAATAGGCGGATTCTTGGGAGCAGCCCTGGGGTCGGGAGCAGCCCTGTGGGAGCAGCCCTGGTGTCAGGTCTTTCATTCGCTCACCGGCTCAGCGATACACCTCGCGCCGGTTGCCAATCTGCAGGACCAGCACGCGCATCACGCCATCCTCGACGCTGCAGATGACGCGGTAATCGCCGAGCGGGTATCGCCATAGTCCGCCCTGTGGTCCGCTCAGGGCCTTGCCTGCGCTGCGCGGGTCCGCGCTGCCGATCACGCGCGCGTCCAGATAATCGAGGATGCGGCGCGCAAGCGGCTTGTCGAGTGCGCGCAACTGTTTGAGTGCGGTTGCCGAATAATCAACCGTCCAGGCCAAGTTCCGCCCTCACGTCGGCAGCCGGATGAACGGCCTCTTCCCCCCTGCGCGCGCGCTCCAGCACATCGGCGGCGAGGTAGTAATCCTCCATCTCCTCGATGCCGCGCTCGATGATGCGACGGAGGTAGTACGCTTTACTACGGCCCGTGCTGGCAGCCAGAAAGTCGAGTCGGCGCTCGATCTCGGGTTCGAGCCGGATGGATGTGGGCATGACGGATCCTCGCGAATACTTGTATTCATCAAAGCACGGCGAAGGGTGGGCGTCACACCATGAATTAGGGAACGCGTGGGGTCTTTCATTTGCTCACAACCCCACGCAGTTGCCGGCCAGCCGAGATCGAGGCGGGCGATGCAGCTCAGGTTCTCATATCACGCTTGGCGGGACTGCGTCTCCTGGCGTACGATGCAGGTGTTTCTGAATAGGCAACGAAGGTTTTCGGTTTGAAAACGAAAGCAGCTCTTTCCGATCTTCTCTTCCCCAACCAGTACCGGCGCAAGGTGCTGGGGTTGCTGCTCATGCGGCCGGAGCAGCAGATTCATTTGCGTGAACTCGCCCGCGTGATTGGTGCCGCACCGGGAACGCTCAAGAAGGAGCTGGATGCGCTTTGTGAGGCCGGGCTGCTGCGTGCCGAGCGTGTGGGCAACCAGGTGCGGTTCTGTGCGAACACCGCGCACCCGGTGTTCCCGGAGTTGCAGGCCTTGATCAGAAAGACGATCGGCCTTGTCGACGCCCTGCGGCTCAGTCTTGCTCCGCTCGCCGGCCGGATCGACGCGGCCTTCGTCTTCGGCTCCATGGCCAGTGGTACGGAGAGTGCGGGTAGCGACATCGACCTCATGGTGGTTGGCGATGCCGGCTTCGCCGAGGTCGTGGATGCGACCTATGAGGCGCAAGCTGCGCTCGGACGCGAGATCAACCCCAAAGTGATGAGCGCAAGCGAATGGCAGGCGAAGAAAGCGGAGCGCAATGCCTTCCTTCAGGACGTGCTGAACAAGCCCAGGATCATGCTGATCGGAGATGCCGATGCCCTCTGACGCCGCGCTCGAGAATCTCGCCCGCATCGGTCAATTGGACAAGGTCCCGTTCTCATCGGAGCTGATGGCGCGGATGCTGGCGACTGCACGGAGCAGATTGATCGACGCCCAACGCAGCGACAACAGCGCCGAGACCCGTTTCGACTGTGCTTACACCGCGATCCGCGCCATCGCCGACGCTGCATTGCTGGCGCACGGTTACCGAACTTCGACCAGCAAGCCTGGGCATCATCAGACGACGATCCAGTGCCTGTCGCACACGCTCGGCGTCAGCGTTGGCGTTGTGCGGGTTCTGGATGCACTCCGAAAGCAGCGGAATCTCAGTGACTACGACGGCGAGTCGATCACCGATCAGGCCCTGGTGGAGTGCATCGAACAAGCACTTCGCCTGCAGGAACTTGCGGTGCGGAGGTTTGGTGGCCAGGGTTGAACTCGAGGCGGGGACGAGTGTGGAAGCCTCCAGGCCTTTCATTTGCTCGCAGCCTTTTCCGGCCGGCGGTCACTCTCGAGGCGGGTCGTCCAGGCGGGCTTGCGCCCGGGTGTAGGCCTGGAGCTTTTCTCGCAGGCCGATCGAGATGAAGGGAAAACCTGGGGTCAGGTCTTTCATTTGCTCACCCCACCCGTCGAACCGGCGTGCCCGCGGCTCCAGCCTGCCTAGCCCGCCGGCGGCTGGGTGTCGCGCAGGCTGTCGCGGGCGAACATGCGCTCGGCGAAGGGCACCAGGCCGGGGTGGCGGCGGCGCCAGTCGAGCTCGGGGAAGCGCAGGTCGAGGTAGCCGAGCGCGACCGCGACCGCGATGTCGCCGAGCTGCATCGGGCTGCCGTTGAAGGCGTGGCGGCCGTCCAGGCGGCGTTCGAGCTCGGCGAGGCCGCGGTCGATCTTGTCCTTCTGGCGGGCGATCTCGCGCTCGCTGCGCTCGCCGTCTGGGCGGCGCGACTCGAGCAGGGCGGTGACCGCCGCGTCGGTGACGCCGTCGGCGAGCGCCTCGGTCTGGCGTACGCGCACCGCGTCGAGCCCGGCGGGCGGCAGCAGCGCGGGCGGAGCGCCGAGGGTCTCGAGATAGCCGGCGATGACCGGCGAATCGAAGAAGGTCTCGCCTTCGTCGGTGATCAGCACCGGCACCTTGCCGAGCGGGTTCACCTCCGGGATGCGGGTGTTGGCCTCCCACGGCGAGTCGACCACGAGCTCGAAGGGCAGCGCCTTCTCCGCGAGGATGATGCGGATCTTGCGCGCGTAGGGGCTGGTGAGCGAGGCGAGCAGTTTCATGATGGCGGGTCTCCGTTGGTGGCCGACCCAGGGTACGCCGCAGGCGGGTGGGGGAAAATCAGGGAAACCGGAAGGGGGAGGGGCGACCTGGGCGAGCGGATGTTCGCGCCTGCCGGCGCTCCTGCAGCAACCACCGCTCGTCCAGGACTCGCCTGTAGGAGCTGCGGCAGCTGCGAACCCGGCGCTCCAGCGCCCGACGCGCCTGCAGAGCTGCGCCGTAGCCTTCGCGCCTGCCGGCGCTCCTGCAGCAACCACCGCTCGTCCAGGACTCGCCTGTAGGAGCTGCGGCAGCTGCGAACCCGGCGCTCCAGCGCTCGACGCGCCTGCAGAGCTGCGCCGTAGCCTTCGCGCCTGCCGGCGCTCCTACATCGAGCGGCGCGGCTGGATGCCGTGCAGGAGCGGCGGCAGCCGCGAATGCAACGCTGCCGTGCGTGCCGCGCGATCTCAGGCGTGCGCCACGTTGCGTGCGATGAGCTCGCGGATCAGGTGCAGCTTGCCGTGGAAGAAGTGGTCGGCGCCGGGGATGACGATGATCGGCTGCTCCTGCGGCCGTGCCCAGGCGAGCACGTTGGCGAGCGCCACGGTGTCGTCGTCCTCGCCGTGGATGACCAGCGCGGGGATGTTCTTCGGCAAGGCCGGCGTGTCGTAGCTGCGCCCGCTGCCCGTGGTCTCGCCGGCGGCCATGCCCACCAGCACGAGCTGGCGCGGCGGCGCGATGCCCTCGGCCAGGCGGTTGGCGACGCGCACCTGCACGTAGCCGCCGAAGGAGAAGCCGCCGAGCGCCAGCGGCAGCGCGCCCCAGCGCGACTCCGCCCAGCTGATCACCGCCAGCATGTCCTCGGTCTCGCCGTCGCCGTGGTCGTGCGCGCCCTCGCTCTTGCCCACGCCGCGGAAGTTGGGGCGGATCACCGCGTAGCCGAGGTCGCGGTACGCGCGTGCCAGCGTGTGCGCGACCTTGTTGGTGTTGGCGCCGCCGAAGAGTGGGTGCGGGTGGCAGACCAGCGCGATGCCCTTGACCGTGGCGGGGGCATCGATCAGCGCCTCGATGTTGCCGGCGCCGCCGCGCAGCAGGACGGCCTCGGTGGGCTGCGGGCGGCTCACGCGGCGTCCTCCGGCAGGCGCAGGCGCTGGACCACGCGGCCGTGCACGAGGTGCGAGTCGATGATCTCGTCGATGTCTTCCTTGTCGACGTAGGTGTACCAGACGTTGTCGGGGTAGACGACGATCACCGGGCCGTCGTCGCAGCGCCCGAGGCAGCCCGCCTTGTTGACGCGCACGCTGCCCTTGCCCTTGAGGCCGAGCGCGGCGGTGCGTTCCTTGGCGTAGGTCTGCAGCTCGCTCGCCTTGTGGTCGTTGCAGCAGGACTCGCCCGGCTGGCGCTGGTTGCAGCAGAAGAAGACGTGGTGTTTGAAGTAGCTCATGGGGCGCTCTCTGGTTCGGGGCCTGCCGATTATAGGCGGCGCGCGCTGCGCGGGGGCGCTCCGCCGAGGTGCTCGCCACGCCACAGCCCGAGCGCGGAGAGATAGGCCAGCGCGACGAAGGGCCACAGGCTGTCGACGAGCTGGGTCAGGCCGTGGAAGTTGAGCACGTTGCTGATGTCGGCGAGCCGGCGCCCATAGGCCAGGTAGGGGTTCTCGGGGATCAGGTTGACCAGCGCGGTGGCCACGAGCAGGCAGGAGCCCGCCAGCGCGTGCTGCGCCAGCCGCGGCAGCAGCAGGCAGGGCAGCAGCAGCAGGCTGCCCACCACGAGGCCGCGCTCGGCGCCCGGCGTGAGCCAGGCCAGCGGCGCACCGGGATGGAAGAAGGTCCACGTGGCCAGGGTCTTGGCGCCGATCCCGAGCGCGAGCACCACCAGCACCGGCAGCGGGTTGGCGCCGCGCGTCATGCAGCGGGTGAACAGCGCGATCGCGAGCAGGGCGCTGGCCGTGAGCGCGGTGTCGAAGGCGATGAAGCGCTCGGGACGGAAGGGCAGCGGCGGCGGAATGCCGAGCAGGCTGCGCAGGTCGCCGGTGGCGAACAGCAGGTCGGTGGCGCCGAGCTGCCCGAGCAGCCACAGCACCAGCAGCATCAGGCCGGCCTCGCCGCTGCGCCCGCCGATGACGTAGCGAGCGCGCCAGCGCTGCAGGCGGCCTTGCGGGCCGAGCAGGCCCTCGCCCCAGTGCGCACCCGCGAGCGCGCCGATGAGGGCCCCGGCGATGTTGCCGCCGAGGTCGAGGTTGCTGGCGACGCGGCTGGGCAGGAAGTTCTGCGCCGCCTCCAGGCCCAGGCTGAGCAGGCCGGCGAACAGCGTGGCGACGGCCACCTTGCGCCGCGGCCCCCAGGCTGCAGGCAGCGCCGCGGCAGCGAGCAGCCCGAGCGGCAGGTAACCCAGGATGTTGAAGACGAAGTCTTCGAGGATGAAATATTTCGGCCACGGCGCCCATAGCCAGTCGAGCGCCGGCAGCCCGCTGTCGCGCCAGCCGGCGAGCGGGTGCAGGCAGGCATAGGCGACGAGCAGGGTGTAACCGAGTGCCAGGCTTTGAGCCAGGTGGACGTGGGGACGGGAGGCCATGGGCGCGTTGCCGGACGTCGCGGGCGACGCCGGCGACAGGAGTTCGCAAACCCGCGCAGTGTAGCCGCTCGACGCTGCCGCCGTGACGCCCGCGGGCACGCGGCGTACGCGCTCAGGCGCGCCGCCGCCCGAAGCGTTCGCGCTCGATGCCGTACTTCTTCAGCAGCTTGCCAAAGGCGCGGCGCTCCTTGCCGGCGCGCTGCGCGGCGGCCGAAACGTTGCCACCCGTGGCGGTGATGAGCTGCTCGAGGTAGTCGCGCTCGAAGCGTTCGATCACCGCTGCCTTCGCCGTCTTCATGTCCATGTCGGCGAGGCCTTCGACCCCGGCTGCGGTGCTCGCCGGCATCGGCGCGTCGGGCTGCGGCGCCAGCTCCAGCCTCAGGTTGCCGCCGTCGGCGAGCAGGAACTGGCGGTGCACCGCGTTCTCGAGCTCGCGGATGTTGCCCGGCCAGGAATACGCGAGCGCCTGCCGCCGCGACTCGGCATCCACCACCGGCCGTGGCCGCCCGTAGCTGCGCGCGAAGCGGCGCAGGAAATGATCGACGAGCAGCAGCACGTCGTCGCCGCGCGCGCGCAACGGTGGCAGCGACACCGACATGATCGCCAGGCGGTAGAGCAGGTCCTGGCGAAAGCTGCCCTCGCGCACCATCTCGTCGAACTCGCGGTTGCTCGCCGCCACCACCCGCACGTCCGCCTGCACCATGCCGCGCCCGCCCAGCGGTCGGTAGTGGCCGTCCTGCAGGAAGCGCAGCAGCGCCACCTGTCCCTTGTGCGACAGGCATTCGATCTCGTCGAGGAACAGCGTGCCGCCGTCGGCCTCCGCGATCACGCCGGGCTGGCTGTCGCGCGCGTCGGTGAAGGCGCCGCGCGCGTGGCCGAAGAGCTCGTTCTCGACCAGGTTGTCGGGCAGCGCCCCGCAGTTGATCGCCACGAAAGGCTTGTAGCGGCGCGGGCCGAGATAGTGGATGGCGCGCGCGACGAGCTCCTTGCCGGTGCCGGTCTCGCCCTGGATGAGGACATGCGCGGTGGTCTCGGCAAAGCGCCGCACGAGCTCCAGTGCGGAGCGGAAGCAGGCGGATTCACCGAGCAGCCCGAACTCGGCGAAGCTCGCCTCCGCGTTCGCGACCGGCTGCGGCGGCGGTACGCGACCGGTCGTCGCGCTCCGCGGGGCTTCGAGGCTCGAGCGGGTGGTCATCCATCGTCTCCCGTGGCTGGCATGCGCAGGCGGGCTCCATCCTCGCCGCGCCCGGGGGCGGCGCATGGCCCGTCGGCGGGTGCGTCCGGGGCCTGGCTGGAGCCAAGGCTCTCCCATCAATCTGGGCTACCCAGGCTGAGCCGTCAAACAGCGTTACATGTTCGACGCGTATGCACGCCGGCGTGCCGCGCGCTCACGGAGCCCCGCCGCGTCCGGCGAGCCAGGCCTGCCAGCGTGCCGCCGCCGCTGCGCGCGCTGCGGCCGGAGCGCGCCAGTCGTAGGCGCCGTGCGCCTGCCACAAGGCCTCCCAGGCCTGCTGCGGCGCGGTCGCGGCGTGTTCGGCCGCCCACGCCCGCGTCACCCCTTCGAGCACGCGCTGAGCGCGCAGCCGGGTGAGCTCCGCCTCGGCCATCAGCAAGGGCAGCACCGCGGGCAGGGCGGGCAGGCCGATGCGCACCAGCGCCCGCACCTCCGCGGTGTAGTCGGCGTGCAGGGGCTCGGGGTGGGCGTCGATGGTGGCGACCAGGTGTTCGATCTCGTCGTTCATGGCATCACGATCGGATGGTTGCTGACGGAGTGCGAGAACTCGAGCACCACGCGCCGGTTCGCGCGCAGGCGGCCCTCGTCGCGCGGCTGGCGGGCACCGGGCGCGGTACCGTGTTCGGAGTACATGTCGGTCTCGCCGAAGCCCGAGACATAGGCGATGCGGCCCGGATCGATGCCGATCTGCGCGAGCAGGCCGGCCACCGCGTCGGCGCGGCGCTGCGAAAGATCCCAGTTGCCCGCCTCGCTGCCGCGCACGTCGGCGTTGCCCTGCACGCCGACGGTGACGTCCGGGTAGCGGTCGAGATAGTCGGGGATATCCGCGAGCTTGGCTTCCTCGCCGGCGAGCGGGATGTCCTGGTTGGTGTCGAAGTACAGCACCACGGGCTCATGCACGTAGTAGCCGCGGAAGCGCTCGAGCGCCTCCTCGAAGACCGGCGAGGCGCGATCCTCGACGCGGGCGTACTCGCCCTGCACCGCGCCGCCCCGGATCTGGAAGCCCCACGCGATCGCACCGTAGATGGTCTGGTTGTCGGTGCCCTTGGCGACGGTCTCGAAGTCGAGGTCGCTGTCGAAGGACAGGCTCGGATAGTCGAACAGCGAGGCCGGTCCGACGTCGGTGGGCGAGCGCAGCCAGCCGTACTGGTTGTTGCCGCCGATGCCGAAGTGCTCGATGTAGTTGGGCGAGCCCGGATCGCCGCGCGGGGTGGCCGAGGGCAGGTTGTCGATCATCCAGCCAGCGGGGGCCCCGCCCGGCGTGCCCTGGGTCATCTGCTCCATGCGGCCGGCCTCGGTGCCGCGCACGCCGGTGTTGGCGTCGACCATGTTGTTCCAGTCCACCGGCGCCCCCGATGCGGGCGTGGTGGTGCCGGCGACGTCGGTCGCATTGACCGCCTGGATCAGGCCGATCTCCGCGGAGTAGGGGCCGTCCGGGTCGGGGTGGAAGGTGATCGTGCCCGACAGGCCGGGCGGTGCGGCCTGTGTCGCCATGCCGATGTCGAAGATGCCGAGGGTGACCGGCATGCTCTGCATCAGGTCGCACTGCAGCGCGCGCGGCTCGCCCTGCTGCTGGGCGACGTGGGCGAGCTCGTGGCCGAGCAGGCGGTCGCCGGACGCGGTGCCCGGCGCGTAGCGGCCGGGGGCGAAGTAGATGTCGCGGCCGAGGGTGACGGCGTTGGCGCCGAGGCTGCCGGCGAGCCGGGCGGCGTGCGCGTCGTCGTGGATGCGCACGCCGTCCACGCCGAGCCCGGCGGATGCGCGCGCGGCGTGATCCGGCGGCAGCGCGTGCCCGGTCGTTGGGGCCGACCACGGCGTCGCGCGCGCCGGCGCGCCGACCCGCAGCGCGGGGCGCACGCCGCCCGGGCGGCCCCCCCATTGCGATGCCACCCGCTCGGCGTCGCGTTCGGCGGCCTCGTCCGGGCGCGGGCGGGCGCTGACGCGGGCGCGTCCGGCGAGCAGGTAGCGCGGCGTCCCGCTGCCGCCGCCATGGGTCGATGCGGTGGTGCCCTTGCGCGCCGCGGGGGGGGCGTGAGTGCGCTGTGCCTTGAAGCTCATGGCCGGGTTTCCTTGTCGTCGGTTCGGGATGGATGCGCGCCCATCCCGGTTGGCAGGGGCTTGCCGAGCTTGCGGTACTCCGCCGCCAGCGCGGCGAGGAGTTCGGCCTCGCCGATGCGGCGGTCGTGCCCGTGCGTGCGTGCCGCGGCGGCGAGCACGACGTTGCGGATGTCGCCGCCGGCGAGGTCGCAGGCTGCGGCGATGCGGTTGAGCGCGGCAGCGTCGAGGGCGTGAGCGTCGCCGAGGTGGGCGAGCCAGAGGGCGCGGCGCTCATCCGGTCCGGGGGCGGGAAAGTCGAGGATGGCGTCCAGCCGCCGGGTGAAGGCCGGGTCGAAGCGTGCGCGGCTGTTGCTGGTGAGCACGACGATGCCGTCGTGGCTCTCGATGCGCTGCAGCAGGTAATTGGTCTGCTGGTTGGCGAAGCGGTCGTTGGCGTCCTTGACGTCGGTGCGCTTGCCGAACAGCGAGTCCGCCTCGTCGAACAGCAGCACCACCTCGGCATGGGCGGCGCGGGCGAAGAGCTCGGAGAGGTTCTTCTCGGTCTCGCCGATGTACTTGCTGGTGATCGCGGCGAGGTCGACCCGGAACAGGGGCAGCCCGAGGCGGGTGGCGACCCAGCTCGCGGCGAGCGTCTTGCCGGTGCCCGAGGGCCCGACGAAGAGCGCGCGCACGCCCGGCCGGTAGCGCGTGCGTGCGGCGCGGCCGAGCGCGTCGGCGAGGGTGTCGCGCAGCCGGCAGCGCACGAGCAGCGCGTCGAGCGCCTCGCGCAGCGCGGGCGCGAGGACGAGCGCGTCGTCGGCGATGTCCTCGTCGAGCAGTTCGGCCAGCGCCCCGAGCTCGGCACCGACGCCGCTGCGCGCCACCGCGCCGACGTGGCGGCCTTCCACCGCCTCGCCCGCGCGCGCGGCGGCCGAGCGCGCGGCCTGGGCGAGCTCGACGATCCGCCCCGCGCCGTGGCGGTGCGCGCTGGCGAGGGCCTCGATCGCAGCCGGGGCGAGCGCATCGCCCAGGCTGTGGCGCCACAGCTGTATCCGCTCTGCGAGCGCTGGCACCGGCAGCCGCCACTGCGTTACCGCGCCGCCGGCCTCGAAGCCGCCGTCGTTGCCGGTCGCCACCAGCAGCGGGCCGCGGTGGCCGATGATCTCGGGCAGGCGGTGGTGGTCGCCGGGCGCGGTCGGAATGCAGAGCACGGGCAGGCGGCGGCGCAGCCATAGCCAGGGGGCGAGGCCGGGCGGGGGATCGCCCGCGATGAAGGCGGGGCGCGCGCCGAGGGCCTCGGCTACGCGGGTGGCGGCCGCGCGCGCCTCGTGCTCGAGCGCGGCGCGGATCACCAGCACGCGCGCGCCGTCGTCATCGCGCGCGAGCCCGGCGGCGTGGCGACGGGCGGCCTCGAGCGCGGACGGGGCCAGCGCGGGCAGCGCATCGGTGCGGAGGTCGACGCCGGCGAAGCAGCCCTCGCGGCCCTCGAGTGCGAGCACGATGGGCAGCGCCAGGCGCACGCTGCGCTCGCACAGCGGGCGATCTTCCGGCGCGAGCTGGATCAGGCCGTGCGCCTGGGCTGCCCCGCCCGCGAGGGCGGCGAGCGCGTCGGGTTCGCCGAGCGCGTCGCACAGCCTGGCCAGCAGGCCGAGGGTCGGACGGGTCTCGCCCACCGGGTGCTGCAGCCAGATCAGCGCACGTGCGGCCATGGGTTCCAACTCGCTGGCGCGCGCCAAGGCCACCGCCATGGTCTCGGCGAGTGCGAGCCGTTCGTGGCGGGCGAGGGCGTGCAAGGCGTGGTCCGCGGGCGGCGGGTCGCGCAGCCAGCGTGCGAGCGCCGCCCGCGCGCGGCCCTCGACTGCGGCGCGTCCGTCGTTGTCGACGCCCCCGGGCTCACCGAGCCGCTCGCGCTGGCCCAGCAGCCAGTCGGCCTCGACCCCTTGACCGGGGCCGCAGCCCTCGCCGAGGCAGGCGAAGCCGATGTCGGCGAGCGTCGCCGCCGGGGCGGGCGCGGTGGCCGAGGGGGGCCGCAGGACGGAATCTTCCGGGCGCTTCATCGTGGCCTCGGACCGTAGTGGAAGCGCACCACCCGCCCGAACCACGGCACCCAGCCAGGGTCGAGGTCGAGCCCGGCGCGGCGCACGCGCAGGTCGATCTGGTCCATCCCCAGCCAGACGTCCGCATGGGTGGAGGTGAGGTCGAGCCGGGCCGGGCGCAGGCACAGGCTGGCCGGGCCGATGCCCGCTTGCAGGCGCAGGTGGCGGCGGCAGGCGGCGAGCCAGGCGGCGGCCGCGACCGCGGGTTCGCCGGGCGGCGGTGGCGTGCCCAGCCGCCATGCGGGATCGTCCTCCGCCAGCTGCAGGCGGTGCAGCAAGTGGCCGAGGAGGTGGACGGGCAGGGTGGCGGCGTGCTGCGGATGGGCGTCCAGCCATTCCGGCAGGCCGAGGCGTTCGAGCACCGGGAGCAGGAAGAGCAGGCCTCCCGCCGCGGTCGGCTGGGAGAGGGCGAGCGTGTGGGGGCGGGCGGGCGCGTCGGGACGGCGCGCGCACGGTGCGCGGCGCGTCGGCGCAGCGTCCGCCGGCGCCGCCGCCCGCCCGGCGGCCTGCGCTGCGGCGACCGCCGCGGGCGGGAGGTCGCGCCGCTGCCCCGCACCGCCGCCGTCCGGCTCTTCGCTTTGCGCGATCGCGGGCGCCTGCGCGGCCGCATGCGGTGTTTGCCTGTGGCGGGGGCGCTCCGGCGGGGGGCCCTGCTGTGCGCCGGACTCCCGCAGGGGCAAGCTGCGCCCGCCGTCGCGCCCGCCGTCGTGGTCGTCGAGGGCGCCCGGCCCTGCCGTCTCCTGCAGGCGCGTGCGCCCCTGCGCCTGCGGCTTGGTTCCCGGTTCTGCCCCGGGGCGGTGGTCGCCGAGCGCGTGGGGCGGCCGTGTCGCGGCTGCGGAGCCGGCGGTGCCCGCAATGTCCTCCGGCGGCGGCGAGGCGGGCCCCGCTGGCGCGTCCCGGGTCAGGGACTCGGCGAGCTGGCGGCGGGCGTCGGTGGGCGGGAAGGTGGTCCGCACCCATCGCAGGAGCGTGCGTCGCGCATCCGCGTCCGCGCCGTCGTCCGGGAGCGCGCCGCGCCGGGCGCGGACGCGGGCGGCCAGCAGCGCGGCTTCGTCCGCGCCGAGCGCGAGCAGGAGGCGGGGCGCAGCGCCGGCGGCGAGCAGCGCGTCCCACCAGCACGCGAGCGCGACCGGCGCCTCCTCGCGGCGGGCGAGCGAGAGGGCGACCCGGCGCAGGCCGGCGCGTACGCCTTCTTCCGGCCGGTAGCCCGGCACCGCGAGGGCCCAGCACCATGCGCGCGCGGGGCGACCGCCGAGCAGCTGCGTCGTGAGCGCAAGGTGGGCCTCCAGGGCGTCGGCGAAGCGCACGGCCGACGCCCTGGCGAGCCGGGCGTCATCGCTCTCCGCTCCCGCCACCGCGGCCGTCGCGCGACAGGCCGACTCCAGCCCGAGCGCCACCTGCTGCGGCGAGGCCTGCGCGCCGAATGCCGGCAAGCGCAGCCGCCGCACCAACAGCAGCTCGCCGCCGTCGCCGGGGAGGCTGGCGGTGCGCAGCGCATCCTCGATGAGCAGGCCCGCACGCCGGGCCCCCGCGGCGTCGGGCGCGCGGATGCCGAGGTGGCGGACACGGCGCTCGGCGATCATGGCGCTAGCCCTGGCGGGTCCCTGCCATGGTGCCGGCAAGCGCGACCGGGCTGGACGAGTCGATGAAATGCACCCGCGTCTCGACCGCGAGCGCGATCGCGTCGCCCTCGACCCGGGTCACCACGGCGGCGGCCGTGTTGCCGGCGAGGTCCTCCACCGTGGCGCGCGCCACCACGCGGTCGGCCTGGTAGATCAGCGCCTGCATGCCCACCCGGAGCCGCAGCGGCTCGGTGACACGGATCGGCAGGCGGATGCCCGGCCGGGCGGTGACCGGCTCGGGCAGGCGCCCGGACAGGATGCGATCGACCGGCGCATGGCTGGCGAGCAGCAGGGTCATATGCACGATGTCGTTCATCAGCGCCTCGGCTTCGACGTCGCCCGCCCGCATCTGGCCGAACAGCCAGTCCGCCAGGGACTGCAGGCGGCGGCGCGCGGTGAAGTCGATCTCGCCCCAGCGCGCCAGTCCGGCCAGGTTGCGCAGCTGCGGCGTCGCGTCGAACTGCGACAGGCGCTCCGCCCAGTCGAGGCGGATCGACGGCGGCACTGCGCAGAACGCCTCGTGCAGGCAGGTGGCGATGCCCGACAGTTCGTCGAACAGCGCCGCGGCCCGGCTCGCCACCGCGCCGCTGCCGTGCTCGCCGTCGATCAGGTCGCCGAGCGAGACGAACTTGTCGGCCTCGTCGCGCGCCTGTTTCCAGCCCAGGGTGGCGAGCGCGGCGAGGTCGATGCGGGTGCTCGCCGTGCGCGCCTGCTGCACGGCCTGCACGCGCCGGCCGTGCAGGCCGGCGATGGCGGCGGGCACGCCCTTGGCTGGCGTGTCCGCGGGCTGGGCGGCGAGCTTGAGCGCGTGGAGCTGGCTGCGCAGTTGTGCGCTCTGCAGGGCCTTGATGAGCAGGTCGCTGCGGTCGAGGCGGTCGAGCAGCGCCGGTGCATGGGCGAACCAGCGCGCCGGGGCCTCGCGCACCGTGGCGAGCAGCTCGCGCAGCGCGTCGGGAGCGTCCTGCCGTGCGTGCAGGCAGCTCGGCACCGCGGGCGCGAGCAGGCCGGGGTCCAGGCTGCGCTGGGCGGTGGGCAGGATCGACTCGGCCTCGCGCGGACGCTGGTAGGCGATGAAATGGACGTGGTCGCGCAGGATGCGGCTGCGGCGGTCGTTGATCGCCGCCAGGCGCGCCTCTTCCTCCGCGATCAGGGCGCGCGTCACCGCCACGTCGTGGCGTGCCTCGGCCAGCTCGTCGCCGATCGCGCGCAGGCGGTTCTCGAGGGCGCGCGCGCTGCCGCGCAGGGCGTCGAGCACACGCTGGCCCGCCGCGATCGCATCGCGGTAGCGCTTGATCCGGCCTTCGAGTTGACGCATCAGCGCCACCGTGTTGTCGGCGAGATCGGTGCCGTCGGCAAATTGGGTGGCTTCGTCGACCCGCACGCGCAGCGGCGTGCGCAGCAGCAGCGGCATCCGCCACGGCTCGCGCAGCAGCCTCGTGAATGCCAGGTTGCGCGGGCGGGCGTCGAGCAGGGCCTGGTCCTCCGGGTTGTCGCTGTCGATCGCCGGCAGGCGCACGTTCTTCTCGAGCTCCTCCGCGCTGGCGTAGAACAGCGCCGGGTCGCCGCGCGTCCCGTAGAGGTCGATGTCGAGGAACAGGCCCGGCACCTCGCCGCCGTCCTCCGCGGTCAGCGCCAGCGCGTGCGCGGTGAGCGCGCTCACCGCAGCGTGGCGGGTGGCGGTGGTGTAGTCCTTGGCTTCGGTCGCGCGCGGTGCCTGCAGGCGCTCGGCGATGCTGACCGTGCGCACCTCCGCCCGCCCGACCACGGGAGCGCCGCCGGTGACGTCGGATGGCAGGAAGGCGCCCGCGGCGGAGACCGTGTAGCGGGGCTCGCTGACCGCGCGGATGAAGAGCTTGGTGTCGGCCGACTCGTCGATCTCCAGCGTGCGCTTGTCCGCGCGCGTGGCGTCCGCGACGGCCTCGGTCCCGCCCCCGATGCGCAGGCCCGCGCCCGTCGTGCCGGGCAGCGCGCTCCTGGCGGGGGCGGTGGCGCCGCCGTCCGCGCTGGCGCCGGGTGTGGCGGCCTCCGCCTTGAGCTCGTCGAAGAAGCCGGCGATGCGTGCGCTGGAAGCCACCGCGGTCTCGGACTGGGCGATCGCGGCCAGCGCGGGCGATACCGCCAGGCGGGTGGCGGCCGAGGTGCCGAGGATGATCTGGCGCACCCGGTAGATGTCGGTCTGGACCTTGACGAAGTTGAAGTCCACCAGGTCGTCCGCGCGGTCGGCGCGCGCCTTCAGGAAGGCGATGAAGCCCTCCAGGCCGCGCTGGAAGATCTGGTAGCGCTCGTGCACCGACAGCGCGCCCAGCAGCGGATCGTCGTAGAGCGCGAGCGCCGCCGCGACCTGGCCCCTGGGGCCGGCCGAGGTGGGGGCGAGCAGGTCGCGTGCGCCGAGGAAATGCCATGCGCCGAGCTGGCGCGCGCCGGCGGGCAGGCTGCCCGCGAACCACGGCCGCTCGTTGCCGTCGGCGTCGAGCACGCCGGTGGCGCCGAAGCAGGCCCCGCCGCCGGCGAGCAGGAAGCGCATGCCGCGCACCTCCAGCCCTTCCATGCCGATGCCGGCCGTGCCGCCCGCCGGCACGAGGAGCCGCACCCAGCGCGCGGGGCGCGGCAGGGCGCCGGCGCGCGTGCGCACGAGGTTTGCTGCGCTCGCGCCGGGGATGCGGTCGAGCCCCCACCATGCCTGGTGTCGGCCCTGGCTGCTGTGCCATTCGAGCAGGACTTGCACGGGCGGTGCGTTGGGGTCGAGATGCACCCACGCGTACAGCGACTCGCCGGCGTCGGCGCGCAGCACGGCCGTCGCGCCGTCGAGGCCGTATTCGGTGATGCCGCCGTCCGCCGCGGCCGGCGCCGCATGCCCGCCGCCGGCCGGTGCGCCGCGTCCGTCCGCCGGCTCGACGCCGTCGATGCGCTCGAAGGGCGCCCACAGGTCGTTGTGGGTGAGCAGGGTCCAGGCTTCGTCGCCGCCGCTGCGGGCATCGGCCGGCAGCACGCCGCAGAACCACTTCCGTGCATTGCCGTCCGCCGCGCGGCTGCCGGTGATGCCCCAGGCCGCGCGGCCGTCGAAGAGGGTGAACGCCATGCCGTCGACCTCCTGCGCGTCGAGCCCGACGAGGGCGGCGGGGATGCGCAGCTCGACCCAGCGCCCGCTCGGCGGCAGCTCGCCGATGCGGGCATGGGCGGCCGTGCCCGCAGCTCCCCAGGGGATGAGGTCTTCTCCCCACCACGCGCGGTGTTCCCAGTTGCCCGCGTGCCACTGCAACATCAGCGTGCGTGGCGGCTGCTCCGGGTCGAGGTAGACCCAGGCGAACAGTTCGCCGCCGGCAGCCACGGCGAGCGTCTCGGTGGCCGCTTCGAAGAAGTGCTGGTGGATGCCGTCGCGCAGCGTCGCGCGATGGCCGCCGCCTGCGGGGGGCGGGCCCCAGGGCGCGAGCGACTCGGGCTCGAGCGCCTCGGCGTCGGCGGCGATCTCCGGCACCGCGAGGCTGCGCCCGCTGATCGCCCGTGCCAGTAGCGCGGCGCGCGTGCGCAGGCCCTGGCGGGCGCCGAGCTGGCGCGCGCGCGCCAGCGTGAAGGCCGCCAGGGTGGCGGCGAACTCGGGGTCGATCAGCTCGCGGATCAGCAGGCGCGGCTCGAACACCGCCTGCGGCACCGGCACCAGCAGACGCACGCGTTCGCCGAGGCTGGTGTCGAGGGGGGCGAGCGGGGCCGCCTCGGCAAGCGCGGCGTCGAGCTGCTCGCTCGGGATCGGTGCCGCGTCGAGCTCGAATCCGCCGGGGAAGAAGTCGCTGCGCAGGCTGTCGAATTCGAGCACATGTGCAGGCAACAGGCCGAAGGGCGGCAGGCGGGCGAAGTCCGCGCCGAGGCTGGCGGGCGGCGGTGGCGGGTCGCCGGCCGCGGCGATCTGCTCGGCGAGCTGTTCGATCTGCGCCTGCCACAGCGCGGGCAGGCGCCAGTGTGTGGCGAGGCCGCCGGCACCGCCGCCCATGCGCGGCCAGCGCGCGCGGGCGCCCGCCCGCACCACGCTGGCGCGGTCGAGGAAGAGCGGGGTCCAGTCCGCGGCGCAGGCCACCAGGCCGAGCGCCACGCCCCACGGTGCCCAGGGCAGCTGCGCATGCTCGCCCAGGCCGCGCTCGGCCTCGAAGATGCGCCAGGCGATCAGGTTGCGCCAGCGCCCGGCGCCTGCGGGCGGCAGCGGCGGCAGGCTGCGCCACTCCTCGGGCCAGGCGTACCAGAGCAGGCGGGCAGCGTCACCGCTGCGCCAGTCCTCGAAGGCGGCGCCGCCGTCGCCGGAGCAGGCGTCGAGCGGGCAGGGGTCGGTGAGATCGAACTCGCCGATGCGCTCGCTGGCGACCGGCTGCAGCACGAGGATGCCGACCCGCGGCAGGGCCGCCGGGGCCGCCGCGACCACCTCGCCGAGCGCCGGGCCGACGATCTTGCCTGCGAGCACCGCGCCGCCGCCACCGGCGCCGCCGAGGCCGGAGAAGGCCGAGGGATCGGCCACCACCGGGAGGCTTCCGAGCTCGAATTCGTGGGCGCGGGCGACGTGCACATCCTCGCCGCTGGCGCCGAGGCCGCTTCCCTGCATCAGCGCGATGCGGCTGCCGCCGAGGCCGCTGCCGACATCGGCGAGCGCCGTCTCCAGTCCCTGCACCACGCCCGCGGTGAAGGCGCGGCCGCGCAGGGCGACGTGGGCCGCGGCCCAGTCCTGGCGGGCGGACAGCGTGGGGCCGGTCAGCGTGCGACCGGCAAACAGGTTGGGCCGCCGCAGCCACCAGCGCGCGGCCTCGGCCGCGTCTTCGGGAGCGAGGGCGAGGATGCGCTCGCCGGGGAGCGGATGTCGGATCGGGCGGATGCTCACGATTCACCTCCAGGCGTCAGGTGCCGCCGCTGGTCGGCTTGCGCCGGCGTGGCGCAGGCTTGGCGGGCGCGGGGGCCGCAGGCGATGGGGCCGCGGGCGCGGTCGCCGGCGGG
>JACKMB010000011.1 GCA_024235615.1 Thauera sp. | reverse complement strand
ATCGGCCGCCTGCAGCACACAGGCCAGATCCCGCTTGGGGCCACCGGTGGCCTCCATCGCGATCAGTTCGACCGTCTGCCCGGCCAAGACCGTGATCAGCGCTTCGTGACCGGCGTCGTCGTTTGGAAACGTCCGCACTTCCGCCGTCACGCCTATGCGGCATCGAAAGTCAGCTTGGCGATGTCGATGCCCACAACGATCGGTTCGGGCATGTTCCTACCCTCCCATCCTTGCAAATGCGATGTTCAGTCCAGCAACTGTTCGGGCTCCGGAGGAACGGTCGCGACGGCGCGCCATCTGCTCACACGCGGGCTTCGAGGCCCAGAGGGCGTACAGGCTGCGCCGCCGTGCCCGAAACGACTCGCGCTGTGGATTTGTGGACGATGGCCTGTCGGCCACCGGGCCGCTCGCCGTGGAAAAGTCTGACGACTTCCCCACCGCGCGGCCCTTCGTCCACAAGCTCCACAGCGCACCAATCATTCTTATAAAGATCAATCTGGAATCTACAAGGGGCGGGAGATTGGTATCGGGAGGGCGGCCTGGAACCCGGTGGAACGCAGTGAAACTATCCCCGGGGGATAGCCCACTGGTGCATGGCGGGCGTCTGACGGTTGCTACAGCCGCCCACTATGCTTGGTCACTGGCCCCCGGTCGGCTTGGAACTGAGCCTCACCGCCTCGATGCGGTATGGCAGGATGCCGACGCGCCGGGCTTCGATCTTGAAGGTAACCCGCTCGTTCTCGTCGGCGTCCTCCCATTCGTCGCGCACGGTGCGTCCTTCGACCAGTACGCGCATGCCCTTCTGGTACAGCGACTGCCAGTGCCCGGCATCGCGATGCCACAGTTCCACCGGCGCCCAGAAGCCGCCGCGGTCCTCATATTCGCCATCCTTCTTCGGGATCGGATTGTCGAAGTAGACGTTCAGGCGCAGCAACCTGCGTGGCTCGTCGTTGCCGTTGGGGAATTCGCGGTACTCCGGCGCAGAACCGATGTTGCCCTCGCCGACGAAGTGGGTGCTCATGGTGACTTCTTGGGGGTGGTGGGAATGGAAGCGACATGCCCGTGGACACGCCGCAGATAGGTCGCCTCGGCCTGTGCCATCCTGCTGGCGCATTCCAGGGCGTGGCGGGCGATGCCATGGGTCAGGCTGATCTGCATGTTCAGCGCGATGCGCTGCAGTTCCATCGCATACAGGTCGTCGATCAGCGCAGCCGGTGTCGCGGGGCGATCGAGCAGCGATTCCCACAAGGCCACGCCCATGACCGAACGGTCGAGGTTGCGCCAGCGCAGAAAGGTCGTCCCTGCGCCAGTCGTCTGCTGGGCCAGTTGCACATCGAGGAGGCTGAAGGGATAGGCCCGCGCCTGTGGCAACACCTGCCGTTGTGCCAGGGCGATCAGCTCGTCGCGCAGCGCCGTGCACTGGCTGGCCCAGGTCTCCAGACTCCCCTTACCTTTAAAAGGCTGTAAAAGGCCTTTTAGGTAGCCTGCATGTTCCAGCCGCTGGAAGTCCGCCTGTCCCAGCGGAATGAAGCGTGCTGGACGACCGGAAGGAGACGCTGCCGTCATGCCTTGGTACCCTCGTCTTGCACGGCGACGTCGGCGGCACCATCGGCGATTCCTGGTTCCGAGGCGTCAGCCGCCGGTGCCTCGGACCGATTCCCCCGCCGCACGATAGGTGGCGCAAAGCGCGAACGGCGCGTGCCTTCGAGCACATCCTGCGGCAGCTCGCCGAACTTCTCCAGCGCCGCCCGCGCCGCGGCGTTCTTCGCCGCGAAGTCGTCGCGCGTCGTGCCGGAGTAGCGGTACTGCTGGGCCAGGGAGAACAGGCTGCGCAGCGCATGCGCCCCGTCGTTGAGCCAGCGCTCCAGCGTGCTGCGGTCGATCAGCGCCGTGTGGTGCGCCAGGATCAGCTTGCGCGCCAGGTCGTCGTAGTCGGCCAGCAGGTACACCGCCCTGAAGCCGAGCTGCGCGTTGACGAACAGCGGCAGCTTCACCGGCTGCACGTTCATGTTTTCGCCCAGAGACAGCGCGGGCGGCACGTCGGACAGGGCCTGATCCACCTGTTCGCGCAACGTCTGCAAGCGGGTCTTGGTATCGGCCAGCTTGTCCTCGACGCGCAGCATCCACCAGTCCGAGTAGGGATCGTCCTGCTCGGCGCCACGCTTCATCTTGTTCATCACGCTGATGAAACCGTTGAGGCCGACGATGCCGGGGCGTTCCTCTGTCGGCGCGCGGCCATGCCAAATGCGCGAAGCATGGTGGGTGTGCAGCGTCAGCGACATCGCGCTGCGCAGCGATCCGAGATTCAGTTGCAGGGGTTCTGTGCGTTCGTTGGCCATCGGAGCGACTCGTGGTGAAGAAGCGAGTCGCCAGCATCGGCATCGGCCGGAAGGCTTTCAGTCAACAAACCGCAGCCCATGCGCGCCCGGTTTGTTCCGCACGGAAGGCTGTGTGTGCCGGCTATCCCCTGGGGATAGCTCAGCGGCGGGCCGAAGGGTGGAGTGCGAATCCGCGCCGTGGAGTCAGCGCGTCCAACTGGATTGGTCGCGGGGCAGTCGCCCGTCGGGATCGTTGGCCTCGACCGAATTGCCATCCCTGAGCCGATCCACGAACACCACGACATTGGTGCCGCCATCGTTCGCCTGGCTGGGGAACAGGATTCCGGTATGGCCCTGGGCCAGCACCATGTCGCCCAGCACCCAGGTGGGCGGCTCGATGTGAAGGTCGAATTTCAGATGGCGCCAGTCCTCGCGCCAGTCGTGCCACAGCTCGTCCCAAGGTTCGCCGCGGTGGAGCTGCCGCAGATCGACCAGCTCGCGCAATGCCACGGTGTACGAGCACATCGTGCAGGGCGGCAGGAAGGGCGAGGTCTGCTGGTATTCGCGTAGCGCGGTCGCTTCCTCCAGCGACAGATACAGCGCCTCGACGCCCTCCCGGTTGAAGCGCCCGCCCTTGGCCGCCGCACCGGCGCCGCTGGTGGGCCGGCTGGCCCACTGCGGGGTGTGCGCGCGAAATAGCGTGGTGCCGGGCGGCAGGTCGAGGAGGATCATCCGGTGAACCCTGCACTGATCGACTCCAGGTAGTCGATCGCATCGTCGGTGCGTCCTTCCTGCACCAACTGCAGCAGGGTCTTGTGGTGGAACGCCGGGATGGGCTCGTTCTTGACCATGAAGAACGCACGTGCGGTATCCGGCTGCACCGCCGAGGCGGCCGATAGCACCCGCATCAGATCACGCAGCGCGGCCTGGAGTCGCGGTGACTCGGGGTGGGTGCGCAGGGTGTTGCGGTGCACGCCAGCCAGCGTGGCCAGATCCTGGTACTGCAGGCCCAGGGCATCGGCGACGTTCGTGGCGGAAAAGCGGGACGTGCCGGCTTCACGCACCGATTCGAGCACATCCGCGAAAGCGGTAGAGGCCATGACGTTGCTCCCAAAGGCAAGGAATCACGAGCACATTATACGCACAGTTTGAGCACAGTTCCAAGCGGTCTGCTCCCCCAGCCGGAAGGCGACCTGTTCCGTCTATCCCCTGGGGATCGCTCAGGGATCGCGCAAGGCTGAACGCAGCCGTGCGAGGTAGGCGCGCGCCACCTCGGGGTCGGCTGGGCGGGAAGCCGAAGGCGACGACGATGGCGCCGGCCCCGCAGCTCGCGGCGCGGGCGGCGCTGCTGCGTCGTTGCCCGCCCACGCCTTGAACTCCCCGCGGATCGCCTTCTGGATGATGCCGAACAAGTAGCCGGCGGGATTGCGCACCGTACTGCCGCCACAGCGTGCCGCCCACTCGTCGAGCACGGCCTGCCGCTGCGCCTCGTCCACCTGCTGCAGCGCCACCAGCGCGCCGGCCTGCTGCTCGTCCTTCAAGCGCAGGAAACGCTCGGGCAGCCGCAGGTTCTGCAAGGCCCTCGCGCGCGGTACTGTACGTACTTCATTTATACGATCATTACGTACTGTACGGTCCTCCTTCGGAATCCGAAGAGAGCCGTCCGGCGCGGGTTTCGGCCCTGCTTCGGATTCCGAAGACGGGCGCGCGTCATTCCGAAGCAGGGCTTCCTGGCCTTCTTCGGATTCGTGGTCCGCACCCTCCTGTGGATAACCTGGCGTCGTCCAGCCATGCCGCGCCATGCGCTGCGCCAGCACTTGCAGACGGGTCGGCAGCGTGCGCCCGCTGAGCAGCGGGTCTTCGGCGATCTCTCGCAGCGTGTTCATGCCCACGACCTGCACCGCCTTCGCCGCGTGCGTGAGCGCCTGACTCACCAGGCCCAGGTAGTCCGGGTCGAGCTGCATCGCCTCGAAGGGCGACAGCGGTTCGTCGTGCAGCACGTAGAGGTTGCCTTGGATACGGCCGGTCTTGGGATCGCGCCGCCGCCGCACCAGGCTGAGCCAGCGCGTCAGCCGCAGCAGCGTCAAGGCGCGCGCCACGGTCTCGTGCGAGGCTTGCGCCGCACAGGGCATGGACGCCAGATAGGGGCGGAGCTGGTCGTAGGTGGGAAAGGCGGTCACGCCGTCGTCGTTGAGCTGCAGGCGGAACACCTGCCAGGCGTTTCGCTCCAGCGGCGTCAGGCGCCGGTCGAGGAACAGCCTGCGCGGCACGCTCTCATGGCGGTTGCCGCTGTAGAGGAAACCGTCGGCGGCCGGCGCCGTTCCCTGCGCCGGCTGCAGGTGCTGCAGGGCCTCGTCGAAGAGCGCGGACAGCGCAACGGGGCCTTCGCGCCGTGGTGCGCCGCCCGTGGTCATGGCCTATACCAACCCATGGTCGATCCAGTTCCGTATCGCCGACCAGATCACCGACATGGGCAGGGTCATGGCCTCGGCCAGATCCATGGTCAGCGCCACCATCGCCATGTCGTCGTTCAGCGCGATCTGCCGCTCCGTGATGCCGGCCTTCCAGCGTTCCCACAAGGCCACCTCCTGCGCCTCGGCGAGCACCGGATGCCGGCCCTTGCGCTTGGGCAGCCCGAGGATGTCGCGGCGCAGCGCCACTTCCTGATGCGTGAGGCCGTAGAACTTGCTGACCATCTCCGTGCTCGCCCCCAGGCGCAGCATACGGTCCACCGTGGCGATCTCCCGCTCCACGTCGTGCACCTGGCTCAGCAGCCGCTTCAACACTTCCCGGTTCACCGACACCGAACACCACGACACCGTGGCATTCACCAGCATGCTCACGAGTTCGGGGTGCTTCAGCGCATCCAGCTCCTCGTCACCGAAGCCCATGGCCTTGCAGCGGCGCAACTGGCCGTTGCGCAGGTCATGCAGGGCCTGGGCGATCACGGCCTGGTTGAGCGGGTGCGGTGCCGACATACGGGAGCCTCCTGCGCTCAGGATTCCTGGCCCGCTACGCTGGCTTCCAGGTCCAGCAGCCGGCGCGCCAGGCGCAGCAGACGGAACAGCTTCACCAGCGCAGCATCGCTCAGGCGTGTGGCCGAGCCGCCGTGGCCATGCAGCAGCGCCGCCAGCTCGTCGGCCAGCCGCGCGCGGTCCAATCCGTTCGCGGAGGGCGGAGCCGCACTCAGCGCATGCAGCAGGGTCAGCACCGCCCGCGCGAACGCCGGCAGCGCCTTCGCCTGGCCCACGGCCGGCGCCACGCAGAGGAAGCCGATGCCGCCGTCGCTGGCCTCGATGTGATCGGCTACCGCCGCTTCCCCGGCGATCTCGCGCGCGAACTGCGCGATGTGCACGCGCAGGCGATCCGGCACGTCCAGCCCCGGCTCGACGTACCAGACGTCCGAGATGGGATAGAGCCCGCCGACCTGCACGGGGATCGCACGCAGCGCATCGGCCTCGAAGTCGGGCAACTTGTCGCCGAGCTGGTCCGCGACCATCCTCTGGATGGACTGCAGGCGCTCGGTGGTCGGTGCCGGTGTCACGATGTGCCCTTGCAAGCGCTCGTCGCGTTGCCCGTGCTGGTACTCCGGCGCTTCGGGCGATGCAGGCGGTGTCGCTGCTGGCGCCGGTCGCGCGACGGGCGTGGCGTCGCGCGGCACAGACGAGGCGGGTGGCTGCTGAGGCGCGGAGACCGGCGGGGGAGGAGCAGCAGGCACGACAGGCGCCGCCGGTGACGTCGGTGCCGCTGGTTCACTGGTCAGCGCACGCTGGCGGCTTTCGCTGTCGTTGATCTCCAGCGCCAGCGTGTCGTAGTCCGCCTCCAGCAGCTCGGCCATCTGGCCCACCAGCTCGTCCTGCACCCGCTGCGGCGAGAAGTCGTCCGGCTGTGTGTCGAACTGCGTCAGCACGTCGTGGAACAAGGTGGCGAAGTCCACGGTCACGGTGCGGCCCAGCGCACGCCGCTCCCAGGTGCGCTCGCAGGCCTTGCGCAGCACCGCGAGCCGGTCCACCTGATGCCGGCCCAGTCCGCCGTACAACAGCGTCGGGATCGCTGGGAGCAGATAGCGCACCGCATCGTTCATGCGGCTGATGTGTGACTGCGGCACCGGATAGCCGTCGGCAGTCAGCCGCCGCGCGAGTTCGCTCTGTGACAGCGCCTGGCCGCTTTCCTGCTCGTAGAACTCGCGCGCCTTCTCGACGCCCAAGGCCCGCTCGATGAAGGTCAGCCCGCCGCGCAGCTCGTTCTCGGCCAGATGCCCGGTCAGCGCCACGATTTCGCCGCGCGCCGGCCACGGGCGGAACAGGCACGCAATGCGGAAGAAGCGTTCCTCCTTGGTCTCGCTCCACAACTCGCGCAGGATCGCCAGCCGCGTGTTGCCGCCGTTGCGAATGATGTAGTGCGCCTCGCCCGGCCTGCGCGTGATCGCGGGGGGCGCGTCCAGCCCGCGTTCGCGGATGGACGCCTTGATCTCCGCATAGGCCGGGTTGCGCGTCACGCGCGGGTCGTGGTCGTAGGGCCGCAACTGGTCCAGCGTCACCACCATCGGCGTGTCGGCGATGGGGTCGCTCAAGGTCGCGGCCGAAGGGCCGCTGCGCTCGAAGCCGGTGGCCAGCAGCTTGGCCGCCATGTCCTGCGGCGTCAGCTCAGCCACGGCCGTTCTCCTGCGCCTGCCGGTCGGCGCGGCGAAGTTGCGCGCGGGCATTGCGGTCGGCACGGTGGTCGCTCGCAGTCGAACTGGTGTAGATCGACGCGCAGCCTGGTTTCGTGAATTTCAGGTGCCCGCCGGACGTGCGCACCACGCGCCAGCCTTCGCCCAGCGCGAACTCGATCAGCGCGCGCAGCCGTTCACGGCCGCGCGCCAGTTCATGTGCGCTCGCCATGGCTGGCCCCTCCCGCATCGGCCCGGCCGGTGACCAGCGCGAAGCGCTCCCGCCACGCGGGGAACAGCTCGCCCGCCAGCGTGCGCATGGTGTCCAGCGCCGCGGGCGCCGTGCGCCCAGCCGGCCGCCGGTACTCCACCCGATGCACCGGCAATCCTCGTGTCGCAGCGCGCGGATAGGCTTCGATGGCCGGCACGTCGGTGTCCAGCACCTGCACGCCGGCCTGTTCCTGGAACACCTGTCGCAGCGCTTGCTGGACCAGCCGCGCGTTCGACGACACCGGATGCACACGGTTGATGAGCAGGCGCAGCGGCGGCGGTTCGATGCCCAGGTGCCGATACGGCGCGATGTCCTCGATCAGTTGCAGCGTGCCGCGCCGCAGCTCGCGCGCCGCGAGGATTTCCGGCGTCACCGGCGACAGCGCCAGGTCGGACGCCAGCACCGCCATCTCCAGCAGCACGCTGCGCGCGCCCTGCGTGTCGATCAACAGCAAGTCATAGTGCGTGCGGAAGACGGGAAGCAGATGGCGCAGTCGCAGGCGCCCATCCGGAGCGTGCAGCAGCAGCGTGTTCAGTTCGCCGCGGTCGTCGTTGGAGAGCACCAGGTCCAGGCCCGCGACCGCGGTGCGCGACACCAGTTGCTCGATGCGCCGCTCGTTGAAGGCCAGCATCTCGTAAATGCCGCGGGGCGCGCGCACGTCCAGCGTGAAGTAGCTCGACAGTGTGGGCTGCACGTCAAGGTCCAGCAGCAGCACACGCAGCCCGGCATCGGCGATGAAGCCGCCCAGGTTGGCGGCCGTCGTGGTCTTGCTCTGAAGCATCGCCTCGTTCGACGCACTGGACAAGGTGTTGAAAGCGATCGGCAGCTCCGGGCCATCGAACGCTCGAGGTCCGCGCCGATCTCCGCCAGCGGCCGCGACCAGCTCGTTGTCGAACGGGTGGCGGCGGATCTCGGACTCGCCCGAGCCAGCACCGCCGGTGAATACGACGAGCCATTGAGCACCATGCCGCCGGTGCCCGCGGTGAGGTCGTAGATGGTGCGCACGATGCCGGGCCGGTTCTGCGCCTCGTCGTCCTCGATGAAGAGCAGGCTCAGCCTCTGGCGGATGACCTCGCCCCGGAGTGAAGGGCTCGCCGGCGGTCGCGCCGCCGGACGCTGGCCCGGCGCTGGCTTCGGTCCCTCAGGCCGAACGACGGCGCACGAAGCCGGCACCAAGGAGGCCGGCGCCCATCAGCAGCAGGGTAGCCGGCTCGGGGACGGTCCCGGTTCCAATCTGCGCATCGATCTGGTTGTCGATCAGGCGGAAGGTGTTCGGCCCCGGACCGTCGGCCCAGTCGAAACCATTGACCCAGACGTAGCCGCTACCGTACGCACCGCCCACGATCGCAGCTGCGCCGCTCGAACCGCGCGTTGCGAAGACGGTGCCACTGCCCAGGGTCCCGAAGTCCTGGAAGAACTCGCTCGCCCCGCCATCCGCATAGCTCGTCCCCAAGACGTTACCAAGCCCCGCAGCAATGCCGGCTGCAGTGAAGACGACGCTGTCGTTGGTCATAGAGGAGCCGTAGTTGTCGCTTGCGCTGCCGCCGAGCAGGCTCATGCCGTACGAGGCGGTGCTCCACTCGGTGAAAAGCATGCCGCCGCCGTTGATGAAGCTGGTGATGGCGGCATTGCCGCTTTGGCTGCGCCCGATGACCAACGCATCCAGGCCGGCCAGGCTGGCCGCGTCGGCAGTGGCCACGTCAACCACGGAATGCCCCAGGCCGGTGAGACCGCCGGATACGGACACGCTCGAGGGATAGCCCCCATACACGCCGACGACGGCGGCCTGCGCCCCCATCGACATGGCGGAGAGCGCAAGGGAGAGGGCGAGTGCATGCAGCTTCATGATTGGCTCCTTGGTTAGGTCAGCGCATCGGAGCAAGTTCAATGCCTTCCCTTCCCTTCCCTTCCAGATCAATACCTTGTCCGTCGCCAGGACGCTTGCCGGGGGTCATGTGTAAAGACTGCCGACACGCTTTCCGTCCGCCCCGCCCGCATCGGCACACGCCGCCTGGAGGCAGGCTATCGTTCCACCCTGCGGAACATCTTCAGATCGCGCTGAATTTCTCGAGAATTGAATTAAATTCATGAAACCGGATACAAGCCGGATTTATTCCAGGAGACAGACAATGAAAGCAGCGCTCGCGACACTGCTGATCCCGGTGGCCACGCTCACCATCGGCATCCAGGCCGGCCACGCCGCCCCACCGGCCAAGGCGGACCGCCCCAACATCCTGCTGATCATGGCCGACGACCTCGGCTACACCGACCTCGGCAGCTACGGCAGCGAAATCGCCACCCCCAATCTGGACAAGCTGGCCGACACCGGGGTCAAGATGACCCAGTTCTACGCCTCGCCGTTCTGCTCGCCGACGCGGGCGATGCTGATGTCCGGCACCGACAACCATCTCGCCGGCTTCGGCGACATGGCCGAGCTCATGCTGCCCGAGCAGCGCGGCAAGCCGGGCTACGAGGGCTACCTCAACGAGCGTGTGGTGCCGATGGCGCAGGTGCTGCGCGACGCCGGCTATCGCACGCTGATGACCGGCAAGTGGCATCTCGGCGTGCCCGAGCAGTTCAGCCCGGCCGCGCGCGGCTTCGACCAGTCCTACGCCCTGGTGCATGGCGGCTCCAGCCACTGGAGCGACGGTGCAGGCATCGTCGCCGCCGATCCGGCCAAGCCGCCCAAGGCCATCTACCGCGAGAACGGCAAGGAGGCGACGCTGCCGAAGGACTTCTTCTCGTCCGACTTCTTCACCTCGCGGCTGATCCAGTACATCGACGCCGGCAAGGATTCGGGCAAGCCCTTCTTCGCCTACCTCGCCTTCACCGCGCCGCACTGGCCGCTGCACGCCCATGATGTGGACATCGCCAAGTACGAAGGTCGCTACAAGGACGGCTACGACAAGCTGCGCCGCGACCGCCTCGAGCGCATGAAGAAGCTCGGCCTCGTGGCCGCCGACACGCCCGTGTTCGAGGGCCATCCGCTGTGGCCGAAGTGGGACAGCCTGAGCGCGGCGGAGAAGGAGTCCGAAGCCAGGCGCATGGCGGTGTACGCCGCGATGGTCGACAACATGGACCAGAACGTCGGCCGCATGCTCGACTACCTGAAGAAGACCGGCCAGCTCGACAACACCTTCATCTTCTTCCTGTCCGACAACGGCGCCGACGGCAACTCGGTGTACGACGTGGCGCGCACCCGCGAGTGGATCCACAAGGACATGGACAACAGCATCGCGCACATCGGCAAGTCCGGCTCCTACGCCGAGTACGGCCCGGGTTGGGCGCAGGTGGGCTCGACGCCGTTCCGCATGTTCAAGTCCTTCATGTACGAGGGCGGCATCGCCGTGCCGGCGATCGCCTGGGGCCCGGGCGTCAAGGGTGGCAAGCTCGAGTCGGCCATGGCCCACGTGACCGACATCGCGCCGACGCTGTTCGAGCTCGCCGGCACCCGGCACCCGGGCACCGAGTACCAGGGCAAGCCCGTGCTGCCGCTGCGCGGCGCCTCGATGCTGCCGCTGCTGCAGGGCCGCGGGCAGGCCGTGCATGGCGCCGACAAGGCGATCGGCTGGGAACTCGGCGGGCGCAAGGCGCTGCGCAAGGGCGACTGGAAGATCGTGTCCGCGAACCAGCCCTGGGGCACGGGCGACTGGGAGCTGTTCAACGTCGCCCAGGACCGCACCGAGGGCCGCAACCTCGCCGCCTCCAACCCGCAGAAGCTGGGCGAGATGCTGGTGGCCTGGCGCGACTACGTGCGCGAGACCGGCACGCTGGAGATCCCCAACCTCGCCAACCGTCCCGGCTACAGCAACGGCGCCAAGTACTACGAGGACCTGAAGTACGAGGCCACCCTCGTCCCGCGCACGGCCAAGCCCTGAGCGCATGCGCCTGGCCGCCCTGCTCCTCGCCCTCGTCCTGATGGTGCCGGCCGCGTTCGCGGCGGTCCCGCAGGCGGGGGCGCGGCCCGACCACGTCGCCGACCGCGACTGCCTTGCCTGCCACCCGGACCAGGCGGGCGCGTGGGCGGAATCGAAGCACCGCCATGCGATGCAGCCGGCGACGGCGCAGACCGTACTCGGCGACTTCGGCGATGTGCGTTTCGGCGAGGGCGCGGCGGCAGCGCGTTTCTTCCGCCGCGGCGGCGACTTCGTGGTCGCCGCGCAGGGCGCCGACGGCCGCACGCAGGAGCTCGCGGCCAGCCACGTCTTCGGCATCCGGCCGCTGCAGCAGGTGCTGCTGCCGCAGGAGGGCGGGCGCCTGCAGGCCTTCACGATCGCCTGGGATACCACCCGCAAGACCTGGTTCTCGCTGCACACCGATGGCCCGGTGCCCCCGGGCGACAACCTGCACTGGAGCGGGCGCTACCAGAACTGGAACCTGATGTGCGGCGAGTGCCACACCACCGCCTACCGCAAGGGCTACGACGACGAGCACGACCGCTACGCCACCACCTGGGCCGAGCCGAATGTGGGCTGCCAGGCCTGCCACGGCGCCGGCCGCGCGCACGCGGAGAGCGCCGGCAGGCTCGCCGCCACGGGCGCGCGCGCGCAGCGGCCCGTACCGACCCCGAACCGGGCGCTGGCCGGCGCGCACGCCCAGGTCGACCAGTGCGCCGCCTGCCACGCACGCCGCACCCGGCTGGTCGAGGACGCCGTGGCCGGCGCCCCCCTGTTCGACCAGTTCGTCCCCGACAACCTGCGCCCCGGCCTCTACCACGCCGACGGCCAGCAGCTCGACGAGGTCTTCGAGTACGGCTCCTACCGCCAGAGCCGCATGTACCAGGCGGGCGTGGCCTGCACCGACTGCCACGACCCCCACCGCGGCCGCCTGCGCGCCGACGGCAACGCGCTGTGCACCGCCTGTCACAACCCCACGCCCGACCGCGGACGCTTTCCCGGCCTGCAGCCGAAGGACTACGACGCGCCCGCGCATCACTTCCACCGCGGCGGCGGCGCCGGCAGCCAGTGCGTCGACTGCCACATGCCGAGCCGCAACTACATGGTCGTGCATCCGCGCCGCGACCACGCCATCCGCATTCCGCGCCCCGACCTGAGCGCGCGCACCGGCGCCCCCGACGCCTGCACCGGCTGCCACGCCGAGCGCGGCGCGGAGTGGGCCGCGGGGGCGATCGAGCGCCACCATGGCAAGCGCACGCATCCGCCCCATTACGGCGAGCGCCTCGCCGCCGCGCGCGCGGGCACCCCCGGCGCCGCGGCGGGCCTGGCCGCGCTCGCCGGCGATGCTGCCCTGCCCGCGATCGTGCGTGCGAGCGCGATCGAGCAGCTTGCCCAGCTCGACCCCGGTGCGCTACCGGCCGCCGCCCTGCGCGACCCCGACCCGGCGGTGCGCACGAGCGCCGCAGCCGCCTTCGCGCTGCGCCCCGCCGAAGAGCGCGTCGCGCAGCTCTCCCCCCTGCTCGCCGACCCCTTGCGCGCGGTGCGCATCACCGCGGCGCGCGCGCTCGCCGACCTGCCCGTGGCTGCGCTCGCGCCCACGCTGCAGGATCGGCAGCGCGCCGCGCTGGCCGAGTTCGTCGCGGCACAGCAGGCAATGGCCGACATGCCCAGCGCCCAGCTCAACCTCGCCGGGCTCGCGCTCGCGCAAGGCGATGCGCCCGCCGCAGAGCAGCGCTTGCGCCGCGCGCTGCAGCGCGAGCCCGCGCTCGACGCGGCCCGCCTGGGGCTGGCCACGCTGCTCGCGCAGACCCGGCGCGAGGACGAGGCCGAACGCGTCCTGCGCGACGGGCTGGCGCGCGCCGCCAGTCCCGGCGAGCTCCACCTCGCCCTCGGCCTGCTCGCCGGCCAGCGCCAGCGCTGGGAAGAGGCCGCGCGCGAGCTGCGTGCCGCCGACGCGCTGCTGCCCGGCCATGCGCGCGTGCGCCGCAACCTCGACGCGGTGGAGCGCTACCTGGAACGCACCCGCCCACGCTGAAGGAAGGCCCGCGCGACGGCGCGGGCGAAGGCTCAGGGCCGGCGCGGCGACGCGAGCGCAGCCGCGATCGCCGCGGCGCAGGCCTGCAGGTCGCCCAGGTGCGCCTCCACCACCTTCGCGCGCAGGTCGTAGCGCCGCGGCCACACCAGGTTGATCGCCGCGCGCACCCCGTCATCGGCCAGGATGGGCACGGCAATGGCGTCGAAGCCGTCGTCGAAGCCCGCCATCTCCTCGAAGGAGCCGCCGAAGAGCGCGTCGCGCACCGCGTAGCCACGCCGGCGCGTCTCCTCCAGGATGGCGTCGAGCTCGCCGTCGAGGACGGCCGCCGTGCGCGGATTGGGCGGCGACGCGGCGCGCCAGTGGGCGATCACGGCGGCACGCTCGGCCGGGTCGCAGAAGGCCAGCCAGGCCCGCCCGGGCGCGGAGAGCAGGATGTCCACGCGGTAGCCGATGCCGTAGCGCGGATTGAGCGCGAGCCCGGAGAGGCGGCGGGAGCTCTCCGCGACCTCCATCGCGAAGTCGCGGTACACGAGCAGGTCGGACGGCCACAGCACGGTGCGCTGCAGCGCGACGAGGTGCGGCGCCGAGGCCTCGACCAGGCGCGGATCGATGGCGCTGCCGCTGGGCGCCGCGGCCCACGCCTGCGAGCGCCGCCACAGCCCGTCCTCGATCGACCGCCACGCCAGCCCGCCGCGCTCCAGGGTGTGCAGGATGCGCAGCAGGGTCGGCTTGGGCAGCGCGCTGGCAGCGTGCAGCGCGCGCAGCGAGCTGCCCTCCTGGGGGCCGAGCAGGCGGAGCACCTCGATGCCGCGCTCGAGCGCACGGATCGGGGCGCCACGTTCCGCGCTCATGCGCGCCGTCTCCTGTCGTCCATCCCGGACCTCGCTGGGCTCATGACATGGAGGGAATATAGAGGCTCTCCTTCACCTCCTCCATCACCACGTAGCTGCGCGACTCGGTGGCCGAGGGCAGCTTGAGGAGAATGTTGCCGAGCAGGCGCCGGTAGTCGCTCATCTCGGAGATGCGTGCCTTGATCAGATAGTCGAAGTCGCCCGACACCAGGTGGCACTCCATGACCTCGGGCACGAAGGCGAGCTCCTTCTTCACGCGCTCGAAGGCGTCGTTCGACTTTGCGGCCAGCTTGAGCTCGACGAAGACCAGCAGCGGGCGGCCGAGCGCACGCGGGTCGACGCGGGCGTGGTAACCGGTGATCACGCCCTCGCGCTCCAGGCGGCGCACCCGCTCGGTGCACGGGGTCGCCGACAGCCCCACCTGATGGGCCAGTTCGGTCATCGTCAGGCGCCCGTTCTTCTGCAACAAATCCAGTATTTTCAGGTCTGTACGGTCGAGGTCGCGCATTTCACTACGCCGCCGGGAAGGCAGGCTCCGGATTGGTGTTCTTCACTGATTAACGATATCAGTTTAGTGACTTTCGCTAGCAAAGCCTCATTAGACTGCCGCAATTCCATCGAATACAGGCAGGAGACGCGAAATGAACGTGATCGTACTCGGCAGCGGCGTGATCGGCACCACCACCGCGTGGTATCTGGCCCAGCGCGGTGCGCGCGTCACCGTGATCGACCGCCAGCCCGGCGCCGCGCTCGAGACCAGCTACGCCAACGCCGGCCAGGTCTCGCCCGGCTACTCCACGCCCTGGGCCGCGCCCGGCATTCCGCTGAAGGCGATGAAGTGGCTGTTCCAGCGCCACGCCCCGCTCGCCATCCGCGCCGACGGCAGCCTGTTCCAGCTGCGCTGGATGGCGCAGATGCTCGCCAACTGCTCGAGCGCGCGCTACGCGGTGAACAAGGAACGCATGATGCGCGTCTCCGAGTACGCCCGCGACTGCCTGCGCACGCTGCGCGCCGACACCGGCATCGCCTACGAGGAGCGCAGCCGCGGCACGTTGCAGCTCTTCCGCACCCAGGCCCAGCTCGATGCCGCCGCGCGCGACATCGCGGTGCTGGAAGAGTGCGGCGTGCCCTACGAGTTGCTCGATGGCGACGCCCTCGCCGCCGCCGAGCCGGCGCTGGCCCATCGCCCCGGCAAGCTCGCCGGCGGCCTGCGCCTGCCCAACGACGAGACCGGCGACTGCCAGCTCTTCACCACCCGCCTGGCGCAGATGGCCGAGGCGGCCGGCGTCACCTTCCGCTTCGGCACCGAGGTGCGCGAGCTCGTGCGCCGCGGCGGCCACATCGAGGGCGTGCGCATCGCCGGCGCCGACGGCGTCGAGCAGACCCTGGTCGCCGACCGCTACGTGCTCGCCTTCGGCAGCTACTCGCGCGCGCTCGCCGCCAGCCTCGGGCTGGACCTGCCGGTGTATCCGGTGAAGGGCTACTCGCTCACCGTGCCGCTGATCGACGCCGCACGCGCGCCGGTGTCCACCGTGCTCGACGAGACCTACAAGGTGGCGGTGACGCGCTTCGACGAGCGCATCCGCGTCGGCGGCATGGCCGAGCTCGGCGGCTTCGACCTGCGCCTGAACCCGCGCCGGCGCGAGACCCTGGAGATGGTGGTGAACGACCTCTTCCCCGGCGGCGGCGACGTGAAGGCGGCGGAGTTCTGGACCGGCCTGCGCCCGATGACGCCGGACTCCACCCCGATCATCGGCGCCACGCCCTTCCCCGAGCTCTTCCTCAACACCGGCCACGGCACCCTGGGGTGGACCATGTCCTGCGGCGCCGGCGCGCTCGTCGCCGACCTCGTCACCGGCCGCCAGCCCGCGATCCGCCACGACGACCTCGCCCTGGCGCGCTACGGCGCCGAGCGCCGCAGCATGCCGACCGCCGGCCCCCGCCAGCATCCGCTCGGCACCGCCTGAGCCCGCGGCGGGTGCATGCATGAGTGCACACCGCCGGCCCGACACCCACTCCGCGCCCAAACCCACGCCGGGTGCATCCATGACCGCACGCCGCCGGCCCGACACCACCTCGCGCCCGGACCCGCGCCGGTTCATGTAGGAGCGCCGGCAGGCGCGAATGCGGCGGCGGAGATTGGGACGCGCGTGGGACCGTCCGAGCGCCCGCTTCGCGCCTGCCGGCGCTGCTACAGGTGCAGGCGGAAGCGCTACGGGCGACACGGCCGCGCGTCGACGACCCGTCGCCCCGCTTACGCCCAAACCCACGCCGGGTGCATCCATGGCCGCACGCCGCCGGCCCGATACCCACCTCGCGCCCGGACCCGCGCCGGTTCATGTAGGAGCGCCGGCAGGCGCGAATGCGGCGGCGGAGATTGCGACGCGCGTCGGACCGTCCGACCGCCCGCTTCGCGCCTGCCGGCGCTCCTACCGGTACGGGTGCAAGCGCTGCGGGCGACACGGCCGCGCGTCGATGGACCATCGCCTCGTTTGCGCCCGGGCCGGCGCCGGGTGCATGCATGAACGCACGCCGCCGGCCCATCGTCCGCCTCGCCGCACCGGAGCAGGAGCGCCCGTGGGGCGGATTGCGGTGCCGAGGAAATCAACGCACCATTTTGTCCTTTAACCGCCTCTGATCACGACCATGCGTCCCGCCCGCGCCCTCATCGACCTTGCCGCCCTTCGTCACAACTACCGCCTCGCCCGCGAGCGCCACGGCGGGCGGGCGCTCGCGGTGGTCAAGGCCAACGCCTACGGCCACGGCGCGTTGCGCTGTGCGCAAGCGCTGTGCGACGAGGTGGACGGCTTCGCGGTGGCCTTCCTCGGCGAGGCGCTGGAGCTGCGCGCGGGCGGCATCGATGCCCCCATCCTGCTGCTCGAGGGCGTGTTCGACGCGGCGGAGCTGGCCGAGGCGGCGCGCCAGCGGCTGTGGATGGTCGTCCACCACGAGGAACAGGTGCGCATGCTGGAGCGCACGCCGCTCGCCGCGCCGATGGACGTGTGGCTGAAGGTCAACAGCGGCATGAACCGCGCCGGCTTCGTCGGCGACGCGGTGGCGCGGGCCTGGCAGCGCCTGCAGGCGAGCGGCAAGGTCGGCCGCATCGTGCTGATGACGCACTTTGCGCGCGCCGACGAGCCCGATATGGAGACCACGCTGGAGCAGTTGCAGCGCTTCGAAGCCGCCACCGCCGGCCTGCCCGGCGCACGCAGCGTAGCCAACTCCGCCGCGATCCTGGGCTGGCCGCAGGCACGCCGCGACTGGGCGCGCCCGGGCATCCTGCTCTACGGCGCCGATCCGATGCCGGGCGAGGGCAACGGCCTGCGCGCGGTGATGACGCTGGAGAGCGCGGTGATGGCGGTGCGCGAGATCGCGCCCGGCGAACCCGTCGGCTACGGCGGCCGCTTCGTCGCCGAACGCCCGACCCGGGTCGGCCTGGTGGCGATGGGCTACGCCGACGGCTACCCGCGCGTGGTGCCCGACGGCACGGCGGTGGCGGTCGAAGGTCGCGCCAGCCGCATCATCGGCCGGGTGTCGATGGACATGCTGACGATCGACCTCACCGAGCTGCCCGACGCCGGCCTCGGCAGCCGGGTGGAGCTGTGGGGCGCTCAAGTGCCGGTCAACCGCATCGCCCAGGCCGCCGGCACGATCGCCTACGAGCTGCTGTGCAACGTGAAGCGGGTGGGCGTGGAGTACGTGAGGCGTTAGGCGTCAGGCGCAAGAGACTGCGACACCGAACCGCCTGCGTTCCCTGGGGCGTGTGCGTTCGGGTGCGATCCGCACCTCATCCCTCACGCCTCACTGCTCACGCCCTCACTGCCGCACTCGATCGATGGTCACCGTCACGCCGTCGGCGTCGGGGGCAACCGGGGCGCTGACGCCCTCCAGGTCGCCCGCGCGCGCGGTGGCGTCGCCGCCCTTGGAGACGCGCGCCGCGACGACGATGCGCTCGGGCACGGGGGCGTCGCCCATCATCAGCATCGCGCCGTCGAAGTCGAAGCTCACCGGCAGCTCGCTGCCCTTGAAGCGCAGCGCCGCGAGCGGGGGACCGCCGGCCTCGCCGCGCACGAACACGAACACGGCGTCCTCGGCCGCGACCTGGCCGGCGAGCGCGCCGTCGACCTGCAGGCGGCCGGCGACCTTGAGCGGGGAGGACGGTGCCGGTGCGGCGTTGCCTTCGGCGGCCGCGAGCGGGGCCATGCCGGCCTTGGCGCGCGCCTCGTCGATGCTCGCGCGCACGCCGCGCCCGACGTCGTCGCCCGGGGGAATCTGGGCGAGGATGCGTTCCCAGTAGCCGGCAGCGGCGGCGAAGTCGTCGCGCTGGTAGGCAGCGGTGCCGGCCAGCGCCAGCGCCTTGGGATGCTTCGGTTCGGCCTCGAGCGCGCGCAGCACCAGCGCCTCGGCGTCGCCGCTCACCTTGCCGGTCTGCGCGGCGACGACGTCGGCCCAGTCGGACAGCACGTCGGCGTTGTTGGGGACCAGCTTGTCGAGGCGCGCGTAGGCGGCCGCGGCCTTGGGGAAATCCTTCAGCACCATGTAGGTGCGTGCCAGCATCGCCCAGCCCTCGGCGTTGTCGGGGTTGTCGACGAGGTGCTTCTCGAGGCTGCCCACCATCTCGGTGACCTGCTCCTGGGTGAAGCCCTGCTGGCCCTCGACGTTCTTGGGGTCGAGCGCGGCGGGCTCGCCGATCATCAGGTAGGTGCCGACGGCGAGCGCGGGGATGGTGAGGCCGGTGGCGAGCGCCCAGGCCTTGCGCGGCCGGCGGTCGGCGCTGTCGGCCGTCTCGGCGGCCACCTCGGCCTCGTCGAGGGCACGGCGCTCGAGCTCCTCGCGGCTCCTGGCGTGGGCGGCGGCGTCGATGCGGCCCTCGGCGAGTTCGCCATCGAGCTCGGCGAGCTGCTCGCGCAGCACGCTGAGCACCATGGCGCTCTGGCGCGCCTGGGCCTGGCTGCGGCGGCCGTAGCCGAGCAGCGGAGGCAGGATCAATAGCAGCGCGCCGGCCACGAGCAGGCCGGCGAAGACGATGAAGGCGGTCACTTGCGGGACTCCGGGGAAGCGGGATTCGAGGCGGCGTCCCCGCCGCCGGCGAGCAGCGCACGCGCGCGCTCGCGGTCTGCGGCGCTGAGCGCGCCATCGGCGGCGATCTCGCGGCGGCGCCTGCGCAGGCGCCAGGCCAGCCAGCCGGCGCCCGCCAGCAGCAGGGCGAACGGCCCGACCCAGAGCAGCCCGGTCGCGGCGTTGAAGGGCGGCTCGTAGAGCACGAAGTCGCCGTAGCGCTCGACCAGGTAGTCGATCACGTCGTCCTTGTCCTTGCCCGCGGCGAGCTGCTCGCGCACCTGATTGCGCAGGTCCACCGCCAGCGGCGCGTTGGATTCGGCGATCGACTGGTTCTGGCAGACGAGGCAGCGCAGCTTGTGCGACAGCTCCATCATGTCGGCTTCGAGCCTGGGATCGGCGGCGACCGCAGGAGCGACGCCGGGATCGCTCGCCGTGGCGATGCCAGCGGGCACGGTGGCCGGCCCGGCGTCGGCGGTGGCGGCGTGGAGCGGGGAGGCCATCAGCACGGCAAGCGCGCCGACGCCAAGCGTGCGACGCAGCGAGGAGAGGATGGAGCGGGAACGCTTCGGATCAACCGGCACGGCGCAGCTCCTCGACCTTGGGCATGATCTGGGTCTGCAGCGACTCAGGGGTGATCGGGCCGATATGCTTGTAGCGGATGCGGCCCTCGCGGTCGATCAGGAAGGTCTCGGGAACGCCATACACGCCGAAGTCGATGCCGACGCGGCCGTCGATGTCCATCACCGACACCACGTAGGGGTTGCCGTGATCGGCCAGCCAGCGCCGGCCGCGCTCCACCGCCATCGCGGTCTCGGCCTCGAGGCTCATGCCACGCGTACTGATCGCACCGTCGCCGCGCACCTCCTTGTAGGCAAGCCCGACCACCGGCACCAGCTTCTGCTCGGCCATGCGCACCAGCAGCGGATGCTCCTGGCGGCAGGCGACGCACCACGAGGCCCACACGTTGAGCAGCCAGACCTGGCCGCGCATGTCTTCGAGCGTGAAGGTCTGCTCGGGCTGGTCGAGGCGGGCGAGGCGGAAGTTCGGCGCCGGCTTGTCGATCAGCGGCGAGGGTACCTCGCGCGGATTGAGGGTGAGGCCGAAGGCGAGGAAGCCGGCGAGGCCGAAGAACAGCAGCAGCGGAACGAGGAACTTGGCTTTCATGGTTTTCCCAGGCGGAACTCAGGCGGCAGCGCCGGCACGGCCATCCACCGCCGCAGCGGCGTCGCGCGCAGCGAGGCGGCGGTAGCGGCGGTCGGCGGCGGCGAAAACGCCCCCCAGGCCCATCAGCACGCAACCAGCCCAGATCCAGCTGATGAAGGGCTTGTAGTAGAGGCTGACGATCCAGGCGCCGTCCTCGAGCTGTTCGCCGAGCGAGACATAGACGTCGCGGAACAGGCCGATGTCGAGCGAGGCCTCGGTCATCGGCATGCCCTGGGCGAGATAGACGCGCTTCTCCGGGGTGAGCATGTCGAGCGAGCGGCCGTCGCGCAGGAGCTCGATGTTGCCGCGCGCGGCGTCGTAGTTGGGGCCGTCGGCATCCACCGCGCCGCGGAACACGAAGGTGTAGCCGGCGAGCTCCGCGTGCTGGCCTTCCTTCATCTTGACGTCGAGGTGGCGGTCCAGGCTGCCCACCATGGTGACGCCGATGATGAAGATGCCGATGCCGAAGTGGGCGAGCCACATGCCCCACCACGACGCGGTGATCGAGCGCAGGCGCGAGCCGGCCGAGGCGCCGGCGCGCTCGCCGAGGCGGCGGGCGAGCAGCTGCAGGCTGGCGAGCACCACCCAGGCGGCGAGCGACAGGCCGAGCGCGGTTCGCCAGGTGAGGTGATCCACCGCCCACGCGCCGCCGACACCGATCGCCACGCTGGCGACGAAGGCCGGCGCGACGCGGCGCACCTCGGCGAGGAGGTCGTCGTCCTTCCAGCGCAGGAAGGGGCCGAACATCATCAGCACCACCACCGGGGTCATCAGCGGCACGAACACCGCCTCGAAGTAGGGCGGGCCGACCGAGATCTTGCCGAGGCCGAGGGCGTCGAGGAAGAGCGGATACAGCGTGCCGAGCAGCACCGAGGCCGAGGCCACGGTGAGCAGCACGTTGTTGGCGAGCAGCGAGGTCTCGCGCGACACCAGCCCGAAGCTGCCGCCGCCCATGAGCTTGTTGGCGCGCATCGCGTACAGCAGCAGCGAGAAGCCGATCACGATCACGAGCAGGGCAAGGATGTAGAGGCCGCGCTTGGGGTCGGTGGCGAAGGCGTGCACGCTGGTGATGACGCCCGAGCGTACGAGGAAGGTGCCGAGCAGGGACAGCGAGAAGGCGCCGATCGCCAGCAGCACCGTCCAGCTGCGGAAGGCACCGCGCTTCTCGGTGACGGCGAGCGAGTGCATCAGCGCGGTGCCGAGCAGCCAGGGCATGAACGAGGCGTTCTCCACCGGATCCCAGAACCACCAGCCGCCCCAGCCGAGCTCGTAGTAGGCCCAGCCCGAGCCGACCGCGATGCCGGCGGTGAGGAAGACCCAGGCGATCGTGGTCCACGGCCGCGACCAGCGCGCCCAGGCGGCGTCGAGCCGGCCCGAGAGCAGTGCCGCGATTGCGAACGCGAAGGCCACCGAGAAGCCGACGTAGCCCATGTAGAGCAGCGGCGGGTGGATGATCATCCCCGGGTCCTGCAACAGCGGGTTGAGGTCGCGCCCCTCGGCGACGGCCGGCAGCAGGCGGTCGAAGGGGTTGGAGGTGACCAGGGTGAAGGAGATGAAGCCGGCACTGACCAGCCCGAGCACGCCCAGCACGCGGGCGAGGAAGGCGTCCGGCAGGTGGCGCGAGAACACCGTCACCGCCACCGTCCACAGCGACAGCGACATCGCCCACAGCAGCAGCGAGCCCTCGTGGTTGCCCCACACGCCGGTGATCTTGTACATCAGCGGGGTGGCGCTGTGCGAGTTGGTGGCCGCGAGCTGGACCGAGAAGTCGCTCTGGATGAAGGCCCAGGTCAGGCAGACGTAGCTGAACAGGATGAAGAAGAACTGCCCCTGCGCGGCCGGGCGGCCGACCGCCATCAGCGCGGAGCTGTTGCGGTGCGCGCCGACCAGCGGCACCACCGCCTGCACCAGCGACAGCACAAGGGCGAGGATGAGGGCGAAGTGTCCGAGTTCGGGGATCATGTCACTGGCTCAGCGTCTGTGCGGCCTTCTGGGCCTGTTCCACCGCGTGCGCGGCCTCGGGCGGCATGTAGTTCTCGTCGTGCTTGGCGAGCACCTCGGTGGCGCGGAACACGCCGCCCTCGAGCTTGCCCTGCACCACCGCACCCTTGCCCTCCTTGAAGAGGTCGGGCAGCGTGCCCTTGTAGGTCACCGGGATGACCTTGGCGGTGTCGGTGATCGCAAAGCGCACCGTGACACCGTCGGCTTCGCGCTGGATCGAGCCGTCCTCGACCATGCCGCCGATGCGGAAGGTCTTCCCGGTGGGCGCCTTGCCCTCGGAGACCTCGGTCGGGGTGTGGAAGAACACCAGGTTCTGCTGGAAGGCGCTCAGCACCAGGGCGACCGCGGCGAACAGCAGGGCCACCCCGCCGCCGACCAGCATCAGACGTTTGCTACGGGCTTTCATGTTTCCGACTCCATGGCGGGCATCGTGCCTTCGCCGTTACGCTTGCCTGCATCCTTGCCCACCGCGCGGCGCCAGCGCAGCAGGCGGCGGGTGGTGTCCTTCCGACGCTGGAACACGAGCACGAGTTCCAGCGCGATCAACGCGAAGGTGAGGCCGTAGCTGCCCCACACGTAAAAGGCGGCGCCGCCCATGTCCCAGAACGCGGACCAGCTCTCCCACTGCTGCATCAGGCACGACCTCCGGCGGTTTGCGAAAGCTTCCCGGCGCGCTCGAGCTCGGCGCCGACCCACTCGGTGTGGCGCTCGCGCTCGAGGATCATCGGCCGCACCCGCCACAGCACCACCGCGAGGGTGTAGGCCCACGACGCCAGCGCCATCACCAGCATGCCGGTGAGCATGGTGGTCGCCATCGACGGCGCCTTGGTGAGGCTCACGGAGGCGCCCTGGTGCAGGGTGTTCCACCACTGCACCGAAAAGTAGATGATCGGCACGTTGACCGCGCCCACCAGCGCGATGATGGCGCCAGCGCGGTCGGCGCGGCGCGGATCCTCGATCGCGCGGGTGAGCGCGATGAAGCCGAAGTAAAGGAAGAGAAGCAGCAGCTGCGAGGTCAGGCGCGCGTCCCACACCCAGTAGGCGCCCCAGGTGGGCTTGCCCCACAGCGCGCCGGTCCATAGCGCGACGAAGCAGAACATCGCCCCCGTGGGCGCGAGCGCCTGGCTCATCACGAAGGACAGGCGCGTGTTCATGATCAGCCCGACCGCCGACCAGAAGGCCATGACCACGTAGATGAACATCGACATCCAGGCTGCCGGGACGTGGATGAAGATCACCCGATAGACCTGGCCCTGGGTGGCGTCGGTGGGGGCGACGAAGAAGCCGAGCCACAGGCCGGCCGCGGTGAGGAGGACGGCGAGCGCCGCGAACCAGGGTGCGAGACGGCCGGCGAGGGGATAGAAGTTCTGCGGTGCAGCAAACCGCAGCAGGCTGCGGCCGCGTTCGGGATTCGTCATGCTTCGAGGCTTCGCCTTCTCGGTCCGCCGCACCCGCACGGGGCGCGGCAACGTCGTCAATCGGTTGAAATTCTGAGGGCCGCCGCGCACGCCACCGGCGCCAGCGCGAGCGCCCCCGCCAGGCCGCCACCGAGCAGCAGGAGGTGGGCCGCGGCGCCGCTGCCCGACAGCTCGGCCTCCACCGCGCCGGCACCGAAGATCAGCACCGGCACGAACAGCGGCAGCACCAGCAGGGCCAGCAACATGCCACCACCACGCAGGCCGAGGGTCAGTGCCGCACCGACCGCACCGAGCAGCGCGAGGATGGGCGTGCCGAGCAGCAAACTTAGTATCAGCACGGGCAGGCCGCCTTGTTCGAGGTCAAGCAGCAGGCCCATGGCCGGCGCCACCGCGACCACTGGCAGGCCGGTGCTGAGCCAGAACGCCAGCACCTTGGCCATCACCCACAGCGCAGCCGGCTCGCTAGACAGGAGAAGCTGCTCGAGAGTTCCGTCGCTGTAGTCCTGCGCGAACAGGCGGTGCAGCGACAGCAGGCAGGCGAGCAGGGCCGCGACCCACAGCACGCCGGGGGCGATCGCGCGCAGCTGGTTGGGCTCGGCGCCGACGCCGAAGGGGAACAGGCACACCACGATGATGAAGAAGGCGAGCGTGACGAGCACGTCGGCGCGCCCGCGCCAGGCCAGCAGCAGGTCGCGCCGCAGCACGGCGAGGAAGGTGCTCAGCATGCGAAGACTCCGACGTCGAGCACCTCGGGCGGGCGCGCGAAGGGCGCGTCCTGGTGGGTGGTGAGCATCACCATGCCGCCCGCGTCGCAATGCTGCGACAGGGTGGCGGCGAGATCGGCGACCGCGCGCACGTCGAGCGCGGTGAAGGGTTCGTCGAGCACCCACAGCGGGCGCGCATTCGACAGGAACAGCCGGGCCAGCCCGACGCGGCGGCGCTGGCCCTGCGACAGCACGCGCGCCGGCAGGTCGAGCTGGTCGGCCAGGCCGATGCGCTGCAGGGCCTGCACGCAGTCGTCCTCATCCACCGCGTCGCCGGCGGCGGCACAGGCGAAGCGCAGGTTCTCGAGCGGGCTGAGCAGGTCGTTGAGCGCGGCGGCGTGGCCGAGGTAGAGCAGGTCGCCGTGGAAGGCCTCGCGCGCGCGCCGGATCGACTCGCCGCGCCAGCGGATCTCGCCGGCCTCGGGCAGCGCCAGCCCGGTGACCAGGCGCAGCAGGCTGGTCTTGCCCACCCCGTTGGGCCCGGCGACGCGCAACAGACCGCCCGCCTGCAGGCGGAAGGCGAGGTCGCGGAAAAGCAGGCGATCGCCTTTCAGGCAGGCGAGACTTTCGACTTCGAGCATGGGGACGGATTGGAACACAGACGGCACGGGATGCGCCATCCCGGCGCATCCCGGCAAGGCGCGCCCCACGGCACGCCGCTCCGGGCGGCATGGCGCGGGGCGAAGGCCGCGGGAGGACTCAGTCCTTCTTCACCGGCGGATGCATCACCTCGGGGGCGACGCCTTCACGCGGCGCACCGATGTGCTGGTCGACCGGCGGCAGCGAGTGCGCGATGCCCTTGTGGCAATCGATGCAGGTCTTGCCCTCGGCGAAGCCGGCCTGGTGCATCTGGTTGGAGCGACGCCCCTGCACCGAGTAGTCGAAGTACTCGTAGTTGTGGCAGTTGCGGCACTCCTGCGAGTTGTTCGCCTTCATGCGGGTCCACTCGTTCTGTGCCAGGCGCAGGCGCTCGGCGGCGAACTTCTCCGGCGTGTCGATGGTGCCCATCACCTTGCCGTAGAGCTCGCGCGAGGCCTTGATCTTGCGGATCATCTTCGGCCCCCACTCCTTGGGCACGTGGCAGTCCGGGCAGGTCGCGCGCACGCCGGTGCGGTTCTGGTAGTGGATGGTGTTGCGGTACTCCTTGAAGACGTTGTCCTCCATCTCGTGGCAGGAGATGCAGAACTTCTCCGTGTTGGTCATCTCCAGGGCCCAGTTGAAGCCACCCCAGAACACCACGCCCGCGGCGACGAGCAGGACGATGGCGCCCCAGCCCGCACCGCGGATGCGCTGCATCAGGCTCTTGTTGTTGTCGGTCATGACGATCCCCGTGTGTCGATTCTTCAGCGCAGGCCTTCCGCGCGCTGGAACTTGTTGGCGACCAGCGGCTTGGCGTCGGTCTGGGGCACATGGCACTGCATGCAGAAATAGCGGCGCGGCGAGATGTTCGACAGTTCACCACCGTCACGATCCTTGAAGTGCGTCAGGCTGACCTTGGTGGCGCCGGACTCCTTGTAGCGGCTCCAGGCGTGACAGTCCATGCACTTGTTGAAGTTGAGCGTGACCTCGTAACCCTCCACCTTGTGCGGGATCAGCGGCGGTTGCTGCACGTAGTCGCGATCGATCGGGGCCTGGTCGGGAATCGGCTTGTAGTTGCCGACCTGCAGTTCCTGCTCGGCCACGTCGGCGCCGCGGATGCTCTTCACCGCCTGCGCCATCGCCGCAGGCGGTACCACGGCACCGAAGCCGACAGCGGCGACGAGCGCGAGCACCAGATTTCGGGTTTGTTTTTTCATGACTCGCTCCTGTTGAATCGGGTCGTAATGCGGAAAACGTCCTTGCCGCACACATCCACGCAGCGTCCGCAGGTGGTGCAGTCGGCATCCAGAATGAGGGGATGGTCCTGGCCGACGCCCTTGAGCGCGGGCCGGATGACCTGGGGTTCGGGGCACACGGCGAAGCAGTCCATGCAGTCGTTGCACGCGCTGCGCTTGTCCGCCGACACCTTGACGACGGCGGCGCGTCCGATCAGGGCGTAGAAGGCGCCCTGCGGGCACAGGTGGCCGCACCAGCCGCGCGGGGCGATGAGCAGGTCGTAGAAGAAGATGCCGCCGACGATGCCCCAGGCCAGGCCGAAACCGAAGATCAGGCCGCGGTGGAACATCGACACCGGATTCACCCACTCCCACGCCAGCGAACCGGTCGCCGCCGCGATCACCAGCACGAAGCCGAGCAGCCAGTAGCGCGTGCTGCCCGAGGGCGCCTTGCCGCCCTTGAGGCCCAGGCGCCGGCGCAGCCAGGCAGCGGCATCGGTGACGAGGTTGACCGGGCACACCCACGAGCAGAACAGCCGCCCGCCGAAGAGCAGGTAGAAGGCGAGCACGATGCCGGCACCGAGCAGCGCCTCCTGGTAGGGCCACTGCCCGGCGGCGAGCTGCTGCGCGACCAGGAAGGGGTCGGTGAGCGGCAGCACGCCGAGGGTGAGACTGGACGACAGGTTGCCCTTGACGATCCACCAGCCCAGCCACGGCCCGACGAGGAAGAGCGCGAGGATGCCGAGCTGCGACGCGCGCCGCAGCAGCAGCCACTTGTGCGCGCGCAGCCAGCCCTTGGCCTCCACCGCCTCGCGCCCGGGACGCGCGACCACGCCGCGCATCGCGGCGCCGCGCACGCTGGTGGGCGGGACCTTGCGTTCCGGCGCGGCGCCGGAGCTCGCATGTGCGCTCATGGCTTCCACCCCGAATCGAGACCGCCGCCCGCCGGCTTCGCGGGCGCGTAATCCGGCACCTGGGTGCCCCCCTGGACCGGCCCCTGCCCGGGCTCGACCCGGGTGTCGCCGTAGGCCTTGCCCTCGAGGCCGCGCACCGGCAGCTCGACCTGGTCGCCGATCAGCGACTTGCCGGCGGCTTCCTTCTCCTCCCAGCCGCGCAGGTAATGCTCGGCCTTCGAGCCCTGCGCCAGCTTGATCGGCAGCACCTTGATCGCCGACTCGCCGGGCAGCACGCAGGCCTTCTCGCACTTGCCGCAGCCGGTGCAGTACTCGGAATGCACCGTCGGCAGCAGCATCGCGTGACGGTCGGAGCGTGGGTTGTGGATGCGCTCGAGGGTGATCGCCTGGTCGATGACCGGGCACACCCGGTAGCACACGTCGCAGCGCAGGCCGAGGAAGTTGAGGCAGTTCTCCTGATCGATCAGGACCGCCAGCCCCATCTTCGCCTTGGCGATGTCGACCAGCGCGCGGTCGAGCGCGCCGGTCGGACAGGCCACCACGCAGGGGATGTCCTCGCACATCTCGCAGGGGATGTCGCGGGCCTCGAAATACGGCGTGCCCGTCGCCACCCCGTCGCCGAGCTCGGCCAGCTTGAGGGTCTTGTAGGGGCAGTCGCGCACGCACAGGCCACAGCGCACGCAGGCCGCGAGGAAATCGTCTTCGGGGAGAGCACCGGGCGGACGGATGGCAGTGGCCGGCAGCGCCGACGCCTGCTTCGCGTACATCCCGGCACCGAGCGCGAGCAGGCCCGCACCCCCGGCAACGCCCGCCGCATCCTTGAGGAAGCGGCGGCGCGAAGCCGGAGCGACGGGTTCAGCGCGTCCGCTCGATTGCACCTTGTCGTTCATCGCCATCGCGAGCCCCGCCCTCCGCACGTCCCCCCGGTCGGCGGGGGGCGGGACTCGCGCCTCCTCTCATCAAGCCTTAAGGACCTTCACCGCGCACTTCTTGTAGTCGGTCTCCTTCGAGATCGGGCAGGTGGCGTCGAGCGTGAGCTTGTTCACCAGCCGCCCCTCGTCGAAGAAGGGCACGAAGATCAACCCGACCGGCGGCTTGTTGCGGCCGCGGGTCTCCAGGCGGGCGACGATCTCGCCGCGCCGCGACACCACCTTGACCGCCATGCCGCGCTGCAGGCCGCGCTTCTGCGCGTCCTCCGGGTGCATGAAGATCTGCGCGTCGGGCACCGAGCGGTGCAGCTCGGGCACGCGCCGGGTCATCGAGCCGGTGTGCCAGTGCTCCAGCACGCGGCCGGTGCACAGCCACATGTCGAACTCGGCATCGGGCATCTCGGGCGGATCCTGGTAGGGCAGCGCGAAGATGATCGCCTTGTTGTCCTTGTAGCCGTAGAACTTCACGCCCTCGCCGGCCTTCACGTACGGGTCGTAGCCCTCGCGGAAGCGCCACAGGGTCTCCTTGTTGTCGACCACCGGCCAGCGCAGGCCGCGCGCCTTGTGATAGACGTCGAAGTCGGCGAGGTCGTGGGCGTGGCCGCGGCCGAAGGCGGCGTATTCCTCGAACAGGCCCTTCTGCAGGTAGAAGCCGAGCTCCTTCGACTCGTCGTTCATGTAGCCGGCCCAGGCGTGGCCGTTGGCCTTCTCGACGTCCTCGAGCGGGAACTTGTTCACCTGGCCGTTGGCGTACAGCACGTCGTACAGGGTCTTGCCGCGGTACTCGGGCTTCTTGGCGATGAGCTCCTCCGGCCACACGTCCTCGACCTTGAAGCGCTTGGCGAACTGGATGTACTGCCACAGGTCGGACTTGGCCTCGCCCGGCGCCGACACCTGCTGGCGCCAGAACTGGGTGCGGCGCTCGGCGTTGCCGAAGGCGCCCTCCTTCTCGGCCCACATCGCGCACGGCAGGATCAGGTCGGCCGACAGCGCGGAGACGGTCGGATAGACGTCGGACACCACCACGAAGGCTTCCGGATTGCGCCAGCCCGGGTAGATCTCGTCATTGACGTTGGGACCGGCCTGCATGTTGTTGGTGGTCGAGGTCCAGTAGCACTTGAGCTTGCCGTCCTTGAGCGCGCGGCTCTGCGCCACCGCGTGATAGCCGATCTTGGGCGAGATCGTGCCCTCGGGCAGCTTCCAGATCTCCTCGCTGAGCGCGCGGTGCATCGGGTTCATCACCACCATGTCGGCGGGCAGGCGGTGGGCGAAGGTGCCGACCTCGCGCGCGGTGCCGCAGGCCGAGGGCTGGCCGGTGAGCGAGAACGGGCTGTTGCCGGGCTCGCTGATCTTGCCCACCAGCAGGTGGACGTTGTAGATCATGTTGTTCACCCAGGTGCCGCGGGTGTGCTGGTTGAAGCCCATGGTCCAGAACGACGTCACCTTGCGGTTGGGGTCGGCGTACTGCTCGGCGAGCTTGAGCAGGCGATCCTGCGGCACGCCGGAGAGCTTGGAGACCTTCTCCAGAGTGTATTCCGAGACGAACTTGGCGAAATCGTCGAAGCTGCAGTCCTTCGCCGCGCCAGTGTCGCCCTTGGGCTTGCCGTCCGCGCCCGGATAGCCGTTGCTGGTGGCCTTGGCCTCGAGCGGGTGGTTGGGGCGCAGGCCGAAGCCGATGTCACCTTCGCCGATCTTGAACTTGACGTTGCGCTCGACGAAGGCCTTGTTGACCTTGCCGGCCTGGATGATGTGGTTGCAGATGTAGTTGAGGATCGCCAGGTCGGTCTGCGGCACGAAGATCATCGGGTTGTCGGCGAGCTCGTAGGAGCGATGCTCGAAGGTCGACAGCACGTGGACCTGGCAGCCTTCCTTGGACAGGCGGCGGTCGGTGATGCGGCTCCACAGGATGGGGTGCATCTCGGCCATGTTCGAGCCCCACAGCACGACCGTGTCGGTGTTCTCGATGTCGTCGTAGCAGCCCATCGGCTCGTCGATGCCGAAGGTCCGCATGAAGCCGGCCACCGCCGAGGCCATGCAGTGGCGCGCGTTGGGGTCGAGGTTGTTGGTGCGGAAGCCCGCCTTCATGAGCTTGGAGGCGGCGTAGCCCTCCCACACCGTCCACTGGCCGGAGCCGAACATGGCGACGGAATCCGGGCCGTGCTCCTTGATCGCCTTCTTCCACTTCTGCTCCATGATGTCGAAGGCCTGGTCCCACGAGATCGGCGTGAACTCGCCGTTCTTGTCGTACTGGCCGTTCTTCATGCGCAGCAGCGGCTTGGTCAGGCGGTCCTCGCCGTACATGATCTTGGAGAGGAAGTAGCCCTTGATGCAGTTCAGGCCGCGGTTGACCGGCGAGTCGGGGTCGCCCTGGGTGGCGACCACGCGCCCGTCCTGCACGCCCACCAGCACCGAACAGCCGGTGCCGCAGAAGCGGCAGGCGGCCTTGTCCCAGCGCACCTTGGTGCTGCCCGCGCCGGGCTGCTGCGCCTCGGCGACGACCGGGATGCCGATGCCGGCGGTGGCGGCCGCCGCGGCGATCGCGTTGTTCTTGATGAATTCGCGTCGATTCATGCTCATGTCAGACCTCCGTCAATTCCAGACCTTCATCGGTGTATTCGTAGGCGATCGTCAGCCCCTGCACCTTGGGCAGCAGGTTCACCGCCAGGATCGAGTCGGTCACCGACCAGCCCGCGCCGTCCTCGATGGTGATGACGATGTTGCCCTTCTCTGCGGACTGCCCGTGCAACTCGACACCGGGCACCTTCTTCAGGCCCTCGACGACTTCGGGGAAATCCGCGGGAAAGGCCCGCACGACCAGACTTGCAATGTTCATGTTTCGCTCTCCGTGGGGAGGGATTCGCGCGCGCGCGTGTCGATCGCACGCGTCGGGCACGGGCCGATGCAGGCGCCGCAGGCGGTGCACGCGGCGGCGTCGAGCTGGGGATGGGCAACGCCCCCGAGGCGGGGACGGAAGCGGATGGCGCCTTCGGGGCAGGACTCGCCGCACACGCGGCACTCGACGCCGCGCGCGGCCAGGCAAGCCTCGCCGATGACCGCGACGCGGTCCCAGGGCGCGGTGGTGGCGTCGCGTTGCAGCGCGCGGGGTTCGCAGGCCGCGACGCAGTCGCCGCAGAAGGTGCACTCACCGCGACCGAAGTCCACTCCCGGAAAGCCGCCGTCCATGCGTACCAGGATGCTCGTGGGACAGGCCTCGATGCAGCGGTCGCAGCGCGTGCAGCGTGCGACAAAATCGTCCTCCTCCAGCGCCCAGGGCGGGCGGAGTGCGGGTTCGACTGCGCGCGTGCGTCCGAAGAAGAAGTTCCGGCGGGAACTCGCCGCGCGCGGAGATGCGGAGGAAGCCAAGGACGATCCAGCAAATTGCGCAGCGGACATTACAGCCCAGCTAAAGGCGCGATTTGTTGATCTCGATCAACTTACGAACTTATCTCATTACAACATGGCCGACGGAGTTGCTCACATCCGCAGGTGCTCCACCGCCCACACCGCGGCCTCGACGCGCGAGCGCAGCTCGAGCTTGCGCAGGATGTGCTTGACGTGCACCTTGACCGTGCCCTCGGCGATGTCGAGCTCGCGCCCGATCTGCTTGTTGGAGAGCCCGGCGGCGATCTTCTCGAGGATGCGCAGCTCCTGCTCGGTGAGTCCGGCGGCGCCCGCAGACTGCGGCCGCGACTCGCCGCGCAGCGCCGCAGCGAGCAGGTGGTTGAGCTGCGGCGGGATCACCACCCGCCCGGCGGCCACGTCCTGCAGCGCCTCGAGCATGGCCTCGGGCTCCATGTCCTTGAGCAGATAGCCCTCGACCCCGCCGCGCAGCGCCGCCACCACGTCCTCGCCCGAGTCCGACACCGTGACCATCACCACGCGCGCCTCGCTGCGCGCCGTGCGCAGGCCGCGCAGCATGTCGAGCCCGTCGCCGTCGCGCATGTTGAGGTCGAGCAGGATCAGGTCGGGGCGCAGCTCGCGCGCGAGCACAAGCCCTTCGGCGCCGCTGGCGGCCTCGCCGACGAGGACGAAGGCGGGAATCGTGCGCAGCAGCTGCACCAGCCCGCGACGGAACAGCGGGTGGTCGTCCACGATCAGCACGCGACAGCTCTCGTTCATGGCTCCATTTCCTTCTTCGCATCCCCCTGCACCATCGCCGCCACGCCCGCGTTGGCGGCCCGGAAGCGCACGCACACCCGCGTGCCGCTAGGCAACGCCGGCCCGATCTCGATCTCCCCGCCCATGCTGCGCGCGCGCTCGCGCATGATCGCCAGCCCGTGGTGGTTGCGCGCATCCGCCGGCGGCGCGCCGATGCCGCAGCCGTCGTCGCGCACCTCCAGCCGCACCTCGCCGTCCGCGCCGCCGCGCAGCTCCACCCAGGCATGCCGCGCCGCAGCGTGGCGCACCATGTTCGACAAGGCCTCGCGCACGATCTGCAGCACGTGCACCTCCTGGTTCGGGCCGAGCTGGCAGGCGCCGAGCTCCACCGCGAGCGCCACCTCCAGCCCGCCGCGGGTGCCGTATTCGCGCGCGGCGTCCTCCATCAGGGTGGCGAGGTCGGCCGACAGGCCGAGGCGGAAGGACACCAGCAGCTCGCGCAGCTGGCGGTAGGCGGCGCTGATGCCCTCGCGCAGGTCGGCCAGGATCGGCTCCGCCTCGGCCGCGCGCGCCGGGTCGGCGAGCGCGCGCTGCAGCAGGCTGACCTGGATCTTCATGTAGGACAGCGCCTGGGCGAGCGAGTCGTGCAGCTCGCGCGCGATCACCGAGCGCTCCTCCTGGAGCGCGAGCAGGCGCTCCTGCTCCGTACGCCGCGCCGCGCCGAGCGCCATGCCCATGTGGCGCGACAAGGCCTCGACGAGCTGGCGCTGCCAGTCCTCCAGGCGCGCGCCGTCGGGCAGCGAAAGGCGCAGCATGCCGTAATGGTGCTCGCGGTCGCGCAGCGGAAAGCGCAGCAGGGTCGGCGACAGCAGCGCCAGCGCCTGCCCCTCCGAGCCCGCCCGGCAGGCGGCGCAGGCATCCTCGCCACGCTCGGCTCGGTCCGGACACGGTCCCATGGACGAAGCGATGACCGCCGCCGGGGCCCCGGGGCGCGGCTCGATGCAGACGAAGGAACCCTCCAGTCCGGCGACGCGGTCGATGTCGCGCAGGGTCGCATCGTAGGCATCGGGCGCGCTCGGCGCCTGGTAGAGGCGGGCAATGGCGTGGTAGAGCAGCTCCAGCGAGCGGTTGCTGCGCTGCAGCTCGGCGGTCTTCTCGGTGACGCGCTGCTCGAGCAGATGGTAGTGGCGGGCGAGCTCGTCGGCCATCAGGTTGAAGGCGCTGCCGACCTGGCCGAGCTCGTCCTCGCCGGTGTAACGCACGCGCACGCCGAAGTCGCCGCCGGCGATGCGGCGCGCGGCGTCGAGCAGGCCGCCGAGCGGGCGCAGCAGCGCGCGCTGCAAGAGCACGATCACCACCAGCACCACCCCCAGCGTGACCGCGGCGGCGAGCGCGAGGATGCGGCGCAGCTCGTCGATGCGGCGCTCGTTCTCCTGCCCGAGCACCGCGACCAGGCTATCGACCTGGCCGACGAAGTCGTCCACCCCTGCGAGCAGCGCCTCGATCTCGCGTGCGTCGGGCGGCCCATGCCCGTCGAGCGCCTCGATCCGCGGCCTCACCGTGCGCTCCCAGCCCGCCTGCACGCCGCGGTAGGTGGCCGCGAAGAGCTCGCCCGGCGCCGCGTCCCCGAAGCGGCGCAGCGCCGGCTCCTGGAGCTCGCGCTCGATGTCGGCCATCGCCGCGCGCGTGCGCTCGGACACGCCGACGCGGCCCTTGAGCGCGTCGATGGCGATGAGGTTGGCGATGCGCCGGGTGTGGCTGCGCAAGCTTCCGGCGACATCGATCGCCCGCACGCTGTCGCGGCTGCGATCGACCACCAGGAAGGACGCGCTCATGCCGGCCAGCCCGATCAGCGTCATCGCTACCAGGGCGACCGACACCAGCAGCATGATCGAGCGCCTCACGAGCCGGCGGGGAACCGCCAGGTGCATGTCGAATCTCCATCCGGAAAGAATCCGGGACAACAACGTGGACATACCCCTTCCACTTCGATCGAGGGCCGGAGCGCCTCCGGATCCAGCCCTTTGAATATATCTTTCAGTGCCTTGCAGAAATCCGTAAGTACCACTTCGGAGGTATTCCGCAGGCACGCACGCGCTCCGCGATGCCATGCAGGGTGAAAACCAGCGGCTAGTCTAGCGACTGGAAGACCACGCCGACGTCCGCAGGAGATCCGCATGAGCTGCAGGCCCCCCTCCCTCGCCCCCGACGCCAGCGACCTGCTCGCCCGCTTCGCTCCCTTCGACATGCTCGACGCCTGCGCCCGCGAGCGCGTGCTCGCTGCCGCACGACCGATCCACGCCGCCCGCGGCGAACTCCTCGTCCAGCAGGAGGACTGTCCGCGCGGCATCTACCTGGTGCTCGACGGACGGGTGAAATGCTTCGTGCTCTCGCCCTCGGGCGGCGAGAAGATCGTCCGTCTCGCCGAGCCCGGCAGCTTCTTCGGCGAGGAGGCCGCGCTGATCAACCGCCCCCACGTCGCCAACGCCCAGGCGATCAGCGCGACCGAGCTGCTGCTGGTGCCGACCGCCGCGCTGCGCAACGCCATGGTGAGCTCAACCGCCTTTTCGGTGTCGATGAGCAACCGGCTTGCGGAAGCCAGCTACGATCTGATGTCGACCATGCAGGTTCAGTTCCAGCTCAGCGGCACGCAGCGCGTCGCCCACTACCTGACGCGGCTCGCGCCGGACGATGCCGAGCGCTGGGAGATCCGCCTCGACATCGACAAGCAGACCATCGCCGCCCAGCTCAACCTGACCCCGGAGACGCTGTCGCGCATCCTCTCGCAGCTCACCCGCGACGGCATGATCCAGCCGCGCGGCCGCCGCGGCATGGTGCTGAGCAAGCTGTCGCAGCTGCGCGACTGCGCAGCGCACTAGGCCGCGCCGGGCGCCTCCTCGTCGGCCTGCGCCGCGAGTTCGCGCACCTGCGCGAGATGGGCCGGGACCGCCAGCCAGCGCGCAAGGATGCGCCAGACGTCCGCGTCGAAGGCGCGCGGCGCCGTGGCGAGGGCGAGCGCGCCGGCCTCGTCCTGCGCGCTGCCCAGGTGGCACCAGCGGTCGAACACCTGCAGCCGGCGCGGACCGTGCGCGCGCGCCTCTTCCACCACCACCGGCCCCGCCCACGGCCACGGCCGCACCCCCACGCCGGCGAGCGCGCCGGCGAGGCGGGCGTCGTGCTCCTCGGGTGTCTCGCGGCGGGCGCACACGCCCGCGCAGCGTCGCGAGGCGTACGCGGTGCACGGGCCGTTGCCGCCCTCCAGGCCGAGCCGGCGCGGGCACAGCCGGTACAGCAGCGCCAGCTCGCGCAGCAGGTTGTCGGCCTCGCGACGGTTGCGGAAGACGCCGTGGAGCCCGTGCCAATCCGCCGGGTCGGTGCCGGCGATCGCCACCGTCTCGTAAATCGGCGCACGCCTCCGGTTGGGCAGCAGGCGCAGCGCGAAGGCGGCCCCGGCGGGCTCCTGCGGGCGGTTGTAGGGCGGCGCCAGCGCACGCAGCAGGGCGTTCTCGCGCAGCGAAGTGTCGAGTTCGCCGGCGGTCTCGACCCACTCCACCCGCTTCACCCGCGCCGCCAGTTCGGCGTCGCGGCCCTTGCGCGCGCCCGCGCCGAAGTGCTCGCGCACCCGCGCGCGCAGGCTCTGTGCGCGCCCGACGAAGAGCGCCGGGTCGCGCGCGCCCAGCGGCGGCGGCTCGGGCTGGGCGTGGAAGAGATACAGCCCGGGGGCGTCGGGCAGCGCCTCGAGCAAGCCTTCGGGCAGCCCGGGCGGCTGCGCGGGCGCCTTCATCGCGCGCGTGGCGGCGCGCGCCAGCACCTCGGGCTCGAAGCCGGCCTCCAGCACGCGCACGAACTGCCACAACGCCTCGACGTCGCCCATCGCACGGTGACGCGCGGAGCAGACCAGGCCGTGGCGCTCGATCAGCGCATCGAGGCCGTGGCGGTGGTGTTCCGGATAAAGCGCGCGTGACAGCTTGACGGTGCACAGCACCGGCGCCTCGAACTCGCGCCCGATGCGGGTAAAGGCGTTGCGGATGAAGCCGTAGTCGAAGCGCGCGCTGTGGGCGACGAAGACGCAGCCCTCGAGCAGCGCGGCGACCGTGTCGGCCACCGCCTCGAAGGCGGGCGCGTCGGCGACCATGGCGTCGGAGATGCCGGTGACCTCCTCGATCAGCGGCGGGATGGGCTGGCCGGGGGCCACCAGGCTCTCCCAGCGCGCGACCACCTCGCCGTCCTCGACGCGCAGGATGGCGATCTCGGTGATGCGGTCGCGCACCGGATGCGCGCCGGTGCTCTCGACATCGATGAAGGCGAGACGACTCGGCAGGCTCATGCGGGCCTGCCGCAACGCCGGAGGCGAGGTTTCAACGGATGCATGCGGCGCCGCAGCCGGAACGGGCGGCGCCGTTGGGACGGCCGCGCCGGCTCCGGCGCGGTGCGCCGGATCAGTTGTTGATGTCGTAGTAGTAGGGCTTGACCGGCACGCGGGCGGTGGCGACGCGCTTCTGCTCCTCGACGCTCTGCGGCTTGTCCCACCACAGGGCGCGACCCTTCTTCTGCTCGTCGCGCTGCTCCGGATGCTTCTCCATCCACTCGCGCATGAACTTGGTGTGATCGGATTCGTACATCGCCATGTCGGGTCCCCGGTGGGTTCACGTGCGGCGCCACCGAAGCGCCGCGGTCGGCGCGCATTCTAGCAGCGTCGGCGCGCCGCGGGGCCCTCAGCCGACACGGCCGTCGGCCTTGACGCGGCCGATGCGCACGACCTCCTGCACCCGGCGCACGCCGCGCATCACGCGCGCGAGGTGCATGCGGTCGCGCACCTGCACGGTGAAGTTGAGCGCGGTGTACTCGCCCTGCCCGCCGTCCATGCTGACGCTCTGGATGTTGCTGTCTTCCTCGGCGATCGCGCTCGCCACCCGCGCCAGCACGCCGCGCGCGTTGTGGCTGAGCACGCGGATGCCGACGTCGAACAGGCGGTCGTCGACCATGTGTTCCCATTCCACATCGACCCAGCGCCCGCGGTCGCCACGCAGCTTGGCCACGTTGGGACAGTCGTGGGTGTGCACCTCGAGGCCCTGGCCCTTGCGCAGCGTGCCGATGATCGGGTCGCCCGGGATGGGATGGCAGCAGCGCGCCAGCTGCACCGCCACACCCTCCGAGCCGCGGATGCTGATCGCCCCCGCGGGCTTGGGCTTGACCACGTCCGGACGCCCGGACTCGAGATCCTGCGCCTCGGCGAGGCGGCGCGCGACGATGACCGGCAGGCGCTTGCCGAGGCCGAGGTCGGAGAAGACCTCCTTCTTGTTGCGTACGCCACGGTCGCGCAGGAAGCGGTCCCACGCGAAGCTGGAGATCTGCCCGAGGGTGAGCCCGTGCGGGCGCAATGCCTGGTTGAGCAGGCGCTCGCCGAGCGTGACCGACTCGTCCTGCTGCGCGTTCTTCATGAAGTGGCGGATCTGCGCGCGCGCCTTGCCGGTGCGCGCGTAGGACAGCCAGGCCGGGTTGGGGTTGGCCTGCGCGGCGGTGATGATCTCGACCTGGTCGCCGTTACGCAGCTCGCTGCGCAGCGGCATCAGGTCGCCGTTGATGCGGCACGCCACGCAGCGGTTGCCGATGTCGGTGTGCACCGCGTAGGCGAAGTCCACCGGGGTCGAGCCCTTGGGCATGGAGAAGATCTTGCCCTTGGGCGAGAACACATAGACCTCGCCCGGGAAGAGGTCGATCTTGACGTGCTCGAGGAACTCGGTGGCCTCGCCCGAGGCCGACTGCAGCTCGAGCAGGGACTGCAACCAGGAGTGCGTCTTCTGCTGCAGCTCGGTGAGCGTCTTCTCGTCTTCCTTGTACAGCCAGTGCGAGGCCACGCCGGTCTCGGCGATGTGGTGCATCTCGCGGGTGCGGATCTGCACTTCGACCGGCATGCCGAAGGGGCCGATCAGCGTGGTGTGCAGGCTCTGGTAGCCGTTGGCCTTGGGGATGGCGAGGTAGTCCTTGAACTTGCCCGGCACCGGCTTGTACATCGAGTGCAGCGCACCGAGCGCGAGGTAGCAGCTCGGCACGTCCTTGACGATGACGCGAAAGCCGTAGATGTCGAGCACCTGCGAGAAGGACAGGCGCTTCTCGGCCATCTTGCGGTAGATGCCGTAGAGGTGCTTCTCGCGCCCCTGCACCTCGGCGCCGATGCCCCACTGCGGCAGGCGCTCCTCGATGCTGGCGAGGATCTTGCCGACGACCTCGCGGCGATTGCCGCGCGCGCTGCGGATCGCCTTGGCGAGCACCTCGAAGCGCAGCGGGTACTTGTTGCGGAAGGACAGCTCCTGCAGCTCGCGGAAGAGGTCGTTGAGGCCGAGGCGGTTGGCGATCGGCGCGTAGATCTCGAGCGTCTCGTTGGCGATGCGGCGGCGCTTGGCCGGACGCATGTGGTCCAGCGTGCGCATGTTGTGCAGGCGGTCGGCGAGCTTGATGAGGATGACGCGCAGGTCGCTCGCCATCGCCAGCAGCATCTTGCGGAAATTCTCGGCCTGGGCCTCTTCCTGCGAGCGGAACTCGATCTTGTCGAGCTTGGAGAGGCCGTCGACCAGCTCGGCGGAGACCTTGCCGAAGCGTTCGGCGATCTCCGCCTTGGTGATGTGGGTGTCCTCCATCACGTCGTGGAGGAGCGCGGCGATCAGCGCCTGCGGGTCGAGGTGCCAGTCGGCGACCAGCGAGCACACCGCCACCGGGTGGCTGACGTAGGGCTCGCCGCTGACGCGGAACTGCCCGGCGTGGGCATCGGCGGAGAAGTGGTAGGCCGCCTCGACGCGGCCCACGTCCTCGGGCTTGAGGTAGGTCTGCAGCTTGGCCTTGAGCTGCTGGAAGTCGAGCGCGAGCACGCTCGACACCGGCGGGCGGAAGACTTGGGGGGCTGGGCCTGCTTCAGCGGCTTTCATGCAACCCCCGGGCGGTATCAGGCCTGGCCGCGGTTGAGCATCTCGAGGCCGACCTTGCCCGCTTCGATCTCGCGCAGCGCGATCACGGTGGGCTTGTCACGGTCGAGCGGGTCGACATCGATCTGCGGCGTGCCGCCCGCGGTGAGCTGGCGGGCGCGATAGGTCGCCGCCAGGGTGAGCTGGAAGCGGTTCGGAATCTTCTTCAGGCAGTCTTCTACGGTGATGCGGGCCATGTTCAATCCTGTTCGAGAAAGGCGAAGTATTCGGGATGCCGCTGGTGCTGCTTGGCGCAGCGCAAACGCGCGGCGCGCACTACGGCGACCAGGTCGTCGAGCGCGGCATCGATCTCGTCGTTGATTATAACGTAGTCGAATTCCGCGACATGGCGCATTTCCCCGCGCGCGCCCAGCAGGCGGCGGCTGATGACCTCGTCGCTGTCGGTATTGCGACCACGCAGGCGGGCCTCGAGTTCTTCCATCGAGGGCGGCAGGATGAAGACCCCGACCGCGTCCGGGAAGTGCTTGCGCACCTGCTGCGCGCCCTGCCAGTCGATCTCGAGCAGGGTGTCGCGCCCGGCGTCGACCTGCTGCTTGAGCCACACGCGCGAGGTGGCGTAGTAGTTGCCGTGCACCTCCGCCCACTCGAGGAACTCGCCACGGTCGCGCAGTGCGCGGAAGGTGGGCACGTCGACGAAGTTGTACTCGCGCCCGTCCTGCTCGCCGGGGCGCGGCGCGCGCGTGGTGTAGGAGATCGACAGCTGCACGCGCGGGTCGCGCTGCAGCAGGCCGCGCACCAGGGTGGTCTTGCCGGCGCCCGAGGGCGCGGTGACGATGAAAAGGGTTCCGGCCATGGGGCGTCCTCGTGTTCGGGGTTCGCGGGCGCGCGCGGCGCCGCGCGGCTCATTCCAGGTTCTGCACCTGCTCGCGCATCTGCTCGATCAGCACCTTCATCTCCATCGCGATCGCAGTGATGTCGGTGGCGGGCGACTTGGAGGCCAGGGTGTTGGCCTCGCGGTTGAGCTCCTGCATCAGGAAATCCAGCCGCTTGCCGGCGGCGCCGGCGCTCTTGAGGATGCGCTCGACCTCGTCGAGGTGGGTGGACAGGCGGGTGAGCTCCTCGTCGACATCGATGCGCTGGGCGTAGAGCGCGACCTCCTGGCGGATGCGGTCCTCGTCCAGGCTGGCGACGGCGTCGCGCAGCTTGGCGGTGAGGCGCTCCTGGTATTCGAGCACCACCGCCGGCATGCGCGGCGCGGCCTGGGCGACGAGCTCGCGCATGCGTGCGACGCGCTCGCGGATCATGTCGGCGAGCTTGTCGCCCTCGCGCTGGCGGGTGGCGACGAGCTCTTCGAGCGCGGTATCCACGAGCGCGACGATCGCCGGCAGCATCTCGTCGAAGCCGAGGCTGTCGTCGGCGAGCATGCCCGGCCAGCGCAGCAGCTCGCTGACCGACAGCGGCGGCGCGTCGGGGAAGCGCGCACGCAGCCCGTCCTGCGCAGCGGCGAGCTGGTCGAGCAGCGCGCCGTTGAGCGCCATGCTGCGCGGCGCGGCATGGCCGGCCTGCAGGTTCAGGCGACATTCGACCTTGCCACGACCGAGGCGCGCGGAGATGCGCTCGCGGATCGCGGGTTCGGCCGCGCGCAGGTCGTCGACGATGCGGAAACCGAGATCGAGATAGCGCGAATTGACGCTGCGCAGCTCGAGGTGAAGGCTGATACTACCCAGGTCTCGCGTCTGTACCGCGAAACCTGTCATGCTCTGGACCATTGGGCGCTCCGGGGGCCGCGCCCGATCGAGTAAACTGGGCGCCTGGATCAGGAAGGAAACCGCGAAAACCGGGATTCTAGCGCCCTCGAAGATGCCGTCTCAAGCCAACTGCGCGCTGCCACCAGGGTTCCAGCTCGACCAGTACCGCATCGAGCGGCAACTGTCGCTGGGCGGGTTCTCGATCGTCTACCTCGCGCGCGACGCGCACGGCCAGGCCGTGGCGATCAAGGAATACCTGCCCAACTCGCTCGCCCTGCGCAAGGAGGGCGAGACCGAACCGCAAGTCAGCGAGGAGCACCGCCTCGCCTTCCGCTACGGCATGAAGTGTTTCTTCGAGGAGGGCCGCTCGCTCGCCAAGCTGATGCACCCGAACGTGGTGCGCGTGCTCAACTTCTTCCGTGCCAACGGCACGGTGTACATGGTCATGCAGTTCGAGCGCGGCCGCACCCTGCACGACTACATCCGCAAGCACCGCGGCGAGGTCAAGGAGTTGCTGATCCGTGCGGTGTTCGCGCGCATGCTCAACGGCCTGCGCGAAGTGCACGCACACAAGCTCATGCACCTCGACATCAAGCCCTCCAACATCTACCTGCGCAATGACGGCACCCCGGTGCTGCTCGATTTCGGCGCCGCGCGCCAGACCCTGATGAGCGACCAGCCGGTGCTCAAGCCGATGTACACCCCCGGCTACGCCGCCCCCGAGCAGTACGAGAAGGGTGCCCAGATCGGCCCATGGACCGACATCTACAGCGTGGGCGCCAGCCTGCACGCCTGCATCGTCGGCAGCCCGCCGCCGCGCGCCGACGAGCGCACCCAGCAGGACACCCTGCAGCCCGTGGTGAAGACCCAGGCCGGGCGCTACAGCCGGCAGCTGCTCGAGCTCACCGACTGGTGCCTGCACCTCGACCCCCAGCAACGCCCGCCCAGCGTATATGCGCTGCAGAAGGCGCTGATCCATCAAGACAACGCCCCCGAGCGTCCGGAGCACTGGTTCTCGGACCTGGGCAGCCGGCTGCGCTCGTTCATCGGCCGCAGTTGAGGACCCCTCATGCGCTTCACCATCTATCAGGAAAGCCGCCCCGGCAAGCGGCGCGACAACCAGGACCGCATCGCCCACTGCTACTCGCGCGACGCGCTGCTGATGCTGGTCGCCGACGGCATGGGCGGCCACCTGCACGGCGAGGTGGCGGCGCAGATCGCCGTACAGCGCATCGCGGAACGCTTCCAGGCCGAGGCGCGGCCGCTGCTGCCCGACCCCCAGCTCTTCCTCGCACGCGCCATCGAGCGCGCCCACCAGGCCATCCTCGACCATGCGCTCGACCACCATTTCCCGGAAGCGCCGCGCACGACGCTGGTGGCCTGCGTGATCCAGCGCGGCGCGGCCTACTGGGCGCACGCCGGCGACTCGCGCCTCTACCTGCTGCGCCGCGGCCACCTGGTCACGCGCACGCGCGACCATTCGCGCACCCAGCTCATGATCGACCAGGGCGTGATCAAGGCCGAAGAGGCCCACCTCCACCCCGGGCGCAACCGCATCTATTCCTGCCTCGGCGGCAACTTCAACCCGCAGGTGGAGTATTCTCCGCGCACCCCGCTGCGCGACGGCGACCTCCTCGCGCTATGCACCGACGGCGTGTGGGGCCCGATCGACGACGACGGCCTGGTGGTCAATCTCACCGCCGGGGTGCTCAGCCAGGCGGTACCGAGGCTGCTCGACATCTCCGAGCGCAAGGCCGGCCCGACCGCAGACAACCTGTCGATGGTGGCGATGTGCTGGCACGACGAGCACGCCGTCGGCGCCGCGACCGTCGAATCGATCTCCACCCGCACCATGGAACTCGACGGCTTCGAGTCCCGTCTCGACCTCTCCGGCACCGCTCCGGGTGCCACCGCCGAATTCGACGAGGACGAGATCGAGCGCGCCATCCGCGAGATCAACGCCGCCATCCACAAGATCGACTCCCGCACATAGGACCTCACGATGCGACCCAGCCAACGCCAGCCCGACCAGCTCCGCCCCGTCCGCCTCACGCGCGGCTTCACCTGCCACGCCGAAGGCTCGGTGCTGGTCGAATTCGGCGCCACCCGGGTGCTGTGCACCGCCAGCGTCGAGGAGGCCGTGCCCGGCTTCCTGCGCGGCAAGGGCCAGGGCTGGGTGACCGCCGAATACGGCATGCTGCCGCGCGCCACCCACACGCGCAGCGCGCGCGAGGCTGCCAAGGGCAAGCAGAGCGGACGCACCCAGGAAATCCAGCGCCTGATCGGGCGCAGCCTGCGCGCGGTGGTCGACCTCGCCGCGCTCGGCGAGCGCCAGATCGTCGTCGACTGCGACGTGCTGCAGGCCGACGGCGGCACCCGCACCGCCGCCATCACCGGCGCCTGCGTCGCGGTGCATGACGCCCTGGTCGGCCTGGTCGCCGCCGGCAAGCTGGCGCGCAACCCGATGCGCGAGTTCGTCGCCGCGGTCTCGGTGGGCATCCACCAGGGCCTGCCGGTGCTCGACCTCGACTACGCCGAAGACTCCGACTGCGACACCGACATGAACGTGGTGATGACCGAGGGCGGCGGCCTGATCGAGGTCCAGGGCACGGCCGAGGGCACCCCGTTCTCGCGTGCCGAGCTCAACGCCCTGCTCGACCTCGCCGAACTCGGCGGCCGCCAGCTGTTCGAACTGCAGCGCACCGCGGTGCGCACGGCCATCCTCACGGCCTGAAGCCCGTCCGCCAGGAGCCCCCGCACCATGAGCAAACGACTCGTCCTCGCCAGCAACAATGCCAAGAAGGCCGCCGAGATGCAGGCCCTGCTCGCCCCGCTCGGCATCGAGGTCATCCCGCAATCCGTGTTCGGCGTCGGCGAAGCCGAGGAGCCGCACCCGAGCTTCGTCGAGAACGCGCTCGCCAAGGCCCGCCACGCCGCAGCCGCCACCGGGCTGCCGGCGGTGGCGGATGATTCCGGCCTATGCGTCGAGGCGCTCGGTGGCGCGCCGGGGGTCATCTCCGCCCGCTTCGCCGGCGAGCCCAGGTCCGACGCGCGCAACAACGCCCTGCTGCTGGAAAAGCTCGCCCACCTCACCGAGCCCGCACAACGCCGCGCCTACTTCTATTCGGCCGTGGTGCTGGTGCGCCACGCCGAAGACCCGCGCCCGCTGATCGCCGACGGCGAATGGCATGGCGAGATCCTGCCCGCGGCGCGCGGCGAGGGCGGCTTCGGCTACGACCCGCTGTTCTGGCTTCCCGAGCTGGAGCAGACCGCCGCCGAGCTCGAACCCGCGCTGAAGAACACCCTCAGCCACCGCGGCGCGGCGATGCGCCACCTGCTCGACCGCCTCGCCGAGCACCCGCTCTGACCCCGCTCCCACCGCGACCGCGCCAACACGGACAGCCCGCACCGGACCACCGCCCCTCGTGACCACCCGCCGCATCATCCCCCTCGCCCCCGCCGCCACGCCGGCGCGCGCCCTGGCGCTGCCCGAGCGCCCCCGGCTCGAGGCCCCGCCCCCGCTGTCGGTGTACGTGCACTTCCCGTGGTGCGTGAAGAAGTGCCCCTACTGCGACTTCAACTCCCACGCCCCGCGCGAGGGCGGCATCCCCCAGCAGGCCTGGCTGGACGCCGTGCTCGCCGACCTGCAGCACGCCCTGCCCCAGGTCTGGGGCCGGCGGGTGCATAGCGTGTTCATCGGCGGCGGCACCCCCAGCCTGATGTCGGCGGCCACGCTCGACGGCCTGCTCACCGGCCTCCGCATGCTGCTGCCGCTCGACCCGCTCGCCGAGATCACGCTCGAGGCCAACCCGGGCACGGTCGAAGCCGGGCGCTTCCGCGACTACCGCGCCGCCGGCGTCAATCGCCTGTCGCTCGGCATCCAGAGCTTCGACGACGCCATGCTGGCGAAGATCGGCCGCATCCACGGCGGCGAGGAGGCGCGGCGCGCGATCGACGCCGCACGCACCCACTTCGAGCGCGTCAACCTCGACCTGATGTACGCCCTGCCCGGCCAGACCCTGGACATGGCGCTTGCCGACCTCGAAACCGCGATCGGCTTCGGCGTACAGCACCTGTCGTGCTACCACCTCACCCTCGAGCCCAACACGCCCTTCGCGCACAACCCGCCAGCGCTGCCCGACGACGACACCGCCGCCGACATGCAGGAAGCCATCGAGGCCCGCCTGGCCGAAGCCGGCTTCGAGCACTACGAGACCTCCGCCTTCGCCCGCCCGCACGAGCAGAGCCGCCACAACCTCAACTACTGGACCTTCGGCGACTACCTCGGCCTCGGCCCCGGCGCCCACGGCAAGCTCTCGAGCCATGAAGGCATCCGCCGCGAGATGCGCCACAAGCACCCCGGGCGCTACCTCGAAGGCGCCGCGCGCGGCGACTTCATCCAGGAAGCGCGCGAGGTCGCGGTGGCCGAGCTGCCCTTCGAGTTCATGATGAACGCGCTGCGCCTCACCGAGGGCGTGCCGGCCAAGCTGTTCGCCGCGCGCACCGGGGTGCCGCTCGAGGCCATCACCGACGAGCTGGCGCAGGCGCGCGAACGCGGGCTGCTGGAGATGGCGGACGGACAGTTGCGGCCAACGTTGCAGGGGCGGCGCTTCCTGAACGAGTTGCTGCAGGGGTTCTTGCGGGACTGAGCGCGAGGCTACACCCCCCGGGGAGCCATCCCGAGCACCCTCTTGCGCGGCAACTGCGCGCCGCTTGGCGCCATGATCGCAACAGGATCAACGCCCGTCACAGCAGGCCCGCGGCCCTCCTCTACCCGACGCCCAACGCCTCGTCGCCAGCCGCGGAGCCCACATGCGCGTAAATTACGCCGCGTCCGCCGACCGCAGCAGGCCCGCGCACTCGAACATCCGCGTCACATAGCAGCGCTGATCGGGCGGCTGCGGGACAGAATCCCCGCTCTCGTCGACACGCTTGCCATCCATATCGGCGGGCGCCCAATCCAGATGCAGCACATGCCGCGCCTGCATCTCCTGCACCAGCTTCAGGTCGTGGTGTCCCCCCTGCGCCCTGCCGAGCGGCGAGGACTTGCGCAGCAGGATGAAGGAATCCACCTGAAAAGCCTTGCCTGAGTTCGCCGACAGCTTCGCCGCCAGGTCGCGCAAGTCCTGGCTTTTCGCCAGCGCGACCTTGGCATTGAAGGCACTGAGCGAATCCCGATCCTGGATACCGGACTGCCCCTTGGGGTCCACCAACAGCACATGCGTCTTGCGGTCGCTGACGGCCCACAACACAAAATCGGGGAAGTAGGCGCGGGTCTCGGTGTCCAGATACACCCCCACCGAGCGCAGGCTCTCGACGTTGCGCATCAGATAGAAGTCGAACTTGCGAAGCCGGCCCTGGTTAACTGGACTGTCGAGAAAATGGTGCAGATCCTGCACGAACTTGCGTTCGCCCGCGTTCAGCGCATCCGGGCTGATCGATAGCGCGCGCAAACGCAAACCTTCTTTGACCCCTTTGTTGTCGCCACCCTGCAGCAAAGGCGCGTAAATATGGCGCGGCTCCTGAAGGTCCAGCGACAGTTGAGCGGGTAGCTGCGGTGACGGATACGCGGCCTCGAAGGCCACTTTTTCGGCCGGCTTGTCGAACTCGATGCGCACGTCGTAGTGGCTGATGAAATCACCCGGCTGGCCGGGCGCAGCCTGACGCAAGGGTTCGTCGAAACGGTAGCGGCGCTTGTTGAGGTCGTAGATCAGCCTGCCGTGCAGCCTTGCCAGCGCGTCCGCCAAGGTATGGGCCAAGAGTTGCTCGCGCACCGCAAAGCCCAGCTCCGCCCAACGGCGGTGATACAGCACCTCGTCCAGCAAGCCGAAGAGATCGGCCACACGCAGCGGGCGCACCTGTGCGTCGTCCTGAACCCGCAGTTGCAGCTGGCGAACGCCCTGCATGCGCTCGAGACGACGCTGCAGATCGGTGAGCGACAGGAAGCCCGCAAAGCATGCGTGCCCGAGCACCGCATCGCGCAGGTCTTGCGCCAGGTTGAACTCCGGTGCGACCGCGTCGGGACGGTAGTCCATGCACAGCGGCGCACGCGCCACCTCACCGCGCGCCTCGTTGCCCTCGGCAAGATAGGCCCATTGCCACAGCGGTTTGCCCGCCTTGAACACGAGGGTCGCCAGCAGGCGCGGCTCGGAGTCGTCGCGGCCCACCTTGAAGATCGGCAGCTTGGGGGCGTATTCGGCAAAGGACTCGTTCGCCCGCCCGAACTTCAGTGTCTGAGCCTGCACCTCCACCCTGCGCAAGACATAGGGCGGCATCTCCTGCTCCAGCCCTTTCAGGAAGACTTCGAGGTAGGACGCCTTCAGGCTGAACACATTGAGCGTCTCCAGCCGACGCAGCCGATTGTCCGGCGTGTCGTCGGTCGCCAGCGCGGCATAGTCCTCGACATGCTCGACAAAGCGGCGCTTGCCGTCGCCCTTCAGACCCTTCAGGCGCACGCCGCGGCCAAAGATCTGGATGATCTTGTTGCCCTTGCTCGAACCCAGGTTGATCAGCCCGATGACCGACACGCGGAAACAGTTCCAACCTTCGGCGAATTTTCGGCTGCCCACCAGCACGTTGATCGGCGAGCCAGGCAGGTCGATGTCGCCGAACTGGAAACGCCGCTCCACGATCGGCACCTTGCGCAGCAGCACCAGCGGCTGCTTGTGCGCATCCATCAGCTCCGGGTGGCCCTCGCAGTCGTTGAAGAACTTGTCGCCGTTGCCGACGTTAACGATGCCCCAATAGCCGCCGTCGCCCCACGACAGGTAGATCTCGTCCGCCACGGCGGCGCAGCGCGTCAGGGTGAGCGTGCCGGCGTGGTCGCCGTTGAACACCGGCGCCAGGCGTGCGCGATCTGCGGGGGCCAGCTTGGCCAGGTAGGCGAGCAGCTTGCGGATGTCGGAGACCTCGTCGGTCGCGCCCGACTTGGTGACCTTGCCCTCGTCCTTCTTGTCCTCGACCGTATTGCCCATGAAGGCGATCAGGGGTTTGTCGGCAAAGGCATCGACAAAACCCAGCCCCTCGTCCTTCATGCGCAGCGCGTCGTGGACGGCGAGCTTGTCGGCCAGGGTCTCGAAGGCGGACTGGAAGTTCGCCCAGGCCTCTTCGCCCCGCGCGATCTCGTCGGCGGCGAGACGCTGGATGTCGTAGTCCTTGCCGTAGCCGTCCTTGTAGAAGCGGTAATAGTTGTAGTCGTAGACGATCTGGTCGCCGTACTCCTCGACGTACTTCTCGCCAATACCGTGATAGGTGGCGGAATACTCGAACAGGAAGGCATTGGGAAAATCGGCCAGCTCGTGGCGCAAGCGCTTGAAGGCGCCGGCAGTCTGCCCGCCACCGGCGAGCCCGATATGACCTTCGTCCACCAGCACCAGGCGGAACACCCGGCTCGAGGGTGGCAGCTTGAAATAGCCGCGCTCGTGGTTGAGCAGGCTGCCGGTGGATTCCACCATCAGCTTGATGCGCCTGGCGCATTGGCGGTTCAGGGCATTGACCAGCGGTGTCAGCTCGCGCCGGTGCTGGTCGATCAGGTTGACGCCCGGCGTGGTGAGGATGATCTGCAGTTCGTCAAAGGCCTGCATGCCGCCGATGTGGTCGATGTACTGCAGGATGTTCAGGTGCATCAGCAGCGTCTTGCCGCTACCGGTCGCCATCCAGTAAGCGAGCATGTTGCGGCGCGGGCCGGCGGCCTCGTCGCGCAACTCGCGCAGCAGGCCTTCGGTGAAGTAGAGCGCGAGGATCTGGTAATAGCGCAGCCGCACCGGGCGGCTCACCAGCAGGTTATAGCGCTCCAGCCAGCCGGAAATGGCCTCGCGCGCCCAGCGCTTGAGGCCGGTCTCCGACTCGGCGCCGTAGGCTTCCACCGCCTTCTGGTAGGCGGGGTCGTGGCATTCGCTGGCCGCCGCCAGGCTGCCCAGGAGTTCGCGCTTGAGGCGGTCGTAGAGCTTGAGTTCCATGTCAGCTCCAGTCCGCGCCCCGGTCGAAATCGGTGGGCATCAGCAGCGTGCAGGGCAAGGCGACCCTGCGCAGGTCGGCCCAGTGGTTCAGCTCCAGACGCTGGATGCGCGGGCTGCCGTCGGCGTTGGCATAGCTCTGCGCGATGGCGTTGACCGCCGCGCTGTCGTCTTCCTCCAGCGTGATGTCGCGCAGCAATACCAGACAGCCGCACTCGGTTTCGAGCGCCGCGTAGCGCTTGCCGTCCTGCCACAGCCCCTTGCGTGAGCGCACCCAGTAGCCTTGCAGCAGGGCCCATGTCTCCAGCAGGTCCACCGCACAATCCTCGCCCTGCTTGCCCGCACGCAGCACGTTGGAAAACGGCTGCGCCAGGTTCAGCGACTGGCGCACGCGGTTCTCTTCCGGGCGGAACAGGTAGCGCAAGGGCACGCCCGGCGGCATCGCGGCTTCATCCCAGGCGGTTTCGAGGTTATTGACCACGTCTTCGTATTGCTCGAAGCGCTGGACTTTGACGATATGCCGGCGCCGATGCAGGGCGCCAGGTTCCCCGTTCTTCCAGTGCGGGCTGAACATGAGGCGGGCAATGCGGGGTTTGGTTACCGCGTCGAAGTACGCACCCATCTCGGACAACACGAAACGGCGCGGCTGTTCCAAGGCAAGCACTGCGTGGCCGGTCGTGCCGCTACCGACGAAGAAATCCATCACCCAGTCACGCGGCTCGGTGGTCTGCTCGATGAAGCGGCCGATCAGAGTCGTGGGTTTGGGGTTCGGGAAGCTGCGTTGTTTTCCCGAAATTGCAGTCAGCTCCTTCTCCCCGTCGGTGTAATCGGCAATTACCGATTTCGCGACCGCAGTATCAACCTCGTGCAGAAAGCGCTTAACGCGCGGGACACTCCTTTCGGTGTCACCCCAAACAATTCGCCGATCCCTCTCCATCTCCTCAAATGAGGTACTCAGACCAATTGGCTGCTCGGGAAAGCGCCAGCCGCTCTTGGGATGCGGGCACGGCCTCCCGGTGATTGGATGCAAAGGCTTGTAAAAACGGAAATCGGGATCACCAGGCGTGTGGACCCCCGTCTTGTTGTCCGTACCGCCTCCTTTCGGAATAGCGGCGTTATCCGACTGCCACAGCCAGATACACGCTCTGGAATCCTCGGCTTTCTCCGCATCCACCCAACATCCCCGTGCGTCCCGGTACTCGGCACTCTTGTACTGGTAAGTTCCCTTCCACGGATCGAGCGCCCGATCGTACTCGATTCCATTCTCTTCCAGCTCAAGCCGAAAAGCCTCGCGGTGCTCATCGAACAAGCGGCTTACTGCGGCTTCGATCTCGTCAATCGAGGGGTATTCCGGGTTCAAAGTCTCCAGCAGCTCCATCAACTCCGCATAGCCGGGCTTGGTTTCTCGAAACATCGTCGGCGCGGCCTTGACCTTCTCCAGGTCGCGCGCAAAGACCTCCACATATTCGTGATTGTTCGAGTAGGTTGGCGACTGGTTCTTGGTCGAGTTC
>JACKMB010000010.1 GCA_024235615.1 Thauera sp. | reverse complement strand
TTAAGAGTCACATTATTTATATATTTTGCTGTCCTAAGCAGTCCACATCGTTCTGGCTGTTGTTAAAAATAGGCGTAAATACAAGTAATTGAACGTATAATACGTCCATGGTTGTCCATCGGTGTTCGCTTGAAGCCAGCGCTGAACGGCAACCAAACGGCAACCAATGAGCGCGCAGGATGGCCCTAAAAGTCAAAGAGTTACAGTCGGCAAAGGAGGGGCAGTGGCTCTCTGATGGCCCGGTCGGTTCGGGGCGAGGGTCTGGCGTGCTTCTCTTTCGGCGTACAGGCTCGGGCGCTCTGGTTGCATATTTCCGCTACACGCTTCCCGGTGGAAAGCGAGACTCAATGCCGATAGGCACGTATGACGAAAGCGGAAGGGGTGGCATGACCTTGGCTGAGGCTAGGTCGCGAGCAGGGGAGTTATCCCGGCTTTATCAGTCCGGTGTGCGCGACGTCAGAGCGCACATCGAACGTGAGCGGGCTGCTGACGAAGCAGCCAGGGTGGCTGTGGAGGCGGCGAGCCAGCAGGCGATCAAGGACGCTCATGATCGGCAGCGCTACACCTTGCGTGCTCTTTGTGACCTGTACCTGAGCAACCTGGAGCGTGAAGGCAAGCGCGATAGCGCCAAGTCGGCTCGTAGCCTGTTCAAGTGCCACATCAGCGACGAGGTCGCGAGCCTGGCAGCAAAGGATGTCACATCGCTCCAGATTGCCGCATTGGTGCGAAAGGTGCGTGAGTCCGGCAAGGAGCGCGCCGCAGGAGTCCTGCGCAGTTACCTGAGCGCCGCGTTCAATGCCGCCAAGCGTGCGCCCTTCGATTCCGCCCTTCCTGCCGACCTGATTGCATTCAGCATCGAACACAATCCCGTCGACGCCATCCCGGCAATCGCCGTGCAACGAGGCGACCGGACCCTGAGCGCCGCCGAGCTGCGCGCCTACATCGGGTATCTGCTGCGCATCGGACACGAGACCGGCCCCGAGCTTGCCGATTCTGCGCTTCTGCTGGCTCTGTACGCGGGTGGGCAACGCATGGCCCAACTGCTGCGCGCCAGGGTGGGAGACTTCGACCCGGATACGGCAACGCTTCGCCTGTGGGATGGCAAGGGCAAGCGCACGCAACCGCGCGAGCATCTGTTGCCGCTGGCGCCGCATGCCGCCGCGATGGTGGCCGCCCTTGTGGAGCGCGCCAAGGCCCGAGAGACCGAGCGCGCCAAGCAGGAAGGCCGCGCGCCCGAGCTGGCCGGCCTTTGGCTTTTCTCGACGCATGGCCGCGTGGCGATGAACCCCGAGACCGTGAGCAACCGCGCCGCCGAAGTGTGCGCCGGCATCGGTGGCGAGGCGTTCAACGTGCGCGACATCCGCCGCACGGTGGAGACGATGCTAGCCGGCCTGGGCATCAGCAAGGACACCCGCGCACAACTGCTATCCCACGGCATCAGCGGAGTGCAGGCCGCGCACTACGACCGGCACGCGTACACCGACGAGAAGCGCGCCGCGCTGGTGGCCTGGGAGGGAAGGCTAGCCGCCATCGTGCAAGCCGAGAGACAACCCGCGAACGTGTGACACCTGCGCGCCGCCTGACCGAGTGCGCCGCCCCTGCGCTGCGCGTGGTCGCTTGACTGGGCTGTATTGAGTTGTGAAACGTTACGCTATACACTAAGCCATGATTAAGAGCTTCGAGCACAAAGGGCTTCAAGCCTTTTTTGAGACTGGCAGCAAGGCAGGCATCCAGCCGCATCACGCGCCAAAGCTGGCCCGATTGCTGGCACGACTTCACGCCGCCAAGGTGCCCGAGGACATGAACGTGCCGGGATGGCGTCTGCATCCGCTTGTCGGAAGTCTGGCAGGCCATTACTCGGTTTTCGTGAATGGCAACTGGCGTCTGACGTTCCGCTTTGACGGCGGAGACGCGGTTCTGGTCGATTACCAGGACTATCACTGAGGGCAGCACCATGACAACGATGTTCAACCCGCCGCACCCCGGCGAAACGCTCCGGGAGGACGTTCTTCCTGCTCTGGGCCTGACCGTGACCGACGCCGCCGCGCAACTTGGCGTGACCCGCGCTGCGCTGTCTCGCGTGCTGAACGGCCATGCTGCAATCTCGCCGGAAATGGCCTTGCGCCTCGAAGGCTGGCTCGGCGTGGAGAACGGAGGCAGCGCAGACGCCTGGATTGCGCAGCAAGCCGCCTATGACTTGTGGAAGGCCCGCGCTGCCGGCATGCCTGCGGTGGAGCGTGCGCCCGAGATGATAAGCACCTGATCGATGACTGAGCTTGCCGAGCGCATGTACACGACGCAGTCGACCATCGCCCGCCTGGAGAGTGGCCGCACCATGCCGAGCATGCGCACGCTGGCCTGCTATGCCGAAGCGACCGGAAGCCGCGCGATGGTGCGCTTGGCGTAACGCCTGACCAAATCCTGAGGGCAGCACCATGACGAGGATGCACAACCCGCCGCACCCTGGCAAAACGCTCCGGGAGGATGTTCTTCCTGCTCTGCGCCTGACCGTGACCGAGGCCGCCGCACAATGTGACGGTTCAGAAAACGACTCCGACAGACAGCTCTGCGCGGCCTTCGAAACCTTCCCTTTCCGGCCCTGACTCATCAAGCAGTCGTCCGTCCGGGCCGATCCGATGCACCCTTCCGCGGCCATCGTGATAGCGGTAGTGGTCGATTTTTCCCCAAAGCACCAACTCGCCGTGATGTGCCTGGTAGTGCTCCACAACCATCTCCGTGATGCGTTCGAGGTGGTCGCGTAGTTCAGGGGGTACGCTGAGGCGCCTGCCGCTCTCAAGCATCGCGAGCACAAAGACGGGCTGGTCAGCACGCCGAAACCCCGTCTCGACGAACAAGGATGGCGGACATTCAAGCGTGTCGTGATGGACCGCCGCTGTTCCGAGAATCTTTCGGACTCGGATGTCCCGCTCGATCGCCGCGATGCTCCGCTGCACCGGCTTCGAGAAGTTGCCGTGCCTGTCGAGGCCGGCGATGAAGACGACTCGCTCGTAACCCTGCGACTCAATCGCATTTACTGCGAGACGGATCACGTCCAAGTCCGGAGCGACGATCGACTCAAGGCGGTCAATGACAAGGGTGGGCGCTTGGCACTTGCCGGCGAGCGGGTTGCCCCCGCGCGCCGTATGGGCCTCATAAGCGCCCTCCGTGCTGAGCAAATCCAGGGCTCGGGCAAGATCGCCGGCCTTTCGCAGCGCCATGATTTCAACTTTCATCACGAACCTCCCGCAACTCGATGTGCCGACCATGGAATCATTGCATGCACCTGCGTCAGATGGTGTCGCAGATCAGCACGCCGCCCGCGGAAGCACCCAATGATCGAAGTGTGGCGTCTGGTGAGTTCTCAAGGGCGCAAGCCGAGAACATCAGGCGGGCGCACTGGCCATCATGTTGCTACCCTGCTGCTGACCTTGAAACACCTGCATCGTTGCTGATCGGATATTGATGATCGTCGCGCGAGACAACTTGAACGCACGCGCAATGGAAGAAACCGACTCGCCTGCGGAAAGCCGTTCAAGTATCAATCGGCGATCGGACTCGCTTGTCTTGCTCGGGCGCCCCATGTGCTTCCCTTCCGCTCGCGCTCGCGCCTGCCCAGCTTGGGTGCGCTCGATGATCAAATCGCGCTCGAAGTCCGCAACCGCCGCTAGAACCTTCACCATCAGCTCTCCCGCGGACGAAGTCAGGTCAAGGTTGCCGAGTTGCAGTACAACGAGCCTGATGCCTCTCTCTGCGCAACGCTTGACCGTCAGTTGCACATCGATGGAGTCACGACCGATACGGTCGAGTTTGGTGACGACCAGTGTGTCGCCTTCCTCCATCCGATCCATCAGCTTCTGGAATCCGGCCCGCTGAGCGGTGGGCACGGAACCGGACACTTTCTCCTCTACGTACCGCTTGGGCTGTATCGAGTAGCCAGCTTGCGCGATCTGTTCCGCCTGGTTCTCGGTCAGTTGATCAACGGTGGAGACTCGGGCATAGGCAAAGACACGCGACATTTCAGACTCCAAGTGTCAGAAACTGGTGTCAGTATAACCCGCCCTGTTAGCAATAGGTCGCCCGTATCTTATTGACACATCGAATCGGGGCGCCAGAAAGTGGTCACTTTCTGGCACCGCCCAACATCGACCAAGGCTCGTCAACGCGCATGCCCGACAAACCTGGCCTCTTTCGGGTCGTAGTAGAAATCGGTAATCGTGCCGTCCCGGATGCGCTGCACCGCTTCGTCGATTGCCTGGAGTGGGACGACAAACCACTCCCTCGGCCTGACCGGATGTCCGAAACGGTCGTGGATAACGAGGTCGAGTTGCGCGCGCTCGAAGATGCGATGGAAAAGGTTCTCGAGCCTCATCCGGTTGATGCGGGACAACCTGTAGGTCGCCACAACCTCCACGTCCGCCAGAAGGTAGGTGGCGTCGTGTACCGCATTGGCGATACGCGCTTCGACCTTTCCCCCTGTAACCCCGATCTTATGAATCAGCTCACGGTATTCGGCCACGTAGGGGTGACTGGACAGGCTGCGCAGCACATAGATCGTGCCGCTTTCGATGTCATCGTCTTCCCTGACGTCACTGAACAGCGGCCCGGCATCGGGGTCGGTAATGCGGCGGCCTGCATCGTCCTTGTATAGCGCCCTCTGTAGCGAACGACGCAAGAGGTTGCTTTCGGTCCCATTGGCATAGATCACACGCAATCGGGCATCGTTTTCACCGTTCGGCGCCTTGATGGCGTCGCCCACGTCGGCAACGTAAACCGTCTGTCCGCCGAGGATGAAGAAATTCCCCTGCTCGACGCTGGCATCCCTGATAAAGGGGCGAGTGACTCGAACCCCGGCTTTCAACTCACGCTGCACCTGCTCAAAGAGCGGCTCGAAGCGCTCGAAATCCTGGCAGCGCTCATGCTGGGCAACCTCCTCGGCTTCCCGCTTTTCAACGCTGCTACGGACGTGGCGGAGCGTCTGGATGCTGGATTCAGCCTCGGTATCAGCCAATTCGGCCAGCAAGGCGTCATCCGTCAGCGCATACACGCCTTCCGGCTCGTTCGCTTCGCAAGCATTCAGCAACCCCTGGCGGTCGAGCGGGGTCAGCAATTCCCGGCACTCCTGCTGCTGCCGGAGGCGATCGAGCCGCACGGCATAGATCCGTTCGAAGATGTCGCGATCTTCGCCGTGCCGCGGTGCGCGCCCATGCTGTTCGACAAACCGCTGGATGTCCTCGAAGCCGGCGATGATGCGCTCCTCTCGCGCGGATCGCCCTGTCTTCTTGTCAGGCGCAGCGAAGTCCCCAAGCTCCGCCGCCAGATCATCGAGATCGATATCACTCGCCATAACGCCCCTCCTTCTTGAAGCGCATGAATGCCGCTGCCCCCTCAGCCATCCGCTTCTCCCACGGGTCGGCAGAAGTGATTGACGGCACCTGTCCGCGCTCCTTCTTGAACTTCACCGCCCGGACGGCGAGGTCCTTGGCTTCTTCCGGTGTCAGGCTCGTGCGTTTTGCACCAATCACTGCCGCGACCTCCTTCAGGCTCTCCTCGCTCATGCTCTTGGCCAGAATGGCGTAGGCCTCGCTGAACGGATTGATGCTGTCGATGAGGTCGATATCCAGATCGCGCACATCCATCGCGAACTTGCGCACGCCATCGATCAACGCGGTACTGCTGGGCGAATCGGGGGCTTGCTGCCCACCCATCTCGCCATTGCGCTTCTCGTCATTGCCCTTTTCGCCATCACCCAGCGCAAGTTGCTTGGCCTGCTGGGTCAGGTTCAGCGCGGCAATTACGCGCTGGCGTATCGTCTCCTGCTCCTCGGCATCCAGGTCGGGATATTTGTCCTTGATGATCTTGCCCATGCGGAGCTGGGTCAGTTCCTCTGGCACCAGCTCTTCATCGAACAGACCACGCTCGATGTTGGTCTTGTCCTGCACGAAAGTCGCGATCACTTCATTCAAGTCTTCCTGGCAGATACGGCTGGCCTCGGGGCTCTTGGGCTGGGCCAGCCCCTTGATCTCGATCTGGAACTGCCCCGTCTCCTGATTGAAGCCGACATTGCACTTGCCCGGCTGGTAGCCCCCCTCCCCATAGTCGAACCCAGGCTGCGGACCGCTGGCGGGCGTCTTGGGTGTGAACTCGAAGCGCGGAGCCAAGACTTGCTCCATCAACAGGCTGGCGGCAATGGCCTTGAGCGTGTCGTTGACCGCTTCAGTCACGGCCTGATCACTCGCATCCGGCGCGGCAATCAGGTTGCTGAAACGCGCACGAACCTTGCCCGGTGCGTCACGCGTGGCACGACCGATGATCTGCACGACCTCTGTGAGGCTGGAGCGGTAACCCACGGTCAGCGCGTGTTCGCACCAGATCCAGTCGAACCCCTCCTTGGCCATGCCCAGCGCGATGATGATGTCTACGTGGTCGCGATTGTCCTTCTGGGCAGGGTCTTTCAGTGCTGCTGACACCTTGTCGCGCTTGGCGGGATCATCAAGCACGAGGTCAGCGATCCGCAGCACCCGCCCTTCGGGTGTTTTGACCACCTGGAAGCCCGTCGTCGGATCGGTGCCCTGCCACTCACCCAGTTCCTCGATGATGTGCTCCACCTCACGAATCTTGTCCTTGGTGCTCTCTCTGGAGTTCACATTCGGAATGTGAATGATGGTCTTCTCGGCCGGATCGAGCACCCTGAGAAGGTGGTCCACGTACTGATCTTTGTAAAGGTAGTAACCGATATCGAGTCTTTTCAGGTGCTCGTAGCCGCTTAGCTGCTCGTAGTAGGTGTAAGTGACGGTGTCGAACCGCGCCTCGTCTTCCGGAGCCAGCACCGCCTCGGCATCGCCACGGAAATAGGAGCCGGTCATCGCCACAATGTGCGCCCGGTCACGGGCGAAAAACTGCCCCAGGTGTGTGCCCAGCTTGTTGTCCGGGTTCGCTGAAACGTGATGGAACTCGTCGACGGCAATCAGCCGATCATCGAAGGCCGGCACGCCGAACCGGTCTACGGCGAAGCGAAAGGTGGCATGCGTGCACACCAGCACCTTGTCGGCGCTCTCCAGGAAAGCGCCCACGGCATTCACCGTGCCACCGTCGTCAGTGCCCGGTGCGTTGCAGAGATTCCAGCGCGGCTCCACGTGCCAATCGGCCCAGAAGCCAAAGCGGGTGAGCGGCTCGTCATTGAAGCTCGACCCGATGGATCGCTCAGGCACCACGATGATGGCCTGCTTGAGCCCCTGATGGGCCAGCTTGTCCAGCGCGATGTACATCAGCGCCCGGCTCTTGCCCGAAGCAGGTGGCGACTTGATGAGCAGGTACTGCTCACCCCGCCGCTCATAGGCACGCTCCTGCATCGGGCGCATCCCGAGTTCATTGGCCTTGGTGGAACGGCCGCTCTGGGCATAGGTGACGGAAACGGAAGGAACGGTTTGGCTCATGGCTTGTGATACCAGTCAGGGCGTGTTGCCTACTTGTTGGATGGCGTGTCGGGGCTGCTCGACTCCCTTGGAGTGAATCAAAACCCGATCAATACTTTCTGAACTTGCTCTGAACTCTTAATTCATTGTTCTAACACGTATTTTTTCATGCCACCGAAGGTCGCCGCCTGCATTCACGGCGCCCCGATCAAAACCCCATCAAAACTTGCCGACGCTATGCCCAGAAGGGGACATAGCCCGAGCGCGGATAAGCGGGATCTGCAGCCCGGATGAGTTCCGCCTGCAGCGCCTGTCGAATGACGGAAGAGGCCTGTGCCGCGTTCTGGGGCTCGATGCCGAAGCGCTCACGCAAGGTCGAGTTCGTCATCTTCTGTCCGCTCATGTATTTCAGGGCGGCATGCTGGTAACAGGCCCTCACCCGCTCCTGCGGTGTCATCTCGGCAAATCGGCGTGGGGCATACAGCACCGCTCGCACGGCGTCGCCTTCCACGCGAAAATCCGGTGGTGGCAACTGATGGAGTTCGACAGCCACGATCACCTTGTCAATGCCGGTCCCTTGCTCCTCGCACAAGCGCATGCGGCGCATCAGCGCGGCCAGGGCTTCATTGCGCGAGCGGGGTGGAAAATCCAGGAAGCGTTCCGGCTGCACCAGCGGCTGCCCGGGATTGGTGATCTCCAGGCGGTCGGCGAACATTTCGACCAGAGGCCCCGCGCCGGTAATGGTCATGTCCTGATGGATCAGCGCGTTCGCCACCAGCTCGCGGATGGCAATGGCGGGGTATAGCGGGCGCTCCTCGCGGAAGGCCTTGCCGATGTACTCGTTGCGCGGCATCAGACCGTCGATGTAGTCGATCAGCGCAGAGAAGCCCAGCGCATACCCTTTTTGCCCATCGTGCCGATGCGTCACCCTGTCCGCACGTCCAGTGCCCTGATAGGCGACAAAACGAATCGCCTTGCGGGCAATGGAGGGCGAGAAGTCCGCCAACTGCCTTGCGAACAGCACCGCCCCCAGGTTGGTGATGTTCCAGTGCCCACCGACGTCCGCCTGGATCAGGTGATCGGCCTGGAGCCGGTCGAAAATGCCGACGCGGTTGTCCGGCAAGGGCTGCCCGGTCAGCTCGAAATAAGCGGCGTAGTCCAGACGAGCCAGCACCTCATCGCCACTGAGAAACTGCGCCGCGATGCCGCTTTCCCAAGCATAAGGCTGCAGCTTGGCCCAGAGCGCCTTGAGCCGCTCGGGGTGGTCTGACAAGCGCGGCGTGGCACTACCGATGCGGATATAGGCCTGCCGATCGAACTCCACTGGGCTGCTGATGGCGGCGGGAATTTCCAGCAGCACCATTCTCGTGCCGCGGTAATCCAGCACCTTGAAGGTAAAGGCCATGGCGGGCCGCAGGTGCTGGGCGAGCCACAGTTCCAAAGGCTGATTGCTGTGCTTGTGGCTGGAGGGTTCGAAGGTCGTGCCTACGGCAGCGTGGTCGGTGTCCCGCACGCCCCACAGCAGATAGGCAAAGGGCTTGTCCGCCGAGCGTGCCGCATTGGACATCGCCGAAATGCGTTTGCCGATCATCTCGGCATCGGCATTGTTCTCCTTGAACTCCACCCAGGTCGTTTCCGCCGGCAGGGCAAGCAGCTCATCGACCAAGGCCAGCATGCGTGCATCGCTCATGCCTTCTTCCTTCCCCCCGCCTTGTGGGCGGATTTGGCCGTCATCTGCGTGTACAGCTCGAACAGCTTTTCCAGGCGCTCAGTGTCGTTCTTGAAGCGGCGGCCGATGTAGATGCGTTCCAGCACCTCATCGTTGCGTTCATGGGCGGCACGCAGGTTGTCCGGCATGGTGTCCGGATCGTAGAGTTCGGCGATGGTGGCCGGGAAGTGAGCTTCGCGGGCGAGCAGAATATTCTCGGCGCTGAGGGTGAGGTCGGTCTTGTTCTTCTCGGTGAGGGTCGGTACAGGAAAGGTGTTCCAGCCCAAGGTGTTGGAGTAGCGGAAATCGGTCTTTAGCTTCCCGCAGACGGTGGCGATCCAGACCAGATGCAGGCGGGAGACAATTAGCGCCAAGTTCCATAGTGGCGCGTTATAAATAACAGAGGCAAGGTTTGACACAACTATAGAGTAATCTGTCAGCTCACAAGGCAAATACTCCCGACGCTCTGATGAAGCATTCGGAACGGCGATGGCAGGGTGACTGCTATGAGGCGCAAACACAAAACGGTGCGGAGTTGCTGCGTTATCATTTGCCTGCTTGCCGTCGCTGCTTTCACGTAAATCTCGCACTTTCCCAAAGCGCACGGAAAACTCATCAATCTTGATCGCCTCATCTAGCTCTGAGTTCTCAACCCAGATACACCAACGATCTCCGCCATTTATTAACTCACGACTTCCAACGTAGCGCTTAATAAAGCGTACAGCAGCCGGATTTCTCGCGATTAAGAGCTCTCTCTCCTCGGTGGAGAGTATCAGGTGGCCACCATCAGTTGGTTTGTTCCCTGACTGCATCACTCCAATGTCGGAAAGCGCGTTAGTTCGCTTAGCTACGATCACAGACTCAGTTGCAACGAGGTACGGACTAATATTAGCAACTCGCCGAACAACCCCATCGTCAAAAAGGTGCTTCTCGCCATCTTGCTTCGTGGAAAGCCCAAGGATAACGCAGGTTACTGCTGCCTTATTGCTCGCTAGATTGGTCCAAAGAAATGATGTGTGCGCAAAGAATATGAGGTTGTTCTCACCAAAAACCAGCGGCCACAACATTGCAACTTGCTCACCCTGCGTGACTGAGTTTGTAGTGACAAAAGCACTTGACGATCCAGCCAGCCTGTTAAATTGCGCAGCCTTGAAAATAAATGCGGCTACGTAATCAAGATCTTTGTACTTCTTGAGTGCGGGCTCAAAAATTCGAGCCATATCCAATTTTTGTTCAAGAGTTTGATTCACGCTGCCTTGATACGGCGGATTGGCGCATAGATAAATCTCTCCGCCCTCGTTCTCAAAATCAATCTGCGCCTGCTCTAGCGGCGTTTCGAACAAGTCATCGGCAAGAAGCTTTATCCCTGTGCCCGTGGGTGGGCAAATGCTGAGCCAATCCAACCGCAGCGCATTACCGCAGGTGATCCAGTTCTGACTGGAAAGCGGCAGAAACTCCAGCAAGGCTTCCTTCTGCCCGCGATACAGGACATCGCACTGGTATTCAGCAATGATCAACGCCAGGCGGGCGATCTCAGCGGAAAAATCCCTTATCTCAATACCACGAAAGTTAGTCAGCGGAATGTCTGTCTGGCGCCCCGGCTCGCCTCGCCGCTCGTTAATGGTGTTCTCGATCTCCCGCAACTGCTTGTAGGCGATGACCAGAAAATTGCCCGACCCGCAGGCCGGATCGAACACGCGGATGCGGGCAATGCGCTTTCGCAGGTTGAGCAGCCTGAGTTTGTTTTCCCCCGCTTCTTCCAGCTTCTCGCGCAGTTCATCGAGAAACAGCGGGTTCAGCACCTTGAGGATGTTGGGCACGCTGGTGTAGTGCATGCCCAGCGCGCCGCGCTCTTCATCGTCGGCCACGGCCTGGATCATCGAGCCGAAGATGTCGGGGTTGATCTGCCTCCAGTCCAGCGCACCAATGTGCAGCAGGTAACTGCGGGCGATCCTGGAGAAGCGGGGCACCGCCAGGCTGCCCGAGAACAAGCCGCCATTCACGTACGGAAAGGCATCTGCCCAGCGCGGCAACTTGGCTTCTGCGCGCCTGGCGATCGGGGTGTTCATGGCCCGGAAGATTTCACCCATCACCTCATGGAGGTTGGACGCATCCCGATCGCTCATCTGCTCGACGGTGGCGGTGAACAGACCCGTGCCGTTGAAGATGTCGGTGTCTTCGGCAAAGAAACAGAAGATCAGCCGCGCCATGAAGTGGTTCATTTCGGCGCGGCGTGCCGCAGTGCCCCACTCCGGGTTGTCCTTCAGCAACTCCACATACAGCCGGTTCAGGCGGCTGGTGGCGCGGATGTCGAACGCGTTCTCGCGAATCTGTTTGACAGTAGAAATACCCGCCAGCGGCAGAAAGAACCCGAAGTGATCGGGAAAATCCGCGTAGGCGCAGGCGACGGTTTCGCCACTGTCCAACTCTTCGGCTTCCAGGGTTTCGCCATCGGTGGCGAGGATGAACCTGACCTTGGCGCGCGCAGTGGCGGGGCTGGCCTTGAGCGCGGCGAGCGTGGCAGTCACCTCACCGGCATCACACACGACGATGTGGATGTTGCTGGTCTGCAGCACCCCGCCGAGGTCAGACCTGTTAGTGGCACCCGCGCGCAGGCGCTTGAGGGTGGTTTCCTTGTTGCCAAAGGCTTGCAGGAAGGCGTACGGAAACTCGCTCCGGTCAAAGGGTTGGAGCGCGAGGTCGGAGATGGCTTGTTCGATTTCTACTGCGTTCACTGGCTATCTCTTTGTCTGAACGAACGAATGGGTCAAGCGGCGTCGCCATACCGTGCCACAACTCTAGCCGCGACTTCCGACATTTCGCGTCGCAGCTCGATCGGTTCCAGCACTTCGACGCCGTCACCAAACCCACGCAACCACCAACGAAGCTGAGGCGTATCGGCAACTACCGCGCGCACGATGAGGGAATCACCTTCTTCATCGATCTGCTGGTCGGCGGCGAGCGGCGTCTCAAACAGGTGTTCGCCCGCCTCACGCGCAAACCGCAATGTCACCTGCAAGGCGCTGCCGCCACCGAAGTGCCAGATGCCGTGAGCCGCCTTTGCATCCATGTCATGACCCGGCGGTGGCTCGGCAACGCCGGCCAGCATCACTGCACGCTGGATGCGGTGCAAGGGAAGATTTCGCGCATCCAGGTAGTCGCCAATCCGGCAGTGCAGGTAGAGCACGGCACCCCGCTGCACGAGCGCCAGCGGATGAACCCGCCAGGTTTCGACCGATGCGCTGCCGCGCCGCCGATAGTCGATTTCGACCTGCCGCTCCAGAAAGAGCGCCTCTGAAACGACGGCCTGCACCTCGTCCAGGATCTTTGGCGGTAGAAGCGGCTGAGTCGGCGGAACCGATCGAACCTTGTTCAACCACGAACCGCCGCGCCGCGGATGCGGCTCGACATCCAGACGGTGGTGGGCGGCCCGGAACTGCGGCTTGAGCGCACCGACCACACTGGCAGGCAGGAGATTGCTCACGTATTGCTCGGCAAGCGTCCACGTCATTGCCTCGGACACAGACAACCCAGGAAGGTCGAACGCTCGGGCATCCGGCGCCCAGCTCCAGCCGAACGGCTTGTGATCTTCATCGTTGATCAGCGGGAAACGGGCCGAGAGCGCTACCAGATCGCGCTGTATCGTCCGATCGGTCGTGTCGAAGCCTTCCCCCTTAAGCTGGTGTCTCAACGCCTGTACGGTGGCTTTACGGGGCGCTCTTGGGATCATCCGGAGCATGTGCCACTGGCGGCTGATCGTGTCGGCAATCGTCATGGGGGTCTGTGCAATGCATCACGGTCGAGGTGATGCGGGGTTGTCATGCTCGAAAGAAACCAATGGCATTATGCCCCACAAGCTTCCGAATGTTGCGACATCAAGCGTCGCAGCCCTCACGTACCCTCGCAGCATTCCAAACACCGGATCAAACTGATGACGCCGCTGCGCTCCTTCGATGACAGCCTGCTGCTGTTCCCACACTCTCGAACAGACCAGTCGATCGCCCCGGTTTTCAGCCTGGCAAGGCGCGGTGATCTCCTCTTTTTCGTGAATCACTCGGACCACGTGCTCGACTACGTCAGCAGCGAGGCGTCAGGCGCGCTTGCGACAGGAGACGGCGACGTGACCTTCGCGGATGGCGGACGCTATCACTATCCCGATGTTCGCCCCCGTGAGGCGGTGCTACTGGACGAGTACGACATGGTGCTCGACTCCGATTTCTACATCGCCCTCGAGGTTCACCTGGCATCCGCAGCGCTGGGGCAGTGGTCATTCAGCACCACGAACAAGGGCGGTACGGGGAGCATCGTTTTGTTGTGGGAAGACGGCTTCGTCTCGCCACGAATCAAGGCTACACACACTGAAAGCGCGTCCTGATCGCGCAACGCGAGGAACAGTCATGAGAGCCCAGAACATCAGTGAAATTCTGTACCGGCACGATCCGGGCAACACCTGCTGCAATGTGAATGAGGACATGGAAGACGAGTACGACGGTCTGGCTGCAGCCATTGCGTCCGTTCCTGTGCCCGATCTCACACCGGAGACGTTTCGCTCCATCCTTGCCGACTCATTCGGTGAGGATCTGCTCGATGATGGCGCTGTAACCAAGAGCTATGCAGAAATCCTCGAACTGTGAGAAACGCATGACAGACACTGGATACGATGTGATCGGCGACATTCATGGTCACGCCGATGAACTCGAAGCACTCCTGGCGCACCTTGGCTATGAAAGGAAAGCCGGAGCATGGCGCCACCCTGAGCGGAAGGTGGTCTTCCTTGGCGATCTAATCGATAGCGGTCCGAGACAACTGGATGCCGTCGAAATTGTGCGTCGGATGGTGGATGAAGGGCACGCCCACGCGATCATGGGCAATCACGAGTTCAATGCGATTGCTTGGTACCTGCGCGACGAGAACGGCCAACCGCTCCGCGCCCACACAGAGAAGAACCTGAAGCAACACCGGGTTTTTCTTGCCGAGTTGGAAGGCAAGCCAGGGCTTCACAAGGAGATCATCGACTGGTTCCTGACGCTTCCGCTGTGGCAGTCCTTCGATGGCTTCAATGTGATCCATGCATGCTGGCACAAGGGCTACATGGATCGTTTCTCGTCGAAGTTGCGCGAAGGTAACCGCTTGGATCGCGACTTGATGCCAGAGGCCGCCACAAAGCCAGCGGAAGGCGACGACGAGACACTATTTCACGCAATTGAGGTATGGCTGAAGGGGCTCGAAACCACTCTGCCGAATGACCACCAATTTCTAGACAAATACAACGCCTTGCGGCGTGAAGTTCGTGTTCGCTGGTGGGACCACAATGCTGTTCTGTATTCCGATGCAGCACTGATTGAAGAAGAGATTCGGAACCGCCTTCCAGTGCTAGAGATTCCGCATTCTGCGCGCTATCGCTACCCGGAGGATGTTCCAGTTTTCTTTGGTCACTACTGGATGAACGGTGATCCTACAGTGCAGTCTTCCAAGACAGCTTGTCTGGATTTCAGCGTAGCCAAGCAAGGAAAGCTGGTCGCTTATCGCTGGAGCGGCGAATCCACGCTATCGAACGCATCTCTCCAGTACGTTTCAAGCCTATAAAACCATATCGACATTAAATCCCTTGAAGACTTAAGCAACCAAGAACATTGCGCCTTATTTGCTCAGGTTGTTTTAATCTAATCAAGGGCTTGATTGTTTGATAATTTTTATTGCTGCTATTCTTACAGGGCGTTTTGTAATCAGGTTCTTGCTTAGTAGCGAACAGAGCTGATCCTAATTTATCGACACCAAAGTTCCGCTGAGTTTTTTTTGCTTTACATGTCATTTAGAAAAAGCGAAGCTCTACGCAGTCGAAAGCGCATCAAAAATGTACTCGCTAGAGAGTACGCCACTAGGGGCCGCGGGCTTGAACCCGCATTCACGCCTGCCGCTTTTGACAAGCAGGTTTTTGACCTAATACCACTCATAACAAAGACCCCTAGAGAGAGTTTCACGCTCCGAACTCTTCCAGTCCGGAGAATCATCAATAATATATTTACAGTCTATTTATCAAATCAAACCATCGATACCAAATCTGTTTCTTACTCTCACCCGCTGCTTAAACAAGTAGGCGACAAGCTTTTGAAGCTTGGGTCGGTCATAAGCCCTGACATCGAAAGCATTTTCTCCCGATGCAACGCTGCTGAAGTGGGGGCATATCACTTCTTTGAGGCGCTGCTTGACTTCATCGACTGATTTCTCGCACTCGTGATCACTCAGTACAGCCAGGTGCGCATGCAGACGGCCGCATTCTCCGATCTCAAGCGCGCCAACGATGCGGATCTCGGCATTCTTCCGCCGAAACGTTCGCCCATAGCAGAAGATCCCAAGCGCTCGCCGGATGTCATCCAGATGATTCTTGAAGCGATCAAGGGTGTGGAAGTTCAGCGGGAAAGAGTCCGCGTTGTCCGAACTGGTTGAGTGGATCGTTACGAGGAAGCCGTGCTTGTACCCTTTCAGCTCAGCATGGAGGCTTTTCTGCTCGCGTTCTTGAATGGTGACGGAGGTCATCAGCAGGCCCCCCTGCTGGTTTCGGCACGCTCGGCGATCCACCCTTGGATCTCGCTTGCCAGCCAGCCGACTGCCCCGCGGCACAGCTTGACCGATCGAGGGAATTGCTCCTTGCTTTGCAGTTCGTAGATGCTGCTGCGCGAGAGGCCTGTTGTCTCGATAACGTCCTTGATTCTTAGAATTTTTTCCATGCTCGATCTCCTAGTTAGTAACGGGACGCATGCGGATTCATACGTGCCCTGACTAGTTAGGAGATCGCACTTCCCAAAAATACATTTTTGGGAGCTGTTACACATTTCTTACAATATGGTCTTCTACAAGATTGCTGACTCAACCGCTCGGGCAACGCGCCTGCTCACAATTTCGGACCTGGAAGATGCTATATCCGTGTTGGCGCGTATGGTTCCCGCTGATGGTGGGTGGGAGGTTCTCTTCAGGTTGCCCGGGCGCCAAAGCGTATGGTTTCGCGTCTGGAAGAAAAGGAATGAGCCGCGCAGCTTCAAGACGCTCGATGCTGCTGCGTCGTTTCTGTTGAAAGAGGGCGTGAGTTCGTTCGTGGTGAGTTTAGTGCCCGATGCCAAGCTTCCCTTGGCGGAGCAGCGTTGAGTCGGAGTTAGCCCAGTTCCTAGGGCCAGACGAACGGCAACCAAACGGCAACCAAACGCCCAAAAGCAAAAAGGCCAGTTCGCGAGAACTGGCCTAAGTGCTTGAATTCTTTGGTGGGGGCACTAGGACTCGAACCTAGGACCAATTGATTAAGAGTCAACTGCTCTACCAACTGAGCTATACCCCCCATTGCCTTGCGGCGGATCGGATTGGTGCCCGATCGAAGAGCGCGCATCATACGCGCGAGTTTTGCGCAGCGCAACAGATTTCTCGCCCTACAGGGCGCTGCAGCGGGGTTCGGGGAGGAGCGGCGCTGTTCAGCCCAGGATGCGGCCCGCGCGGCGGCGGGTGCCGATGCCCGGGACGGCGCCGAGGCCGCGCGAGCCGTGGGCGTGGCAGATCGCGCAGGCGAGGGCGTCGGCGGCGTCGGGGCCGGGGCTGGCGTCGAGGGCGAGGAGGCGCTGCACCATGTGCTGGACCTGCTCCTTGTGCGCCTTGCCGTAGCCGACCACCGACTGCTTGACCTGCAGCGCGGTGTATTCGGCCACCGGCAGGTCGCAGGACACCGCGCCGCAGATCACCGCGCCGCGCGCCTGGCCGAGCAGCAGGGTGGACTGCGGGTTGACGTTGACGAAGACCTTCTCGACCGCGACCACGTCGGGGCGGTAGGTATCGACGATCTCGCGCACGCCGTCGAGCAGGGTCTTGAGGCGGCCGGGGAGCTCGCCGTCCTGCGTCCTGATGCAGCCGCTGGCGACATAGCGTAGCTGGGTGCCGAGCTGGTCCACCAGGCCGAAGCCGGTGATGCGCAGCCCGGGGTCGAGGCCGAGGATGCGGGTGACGACGTGCGCGCTCGCGGCAGCGCTCAAATCTTCACCGCGGTGCCGCTGACGCACACCATCAGCATGCCGTTGTCGGCGCCGAGGACCTCGTAGTCGACGTCGATGCCGATCACCGCGTTGGCGCCGAGCTTCTGCGCGGCCTCTTCCATCTCTTCCATGGCGATGCGACGGGCGTCGGCGAGGGTACGCTCGTAGCTGCCCGCGCGGCCGCCGACCACGTTGCGGATCGAGGCGAACATGTCCTTGAACAGGTTGGCGCCGATGATGGCCTCGCCATTGACCACGCCGAGGTACTGGCGGATCGGCTGGCCGTCGAGATTCGAGGTGGTGGTCATCAACATGGCATTCTCCTTCGGGGTGGGGAAGAGCTCCGATTCTAGCCCTTGCGCGCCAGCCACACACCGGCGACGGCGATCGTCATGCCGACGATGGCGAGCGCGGAAAGGGTCTCGTCGAACATCGCCCAGGCGATCAGCGCGGTCGTCGGCGGGGTCAGGTAGAAGAGGCTCGCCACATTGACCGCGCTGCCGCTGCGGATCAGCAGGTTGAGCAGGCTGATCGCGCCGATCGACAGCACCAGCACCAGCCAGCCGAGCGCGAACACGAAGTCGCCGGTCCACTCGATGCGCAGGGTCTCGGTCTGGCTGGCGACGAGCAGCGTGATGACCAGGCTGGGCAGGAACTGCATCACCGAGCCGGTGCGCAGGTCGAAGCGCGGGCAGAAGCGCTTCTGGTACAGGGTGCCGGCGGTGATGCCGAGCAGCGCCGCCAGCGCCGGCACGAGCATGTGCATCAGCGCGCCGCCATCGACTCCATCCACGTTCGCCTTGCTGCCGACCACCAGCGCCACGCCGCCGAAGCCGAGCGCGAGCCCGGCCCACTGCCGCACCGAGACCCGCTCGCCGAGCAGCGCGCCGGCGAGCGCGGCGGTGAGCAGCGGCTGCATGCCCACCACCAGCGCCGAGATGCCCGCCGGCAGGCCACGGTGGATCGACATGAACACGCCGCCCAGGTACAGCGCCTGCACGAGCAGGCCGGTGACGCCGATGTGAAGCGCCTCGCGCGGGCTGTCCGGCCAGGGCGCGCGCATCGCCAGTGCGAGCAGGCTCATCAGGCCGATCACCAGCACGTAGCGGCTGCTCAGGAAGGTGAGCGGCTCGGCGTAGGGCAGGCCGTACTTGGCGCCGATGAAGCCTGTGCTCCACAGCAGCACGAACAGCAGCGGCGTCAGGCGGGTGAGCAGGGGCGGGGTGGGCATCGCGTCGGGTCCATCAAACAAAAAAGCGGCGCCGGGCGCCGCTTTCCTGGGGCAGATCGGGGAACTTACTCGTCGATCTCGGCGGAGGTGTACACCTCCTGAACGTCGTCCAGGCCTTCGAGTGCGTCGAGCAGCTTCTGCATGCGCACGGCCTCGTCGCCGGCGAGCTCGATGACGTTCTCGGGCTTCATCGTGACCTCGCCGAACTCGGCGGTGAAGCCGGCCTTCTCCAGCGCTTCCTTGATGGTGGTGAACTCCCACGGGCCGGTGATCACCTCGATCGAGCCGTCGTCGTTGGTGAGCACGTCTTCGGCGCCGGCCTCGAGCGCGGCCTCCATCAGCGCGTCCTCGCTGGTGCCGGGGGCGAACAGCAGCTGGCCGCAGTGCTTGAACTGGAAGGACACGCAGCCGTCGGTGCCCATGTTGCCGCCGTACTTGGAGAAGGCGTGGCGCACGTCGGCCACGGTGCGGGTCTTGTTGTCGGTGAGGCAGTCGACCATGACGGCCGAGCCGCCGATGCCGTAGCCTTCGTAGCGGATCTCTTCGTAGCTCACGCCCTCGAGCTCGCCGGTGCCCTTCTTGATCGCGTTGTCGATCTTGTCCTTGGGCATGTTGACGCCCTTGGCCTTGTCCACCGCCAGGCGCAGGCGCGGGTTGAAGCCCGGGTCACCCCCGCCCATCTTGGCGGCGACGGTGATCTCCTTCGCCAGCTTGGAGAATGCAGCACCGCGCTTTTCGTCCTGACGACCCTTGCGGTGCTGGATGTTGGCCCATTTCGAGTGACCCGCCATATTGGAACCTCTGTGCTGCCCGAGCGATTGAAGAGGCGCGCATTATAGCGCCCGCCGCGTGCGCCGCGCCGCCCGGTTCCTGTAGGAGCGGCGGCAGCCGTGAAGACGGCGGTGCGGTGGCGATGGGCGTTGTCGTGCGCGGAGGCGCTGCGTTCGCGCCTGCCGGCGCTCCTACAGGAACAGCGCGGCTCCGCAGGCCCGATGTAGGAGCGGCGGCAGCCGCGAAGACGGCGGTGCGGTGGCGACGGGCGTTGTCGTGCGCGGAGGCGCTGCGTTCGCGCCTGCCGGCGCTCCTACAGGAACAGCGCGGCTCCGCAGGCCCGATGTAGGAGCGGCGGCAGCCGCGAAGACGGCGGTGCGGTGGCGACGGGCCTTGTCGTGCGCGGAGGCGCCGCACGAGCCTGCCTGCCGGGCTGCTAAACTCGGGGCATTCCGAACCGATTCCCGAGGAGCATGAAATGGCCGACCCGATGCTGATCGCGCGTGCGCACGACAAGGACCAGTTCAAGGATATCTGCCTGCTGCCGCGCCTGGCCAACCGCCACGGCCTGATCACCGGCGCCACCGGCACCGGCAAGACGGTGACCCTGCAGAAGCTCGCCGAGTCCTTCGCCCGCATCGGCGTGCCGGTCTTTGTCGCCGACATCAAGGGCGACCTCTCCGGCATCGGCGCCGCTGGCAACCAGTCCGACAAGCTCATGGAGCGCCTGGGCGCCATCGGCATCACCGATTACACCCCGCGCGCCAACACCGTCGTGTTCTGGGACGTGTTCGGCGAGCAGGGCCACCCGGTTCGCGCCACCATCTCGGACATGGGGCCGCTGCTGATCGCGCGCCTGCTCAACCTCAACGACACCCAGACCGGCGTGCTGACGCTGGTGTTCAAGGTCGCCGACGACAACGGCATGCTGCTGCTCGACCTCAAGGACCTGCGCGCGATGGTCCAGTACGTGGGCGAGAACGCGAAGAGCTTCACCACCGAGTACGGCAACATCTCCACCGCCTCGATCGGCGCCATCCAGCGCAACCTGCTGACGCTCGAGGAGCAGGGCGGCGACGTCTTCTTCGGCGAGCCGATGCTCGACATCGCCGACCTGATGCAGACCGACGCCGACGGCCGCGGCGTGATCAACGTGCTGGCCGCCGACAAGCTCTACCACTCGCCCAAGCTCTACTCCACCTTCCTGCTGTGGATGCTGTCCGAGCTCTTCGAGCAGTTGCCCGAGGTGGGCGACCCGGACAAGCCGAAGATGGTGTTCTTCTTCGACGAGGCACATCTGCTGTTCGACGATGCCCCCGAGGCGCTGGTGGAGAAGATCGAGCAGGTGGTGCGCCTGATCCGCTCCAAGGGCGTGGGCGTGTACTTCGTCACCCAGAACCCGCTCGACGTGCCGGACGAGGTGCTGGGCCAGCTCGGCAACCGTGTCCAGCACGCGCTGCGCGCCTTCACGCCGCGCGACCAGAAGGCGGTGAAGACCGCCGCCGACACCATGCGGCCCAACCCCGCCTTCGACGCGGCCGCCGCGATCACCGAGCTGGGCGTGGGCGAGGCGCTGATCTCCTTCCTCGACGAGAAGGGCCGGCCCCAGGTCACCGAGCGCTGCAACGTCATCGCGCCCGATTCCCGCCTCGGCCCGCTGCAGCCCGCCGAGCGCCAGGCGGCGATCACCGGCTCGGTGGTCTACGGGCACTACGAGAAGGCGGTCGATCGCGAGTCGGCCTACGAACTGCTCAAGGCCAGCGCCGCCACCAAGGCCGCCGTCGAGGCCGGGCGCGAGGCGGCGAAGGAGGTCGGCGGCGAGGACACCGGCAGCATGGTCAGCGACATCCTCTTCGGCTCCACCGGTCCGCGCGGCGGCAAGCGCGACGGCCTGGTGCACATCGCCGCCAAGACGGTCACGCGCACCATCGGCAGCAGCCTCGGGCGGCAGATCGTGCGCGGGATATTGGGCTCGCTGCTCGGCGGGCGGCGCTGAGGACGCGAGGGCAGCCGCGCACCCGGGGCTCCGCAGCATCGATGGTTCATGTACGAGCGCCGCAAGGCGCGAATCGGCGGTTCAGCGGCTCCCCGCAGCCCAGCCCCTTACGCCTCACGCCTCAAGCCTCACGCCTCACGGAAAACACCGCATCTGCCCCTGCACGACCACGCAGCTGCGGTTGCGGCCGGCCTGCTTGGCGCGGTAGAGCGCGCGGTCGGCGGCATTTACGAGCGCGTCGGTCTCGGTCATGCCGACCTCGCGGGTGGCTACGCCGATGCTCACCGAGGTCCGGATCTCGGTGTCGCCAGCCCGGATGCACAGGCGCTCGACCATGCGGCGCAGGCGCTCGGCGGCCTGGATCGCCGCCTTGAGGTCGGTGTTCGGGCAGATCACGAGGAATTCCTCGCCGCCCATGCGGCACACGCTGTCGTCCTTGCGCGCCGACTGCTGGATGGCCTGGGCGACGTCGCGCAGCACGGTGTCGCCCGCCGCGTGGCCGTGGCCGTCGTTGATGCGCTTGAAGTGGTCGATGTCGAGCATCATCACCGACAGCGGCTGCTCGAAGCGGCTGGCGGCGGCCCAGGCCTTGGCGAGCGCGTTCATGCCCGAGCGCCGGTTGGGCAGGTTGGTGAGCAGGTCGGTCATCGCCGCGTGGGCGAGGCGGCGGTTGCTGATCGCCAGCTCGGCGGCGAACTGCTTGAGCTGGGCGCGGTCGCGCTCCCAGGCGTCGAGCAGCTGCACGTAGTGCCAGGCTGCGCGCAGGCGCGCGCGCAGGGTGCGCACGTTGACCGGCTTCACCAGGAAGTCGTCCACCCCGGCCTCGAAGGCCGCGCTCACCTCGTCCTCGGTCTCCAGGCCGGTGAGCATGATCAGGTACATCGTCTGCCCCCACTCGGTCGCGCGCAGCGCGCGCGCGAGGTCGAGCCCGTCCATGCCCGGCATCATCCAGTCGGTGATGACGATCTGCGGCTGGGTCTCGACCGCCAGCGCGAGCGCCTCGCGGCCGTTGTTGGCGCACACCACCGAGTGGCCGAGCGCGCCCGCGAGCACGCCCTCCATCATGCAGCGCGTGGTGGGGTCGTCATCGACGAGCAGTACGCGCAGTGCAGCCGCTCCGCCGGCGCCCTCGTCGCGCATCGCATGCGCCGCCGACATGTGCGCGAACGAGGGCAGCGCCGAGGCCGGCACGCGCAGCAGCTCGCCCCACTCGCGCCACTGCAGCACCAGGTCGTCCACGGTGGCGCCGAGCTGCTCGGCGTCCAGTCCGATCTTGCCGCCGAGCAGCAGCAACTCGGCGGTGCAGGCGTTGCGCTCGCTCTCGCCGGCGAGCCCGAGGTCGGCGACGCGGCGGGCGAGGTAGAACAGATGCACCAGCTGGAAGGGGCGTGAGCCGGGCGAGAAGCCGGAGCGCTCGGGCTCCTCGTGGTGGTAGATCGGCTCGATCAGTGCGCCGGGGATGCCCCACTCGCCGAGCAGGGCGGCGGTGAGCTCGTTGTGATCGGTCTGCAGGTGCTCCTGCTCGAGGGCGACCAGATTGGGCGCGGCGGCGCCCTGGCCGTCGAGCAGGCGGCTGTATTCCATCGGATAGACGGTGGCGAGGGAGAGCCGGCCCACCTGGGCGAGCAGGCCGCAGGCGAACAGCTCCTCGCTCGAGCCGGCGCCGGTCATGTTGCTGAAGCGCTGCATCGCCAGCCCCATCAGCAGCGAATGCGACCAGAAGCCTTGGTAGTCGAACTGCCCGCAGGGGCCGTTCTGGTACTGGTCCACCAGCGAGAAGCCGAGCGCGAGGTTGCGCACCGTGCCCATGCCCAGGCGCATGATCGCCTCGGTGACCGAGGCCACCGGGCGGCCCGCACCGTGCGCCGCGGAGTTGGCCTGGCGGATCAGACGGCTGGCCAGCGCCGGGTCGGTCTGTGCGATGCGCGCCACCTCGGCGATGGTCGCGTCGTCCTTGCGGCACAGTTCGAGGATGGCCAGCGCGACACCTTTCGGGCTGGGCAGTTCACCGTTCAGCGGGATGTGTTCGAGGGTTTTCATCGGGGGAAAGGTCGGGCGCAGGACCAGCCTGATACGATACCCGATTTGGGCGTAGGCCAATATGCACGAACGGAGCAGGGAGCGGAAAAGGTCGTGAGTTGTCGTCGTTTCAGGGGCGTCGTGCTCGGCCTGGGCGTGCTGCTCGCGTTCCAGCCCGGGGAGGGCATCGCGCAGGACGACCTCACCGCGCTGCCCTTCGAGGAGCTGCTGCGGCGCGACTTCGTCTCCGCCTCGCGGCTGGCGCGCCAGGTGAGCGACTCGCCCGCCGCGGTGGCCATCGTCACCGCCGACGACATCCGCGCCTATGGCTACCGCACGCTTGCCGAAGTCATCAACAGCATGCGCGGCCTGTACACCACCGACGAGCGTACCTATCACTACATGGGCGGGCGCGGCTTCGGCGACGTCGAGGACTACGCCGGCCGGGTCATGTTGCTGATCGACGGCTACGCGGTGCAGGACAACCTCTTCGACCAGGCCTACATCGACGAGTCCGGCCTGATCGACCTGGAGCTGGTCGAGCGCGTCGAGTACGTGCCCGGCACCGGCTCGGTCACCTACGGCAACAACGCGCTGCTCGGCATCCTCAACGTCGTCACGCGGCGCGGGCGCGACTTCGACGGCGCGCGCGTTTCCGCCGAGATCTCCAGCCGTGGCGGCAGCCGCCAGCGCGCCACCTGGGGCAAGCGCCTCGACAATGGCGCCGAGGTGCTGCTCTCGGCCTCCACGCTCGACGTCGACGGGCGCAACCTGTACTTCCCCGCCTACGACACGCCCGCGACCAACCATGGCGTGGCCGAGGGACTCGACGGCGAGCGCAGCCAGCGCGTGTTCGGCAAGTTGGCGTGGGGCGGGTGGACGGTGCAGGCGGCGTGGGTGGAGCGCGAGAAGAACGTGCCCACGAACCCGTCCGCATACACCGCCTTCAACACGCCGTTCCCGACGCGCGACGAGAGCGCCTTCCTCGGCGTGCGCCACGAGACCGACCTCGGCCTCCAGCTGTCCTCGTCGAGCAGCCTGATGCTCGGACGCTATGGCTACTGGAACCAGCGCGAATACGCCCTGAACGAGGACGGCGAGTACGACGACGGCGAGAAGTACGGCGTGCGGGACTTCACCGGAGCGTGGTGGCGCTTCGACCAGAAATTCGTCGGGCGCTGGTTCACCGACCACACGCTGGTGTTCGGGGCCGAATTGCGCGACGACCACCGCCAGTCGTTCCGGCGTCGCTTTCTCGCGCCGGACGGTGAGGTCACCTACCGCGACGACGGCGAGCGCTCCCGCCGCACCGTCAGCCTCTACATCGCTGACGACTACCGCCTGAGCGACCGATGGACGCTCAACCTCGGCGCGCGCCACGACGACGCCGACGACCTCGACGGCAACCTCAGCCCGCGCGTGGCGCTGATCTGGCAACCCGACCCGGCAACCACCTGGAAGGCTTCGTACAGCGAGGCCTTCAAGATGCCCAACGCCAACGACCGCTGGACGTCCGACGACACCGCGGTGCCCGAGTACGTCGCCGCCACCGAGCTCGTGCTGCAGCGCCAGCTCGCGGCGCACACGCGCTTCACCGGCGCGCTCTACCGCTACCGGCGCAGCGACCTGCTCGTCTACGACGACGCACTGGAGGACTACGTGCCCGCCGGCAGCAGCCGCGCGCACGGCGTCGAGGCCGAGATCGAGCACCTGTGGGAGCGCGGTGCGCGCCTGCGCGCCAGCGTGGCCTGGCAGCGCTCGCGCGACGTCCAGGGGCGCGACGCGGTCAATTCGCCCGACCTGCTCGGCAAGCTCGCCTACACCTTCCTGCTGCCGGGCGAGGCGCTGCGCGCCGGCGTCGAGGCGCAGTACCTCGGGCCGCGCCTGACCCGCGAGCGCCGCATGCTCGGCGGGCACGCGCTCGCCCACCTCACGCTGACCACCGAACGCGACTGGCACGGCCTGTCGGCCTCGCTGAGCGTGCGCAACCTGTTCGACCGCGACTACGAGACGGTGTCGGGCTTCGACTGGCGGCCCGGGGACGTGGCGCAGGACGGCCTGCGCATGGACGGGCGCAGCGTCTGGCTGCAGATCGGGTACGCGCTTTGAAGCCGAGAGTCCTCCTCTTCCTGCTCGCGCTGTGGTCTTCGCCGGGCGTGCTCGCGCAGGCGCTGCCCGAGCTCGAGCTCAAGGCCACCTACGCGTACAACTTCGCCGCGCTCACCCTGTGGCCGGCGGCGGCGCGCACGACCTTCAACTTCTGCGCCTACGGGGACGAGGGCGTGGCCGAGGCGATGCGCCGGCTGGAGGGCAAGACCCTGCACGGGCGCAGCGTGACGGTGGCGCGCCTGCGGTCGCTGTCGGCGATCCGCGACTGCGATCTGCTCTACGTCGGCGCGAACGAGGCTTCCAGCCTGCCGCAGATCTCCGCGCTGCTCGGCGACGCCCCGGTACTGACCGTGACCGACGCGCCGCCGCCCCAACAGGCTGCGGTGGTGATCGTCGCCGAGGGCAAGCGCCTGGCCTTCGAGATCGATGTGGAGCGTTGTCATCGCGCGGGCCTCAAGCCGGGCGCGTCGCTGCTCGGGCTGGCGCGCAATCTGCGTCGGCCGGCCAGCTGAGTATCGGCAGACCGCTCCCCGCGGTGGGCTGCCTTGAGCGATCCCCGGCCGCGCTTCAATCGGCGCGATCGCGTGCGCCGATGGTCCAGCTGCGCGCCGCGAGCGCCTCGATCTGCGCCGCCGCGACCGGGCGGCTGAACAGATAGCCCTGCAGGCTGTCGGCCTCCAGGCCGGCGAGCAGGGCCGCCTGCGCCGCGGTCTCCACGCCCTCGGCGGTGATGCGGAAGCCGAGATGGCGGGCGAGGGCGAGGATGGCGCGCACGATGGCGAGGTTGTCGGCGTCGTCGGGGAGGCCGGCGACGAAGCTGCGGTCGACCTTGAGCCGGCCCAGCGGCAGGCGCTTGAGGTAGCTCAGCGACGAATAACCGGTGCCGAAGTCGTCGAGCGCGATGCCGATGCCGAGCCCGCGCAGCGCGGCCAGCGTGGCGCGGGTGCGCGCGTCGTCCTCCATCAGCGCGCCCTCGGTGATCTCGAGCTCCAGCAGGCCGGGCGGCAGGCCGCTGCGATCGAGCGCCTCGCACACGCGCTCGAGCAGGTCGGGGGCGCGGAACTGCATCGGCGACAGGTTCACCGCCACCCGCAGCCGAAGGCCGCGCCGCATCCAGGCCGCGGCGTCGTGGCAGGCGCGCAGCAGCACGCGCGCCCCGATCGCGGAGATCAGCCCGCACTCCTCGGCGAAGGGGATGAAGTCGAGCGGCGGCACCAGGCTGCCGTCCGCGCGCCGCCAGCGCACCAGCGCCTCGACTGCGTCGATGCGTCCGCTGTGCGCGTCCACCTGGGGCTGGTACATCACGACGAACTCGTCGAGCGCGAGCGCACGACGCAGGCCGGCCTCGAGCTCGACGCGGTGCACCGCCTCGGCGGTGAGCCCGGGGTTGTAGAAGCGGCAGCCGTTGCGCCCGTGCACCTTGGCGTCGTACATCGCGGTGTCGGCGTGCTTGATCAGCGTGGCGGCGTCGTCGCCGTCCTCGGGGTAGAGCGCGATGCCGATGCTGGTGGTGATCGCCAGGCTCTGGCCCGCCAATACATAGGGTGCGCTCATCGCGCTGCGGATGCGCTCGGCGATCGGCAGCGCATCCTCGGCCTTGTCGATGTGCGGCAGCAGCACGGTGAACTCGTCGCCGCCTAGGCGGGCGAATTCGGCGCTCTCGAGGGACTCGGCGCCGTGGGATACGAAGTCGCCCGGCCGCGTGACGTGGCGCAGGCGCCCGGCTGCCTCCTGCAGCAGGGCATCGCCGGCGGCGTGGCCGAGGGTGTCGTTGACGCTCTTGAAGCGATCGAGGTCGAGGAAGAGGATGGCCAGGCACTGGCCAGTCTGGCGCGCGCGTGCGATCTCGCGCTCGAGGCGCTCGATGAAGCCACGGCGGTTGGCCAGCCCGGTGAGGCTGTCGTAGTAGGCGAGGCGGTGGATGCGATGCTCGTATTCCTTGCGCTCGGTGATGTCGCGCAGCAGGCACAGCGCCTCGCTGCCGTCGATCGAGCTCAGCCGTGCCTCGTGGTGGCTGGGGCGGTCTTCCGCGCCGCCGAGCTGGAATTCCACCGTGCGCGGCTTGCCGCTGCGCCGCGTGTCGTCGAGCGCGCGTTCCAGGATGGCGATCACTTCAGGAGGGTAGGCCGCGGCCAGCGCCTGCCCCGCACTTGGCGCGCAGCAGCATTCCATGCCCGGGTCGGTGCGCACCTCGACGATCTGGTTGCGACCGTCGATGCGCACCAGGGTGTCCGGCAGGGCGTCGAGCATCGCCGCGTTGCGCGCGTTGGCGCTCCGCAGGGCGGCAGCGGCGCGGGTCGCGCGCAGCACGTAGCGCACGCGGTGGCCGAGCAGCGCCCAGGTGATGGGCTTGTTGATGAAGTCGGTGGCGCCGGCCTCGAAGGCGGCCTCGATCGAGGCGGTGTCGTCCATGCCCGTCACCATCAGGATCGGCAGCTCCTCGCCGCCCCGTCGGCGCAGCTCGCGGCACACCGCGAAGCCGTCCAGGCGCGGCATGTCCACGTCGAGCAGGACCATGTCGAAGGGCGCCTGCGCGAAGGCCTGCACGGCCTCCTCGCCGTCAGCGGCCAGCGTGACCGCGAAGCCCGCGCGCACGAGCGCGGCCTGCATGAGCAGGGCGGTGGTCAGGTCGTCGTCGGCGACCAGGATGCGGAGTCCGCTCATGGCCCGATCTCCGCGCGCAGTGCGCGGAGCTCCGCGCAGGCGCGCGCGAAGGCCCGGCGCAGATCGTCGAGGCGGGCGCGTGCGGCTTCGATGTCGCCGTCGCGGCCGAGACCCTCGAGCTCGCGCAGCAGGGCGTAGAGCGGCTTCGCGCCGACGTTGCCCGAGCTCGACTTGAGGCTGTGCGCGGCGCGGCGCAGGCCCTCGCCGTCGCCGGCGGCCGCAGCCTCTTCGATCTGGGCGAAGGTCTTGCCGCAGCTGTCCAGATAGACGCCGACGATGCGCTCGGCGAGCGCGAGCCCGCCCGCGGGGTCGAGCTCGCGGAACTGCTCGAGGAAGCCGCGATCGATGGCGGCTTCCTCATCCGCGGCCTGCGCGGCCGCGGCGGCGGGCGGCTTGTCGTCCGCAGGTGCGGTGTCGGCCACGGCGCCCATCCAACGCCGCAGCACTGCATGCAGCTGTCCGAGCGAGTAGGGCTTGCCGAGGAAGTCGTCCATGCCGGCGGCGAGGCAGCGTTCGCGGTTGCCCTCCATCACGTTGGCGGTGAGGGCGATGATGGGGACGCGGTGCGCCCGCACACCCGCGCGGATCGCTGCGCTGGCCTCGTAGCCGTCCATCACCGGCATGTGGCAGTCCATCAGGATGAGGTCGAAGGCCTCGGCCTGCGCCAGGCGCACCGCCTCCTCGCCGTTGGCGGCGAACTGCACCGCGAGGCCGAGCTTGGCGAGCATGGCCTCGCCGACCTGCTGGTTGACCGGGTTGTCCTCGGCCAGCAACACGCGCCCGGCGAGCGCGATCGGGGCGGCCGTCGGCGTGCGGGCGTCGCCGCCGGTGTCGCGCGGGCCGCGCAGCGCGCTGCAGATCACCTCGTGCAGCTCGGCCTGGCGGATGGGCTTGTGCACACAGCGCAGGATGCCGGCGCGTTCGCGCTCGCGGACGCTGGCGCTGGAGTAGCTCGAGGTCAATACCACCAGGCGTACGCCAGCGAGCGCGGGGTTGGCGCGGATCGAGCTGGCCAGCTGCAGGCCGTCCATGTGCGGCATATGCATGTCGAGCACGGCGAGGTCGAACCCCTCGCCCGCCGCGGTCGTGTGCGCGAGCAGCCCGAGCGCGCCCGCGCCGTCGGCGGCGCACTCCACGTGCATGCCCCAGCCCTGCAGCTGGCGCAGCAGGATCTCGCGATTGGTGGCGTTGTCGTCCACCACGAGGGTGCGTACGTGGTCGAGCGCCACGTCGCAGCGCAAGGCCTCCGGTGTGCTGTGGCCGGAGGGCAGGCGCAGGTCGAAATGGAAACGCGCGCCTTTCCCGGGCTGGCTGTCCACGCCGATCTCACCGCCCATCAGACCCACCAGGCGGCGGCAGATCGCCAGGCCGAGGCCGGTGCCGCCGAACTGGCGGGTGGTGGAGCCGTCGAGCTGGGAGAACTGGTCGAAGATCTTCTGTTGCGCATGGGGTGGGATGCCGATGCCGGTGTCTTCGACGCTGATGCGCAAGCGGCAGTCCTCGGCGCCCTCTCCGAGCAGGCGGGCGCGTACCACGATCTCGCCACGCTCGGTGAACTTGACCGCGTTGTTGATCAGGTTGCCGACGATCTGGCGCAGACGGAAGGGGTCGCCGAGCACGCAGCGTCGCGCTTCGGGGGGCAGGTCGGCGACCAGCTCCAGGCCTTTCTTCTCGGCCGGCTGGGCGAACATCGCCAGCGTGCCTTCGAGCAACTCGCCGAGCTCGAACTCCACGGACTCGAGTTCGAGTTGACCGGACTCGATCTTCGAGAAGTCGAGGATGTCGTTGATGATGCCGAGCAGGTGGCGGCCGGAGTTCTCCACTGCCTCGGCGAAATGACGCTGCTCGTGGTTGAGGTCGCTGTCGAGCAGCAGCTCGGTCATGCCGAGCACCCCGTTCATCGGCGTGCGGATCTCGTGGCTCATGGTGGCGAGGAAGTCGCTCTTGGCCTGGCTGGCCGCCTCGGCGGCCTCCTTGGCGCGCAGCAGCTCCTCGGTGCGCGTCGCGACCTCGTCCTCGAGGTGGTCGCGGTGGGCGGCCAGGCGTGCGTCGCGCTCGGCGATCTGGCCGAGCATGCGGTTGAAGCCGATCGCCAGCGAGTCGAGCTCGATGATGCGGCTCGGCTCGGCGCGCGCGCCGTAGTCCTCGGTGTGGGCGACGCGCTCCATCAGCGCCGACAGGGTGGTCAGCGGGCGCAGCACCACGCCGTTGAGCCGCCGCAGCATCCCGGTGGCGAGCCAGAGCGCGAGCAGCGCAGCGGCGGCGACGATCGAGGTGTGGGCGAAGACCTGGGTATAGAGCGGCTGGAGGTCGAGATCGAGGTCGAGCACGCCGATCACGTTGCCGTTCTCGACGATCGGCTGGGTCATGTGCAGCGTGTCGAGGCGGAACTGAGCATGCTCGGAGGACAGGCTCGGCTTCTGTCGGCCTTCGCCTTCGGCGAGGAAGCGGCCGTAGCGCACGAACTCGGCGAGCTGGGTATCGAAGATCGCAGCGCCGCGCACGTCGGGCAGGTGTTCGAGGGTCGCGAGGACGCGCGCGGCCGCCTCCTTGTCGAGGAACATCAGGCTCGCGGCGGCGTTGTCGGCGAGCACCCGCGTCATCACGCGGGTGTTGCTCTCGAGCGCGAGCGCGCTGATCACCAGGCTGGCGAGGGTGATCACCAACGCGAGCAGGCCCACGGCGAGGCCGAGGGCCTGCAGGTTGACCCGGCGCAGCTTCTCGCCGAGGCTGATATAGGTGTCGTTCGGGGATTGGACGGACATCATCGGAAGCCTGGGCAGCGGTATGCGACGGCTGCCGGAGCGCCCCCCGGACTGGCTGCCGAGGGGCCGCTCTGGAGGCGGATCATGATCAGGGCGGGTTGGGGAGGCGGAGCAATCGGATTTTTTGCTGCTTTGCACACTTTACGTCCGGCAGCCCCCGCCCTTGAGGCGCAAATGTCACATTCCGCGAGCACTTGCGCGAGAGGATTGCCCGAATCAGGCCGTCAGCCCCAGCCGCCGGCAGATCTCGGTCGTCGGGCCGGCCATGTTCATGCTGTAGAAATGCAGGCCGGGCGCGCCCGCGGCGAGCAGCTTCTCGCACAGGTCGGTGACCACGTCGAGGCCGAAGGCGCGGATGGCGTCGCTGTCGTCGCCGTAGCTCTCGAAGGTCTTGCGCATCCAGCGCGGGATCTCGGCGCCGCAGGCATCCGAGAAGCGCGCCAGCTTGCTGAAGCTGCCGATCGGCATGATGCCGGGCACGATCGGCACGTCGACGCCCATCTTGCGCACCGCGTCGACGAAGTGGAGGTAGGCGTCGAGGTTGTAGAAGTACTGGGTGATTGCCGAGTTGGCGCCGGCGTCGACCTTGCGCTTGAAGGCGTCGAGGTCGTCCTTCGGGCTTTTCGCCTGCGGGTGCCATTCGGGGTAGGCGGCGACCTCGATGTGGAAGCGGTCGCCGGTCTCTGCGCGGATGAACTCGACGAGCTCGTTGGCGTAGCGGAATTCGCCCGCCGCGCCTGCGCCCGAGGGCAGGTCGCCGCGCAGGGCGACGATGCGGCGGATGCCGGCGTCGGCGTATTCCTGCAGGATCTCGCGGATGCTGTCGCGCGACGAGCCCACGCAGGACAGGTGCGGCGCGGCCTCGTGGCCGGCGGCGGCGATCTCCTTGACGGTGCTGAAGGTGCGCTCGCGGGTGGAGCCGCCGGCGCCATAGGTCACCGAGAAGAAGGCCGGCTTCAGCGCGGCGAGCTTCTCCCGGGTGGCGCGCAGCTTGTCGGCGCCCTCGGCGGTGGTGGGCGGGAAGAACTCGATGGAGATTTCGGGTTTCATGGTTTGCTTCGGTGGGTGTCGCCGCCCGGCCTGCGGATGGCGTGGAAGAAGAATTCGCGGTTGCCGTCGCCGCCGGTGATCGGCGAGTCGAACCAGTCGAGGATGAGCAGCCCGGCGGCGTCCGCGGCGATGCGCAGGCGGGCCTCGACTTCGGCGTAGCGCGCCGGGTCACGCACGATGCCGCCCTTGCCCAGGCCTTGCGGGCCGACCTCGAACTGCGGCTTGACCAGGGCCAGCACGTGGCCGGCGGGCGCGAGCAGCGCGGCCCACTGCGGCAGCAGCAGGGCGAGCGAGATGAAGCTGGCGTCGCACACCAGCAGGTCGAAGCCCTGCGGCGGGTAGTGCTCGCCGAGGTCGGCGGCGCCGAGCTGGCGGGCGTTGAGGCCTTCGAAGGTGACGCAGCGGCCGTCGGCGCGCAGGCGCGGATGGAGCTGGTCGTGGCCGACCTCCACCCCGACCACCTTCGCCGCGCCGGCCTGCAGCAGGCAGTCGGTGAAGCCGCCGGTGGACTGGCCGATGTCGAGGCAGATTGCGCCGCGCACGTCCAGCCCGCTGCGCGCGAGCGCGCCTTCGAGCTTGAGCGCGCCGCGCGAGACGAAGCGGTCGCTGTCGGCGGGGCTGACGGAGAGCCGCGCGTCGGGCGGCAATTCGAGCGCCGGCTTGGCCACCGGCTGGCCTTCGTGGCTCACCCGCCCGGCCTCGATCAGCGCCCGCGCCGCGGTGCGCGAGGCCGCCAGCCCCTGCGCCACCAGCAGCTGGTCCACGCGCAGCAGGCCGTGCCGGTCCGCAGGGCCCTTGCCCTGCGCCGCCGGCCGCGGCTTGCCCTGGCGGGCGTGGAAGGAGTTCATGCTCATGGTGTGAGGGGCGAGGCGTCAGGCGTGAGGAGCCCCCGTCAGGGGCGCCGGGAGGCGCTCCTGACGGGGTTGTGCCGCTTCCGGGATCAGTAGCGGTACGAGTCGGTCTTGTACGGGCCTTGCTTGGACACGCCGATGTAGGCGGCCTGCGCATCGGTCAGCTCGGTGAGCTGCACGTTGAGCTTCTTCAGCTGCAGGCGGGCGACCTTCTCGTCGAGGTGCTTGGGCAGGGTGTACACGCCCACCGGGTAGTCGGCCGTGCGGGTGAACAGCTCGATCTGCGCGATGGTCTGGTTGGCGAAGGAGCTCGACATCACGTAGCTCGGGTGACCGGTGGCGCAGCCCAGGTTCACCAGGCGGCCCTTGGCGAGCAGGATGATCCGCTTGCCATCGGGGAAGATCACGTGATCGACCTGCGGCTTGATCTCCTCCCACTGGTAGCCCTCGATGCTGGCGACGTCGATCTCGTTGTCGAAGTGGCCGATGTTGCACACGATGGCCTGGTCCTTCATCTTCGCCATGTGGTCGTGGGTGATCACGTGGTAGTTGCCGGTGGCGGTGACGAAGATGTCGGCGTGCTCGGCGGCGTACTCCATGGTCACCACGCGGTAGCCTTCCATCGCCGCCTGCAGCGCGCAGATCGGGTCGATCTCGGTGACCCACACCTGGGCCGACAGCGCGCGCAGGGCCTGGGCCGAGCCCTTGCCCACGTCGCCGTAGCCGCACACCACGGCGATCTTGCCGGCCACCATCACGTCGGTGGCGCGCTTGATGCCGTCGACCAGCGACTCGCGGCAGCCGTAGAGGTTGTCGAACTTCGACTTGGTCACCGAATCGTTGACGTTGATCGCCGGGAACTTGAGCTCGCCGCGCGCATGCATCTGGTACAGGCGGTGCACGCCGGTGGTGGTCTCCTCGGTCACGCCCTTGACCTGCGCCAGGCGGGTCGAATACCAGGTCGGGTCTTGCGCCAGCTTGGCCTTGATCGCGGCGAAGAGGATGGTCTCCTCTTCCGAGCCGGGCTTGGCCAGCACCGAGAGGTCCTGTTCGGCGCGTGCGCCCAGGTGCAGCAGCAGCGTGGCGTCGCCGCCGTCGTCGAGGATCATGTTGCTGTAACCACCGTCCGGCCACTCGAAGATGCGATGGGTGTAGTTCCAGTAGTCGGTCAGCGACTCGCCCTTGACCGCGAACACCGGGATGCCGTCGGCCGCGATGGCGGCGGCGGCGTGGTCCTGGGTCGAGAAGATGTTGCACGAGGCCCAGCGCACCTGGGCGCCGAGCGCGGTCAGCGTCTCGATCAGCACCGCGGTCTGGATGGTCATGTGCAGCGAGCCGGTGATGCGCGCGCCCTTCAGGGGCTGGCTGGCGGCGTATTCCTCGCGGATCGCCATCAGGCCGGGCATCTCGGTCTCGGCGATGCGGATTTCCTTGCGGCCCCAGGCGGCGAGCGCGAGGTCGGCGACGACGAAATCGGTGAACTTGGTGTCAGCCACAGCGTTCATGGGAAGCTCCATGCTATGGCCGGGCGAGAGGTGGGGGAGGGCAGCACGCAGGCTTGTGCGATGGCTGCAGGCGGCTCACCCGACATCCCGAACCCGGCAGGGTTGAAGACGATTAGCAGGTGAGCGCCGTTGTACTGCAACCCGCCGGATGGCGGGGTCCGAGCCTGGGGGCCGCGGCCGGCAGAGCCGGCGGGCGCCTCGCAGCGCTCCTCGGAAAGTCGTGAGTATAGCCCAGCCGTACGCGCCGAGACATGTATGCGCTGCATTGCACCGCGGGACATGACGATCGCTCTTGAGACTCCCCGGGGTCCCGCGGGGTTCAGTTTTGACCCGGGCTGCCGTAGACCCGATCGAGATCGGCTCGCCCCTGAGGGCGGGCCGTTGCGATCCGATCATCTTCCGAGGCAGTCCGGACATGAGCTCCAGAACCCTTACCGTACGCGCGCAGTTGATCCTGCTCGCTGCCGTCAGCTGCACCTTGTTCGCGATTGCGCTCGCGGTGGCGGTGTGGCAGCTCCAGGCCGGCGGCGCTCGCCTGTCGGCCTTCATCGATACCGAACTCGCCGCCGAGCGCGAGGCCACCCGCGCCTACGCACACGGCCTGCAGATGGGCCAGGCCCTGCGCAACATCCTGCTCGATCCCGCCAACCCCAAGGCCTACGAAAACTTCCAGGCGGCGAAGACCGGCTTCGACGACACGCTCGCCCGCCTGCTTGCCGCGCCAGCCGTACTCGATGGCGGCGTGGCGACCGCCGCGCGTCTGCGCGAGCTCGCCGAGCGCTGGGCGCCGCTGCAGGCGCAGGTGATCGAGCGCGTGCGCGCGGGTGACAACGTGGCGGCGCAGCGCACCCTGGTGGCGTCGGAGACGCCGGCCTGGCGAGAGGTGCGCGCCGAGCTGATGAAGCAGGTGGCGCACCTGGAGAAGCTGGCTGGGGCGACGCGCGCGAGCTCGGCGGCGGCGATCGAGCGCGGCCGGCTGACCGTGAGCGCCCTCGGTGGCGCAGCCCTGCTCGCCTGCCTGGTCGCCTCGGTGCTGGTGGTGCGCGGGGTGCTCGGCCAGCTCGGCGGCGAGCCCGCGGTGGTGGCTGCCGTTGCACGACGCATGACCGAGGGCGATCTGCAGCAGAACATCACCGCCGCCGCGGCGCGTCCCGATAGTCTGATGGTGGCGATGCAGGCGATGCAGTCCGGGCTGGGCGGGATCGTGCGCGAGATCCGCGGCGATGCCGTGCGGGTGGTCGAGGCCGCCGCCGGCTTGCGCCACAACGAGGAGGAAGTGGCGAGCGCCGCACTGGCCCAGAGCGACGGTGCGCAATCGATCGCAGCGGCGGTCGAGGAGATGAGCGCCAGCATCGCGGTGGTCGCGGAGCTCGCCGACGATGCCGACCGCTTCAGCGGCGAAGCCGAGCAGCGCGTGCGCGACGGCGGGGCGGTGATCAACGAGGCGGTGGACATGATCGGCCGCGTCTCCGAACGCATGTCGGCCTCGGCGGCGGTGGTCGGTGATCTGGGCGCGCGTGCCGAGAGCATCTCGGACATCGCCAAGGTCATCCAGGGCATCGCCGAGCAGACCAACCTGCTCGCCCTCAATGCCGCGATCGAAGCGGCGCGTGCGGGCGAGCAGGGGCGCGGCTTCGCCGTGGTGGCCGACGAGGTGCGCAAGCTCGCCGAGCGCACCGCGCAGTCGACGCAGGAGATCAACACCATGATCGAGCGCGTGCAGGACAGCGCCCGCCAGGCGGTCGACACCATGGAGGACGGCCGCGAACTCGCTGGCCGCGGCGCGGCGTGCGCGGCGCGTGCGCACGAGGCGGTGGGCGCGCTCGAGGAGGGCACGGTACGCGTGCGCCAGGTGGTGGGCGAGATCAGCCTCGCGCTGCGTGAGCAGCGTGAGACCAGCACCAGCATCGCACAGAGCGTGGAACGGATCGCCCGCATGAGCGAGCGGAGCCACGCCGCCACGCGCGATTCGCTGCAGCGCGCGCAGGCGCTCGACGGACTCGCCGATGGCCTTGCGCGCGCGGTCGGACGCTTCCGCGTCGCCGGCTGAGCGTGTCCGCCGCGCCTGCGGCGGTGCTCAGCCGGCGCGCTTCTTGCCTTGCTGGCGGACCAGGCTCACCACCAGCGTGATCACCGTCAGCGGCAGCACGTAGCCGAGCATGATCCCCGAGAACGCCGGCAGGCTGGCGTGCTGCTGCGCCTGCAGCACCAGCCAGGCGGTGTAGGCGGCGTAGTAGGCGAGGAAGACCCCGCCCTCCCAGCGCGCGATCTCGCGCCCGGTGATCATGATCGGCAGGCAGGCGAAGGCCACCGCCAGCATCACCCACAGGTCGAAGTTGCGCGCCGCCTCCGACACCGGCAGCCCCGCGCCCGAGGCGATGCCGGCGGCGCCGAGCACGGCGAGGAGGTTGAACACGTTGCTGCCGACGACGTTGCCCACCGCGATGTCGCGCTGGCCGCGGATGGCGGCGACGATCGAGGTGGCGATCTCGGGCATCGAGGTGCCGACCGCGACCACCGTGAGGCCGATCACCAGGTCGCTGACGCCGAAGGCGCGCGCGAACGCGACCGCCGAGTCCACCAGCCAGTCGGCGCCGACCACCAGCATCACCAGGCCGCCCACGATCAGGCCGACCTGCACCGCCCAGTGGCGGTCCCACGTGGAGGTGGGGATCTCGGTCTCGAACTCGTCCTGCACCGCTTTCGAGGCACGGCGGGACTGCACGACCAGGAAGACCGTGTACGCGATCACCAGGCCGAACAGTGCGATCGACTCCAGCAGGCCGATGTTGCCGTCGAGCGCCATCACCACCAGGAGCGCCGAGGCGCCGATCATGATCGGGATCTCCTGGCGGATGATCTGCTCGTCCACCAGCAGCGGCGTGATCAGCGCCGAGATGCCGAGGATCAGCAGCACGTTGGCGATGTTGCTGCCGACCACGTTGCCGATCGCCAGGTCGGGGCTGCCGGCGAGCGCCGAGCCCACCGACACCGCCATCTCGGGCGCGCTGGTGCCGAAGGCGACCACGGTAAGGCCCACCACCAGCGGCGACACGCCGAAGGAGACGGCCAGCCGCGAGGCGCCGCGCACCAGCACGTCGGCGCCGACGACCAGCACCGCCAGGCCGGCGGCGAACATCAGGACTTGCTGGAGCATCGAATTCCCCGCTTACAGCCCGGCGTCGGCGCGCAGCGCGGCGGCCTTGTCGGTCTGCTCCCAGGTGAAGCCCGGCTCGTCGCGGCCGAAGTGGCCGTAGGCCGCGGTGCGGGAGTAGACCGGGCGCAGCAGGTCGAGCGTCTGGATGATCGCCTTTGGGCGCAGGTCGAAGTGGCGGCCGATGAGCTCGACGATCTTGTCGTCGGCGATGCGGCCGGTGCCGAAGGTGTTGACCATCAGCGACACCGGGCGCGCCACGCCGATCGCGTAGGCCACCTGGACCTCGCACCGGTCGGCGAGGCCTGCGGCGACCACGTTCTTGGCCACGTAGCGGCCAGCGTAGGCAGCCGAGCGGTCGACCTTGGACGGGTCCTTGCCCGAGAACGCGCCGCCGCCGTGGTGGGCTGCGCCGCCGTAGGTGTCGACGATGATCTTGCGCCCGGTGAGGCCGCAGTCGCCGTGCGGGCCGCCGACCACGAAGCGGCCGGTGGGGTTGACCAGGTAGCGAACGTCGCCCTTCATCAGCTCGGGCGGCAGCACCGGCTTGATGATCAGCTCGATCACCGCCTCGCGGATCTGCTCCTGGGTCACGTCGGGGTCGTGCTGGGTGGACACCACCACGGTGTCGATCGCCACCGGCTTGCCGTCGACGTACCTGACCGTGAGCTGGCTCTTGGCGTCCGGGCGCAGCCACGGCAGGCGGCCGTCCTTGCGCACTTCGGCCTGGCGCTGCATGACGCGGTGGGCGTAGTGGATCGGCAGCGGCATCAGGCTGGCGGTCTCGTTGGTGGCGTAGCCGAACATCAGGCCCTGGTCGCCGGCGCCCTGGTCGAGCGGGTCGTCGTTGGCGTTATCCACGCCCTGGGCGATGTCGGGCGACTGGCGGTTGATCGCCGCCAGCACGGCGCAGCTCTTGTAGTCGAAGCCGATGTCGGAGTTGTCGTAGCCGATGCGGCGGATGACGTCCTGCGCGATCTCGCGGTAGTTGGGGTGGGCGGTGGTGGTGATCTCGCCCGAGATCACCACGAGGCCGGTCGAGACCAGGGTCTCGCAGGCGACGCGCGCCTTGGGGTCTTCGGCCAGGATGGCATCGAGCACGCCGTCGGAGACCTGGTCCGCGACCTTGTCGGGATGGCCTTCGGAGACCGATTCGGAGGTGAAGAGAAATTCAGCCATGGTACTGCTCCCTGAAAAACAAAAATCCCCGTTGCGATGGCCTTGCGTCTGCGGCCAGCTCCGGGGATTTCGTCGAGCAGCCGACGCTTTAGCAGTACTTGGTTCGGACGGCGCCGCGGCCGTCCCACCGCCCTGCAAGTTGTCGAGTTAACTCGGCGGTGGAGCCGCGATTATAGACCGGGACGCGCGGCTGTGTAAGCATTCGGGACTGAAGCCGGTTCCGGCATCCATATCGGATCTCCCCCTGGTGCTGTCGCAACGCGCATTTCGCCTCCTCTCCCGCCTGCCCCTTTCCTGGCTGCACCGCCTCGGTGGCTGGGCGGGCTGGCTGACCTACAAGAGTTCGCCGTCCTATGCCCGCCGCCTGCGCGAGAACCTCTTCAACGCGCTCGGTCGCGAGGACGAGGCGGTGCTGCGCGCGGCCGTCGTCGAGGCCGGCCGCCAGGCGCTCGAGCTGCCCTTCATCTGGGGGCGGCCGGCGGCCGAGGTGGTGGCGAGCGCGGTGCGCACCGAGGGCTGGGAACTGGTCGAGGCGGCGCGCGCCGAGGGCGCGGGCATCCTCTTCATCACCCCGCATCTGGGCTGCTTCGAGATCACCGCGCAGTGCATCGCGGCGAAGATTCCGATCACCGTGCTCTATCGCCCGCCGCGCAAGGAGGTGCTGCAGCCGCTGATGGAGGCCGGCCGCGCGCGCGGGCAGATGCGCACCGCGCCGGCCGACCTGTCCGGCGTGCGCAAGCTGGTCAAGACCCTGCGCAGCCACGAGGCGGTGGGCATGCTGCCCGACCAGGTGCCGGGCGCGGGCGAGGGCGTGTGGTCGAGCTTCTTCGGCAAGCCGGCGTGGACCATGACGCTGGCCGCGCGCCTGGCGGCGGTGAAGGGCGTGCGCGTGATCTACACCTGGGCCGAGCGCCTGCCGCGCGGCGAGGGCTACGTGTTCCGCCTGCAGGCCCCCACCGAACCGCTCAGCGGCGACCTCGACACCGACGTGGCGATCATCAACCGCGAGGTCGAACGCATGATCCTGCAGTGCCCGCAGCAGTACCTGTGGGGCTACAACCGCTACAAGGGGCCGCGGCGCGAGCGCGAGGACGAGACGCCAGCCGCTGCAGCCGACGCCGCGACGACGGGCCCATCGCCAGACCGGAGCGCCGGGACGGACGCGGAGCGCGCGCCATGAGCCGCCTCGTCGTCGGTCTGATCTGGCTGCTGCACTGGCTGCCGCTGGGCGCGCTCGCGCGCGTCGGCAGCGGCTTCGGCTGGCTGCTGTACTGGGTGGTGCTGCCGCGCCGCAAGATCGCGCTGACCAACCTGCGGCTGTGCTTTCCCGAGCTGTCCGAGGCTGAACGGCGTGCGTTGGCGCGGCGCAACTTCGCACTCATCGGACGCAGCATGCTCGAGCGCGGCCTGGCGTGGTGGGCCGGCCCCGAGCGCCTGCGCGCCACCGTGCGCATCGACGGACTGGAGCACCTGCAGCGCCTGCGCGCCGAGGGCCGCCCGGTGCTGCTGCTGGCGCCGCACTTCCTCGGCCTCGACATGGCCGGCACCCGGCTCACGCTCGAGGGCGACTTCGTCAGCGTGTATTCGCCGCAGAAGGACAAGGTCTTCGACCACTGGCTGCACCACGGCCGCAGCCGCTTCAACGACCAGCTGCTGCTGTCGCGCCACGACGGCGTGCGCGCCACCGTCAAGGCGATGAAGTCCGGCCGCCCCTTCTACTACCTGCCCGATCTCGACTATGGCCGCAAGGAGTCGATCTTCGTGCCCTTCTTCGGCGTGCCGGCGGCCACCATCACCGGCCTGCCGCGGCTGGCGCGGCTGGCCAACGCGGCGGTCGTGCCCTGCGTGGTGCGCATGCTGCCCGGAGGCGGCGGCTATGTGCTGGAGCTCGGCGCGCCCTGGGCGGATTACCCCTCGGACGACGTCGAGGCCGACACCCTGCGCATGAACGCCTGGCTGGAGGGCGTGATCCGCACCATGCCCGAGCAGTACTACTGGGTGCACCGCCGCTTCAAGACCCGCCCCGAGGGCGAGCCGCGGATCTACTGAAACACTGGAACAGCAAGATGAAACTGCGCTTCACCAAGATGCACGGCCTGGGCAACGACTTCGTCGTCATCGACGCCACGCGTGCGCCGGTCGACCTGACGCCGGCGCGCGTCAAGGCGATCGCCGACCGCCACTTCGGTGTCGGCTGCGACCAGTTGCTGGTAGTCGAGCCGGCCGGCGGCGCGGACGTCGATTTCCGCTACCGCATTTTCAACGCCGATGGCGGCGAGGTCGAGCAGTGCGGCAACGGCGCGCGCTGCTTCGTGCGCTTCGTGCATGACAGGGGGCTCACCGACAAGGCCGAGATCCGCGTCGAGACGCGCTCCGGGATCATCGCGCCGCGGCTGCGCGCGGACGGGCTGGTCACGGTGGACATGGGCGTGCCGGAACTGGCGCCGGCGAAGGTGCCCTTCGTGTCCGACTCGGATGCGGTGGTGCAGCCGCTGCAGGTGGGTCCCGACACGGTGGCGATCACCGTGGTGTCGATGGGCAACCCGCACGCGGTGCAGGTCGTGGCCGACGTCGATGCCGCGCCGGTCCGCGACCAGGGCGCGGCGATCGAGCGCCATGCGCGCTTCCCGGCGCGGGTCAATGCCGGCTTCCTGCAGGTGGTCGATGCGCACGAGGTGCGCCTGCGCGTGTTCGAGCGCGGCGCTGGCGAGACCCTGGCCTGCGGCACCGGCGCCTGCGCGGCGGTGGTCGCGGGGATCCTGCGCGGCCTGCTGGAGACGCCGGTGCGGGTGCACACCCGCGGCGGCGAACTGGAGATCGCCTGGGACGGCCCGGGCACGCCGGTGCGCATGACCGGGCCGGCGGTGACGGTTTTCGAGGGCGAGATGGAGCTCGCCTGAGCCCGGATCTCGCCGGGCCGGACGCGATGCGCCTGTGCGGCATCGTGCTGGCCCGCTTGCGGCCGACCGCCGGATGCGGCGGCCATCCACGAACGATCGACGCGGGGCGCTCGGCGCCCCGTCTGGAGAAGCATCGATGAACGCCGAAGACGTCGCGCGCTACCTGCGCGAACACCCCGATTTCCTCAACCAGCATCATGAGCTCTTCAGCGAGCTCACCGTGCCGCACCCGCAGCATGGCGGCCAGGCGATCTCGCTCGCCGAGCGCCAGCTGCATGCGCTGCGCGACAAGATTCGCGCGCTCGAGCTCAAGCTCGCCGAGCTGATCCGCTTCGGCGAGGAGAACGACGACATCAGCACCAAGGTGCACCGCCTGTCGGTCGTGCTGTTGCAGGCGGGCTCGGCCGCCGTGGTGCGCCAGGGCCTGGTCGACAGCCTGCGCGACGACTTCGCCGTCCCGTACGTCAGCCTCAAGTTGTGGGGCGAGGCCGCGGGCGGGGTGGTGCACTCCGAGGCCTTCGGCGTCGGCGAGGCGGCGCGTCGCCAGGTCGAGAACCTGCGCCACCCCTGGTGCGGGGCGCCCGAGAGCATCGAGATGACGAGCTGGTTCGGCGAGGCCGCGCCGCACATCCGTTCGCTCGCGCTGATGCCGCTGCGTGTCGGCGGCGACTGCATCGGGCTACTCGCGCTCGGCAGCGCCGAGGCCGAGCGCTTCTACGCCGGCATGGGAACGCTCTACCTCGGCCGCATCGCCGACCTCGCCGCCGCGGCGCTGGCGGCACGCGCGGGCTGAATCGATGGGCTCGCGCCGGTCTGCGGAAGCGCCAGCCGCGCTGCCCGAGCGCATGCAGGCCTGGCTGGACTGGCTCGCGACCCAGCGCCGCGTCTCGCCGCTGACCCTGACCGCGTACCGTGCCGGGCTGCAGGCCTTGCTGCGCCTCGCCGAGGAGCGTCCGCCGGAGAGTCTCCAGCCCGCGGACATCCGCCGCTTCGTCGCCCGCCTGCACGGCGAGGGCCAGCAGGGGCGCTCGATCGCACGCCATCTGTCGGCGTGGCGGGGCTTCTACCGCTGGCTCGTGCGCGAGGATGGCGTGCGTGCCAATCCGGCGCTCGGCATCCGCCCGCCGAAGTCGCCTTCCACGCTGCCGCGCGTGCTCTCGCCCGAGCAGGCCAACGCGCTGCTCGATCCGGAACCGCAAAATCTGCTCGAAATTCGTGATATTGCGATGTTCGAGCTTTTTTATTCGTCAGGACTTCGGGTTGCGGAACTCGCCGGAATCGACGTCGATGCCGGGCTCGACCTCGCCGAGGGGCTCGTCACCGTCACCGGCAAACGCCAGCGCCAGCGCACCGTACCGGTGGGCAGCAAGGCGGTCGACGCCTTGCGCCATTGGCTGCAGCTGCGCGCCAGCCTCGCCGCGGCGGGCGAGAATGCGCTGTTCGTGACCCGCGACGGCCACCGACTCAGCACCCGTGGCATCGCCAGCCGGCTGAGCACGCGCGCGCAGGCGCTCGGCCTCGGCGTGCATGTGCATCCGCACATGCTCCGGCACAGTTTCGCCAGCCATCTGCTGCAATCGAGCGGAGATCTCCGCGCCGTGCAGGAACTGCTCGGCCACGCCAGCATCCGCAGCACGCAGATCTACACCCACCTCGACTTCCAGCACCTGGCTGCCGTGTACGACGCGGCTCATCCGCGCGCGCGCAAGTGACGCGCGTACTCGCCACCGCGGCGAGCACGACCCGAATTTGGCTTGGGCTATGCTCATGGCGTCTGTTAATTTAATAATTTTCTAAAAAAAGCCGCGAACTCCCGGAATCGATAAAAGAGTGGAGCGCGCCATTCAAGCCCAATGAGCCCAACAGCGCACCCGGAACACCCGAATGCGGCATCCCTTACGCATTCCAGCCACCACAAGGAAGCGGTTTCGGCACGCCGCACGATCAAGGCGGTCGCACTGGTGCTCGCGCGCCACGAGATCCGCAGCCTGCGACGCTGGTTCGAGGACTTCGACCGCGACATCCTGCTCCCCATCCTGCTCGGCGAGATCGCGCTGCACAACATCGGCGCCTTGCAGAACGGCGTGGCGCGGCGCGAAAGCACCCGCCCGATCACCGCGACACCGTCGGTGCCGCGCGACAGTCGCCCGGCGGATTGCGGCCTCAAGCCCTGCAACGCCTACTCCATCGCCGCGGCCACCGGCCTGCCGCGCGAGACGGTGCGGCGCAAGATCGGACGTCTGATCGAGCTCGGTTGGATCTGCCGCGAGGAAAACGGCCATCTTTTCATCACCGAGTCGGCGCTGGAGCAGTTCGGCTCCATGCTCAGCTCGCGTGCGCTCGGCGAGCTCCTCGAGACCGCCGACCACGTCCGCACCCTGCTCGAAGAAAAGCCCGCCTGAGCGCGGCGACGCCCCTACAGGTCGTGTTGCGGCGTCGCTGCGGAAAGGACGGTTCATGTAGGAGCGCCGGCAGGCGCGATCCACGGCACGAGATGGGCGACGCGCTTGCCGGACCGCCGTCTTCGCGGCTGCCGCCGCTCCTACAAGGCGTGTCGCGGCGGATGTCGCGGCGTCGCTGCGGAAAGGACGGTTCATGTAGGAGCGCCGGCAGGCGCGATCCACGGCGCACGAGATGGGCGACGCGCTCGCCGGACCGCCGTCTTCGCGGCTGCCGCCGCTCCTACAGGGCGTGTCGCGGCGGATGTCGCGGCGTCGCTGCGGAAAGGGCGGTTCATGTAGGAGCGCCGGCCGGCGCGAACCGCGGCGCACGGAATGGGCGACGCGCTTGCCGGACCGCCGTCTTCGCGGCTGCCGCCGCTCCTACAGGGCTTGTCGCGGCGTCGCTGCGGAAAGGGCGGTTCATGTAGGAGCGCCGGCAGGCGCGAACCGCGGTGCACGAGATGGGCGACGCGCTCGCCGGACCGCCGTCTTCGCGGCTGCCGCCGCTCCTGCAGGGCGTGTCGCGGCGGATGTCGCGGCGTCGCTTCGGAAAGCTTGGTTCATGTAGGAGCGCGGGCAGGCGCGATCCACGGCGCACGAGATGGGCGACGCGCTCGCCGGACCGCCGTCTTCGCGGCTGCCGCCGCTCCTACAAGACGTGTCGCGGCGGATGTCGCGGCGCCGCTGCGGAAAGGGCGGTTCATGTAGGAGCGCCGGCAGGCGCGATCCACGGCGCACGAGATGGGCGACGCGCTCGCCGGACCGCCGTCTTCGCGGCTGCCGCCGCTCCTACAGGGCGTGTCGCGGCGGATGTCGCGGCGTCGCTGCGGAAAGCTTGGTTCATGTAGGAGCGCCGGCAGGCGCGATCCACGGCGCACGAGATGGGCGACGCGCTCGCCGGACCGCCGTCTTCGCGGCTGCCGCCGCTCCTACAAGGCGTGTCGCGGCGGATGTCGCGGCGTCGCTGCGGAAAGGACGGTTCATGTAGGAGCGCCGGCAGGCGCGATCCACGGCGCACGAGATGGGCGACGCGCTCGCCGGACCGCCGTCTTCGCGGCTGCCGCCGCTCCTACCGGGTGTGTCGCGGCGGATGTCGCGGCGTCGTTGCGGAAAGGACGGTTCATGTAGGAGCGCCGGCAGGCGCGATCCACGGCGCACGAGATGGGCGACGCGCTCGCCGGACCGCCGTCTTCGCGGCCGCCGCCGCTCCTACAGGGCGTGTCGCGGCGGATGTCGCGGCGCCGCTGCGGAAAGGGCGGTTCATGTAGGAGCGCCGGCAGGCGCGATCCACGGCGCACGAGATGGGCGGCGCGCTCGCCGGACCGCCGTCTTCGCGGCTGCCGCCGCTCCTACCGGGTGTGTCGCGGCGGGCGATACTCCGGATTCGGACCCGGCTCGGCGCGCGCCAGCGCCGCGCCGATCAGCACCAGGGCGGCGAGCAGCAGGGCGAAATGGCGACGTTGCGCCGCCGGGCCGGGCAGCCGGCGCGGCATCGTGTAATACATCGCATGGATGTAGCCCGCGCCGGCCGCGGCGAGCGCCAGCAGCCCGGCGCCGAGCAGGCGCGAGGCGAGCGGATCGAAGCTGCGCCCGATCGAGGGGTCCCACTGCGCAGGCAGGAAGAACTCGGGCGCGCGCACGAGCAGGAACAGCCCGCCCAGCACGCACAGCATCAGCATCACCACCTGCAGCGAGCGCATCGCCGGCCCCGTGGCCTACTGGAAGAGGTCGCCGCCGACGCGCGGCGGCGCCAGCCCGAAGTGCTGCCAGATCGAATGCGTCGCCATGCGCCCGCGCGGCGTGCGCTGCAGGTAGCCCTGCTGGATCAGGTAGGGTTCGATCACGTCCTCGATGGTGTCGGTGGATTCGCCGATCGCCGCCGCGATGTTGTCGAGGCCGACCGGGCCGCCGCCGAACTTCTCCAGCATTGCCGACAGCAGCTTGCGGTCCATCAGGTCGAGGCCGAGGTTGTCGACGTCCAGCATGCGCAGCGCCGCGTCGGCCACCTCGGCGGTGATGCGGCCGCCGGCCTTGACCTCGGCGTAGTCGCGCACCCGGCGCAGCAGGCGGTTGGCGATGCGCGGCGTGCCGCGCGCGCGGCGGGCGATCTCGAGCGCGCCGGCGTCGTCGATCTCGACGTTGAGCAGGCGCGCCGAGCGCCCGACGATGAAGGCGAGCTCGTCCGCGGTGTAGAACTCCAGCCGCGACACGATCCCGAAGCGGTCGCGCAGCGGGTTGGTCAGCATGCCGGCGCGGGTGGTGGCGCCGACCAGCGTGAACGGCGGCAGATCGAGCTTGACCGAGCGCGCCGCCGGCCCTTCGCCGATCATGATGTCGATCTGGAAATCCTCCAGGGCCGGGTAGAGGATCTCCTCCACCACCGGCGACAGGCGGTGGATCTCGTCGATGAAGAGTACGTCGTGCGGCTCGAGGTTGGTGAGCAGCGCGGCGAGGTCGCCGGCGCGCTCGAGCACCGGGCCCGAAGTCTGGCGCAGGTTCACCCCCATCTCGGCGGCGACGATGTGCGCGAGCGTGGTCTTGCCCAGCCCGGGCGGGCCGAACAGCAGCACGTGGTCGAGCGCCTCGCTGCGCTTGCGCGCAGCCTGGATGAAGATCTCGAGCTGCTCGCGGATCTTGGCCTGGCCGACGTATTCGGCGAGGCGCTTGGGGCGCAGCGCGCGCTCGATCGCGTCCTCCTGGCGGTCGGCCGGGGCTGCGGAGATCAGGCGCTCGGCGGGGGCGGCGGCCTTGAGCTTGTCGGTTTCGATCATGTCTGCGCCTCAGCCTCCGTTCAGCCCTTCGACAGCGCCTTCAAGGCCTGGCGGATGCCGTCCGATACGCCGACGTCCTCCGCCAGGCCCTTCATCGCCGCGAGCGCCTCGCGCTCGTTGTAGCCGAGCGCGAGCAGCGCGTTGAGAATGTCGCTCTTCGCATCCGGGGCGGCGCCGGGCGCCGCGGCCAGGCGCACGCCCGTCATGCTGGGCAGCGCCTTGCCGAGCTTGTCGCGCAGCTCGAGAAGCAGGCGCTCGGCGGTCTTCTTGCCGATGCCGGGGATCTTCACCAGCCGCCCCGCCTCCTGCAGCGCCACCGCCTGGGCGAGGTCATTGACCGACAGGCCGGACAGCACCGCCAGCGCCATGCGCGCGCCCACGCCCGACACCTTGAGCAACTGGCGGAAGGTGGCGCGCTCCTCGTCGGTGGCGAAGCCGAACAGGAAGTGGCCGTCCTCGCGCACCACGAAGTGCGTGTGCAGGCTTACCGCGCCGCCGGTGGCGGGCAGGTTGTAGAAGGTGCTCATCGGCACGTCGATCTCGTAGCCGACGCCGTGCACGTCGATGAGGATCTGCGGCGGGTTCTTTTCCAGCAGGGTGCCGGTGATGCGTCCGATCATGGGGCGGGGATGCGTGGGAAATGCGGATGTGCAAGTCTATCAGGCCGCACGCATGCGGCCTGCGGTTTCATACAGCAGCGGCGCCGACGGGCGGCGCGAGTCGCGGCCGGGCTGGGGTAGAATCGGCGGCCTTCGCGCGCGGCGCGGCGCTCGCGCGCCGGCGCTGCGGGCGGCAAAGAGACCAATCGAGGAGACCCCCATGCTGCAGATGAAGAAGCTGTCCGTCGCGCTCGCCCTGTGCGGCGTTGCCGCCCTCAATGTCCACGCCGCCGACATCAAGGTCGGCATCGCGCTCGACCTCTCCGGGCCGTTCTCCGCGCTCGGCGCCGAGGCGCGCGACGGCTTCGAGCTGGCGATCGAGAAGCTCGGCGGCAAGCTCGGCGGCCAGCCGGCGGAGTTCATCCGCAACGACTTTGGCGGCAACCCCGAGCAGGCCAATCAGCTCGTGGCCCGCTTCCTGCAGCGCGACGGCATCCACTTCTTCACCGGCCCGATCGGCTCCAACGCCGCGCTCGCCGTCGGCCCCGCGCTGTTCGCCGCCAAGGTGCCCTACCTGTCGGCCAACCCGGGCCCGAGCGCCTACGCCGGCGAGAAGTGCAACCCGTACTTCTTCGCGCAGTACCAGAACGACACCTACGACGAGGCCGCCGGCAAGGTCGCCAACGAGAAGGGCTACCGGAACGTCGTGCTGATCGCGCCCAACTACCCGGCGGGCAAGGATCACCTCAACGGCTTCAAGCGGCTGTACAAGGGCGGCGTGAAGGACGAGATCTACACCAAGCTCGGCCAGATCGACTACGCCGCCGAGATCGCGCAGATCCGCGCCGCCAAGCCGGACGCGGTGTTCTTCTTCCTGCCCGGCGCGATGGGGATCAACTTCGTCAAGCAGTTCGTCGGTGGCGGGCTCAAGGACATCCCGCTGATCGCCCCCGGCTTCTCGGCCGACGAGGACGTGATCCAGGCGGTGGGCGAGCCGATGCTCGGCGTGCTCAACACCGCGCACTGGACGCACGACCTGCAGAACCCCGCGAATACCGAGTTCGTCGCTGCCTTCCGCCAGAAGTACGCCGGGCGCTACCCGTCGGTGTATGCAGCGATGGCCTACGACACGCTGATGGCGATGGACGCGGCCGTGCGCGACGTCGGCGGCAAGATCGAGGACCGCGAGGCGGTGCTGAAGGCGCTGAAGAACCCGAGCTTCAAGTCGCTGCGCGGCGAGTTCCAGTACGGTGCCAACAACTTCCCGGTGCAGAACTACTACCTGCGCGAGGTCGGCAAGGACGCCGAGGGCCGCATCACCAACAAGCTGGTCGGCACGACGCTGGAGAAGCACCAGGACGCTTACGTGGGTGCGTGCAAGATGTGAGAACGCCGGGCCGACCCCGTGCAGGAGCGGCGGCAGCCGTGAAGACGCTCCGTGGGCGATCGACGCGGGTGCAGATTGGCACCGCCGCTTTCGCGCCTGCCGGCGCTCCTGCAGGGGGGCGCTCGGCGGCGGACCTGAACTCCGGATAAGCCGATGGATGCCATCTTCGTCTTCGAGCAACTGCTCAACGGCCTGGGCTACGGGCTCATGCTGTTCCTGATCGCGGCCGGGCTCACGCTCGTGTTCGGCATCATGGACACCATGAACCTCGCCCACGGCTCGCTCTACATGGCTGGCGCCTACGTCGCCGCGCGCGTGCATGAGGCGAGCGGGGCGTTCGTGCTTGCGGTGGCGGTCGCGGTGGGGGTGACGGTGGCGATCGCGGCGGTCGTGGAGTTCGTCGTCATCCGCCGGCTGTACCGGCGCGACCACCTCGTCCAGGTGCTCGCCACCTTCGGCATCATCCTGATCGCCGACGACGCGGTGAAGGCGATCTGGGGCGTGGCACCGCTGCTCGCCTCGACCCCGGCGGCGCTGGCCGGGCCGGTCGATCTCTTCCAGGGCCTGCCCTATCCGTCCTACCGCCTGCTGCTGATCGGTGCCGGGCTGGCGGTGGCGCTCGGGCTCTACCTGCTGGTGAACAAGACCCGCGTCGGCATGCTGGTGCGCGCCGGCGCCTCGAACCGGCAGATGGCGGAGCACATGGGCGTGCGCGTGGGCGGGGTGTTCGCCTTCGTGTTCGCGCTCGGCGCGGCGCTCGCGGCGCTGGCCGGGGCGCTGATGGCGCCGATCAGCGCGGTGCAGATCGGCATGGGCGAGGCGATCCTGATCCCGGCGCTGGTGGTGATCGTGATCGGCGGCATCGGCTCGGTGCGCGGTGCCTTCGTGGCCGCGCTGCTGGTGGGGATGGTCGATACCGCCGGGCGCGCCTTCCTGCCACCTGCGCTGCGCGCGGTGCTGCCGCCCTCGGTCGCGGCCGATCTCGGCCCGGCCCTGGCCGGCATCGCCATGTACGTGCTGATGGCAGCGGTGCTGACGCTGAAACCCGCGGGGCTGTTCCCCGCGCGCGGGTGAGGGCGGTGATGCAGGGGTCGACTCCGCAGAACCCATCCTCCGCGCCGGGCGCTGTGGCGGCGATCACGCACGCGCGTTTTCCCGGCCTCGCGCGCCGCCTGCCCTGGCTGGTGCTGGCCCTGCTGGCCGCTTTCCCGCTGCTCGCGCCGGCCCTCGGGCTGGAGTATTACGTCGGCTTCGTGCGCCGGGTGCTGATCGTGGCGATCGCCGCGACCAGCCTCAACTTCATCCTCGGCTACGGCGGCATGGCGGCGCTCGGCCACGCGGGCTTCATCGGCGTGGGCGCCTACACCGTGGTGGCGCTGGTCGAGGCCGGGTTTTCGTCGGCCTGGCTGGCCTGGGGCAGCGCGGCGCTGGTCGCCGGGCTGGCCGCGGCGGCAATCGGCGCGGTGTCGCTGCGCACGCGCGGGGTGTACTTCATCATGATCACGCTCGCCTTCGCGCAGATGCTGTACTACCTGGCGGTGTCGCTGCGCACATATGGTGGCGACGACGGCTACGGCCTCTACACGCCGCTGGAATTGGGCGCCTGGCTGGATGGCGCGCATGCGCAGGTCTTCTACTGGGTGGTGCTGGCGATCGCCGCGGCGGTGTTCGCGCTTTTCAGCCGCGTCGCGCACTCGCGCTACGGCCACGCGCTGCGCGGCATCCGTGACAACGAGACGCGCATGGTGGCGCTCGGCTACCCGGTGTATGGCCTCAAGCTCGCCGGCTTCGTCGCCGCCGGCGCGGTCGCGGGGCTGGCCGGTGGCCTGCTCGCCAGCCACAACGCCTTCGTCAGCCCGTCGATCATGCACTGGACGCAGTCGGCGCTGCTGCTGGTGATGGTGATGCTCGGCGGCGCCGGCCGGCGCTGGGGCGCACCGCTGGGCGTGGCGCTGTGGCTGACGCTGGAGGAGGCGCTCAAGCTGTACACCGACTACTGGCACTGGCCGCTCGGGCTGCTCCTGCTGCTGGTGGTGTTCCACGCGCCGCAGGGCGTGGCGGCGCTGCTCGAGCGCCGCGGCGGCCGGGAGAGTGTGCGATGAGCCTGTTCAGGGCCGAGGGCCTGGTCAAGCGCTTCGGCGGCCTGCTCGCCACCGATCACGTAGACCTCGCCGTCGAGGCGGGCGAGATCCATGCGCTGATCGGCCCGAACGGCGCCGGCAAGTCCACTCTGGTCAACCTGATCTCCGGCCTGCTGCCGGCGGACGCCGGGCGCATCGTCCTCGACGGCGTCGACCTGACCGCGCTGGCGCCGCACGCGCGCACCCGCGCCGGCCTGGCGCGCTGCTTCCAGATCACCAGCGTGTTCCGCAACGACAGCGTGCGCGACAACCTGCTGCTCGCGGTGCAGGCGCAGGCCGGGTCGAGTTTCCGCTGCCTGTCGCGCCGCGACGCCGAGCATGCCTTGCAGGAACGCGCCGAGGCGCTGGCGCAGCGCGCGGGCCTGGCCGAGGTGCTCGAGCGCAACGCCGGCACGCTGCCCCACGGCCTGCAGAAGCGGCTCGACCTCGCGCTCGCGCTCGCCGCACGGCCCAAGCTGCTGCTGCTCGACGAGCCCATGGCCGGCATGGGGCCGGAGGATTCGCAGCAGATGGTGGACCTGATCCGCAGCCTGCGCAGCGAGACCGCGATCCTGCTCATCGAGCACGACATGGATGCCGTCTTCCAGCTCGCCGACCGCATCTCGGTGCTGGTGTACGGCAAGGTGCTGACCTCGGGCGACGCCGCCCACGTCAAGGGGCACGCCGAGGTGCAGGCGGTGTATCTGGGTACCGAGGTGGCGACATGAACGCGCCGCTGCTGTGCTGCCGGGGCCTCGAGGCCGGTTATGGCGCCAGCCGGGTGCTGTTCGGACTCGACTTCGACATCCGCGCCGGCGAGGTCGTCGCGCTGCTCGGGCGCAACGGCATGGGCAAGAGCACCACGATCCGCAGCATCGTCGGCGGCCTGCGCCCGCAGCGCGGCGAGATCGTCTTCGACGGCCGCCCGATCCACGCCGAGCGCGCCGACGCCATCGCCCGCCTCGGCGTGGCCATCGTGCCCGAGGGACGACAGTGCTTCCCCAACCTCACGGTGCACGAACACCTGGTCGCCTTCGCCGCGTGCCGCAACGGCGTCGCCGAGCCATGGACGCCGGCGCGGCTCTACGCGCTCTTCCCGCGCCTGGCCGAGCGCGCCGGCCACCTCGGCAACCAGCTCTCCGGCGGCGAGCAGCAGATGCTGGCGATCGCGCGCGCGCTGTCGACCAACCCGCGCCTGCTGATCCTCGACGAGGCCACCGAGGGCCTCGCCCCGGTGATCCGCGAGGAGATCTGGCGCTGCCTCGCGCTGCTCAAGGCGCAGGGGCAGACCACGCTGGTGGTGGACAAATACGTCGACAAGCTGCTGCCGCTGGCCGACCACAACCTCATCCTCGAGCGCGGCCGCATCGCCTGGCAGGGCAGCTCGGCCGAGCTGGACGCGCGACGCGAGCTGTGGGGGCGCTACCTGGGGGTGTGAGCCGGGCCTGCGGGTTCTCGGCCCAGGGCGGCCGTGGGGCGCGGGGCGGTGCCGGGCAGGCGCGTTTCAGGGCGCCTCGGCGTCGGCGTACACCTCGTCCAGCGTGATCTCCACATCCAGGCAGTCGAGCCGGAAGGCGCCCTCGGTGCAGGTCTCGTAGCGCACCGGGTCGCCGAAGCGGTAGATCTCCACGGAGCGCTTGTCCGGGTCGACGAGCAGGTATTCACGCAGCGAGGGGATGGCCTGGTAGGCGAAGAGCTTCTCGCGGCGGTCGATGCGCTCGGTGCTCGGCGACAGTACCTCCACCAGCAGGCAGGGGCTGCGGCGGTAATAGGTCTCGCGGTCGTCGGGCGCGCAGGCCAGCATCAGGTCGGGGTAATAGAAATAGGTCTGGCCGGTGTGCTCGACCCGGACCTTCATGTCGGCGATGAAGAGCTGGCAGCCCTTGCGGCGAGCGTGCGGGAGGAGTGCGCCGTAAAAGGCACCCGCGACGAGGCCATGCCTCGCGCTGGCGCCGCCCATCGCCACCACCTCGCCGTCGAGGTATTCATGCTTGATGTCGGTCAGGGTCTCGCCTTCGAGGTAGTCCTCGACGCGGATCGGGGCGGGACGTGCCATGGCGTTGCTCATGAGGGCCTCCGTTGCGGCAGGTGGGGCGGCAGATCGACGGCAAATGATACGGCGACAGTCCTGGTGTCGACCAGCGCGCCCGGCGGATCGCGCAGCGGCGCGCGACGCCGGCCCGACGGGCGCTGCGCGCGGGCGCCCCGCCGCGCCTACAGCAGCACGATGTCGTACTGCTCCTGGGTGTAGCTGCCCTCGGCGTGCAGCGAGACCTTCTTGCCGATGAAGTCCGACAGCATCGCCAGCGACTGGCTCTCCTCGTCGAGGAAGAGGTCGATGACGTTGGGCGCGGCGAGCACGCGGAACTCCTTCGCGTTGAACTGGCGCGCCTCGCGCAGCAGCTCGCGCAGGATCTCGTAGCACACCGTGCGCGCGGTCTTCACCTCGCCGCGGCCGCTGCAGGTGGGGCAGGGCTCGCACAGCAGGTGGGCGAGCGACTCGCGGGTGCGCTTTCTCGTCATCTCCACCAGGCCCAGCGCAGTGAAGCCGTTGATGCTCATCTTGGTGTGGTCGCGCGACAGCGCCTTGCGGAACTCCTCCAGCACCATCTCGCGATGCTCGACGTTCTCCATGTCGATGAAGTCGATGATGATGATGCCGCCGAGGTTGCGCAGGCGCAGTTGGCGGGCGATCGCCTGGCTGGCCTCGAGGTTGGTCTTGAAGATGGTGTCGTCGAAGTTGCGCGCGCCGACGAAGCCGCCGGTGTTGACGTCGACCGTGGTCATCGCCTCGGTCTGGTCGATGATCAGGTAGCCGCCGGACTTGAGATCCACCCGGCGGGCGAGCGCCTTCTGGATCTCCTCCTCGACGCTGTAGAGCTCGAAGAGCGGGCGCTCGCCGCTGTAGTGCTCGAGCAGCGGCAGCACCTGCGGCGTGTATTCGGCGGCGAAGGCGGAGAGCTTCTGGAAGTTCTCCCGCGAGTCGACGCGGATGCGTGAGGTCTCGTCGGTGACGAGGTCGCGCAGGGTGCGCTGGCCCAGGCCGAGGTCCTCGTGCAGCAGCTTCGGCGGAAAGAGGCCGACCGTCGACCCGGAGATCTCGCGCCACAGCTTGCGCAGGTAGGCGATGTCGGCGGCGAGCTCGGCATCGGTGGCGGATTCGGCCATGGTGCGTACGATGAAGCCGCCCGGCTCGTCCTCGGGCACCAGCGCCACCAGGCGGCTGCGCAGGGCTTCGCGCCCGGCCTCGTCCTCGATGCGCTGGGAGATGCCGATGTGCTTTTCCTGCGGTAGGTAGACGAGCAGGCGGCCGGCGAGGCTGACCTGGGTGGACAGGCGCGCGCCCTTGGTGCCGATCGGGTCCTTGAGCACCTGCACCATCAGGCTCTGGCCCTCGGTGAGGATCTTCTCGATCGGGCGCGCACTCTCGCCGTTCTGGCGGTCGCTCCAGATGTCGGCCACGTGCAGGAAGGCGGTGCGCTCGAGGCCGATGTCGATGAAGGCCGACTGCATGCCGGGCAGCACGCGCACGACCTTGCCGAGGTAGAGGTTGCCGACGATGCCGCGGCTGGCGGTGCGCTCGACGTGCAGCTCCTGCACCACGCCCTGTTCGACGACCGCGACGCGGGTCTCCTGCGGGGTGAAGTTGATGAGGAATTCGATGCTCATGGACGGGGTGCGCTCACAGGACGGGGTGGCCGAAGATCTCGAGCAGGGCGGCGGTCTCGAACAGCGGCAGGCCCATGATCCCCGAGTAGCTGCCGCGGATCTCCTCGATGAAGATCGCGGCGTGGCCCTGGATGCCGTAGGCGCCGGCCTTGTCGAAGGGCTCTCCGGTGGCGATGTAGCGGCGGATGTCGTGCTCGCCGAGCGAGCGGAAGGCGACCTCGCTGACCGACAGCCGGCTGCGCGTGCGCTCGCCGTCGCTCATCGCGACCGCGGTCAGCACGCGGTGGCGGCGGCCGGAGAGGCGCTCGAGGATGGCATGGGCCTCGGCGGCGTCGTGCGGCTTGCCGACGATCTCGCCGTCCACCTCGAGCGTGGTGTCGGCCGCCAGCACCGGGTGCGGCAGCAGCTTGCGCCACAGCACCCGCCGCATGCCAGCCTGGGCCTTGGCGAGGGCGAGGCGTTCGACGTAGCGCTCGACCGCCTCGCCGGGCAGCGGGGTCTCGTCGACGTCGGCGTCCTCGCCGCGTTCACCGGCGCGGAAGGTCAGCACGTCGAAATTGACGCCGATCTGGCGCAGCAGGTCGCGGCGGCGGGGGCTCTTGGAGGCGAGGTAGATGCGCGGCGTGAGGGTCATGGCATGGCTTTCCGCGGGATCCGCAGCGCCGGTCGGCGCCGGTCGGGCTCGGGTGGCGCGATTCTAACGGGTTTCACCGCCGGCCACCCGCCGACCCGGGGCGATCGCACAGCCACCCGGAGCCCGCACCGCTTGCGCTACTCGCGGTGGTAGGGGTGGTTCTTGAGCACCGTCCACGCGCGGTACAGTGCCTCGGCCAGCAGCGGGCGCACCAGGGCGTGGGGGAGGGTGAGGCTGGAGAGGCGGACGGCCTCGTGGGCGCTGGCCTTGAACGCGGGCGCGAGGCCGTCGGGGCCGCCGACGATCAGCGCGACGTCGTCGCCCTCGCCCTGCCAGGACTCCAGCCTGCGCGCGAGCGCCATGGTGGTGAGGTCGGCGCCGCGCTCGTCGAGGATCACGCGCCGGCAGCGTGGCGGCAGGGCCGCCTCGATGCGTGCGGCCTCGGCGGCCATCATCGCCTCGACCGTCTTGCCGCCGCTGCGCGGCTCGGCCTTGACCTCGACGAGCTGCAGCGTCAGCTCGCGCGGCATGCGGCGCGCGAACTCGTCGAAGCCGGCCTGCACCCAGGCGGGCATGCGGTGGCCGACGGCGATGATGAGAAGTTTCATGGTGGAGGCTGCAAGCGCTCGCGGGCGAGCATGCGTCGCAACGTGCGAGCGTCGCCCGCGCAATGCGCCGGCGGCCGCTCGCGAGGGCGGCTGCCCGTCAGGCGGCGTTGCGCCGGCTGGACGGCGGGGTGTTCCAGAGCTCCTCGAGCTTGTAGTGCGCGCGCACCGCGGGCTGCATCACGTGCACGACGATGTTGCCGAGGTCGACCAGCACCCACTCGCCGGTCTCCTGGCCTTCGGTGCCGATGATCTCGCCGCCGGCCTCCTTGACCTTGTCATGCACGTTCTGCGCGAGCGCGCGGGTCTGGCGGCCGGACTCGGCGCTGGCGACGACGATGCGGTCGAAGAGCGGGGTGTGCTTCGAGGTGTCGATGACTTCGATGTCGCGTGCCTTGATGTCTTCGAGCGCGGCGACAACGATCTTTTCGAGGGTGGGGGTGTCCATTCGGGTCCTGTGAGGGGCTGGCGCGAGGCGCTCAGCGGTAGAGATGGTGCGCGGCAATATAGTCGAGAACCGATTCGGGCAGCAAATAACGGGCGCTGTGGCCGTTGCGCACGAGATCGCGGATCAGCGAGGCCGAGATCGCCAGTGGCGTCATGTCGAAGGGGACGACGCGGCCGGCGGGCGCATGGCGCAGATCCGCGGGGTCGGCGGTGTGGCGGCCGGCACAGGCGGCGTCGAGCTCGGGCGACAGGGTGGCGGGCCAGCGCCGGCCGTGGGGCGCGTAGCCGGGGCGGTTGGCGACCGCGATGTGGGCGAGCGCGAACAGGTCGGTCCAGCGGTGCCAGGTCGGCAGGCCGGCGAAGGCGTCGGCGCCGAGGATCAGCACCAGCGACCGCTGCGGGCCGAGCTCGGCGCGCAGGCGCTCGAGGGTGAGCACGGTGTAGCTCTTCTGCCGGGCGCGCACCTCGCCGTCGTCCACGCTGAAGCCCGGGTTGCCGGCGGCGGCGAGCCGCGCCATGGCGAGGCGGTCCTCGGCCGTGCTGCCGGGTTCGCCGCGGTGCGGCGGCTGGCCGGCGGGGATGAGGCGCACGCTGCCAAGGCCGAGCGCCTCGCGCGCCTCCTCGGCGAGGCGCAGGTGGCCGGTGTGGATGGGGTCGAAGGTGCCGCCGAGCACGCCGACCGGCGCTTCGGCTGCAGGCGCCCAGGCAAGCCCGGCCGGCGCGGGCACGAACTCAGTCGCCATCGCGCGCGTCGTCGAGGGCGACCGGATCTCGCGCCGGGTTGTTCTCGGGCAGGCCGAAGACGTCGCGGGTGGCGGTGTAGAAGCTCGCGAACACGATCGGCAGCACGATCAGCGGCACCGGCAGCGCGGCCAGGCTGCCGAGTGTGGGCGAGAGCAGGCCGAGCACCGCGACCACCAGGCCGGGCAGCAGGCCGGCGAAGATCGCCAGCCCGAGCGCGTAGGCGACGAAGGGCCGCCAGTTGCGCAGGCAGGCGTAGAAGCTGAAGAACATCGCCTTGGGCGCGGGCAGCTTCCACCAGCCCGCGAGCGCGGGCGCGAACCAGTAGGCCATCATCACCGGGGTGCTCAGCGCGAGGCCGACCGCCAGGGTGAAGCCGAGCGAGGAGTCGGCCGCGGCCTGCGTGTCCATGTCCTCGCCGCGCATCACCGCGGCCAGGCTGCCGTCGTCGACCAGCATCACCAGCATCAGCACCACCAGGGTGGCCGCGAGGTAGAGGCCGCCGACCACCACGAGGCCCTGCAGGTTGGACTTGAAGCCGGAGAAGAGCACGTCGGGACCGGTCTTGCGCCCGCCGTCGATGGCGCGGCAGGCGTTGAGCACGCCGACCGAGAGCGCCGGCATCAGCAGCGAGGCGACGAGCTGGCCGAGCAGCGGCACCAGGCTGATGACGATGATCGAGAGCAGGTAGCCGAAGGTTGCGAAGGTGAGCAGCGCGGGGTTGCGCCGCCACAGCTGCAGGCCTTCGCGCAGCCAGGCCCAGCCGCGCGGCATGGGGAGTTGTCGTGCTTGCATTGGTTTCCAGGGGTCAGGGTTTGGGCGGCTCGTCCGCAGGACCGGGCGAGGGACCAGGCTCGGGAGCGGGTGGCGCGGTGTTGGTGCCGACGTCGTCCGTCGCGTTGTCGCTCGGCGGCGGGAGCAGTGCGGGGCTGGCCGGGGTGGTGTCGCTCGTCGCCTCCTGCGCGGAGGCTTCATCCGGCGTGTGGTCGGGGGCGGCCGCGGGGGCGGGAAGCAGCGGCGAGAAGGTCTCCTTCCACGCCGCGTAGAGCGCGCCGGCGATTACCGGCACCAGCACCAGCATGCCCAGCCCGGCCGGGATCATCGCCACCCACACCAGCACATAGAGCAGCGCGGCGAGCACCACGAAGGCGAGCAGGTTGTGGAAGCAGGCGCGCGCGGACAGCCGCATCGCGTCCAGCGGCGCGACCTCGTGCAGCATCACCAGCGCCGGGGCGAACCACAGCGCCATCATGAGCAGGGCCCACAGCACGGTGAACACCACCACGCCGAGCATCATGCCGCCGGCGGCGACGCCTGCTCCGGCGATCGCGCCGAGCGCGCCCGCGGCTGCGCCGGTGAGGATCGCGCTGCCGCCGATCGCCGCCGCGGCCAGCGCAGCGAGCAGCAGGCCGAGGAGGTGGAAGAGGCCGACCAGCAGCAGGTTGCCGGCATGCTGGCGCAGGCCGTCGAAGAGCTGGCCGACGTGGAGGGGCTCGCCGCGATCGAGCGCACGCGCGCCGGAGAGCATGCCGGCGACCAGCACCGGCAGGGTCACCGGTGCGGCCGCCCAGCCGAGGAAGGGCACCATGCCGAGCGCGGCGAGGATCACGAAGAAGATCAGCGCCTGCAGCGCCCACACCAGCGGCGCCCGCATGAAGATGCGCCAGCCCGCGGCGAGCCAGTCGAGGGCGTGGCCGGGCACCACGTCGCCCGGGGCGGGCGGCGGCGGATGCGGGCGGCGGGGTGGGGGCAGGGTGGCGTTCATCGGCGTCGGTCCGGACAGGGCGCGCGGGGCGGCGTCAGCGCGGCAGGGGCGGCACCGTGGCGATGCGCAGGCGCAGGATGTCGCGGTACTCGTTCGGGTCCTTGACCAGCACCATCTCGCCTGTGCGCGGCAGGTGGAAGTCGGCTGCGCGCGACATCCAGAAGCGCAGCGCGGCGGCGCGCAGCATGGCTGGCCAGGCTGCGCGCTCGGCATCGGTGAAGGGGCGCTCGGCGTGGTAGGCGTCGAGCAGGGCCGCCGCGCGTGCGCCGTCGAGGCCGCCGTCGGGCGTGGAGCACCAGTCGTTCACGGTGACCGCGACGTCGAAGAGCAGCGCATCGTAGCCGGCGAAGTAGAAGTCGATGACGCCGCCGATGCGCACATCGCCACCGGCGTCGGTGTCCCACAGCACGTTGTCGCGGAAGAGGTCGGCGTGGATCGCGCCGGCGGGCAGGGCAGCGACGTCGATGGTGGCCTGGAAGGCGAGCTCGGCGTCGAGCAGGGCCTGCTCGTCGGCGGGCAGGAAGGGGCGCACCACCTGCGCGGTGGCGGCGCGCCAGGCGGCGCCGCGCGGGTTCTCCTGGCGGCGGCCGTAGGACTGGCCGGCCAGGTGCAGGCCGGCGAGCATGGCGCCGACCTTCTCGCAGTGCGGCAGGCCGGGGGCCATCTCGGAGCCGCCCGACAGCCGCACCACCAGCGCGGCGGGGCGCTCCTGCAGGGTGCCGAGGTATTCGTTATGGCGGTTGGCGATCGGACCCGGCACCGGCAGGCCATGGCGCGCGAGGTGGGCCATCAGGTGCAGGTAATAGGGCAGCTCGGCGCGCGGGATGCCTTCGAAGAGCGTGAGCACGTAGCGCCCGAGCGTGGTGGTGACGAAGAAGTTGCTGTTCTGGACGCCGGCCGAGATGCCCTTGAGTTCCACCAGGCGGCCGATGGCATAGTCCTTGAGCCAGTCGGCGAGCACGGATTCGGGAACGGGGGTGAAGACGGACATGCGGACTCCGGGTGAGGCGGTCGGGTTGGGTTCAGGCGGCCTGGGCGGCCGGGGTGTCGATGCGCGCCGCGGCGGCGCGCTGCGCGGCCGCCTTCACCGCCTGCCAGGCGGCGAGCTTGGCCCCGAGCCCGCGTGCGGCGTGCGCCGGGCTGGTCGAGGGCAGGCGGGCGAACTGCAGCGGCGGCAGCGCGATGCGGCCGCGTACGTGGCGGCGGAAGGCGGTCTCGGCGGCGGTGCCGTTGAAGAAGACGTGGTCGATGCCGGGGCAGGCGGCGAAGAGGCCGGCGAAGTCGTTGGCCTCGATGCTCGCGGGCGCGATCGCGCTGTCCAGGCTGCCGGCGCGCTCGCAGCGGCCGATGACGTCCCACAGCGCGATGCCGGCGGACGCGAGGCGCTCGAGGCGCTGTGCGTAGGGGAGCTCCGGCCCGGCGCCGAAGAGCGCGCCCATGATCGGCCAGAAGGCGTTGCGCGGGTGCGCGTAATACTGCGCGGCGGCGAGCGAGGCCGTGCCCGGCATGCTGCCGAGCACCAGCACGCGCGCGTCGGCGCGGAACTGCGGGGCAAAGCTGCGCACCAGCGGTGCGGCGGTCGTGCTCACCAGGACTTGATCACCCACATCGGCACGGCGAGGTCGGGCGTGCCGTCGTGGCGCACCATCTGGCCGTTGCCTTCCTTGTCGATCAGGTAGTAGGGAACGCCGTGCGGCGGCGTGACCTTGACCATGTAGAGCTTGCCGCGCATGCGGTACTCGGTGACCGTGTCCTCGCCGCGCTTGACGATGGTGACCTCGGGCTCGTCGGCCGCGCCCTCGGCGGGCATCGGCGGCGGCTCGGGGATCGGTTCGAGGTTCGCGGGCTGCTGGGCGAAGGCCGGCACGGCAGCAGCCAGCAACAGGGCGATCAGGGTGCGACGCATGATGTTCTCCGGAAGATGCTGCAATTCTAGCCGGTAATGCGCGGGGGGCTGCATTCACAGGTTCAGCATCATCTCCCGTTCCGCCGGCAGAGGCTGGAAGCCACGCCGCTCATAGTGCTTGAAGATCGCATCGACCACCTCCTCGGGCTCGTCGATCACCTGGATCAGGTCGAGGTCTTCCGGGTTGATCATGCCTTCGGCCACCAGGCGGTCGCGCAGCCAGTCGAGCAGCCCCTGCCAGAATGGACGATGCACCAGGATGATCGGGATCTTGCGGCTCTTCTTGGTCTGCACCAGCGTCATCGCCTCGAGCAGCTCGTCGAGCGTGCCGAAGCCCCCCGGCATCACCACGTAGGCGGTGGCGAACTTCACGAACATGAACTTGCGCGCGAAGAAGTGCTGGAAGGTCTGCGAGATGTCCTGGTAGGGATTGGCGGCCTGCTCCAGCGGCAGCTGGATGTTGAGCCCGACCGAGGGGCTCTTGCCGAAGAAGGCGCCCTTGTTGGCCGCCTCCATGATGCCCGGGCCGCCGCCCGAGATCACCGCGAAGCCCGAATCCGACAGCAGTCGGGCAATCCTTTCGGTGAGCATGTAGTACATGTGGTCGGGCGGCGTACGTGCGCTGCCGAAGATCGAGACCGCGGGGCGGATCGCGGCCAGGCGTTCGGTCGCCTCCACGAACTCTGCCATAATCCCGAAGATCCGCCAGGATTCGCGCGCGTTGTAGCGCGGCGCGGTGCTGTCGGGCACGCTGCGGGGGAGTTTGTCTTTCGCGGTCATGTTGTTGTTCTCTAGGATTCGGAATGCCCACCCTGCTGCTCGTCGACGGCTCCAGCTATCTCTACCGCGCCTTCCACGCCCTGCCCGACCTGCGCAATTCGCAAGGCGAGCCGACGGGGGCGATCCGGGGGGTGCTGTCGATGCTAAGGCGGCTGGAAAGCGACTACAAGGCAGAATTTCGCGCCTGCGTCTTCGACGCCAAGGGCAAGACCTTCCGCGACGACTGGTATCCCGAATACAAGTCGCACCGCCCGCCGATGCCCGACGACCTGCGCGCGCAGATCGCGCCGCTGCACGAGGCGGTGCAGGCGGAAGGCTGGCCGCTGCTGTCGGTGGAGGGCGTGGAGGCCGACGACGTCATTGGCACGCTCACCCGCCAGGCGCTCGAGCGTGGCTGGGAGGTGGTGATCTCGACCGGCGACAAGGACCTCACCCAGCTCGTGCGCCCCGGGGTGCGCTGGGTGAACACCATGAGCGAGGAGGTGCTGGACGAGGCCGGCGTGGAGGCCAAGTTCGGCGTGCCGCCGGAGCGCATCGTCGACTACCTCGCGCTGGTCGGCGACACGGTGGACAACGTGCCGGGCGTGGAGAAGTGCGGCCCCAAGACCGCGGTGAAGTGGCTTACCGAGTACGGCACCCTCGACAACCTGGTCGCCAACGCCGACAAGGTGGGCGGCAAGGTCGGCGAGAACCTGCGTCGGCACCTGGACTTCCTGCCGCTCGGCAAGAGGCTGGTGACGGTGGCGACCGACGTCGAGCTCCCGGTGGGTCTCGACGAGCTGCCCGCGCGCGAGGACGACAAGGCGGCGCTGCGCGCGCTCTACGAGCGCTTCGAGTTCAAGTCGTGGCTGAAGGATCTGGATGGCGGGGCGGAAAGCGTGGCGGCCTCGAAGGCGGCCACGGATTCGCGCCGGTTCGGGGCAACACGGGATGCTAGCGCGTTCGCGGCTTCCGACGCTCCTACATGGGAAGGAATTAGGGGACAGAGCCCGATTTCCGGGGCCTCCGGACCAGGGGGAGCGTCCGCGGTGACCGCGGATGAGCAAATGAAAGACCTGACCCCGGACTATCTCCCCATCCTCGACTGGCCCACCTTCGACGTCTGGCTGGCGAAGATCTCCGCCGCCGCGCTCACCGCCTTCGACACCGAGACCACCAGCCTCGACCCGATGGCGGCGAAGCTGGTGGGGATGTCGTTCGCGGTCGAGCCGGGCGAGGCGGCCTACCTGCCGCTGGCGCACCGCGCGGCCGATGCGCCGGTGCAACTGCCGCTCGACGAGGTGCTGGAGAAGCTGCGCCCCTGGCTGGAGTCCGACCAGCACGCCAAGCTCGGGCAGAACCTCAAGTACGACGCCCACGTGCTCGCCAACCACGGCATCCGGCTCGGCGGCATCGAGCACGACACCCTGCTCGAATCCTATGTGCTCGAGAGCGACAAGTCGCACGACATGGATTCGCTCGCCAAGCGCCACCTGGGCCTCGCGACGATCCCCTATACGGATGTCTGCGGCAAGGGCGCCAAGCAGATCGGCTTCGACGAGGTGGACGTGGCGCGCGCCACCGAATACGCCGCCGAGGACGCCGACGTCACCCTGCGCCTGCACCGCCAGCTCTACCCGCAGCTCCAGGCCCTGCCGCAGCTCGACACGCTCTATCGCGAGCTCGAGATGCCGGTACTCGGCGTGCTGCAGCGCATGGAGCGCACCGGGGTGCTGATCGACCCCTTCCTGCTCAGCCAGCACTCCGAGGAGCTCGGCCGCCGCCTGCACGCGCTCGAAGGCGAGGCCCACACGCTCGCCGGCCAGCCCTTCAACCTCGGCTCGCCCAAGCAGCTCGGCGAGATCCTGTTCGGCAAGCTCGGCCTGCCGGTGGTCAAGAAGACCGCCACCGGCCAGCCCTCCACCGACGAGGAGGTGCTGGAGAAGCTCGCCGAGGACTACCCGCTGCCCAAGCTGCTGCTCGAGCACCGCAGCCTGTCCAAGTTGAAGAGCACCTACGCCGACAAGCTGCCGCGCATGGTCGACCCCAGGACCGGCCGCGTGCACACCAGCTTCTCGCAGGCCACCGCGGTCACCGGCCGGCTGTCGAGCTCCGAGCCCAACCTGCAGAACATCCCGATCCGCACGCCGGAGGGCCGCCGCATCCGCGCCGCCTTCATCGCGCCGCGCGAGCACCTCATCGTCTCGGCCGACTACTCGCAGATCGAGCTGCGCATCATGGCCCACCTGTCGGACGACGCCCGCCTGCTCGAAGCCTTCGCGAACGGCGAGGACGTGCACCGCGCCACCGCCGGCGAGGTCTTCGGCGTGGCGCCGGCCGAGGTCAGCAGCGAGCAGCGCCGCTACGCCAAGGTGATCAACTTCGGCCTCATCTACGGCATGAGCGCGCACGGCCTGGCCAAGAACCTCGGCATCGAGCGCGCCGCTGCGCAGAGCTGGATCGACCGCTACTTCGCGCGCTATCCCGGCGTCGCCGAGTACATGGACCGCACCCGCGCCGAGGCGCGCGACAAGGGCTTTGTGGAGACCGTGTTCGGCCGCCGCCTCTACCTGCCCGACATCCGCGCCAGCCAGGCCGGCCGTCGCGCCGGTGCCGAGCGTGCGGCGATCAACGCGCCGATGCAGGGCACGGCGGCGGACCTCATCAAGCGCGCGATGATCGCGACCGACGCCTGGCTGGCCTCGTCGGGCCTGAAGTCGAAGCTGGTGCTGCAGGTCCACGACGAGCTGGTGCTGGAAGTGCCCAAGGCCGAGCTCGACACCATCCGCAACGAGTTGCCCAAGCGGATGGGCGGTGTCGCCGAGCTGAAGGTGCCGCTGCTGGTGGAGGTCGGCGCGGGCGACAACTGGGACGAGGCGCACTGATGGCCGTGGCGCGCCGTCTCCTCTCTGCAGCCGCCCCGTGTCATTGCGCGCGATGAGCTCCGCACCGAACCCCGGCTCGTCCGCCGCCCCGGCCCCCGGCGCCGGGGCCGCAGCGCCCGCAGCGGAGAAACCCGCCGCCAGCAGCATGAAGGTCTACCTCCGCCTGCTCGGCTACACCCGGCCCTTCCTCGGCTACTTCGCCCTCAGCATCCTCGGCTTCGCCATCGCCGGCGCCTGCAAGGCAGGCCTGGCGAGCGTGCTCAAGTACTTCATCGACGGCCTGGCCGCGCCCGACGCGCCGATCGCCACCGGCCTGCCCTGGCTGGACGCGCTCGACCTCATCTTCGCGATCCCGGCCATGATCGTCGTGATCGCGCTGGTCGAAGGCCTCGGCACCTTCCTCGGCAACTACGGCATCTCGCGCGTCTCGCTCGGCCTCATCCACGACCTGCGCACCCAGCTCTTCGGCAGCTTCCTGGTGCTGCCCAACCGCTTCTACGACGCCAACAACTCCGGCCACCTCGTCTCAAAGCTCACCTACAACGTGTCGATGGTGACCGACGCGGCCACCGACGCGGTCAAGATCCTGTTCCGCGAGGGCCTCACCGTCATCGCGCTGCTGAGCTACCTGCTGTGGATGAACTGGCGCCTGACCCTGACCCTGCTCGTCGTGCTGCCGGCGATCGCCTGGCTGGTGTCGAATGCCAGCCGCAAGTTCCGCCGCCTGTCGAAGAATATCCAGACCTCGATGGGCGAGGTCACCCACGTCGCCTCCGAGACCATCCAGGGCTACCGCGTGGTGCGCAGTTTTGGGGGCGAGGACTACGAGCGTGCGCGCTTCGTCAAGGCCAGCACCCACAACACCAAGCGCCAGCTCAAGATGGTGCGCACGCAGGAGACCTTCTCGGCGCTGATGCACCTGATCGTGTATTCGTCGATGGGCCTGCTCTTGTTCACGGTGCTGAAGGTGCGCGGCGACGCCTCGGCCGGCGACGTGGTCGCCTACATCACCGCCGCCGGCCTGCTGCCGCGCGCGATCCAGCTGCTGGGGGGCGTGAGCGCGCGCATCCAGCGCGGCGTGGCCGCGGCCGACAGCATCTTCGAGCAGCTCGACGAGGCGCCCGAGCCCGACGGCGGCACCGTCGAGCGCGCACGCATCGCCGGTCGTGTCGAGGCCCGGGGCCTGGGCTTTGGCTATCCCGGCGCGGAGGGCCGCGCGCTGCACGGCATCGATTTCCAGGCCGAGCCCGGCCAGATGATCGCGCTGGTGGGCAAGTCGGGCAGCGGCAAGTCCACCCTCGCCAATCTCATCCCGCGCTTCTACCAGCACGACGAAGGCCGGCTACTGGTCGATGGCGTGGCGGTGGAGGACTACACGCTCGCCAACCTGCGCCACCACATCGCGCTCGTCACCCAGCAGGTCACGCTCTTCAACGGCACGGTCGCGGAGAACATCGCCTACGGCGAGCTCGCCGGCGCCAGCCGCGAGCAGGTCGTTGCCGCCGCCGAGGCCGCCAACGCGCGCGAGTTCATCGACCGCCTGCCGCAGGGCTTCGACACCGAGATCGGCGAGAACGGCGTGCTGCTCTCCGGCGGCCAGCGCCAGCGCCTGGCGATCGCGCGCGCGCTGCTGAAGAACGCGCCCATCCTGATCCTGGACGAGGCCACCTCTGCGCTCGACACCGAGTCGGAGCGGCTCATCCAGGCAGCGATCGAGCGCCTGATGGAAGGCCGCACGACGATCGTGATCGCGCACCGGCTGTCGACGATCGAGAAGGCCGACCAGATCCTGGTGATGGAGGCCGGCCGCATCGTCGAGCGCGGCACGCACGCCGATCTCGTCGCCCGCGGCGGCACCTACGCGCGCCTGCAGGCGATGGGGATCGAGCCGGACGCTCCGTGAGCCCTCGTTCGCGGCTGCCGCCGCTCCTACAGGGTGCCGTGCCACCAGCCCGTCTCCGCGCCCCTGTAGGAGCGCCGGCAGGCGCGAATGCCGCATCGATCCCCCGCGACCCGTCACCCGCCGCGCGCGCCTTCGCGGCTGCCGCCGCTCCTACATGCACCGCGCGCTCGCCCGTCTCCGCGCCCCTGTAGGAGCGCCGGCAGGCGCGAAGTCGGCCATTGAAAAAGTTCGCGGCTGGTGGGGCTCCACATGGCTTCCGGAAGCGCGGTGGTTGCTGTAGGAGCGCCGGAAGGCGCGTGGTACGTGTCTGAACGGCACTGTTCGCGGCTGCCGCCGCTCCTACAGGGGGCTACATGGGTTTCAGGTCGCGCAGGCGGGGGTTGTTGGCGTCCTTTGCCGACAGCTGCGGCTCGGTGATCGGCCACGGGATCCCCACGTCCGGATCGTTCCAGAGCAGGCCGCCCTCGTCCGCCGGAAAGTAGAAATCGGTGCACTTGTACTGGAAGTCCGCCACCTCGCTCAGCACGCAGAACCCGTGCGCGTAGCCGGGCGGGATCCACAGCTGGCGGTGGTTGTCGTCGTTGAGCTCCACCCCGACGAACTGGCCGTACGTGGCCGACGCCGGGTCGATGTCCACCGCCACGTCATACACCGCCCCGCGGCTCACGCTCACCAGCTTGCCCTGCGGGCGTGTCTTCTGGAAATGCAGCCCGCGCAGCACGCCGCGCTGCGAGCGCGAGTGGTTGTCCTGCACGAAGGGCAGGGTGATGCCCGCGTCGCGGTAGCGCTCGACCTGGAAGGTCTCGAGGAAGAAGCCGCGGTGGTCGCCGAAGGCCTTCGGCTCGATGATCAGCACGCCGGGCAGCGCGGTCTCGACGACGTTCACCGGACCACCTCCTGGCGCAGCAGGCGCTGGAGGTACTGGCCGTAGCCGGTCTTGCTCAGCGCCTCGGCTTGGCGCGCCAGTTGCGCGGCCGACAGCCAGCCCTGGTGGTAGGCGATCTCTTCCAGGCAGGCCACCTTCAGGCCCTGGCGGGCCTCGATGGTCTGCACGAAGTGGCTCGCCTCCATCAGCGAGTCGTGCGTGCCGGTGTCCAGCCAGGCGAAGCCGCGCCCGAGCAGGCTCACGTGAAGGTCGCCGCGCTGGAGGTAGGCGTTGTTGACGTCGGTGATCTCGAGCTCGCCGCGCGCCGAGGGCTTCACCTGCCGGGCGATCTCGACTACCGAGTTGTCGTAGAAGTACAGCCCGGTGACGGCGTAGTTGGACTTGGGCACCTTGGGCTTCTCCTCGATCGAGACCGCCTTGCCGCTGGCGTCGAACTCCACCACGCCGAAGCGCTCGGGGTCGGAGACGTGGTAGCCGAAGATGGTCGCCCCGCACGCGCGGCCCGCCGCCTCGCGCAGCATGGCACTGAAGCCGTAGCCGTAGAAGATGTTGTCGCCCAGGATCAGGCACACGCTGTCGTCGCCGATGAACTCCTCGCCGATCAGGAAGGCTTGCGCGAGACCATCCGGCGAGGGCTGCTCGGCGTAGCTCAGCGCGATGCCGAAGTCCGACCCGTCGCCCAGCAGCTTGCGGAAGTTGGGTAGGTCGTCCGGGGTCGAGATGACCAGGATCTCGCGGATGCCGGCGAGCATGAGCACCGACAGCGGGTAGTAGATCATCGGCTTGTCGTAGATCGGCAGCAGCTGCTTGGAGACGCCGCGCGTGATCGGATGCAGCCGGGTGCCGGAGCCGCCGGCGAGGATGATGCCTTTCATGGTGCGAAAGTCCGTGAGCAAGGGAAGGAGTCGGTTGGCCGAGGAGGCGGAAAGCTTGTCGCCTGCGGCGCGCGGAGTCGCGATAGCTTACGCCAAGCTGCGGCTGGCGCGATCAGGCTTGCCGGCATCGAGCCGCGTGCCGGAGTTCGAGGCCGCTTTCGCGCCTGCCGGCGCTCCTACAGGGCACGGCGACGGGTGCGCTTGCGGTTTATGTAGGAGCGGCGGCAGCCGCGAACCGCCGCCTCCTGGCAATCGATGCGCGTGCCACCCGCACCGCCGCCGTTCGCGCCTGCCGGCGCTCCTATAGGGCACGGCGACGGGTGCGCTTGCGGTTTATGTAGGAGCGGCGGCAGCCGCGAACCGCTGCACCCTTGCAATCGATGCGCGTGCCACCTGCTCCGCCGCCGTTCGCGCCTGCCGGCGCTCCTACAGGGTGGCGGCGATGCGGGCGAGGCAGGTGTCGCACAGGGCGCGGGCGCGGGATTGGTCTTCGGCTTCGGCGTAGCAGCGCAGCTCGGGGGCGTTGCCGGAGGGGCGCAGGTGCACGATCGCGCCGGTGGCGAAGTGCGCGCGCAGGCCGTCGGTCGTATCGATCGTGGTCACCTCGCCGCCTTCGGGCGCCATCAGCGCGGCGGCTTCGACAGGAGCCTGCTGCAGGCGCGCGATCAGGGCGCGGCTGAACTCCGTCGGCACGTTCTGGATGCGGTCGCTGGCGGTGAAGCGGCGCGGCAAGGCATCGCCCAGTTGCGACATGCGGCAGCCCTTGTCGCGCGCCATGGCCAGCAGGGCCAGCATCGGCAGCAGGGAGTCGCGCGTCGGCAGGGCCTTCAGTACCGCCCCCGCGCGCTCCACGTCGCTGCCGAGCAGGAAGCCGCCGTTCGCCTCGTAGCCCACCACCCGCCCCACACCGCGGTGCGCGTCCATGCCGGCGATGACATAGGGCGAGCCGATGCGCGTCCTCACCACCTGGCGGAACGCGCCGCACTTTTCCACCGCGGTGTTGCTGCTCACCGGGGTCACCACCACGTCGGCCTGCAGATACTGCGCGCACAGGATGCCGACCACGTCGCCGCGCAGCCAGGTGCCGGTCTCGTCGCCGATCAGCGGGCGGTCGGCGTCGCCGTCGGTCGACACGATGGCGTCGAAGCGATGCGCCTGCGCCCACGCGTGCGCCTGCGCGATGTCCTCGGCGCGCACGGCCTCGGTGTCGATCGGTACGAAGGTGTCGGTGCGCCCGAGCGACAGCACCTCGGCGCCGAGGCGCTCGAACACCGTGCGCAGCACATCGCGCGCCACGCTCGAGTGCTCGTACAGCGCCACGCGCATTCCCGCAAGGGAGCTCTCGCCAAAGAAGTCGGTGTAGCGCGCGACATAGGCCTCCAGCGCCGCGGCGTCGACCGCAGGCAGGGGCGCCGGCGACAGCGCCTCCGGCACGGCCACCTCGGCATCGAGGATGGCCTGCTCGTCCGCCTTGTCGATCTCGCCGTCGGCACGGTAGAACTTGATGCCGTTGCGGTCGAAGGGGATGTGGCTGCCGGTAACGACGATGCCCGCGGCGCCGTGCAGCGCGCAGTAGTAGGCCAGCGCGGGCGTGGGCAGGGCGCCGACAAAAATCGCCTCGTGCCCGGCGTCGCGGATCGCCTGGATGCAGGCCGCGGCGATGCGCGGGCTGCTGGGGCGTAGGTCGTGGCCGACGACGATGCGCGGGCTGGCGGCGGCGACGCTGCGCAGGAAGGCCTGCGCGTAGGCGTAGCAGACCGCATCAGACAGATCGGTGACGAGGCCGCGCACGCCGCTGGTGCCGAAGCGGGCGTTATGGGCGTCGGCGAGGTATTGGAGTTTTGTGCTCATAGGGAGTGGGAAAAAAGAGCTAAAAGAATGAATCTCGCGCCCGCCGCCCCGGGCCCGCGAGGTTTTTTTGTAGGAGCGCCGGCAGGCGCGAACGCAGCCTCCGAATAACCGCGCCGCCCAACGCAACCGCAGCCTTCCCGCCTTCTGCCGCTCCAGCGCAAAACGAAAGCGCACCGTCTCATGTAGGAGCGCCGGCAGGCGCGAACACGGCGGCGCAGCATTCGGCGCATTGGCACGATCCGACGGCTGCATTCGCGCCTGCCGGCGCTCCTACACAAGCCGCCGCGGACCCGTTGCCCCTGCAGGAGCGCGGGCAGGCGCGAATGCAGCCTCCGAATAACCGCATCAACGCAACCACAGCCTTCCCGCCTTCCGCCACTCCCACACGGAACGGAAGCGCACCCGTTACGTGTCAGGCGCCGACGTCCTCGAACACCTCGTCCAGCCCGATCTCCAGCTCCAGCGCCGCCAGCACCAGGCCGCGCGCGCTGTCGCCGGTGGCGAGCAGCCAGTCGTTGGAGGGCAGGCGGCGGAAGATCTCGACGCTGCGTCGCTCGGGATCGACCAGGGCGTATTCCTGCAGGCTGTCGAGCATGCGAACCGCGGCGAACTTGGCACCGCGGTCGTAGGCGGCGGTGCTGTCGCTCAACACCTCGATGATCACGCGCGGATGATGCAGCACGCGCTCGGCGGCGAGGTCTTCCGGGTGGCAGCTCACCATCACGTCGGGGTAGAACACCGCATCGGCCTGCATCACCTCGAGCTGCATGTCGGAGATGTAGGCCCGGCAGGGCGTGCCGCGCAGCTTCTGGCGCAGCGAGGTGGCGATGTTGAGTGCCACGACCACATGATCCTGCCGTGCCCCGGCCTGGGCGAACACCTCGCCGGCGACGTAGTCGTGCTTCATGGGCTGTTCGGCCTCCCAGGCGAAGAAATCCGCGCGTTCGAAGCGCGCGGCGGGTTGAGGCAAGGCCATGATGGGCGAGCTCCCGATCCGTGAGATGGCTGAAGTCTAGCAGGGTGAGGGCGGGCTGCTCGATGGGCGCCGCGGGCCGCGGCGCGGCCGTGAGCAAATGAAAGACCTGACCCCGGTTTTCTTTCCCAAATCGACCCGCTATGCTCGACCAAACGAAGGAGTTCCGACTATGGCCCTGCCCAAGCTCAAATCCGAATTCGACGTCGACGCCTACATGGCGTGGGAAGAGGATCAGCCCGAACGTCACGAGTACCTCGGCGGCGAGGTCTTCGCCATGTCCGGCGGCACGGATGCGCATTACACGATCCTGCTCAACACCGCGACGAGCCTGAAGGTCGCACTCTCCGGCAAGCCCTGCCGCGCCTTCCTCTCCGGCATGAAGCTGCGCGTCGACCGCGCCGACGCCGTCTTCTACCCCGATGTCTTCGTCACCTGCGACCCGCGCGACCGCCAGCCCGAGGCCAGCCTGGCCAAGCAGCACCCGGCGCTGATCATCGAGGTCCTCTCCGACTCCACCGCCGCCTTCGACCGCGGCCGCAAGTTCGAGCACTACCAGCAGATCGACACGCTGCAGGAATACCTGCTGATCGAGCAGGACCGCAAGCACGCGGACCTTTTCCGCAAGAACAGCGAAGGGCTGTGGGTGCTGCATCCGGCGGGGGAGGGGGACGTGGTGAGGCTGGAGAGCGTCGGGGCGGCGCTGGCGCTGGATGGACTGTACGAGGACGTCGAGCTCTGAGCGGCGTTCGCGCCTGCCGGCGCTCCTACATGAACCGGCGCGCCTCCGTCCAAGGTAGGACGAACCGGCACGCTTACGTCTAAGGGGAAATCGGGGTCATACCCCGATTTCGTGCGCATCCGCCACTAAACACCAGACATCAGAATATCGACCGCTCGATTGATGCTGTCACCCTGATCGGCCACGCTCCCGACGCAACGCACATTGGCTCGTCGCACCGCCGCGATGAGTCGGGTGGCAAGAATCAACCGCTTGCCGTCATAAAGAATTTCGGGGTTCAAGCCCTTGACGGCGGGATAGTCGGGCAGCAACGGAATCACAACCACCGCAGGGTCGGGCGGCAAAAGGTCGCTTTCGACCACAACCATCGCCACGCCCTTGTATTCCGCCACGCTGTAGCGGTTCAGGTGTTCCACGAAGCGGCCCCTGGAGCACTCATGATGTCGGCCAGCGGGTGCCCATTGCGCTCGTGCCACGCAGCTTGTGCAGCAAAGTTGTCTGCATTTTCAGTCAGCCACTGCTTGCGACGGGCTTCGGCCACCGCCCTCTTGAGCGCCGCTTCGGCCACGGCCGATACGTTAATCTCCAGTGCCTTGGCGGAGTCAAGCACCTCGGCGTCCAGCGTCAGGGACGTCTTGCGTTTGATGGCAGATACCATGGCTAGGCTCCTACTCGAAATACCGCACCAATATACCGCAAGATCGCGAGTCTACGAGATGTGGCGGAGAAATCGAGGTCAGAGCGGGAAATAGTGGTCAGACCCCGATTTCTTCTGGCCCGGTAGAGATCGCCACAACTATTGCGGCGCCCGTGCGCCGCGCAGCAAGCCTTCCGTGCTCAAATCCTCATCGATCATCGGCCAGTGGATGCCGTACCCGCCTCCGGCCAATTCCCAGTGGCTGCGCTGGTCGGCCGTTGCGTTAGCAAGCCGTGGGTACCACGCCAGCGGTACCGCAATCGTGCGACCGTCCATGAGGTCGACCTCTAGCCGAGTTTCATCCACCCTCACGTTCATCACCCGAACGTCGGTGTCATGAGCCAAAGAATGCATCCCATGCTCCTTTCAACACGACTTGTTCACTGCGCACAAGGCGTTGCAGTTTGCCCAACTCCTGGGCCGTGAAACCTGAGCTTCTCGCAACCGACGCATCGTGCAGCCAGACCTTCGCCGTCGCAGACCCTTTGTCGATATGGACATGAGGAGGCTCTCCGGGTTCGTGGCTGTAGAAGTACAGTCGATAGCCCTCAACCCTCAAGATCGTCGGCACCCTGTCTCCTCAATCAGCATTGTTCGCTGCTATTGCTGCGAGCACGAAGTGTATCCCGGCTGCTGCACGCTATTCGAATCAATGCCGCGCCGGCTCATACTCCGGCACCCAGCGCTTCAGTCCCGCTCGCACCTCGTCGTCGCTCACCGGCCCAGGCTGCGACAGCCACTGCGTCAGCTCGTCGAGGAAGGTCTCCGGCACCGGCCGTGAACGTGCGATGCGCAGCTTGGGATGCGGCGTCTCGCGCGTCTCCTCGGCATCCGCAAGCAGCTCCTCGTAGAGCTTCTCGCCCGGTCGCAGCCCGGAAAACTCGATACGGATCTCTTCTTCCGTATAGCCCGACAGCCGGATCATGTTCCGTGCCAGATCCACGATCTTCACCGGCTCGCCCATGTCGAGCACGAAGACCTCGCCGCCGTTGCCCATCGCTGCAGCCTGAAGCACCAACTGCGCCGCCTCGGGGATGGACATGAAGTAGCGGTTGATCTCGGGGTGCGTCACCGTCACCGGCCCGCCGCGCGCGATCTGCTCGGCGAACTTGGGGATCACGCTGCCGGTGCTGCCCAGCACGTTGCCAAAGCGCACCATCTCGAGCTGCGTGCCCTTGCCGCGGAGCTGCCCAAGACCCTCGCAGGCCATTTCGGCCAGCCGCTTGGTGGCGCCCATCACGTTGGTGGGATTCACCGCCTTGTCCGTGGAAATCAGCACGAAACGCTCGGCGCCCACGCGCTGCGCATGCGCGGCCACCATCAGCGTGCCGAGCACGTTGTTGCGCACCGCCTGCCAGGCGTTGCCCACCTCCATCAGCGGCACGTGCTTGTAGGCGGCGGCGTGGAAGACGAGCTGCGGCTTCCACTCGGCAAACACTTCCTCCAGGCGCGGCGCATCCTTCACGTCGCCGGCCAGCGGTACGATCTGCGTCTCGGGCTTGTGCACGCGAAACCACTGCTCGATGTTGTACAGCGCGAACTCGCTGGCCTCGAACAGCACCAGCCGGGCCGGCGCGAAGCGCGCGAGCTGGCGACAAAGCTCGCTGCCGATCGAACCGCCCGCACCGGTGATCAGCACAGTCTTGCCGGTGATCATGGCCTGCACATGCGCCGAATCGATCTTCACCGGCTCGCGGCCGAGCAGGTCCTCGATGTCCACCGGGCGCATTGCGTTGATCGCCACCTTGCCGCTCATCAGGTCCTCGATGCCGGGCACGGTGAAGACGTGGGCGCCGGCTCGTACCGCGGTGTCCGCCGCATGCTTGAGCGTGTCGCCAGCTGCCGAGGGCATGGCCAGGATCACATGATTCGCCTTGTAGTCCGCGAGCACCTGCGGCAGCAGTTCGATCTTGCCGACGACCGGGTGGCCGTAGAGTTCCAGGCCCCACTTCGTCGGGTTGTCATCGACCAGGGCGACCACCCGCCAGTCCGGGCTGCGCTCGAGCTCGCGCACCAACATTGCTCCACCACTGCCCGCGCCGACAATCACCACCGGTTTGCCGGCGGCGACCAGATCGCCGAAGAGACGATGCTCGCGCCACATGCGCCAAGCGGCGCGGCCGCCGCCCATGACGATGAGTAGCAGCAGGGGGTAGAGGACGAGCATGGAGCGGGGGATTTCGGGGCCGGGTGTGCGATCGACCGCCAGCAGCGCGACCAGCGCCAGGGCCGAGACGCCCACCGCGCGCAGAACGCGCTTCAGATCCGGAAGGCTCGCGAAGATCCACATCCCCCGGTACAGGCCGGCCCAGCGGCAGGCGAGCGCGTGGACCACGAGCAGCACGGCAAGGCCAAGCAACAGCTTTTGAGAATAGGTGCTGGACCACTCGAAGTTGAAGCGAATCCACATCCCCCCGACCCAGGCGATTACTACCGCAAGCAGGTCGAACAGGAAGACAAGAACGGAACGGATTGAATTATTCATAACCAGCCATGCATCCAGCGCCGCCCCGATGGGCGACCTAAGAAAGAGTTTGGGCTCAGCTCGAGCGCGCCTCGCCGGGTGCAAGCACTGCGTCGTCTTTCACCTGCACGCCATAGCCGAGCGCGCTTCCGGCCTGCATCCAGGCACGCTGCCCCAACACCGATCCACCTGCCATACAGGCATTGACGCCGAGGTGCCCGAAGGCATCGACCCTGCAATGGTGGTCGACGGTGGCGCCGCAATTGACGATCACGCCCTCGCCAAGCTGGGCTTCCGTTCCCACCACCGCGCCCGCCATCACCGCGCATCCAGGGCCCAATGCGGCGGTCGGCGAGACGAAGGTAGTGGGATGGATCACGCTCAGCAGCTCGAAGCCAGCTTCGCGCACCCGCGCATGCAGCTTTTCGCGGACGGCATTGTTGCCGATCGCGACTACAACTGCATCGGCATACTCGCACAAGGAGTGAAGCGAGTCCGTCCTGCCGAGGATCGGATAGCCCCACACCCTCGCGTTCGCATCGGCGCCGTCATCGACAAAGCCGACGAGTTCATCCCGCCCGAGCAGCAGAATCGCCTCGGCTACGGACCGCCCATGGCCACCTGCCCCAATCACGATGACGCGCTTGCTCATGCCGCCTGCCTCACCTCCAGTTCACCCGCATGGAACTTGATCGCCAGGAGCACGAGCGGTGCATAGGCCAGCACGACCCCAATCACCCCGCCGACCTTGCCCGTGCCGACGAACAGCGCAATCGGCAGCAGCCATGCCAGATTGATCACGCCGACAGCCAGCGTCACCGGCAGATGGCGCCCAAACCGGCGCGACGCGTATTGATAGGCATGACTACGGTGCGCTTCATACACCTTGTCGCCACGCAACAGGCGGCGCACGAGGGTGAAGGTCGCATCCACCACGAACACCCCGAGCAAGATCACCCAACTCCAGAACAAGGCCGGATCCACCCAGCCCGCCTGGATCGACATGATGCCCAGAACGATGCCCAGAAAACCGCTTCCCGCGTCGCCCATGAAAATCCGTGCGGGCGGGAAGTTCCAGTACAGAAACCCGGCCACCGCCGCTGCTAGCATCAGCGGCAACAAGGCCAGATCCGGCTTGCCCAGTAGCACATAGAGCAGTGCCCCGCCCACGCACACACAGATCGCCTCCACGCTGGCGATGCCGTCGATGCCGTCCATGAAGTTGTAGAGGTTGAGCAGCCAAACCAGATACACAGCCGCCAAGGCGAATCCCAGCCAGCCGAGATCGAACTGCACCCCGAAAAGCTGCAAGGCAGGCGCGCCGCCCAACCAGCCAAGCGCCCAGAAGGCCGCGACGAAATGTGTCAGCAGGCGCCAGCGCGCCGCGATGTGGCCGTGGTCATCCAGAAAACCCACCAAGGCGACGAAT
>JACKMB010000009.1 GCA_024235615.1 Thauera sp. | reverse complement strand
CCTTGCGCGGCCCTCGTGACGCTTACCGCGCCGGCGGCGCCCGCTCGACGCCGCCGTTTAACGACACCGGATTTGTGCGGATTCTGGCAGCCGGCAACAACATCGAAGCTGAATAACACTCTTCGCAAGTCAATGTTTATTGGAAGAAACTACCCGAAAGGGTAAATAAAAAACAATAAAAGCAGCAGCCAACGGTATAGTGGAGTGGTGCAGTCAATGTGGCGAGTGTGCAGATAGCATACAACGTTGCCCAGATGGCCGCTATCTGGATCGGGTCGCCAATAACCGCTCTTGGCCGGGTTGAGCCAAGGCGGGGTCCAAGTTGGCCGCCGTAAACCGGTCATCCAAGGGGGGCCAGCCAGAGAAATTCTGAGCGAATCGCCATCGGCCGGTTGTGGCCGAATGTGCGAGTCCGCGTTGAACGCCTCCACCCTCTACCGTTTGTTCTTCGCCCGAATATAGAGCACCTTACTTGTCCCACCCGGCGCGCCCCGCTCCTCAGTCACGAACAGATCCTCCCGCCCTCGTACCAGATCAGACAGCTTTTTGTACCCATGAAGCCGCGAATCGAAATCCGGCTGGATTTTCTGCAGATAGCTGCCGAACGTCCCGAGGTGCGCCCAGCCGGAATCGTCTGCCGATTTCTCGAGCGCTTCCATCAGAAAGTCGGTCGGAAAAGCAGGCCGCTCCATCGGGTTAGCCGACACCGGAATCACCTCGGGGGCCTCGACCGCGGGCGATGATCCATTCGCCGACGCTGTGGCTTCAGCCGCAGCAGCCGGCTTGCGCAGCACTTCGGTGAAGATGAACTTGTGGCAGGCGTTGCGGAATGCCTCGGGCGTTTTCTGCTCGCCGAATCCATAGACCAGCAGGCCTTCTTCCCGCAGACGCACGGCCAGGCCGGTGAAGTCGCTGTCGCTGGTCACCAGGCAGTAGCCATCGAAGCGGCGTGTGTACAGCAGATCCATCGCGTCGATGATCATGGTGCTGTCGGTTGCGTTCTTCCCCGTCGTGTAGGCGAACTGCTGGACGGGTTTGATCGAGTAGCGATTCAGGACCTTCTTCCACGATGCGCTGGTGGGCGAGGTGAAATCGCCGTAGATGCGCCGCACCGTGGCTTCGCCGAAACGCGCGACCTCCTCGAGCAGGCCCTCGATGACGCCGGCCTGCGCGTTATCCGCGTCGATGAGGACGGCGAGACGTTTGGCGGGCTCTTCGGCCTCGACCCGGACGACTGTTTTCGGCTGCATGGATCACCTATCGAATTCGACTATGCGTCGAGTATAGACGGCGGAGTCGGGCGCGAACCGCGGCGTATTCCGCGGACAGGACCACAATGTCGGACTTATCCCTTTTCGGGCGAACCTGACATAGGCTTCACGAAGGTAGTCCAACGCATCTCGCCTTATGAGCGCCTTCTCGATGTGCAAAGCTTCATGCTGATGCGATTCCTTATGGGACCGACAGATTTCACCCGACGCAGGCATCGGGGCCCTGCCCCATGAACATGGCCGGGACTGTGCCGACGGCTATGTTGGTCGGCCTGGAGCGGACTTCGACGCGCACCGTTTGACCGTAAACGTTTTAGAGCAGAAGATGGCGCAAATAACTGTTTTAGGGTCGCTGCATGCAAAATGTAGACGAATACGCCGGATATAAGTGGCTGTCGGAGGCGTATGACGTGGCGCCGGTGCAGCCCTTTCGGGTCCGCAGCGTCATCGGCTCGGCGCGCTCCAGCGCGGCGTCAAACGGCTTCACGGTCGAGACGTACCCAGCACATTACCAGCCGGACACGACGCTGAGCGCGCACCTGACGTTTGCGCTCAAGTATGAGGGCGTCGAGCTGGATTTTCTCCACCGTCTCTTCGAGGTCACCGGACCTGAGCCCATCGCCAAATGGGCGCTGGAAGAGCCCACGGGTGCGTACGCGCGCCGCAGCGGCTTCCTCTATGAGTGGCTCACCGATTCCATCCTGGACGGGGTGGGCGACGCCGGCGGAAACTACGTCGACTTGCTCGGTTCGTCCCGGTACCTCACCGCGACGGTGTCGGACAAGGTCCGCCGCTGGCGCATCAACAACAACCTGCCGGGCACCCGCTCCTTTTGCCCGATGGTCGCTTTTGGGGGGCAGGGCCCGGCTGATCCGGCGCCACTGCGCGCCGAGATCGACAGCATGGTTGATCAGTTCGGGCTCGAGACGATCGAGCGTGCGGTCAACTGGCTGACCGTCAAGGAGAGCAAGGCCAGCTTTGCCATCGAGTCCGAGGGTAAAGAAGAGGACCGCATCCGCCGCCTGGCGCGCGCCATGAGCACGCACTGCGGCAGCATCGAGTCCGCCCTCACGGAAGAGGGGATGCTGATGATTCAACGGGCCATCATGGGCGACAAGATGGTGGGCGCCAAGCCAGGCATTCGCCGGTCCCCGGTTTTTGTCGGGCACACCAACTCGATCTTCGAGCCCGTGATCGACTATCTGGCGCCGCACCATGAAATGGTGGCCGAGATGATGGAGGGACTGCGTGCATTCGAGCAGCGCACCCGTGGGCAAAACCCGCTGCTGCGAGCGGCGGCCCTGTCCTTTGGCTTCGTCTACATCCACCCGCTGGGTGACGGCAATGGCCGGCTCTCGCGCTTCCTGATCAACGACATCCTTCGGCGCGATGGCTTCCTGCCAGCACCGGTGATCCTGCCGGTCTCGGCGGTGATCAGTGAGAACGCTATGCGGCGCGCCGCCTACGACAACGCCCTGGAGCACCTGTCGCGGCCGCTGATGGCCACAATGAATTCGGTGTGCAAGTTTGGCGCGACCGTGCAATACGAAGATGGAGTCGAGTCCAACCTGCACGTAGCCGACTGGAGCCGGGGCCTCGCTACCTGGCGCTATGCCGACCTCACCTTCCAGTCTGAGTACCTGGTCGACGTCATCCGGCACTCGATCCTGCACGGGCTCAAGGACGAGGCCGTGTACCTGCTGCGCTACGACACCGCGCGCGACAGCCTCAAGGAAATCATCGAGGGCCGCGACGAGGACTATGCGAGGATCATCCGATCCCTGGTGACTGACATGAAGGTCAGCGGCAAGCTGCGCAAGACGTACCCCACAGTCTTCAGCGACGAAGCGCTGGCCAAGCGCATCGAGCGCGCGGTCTTCAAGGCCTTTGAGCTGCTGCCCGACGATGACGATGATGACGATGATGTGGTGCCGCGCCTGGATGTGGTGGCCCGATGAATTTTAGCGGCGTCCCCACAACCGACATCGGCCACGACCTTGAGTAGGCTCACCCCCGCCCAACGCCGCGCCACCTGCATCCACGAGGCCGGCCACGCCGTGGCGTTCGCGCTCGGCGGCGTATCGGTCCATCGGCTGGCGGTCGCCGACGAAGGCGCCGAGGCCTGGCGCACCGACATCCGCAACGGACGCATGTGCACCGGCCTGTGGGGACTGTGCGAGAAGGCGGATCTGGTGCTGCCGCGGCAATTCCTGCGCTGGCTGATGAACGAGGGCTGCCTGCATCCGGACGGACGGGGCCACCCTCAGTTACTGCAGCGCCCTGAGGGACGGGCGCAGGTGGAAGGCTTCAGCGCGCGGCTGCAGCGCGAGATCCGTGCGCAGATGGTGGGCCTGATGGCCGGGCCGGCGGCCGAGCAGATCTTCCGCGGCGAGGCGGTGCGCCTGTGCCCAGCGGGCGAGTTCGATGAAGTGCGGCAAGCGGAGGATCTGTCCTGGCTGCTGGCTGCGCGTGACGCGTTCGCCGACGCCGTGGCGCTGACGGCGCACACCTTGAGCCAGCCCGAGGTATGGGCCGCGGTCGAAAGCGTGGCGCACGAACTCGAGCGTGCGGGCACGCTCACCCGCGGTCTGCGCGGGCTACTGCCCGCCGCCCTGCCCGACTGGCCGCCAGGCGGCTCCGCAGCGTAGCCTGGCGGCACAACGCCTCCCCGACCGCCTCGCCCCGCAAGACTCCCCTCACTAGGCCGCCCTCTCCCGAGCCGGGGAAGGCATCCGCCAGGGTGAGGAATCTTCTTCCCGGGGCCGGCGCACGCGGCGAAGAGCCGGCGGGCGTCCGGGGCGAAGCGAGTGTCGTCCGCGATCGTCACCGAGCTGGCCGTCCTCGCGAGTGGAGTGCTACGCCGCCGTGCAGGGCGGCCGCTTGCTCAGGGCTGGGGGTCGGCCCGCCGCCCTTCGTCCATGCGCCGGATCGCCTCCTGGCCCTGGTGGGCGAGGCCGGCGAGGCGGTCGATCTGGGCGTCGAGCTTGGGCAGGGCCTCGCGGCGGTAGCGCGAGAGGTCGTCGATGGCGCCGAGCACGTCGCCGAAGGCCTGTTCGAGCTGGCCCATGTCGAGCATGGACGAGGACGCGCGGGTCTGGATGTCCACGCCCTGGGTGCGCAGGGCCTGCGCGGTGCCGGCGATGAGCGCGGAGGTCGTCTCGTTGAGCGCGGCGACGCGGTCGAGCACGAGGCGCTGGTTGGCCAGGCCGAGCGCGACGGTGACGGCGACGTTGAGCGCCGACACGGTGACGTTGATCGCGCGGTCCACGCCGCGCACCAGCTCGCGGTTGTTGCGGATGACGACCTCGAGCGCGAGCACGCCCTGCTGGCTCACCGCCACCTGCTGCTGCAGGTCGACGATGCGCTGGCGCAGCGGGAAGAGGAGCTCTTCCTCGACGAAGGCACGGCGCGGCGCCGGCAGCCCGGCGGAGGCGGCCTCGCGCGCGAGGCGGCGGTCGATCATGCGGCCGAGTTCGACCTGGCGCTCGAGCTGGGCGAGGATGGCGCGCAGGGATTGCTGGTCGTCGGCCAGGGTGAGGTTGTCGCGGCGCAGCATGTCGGCGCCGCTCTGCAGGTCGCGGATGATGGCGTCGAGCGCGTCCTGCGCCTTCTCGTACTTCTGGAAGTAGCGCTGCATCGGCTTGCCGACGCCGGGGATGAAGGACAGCGCGCGCGACAGGCCCTCGCCGCTCAGCTTCTGGCGCGCGGGGTCGAGGTCCTGCATCTTGTCGCGCAGCGCGAGCAGGGCCTGCGCCACCGGGCCGCCCTCGTCGCCCTGGTGGGCGAGCTTGCGGATCGGCGCCTGCAGCATCTCGCTGCGCCACGCGGCCTGGCGCTGCAGCTCGATGCCCATGGTGTCGACCGCCTCACGCTGGCGCTGCAGCGCCTCCTCGCCGGCGGCGAGCGCGTCGCGCACGAAGGCGTCGGCGAGCGGGGCGAGCTCGGCGTCCTCGGCCGGCTCGGCGTCCTGCGGCGGCAGGGTCTCGCGCGCGATGTCCTCGATCGGCGGCAGCGACAGGCCCGAGCGCGGGCGCCCGCCTCCGCCCAGGTCGCCCCCGGGGGCGCGGGGAAGGATACGGAGAAGGGATCGCAGCGGCAGGCTCATCGGGGCTTTCCTCGGTTCATTGCTGGCGGCCGTAGAGGCCGGCGCGCTCGGCGAAGCGGCGCAGCTCCTGCAGGGCCTGTTCGGTGGCGCCCGCGGGCTGGCCGCGGCCGGTGTCGATGCGCGCCACCGCGACCGCGACGTGGTCGAGCGCGGTCAGCGCCGCCTCGTTGCCGGCGGCGATCTCGCCGAGGCGGCGCTCGGTCTCGTCGGCAAGGGCGAGGCGGCGCTGCAGCGCCTCGCGCTCGGTGCCGCCGAGGCGGGCGGCCTCGCGCTCCAGGCGCTCGCGCACGAAGTCGGCGTCGAGACCGACGCTGCCCTGCACCAGCGCGACCATCGCGCCCAGCCCGGCAGCGGCGCCGCTGCCGACCTCGCCGACCAGGCCGCGGGCGCGCTCGTAGGTGACCTCGCGGCGGTCGAACTTGTCCTCGAGCACGTCGAGCGCGCGATGGTAGCGGGTGAACAGGCGGTCGGCCTGCACGGCGAGGTCGGGCCGGCGCAGGCCGACGAGCTCGCGCTTGACCTCCCACAGCTGCATCACCACCGCGTCGGCGTCGGCGGGGACGAAATCGGGGTCCAGGGTCAGCAGGTCACGCTCGCGGCGTCCGCGCGCGAGCTCGGTGCGTGCGCGCTCGCGCGCGGCGGCGCGCTCCTTGCCGGCGCGCGCCTCACGCCAGCGCCGCCAGCGCCGCTCCAGGAAGAGCGCGGCCGGGGCCGCGGCGAGGCCGGCGAGCCAGCCGCCGAGGCTGGCGCCGAAGCCGCCCCACAGCGAGGTCAGCAGCAGCAGGGTCGCGACCGAGGGCATGGCCACCGCGTAGCGCAGGATGACCTGCCAGCGCGAGGCGAGCTCCTCCGGCACCACCAGGCGCGGGTCGTACATCCCGGCCATGAACCAGGGCACGAAGGAGACCAGCAGGCCGAAGGCGATCCCTTGGAGAAATTCGAACATCGAGGCCTCAAGTTGCGTTGCGGGACGGGAGCGGGCGGGCCGCGAACCGCTCAGGCTCGAACGCTGCATTCGCGCCTGCCGGCGCTCCTACACAAACCGCCGCGGCTTCGGCCCATGTAGGAGCGGCGGCAGCCGCGAATGTAGGAGCTGCGGCAGCCACGAATGTAAGAGCCCCGACAGCCGCGAATGTAGGAGCGGCGGCAGCCGCGAATGGGCGGTCGGTCGCAGGATGGGTGTGCAGGTTTCGATCGCTGCATGCGCGGGCAAGCCCGCTCCCACCGGGACCGTATGCTCCGCATGCACCGCAGGCCCGCCGCTCCCATTCCCGTCCGCAGTCCCATCCCCGCGTACCGCTTACCTTGCGGCGAGCGCCGGGTTGAGCGAGTAGGTGCCGGTGAGCTTCGCTTCGGCGAGCACGTGGCCGGCGATCGCCGCGCGCGCGTCCGCCCCGGTGAAGCGGCCCTCGACCGCGCAGCGCGCGACGTCGAGCGCGTACAACGTGAACACGTAGTGGTGCACGATCTCGTCGTTCCACGGCGGGCAGGGGCCGTCGTAGCCGTGATAGTCGCCCTTCATCGATTCGTCGCTGGCGAACCAGGCGGTGTAATCGTTCACGCCGTGGCGGGCGCCGAGCGCGGCCTCCGGGCCGGGCTTGCCGCCCGGCGTGACCTCGGCGGAGAAATGCCCGGCTTCGATCGCACGCAACTCGGCGGGCAGGTCGACCACCACCCAATGGAAGAAATCCACCCGCGGCAGGCTGGCGGGCACCGTGCGGCCTTCCTGGTTGACGTCGTCGCCCTTGCTCGGCACGTCGGGATCGTGACAGATCAGCACGAAGGACTTCGTGCCCGCGGGCACCTCGGACCACGACAGCTGCGGGTTGCGGTTGCCGCCCAGGCAGACGTGGCCTTCTGCGGCCGGAATGCAGAAGGCGAATTCGCCCGGGATGCGGGCGCCGTCGGTGAAGCTCTGGCTGGTGAGTTTCAAGGCATCCTCCTTGCGGTGTGATGTGGGTATGCGAGCACGCCCTTTCAAGGCGCGTCGCACAGGCAGTGCAGGTAGTGGTGGCGGGGATCGTTCCAGCGCAGCAGCTCGCGGGCGGCGCGCTCCACGTCGGCGGCTGCGACGGCGAGCGGCGCGGCCGGCGCGGCGCGGCCCGCCAGGTCGATGCCGAGGTCGTCGCCGACGCGCAGCAGCCGGCGCAGCAGGCGCTGCTCGAGCGACTCGCCCGCCGCCGGCCACACCACGTCGTGCGTGGCGAGGCCGGCGCGCGCGGCTGCTGCGGCGATGGCGTCTTCGAGGCCGCCGAGCTTGTCGACCAGGCCCAGGCTGCTCGCTGCCGCCCCGGTCCACACGCGGCCGCGGGCGACCGCATCGACCTCTTCGACCGTCATCTTGCGCGCCTGCGCGACGACCTCGAGGAAGCGCCGGTAGCCGTGCTCGATGCCGAGCTGCATGGCCTCGGCCGCGGCGGGGTCGAGCGGGCGACGCGGATCGAGCGCGCCGGCGAGCGGCGCGGTGGCGACGCCATCGACGCCGATGCCGAGCCGGCGCAGCGGTTCGGAGAACTCGGGGAAGAGGCCGAAGATGCCGATCGAGCCGGTCACCGAGGACGGCGCTGCCCAGATCTCGTCGGCGCCGGTGGCGATCCAGTAGCCGCCCGAGGCCGCCACCGAGCTCATCGACGCGATCACCGGCTTGCCGGCCTCGCGGGTGAGCTGCAGCTCGCGCCGGATCAGCTCGGACGCCCAGGCGCTGCCGCCCGGGCTGTCGATGCGCAGCACCAGCGCCTTGATGTCCTCGTCCTCGCGCGCCTCGCGGATCAGCCGGGCGAAGGTGTCGCCGGCGACCACGCCGGCCGGCTCGGCGCCATCGACGATGGTGCCCTGGGCGACGATCACCGCCACGTTGCCGGCGGCATCCTGGGCGTCGTCCGCCGCGAGCGCGAGATAGGCGTCGACCTCGATGGCGCGCACGTCCTTGCCCTCGTGGTCGGTGCCCACGGCCTCGATCAGGCGGGCGCGCCACTCGTCGCGGGTGCTGAAGCGGTCCACCAGGCCCGCGGCGAGCGCCGCCTTGGCGGCATCGCCCCCGGCGGTGGCGAGCGCGCCGCGGATGTCGTTCACATGCGCGTCGACCGCCGCGGGGGCGAGCTTGCGGCTGGCGGCGATGTCGTCGCGCATGAAGCGCCACAGACCGTCGAGCAGGTCGCGGGTGGCCTCGCGGTCCTCGTCCGACATGTCGCTGCGGGTGAAGGGCTCGGAGAAGGACTTGTATTCGCCGACGCGGAACACATGCACCTTGACGCCGAGCTTGTCGAGCGCGTCCTTGAAGTAGGAGCCGTAGCGCGCCAGGCCGCGCAGCAGCACGAAGCCGTCGGGCGACAGGTGGAGCTCGTCGGCCACCGAGGCGAGGTAGTACTGCGACTGGGTGAAGCGCTCGCCGCGCGCCAGCACCGGCTTGCCCGAGGTCTTGAAGTCGGCGATCGCGGCGCGCAGCTCGGCGAGCTTGGAGAAGCCGCCGCCGACGAGTTCGTCGGTCTCGATCACCAGCGCGGCGATGCGCGCGTCGTCGCGCGCCTTGCGCACCGCGTCCACCAGGTCTGCCAGGCGCAGCTGGCCGGCCGGCGCTCCTCCGGCGCGCAACAGCGCCAGCGGCGGCTCGAGCTCGGCCTGCTCGACGATGGTGCCCACCGGCCGCAGCACCAGCGCGGATCCCGCCGGCACCTCGGGCTCGGGGTGGAAGAAGAAGGACACCAGCACGCCGAGGCCGAAGATCAGCAAGGCGTAGAAGACGCCGCGCACGACCAGGTCGAGCGCGCGCACGAACATGCGCAGCACGTTCAGTAGGAAGCGGAACAGGCCCCGGATCATGCGGCGGTGTCCTCGTTACGGATGGTTCAGCCCGCGCGGCGGCGGAACACGAGGTCCCATACCCCGTGTCCCAGCTTCAGACCACGGTTTTCGAATTTCGTCAGCGGCCGGTAGTCGGGACGCGGTGCAAAACCGTCGGCGGTGTTCTGCAGCAGCGGCTCGGCGGAGATGATCTCGAGCATCCAGTGCGCGTAGTCCTCCCAGTCGGTGGCGCAGTGGAAGTAGCCGCCGGGGGCGAGCTTCTGCGCGATCAGGGCGACGAAGTCGGGCTGCACGATGCGGCGCTTGAAGTGGCGCTTCTTGCGCCAGGGGTCGGGGAAGAACAGATGCACGCCAGCGAGCGCGCCGTCGGCGATCATGTCGCGCATCACCTCGACGGCATCGTGCTGCATGATGCGCAGGTTGGTGAGATTGCCCTCGGCGATCAGCTTGCACAGCGCGCCGACGCCGGGGGTGTGCACCTCGATGCCGAGGAAGTCGTGGTCGGGCATCGCCGCGGCGATCTTCGCCGTGGTCTCGCCCATGCCGAAGCCGATCTCGAGGATCTTCGGCGCCTTGCGCCCGAAGGCCGCGTCCAGATCGAGCGGCGCGGCGCGGTAGTCGATGCCGACCTTGGGCAGCATGTCGTCGAGGTAGCGCTGCTGGGCCTCGGACATGCGCCCCTGGCGCAGCACGAAGCTGCGGATGCTGCGGCTGGAGAAGCGGTGCTCGGGGCTGTCGCGGCCGATGATCTCGACGCCGGCCACGACTTCGTCTCGTACTTCGCTCATGAACCGATCAGCCCCTGGGTCGGCGAGCTCGGGTCGGCCGAGTAGAACTTGCGCGGCATGCGCCCGGCGAGGAAGGCCTCGCGCCCGGCCTCGACCGCCTTCTTCATCGCGCTCGCCATCAGCACCGGCCGGCCGGCGGCGGCGATCGCGGTGTTCATCAGCACGCCGTCGCAGCCCAGTTCCATCGCGATCGCGGCATCCGAGGCCGTGCCCACGCCGGCATCGACCAGCACCGGCACCTTGGCGTTGTCGATGATCAGGCGCAGGTTCCACGGGTTGAGGATGCCCATGCCGGAGCCGATCAGCGAGGCCAGCGGCATGATCGCGCAGCAGCCGATGTCCTCGAGCATCTTCGCCTGGATGGGATCGTCGGCGCAGTAGACCATGACGTCGAAGCCGTCCTTGACCAGGGTCTCGGCAGCCTTGAGCGTCTCGGGCATGTTGGGGAAAAGGCTCTTGGGGTCGCCGAGCACCTCGAGCTTGACCAGCGCGTGGCCGTCGAGCAGCTCGCGCGCCAGGCGCAGCGTGCGTACCGCGTCGTCGGCGGTGTAGCAGCCGGCGGTGTTGGGCAGGATGGTGAATTTCTCCGGCGGCAGCACGTCGAGCAGGTTGGGCTCGCCCGGGTTCTGGCCGATGTTGGTGCGGCGGATGGCCACGGTGACGATCGCGGCGCCGCTGGCGTCGATGGCTTCGCGCGTCTCGGCGAAGTCCTTGTACTTGCCGGTGCCGACGAGCAGTCGGGAGTGATAGGCCTTGCCGGCGATGACCAGGGGGTCGTTCATGTTGGGAGCCTGTGAAGGTTGATCTGAAAGGGAGGCGTCGGCTGCGCCGACAAGCGCCTGTAGGAGCGGCGGCAGCCGCGAAAGGGGCTTCGGCATCCGCGGGGCATTCGGCGGCCGCCCCGTCGAGTCGGCGTAAGCGCGGTCGCGGTCGGTGGGCACCCTGTTCGCGGCTGCCGCCGCTCCTACAGGGGTGCCGTGGGGCCGTACCGTCAGCCGCCACCCACCGCGACGACGATTTCGAGCTTGTCGCCATCGGCGAGTTTCACCTCGGCGTGGCGGGCCTTGGGCACGATCTCGCCGTTGCGCTCGACCGCAAGGCGCTTGCCGGCGAGGCCGCGCGCCTCGAGCAGGGCAAGCACCGAGAGTTCGGGCTGCAGCGATTCGGGCTGGCCGTTTAGGATGACCTGGATCATGGCGTTCGGGGCTGTGCAGGAGCGGAAAATCTTATCATGCCGGCCGTTTGACTTTTCCCTTCCCGGGCGCTAACTTCCAACCACCTAGCGCCGATTTGATCAACAGCTTGCGGGCGCTCAACAAATACGGCTAAAGCGAGGGCACCCAGTCCGCGTTTGCAGCCGGCTGGGTTTTTTGTTTGCAGATGACGAAAATGATCGCACCCCAATCGGTCGGCGTGGTCGTGCCGCAGCGGGCCGAGTTCACCACGCCGCTCGCGCTGCGCAGCGGCGGCACGCTGGACAACTACCACCTCATCTACGAGACCTACGGCACGCTCAACGCCGAGCGCAGCAACGCGGTGCTGGTGTGCCACGCGCTGTCGGGCTCGCACCACGTCGCCGGCACCTACGCCGACGCGCCGCACAACGTCGGCTGGTGGGACAACCTGATCGGTCCGGGCAAGCCGCTCGATACGCGCAAGTTCTTCGTGATCGGGGTGAACAACCTCGGCGGCTGCTACGGCTCATCCGGCCCCAACCAGACCAACCCCGCCACCGGCAGGCTGTGGGGCGCGGACTTCCCCTTCGTCACCGTGGAAGACTGGGTCGAATCGCAGGCGCGCCTGGCCGACCAGCTCGGCATCCGGCGCTTCGCCGCGATCGTCGGTGGCTCGCTCGGCGGCATGCAGGCGATGTCGTGGGCACTGCAGTACCCCGACCGCGTCGGCCACGTCGCGGTGATCGCCGCCGCGCCCAAGCTCACCGCGCAGAACATCGCCTTCAACGAGGTCGCGCGCCAGGCCATCCTGACCGACCCCGAGTTCCACGGCGGCCACTACTACGCGTACGGCGTGGTGCCGGCGCGCGGACTCAAGCTCGCGCGCATGGTCGGACACATCACCTACCTGTCCGACGACGCGATGGCGGAGAAATTCGGCCGCAGCCTGCGTCACGGCCGCAACACCTACAGTTACGACGTCGAGTTCGAGATCGAGTCCTACCTGCGCTACCAGGGCGACAAGTTCGCCGGCTTCTTCGACGCCAACACCTACCTGCTGACGACCAAGGCGCTCGACTACTTCGACCCCGCCTTCGAGTACGGCGGCCACCTGCCCGCCGCGCTCGCCCGCGCCACCGCCGACTTCCTGGTGGTGTCCTTCACCACCGACTGGCGCTTCTCGCCCGAGCGCTCGCGCGAGATCGTCTACGCGCTGCTGCACAACCGCCGCAACGTCAGCTACGCCGAGATCGACTGCCCGGCCGGCCACGACTCCTTCCTGCTCGACGAGCCGCGCTACCACAAGCTGCTGTCGGCCTGGTTCGACCGCATCGAGGTGTGAATTGACAACCCCCACGCTCTCTGCGTTCGCTGCCCCCGAGGGGGCGTCAGTACGCTTGAGACGGCTCTGCGCATACTGATATGACTGCCTACCGCTACGACTATGAAGTGATCACCCAGTGGATCGAGCCCGGCGAGAAGGTGCTCGACCTCGGCTGCGGCGACGGCGAACTGCTCCGCCACCTGATGGATGTGCGCCAGGTGCAGGGCTACGGCGTCGAGAACGACCCGGACAAGCTGCTCGGCAGCGTCAACAACGGCGTCAACGTGATCCAGATGGACCTGGAGAAGGGCTTGGTGGGGCTGGAGGACGGCTTCTTCGACCACGTCATCATGAGCCTGTCGCTGCAGGCCATGCACAACACCCAGGGCATCCTCGCCGAGATGCTGCGCGTGGGCCGCGAGGCCGTGGTGAGCTTCCCCAACTTCGGCTACTGGCGCCACCGCCAGAGCATCCTCAACGGCCGCATGCCGGTGTCGGAGAGCCTGCCGCACCAGTGGTTCAACACGCCCAACGTGCGCTTCTTCACCATCGCCGACTTCGACGCGCTGTGCGAGCTGAACGGCATCGCGGTGCGCGAGCGCCTGGCCTTCGACGAGGGCAAGCTGGTGCTCGACGAGCCGAACTTCCTCGCCAGCGTGGCGGTGTACAGGCTGGGACGCAACGGCTGAGGCGCGCTGGCGCCGGCCTCCTATACTGAACCGTGACCGCGCCGCGGTCCCGGGCACAGGAGACGCGCAGCGATGCAGGAGAACAGCGAGGCCGTCCTCGTCGCCACCGGCGCGCTGCCGGCGCTGATCCTGATCGCCGCTGCGCTGACCCTGCCGGTGTGCCTGGCGCTGCTGGCGCTGTATCGGCGGGCGGTGCTGCGCTCGATGGCGCTCGCCAGTCCGGCGGCGGGGAGCGCCGCCTCGCACCCGCAGGAAACCCCCTCCACACCCGCGACACCACCGACCGCCATGCTGCGCCTGGAGCCTCGCGAGAGTGGCGCGGCGAGCGCCCGCCCCGCGCTGGCGAGGATGCGGCGATCGCTGCGCGCGGCCGGCCTCGTCCACCTGCTCGCCGGTCTCGCCTATGCCCTCGTGCTCACCACCGCGTGGATGCAGTTCACCTGGGAAGACGGCGGCTTCGTGCCCACGCGCTTTCTCCTCGTGTTCGCCTGCCACGCCTGGCCGGCCGTGCTCGCCGTCGGGCTGGTGACGGCAGGGACGAGGCGGCAGCGCCTGACGCTGGGGCTGGCCTATCTGCTGATCGTTCTCGCCCTCGCGGCCTGGGCGCTGGCGCGCAACCCGGCGCTGCCCGCGCTCGAGCTCGCGCGCCTGTGGGCGAGCATCAACCTGCCGCCGACCGTACTGCTGCTCGCCTTCCTGCACCGGCGCATCCGCGCGGTGGGGCCGCTGGTGCTCGCTTTCATGCTGGTCGCGGTGATCGGCGCCGAGGCGGCGGTCCGGCTGGCGGGGCAGAGCGAGGCCACGATGCGCCTCGCGGTCGGCGCCGGCGGCGCGCTCGGCCTCGACGGCACGCAGACCTTCTGGGCACTCCTGCTCGCGGGGGCCGCCGTCGCTGCGCTGCTCGGGCGGCTGGTGCTGAAGTGGCTGGGCAGGCGGCACGTCGCGCGGCGCAGCAGCGACCAGATCCTGACCCTGGAGGCGATGTGGCTGCTGTTCGCGGTGGTGCAGTCGGTGGGCTTCGCCTTCGAGGGGCTCGCCTGGCTCGCGGCCGGCCCGCTCGCCTTCCTCGCCTGGAAGCTGACGACCGTGGCCGGGTTCCGGCTCGCCGGGCTCGAGCGCGCGCAAGGACCGGCGCCGGGACTGCTGCTGCTGCGCGTGTTCGCGCTCGGCGCGCGCAGCGAGCGCCTCTTCGACGCCTTCGGCAAGCGCTGGCTGCGCATCGGCCACATCGACATGATCGCCGGCCCCGACCTCGCCACCACGGCGGTCGAGCCCCACGAGTTCCTCGACTTCGTCGGCGGACGGCTGTCGCGCGCCTTCGTGCGCGACGAGGCCGACCTCGCCCGGCGCCATCCCGCGCGCGCGCTGGGGCCGGATCCGGACGGCCGCCACCGCGTCAACGAGTTCTTCTGCCACGACGACACCTGGCGCCCGACCATGCTGTGCCTGGCGCGCGCCGCGGATGCGGTGCTGATGGACCTGCGCGGCTTCTCGCCGCAGAACGAGGGCTGCCGCTATGAGCTGCAGCAGCTGCTCGACCACGTCGCCCTGGAGCGCGTGGTGGTGCTGGTGGGGCGCGACACCGACAGGGGCTTTCTGGAGAGGACGCTGGCCGCGCTATGGCAGTCGAGCCGAGCAGGCTCCCCCAACCGCGACAACCCGCACCCGTTGCTGCGCATGGTGGAGGAGCGCGGGGACGATACCGCCGCGCGCCTGGTCGAAGCCTTGCTGGAAGCACCGCCGCGCGCAGCGGCGGCCTGAGCGGAAAGAGGGATCAGCCGACCACGAAGGACGAGACGTCCACCCGCACCGCAGGACGGTCGAGCGCGACCGCGGTATGGAGCGCATACTTGCGCGCCCATTCGCCAGCCTGCTCGAAGCGGCCTTCGCCGCCGTACTTGGCGACGTTGAGCACCATGTCGAGGACGAGCACCTTGCCCATCGGGTTGGACGGGGTGCACTCGAGATCCTCGAATTCCCTGGCGAGCCAGCTGCGGGCCTGCTCCTTGGTGGTCGAGGCGACATCGGCATCGCGCAGCGGGAACTCGTACTCGCGCTCGCCTCCGAAGACCACGGTCACGGTGTGGGACATGAAAAACGACCTCCACGAATCGGGGAATTTGGCTTTCCCGGCATTGTTGAGTCAGAACGTGTCAGACGCAAGCAAAGTATCGAATTGTGTAAACCGGGGGGCCGCGGATGATCTGCGATAATGCGCGGCCCTGCAATGCCCGCCCGCCATCTCTTGTCCGTTCCTCCCCGACCCGCCCTCGCCCGTGCCTGGCGCCTGTCCGCCATCCTGGTGCTCGGCTTCGCCTCCGGCCTGCCGCTGGCGCTGACCGGCCAGGCCATGCAGGCGTGGCTGACGGTCGATGGCGTCGACCTCGCCACCATCGGCTTCTTCGGCCTGGTCGGCGTGCCCTACACCTTCAAGTTCCTGTGGGCGCCGCTGATGGACCGCTTCGAACCGCCCTGGCTGGGCCGGCGGCGCGGCTGGCTGGCGCTCACCCAGCTCGCCCTGGCGGCGCTGCTGTGGTGGATGGCGAGCCTGTCGCCGACGGCCACGCCCGGCCTGTTCGCCGCCGCCGCGGTGGCGATCGCCTTCCTGTCCGCCTCGCAGGACGTGGTCGTCGACGCCTACCGCACCGACCTGCTGCCCGAGGCGGAGCGCGGGCTGGGCGCCTCGGTGCACGTCTTCGCCTACCGCCTGGCGATGATCCTGTCCGGCGGCATCGCGCTGATCTGGGCCGGGCAGTGGGCGTCGTGGCCGCGGGTGTACGAGACCATGGCGCTGATCATGGCGGTCTGCGGCGGGGTGTCGCTGCTGGCGCTGCCGCGCGTGTCGGCGGCGCTGAAGCCGCTAGCCTCCGACCCCAGGCGCGAGCTGCTCGGCTTCGCCGCGATGCTCGCCGGGGTCGCCGCCGGCTACTGGATCGCCCGCCAGGCGCTGATCCTGATCGGCCTCGACCCCAACGACGCCAACCGCTGGATCCAGCTCCTGTTCGTGATGGCGGAGATCGCGCTGGCGCTGCCGCTGGCGGGCTGGGCGGCGCGTCGCGCCGGCTTCGAGACGCTCAACCGCTCGCTGTCGAGCTACTTCGCGCAGCAGGGCGCGGCGGCCTTCCTGGCGCTGATCATCCTCTACAAGCTCGGCGACGCCTTCGCCGGCAGCCTGACCACGCCCTTCCTGATCAAGGGCATGGGGTTTTCGCAGGAAGAAGTCGGTATCGCCAACAAGGTGATCGGCATCTGGCTGACCATCCTCGGCGCCTTCATCGGCGGGCTGATCATGACGCGGCTGGCCTTGTACCGCTCGCTGCTGCTGTTCGGCGTGCTGCAGCTGGTGTCGAACTTCGGTTTCTACCTGCTCGCCGAGCTCGGCAAGGGTGCCTGGGGCGCCGTGATGGTGCCGGCCTTCGACTGGGGCTTCGTCGCGCTGGATGCGCCTGCCGCGCTCGACGGGCTGCTGCTGACGGTGATCGCCGGCGAGAACATCAGCGGCGGCATGGGCACGGTGGCCTTCGTCGCGCTGCTGATGGGGCTGTGCAACCAGCGCTTCACCGCCACCCACTACGCCATGCTGTCGGCCTTCGCCGCGGTGGGCCGGATCTACGTCAGCCCGCTGTCGGGCGTGCTGTCGCAGTCGATCGGCTGGCCGGCCTTCTTCATCTTCTCGATCGTCGTCGCCGTTCCCGGGGTGGTGATGGTGTGGTGGCTGCGCGACGCCCTCGCCCGCCTCGGCCGCCCGCAGACCGACGGCGCGGTGGACGACTGATGGCGCACACAGGCACGAGCGCACGCCGCGAGTTCCTCGCCGGCTGCCGCGACGAGGCGCCGCTGCTGCTCGGCGTGGCGCCCTTCGGCATGATCTACGGCATCGCCGCGCTCGCCGCGGGCGTTCCCGCGTGGCTGGCCCAGCTCGCCTCGGCCATCGTCTTCGCCGGCGCCGCCCAGCTCGTCATCGTGCAGATGCTGGCCGCGGGCGCGGGCTTCGTTCCCATCGCGCTCACCTCCGGCCTGCTCAACCTGCGCCACGTGCTCTACAGCGCGTCGATGGCCGATTACGTGCACCACCTGCCGCGGCGCTGGCGCCTGCTGCTGGCCTACGTGCTCACCGACGAGGCCTACGCGGTGGCGGTGCTGCGCTACCAGCAGCGCCATGCGGGCGAGGCGGACCAGGCTGAACAGGCGGACTCCGGCACGCAGGCCGGGGGGATGGACCAGGTCGCCGACCTGCGCCACTGGTACTTCCTCGGCGCCGGCTTCACGCTGTGGGCGGGCTGGCAGCTGTCCACCGCTGCCGGGCTGCTGTTCGGCACCACCATCCCGCCCGAGTGGGAGCTCGACTTCGCGGTGCCGCTCACCTTCATCGCCCTGCTCACCCTGCTGCTGCGCGAGCGCGCCGGCCAGGCCGCGGCACTGGTCGCCGCGCTCGGCGCGCTCGCCTTCGCCGCCCTGCCCTACAAGCTCGGCCTGGTGGCGGCGATCGTGCTCGGGCTCACCGCCGGGGCATGGACCGTACGCCGGCTGGAGCATGCCCGATGAGCACGACGACCCTGCTCCTGCTGCTGGCGCTGGTCGGCGGGCTGACCTACCTGTACCGCTACGCGATGATCGGCCTCTTCGCCAGCCGCAGCCTGCCCGCCTGGCTGCATGCCCTGTGCCGCCACATCGCGCCGGCGAGCTTCGCCGCGCTGACCGCGAGCGCGCTCTTCGTCGCCGGCGGCGAGGTCGTGTTCGCCTTCGACACCCCACGCCCGTGGGCGGCGCTGGTCGCGGTGCTGGTGGCCTGGCGCACGCGCAACGTGCTCGCCACCATCGGCGCCGGCATGGCCGCCCTCTACCTGCTCAAGCTGCTCTTCCCGACATGACCGCCCGCATCCTGATCGACGCCGCCCGCGAACTGTCCGCCGCGGTGGACGCACTGCCCTTCGCGCCCCCCGTCACCCATGTCTACAACCCGCTCGACTACGCCTGGGAGGTGCATCGAAGCTACCTCGAGCGCTATGGCGACGGCCGCCGCCGCGTGGTCTTCGTCGGCATGAACCCGGGCCCCTTCGGCATGGCGCAGATCGGCGTGCCCTTCGGCGAGATCGCCAGCGCGCGCGACTGGCTGGGGCTGGAGGGTCCGGTCGGGCAGCCGCGCGTCGTCAACCCGAAGCGGCCGGTGGAAGGTTTTGCCTGCTCGCGCTCCGAGGTGAGCGGCCAGCGCCTGTGGGGCCTGTTCCGCGCCCGCTACGGTGCGCCCGAGGCCTTCTTCGCCGAACACTTCGTCGCCAACTACTGCCCGCTGGTGTTCTTCGAGGGCGGCCGCAACCTCACCCCCGACAAGCTGCCGATGGCCGAGCAGCGCCCGCTGCTGGCCGCCTGCGACGCGCACTTGCGCACCGTGGTCGGGGCGCTGCAGCCCGAATGGGTGATCGGCATCGGCAACTGGGCGGAGAAGCGTTCCAGCGAGGCACTCGCCGGACTGCCCGGGCTGAAGTTCGGCCGCGTGCTGCACCCCAGCCCCGCCAGCCCCGCCGCCAACCGCGGCTGGGCCGAGGCGGCGACGAAGCAGCTGACGGAACTGGGGATCTGGCCTAGCTAGCCAGCGCTGTCGCCGATCGGTCGATGGCCGTGGTTCGCGGCTTGCGCCGCTCCCGCTTTATGTAGGAGCAGCAGCAGCCGCGAACTTTTCTACGGCAGCCGCAGGCTCAGTGCCCGAACACGTCCGAATCCAGCATCTCCGGATCCGGGCGGTCGAGCGCGCTGATCGCGGCGAGTTCCTCGGCGGAGAGCTCGAAACCGAACACGTCGAGGTTCTCGGCGAGGCGCTGCGGGTTGGACGACTTCGGGATCGGCACGTAGCCGAGCTGGGTGTGCCAGCGCAGGATCACCTGTGCCGGCGTGCGGCCATGGCGCCGCGCCACGTCGAGGATCGCCGGGTCACCGAGCATCGCGTTGGCGCGCCCGAGCGGGCTCCACGACTCGGTGACGATGCCGCGCGCCTTGTGCACATCGATATGGTCGCTGCGCGCATGCCAGGGGTCGAGGTGGATCTGGTTCACCTGCGGGCACAGACCGCGGTCGAACAGCTGCTGCAGATGGGCGGGCTTGAAGTTCGAGGTGCCGATCGCACGCACGAGGCCGGCCTCCTGCAGCTTCACCAGGCCCTCGAAGGCCTCCACGTAGCGGCCCTGGTCGGGGTTGGGCCAATGCACCAGGAAAAGGTCGATGTAGTCCAGGCCGAGACGCTCCAGGCTGGCCTCGCAGGCCTGGCGCGCGCCCTCGACGCTGTGCCATTTGCGGTTGAACTTGGTGGTGACGAAGAGCTCGCCGCGCGCGACGCCGGAGCGACGGATGCCTTCGCCGACGCCGCGCTCGTTCTCGTAGTTCTCCGCGGTGTCGATCAGGCGATAGCCCATGTCGAGCGCGAGCGCGACCGTCTCGGCGGCCTCGGCATCGTTCATCGGCCAGGTACCGAGGCCGAGCCGCGGCATCTCGACACCGTTGGACAAGGTGAGCAGGGGAGCAGGCGTGATCTTCATGGAAATCTCGAGAAAGGGGGTTGGGGGCTACAGGATTCCACATTCCGGAGTCTTGTGTAAGCACTCTGGGAGGTCTCTTCGGCATCGATCCACAGGACATCGCGCCGCCTCGGGGGGAGGGAAGCCCGGCCGTGGCACCGACACGGGCCATCCGGCGGTAACCTCCGCCACACGCGATCCTCCCTCCCGAGATCATTTCCAGGGGCGGTTCCACGTGAAACCACCCCACGACACGCGTCCCCGCTCAGCGCCGCAGTTCATCCGTCAGGCGCTTCAGGTCGAGCGTGCGGGCGCGCTGCGCGATCTCGGGCGCGTAGCGCTCCTGCATCGCCTTGGCCTGCTCGAACAGGCCGGCAAAGGCCTGGCGCAGCGCATCGGTGTCAAGCTTGCGGCCGCCCCCGTAGTATTGCACCGCGACCTTGCCGATCGCCCAGGTGGTGGCGAAGGAGAAGGCAGAGCCGGTCGCCTGGCTGCCGACCGCCCGCCCCGCCCCGCCCAGCACCTTGCCGAGCAGGCCGCCGATCAGCCGGCGGCCGAACTGCTCGACGTACTGGCCGGTCATGCCCACGCCCGCTGCGGCGAGGAAGTCCTTGATGTGGCCGCGGTCGAGCTCGTAGCCGTGCGCCTGGCCGATGCGATACACCAGGCGTAGCTGCAAGGGAATGATCGCCATCGAGGCCATCGACTGCGGCAACAGCTCGAGCGCGCCGTTGAGGATCGACGCATTCAGGATGGTCCGGTCGAGTTCGGCCGTATCCGGCGCAGCCGCGGCAGTGGACGGCGCAGCCGCCGGCTCGTCCTCGCCCAGGCCCGGCAGCCCCGCGAGCGGCCGTTCGGCCGGCGCCTGGCCGATGGCCTCCGCCTCGTGCACGAAGGACTCCGCAGCCGGCCGCGAGAGCGCCAGCAAGCCGGTCAGGCGTTCGAGGAAGCCCTTCTCGCGGTCATCCAGCCCGCCATCGGCCTCGCACACGCCGACCGCCAGCTCGAAGGCGAGCTGGCGCAGGTTCGCCTCGTCCAGTCCGGCCACCGCCGCCTCCAGCTCGAGCCGGCCGAGCAGCACGTCCTGATAGAGGGCGATGAAATCGATCTCCGCCTCGCGGCCGAGCGATTCGGCGACCTTGCGCACCTGGTCGCGCTCCTCCGCACCCTGGTGGCCGTCGGCGAAGGCCGCGTGCAGGCAGATGGCGACGAGGGAACGGGCTTGCTGGGGGTTCAAGTTCATTGGGCGACTCCGCAGAGGAAAGCTTGCAGTTTGAGGATGGACGGTGGAGCTTCAAGCGCGGCTGACACGCTTTTACGATTCGACCGGCGCAGCCGGCGGACGATCCCCGGTAGCGCGTGCCCGAGGTGTCGGAGGCTGGCCGCCACCGGCCGGCGCGGACATAATTACGCATTACCGCATCCCAGGTCCGCACACACCATGTCCCAGTCCATCGAACACCTCTTCGCCAACAACAAGAACTGGTCCGAGCGCATGCACTCGGAGGACCCCGAGTTCTTCACCCGCCTGGTCAACCAGCAGTCGCCGGAATACCTCTGGATCGGCTGCTCGGACAGCCGGGTCCCGGCGAACCAGGTGATCGGGCTCGCGCCGGGCGAGGTCTTCGTGCATCGCAACATCGCCAACGTGGTCGTGCATACCGACCTCAACGCGCTCTCCGTCATCCACTACGCGGTCGAGATCCTGCGCGTGAAGCACATCCTCATCGTCGGCCACTACGGCTGCGGCGGCGTGAAGGCGGCGATGAACGACAACAAGACCGGCCTCACCGACAACTGGCTGCGCCACATCCAGGACGTGCGCGACCGCCACATCGACCGCCTGGAGCGCTTCACCGATCCGTCCGAGCGCGCCGACCGCCTGTGCGAGCTCAACGCCATGCACCAGGTGGTGAACGTTTGCCAGACCTCGGTGCTGCGCGAGGCCTGGCAGCGCGGCCAGGGCGTCACCGTGCACGGCTGGTGCTACAGCCTGCAGGACGGCCTGGTGCGCGACCTCGGCGTCAGCTCGCGCACCCGCGAGGAGGCGGTGGAGCGCTACCGCGACGCGGTCGAGCGCATCGGCTGAAGCCGGTCGTCACACCATGGGGACGCGCATCGGCATCGACCTCGGCGGCACCAAGATCGAGCTGGTGGTGCTGGATGCCGGCGGCCACGAGCGCTGGCGCCGCCGGGTGCCGACCCCGCAGGGCGACTACGCCGGCACCCTGCGCGCGATCGCCGCGCTGGTGGAAGAAGCCGAGCATGTCACCGGCGCGGGCGCCCGCGTCGGCATCGGCACGCCCGGCTCGCCCTCGCCCCGCGACGGCCGCATCCGCAACGCCAACTCCACCTGCCTGAACGGCCAGCCACTGCAGCACGACCTCGAAGCCCTGCTGCGCCGGCCGCTCCGCCTCGCCAACGACGCCAACTGCCTGGCCATGTCCGAGGCCGCGGACGGTGCCGGCGCGGGCGCGGGCACCGTGTTCGCGGCCATCCTCGGCACCGGGGTGGGCGGCGGCATCGTCGTCGACGGCAGGCTGCTGGTCGGGGCCAACGCGGTCGCAGGCGAATGGGGCCACAACCCGCTGCCGCTGCCCGACTCCGGCGACCTCCCCCTGCCCGTCTGCTATTGCGGACGCGCCGGCTGCATCGAGACCTACCTCTCCGGCCCGGGCCTGGCCGCCGATCACCTGCGCCACGGCGGCGAGCCTGTCGACGCCGCGAGCATCGCCTGCCGCGCCGACGCCGGCGAGCGCGCCAGCCAGGCCAGCCTCGAACGCTACGAGGCGCGGCTCGCGCGCGCGCTCGCGGGCGTGATCAACCTGCTCGACCCCGAGGTGATCGTGCTCGGTGGCGGCCTGTCGCAGGTCGCGCGCCTGTACGAGAATGTGCCCCGGCTATGGCCTGCGCACGTGTTCTCCGACACCGTCTCCACCCGCCTGCTGCCGGCACGGCACGGCGACGCCTCGGGCGTGCGCGGGGCCGCCTGGCTGTGGCCGGCGGAGTGAGCGTGGCAGCAGGGAATGCGCTCGAGCGCGCTCGAGCGCATGCTCGCGGCTGCCGCCGCTCCTGCATACATCTCCGCGCGAAAACGCCGCGGTCTCCTGTAGGAGCGCCGGCAGGCGCGAAGGGAGTGTCGGCCCTCGTCTCATCCGCTCTGATCGCTGTGTCGCCGCTCCTACATACACCTCCGCGCGAAAACGCCGCGGTCTCCTGTAGGAGCGCCGGCAGGCACGAAGGCAGCCGGCGAGATGTGCCCCCGCCTCAGGCCGTCCCCCCAACCCGTTCGCGGCTGCCGACGCCCCATTCGCGGCTGCCGCCGCTCCTACATGGGGCGGCAACCGTGGCGGTTCTCTGTAGGAGCGCCGGCAGGCGCGAATCCGACGCCGGAACCATCGTCTGCCGGCCTCCAGACACACCGTGCAGCCCTCACACCTCGAGCGGATCCACATCCAGCTGCCAGCGCAGCTCGCGCGCGGTGCGCTGGCGGTAGAGCACCGCGACCCAATCAGCGAGAAAGGCCTGCAGCGGGCCGCGCTGGTCGGACTCCACGAGCAGCTGCGCGCGTTCGCGGCGGGCGAGCCGGGTCATGCGCATCGGCACCGGATCGTACAGCCGCAGGCCCTCGGGCGCGCGCTCCTCGGCGAGGCGGCGGGCGTGGCGCAGGAACTCGACGGCATCCTCCAGCGCGGGGGCGTCCGCGCGCAGCATGGCCTGGTGGGTGAAGGGCGGGAAGCCCGCGGCGCGGCGCTCCTGCAGGGCCATGCGGGCGAAGGCGTCGAAGTCGTGCCTGGCCAGGTGCAGGTAGAGCGGGTGCATCGGGTATTCGGTCTGGATCAGCACCTCGCCGGGCAACTCGCCGCGACCCGCCCGGCCGCCGACCTGCATCAGCTGCTGGAACAGGCGCTCTGGGGCGCGGAAGTCCGCGGCGTGCAGCGAGGCGTCCGCCCCCACCACCCCGACCAGGGTGAGCCTGGGGAAGTCGTGCCCCTTGGCCATCATCTGCGTGCCGACGAGGAGGTCGGCGTCGCCGGCGGCGATGGTGTCGAGCAGCTTCTCCCACTGGCTGCGCGTGCGCGCCGCGTCACGATCCACGCGCAACACGCGCGCCTGCGGGAAGAGCTCGGCAAGGCGTGCCTCGATGCGCTGGGTGCCGCGGCCGAAGGGCTGGATATCCTGGTTGCCGCAGCTCGGGCAGGCATGCGGGATCGGCCCATCGCAGCCACAGTGGTGACAGCGCAGGCGGCGGTCGGCGAGGTGCACCACGAGGTTGGCCGAGCAATGCGGGCAGCGGCTCACCCAGCCGCAGGACGGACACGACAGCACCGGCGCGTAGCCGCGACGGTTGAGGAAGACCAGGCTCTGCTCGCCGCGCTCCAGGCGCTGCGCGATGGCGGCGTGCAGCGCCGGGCTGAGGCCCTCGTCGAGCTTGATGCGGCGCGTGTCGATGCAGCGCACCGCCGGCAGCGTCGCCGCGACCGCACGCCGGCTCAGGGTCTGCAGCGCGTAGCGCTCGCTTTTTGCGTGGTGCCAGGTCTCCAGCGAGGGCGTGGCCGAGCCGAGCACCACCGGCACGTCGCGCTGGCGCGCGCGCCACACCGCGACGTCGCGCGCCGAATAGCGCACCCCCTCCTGCTGCTTGTACGAGGCGTCGTGCTCCTCGTCGACCAGGATCAGGCCCAGCCGCGGCAGCGGCGCGAACACGGCGAGGCGGGTGCCGAGCACGATGTCGGCACGACCGCTGAGCGCCTGCACGAAGCCGCGCGAGCGCGCACCGTCGGCGAGCGCGGAATGCAGGCTGACCACGTTGGCCGCGGCGAAGCGCTGGGCCACGCGCTGCTCGAGCTGCGGCGTGAGCGCGATCTCCGGCACCAGCATCAGCACCTGGCGGCCCTGCGCGAGCGCATGCGCGGCGAGGCGCAGATAGACCTCGGTCTTGCCGCTGCCGGTGACGCCATGCAGCAGCCACGGCCGGAAGCGCATGCCGGCGCCGACGATCACCTCCACCGCGGCGGCCTGCTCCGGCGTGGCCAGCGGCTGCGCGCCCGCCTCATGGCGCGCGCCAGGATCGGCGACGATCTCCAGCCAGCCGCGCCGCAACAGCTCGCCTACGGCCTCGCCACCGTCGCGGGCGCGGATCACGCTGCGCCGCCACGGCCCCGCCCCCTCGGCGAGTGCCTGCAGCAAGGTCAGCGCCCGGCTCGCCCGTCTCCCGGGGGCAAGCGCCTCGCGCCCCTCCGCAGTGATGCCCAGCAACGGATCCTCGTCCTCGTCGCTGACCCCGTCGGCACGACGCAGCCCCGGCGGCAGCGCGAGCGCGACGACCTCGCCGAGCGGCGCGTGGTAATAGCGCGCGACGAAGCCGACCAGTTCCAGCCAGTCCGCAGGCAGCGGCGGCACACCACGCTGGATGTGCAGCACGGCCTTGAGACGCGCGGCCTCCACTGCGGCCTCGTCCCCGAGGCCGACGATCAAGCCGGTGCGCTCACCGCGCCCGAAAGGCACCTTCACGCAGCGCCCGACGTCCTCCGCGCCCGCATCCTCGGCGGTGTAATCGAAGACTTGCGGGAGCGGGACCGGCAGGGCGACACGGACGATGGCCATGGGGCAGCGCAGGCTGAATAAAAACCGCTTCAAGCTCAGTAGCTTGTGCGATTTCGATGAGAACGGGCCGAGGAAACGCCGGGCAAGTGGCTGGCCGCAAATGGGGCTTTCGGCTTGTCCACAAAACCTGTGGATAAGTTTGTGGGAAAGCTGGGTGAATCGGGCTCAAACCTGCGCCGCGTAAGGGTTTTCGTCACAATGCCTTAACATTGCGCGAATTTTTTCCCTTTTATTTTCAACGGCTTAAAGAAATCTCGGGATAGAGCCCCATTTCGGGCCAAATCCGCGGGCAGGAACCGCAGAATGTGCATAAGTCAAGCCCGAAAAACACGATTTCGCGCTTGACAGGCGGGGGCGGAAGCCTGTCCTGCACCGCCCGCCCCCGGTAAGCCTCAAGCGCCGGCGCGGATCGCCCGGCTGTGCGCGTGCACGGTGTCGACCAGCACGCTCACGCTCTCCGGCGGGGTGTATTGCGAGATGCCGTGACCGAGGTTGAAGACGTGGCCCGGGTGGTTGCCGAACGCGTCCAGCACCCGGCGCGTCTCCGTCGCGACCGCCTCGGGCGGGGCGAACAGCACGTTGGGGTCGAGGTTGCCTTGCAGCGCCACCTTGTCGCCCACGAGGCGCCGCGCACGGCCGATGTCCATGGTCCAGTCGAGGCCGACCGCGTCGCAACCGATCGCGGCGATCGACTCCAGCCACAGGCCGCCACCCTTGGTGAATACGATGCTGGGCACACGCTGGCCGTCGCGCTCACGGATCAGGCCGGCAACGACCTGCTCGAGGTAGCGCAGCGAGAACTCCTTGTACGCCGCCTCGGACAGCACGCCACCCCAGGAGTCGAACACCATCACCGCCTGGGCGCCGGCCTCGATCTGGGCGTTGAGGTACTTCACCACCGCCTGTGCGGTGACGTCGAGGATGTGGTGCATCAGGTCGGGACGGCTGTAGGCCAGCGACTTGACCTTGCGGTAGTCGTCGGAGGAGCCGCCTTCCACCATGTAGCAGGCCAGCGTCCACGGACTGCCGGAGAAGCCGATCAGCGGCACGCTGCCGTCGAGCGCGCGGCGGATCTCGGCGACCGCGTCCATCACGTACTGCAGCTCGGCGTGGGGATCCGGCGCGCTGAGGTTGCGGATCTCCCACTCGTCCCTGAGCGGGCGCTCGAAGCGCGGGCCCTCGCCCTCGGCGAAGTACAGGCCGAGCCCCATCGCGTCGGGCACGGTGAGGATGTCCGAGAACAGGATCGCGGCGTCGAGATCGTAGCGCGCGAGCGGCTGCAGGGTGACCTCGCAGGCCATCGCCGGACTCTTGCACAGCTGCAGGAAGCTTCCGGCGCGCTTGCGCGTCTCGCAGTATTCGGGGAGGTAGCGACCGGCCTGGCGCATCAGCCAGACGGGCGTGTATTCGGTTGGCTGGCGCAGCAGGGCGCGCAGGAAGGTGTCGTTCTTCAGGCGGCTCACGTCGAGTCCTCTATCGGGGCGTTCATGCACAAGGCGGGATTATCGCCTGTCCGGGCCCCGAACGGGCTTGTCGTCGGTCAAGCAGCGGCGGCAAGCCCGCTCAGCGCCGCCAGAACGTGGGGGTGAGCACGACCAGGAAGGTGAAGATCTCCAGGCGGCCGAGGATCATCGCGAAGCACAGCACCCACTTGTGGAAGTCGCCGAGCGCCTGATAGTTCGACGCCGGGCCGACCAGACCCAGCCCCGGGCCGGTGTTGTTGAGGCAGGCCACGACCGCCGAAAAGGCCGTCACCAGTTCCAGGCCGGCGGCCGACAGCACGAGGGTCAGGCTGACGATGCTGACCATGTACATGAAGCTGAAACCGAGTACCGCGTGCAGGATGTTCTCGGGCACCGGGTTCCTGCCCATGCGCACCGGCCTCACCGCGTTCGGGTGCAGCGAGCGCACGATCTCGCGGAACACCTGCTTGTAGAGGATCATCGCGCGCATCATCTTGATGCCGCCGCCGGTGGAACCCGAACAGGCGACGAAGCTGCCGAGGAAGAGGATCCAGATCTGCGCGAACATCGGCCACAGCGTGTAGTCGTGGGTGGCAAGCCCGAGCGAGGTCGAGATCGACACGACGTGGAAAGCCACGTAGCGCAGGGCCTCGCCGACATCGGAGAACACGCCCTGGGCGAGCAGGTACACGGTGAGCATGCCCGTCGACAGCGCGAGCACACCGAAGTAGAAGGGGATCTCGGGGTCGCGCCGATAAGGCGCCGAGGATCGCCTCACCAGCGCGAGATAGTGCGTGGCGTAGTTGAGCCCGGCCAGCAGCGCGAAACCGATCGTGACCAGCTCGACGCCCACACTGTCGAAATGACCGAGCGAGGCGTCGCGGTTGGAGAAGCCGCCCAGGCCGGCGACGGAGAACGCGTGGATCACCGCATCCCACGGTTCCAGCCCGACCCACCACAGGCTGAAGCCGCAGGACACCGTCAGCAGCACGTAGGTCAGCCACAGCCCCTTCGCCGTCTCCGCGATGCGAGGGGTGAGGCTGGAGTCCTTCATCGGCGTCGGCACCTCGGCCTTGTAGAGCTGGCGGCCGCCGATGCCCAGCAGCGGCAGGATGGCGACCACCAGCACGATCACCCCCATGCCGCCGACCCAGTGCATGAAGGTGCGCCACAGGTTGATCGAGATCGGCAGGTGCTCGAGCCCCGTCAGCACGGTGGCGCCGGTCGCGGTCAGGCCGGACACCGCCTCGAAGTAGGCGTCGGTGAAGCCGAGCTCGGGGATATAGGCCAACAGCGGCAGCGCGCCGAACAGCGGCAGCACCACCCAGGTCGCCGCCACCAGCAGGAAGCCGTCATGCACCCGCAGGTCGCGCCGCTTGCTGCGCGTCGCCGCCCACAGCAGCAGGCCGGCGACGAAGGTCACGAACAGGCCCTGGTCGTAGGCCAGGGTCGCACCGTCGCCCAGCACGGCCGACACGATGAGCGGAAAGCTCATCAGCAGGCCGAAGATCATGATGATCAGGCCGAGGGCGTTGAGCGCAGGGTAGTACGCGCGGGTGCGGGCGTCGGACGACATGTCAGAGGAAGTGGAACCCGACCTGGAACAGCTTCTCGACCTTCTGCACCAGCTTCTTGTTGGTACAGAACACGATCACGTGGTCATCCTCGCGGATCACGGTGTCGTGGTGCGGGATGATCACCTCGCGCCGGATCACCCTGCCCTCCTCGTTGCGCTCGTCACGCACCACCGCGCCGATGCTCGCACCGCGCGGCAGCGGGATATGCTCGATCGGGCGTCCGACCACCTTGGAGTCCTTGCTGCTGCCGTGGGCGATGATCTCCAGCGCCTCGGCGGCGCCACGGCGCAGGCTATGCACCGCGACCACGTCGCCGCGCCGCACGTGGGCCAGCAGCGTTCCGATCGAGGTGTGCGCGGGCGAGATCGCGATGTCGATCGGGCCGCCCTGGACCAGGTCGACGTAGCTCTTGCGGTTGATGAGTGCGAGCGTGCGGCGTGCGCCCATGCGCTTGGCGAGCGAGGCGGACATGATGTTGTCCTCCTCGTCGTTGGTCAGCGCGACGAAGAGGTCGGTCTCGTCGATGCCCTCGGTCTCGAGCAGCTTCTCGTCGGTCGAGTCGCCGCGCAGAACGAGGGCGTGCGAGAGCTGGGAGGCGAGCATCTCGGCGCGCGTGCGGTTGAGCTCGAGGATCTTGACGTGGTGGTTCTCCTCGATCGACTGCGCCAGGCGGAAACCGATGTTGCCGCCCCCGGCGATCATGATCCGCCGCATCGGCCGGTCGGAACGCCGCAGCTCGCGCATGACCTGGCGGATGTGCACCGTGGCGGCGAGGCAGAACACCTCGTCACCCGGCAGGATGATGGTGTCGCCCTCGGGCATGATCGGCTCGCCGTTGCGATAGATCGCCGCGATGCGCACCTCGACGTTGGGCAGGTGGAAGCGCAGCGCCTTGAGCGGATGGCCGACCAGCGGTCCGCCCTCGAAGGCGCGCACGCAGATCAGGCTCACCACGCCGTCGGCGAACTCCAGTACCTGCAGCGCCTCGGGGAAGGCGATCAGGCGCTTGATGTAGTCGGTGACGACCTGCTCGGGACAGATGGAGAAATCGACCGCGAAGTTGTCGTCGTCGAGCAACTCGGGATGGTCGACGTAGTCGGTCGAGCGCAGGCGCGCGATCCGCGTCGGCAGGTTGAACAGCGCCTTGGCGATGCGACAGGCGCACAGGTTCGTCTGGTCGGACTGGGTCACCGCGATGAGCAGGTCGGCATCGTCAGCGCCGGCCTCGCGCAGCACCCGCGGCGAGGCGCCGTTGCCGCATACGGTGCGGATCTCGAGGCGTTCGCGCAGCGCGCCGAGATACTCCTCGCTGGTGTCGACCAGGGTGATGTCGTTCGCTTCGGAGACGAGGTTCTCGGCCACCGAGGCGCCGACCTGGCCTGCACCCAGAATGATGATCTTCAACGCTGTATCCGGAAGTGTCCAAGCCGCCGATTCTACGCCCCCCACCCGGCCCGGCAAACGCTGACGTTGCGCCGCAGCAACCCCCGGATGCCAGGGCCCGGACTCAGCCGGTCGGGCCACCCAGGCGCGATGCGCTCACGCCGATCGGAGCACGGAGGGCCGCAGTCGGACAGAAGCGAGCCGCGTGGCGGCAGCCTGCACCCGCGACCTGCTGCGCGGGTGCGGGAGGCCCCGGCGCGCTCAGGACTCCTCGTGCCGCCGCCCGGCCTGCAGGCCCAGCTGCTTGAGCTTGCGGTACAGGTGGGTGCGCTCAAGGCCGGTCTTCTCCGCCAGGCGCGTCATGTTGCCGCCCTCGAGGCGGAGGTGGTGCTCGAAGTACATGCGCTCGAAGGCCTCGCGCGCCTCGCGCAGCGGCTGGTCGAGCGACACCCCGCAGGCGCCGGCGCCGAGATCCGGCGGCAGCAGGCGACGCACCTCGCCGGCACCGATCTCCTCCTCCAGCGTGCCGAGCGCGAGCGACTTCACCGCGGCGCGCAGCTCGGGATAGCCGCCCGGCCACGGCAGGTTGCGCAGCTGGTTGAGCGCCGCGGTGGAGAAGCGCCGCAGCGGCACCTCGCCGGCCTCCACCAGGTGCAGCAGCATCTGGCTGGCGAGCTCGGGCAGATCCTCGCGCACGTCGGCGATCGACGGCGGCGCGAGGCTCACCTCGAACAGGCGGGCGAGCAGGCCCTCCTCCCAGCCCTCGCCCACCAGCGCCTCCAGGCTGCGCTCGGTGGCGACCACCAGGCGCAGGTCGTAGCGCTCGAGGCGGTCGAGCGCGAAGGCGAGGTTCTTCTGCTGCGCGCGCGAAAGGCGGGCGAGCTCGCCGACGAAGAGCACGCCGCCCTGGGTAGCCTGCAGCTGGGTGATGTCGAGCGGCGCGGTGACGGCGGCGAGATCGAGCCAGGGCGCGTTGGCCGGCTGCACGCTGCGCGCGACGAGCTCGGCGAGCGAGCCCGCGCCGACGCGCAGCAACAGCACGCGCGAGCTGCCGACGATCTGCTCGAGCCGGCGACGCAACTCGCGCAAGGGCACCGAGCGATGGAAAGCGGCGAGCGTGGGCGCCGACTGCACGCCGGGCGCCTGCGGGCGTTGCAGCCCGCGCTTGACCGCGGCGAGCAGCTTCTGCAGCGCGATCGGCTTTTCCAGATAGTCGATCGCGCCGATGCGGGTGGCCTCGACCGCGGTGTCGATCGTGCCGTGTCCCGACATCATCACCACCGGCATGTTGAGCTGGCCGTTGGCCGCCCACTCCTTGAGCAGGGTGATGCCGTCGGTGTCGGGCATCCAGATGTCGAGCAGCACCATGTCGGGACGCACGGCGTTGCGTGCGGCGCGGGCGGCGGTCGCGTTCTCGGCGAGCAGGATGTCGTGGCCCTCATCGCGGAGGATCTCCGAGAGCAGTTCGCGGATGCCGATTTCGTCGTCAACGATCAGAATCTTTGCCATTTTTCTTCGTCATGCTTCCTTGTTTTCGGCCAGCCGCAGGCGGATGCGCACCTCGGCGCCACCACCCTCGCGGTTGCTCAGGCGGACCTCGCCGCCGTGCTCGTCCACGATCTTCTTCACCATCGCCAGGCCCAGGCCTGTACCACGAGACTTGGTGGTGAAATAGGGCTCGAAGGCGCGCGACAGGACCTCGGTGGGGAAGCCCGGGCCGTTGTCGCGGAACAGCAGCAGCGCGCTCTCGCCGTCGCGACGGGTGATCACCGCGATCTCCCCTTCTTCCTGCGCGGCGAGCGCGTCCTGCGCATTTTGCAGCATGTTGTGGATCACCTGCCGGATCTGCGTCGCGTCACCCTGGACCGGAGGCAGCGTGCTGCCCAACTCGGTGCGGATCTGCACCGCAGCGCTCTCGTACAGATGCAGCACCTCACGGATCAGGCCATTGAGGTCGAGCGGCGCGAGCTGGGGCGCAGGCAGTCGAGCGTAGTCGCGGAAGGCATTCACCAGGTTCTTCATCGCCTCGACCTGGTTCACGATCGTGCCGGTCGCACGCTCCAGCATCTCGCGCCCGCTGTCGTCCAGGCGGTCGGCGAGCTTGAAGGCCAGGCGCTCGGCCGAGAGCTGGATCGGGGTGAGCGGGTTCTTGATCTCGTGGGCGAGCCGACGCGCGACCTCGCCCCAGGCCGCGGTGCGCTGCGCCGCGATCAGGCTGGAGATGTCGTCGAACACCACCACCAGGCCGCCACCGGTGCTCGCCGGCAGGCGAGAGCCGTGGATCAGCAGGGTACGCGGCGGGCGGTCCTTGAGCGGAAGCTCCATCTGCTTCTGCCAGTCACCCTCGTTGGCGGTGAAGCCTTCTCGCAAGGCCTGCCCGAGCTCCGCTTGCCGCGGCCAGGCCTCGAGCGGGATGTCCTCGAATCCGGCAAGGTCGTCCTCGAGGATCTGCAGCGCGCCATGGTTGGCCGCACGCAGATGGCCGTCGGCCGAGAAGGCGAGCACGCCGGTCGACAGGTTGGCCAGGACCGATTCGAGGTAGGCGCGCGCGGCCTCGACCTCGGCGCGATTGCGGTCGGCGGCGCCGCGCGCCTCCTGGAGCTGGCGGGTCATGCGGTTGAAGGACTGGGTCAACACGCCGAGCTCGTCGTTTGCGGGCAAGGCCTGGCGCGGGCTGAAGTCACCCTGCGCGACCGCCTGGGTACCCTCGGCCAGGATCAGCAGCGGCTGCGCCAGCCGGCGCGCGATCAGCACGGCGACCGCAAGCGCGCCCAGCAGCGCGAGCAACAGGGTCAGGCTCAGCGTGACGGTGTAGATGCGCTTGAGCCCGCTGCGGCCGAGCGTCAGCTGCTGGTACTCGCGGTACGCCTCCTGCACGGCCTCGGCATTGCGGCCAAAGGACTCCGGAACCGGCTGCTGGAGCATCAGCAGGTTGGCTTCTCCAGCCAGCGTGCGCAACGGAATCGGGGTGAGCACGCGGATCACCAGCCGACCGTCGGGCTCGGCGATCACGGAATGGAAGTGGCGACTCTGGCGGGCCTGGCGGAGCTCCGCCGTGCCCGGCAGATCGGGAAGCAACGTACGCCCGGACTCCGCGGCGGTGGCCAGGACTTGTCCGCCCGGCGCGAGGATGGTAGCGCTGGAGATGCCGGCCTGCTCGCGCAGGCGGTTCAGCCGGGTGCCCGCTCCCTGCCCTGCCCCCTCGAGTTCGAGCACCATGTCGTCGGACTTGTCGCGTACCTGGCTCACCAGGTAGTCGAGCGCGTTCTGTCCGAGCGCGATGCCGCCCTCGAGCGCCGAATCCACCCGCACGTCGAACCAGGACTCGATGCTGCGCACCACGAACTGCAGGGACACGCCGTAGATCACCAACCCAGGCACCACCCCCATGAGCGCGAACATCAGCACCAGGCGCATCTTCAGCCGAGAGCCGAACTGGCCCTCGCGGTGCTCGCGCACCAGACGGTGCAGCTGCATGCCGACCAGGGCTGCGAGCACCACCGCCATGCCGCCGTTGAGGGCGAGCAGCCAGGGATAGCTGGTCGCGAACAGGGTGGTGTTGGAGCTCGCGGAGGTGAGCAGGAACAGCGAGATCCCCGCCAACGCAGCTGCGACGACGAGCAGGACGCGCTTCATCGGAACCCCGGCGCGCCCGGAAGGAAGGTCCAGCGCACCCAGTCGGTCTCGACGTTCCAGTCGCTGCTGCCGATCGCAGTGACCTGGAAGGGCTTGGGCAACTGGCTGGTGTCGAGCCGGAAGCGCAGCGAGACCTCGTGCGAGACGCCGGCCTGCAGCACGTCGGTCTCCGCCACCAGCCAGTTGCGCACGCGCTGCATGGTGCGCAGCGCCGCGTCGAGCTCGTCGAAATTCTGATGCAGGTTGCCGACCGAGAGCCGGTAGCTGCGTGTGATGGCGTGGTAGTAGAGGCGATAGTCGAGGCTGCGGCGCGCCACCGTCTCGTTGAGCCAGTACCAGCGCGGACGCTCGATCACCACCTCGGTGGTGAAGTACAGCGAGACCCCGCGCGTGACCGCGTCGATCAGGCGCGGATTGAGATCGATCTCGATGTCGGCGTTGAGCACGTAGCCGCCGTCCCCGGGCACGATCTCGGCGCTGCGGATGACGCTTTCGGCGTGCGCGAGCAACGCGAACAGCGCGAACAGCACGCCGACGACGAAGCGGACGGCGCGCTCAGGGCCGCTTGCGGAGGAGCGCGTAATAGAAGCCGTCATGGTCGGCACAAGGCAGCAGCTGCAGGTCTGGATTTCCACGAATCGGGAGACGCTCGGCATCCGCATGGCGAAGGCAGAAGCGCGCGATCTGGCCGGCGTTCTCCTCGTCGAACACCGAGCAGGTGACGTAGAGCATTGTGCCACCCGGGGCGAGCGTGCGCCAAAGGACCTCCAGTATTTCGGCCTGCTGTGCGGCGAAGTTGGCAATATCGGTGTCACGACGCAGCCACTTGATGTCGGGATGGCGGCGCACCACGCCGGAGGCCGAGCACGGCACGTCGGCGAGGATGCGGTCGAAGGGCCGGCCATCCCACCAGGAGGCGAGGCGCCGGCAGTCGGCGACCTTCAGTTCGGCACGCAGGCCGAGGCGGGCGAGGTTGCGCTCCACGCGCCCGGCCCGCACGGGGTCCAGTTCCAGCGCAAGCAGCTCCGCTGCAGCGCGCTCCAGGATGTGTGCGGTCTTTCCACCGGGAGCGGAGCAGGCGTCGAGCACGCGCTCGCCGTCCTGTGCGCCGAGCAGGTGAGCCGCCCACTGCGCGCCAGCGTCCTGCACCGAGAGTCGGCCTTCGGCATGGCCAACTAGCCGGGCAACCGCCAGCGGGCGGCCGAGCAGCAGCGCGTCGTTATCGAGGCGGCGGAATTCCAGCCCCGCCTCGGCAAGCTCGGCCTCGACCGCGGGCAGCGTGGCCCGGCGCGAATTGACCCGCAGGGCCATGGGCGGGCGGGTATTGCCTGCCGCGAGGACCTCCTGCCAGACCTGCGGATAGGAGCGGTGCACACGCGCCACCCACCAGGCCGGAAAGGCGTGGCGCGCATCCGGCGCGGCCTCGATCCAGCCCTGCCACTCCGGCTGTCGGCGCAGCGCATTACGCAGCACGCCATTGACCAGGTTGCGCAGGCCCGGCATCGCCACCGCCGCGGCACCGACGGCCTGGTCGACCACGGTGTGCGCCTGTTCCGGGCGCTGCGTCAGGCGCTGCAGGGCGACCAGCAGAAGCGCCCGAATCTCGACCGGCGGCGGACTGTGCAGCAACCGGGCGAGGATCGCGTCACCGCGCCCGTAGTCGCGCAAGGTGGACCAGGCCAGATCGCGCACCGCGCCGCGCGTGGCTTCGGGCCATTCGGGGTGCTCGGCCAGCAGGCGCTCGAAGGCGTCGGTCAGGTTGGCGCCAGCGATCACACCCGCAACCAATCCGGCAGCCCGTGCGAGGGCATAGCCGAGGCTGTCGATGGGCTGTTCCGGGACACGACGTGGCGCAGAACGCACCCCGGGCGCGCGCGGACGCGGCGAGCCGCCGGGCCGCGCAGCGGGCCGTCGGTCTTTTGGGGAAACTGGTGTCAAGATCGGGAGTGCTGCGGTAGAGGCGGCGCCTGCTCAGGCGAGCAAGACGCGCAGATGATTGGGCAAGGCGAACTGCGCACAGTGTACCGCACCATTGAAGTGCTGAAGCTCGCGGATCGCTCGCGTGGCCAGCCGGCGGTCAACCTCGCCGGCGTCGAGCACGGCCGGGTCGAGCGTGTCGGAAGCGCAGGCCATGCCCCACAGGCTGCCGTAGAGCGGGATATAGAGGAAGTAAGGCCGCACCTTCGCGAACACCCGGCGCAGGCGGGCGACCAGTTCGCGCACGCGCTCGGGCTGGTAAACCGGCGTGCCGATGTGCAGGGTCAGCGCCCCGCCCTCGGCGAGCAGGGTCTTGCAGGCCGCGAAGAAATCGGCAGCGTAGAGCGCCTCCGCCGGTCCCACCGGATCAGTGAGGTCGAGCACGATGAGGTCGTAGCGCTCGCCGGCCGCGGGGCCGTCCTCATGCACATACTTCATGCCGTCGCAGATGCGGACCTCCACGCGCGGTTCATCCAGGGCGCCGTGATGCACCGCGCGGAGATGGCGCCGCGAGAGCTCGACCACCTTCGCGTCGAGCTCGGCGATCACGATGCGCTCGACGCCGGGGTACTTGAGCAGCTCGTCCGCAGAGCCTCCATCCCCTCCGCCGATGATCAGCGCCCGACGCAGGCCGGGGTGCGCCACACCGGGGACGTGGATGAGGTTCTCGTGGTAGTAGAACTCGTCACGCTCCGAGGTCATGAAGCAGCCATCGAGGCGGAAAAGCTTGCCGAAGCGTGGCGTATCCCAGACCTCGTAGGTCTGCCACTCGGAATGTCCACCCTCGAGCAGCCGCGCACCACGCAGGAAATAGCCCGCATCCTCGCTGACGAGCTCCGCGAGCACCCCTTCGGGCAGATCGGGCAGGGGCTCGGACATCGCTCAGACCCCCACCGGCAGCCGGCCTCGAACGACCTCGTGCGCCACGATCTCCGCCGGCGCGAGCACCTCGATCACGCGGCGAAAAACCTGCCGCGCACGGGCGCTGTTGTCGCGCGAGAAGTTGCACACGTACACATCCAGCGTCGCATCGCCGGTCTCGGGCCAGGTGTGGATCGCGAGATGCGATTCGGCCAGCACCACCGTCCCGGTGACGCCCGCCGCCTCACCGTCGGCGTTCTCGAACTGGTAGAAGTAGGCCCCGAGCGGGGTCAGCCCGGCGTCGCGACATTCGCCCACGCAAAGTTCCTCGAGGGCGGAGCGGCGGGTCAGGGTGTCGTGCGCGCCGCGACATCGATAGATGTCGCCAATCAGATGCAGTCCGTTCATATCCCCAGTTTCCCAAGGCTGTTCGACGTTGCTATTTTACCACACCACCCCGAGCAACATTCCTGCAAAGACAATGCGTACGTCCGCGCCGCGCGACCCGAGCGCCTTCTGTTCCACGTGAAACATACCCTCAGCGCAGGAAGGTATCGTAGGCCAGGCGGAGGATCAGCACGGTCACCACGGCAAGGAACATCCTGCGCACGAATCCGGTGCCATGCTTCAGCGCCATGCGCGAGCCGAGGATCGAACCGGTCAGGTTGCACGCTGCCATGACCGCCGCAAGCTTCCACATCAGCTCCACGTTCCCGGCAAAAAAACCGATCGCCGCGAGATTGGTCGCGACGTTGAGGATCTTGGCCGACACCGATGCGCGCAGGAAATCCATGCCGAGCAGGCGGATGAACAGGAAGATCAGGAAGCTGCCCGTGCCGGGGCCGAAGAAACCATCATAGAAGCCGATCGCACCGCCCACGCCCAGCGCGATCGCCACCGAACGTCCGCCATGCTCCGGCTCCTTCGAGACCGACCCCAGATCCTTGCGCAGGAAGGTGTACACCGCAACGAGGACGAGCAGAGCAAGGATCAACGGGCGCAGGATCGCCGGATCCAGATAGGCCACAGCCTTGGCCCCATACCAGGACCCGACGAGGGCAGCGAGCGCTCCAGGCCCCGCGACCCTCCAGGGAATCTCCACCCGACGGCTGTACTGGATCGCCGCGCTGGTCGTGCCTACGATGCTCGCCAGCTTGTTCGTGCCGAACAGCGTGGCGGGCGCGGTACTCGGGAAGGCCGCAAAGAGCGCTGGCAACTGGATCAGGCCTCCCCCACCGACGATGGAATCGACGAAGCCGGCAAACAGGGCGGCGAGTCCGAGCGCGAGAAAGAGGAATTCGGTGTCCATGGGTGGAGTGTTTCACGTGGAACAAAAAGGGCGCGCCGCAGCACGCTCGAGGCATGGCGGCGAAGCGCGCGTTGGTTCGTGTAGGAGCGCCGGCAGGCGCGAACGCGGCCCCGCAGCCCCGCCGCAATCACCGTAGCCGCCTCCCCCAGCGCAGCATCTGTACCTGCCGGAGCTCCTGCAGGAAACCACTGCGCCGCAGGGGTTCGGCGACTACTTGCCGATGCAGAAGCGCGAGAAGATGACCCCGAGCAGATCGTCTGCGCTGAATTCGCCGGTGATCGTCCCGAGTTCCTCCTGCGCCAGGCGCAGCTCCTCGGCGAAGAGTTCGAGTGCGCCGAGCTGGGTGCCTGCCGCTTCCACATGCCGGAGCGCCTCGCGCAGCGCGAGCAGGTGACGCTCGCGCGCGAGGATCACGTCCTCGCCATGCGCATGCCAGCCGGCGATCCGCAGCAGCTCCTGGCGCACCAGCTCGACGCCCTCCCCGCTGCGCGCGGAAACCTGCAGGCGGACCCGTCCGCCCGCCTCGACGCGCCCTGGGGGTAAGCCGACGAGGTCGATCTTGTTCGCCACCACGATGCGCTCGACCCCTTGCGGCAGGCTCTCGTCCAGATCCACCTCGGTCGCCACCCCCGCCTCAACGAGATGCAGGATCACGTCGGCGCGCGCGATCTCGCGCCAAGTGCGCTCGATGCCGATGCGCTCGACCCGGTCCTCTGTGTCGCGCAGGCCGGCGGTGTCGATGATGTGCAGCGGAATGCCCTCGATCTGGATCGTCTCGCGCAGGGCGTCGCGGGTGGTGCCCGCGACGTCGGTGACGATCGCCCGCTCCTCGCCGGCAAGCTGGTTGAGCAGGCTCGACTTGCCGACGTTGGGTGCCCCCACCAGCACGACGTTGAGCCCGCTGCGCAGCAACGCACCCTGGCGCGCGCGGTCGAGCACGCCCTCGAGCGCCTCGCGGATGCCTTCGAGGCGCGGCATCGCGCGTGCGCGCTCGAGGAAGTCGATCTCTTCCTCGGGAAAATCCAGCGTCGCCTCGACCAGCATGCGCAGGTCGATCAGCGCATCGGTGATGCGATGGACCTCCTCGGAGAACTGGCCGGACAGCGAGCGCACTGCCGAGCGTGCCGCCGCCGCGGTGGAGGCCTCGATCAGATCGGCCACGCCCTCGGCCTGCGCGAGGTCGAGCTTGCCGTTGAGGAAGGCACGGCGGGTGAATTCGCCCGGCTCGGCCAGGCGGGCGCCGAGCTGCAGGCAACGCTCGAGCAGCATCTGCATGACGACCGGTCCGCCATGACCCTGCAGCTCGATCACGTCCTCGCCGGTGAAGGAGGCCGGCGCGGCGAAGTAGAGGAGGACGCCCTCATCGATCGGCCGCTCATGCTCGTCGAGGAAGCGGGTGAAGTGCGCGGTGCGCGGCCGCGGGGCGCGGCCGCACAAGGCGAGGGCGAAGGCGCCGAGGCCGGCGCCCGAGACGCGGACGACACCGATGCCGCCGCGGCCCGGTGCCGTCGCGATCGCGGCGATCGTGTCAGGCGGGCTTGCCGGCCGACTTTCCACGTTCGATCATCCGCGTGATCTGCCACTGCTGGGCGATCGACAGGCAGTTGTTGACCACCCAGTACAGCACCAGGCCGGACGGGAACCACAGGAACATGAAGGTGAAGATAATCGGCATCGCCATCATGACCTTGGCCTGGATCGGATCCGGCGGCGTCGGGTTGAGCTTCATCTGGATCAGCATGGACACGCCCATGATGATCGGCAGGATGAAGTACGGGTCCTTGGCCGAGAGGTCCTGGATCCAGCCCAGCCACGGCGCGTGACGCATCTCGACGCTGCCGAGCAGCACCCAGTACAGCGCGATGAACACCGGGATCTGCACCAGGATGGGCAGGCAGCCGCCGAGCGGGTTGATCTTCTCGGTGCGGTAGAGATTCATCATCTCCTGCTGCATCTTGGCCTTGTCGTTGCCGTACATCTCCTTCATGCGCTGCAGGCGCGGGCCGAGCACGCGCATCTTGGCCATCGACTTGTAGCTCGCCGCCGACAGCGGGAAGAAGATCGCCTTGATCGCCACCGTGACCAGGATGATCGCCCAGCCCCAGTTGCCGGTGAGGTTATGGAACCAGGACAGCACCCAGAACAGCGGCGCCGCGATCACGGTCAGCCAGCCGTAGTCGACCACCAGATCGAGGCCCGGGGCGATGCCTTCGAGCTTGTCCTGCTCTTGCGGGCCGGCATACAGGCGGTTGGACACCGTACCCTCGGCACCCGGGGCGATCGCGGTCACCGGCAGGATCACGCCCGCCGAGAACAGGTTGTTGCCCAGCGCACGCGTGAAATACTCGCGCTGCAGGCCCTGCTCCGGCAGCCAGGCGCCGACGAAGTAGTGCTGCACCATCGCCACCCAGCCGTCGCTGGCCGTCTTCGCGAACTTGGCGCTGCCGTCGGTGATGTGCTCGAAGGTGACCTTCTGGAACTTGGCGGCATCGGTGTAGAAGGCCGGGCCCGTGAAGGTCCGCACACCGAAGGCCTCGACCTGCTCGGCCGGATTGCCGTCGCGGGTGAGCTGGAAATAGGCATGCGGCGCCAGCGCCTGGCCGGAACCGTTGCGGATCTCGTAGGCCACGTCGATCAGGTAGCTGCCGCGCGCGAAGCGCATCACCTTGGTGACCTGCACCCCGTTCTGCTCGGGCGCCTGCAGGCGCAGCTCCACGCCGTTCTCGCCGTCCTTCAGGCGCAGCTCGCCCGCGGGCAACTGGAACAGCGTCTTGTGCGTGGGCAGCCCCTCGCCGATCAAGCCCGATTGCGCGGCGTACTGGTGACGCGTGGTGCCGTCGTCGAGCAGCACGAAGTTGCCGCCCGCCTCGCCGCTCGCCTTGTGCTGCTTGAGCTCGAGGCGAACGATGTCGCCGCCCTGCGCCGAGACCTCGGCGCGCAGCAGATCGGTCTCGACCACCGTGCGCGGCGCGGCCGCAGCTTGCGAAGCCTGCTCACCCGGAACGACCGGCTGGCCGGGCGTCGCGCTCAGCGTGGGCGTGGGCACCGCGCCGTCGGCCGGCGCCGCGTTGCCCGCTGCGGCCTGCTGCTGGGCGGCTGGCGGCTGGTTATGCTTGATCCAGCCATCCCACAGCATGACCAGCGAGAAGGAGAAAATCAGAAAGAGGATGAGGCGGCGTTGATCCATCGGAATCGTTCTGTCTCAGGTCAGGGAACGGGATCATACCCGCCCGGATTGAAGGGATGACAGCGCCCCACCCGTTTCGCGGCCATCCAGCCGCCACGCAGCGCGCCGTGGCGCTGCACGGCCTCGATCGCGTACTCGGAACAGGTAGGGTGGAAGCGGCAATTGCGGCCAAGCATCGGGCTGATCGCGTAGCGGTAGAAACGCAGCAGGGCGATCAACACCGTCTTCATTGCCGGGGCAGCCTTTGCAGAAGGGAGAGCAGGTCGAGGTTGAGCTCGGCGCGCGTGGCCTTGGCCACCGGCGCGTTCAGGCGCACGACCAAGTCCATCGCGGGGATCGCGATGCGCTGACGGCGGAAGATCTCGCGCGCGATCCGCTTGACCAGGTTGCGCACGTTGGCGCGCTTGGCAAGCTTCTTCGCCACCACAACGCCGAGGCGGGCGGTGTCGAGACCGTTGGGCCGGTAATGCACCATGTAGAACCGCCCGCGCAGCGCGCGCCGAAAAGCAAAAACGGATGAATACTCATCCGTTTTGTGCAATCTGTGAGCGCTGCGGAAACCCTGGTCAGCGCCCGTGGGCGAAACCACCTCAGACGGCGAGGCGGTGACGACCCTTGGCACGGCGTGCGCGGATGACCGCACGGCCGCCACGGGTCTTCATGCGGACCAGGAAACCATGGGTGCGCTTGCGGCGGACAACGGAGGGCTGATAAGTGCGTTTCATGTTGGACTGCCAGTGTTAGGTCAAACGCGAGAGTTAAATGGATAATCCCATGTTTGTCAATAGGAATTTTTGACCACGCCTGTGGATAAGTCTCCCGTGGCGGTTTAGAATGCTGTCTTTTCGTGCCACGCTCTCCAGGTGCCCATGCCCCGGACGAGACGCGCACAGTGCGCCGCTCGAGCGCACCGCCGGCACACCTCCCCAACTCGTATCGCATCCCGGCGCGCGCCTGCGGGCGCCGGGCACCCTGAACATTGCCGCAGACCGAACCACCACACGTTTGCCCGCCATCCTGCCGCACGCCACTCCACGATCCCAAGCCCACGCCGTGACTCAAGATTTCTGGTCCTTCTGCCTGTCGCGCCTTGAGCAGGAGCTGCCCCAGCAGCAGTTCAACACCTGGATCAAGACCCTGCGGGCCGAACCCGGCGAAGGCGGCTGGGCGCTCGTCGCGCCCAACCGCTTCGTGCTGCAGTGGGTGCGCGAGCGCTACCTGCGCCGTGTCGAGGAACTCGGCGAGGAATTCACCGGCGCCCCGCTCGCCATCGAGCTGCAGCTTCCGCCCGCCGGCGCCGCCCGCCCGGCGCGCGCCGCGGCCCCCGCCGCAGCTGCGCAGCCCCGCCCCGCTGCCGCACCCGCCCGCAGCATCGCAGCCGAAGCTGCACGCGAGACCGCACCGCCCGGCGCCGTCAGCGCCGACGCCGAGACCACCACGGTCGAGGCCGAGCCCGTGGCCGAAGCACCGCAGGAGCCCGCGCGCGCGCGCCGTAGCCCGCCCTCCAGCAGCCGCGCCGAGCCCGCCACCGGCCTCGAGCTCGCCTACGAGAAGACCCGGCTCAACCCCGACTTCACCTTCGACACCCTGGTCACCGGCCGCGCCAACGACCTCGCCCGCGCCGCCGCCATGCAGGTGGCGCAGAACCCGGGCACGTCCTACAACCCGCTGTTCGTCTATGGCGGCGTCGGCCTCGGCAAGACCCACCTGGTGCACGCGATCGGCAACGCGGTGTTCCGCCACAACCCGCGCGCGGTCATCCGCTACGTGCACGTCGAGGACTACTACGCCGACGTGGTGCGCGCCTATCAGCAGAAGAGCTTCGACGCCTTCAAGCGCTACTACCGCTCGCTCGACATGCTGATCATCGACGACATCCAGTTCTTCAATAACAAGAACCGCACGCAGGAAGAGTTCTTCCACGCCTTCAACGCGCTCACCGAGGCGCGCAAGCAGATCGTCATCACCTGCGACACCTACCCCAAGGACATCCAGGGCCTGGAAGACCGCCTCATCTCGCGCTTCGACTGGGGCCTCACCGTGCAGATCGAGCCGCCCGAGCTCGAGATGCGCGTCGCCATCCTCAAGAAAAAGGCCGAGGCCCTGCGCGTGCTGGTCGACGACGACGTCGCCTTCCTGATCGCAAAGAACCTGCGCTCGAACGTACGCGAGCTCGAGGGCGCGCTCAACAAGGTCGTCGCCTACGCGCGCTTCCACGGCCGCCAGATCGGCCTCGAGGTCGCCAAGGAAGCGCTCAAGGACCTGCTGCACGCGCACAACCGCCAGCTCTCCATCGAGCACATCCAGAAGACCGTCGCCGACTACTACAAGATCAAGATCGCCGACATGCACTCCAAGAAGCGCACGCGCGTCATCGCGCGCCCGCGCCAGGTGGCGATGTGGCTGGCCAAGGAGCTCACGCCGATGTCGCTGCCCGCGATCGGCGAGGCCTTCGGCGGCCGCGACCACACCACCGTACTGCACGCCTGCCGCACCATCACCGAACTGCGCCTCGGCGACGCCCAGCTCAACCACGACGTCCACGTGCTCACCCAGGTCCTGCGCGGCTGAGCCGCCTGAACGCCAATCCACCGAACACTTCCGATCAACCCATCGACCCGATCTGACGCCATGCTCCTGCTCACCACCACCCGCGATGCGCTCCTGGCCCCGCTGCAGTCGGTCGCCGGCATCGTCGAGAAGCGCCACACCCTGCCCATCCTGTCGAACGTGCTGATCGAGAAGCACGCCGACCAGCTCACGATGCTCGCCACCGACATCGAGATCCAGATCCGCACCACCACCGGCGGCCACATCGGTGGCGAGGACGCCTCGATCACCGTCGGCGCGCGCAAGCTGCAGGACATCCTGCGCGCCCTGCCCGACTCCGCCGAGATCTCGCTGACGCTCGACGACAAGCGCCTCACCGTCAAGGCCGGGCGCAGCCGCTTCCAGCTCCAGACCCTGCCCGCCGCCGACTACCCGCGCCTGAACCCGCCCGAGGACGCTGGCGCCCGGCTCACCATCGGCCAGCGCGCCTTCAAGCGCCAGCTCGCCCAGGTGGCCTACGCGATGGCGCAGCAGGACATCCGCTACTACCTCAACGGCCTGCTGCTGATCGCCGAAGGCAGCGAGCTGCGCATGGTCGCCACCGACGGCCACCGCCTCGCCTACGCCGCCTCCGACCTCGACGCGCCGCTCGACGCCCAGCACGCACAGCGCACCGAGGCCATCCTGCCGCGCAAGACGGTGCTCGAGCTCGCCCGCCAGCTCGCCGACAGCGACGACCCGCTCGAGATCCTGCTCGCCGGCAACCAGGCCGTGTTCCGCTTCGGCCCGATCGAGCTCGTCACCAAGCTCATCGACGGCAAGTTCCCCGACTACGAGCGCGTGATCCCGACCGCGCATCCCAAGCTGGTCAGCTTCGCCCGCCAGCCGCTGCTGGCCGCCCTGCAGCGCGCCGCCATCCTCACCAACGAGAAGTTCCGCGGCGTGCGCATGGTGCTCGAAGACGGCGTCCTGCGCATCGTGTCGACCAACGCCGAGCAGGAAGAGGCCATGGACGAGCTCGAGATCGACTACCAGGGCGACAAGCTCGACATCGGCTTCAACGTCACCTACCTGCTCGACGTGCTCAACAACCTCAGTTCCGAGACGGTCGACTGGCGCTTCAACGACGGCAACTCCAGCGCCCTGATCACCCTGCCGGGCAACGAGAAGTTCAAGTACGTCGTGATGCCGATGCGCATCTGACCCCCTGTAGGAGCGGCGGCAGCCGCGAACCTTCATACGCCAGCGCCAGACCACCCGGCGCCGACGGCACAAGGCTCGCAGCATCCGCCGCCCCCACGGGCACCCGCACCGCCCGCACCACCGCAGCACCCGTTCTTTACGAATCACCGAGATGACCATGTCCGAACCGCAAAACACGCCGGCCCCGCAAGCGGGCAACGACTACGACGAATCCAGCATCCAGCAGCTCGAAGGGCTGGAAGCCGTGCGCAAGCGCCCCGGCATGTACATCGGCGACACCTCCGACGGCACCGGCCTGCACCACATGGTGTTCGAGGTCGTCGACAACTCCATCGACGAGGCCCTGGCCGGCCACTGCGACGACATCGTCATCACCATCCACGCCGACAACTCGATCTCGGTCACCGACAACGGCCGCGGCATCCCGGTCGGCGTCAAGATGGACGACAAGCACGAGCCCAAGCGCAGCGCCGCCGAGATCGTCATGTGCGTGCTGCACGCCGGCGGCAAGTTCAACCAGAACAGCTACAAGGTCTCCGGCGGCCTGCACGGCGTCGGCGTGTCCTGCGTCAACGCGCTGTCGAAGTGGATGAACGTCACCGTCGCCCGCGACGGCAAGCGCCACCTGCTCGAGTTCGAGCGCGGCAAGCCGCAGAACCGCGTCATCGAGCTCGTCGACGGCGTCGAGGTCAGCCCGGCGCGCGTCATCGGCGAGACCACCAAGCGCGGCACCAAGGTGCACTACCTCGCCGACGAGGAGATCTTCGGCACCGTCGAGTACCACTACGACATCCTCGCCAAGCGCCTGCGCGAGCTCTCCTTCCTCAACAACGGCGTCAAGATCCGCCTCATCGACCAGCGCACCGGCAAGGAAGAAGACTTCGCCTTCGCCGGCGGCGTCAAGGGCTTCGTCGAGTACATCAACCGCGCCAAGACGGTGCTGCACCCCAACGTCTTCTACGCCACCGGCACCACCCGCATCCCCACCGGCCACGGCCACGACGCCGAGCTCGCGGTCGAGGTCGCCATGCAGTGGAACGACAGCTACCAGGAACAGGTGCTGTGCTACACCAACAACATCCCGCAGGCCGACGGCGGCACCCACCTCACCGGCCTGCGCGCGGCGATGACGCGCGTCATCAACAAGTACATCGAAGAAAACGAGATCGCCAAGAAGGCCAAGGTCGACATCACCGGTGACGACATGCGCGAAGGCCTCGCCTGCGTGCTCTCGGTCAAGATGCCCGACCCCAAGTTCGCCAGCCAGACCAAGATGAAGCTGGTCTCGTCGGAAGCCCGCCCGGCGGTCGAAGAGGTCGTCGCCAGCAAGCTCGGCGACTTCCTGCTCGAGAACCCGATCGACGCCAAGACCATCTGCAACAAGATCGTCGAGGCCGCCCGTGCCCGCGACGCCGCCCGCAAGGCCCGCGAGATGACACGCCGCAAGGGCGTGCTCGACGGCGTCGGCCTGCCCGGCAAGCTCGCCGACTGCCAGGAGAAGGACCCCGCGCTGTGCGAGCTCTACCTCGTCGAGGGCGACTCCGCAGGCGGCTCGGCCAAGCAGGGCCGCGACCGCAAGTTCCAGGCGATCCTCCCGCTCAAGGGCAAGATCCTCAACGTCGAGAAGGCCCGCTTCGACAAGCTGCTGCAGAGCCAGGAGATCGCCACCCTGATCACCGCCCTCGGCACCAGCATCGGCAAGGACGACTACAAGCCCGAGAAGCTGCGCTACCACCGCATCATCCTGATGACCGACGCCGACGTCGACGGCGCCCACATCCGCACCCTGCTGCTCACCTTCTTCTACCGCCAGATGCCCGAGCTGGTCGAGCGCGGCCACATCTACATCGCCCAGCCGCCGCTGTACAAGATCAAGCACGGCAAGACCGAGATCTACATCAAGGACGACACCGAGCTCAACGGCCACCTGCTCAAGCTCGCCCTCGACGGCGCCATGCTGGTGCCGCGCGAAGGCGCCAGCCCGATCGCCGACGAGGCCCTCGGCGGCCTCGCGCGCAGCTACCTGCTCGCCGAAGCCGTCATCAAGCGCCTGGCCAGCTACATCGACCCCGAGGTGCTGCAGGTCATGCTCGCCCACGATCTCGAGGTCAGCCTGGAGGACGAGGCCGCCGCCCGTGCCTCGGCCGAGCGCATCCAGCCCCACCTGCCCGAAGGCCTGCAGATCTACGCCGAGTACCACGACGAGTCCGAAGGCTGGCGCCTCACCATCGAGCGCCTGCACCACGGCAACCGCAAGTTCGGCTGGGTCGAGCAGGACTTCCTCGTTTCCGGCGACTACCGCAGCATCCGCAACGCCGCCGAAGCCATCAGCGGCCTCATCGGCCCCGGCGCCGAGATCCGCCGCGGCGAGAAGCGCCAGTCCGTCACCCGCTTCGCCGACGCCATCGGCTGGCTGCTCGGCGAGGTCGAGCGCGGCCTCAGCAAGCAGCGCTACAAGGGCCTGGGCGAGATGAACCCCGAGCAGCTGTGGGAGACCACCATGGACCCCGCCGTGCGCCGCCTGCTGCGCGTGCAGATCGACGACGCGATCGCCGCCGACGAGATCTTCACCACGCTGATGGGGGATAACGTGGAGCCGAGAAGGGCGTTCATCGAAGGCAATGCGCTGTATGCGCAGAACATCGATGTGTGATTTTTGTAGCGGCTGTAGGTTCTCACTCGTTCTGAAATTTTTCTCACATCGGTGAAATAGATTTCTCAAGAACGGTGAAATTGACCTACTGCCACACGAGAGCCAGAGGGCGCCGGCGGAAACGTAGGCGCCCTTGTTCTTTCACCGCAGAGGCAGCCTTTTCAGAGGGACCTCCTCTGTGAGGCCAAGTGGCAGGCCGACCGAGCAGCTACGCAGGCGCGGTGTTCTGCAGCACCAGGAACTTCGCGCCCTCTCGTTCCCGGATCTCCTCGACCCTCTGGGCAAAGTACGAGAGCGATAGCTTCTTCTCGGCCAGGAACCCCATATGGGCGTTGAAGCCCTGCAGCACCTCGTTCTTGACCAGCAGTTTGTTCGCGTACTCGATGCAGGCGGGCTCGACGACTGACATCGCGCTGCGGACCAGTGTGGCCTTGTCGAGAGTTCGCCGTAACTCGTCAAACCACTGCACGCCGCGGTTGCTGTCGTTCGTGAAGTCGAGGAAGCGAATCAGGTTTGCGGCCGGCACCGACTGCACGTACCGGGCGTCAAACAGGCGTGCAGGGTCATCCTTGAGCAGCAGCTTGCCGCAGTGCTTGCGAGCGATCACACGCCAGTCGGCGTAGTGGCGAAGCATTTCATCCCGGGCGGCCTCACCCATGCCAAGGTCGCTCATCGCCATCACGCTGCCGAGGCAGGCGAGGACGTAGCAGTCCTCCGTCGCATTCAGTTCGGTGATGTCGTCGATCTCCCCGAGCTGGACCTTGTAGTGATGGGCCAGGGTCGTGAACAGCTGCTTGCTCTGAAGGAGCAAGTGTCGCCGCGTCTCGCCATCCGTGGCCTGCTGAGACAGACGCAGGTGATCGACCGCGGTCATGAGCTGGGCATGCTGCGAAGACTGCAGGAACTGCTTGATGGCTTTCGTCTGCTTCTCAAGAGTGCTCAGCCGCTTGTCGATGCGGTTCAGGCGAGAAGCAAGATAGGCGAAGCCAGTTACCGAGGTGACGATACCCAAGCCCGACAGCGCGGTGGTCGCGATCGAGTAGTTCAGGATCTGATCGGTCGCCGCCTTCACTGCAGCCACGTTCGCGCTCAAGGCTTGCATCTGGATTCCGGTCACGACCGACCCGATCGCGCCCAAGCCTGGAACCGCACCAAGCAGGCCAGCAGAAGCCGGCATTGCCAAGTGGGAGACGATTCGACCTGCAGCGTCCCGGATCACCCCACCGTGAAGGCTCAGGTTGCCCGTCGCCAAACCAATCACCTGCTCGACGGGGATGGAACGGGCCACGCTCAAACCAAGTTCAGAAAGCATTTTCTTGTCTCGTTATGAAGTCAGTGCCGCGACGCTGACGTTCGTCCCGGTGCGAACCGGAGCAGGACGCAGCTGTCGCCGAACTGAGCTCGACAGCGCGCTCCCGGGCGTCGATCGGTTCAGGGATCGGGCTCAATCGAATTCCGCGTTCTTGAACCTCAACACGTTGCAGTTCTCCCTTACGGCGCGCTGCAGCCCATCCTCGAAGCCCGCTTCGCTCTCGGCGTCGATCTCGATCGAGATCCGCACTTTCACGCCCGGCTTCGCGGTGAAGTTCAGCACCACCTCGTCGATGATGTCGGCGAACTGCCGCTTCGCCATGACGGGATCGAGGTCGATTGTCCCGAAGAAGTGTGTCCGTGGCGCAGTGGTTGCCGCGACTGGAGTAGCGACAACGCGCGTGGTGGCGCCGGAGTCGGCGGCCTGTTGCGCACTGGGCGGTGTGCCAAGCGGATAGGTCACCGCTGCAGCGCCCGCCGCCTCCTGCGCGCGTTCGGCCGCGATGCGCTCGGCCTCGGCGTGTGCAAGTGATGGTTCGATCAGGATCAGCGCGGTGTCCAGAATGGGCGTTGTCCGCTTCGCGAAGCTGAAGCCCAGGTAGCGACCGTCCTCCTTGCCTTGCGCGAAACCAAAGAAATCCCGGCTCTCGGCACCCGCAGCAAGCGTGTGGTGGAACACAGCGTCGTCCTTCAGGCGCGGCAGGTACAGCTGGTGGCAGGTCTGCTGCCAGACGTTGAGCGCATTGGCCTCGCCAGTACCGTCCTTCCAGAACCACGTCTTCAGCACGTTGTGCAGGTGGATCGGCGCCCACTCCGTGATCAGCAGCTCGTTCTCGCGCAGCACGCGCTCGATCTCCTGCGTCAGGTTCTGCGCGCCGGAGTTGATCTGGAAGGCTTCCCACTGCAGTTCCGAGAGCCCCTTGCCGCGCTCAGCGAACTGGGCCGGTGCCAGCATCCAGCGGTAGCTCTCCTTCACCATTCCGCGCAGAGCCTCGTTAGCGTCGTCCAGGCTGCGGCTGGCCTGCCGGGCTTGGTACTGGTCGAGGTTGAGCTTGAGGTCCTTGATGTCGGCGACGATCGACTGCCAAGCCAGCACCGAGCGCACCTGATCCTTCAGGCGGCTCACGCTATCGGCATCGGGGGCCAGGAAGATGAGGCGGTTCTGCTTGAAGCGCGGCTGCTCGCCGCGGTGCTTGAGGATCTCCGTGGCGTAACGAATCGCCGATTGATCGCCGCTGCGGCTGTAGCCGGCCGTCGGCGGCAGCACGATCAGGCGCAGCGCCCAGTCGTCGGGAATGTCGGCGCTGGCGGTGAACACATGCACGCCGCCGAACACCCCCGGCGCCAGGGTGCGCTGCACGCGGTCGCGGACGGCAGGGATCACGTCGTCCTTGTCATGGAAGCGCCGCTTGCGGTCTTCCATCTCGCGGCGCAGGTTGGGCCGGGTGTCGAACCAGAAGCGGTTGTTGCCCGAGTTCAGATAGTGCAGGCGGTCGTTCAGGCGGCGCAGCGCGTCCTTGAACACGCCGATCTGCTGCCCCGGCTGCACGCACCCCAGCAATACCCGCTCGAGCTCGATGCCGCGCACCATCTGGCTGGATGTCGTTGGCGCACTACCCAGGAAGATCGTCCGCGCTGTGCGCCGGCACGCCTGGACGCTGCCCAGGCGGGTATCCACGCTCTCCAGCTCGGTCGTCTCCGCGCGCTCGCCGTCGACGTCGCTTTCCAGCACCGGGTCCCAGCCCTGCGGCAGGTAGTAGATCGATTCGTTGCGGGTGTCGGCGTCGTACAGCGGCAGGCTGCCCGGCATGATCAGCAGATCGGAATTGTTGTCCTTCCACAGCCGGTGGATGATCTTCGCCATCAGCTTCAGCACGCCGCGGGTGCGCTGGAAGTTGTCGAGCGAGGACCAGTCCTCGTACAGGCGCACGAACACCTCAGGATGGATCGGGTAGGCGTGCATCAGGCGCTCGAAGTAACGCGCCTCCTGGGTCTCGTGCGGCAGGTCGGCAGCGTTGGCGATGTAGTAGTCGGCAAAGGCCCGGCATACCGTCTCGGCGCCCAGCTTGTCGCCGATGCTCGAGAAAAGCCGACGACGCACGATCTCGAAGGCTTCTTCGGACGACACCGGCTTCCACAGCGCCTGGACCCGCCCGAAGTAGTGCGACAGGGCAGCCAACGCCTTCACGCCGCGCTGGCTGCCGGCTTCCTTGTCGGACTCGGGCAGCGAGGCCAGCAACACCGCCGTCGGCACCGCCTTGAGCGCCTCGGTCAGCGCCTGCAAGAAGCTCAGGTTCGAGTCGAAGGAGCCGCCCGACAGCGTCTTGCCTTCCTCGAACTGGCGGATATAGGCCACCAGCTCGTCGATCAGGATCACGCAGGGTGCGTAGCGGCCAAGTAGATCCGCCAGCACGCCCTTGCCGGGCGAGGTGCCGGACTCGTCCGCCTCGCGCACCATGGCGTAGCCCTCGGCACCACCGAGTTGCCAAGCCAGCTCGCCCCAGAGCGTGTTCACCGCCAGCCCATCGCGCTTCATCGGCTGGTTGGGCGACAGGCGGATGCCGTCGAGCACCGCGATGCGCGCCCGCGGCATCTCCACCACGCCGGCCGCGTTCAGGATCGACGGAATGCCAGGCATGTCGGAAGCCGACACCTCGCCTTTGGCCAAGTGATACACAGCCAGCATCGTGTGCGTCTTGCCGCCACCGAAGGCGGTCTGCAACTGGATCACCGGATCGCCACCGCGCCCGGTCAGGCGATGCACCACCGAATCCAGCAGCAGGCGCATGCCTTCGGTGATGAAGGTGCGCTGGAAGAACAGCGACGGGTCCTGGTACTCGGCGGTCGCCGTGCCCAGATGCACACGCGACAGGTCGGCCGCGAACTCGGCCTGCTGGAAGGTGCCCTTGAGCACGTCCTCGTGTGGAACGGCGATTTCGCGCCACGGCTTCAAACTCATCCCCATCATCTCCCATGAAGCTGCAGCAGCACGTCGCGTCGGCAACTTCGATACCGCCAATATTCTTGACTCAACTTGGTCTAGGCCCCACTCACCTGCAGGTTCCCTACCGCATACGCTGTTCTGCCCCCACCACCGGCAAAGGCTTCGGGGCCATCCACAGTCTCCGGAAGTTCATGTGCCGCGCCGCCAATCGCCACTGCCAGCTGCGGATAGACAGGCTCCAACTCCGGGCTCTCGCCCAAAATCCAGCTCGGTAACGGATTCACGAGCTTGCGTGCGATCCGCTTGCCGCGCACTTCTACCCACCCCTCGGCCAGCGCGCGCATCATCGGCAGACTTGCGCCGCCACCCGTCAGAATCACCGTGAGATCGGTCTTGGTGAGATAGCTCAGCCACGTGTCGTGTAGCCCTTCGAGCACATCCCTGAAGCCCTGCTCGACACGCTCGGAAAACTCCCTGACCGGCCGCGAAGCCATGAAGTCGCCCAGTTCGATCTTTCCGAGCGTACCGTCGCTAAGCACGTACTGGACCCTGGTGTCCGCAAACAAACGCTCCTTCAATCCACGTATGCGACGGCTCAGATCGGCTGCAACCAGCCGACCGTGCGGCTCGGTCAGGTCGACACCCTGGGCATCCAGGATGAACTTCTTCAGCATCATGTCGATCCGATCGCCGGCCTGCATTAGGGCCTTGATCGAGCCCGGCACCTGAAACACCCGTGTGATCTCTCGCTGCTCATCCTCGCGGAGGAGGAAGAGGCCGAAGTCGGTCGTGCCTGCTCCTACATCGATCACCATGAAAGGAAGACGCTTGTCTTCACCGTCGACCAGCGCTCCAGCCGCCACGGCCACAGGCTCGGGGACACCGTCGGCGATCAAATACTCGGGGCGCCGCTCCAAGGCGCGCACTAGATCGACAGCCGCCTTAACCTCTGCCACATCCAGGCCGCCCTGCCACCGATCGTGAAAGGTATCCGCAAGAATTTGCGCTTCGGCCATCCAGTGGCGCATCAACCGGTCCGCCCAAGACTTCTGCGCCGAAGACGGCCAGCACGGATGCGCAAATCGCCGCCTCACATAGCGGCAGAGCGGACCTTTCGTGTCTTCCGCCGACCAAGTCTGAACCTGAGAAACGGCCAGATCAGTCAAATAGGCCAAGTAAATCCGAATCAGATCGCCTTCGGTCAGCTTGACCCGCGTCGGATTCATTTCGGCCCGCAAAGGGTAGGCATCAAGATTCCCGTCCGAGCGCTGACTCAGCCAGCTCTTGATCGAATCCAGGCGCGCCCGGTTGGAGTCTGAAAGCTCCTGGCTCGCATCCACGGCTTCGAAGCCAAACAGCACCTTTCCGTCATCGGTGATGAAGACTGATGACGGCACCGCATAGCCTTCACCGCCGGCTTGCGCGCCTAACTCCAGCTCAAACGGCTGACCATCGTCCGACTGCGCAAACGCCTTGGACATGGCCGTCCCGAAGTCCAGGCAAAGCAGCACATCGGGGTCATCAGGCGTGCTCCTGTCCAGTGCGTCGGTAACCAAGACGACCTTCGGCTGGACCGTTTTCGGCACCTCAGGAGGGGGCGCATCCTCCTGGGGTGGCGGCACGGGGATGACTTGTTCCGCAGTAGTCGGTGGGGCATCCGCTACGCGGCCTGCCACAGACGGGGGCGTAGGTGTTTCGAGTGGGGTCTCAGACGGGCTCGCAGTTCCGCCCCGCAGTATGGCCAAGGCCACACCCAGCGCCTCACGCTCTGCAGACGAAACAGTCCCGATGGCATTGCGATCGATACGCTCGATCAAACTCTCAAGCAGAAACTTGGCAATCTCTGGATTCACCTACCGCCTCCTCTACCGTGTTCTGAGTTATTCGACCAATCCCTTCAACACCACGTCGCCTGCCGTTCCGTCCGTGCGTATGCGCACCACCGCAGGCTGGCGGACGATGACCTTCTGACGCGCCAAATCACCCACCGCCTGAAAATACTTCGGTGCGAAATCGACCTCTTGCCCAACCTCCCCATAAAGGGCGAGGCGGCGCTGCTGGGCAACTTGGTCCATCTGCAGCAGCAAGCCCTCGAAGCGCTGGAAGCAGTCCTGGGCGACACTCACTAGGCTCTGCTCGTAGATGTCGAGCACGGAGATCACAGGCTCCTTGACTCCTGCAACCGCCTGCCGGGCTTCCCTGGCCGCGTTCAGCGCAAGCCCGATCGCCACGTCGGCCTCACGCGCCCCCACCTCCAACGCGGTGCTGCTGGCCTCGCGCCGAGCCACGACACGGCCATGGATGAGCCACTGCCGGGTGTCCTCATCCAGCTCTGGGTGCCGCTCCGCGATCTCCTTTGCAATCGCGCGCGCCCGAAGTGGATAGTTACAGAGCATGTCGAGCTGATCCAAGAGACCTTGGTCACGGACGCCTTGCCGTCCCAGCAGGATCAGGGCCTCCCTGACGTCCTTGATCAGCAGAGATAAGGCGCCCTGAAGTGCATCCGGCCAACTACCACTGCCCAGCATCTGCCTGCAGTAGGCCACCGCCCTGAACACCACTGGATCGGTCGCCACAGAAAAGCGCGTGCGAACGATCTCGTGGGTCAGCAGAATTACCTCTTCGGTCAACTCATTCTGGACCTTCTCTTCCTTCGGCCGACCCACTGCCCGCAGGGGCAGGTTCACCAGTTCATGCAATGCCTTACCGATCTCATCGCCAGCTTCCAGCTCGGACGTGGGAATCAGGCCGCGTAAAGCAGAAAGCGTCCGCGCCTGCCGGCGAGCGACGGAGTCGCCCGGCTTCTCCGTTTCGGGCCTAACGCTGGCCATGGCCCGCGCGATGCTACCCAGCAGTTCAGCCAGCGTCGGGCTACGGGCCAGCAGGGCGGAAATCATCTCCTCACGCGCCTTCTCGCCGGTTTCCTCGCAAGCGATCGCGTCCGCCAGATACGCATTCAACCAAGCTCCGTCGGCAAGGCTCAGCGCGCGCGCCGCGTTCAGCCGATCGTCGGCCTCCTTCAGCAGCTGCAGAGCTGGAAAGTCCCCGTCCATCGCGGGCGCGAGCCACTGCCGCAAACTGGGCTGCAGGCGCTTCACCACCTGCGCGGAGTGGACTACGCAGGCAATCGCCAGCAGGCGGGACTCGGGCTCCTCGCTACGGTCGGCTGCCAAACGAGTCAGGCTCGCCAGCCCAGCCTGGAAACGCGCGTCATCTGCCTGCTTGGGTATCAGCTTCTCCCGCATCAAGGCCTTGAGGGCTTTCTGCTTATGCGCGACCGGGCTTTCCGACGCAAAGACGTCAAATGCAAGCTCACCGCTGATCGCGTCAGACATTTCCGCTTGCGTCATCCCACAATCCTCCCGGTAAGCCACTGCAGACGACCAGAAACACCTCGCGCTGCACTGTTCACGCCAGCACCTCCTCGTCCTTGCGCAACATATAGGCGAACTTCGACGTGATCAGTGCCTTGCGAGCGGCGACGAAATCGTCGTAACGCTCCAACTTCCACAACTCTGGGTCGTCCGGAATCAGGTGTATTTGCAGATAGCGCTTATGCGTTGCATCAGACGAGAATCGCGAGCGCGCAAACCACTCTGCGGGCGGCTTATCGCACTTGCCCGAGAAGCCGTTTTCCTCGGCTGTCAGCAGCATGCAATTGGCGAGCTGATCACGGTGCTCCGCGCGGTAGTGCAGGATGTTGCGTTTGCCGCTCTCGGGGTTGATGTCCTTAACGGTCTTCAACAGGCTCTGCGGGAAGATATGATCCACCTGCGGGCCGTTGGCATCCAGCGCGGGCGAGTAGTCGAAGTCCCGGTACCAGAGGTTGAAGAAGAGGTGGATCGTCCTTGATCCGTAATACTGATCGAAAATCACCGCCGGCGTGATCTCCAGGCTGCGACCCTCTGCACGGATCACCCCGTAGATCTCAGAGAGTACGAAATCCTGCTGTTCCTGGATGTTGCGAACCAGCTTGTCGATCAGGTTGTCCGGGCTGCCGCCAAACACCCCTGTCACCAGCACCCGTAGCAGATAGGCCGCCATGTCTTGGTTGGCAGCGAACTTCGCCGGGTGGTGGAAGCGATAGTAAATAAGCGGGATCAGCGCCAGATAGGAAGGCATCGCCCGATCAGATCGAATGTACGTCTTGGAGACCAGCAGATCCCGCACCGCCCTGATCGCCTCGGCCAGTTCATCCCATTTGGCGATGATCTCCTCCTTGGTCTTGCCGTCCCGGAACTTGCCGACCTCATAGCGCGCCCCTTTGCCCAGCATGCTCAGGCAGGACTTCAGCACGAAGTCGCGATCGAAATCGAAGCTGCCCTGGTTGAGGTCCTCCAGCAACGCTTCCATCTCGCCATCGGCCTCGTCCCAACTCGAAGTCAGCAACGAGAACAGCAGATCCGACTTGCCGAGCTTGGTACCGCCGGAATTGGCGCGGATGAAGATCTCGACGATGTCATCCACCCGGTAGGCATCCGGATTGTCGATGCCGTCCAGCTCCTGGAAGGTGATGTTGTCGTCGGTCACGAACTCCTGCCGTACCCGCTCGATGTTCCGGCTAACGGTGCGGAAGGCATCTTGTGACAGCGCCTGAGGCGCACTTTGTGCGAGCGCATCCGCCATTTCACCTGGAAGTCTGTTGTTCTGGAAAACGAGATCCTTGAACCGCACCCAGGGCCAGCCCGGATTCGCGGTCTTGAAGGCGAAGCGAAAACGAATGTCCTCCGGCGCGGCCGCCACGCCGCCGCTGAGCACGTCGAAGTACAGTTCGCGCCCTTCGTAGCTGCCGCGCAAGCCGATGAACAGGCTCTGAAGGCGCTGCTGCCCATCGAGCACCATCATCTTCGAGCGCGTGTTGTCCGGGACGTAGAAGTCGGTCAGCTTGATGTCGCGCCGGTAGATATCGATGAACTTGCGGTGCTTCACCGCCTCCTTCGTCTTCCACACCAGCAGCGTGCTGATCGGGTACTCGCGCATGATCGAATCGAACAGGCGCGCAATTTGCTCCTCACTCCAAACGAAGGGCCGCTGGATGTTCGGCAGCCAGAACCCACCACCCTCGGCCTCTTCGTCGTTCAGATAGCTCACGATCTTCCGGATCGAGAGTTTCTTGTTCTGCATTGTTCTTTGTTCCTCACTCAATCGCCGACTCAGATCCGATGCTTGCTTCCCCGACTCACCGCCGAATCTGGCGCGAAAAGCCCTGTGGCTTGAAAACTATGGGGTCCAGTCGCCTTCAGGGATATCCACATCAAGAGTCATGCTCAGCACTTCGATACCAGAAGGTTCCTGTGTCCTACCCGTCAGAATGAATAGCCGGGCCAGCCTGACAAGCTCCGGTGACACGTTGAATGCGTTGCGTTTTCCAGAAGCGCCACGAGCCTCGTTTGCCTCTCGGTTGAGCACAGTATCCAGCCCATGCCTTGTCAGCACGTACCCGCCACCTCTGGGCAACAATCTGCCCAGATCACACCAATGATCGAGCGCACGCGGGCGGTTCAAAAAGGTCAGCAACTCAGCGTTCATCACCCAAGTCTCCGACAGGTCGGGTAACGAGCTCTTTCCTTGCGCCACCAGAAAACTCGCAACCGTGTTTGCAGCCAAGGCTTTCCCACGAAGCTGCTGGTTCTCTCGGAATACGGTGATTCTTGCCATGTCCTCATCCTCCAAAGGCGTCGGCGCCTTCAATCGTGCTCGGGAGCCGATGGCAACGCGCCATACGCAGCCTGTTCGCGCGCCCGCTGCACCGAACGGTGCAACTGCTCGCGCAGCAGTTTCATGTCGGGAATCTTGTCCAGGTACTCGGCGACCCGGATGTTGGCCCTCCCCAGGTCCAGCAGCTCGACCTGCTCGGTGTCGGCCTGGGCGCACAGGATCAAACCGATGGGCGACTCCTCGCCCGCGGCGCGGTCGTACTTGTCCAGCCAGCGCAGGTACAGCTCCATCTGGCCCTTGTGGGCGGGCTGGAACTTCTCCAGCTTCAGCTCCACCGCCACCAGCCGGCGCAAGAGCCGGTGGTAGAACAGCAGGTCGAGATAGAAGTCGTCACCGCCCACGCTGATGCGCTTCTGGCGGGCGACGAAGGTGAAGCCCGCGCCCATCTCCAGCAGAAAGCGCTCCATGTCGCGCAGGATGGCGGCCTCCAGGTCGCGCTCGCTGTAGCCGTCGGGCAGGCCGAGAAAGTCCAGCATGTAGGGGTCGCGGAACACCATGTCGGGCGTCATCTGGCCGCCGGCGCGCAGCTTGACGAGCTCGGCATCGACCAGCGCCTCGGGCTGCTTTGTCAGCGCCGTGCGCAGGTAGAGCTGGCTGCTGATGCGCTCGCGCAGGGTATGCACGCTCCAGCGCTCGATGCGGCACATCTCGGCGTAGAACTCGCGCTCCAGCGGCTTTTTCAGCGGCAGGATCTCGATGAAGTGGCTCCAGCTCAGGTGCGGCGATAGCGATGCCACCACCGCCTCGTCCGGGAACACCTCGGCAAATTGCACCATGCGGCGCAAGCTGCGCACGCCAAAGCTGCGGCCGTACTCGCGGACCAATTGTGTCGACAGCGTCGACACAATCTGCTCGCCATACTCGGCGCGCTCGTTCTTGAGCACCTCGCTGCGGATGCGCAGGCCGACATGCCAGTACAGCATCGTCACAGTGCTGTTGGCCGTTTGCGCCACGTGCTGGCGGGCCTGCTCGATCAGGCCACGCAGCGCCGAGAGCAGCTCGCCTTCTCTGGAGATCAGATCACTCATGGCGCGCAAAAGCCGCACACACAGTCGGCCTAGCCAAGATTGAAATCCTTTGCTTCGAACGAGACTGCTGGGTTGTGGTACTCGCCAAACAAAATCGCATTCCGCATTTCACGAACTAGCTCGGGAGTTACGCATTCCTTCTTCTTTCGCCCGAGACTGTCAGTGGCCGTGCCCGCCTCTCTTTCGACACACTCGCGGAGTCCAGCCTGGGTGAGCACCAGCTTGTCCGGTGCATGATCTGGAATGTCCAGCAAATTCATGCGAAGCCAGTAGTTGATGGCCGAACGGTCATTGATAAAGCGCAATGCCGTATAGCTCATCAACCTATTCGCGCGTAGCGCGGGCACATTCTCGACGCCTTGTGCGACCAGAAAACTGGCGATGGTGTGTGCGCTCAGCTCCTTCCTCTTTCTTTCGAGGGAAATCCCAATTCGGTGAACGCTGACCATGTCTCGCTCCTCAGATGTCCAGACTACCCTGCGACCCCACATGCCCCGCCTCGCTCGCCCCGCGCTCCACGCCGCTCCAGGCGGTGATCAGCTCGTTATAGGCGCGGGCGTCTTCGGCCCAGCCTTTGCGCTCGCATAGGGTGTAGAGGCGGTAGGCGAGCGCACGGATAGGCTCGGCGCGGGCGGGCATGCGGGCGAGCAGCGCGCCGGCGGCGGTTTCGCCGTCCTGGTTGAGGGCGCGGATCATCTGGTGAAGGGCTTCCCACACCGGCACGCGGGTGTCGGTTTCCGGGTTCCAGTCGCGCGGCATCTCGGCCCATTTCAGCAGGCGTAGCTCGCCCTTGCCGGATTCGACCACGCCGGCGTCGGTTAGGCCGGACACGCTGGTGCCCTTGGCGCGGGCGAGCACGTCGGCCTCGCCATACTTGCCGGTGGCCCAGCCTTGGCCCTCGAACCAGTGCAGGCAAAACTGGGTGTCGTGGTCGAAGTCGTCCTCGGCGAGGAAGCGGTTGATGAGTTGCAGCGCGGTGCGCACGCTCATCGGCTTGCCGTCGGCCTCCAACACCGCCGCGTACTGGCTGAAGATCGCCATGCCGGGGCCGATGATGGCCTGCGACAGATCGACCGGCGCCACCGGGCTGTTGATGCCGCCGCGGGTCATGTCCATCAGCGCCTCGGGCAGCACGGCGTTGAGTTCGCGGATGAACTCGCGGCGGCTGACGATAGCGGCGTCGGCGTCGCGCTTGCGGCAGACGAGAACGATGCTGGAGGCGAGCGCGTTGGCGCCGATTCCGATTGAGCGCGCATCACGTTCCGTGCGCATAGGCCAAGTGCCGGTGAGGGCGAAACCGGCGCGAATCACCGCATCGAGGAAGGTTTCCCAGCCGGTACTCGAGGTGCCCGCGTCGCCCTTGGTTTCCGCCTGCTTGAAGGCGTAATAGATCGTCACCGGGAAGGCTGGATGCGCCTGCTCGGCGAGGTTGTGGATCGCGCGGGTCATGCCGTCGAGGAAGAAAGCTTCGGCCTTCTCCTTGGTGCCGTGACGGTAGGGCGTGGCGACCAGTTCCTCGGCCTTGGGTACGGCCAGCGTGGCGTACAAGCCGGGGAAGATCGGCTTCAGGCTCTTGCGTAGCCAGACGTAGAAGAAATCGGATAGGTCGGCATAGCCGATGTTGTCGTAATAAGGGGGGTCGGTGGAGACGACCTTTCCAGCACTGATTTTCTGCGACTGTGCATCGGCATGTCTCGCAGAACCGTGTTCAGTTGATGCAAGTGCAGGCATTGCGCGGCAAATTCCCGCGATCGAAACATCAAGATCACCAGCTGCGCCCGCTAACGTATTGATTTCTGCATAATCCCAGATCATCGGCAGTGCCTGCCGGCCAAAGGTGGTCTTGGCTTGATCGCGAGTTGGGCTCCACGCAACCAAGGAGCTGTTGTAATCCGTTGTCTTATCTACGGCGATACCCAGGTACACCCCCACCGCCTGCGCATACGCTGTCGCCCCGCTGCCGCCGGCATCCAGCCCGGTGCCGTCATCGGCCAATCCTGCAGTCAACGCGTCCTGACGGCACTTTTCGATGGCCTCCTGGACCAGATCAGAAAAGGTGGTCAGTGCCACCAGTTGGCGGGGGGTGAAGAGGTCGCCCCATTCTTTCAGACCGTAAGGCACGCAAGTGCCACCGGTGAGTCGGGCCGGTACGTCACCCGATGGCTTCCATGACGGCTCCGCCTGTCGGGCGACGACTTCGTGCTCTTCGGTCGGGGTGAGATAAACACGCCCGCGCACGCCTTCGGCAACAACGGCCATCAATCGTGCGCCCATGCGTCCAGCCTGCCCCTCGGCCTTGATGTAGTCGCCACCAATCGGCACGCCCGACAACACGCACTGGAAATTCGCACCGCGCCCGGCGGCCTTGGTGCCGTCCTTCGCACTCTCCGGCGACGTCCCCACCTTCACCGTGAACCGATAGCCATCCCCCTCGACCACCGGCGCCACATACGCCTCCTTGCCCGCCTTGCTCGACAGCACGAAGGTCGAGGCCAGCGGCACTTCGGCATGGCTGAAGGCGGGGTTGGGGCTTTTTACGGTGCGCGCCCACAGCCAGGCGATCACGGTGAGCGATTGCCCCATCAGCGGCTTGAGGTCCGGTCGCTCGGCGACCATCTCGGCGGTGACTTCGATCTTCGGGTACAGGTGACCGATGCGCTTTTCCGCTTCCCCCCGCATCCAGGCGCCGTAGCGGCGCACGTCCTCGGCCAGACCCTTGGCGCCGGACCAGTCTTCGGCCAGCTTGCCCTGCTTGTCGCCGGGGATGCGCGGCCCCACCGGCGCACGGCCGGCAAAGCGTGGCGGAATCTCGATCATCGCCTTGTTGATGGTCACCGCGACCGGGTTGAGGTCGCTGGCGTAGCTCTCCAGCCCCAGGCGCTGCGCCTCCAGCGGCAGCGCGCCGCCGCCCGCGAAGGGGTCGTGGAAGGCGGGCAGCTTGTCCGGGTTGAAGAGCTCGGCCGCCTGCGGGTGGGAGGCCACGTAACCGCGGTTGAGCGCGCAGGTCTCGCGCCAGCTCTTCCAGATCTCCTCGCGGGCGCGGGCGAGCACGTCCTCGTTGTTGGTGTTCTCCCACTGCACCAAGTCCTCGATGATCTTGAACAGGCGCTCGCGCTCGACGGCCGCCTTCTCCTTGTTCACCCCGCGCCCCAGGTGGCGCTCGTAGCCGGGGTCATTGACCATCTGCGCAAAGATCACCGCCCGCGCCGCGGCCAGCGGCCGGCGCGCCCACCACAGGTGCAGCGTGCTGGGATGGCCGTGGCGGATCGACTTCTCCCGCGCCGCGGCGACGTTGATGGCGTCGAGCGGGAGGGCGACTTCGATGAGTTTCTTGGGGGTTTTGATGGGGGTCATGTCTCGGGGTGTCAGAAAGCGGTCGCCAGGATGTGCCGATACGGCGCGCTTTGGAGAAAGTCGGGAAAATCTGCGGGCGCCGCCTGAAGGACTGCAATGGCGCTGGCGAGCCAGCGCCTGCGCTCATCCACAAGATCGGAGTCCTTGTTCAGGCCCAGCATGTCGCGCGTCTGGACGACGGCGTGCCGGCGTTGCCGGGTCAGTTCGGGTAGAGGTTCGATGGTGCCGTCGGTGGACAGCGCCCATTCGGCATTGCAGCCCGGGCCGGGTTCGATGGCCAGCAGGCCGTCTTGCTTCTTCTGACCGCAGGTTTTCGGGTTGATGCAGCTGTGGGCGTAGTTGCTGTAAGCGAAGCACAGGTCCGGTCTGGCATTGGCGCCAGCCTTGGGCTTGATGTGGTCGATCTGGCCTTCGGTCGGCTGCAGAGGTTTTTCGCAATAGGCGCACAGGCCGCCCTGATCCTTGTTCAGATCGGCTTTGACGGCTAACTTGATCGGCTGGAAGGCTCGACTGTCGAAGTCGGCAGCGACCGGCGCGGGATAGGTTGAGACGAAATCAGTCAGCGACGGGGTTGGCGTGGTGCGGTGTTGCAGTTCAACCATCCTCAGCCCGCCTTGCCGAACTTGCGCGCCGCGAGAAAACGCCACGTTGCCAAGTCGCTTTCGTGGAACTGGTAGCCAGCGTTTTCCAGTGTGTCGCGCAATTGTTGCGCGTCCGGACTACCTTCCTGCCCGGTACGTACCAGCTGCTCGTAGCGGCGGATATCGTCCTGCAGCGGTAGCTCAGGCTCACGTTGCGTGCCCATGACCTTGGCTAGGGCATCACCGGATTCGTGCGCCAGGGGGCTGAAGTCCGGTCTTCTGGCCTCGATGCCGCTTTCCGCGGTTTGAAGGATCCGAATGTTCTCGCGGCTGACCGTCGTTAGTATCTGGGGGCTGTGCGTGGTGACGATGAACTGGGTGAGTGGGAATGTCCTCATCAGGTCGCCCAGGACCCGTTGCTGCCAAGTTGGGTGCAGGTGTAAGTCTATTTCGTCGACCAACATGATGGCTGGCGCACTCAGGGATAGTGCGGACCGAAGCGCCGTCGTTACATCGTCGGCAATCCCACTGGAAAAGGTGCGGTCCAGCGCCTCCAACTTGGTGATTGCCTCAAATATCTGCGGCCAAGCACTTTCTGTCTCATAAACCGCATGCGGATTACCAATAGCAAGCCTGCGAGCGAAATCCATCGCTAGCGCCAGCATGCTCTGATAGCCCTGACTGAGCTGACTCACCATCAAGTGAGCACCGTCCAGTTTCCGCTCTAGAACAAATTTGTGGTCCTTGTTGAAGTGCGGATTAGAGTAGGCACCTCCGAGCAGGTCTTCGATGGCCGTGCGCACAGCAACGATCGTGGGTGATTCGACAAAATCCTCATCAACGACTCCCTTGTTCGCCCGGAGCTCTGCGGCCTCTTCCTGGTCAAACCATGCGAGCATTTCTCGGAAGTCGCTCATGGAATCCAGCGCGCCGATCAGCGCGGCGGCCGGATAGCCATAATTCTGCTTGGCTGCACGCAGACGTTGAGGCACGTCGATATAACCCCGTCGTGCTCCGTAGTAGGCGACGACTGGCGTCAGACGGGGGAGTTCTTCGGCATAACTGTCCGACACACTCTGTAGGTAATGCTTCAGGTCCGTTTGACCAATTGCGTGCGCGGGCTTCTTGCCTTTTGTCGAGGCGCGCCAGACATCCCAAGCTAAACCATCAAATGTTTCCACTTTTAGTTGAGTGACGTCCGCCATACCCCAGCGTGCCTTGCCACCGAATTGCGGCCACTGCACGACCCGGAAATCTCCGTCCTGAATGCCACGCCCACTCAGTCTCTGGTTGGCTGAAGACAAGTAGGTCAGTACGGGCGATAGGGCACCGGCAATCGCGTCAAGTACAGCGGTCTTGCCTGCACCATTGTCGCCAACGAGCACAGTGAGGCGTGGGTGCAGATCCAATTCCAGCGTTTCGAAGCATCGGAAATTGCTCAGCGTGATCTTGCTCAAGCGCATGGGGCCGTACTCCTGCCAAGCAGTTCATTGAGATCCAGATTGATGCTGGTGACGGCCCAATCCGGCTCCTGGGTGAAGGGGCGTCGAATGTAGAACGGGCCTTCTACATTGTCACCTTCAGCCAGCACGACTGCCAGGATGAACTTGTCGGCCTGATTGAGCCCGTAGAGGATCTCGTTGCGGGTGACGGTGATGGTGGCGGCGCCCTTGGCGCGCCCCTTGACCTCGATGTGGCGAGCGGGCGGTAGGCGGCCCTCGATCGGCCCTGGCAGGCTGGTGACGTCCCAGCCGCACTTCTGCGCGGACACGTCGATGACCTCATGGCCGAGGGCGAGCTCGGCATCCATGACGGCCCGCATGGCGATGGCCTCGATGCGGGCGCGAGCGGTGGCGTCTGCGCTCCAGCCGGATTCGCCGCGACGTTGCAACAGCAGCCCCTGCGGGATAACCAGCGCGCCGCCGACCACCGTGGGCGTGCTGGAGATCACGTGGCGCATGGCCTGCAGTTCGGCGCTGCGAGTCTGCAGCCGGGCGGAGAGCTCGTCCAGGGTGCGCAGGGCATTGTCGTAGTTGAGGCGCGGCTGCTTGCCGGCGGCGACGTCGTCCTTGAGCTTGATCGAGCGGTCCTGCCAGTAGTTGATCTCCTTCACCAGCCGTTCGTGCACCGCGGCGAGGGTCTTGTCGACCTGCTGCACGCGGCGGGTGCGGACTTCCTCGAAATGCTCGGGCACCAGATGGGTAGATGCGTGAACGAGCGCCCGTTGCTCCAGGTGGTTAGCTTGGCCGGTGGCGACCCAAGGGGCATCGAGCACGTCGCCGATGCGGGCGAGGTCGTCGGCGGCGATGGCTTCAAGGTCGAGGTGCGGCGCCCATCCGGCATGGATGGCCTCGCCTGCAGGGTCGATCTCCACGAACTGCATGCGGCGCGAGACGATGCGGTTTTGGTCCGCCCCTTCCTTCACGGCGTGATCGACGATGAACATCAGCCGCGGCGTGAGCCCCAAGTCTGCTGGATCGACCAGCACCGCACCCTGCTTGAGCTTGTTGCGATGCTGTTCCAGCACGATGTCGGTCACGGCCTGCATCAGCGGATGGCCGGGGTGCAGGAGGCTCGCCATCTTGGCCTCGGCGCGGCCGGGCACGCGGACGTGGTCCTTCTCGAAGCAGACGCGCTCGTAACGGCGCAGCACCGGCTCGTTGTAGCGCCGGTCGCGGCCAGCGATCTGGCGGTCGCGTTCGCGGATGATGGCCGGCACATGAGTGATCTCGGCGCGACCGGCTTCGCGGGGGCGCAGTTCGCCTCCGAGCGACTGGAACGCCTGATTGAAGAAAGCGCGGATGAAATAGGGCTGCAGCTTGCGGGCCTCGGCCTTCTCCATCTCTTCCTTCACCGTGTAGAGTCGCTGCGGGTCCATGACCTCTTCGCACAGCGCGTTGCGACGGATGATGGTCTGCAGGCGGTCGGTGTCGAGCGCGCCCTCGATCTTGCGGAAGAGCTCGGCCTTGCGCGCGGGGTCTTCGCCGTACTTGATGGCATCGATGAGCAGCTCGCGGAGGCTCTTTTCCTCGAACACTTCGCCCAGGATGTCGAACACCCGCCCGCCCAAGGCCTTGCGCTCGACTTCCAGCTTGTCAAACAGGCGCTGGAAAACGTCGCCTTCGCGGGTCTCGTTGGCGACCATGTTCCACAGGTGGCAGATTTCGGTCTGACCGATACGGTGGATGCGGCCGAAGCGCTGCTCGATGCGGTTGGGGTTCCAGGGCAGGTCGTAATTGACCATGAGGTTGGCGTTTTGCAGGTTCACGCCTTCACCGGCCGCGTCGGTGGCGATGAGCACGCGCACCACCGGGTCGTTGCGAAAGAGCTCCTGCACCTTGCGCCTGTCCTCGCGCTTGACGCCACCGTGGATGACCACCACCGCCTCTTCGCTACCCAGCACGCCGCGGATCTTCACGGCGAGGTAGTTCAGGGTGTCGCGGTGCTCGGTAAAGACGATGAGCTTGCGCTGACGGCCGTCGGCATCGCGCATCTCGGGCGTGTCCTGCAGCAGGCGCGAGAGTTCGTCCCACTTGCGGTCCTGCCCGGAATGCACCACTTGGCGGGCCTGCTCTTCCAGCCCTTCGAGGATAACGATCTCGGCCTGCAGTTCGACGATGGTGCGGGCGGCGGTGGCCTGATCGACGACCGATTCCTCGAACTCCTCGTAGTCTTCCGGGGCGAGGTTCTCGGGGGCATCCCAGATGTCTTCGCCGGCGCCGTTGGTGAACACGCTGTTGGCGAGCACTTCGCCGCGCTGGCGCAGCTTCTCTTCTTCGACCCGGCGTTGCAGCTTGGTCCGGCGACGACGCAGCGACTGGTAGATCGCCTCGGGGCTTGAGGCAAGCCGGCGCTGCAGCGCGGTGAGCGCGAATCCGACCGTGCCGCGGCGGGCACCGTCTTCGAGTTGGTCGGCGCGGTTCATCTCCGTCTTCACGTAGTCGGTGACGGCGCCGTACAGCGCGGCTTCGAGATCCGAGAGGCGGTAATTGACCGTGTAGGCGTGGCGCTCGGGAAAAAGCTTTGTGCCGTCGAAGCGCAACATCTCTTCCTTGACCATGCGGCGCATGAGGTCGGACACATCCACCTTGTGCGCGCCGTCGCGGAACTTGCCGTAGAAGCGATCGGAATCGAGCAGCGACAGGAAGAGCTGGAAATCCTCTTCCTTGCCGTTGTGCGGCGTCGCGGTCATCAGCAGGTAATGCCGGGTGATACTGCCGAGTAGTTCGCCGAGCTGAAAGCGCTTGGTCTTGTTGATCTTGTTTCCGAAGTAGTTGGCCGAGAGCTTGTGCGCCTCATCGACCACCACCAGATCCCAGCGCGTGAGCTGGAGCTTCTGCAGCAGGTCGTCGTTGCGCGAGAGCTGATCGACCCGTGCCACCAGCAAATCGGTGTCCTCGAACGGGTTGCCACTGGCACTGTTCTCGATGAGGTCGCGACCGAAGATGCGGAACTCCAGCCCGAACTTCTCGCGCATCTCGTCCTGCCACTGCTCGACCAAGCTGCCTGGGGCGACGATGAGCACACGGCGGGCGTCGGCGCGCATCAGGAGCTCGCGGATGAACAGGCCCGCCATGATCGTCTTGCCAGCACCGGGGTCGTCCGCCAGCACGTAGCGCAGCGGTTGGCGCGGCAGCATGGACTCGTAGACCGCGGTGATCTGGTGCGGCAGCGGTTCGACATTGGAGGTATGCACCGCCATCATCGGGTCGAACAGATGCGCGAGGTTGATTCGCCACGCCTCCGCCGCGAGCTTGAACGCTTCGCCGGGCGCGTCGAAGGCCCATGGGCGGCCCTCTTCGGCGACAGACAGGTTGGCCTCGTCGCTGCGGAACACCATGCGCTCGCCGAAGCGGCCGTCGGCCGTCTTGTAGACCACGGTGAGCGCATCGGGGCCGACCGGCTCGGTGGCCACCACGCGGACGATCTGGCCCAGCTCGATACCAACCAGCGCAGTGTTCGGGGTGATCTGTTCGAGCTTGAGCATGGGGGGCGCGAGGGCGTGGTTGGGTGCGGCGACGGAACTCGGGATTATACCGATCGCAAGCATGCCCCATGGCGGAGCGTGGCTGGACGCGTTGCTGCATGCGCTGACGTTGTTTCGGCGCGATCACGAGGCGGTAGGCGTCAGGCGCGTGGATCCGCTTTGCCCCACCGATTCTCGTGGATACCTGGCTCGATACCGAGGCGACAGCTTCAAGGGGGCCCGGCAGCTCTAACGGCACTCCTTAGGGGCTTGGTCAAAACCTATACGACCGACTGAATTCCTTCAACGCAAACACTTCAGTAGCAGTGAGCTCGCCCAGCCTCGGCTGGGCTTATTTTTTTGCCCTTTTAGACGCTCAAGCCGCTCGAAAAACGAGTGAAGAGCAGTCAGCTGCCAGCCTCCAGCAGGTCTCTACCGATTCCCGTCCGCAGACCCTTGTTCCAATTCACGATTATTGAATTTATAGAATCACGCCGTCAGTGAACAAAATCACTTCTCTTTTCTTTTCAACACTTTATAGCACGATGTCGCTTGCGCCTCGCCCATCCTGCCATTAATCTTCGCTCGTTCTAAGTACCCATACGGGTAGAGTTAATGAGCCCCTTCAGCCGCCTCCTTGCAGAGACCCGACGCCGCCACGGCCTGCGACAGATTGATCTGGCGGAGCTGCTCGGATACGAGCAGACCTATCTCTCGGCCCTGGAGGTGGGCGCAAAGGGGCCGCCGGCAGCCGAGTTTGTCCAACGGCTCCAGGCCGCGCTCAATCTAGACGAGAAAAATACTGATTGCCTGCTAGAGGCGCTGGAACTCTCGCAGCGGAGGATGACATTGGAAGTAGACGCGCCCGAAGACATCTACGTCGTCTTCAATGAGATGCGCCTGCAACTCAACAATCTGCATCCCAGCCAAGTCGGGCTGATCCGAGCGACGCTGGCTTTGAAAAGTGATCTGCGCGAGCGTCCGCACCGTGAGATTCCAAGACTGAAGCGGCGAGTACTGGAGCCAGGGGAGAGCGCCAGCCCATCTGCGCGGAACAAGAAGGCGGCACTCCCGACCACGAACTGAACCCCGCACTCGCGGACAACCCACCCACTCGCACACGACACAGGGAGATTCCCATGCCATAAAAAACAAGGGCAGACCTGACGGCCTGCCCCGATCGGCCCTTTGCAGAGCCCTTGCTTCGACACCAAGAGTTTCCGCCTCCAGGGCCCCGCCGTCAATTCCCGATTCCCCTTGCCATCACCAACGTTCGGCGCACACGTCTGAACGCGGGCGTTGTTACGCCTGTGGCTTGCGATATCAGCCCCCTTGATCCGCCTCGATAGGCGGCTCAAGGGCGGCGCTCAACCTGGAGTTTTGAAATGACTTGCACGTCCGGGGCCCCTGCTGCCCCTTCTAGCCGCCGCGCGCCCATGGCGCGCCAGCCCATCACGCGCTCGCAGCCCATGCCGCGCCGCAAGGCGCCTTCATTCAAGTCAGGCGCCATCGTCCGCTGCGAGAGTAGTCAGGAAGAGGAGGCCGTCGCGCGGTTCGAGGCCTGCCCATCGGTCACCAAAATCACGGCTCAGCCTGTTCGCATCACCTACATGCACGAGGGCAAGCAGCGAAGAACGACACCTGACTTCAAGCTGACGCTCGACGACGGTCTGGATGTCTATGTGGAGATAAAGCACACCAACCAAGCGCTGACGATGGCTGCTGTGCTCGAAGCGCGGGCAGTCGGGTCGGCCGCGCAGGGTCTGGACTATTACGTCATCACCGACCGCTGGATTCGCGTCGAGCCCCTGCTGGAGAACATCCGAATTCTCCAAAGATGGCGGGGTGCCGCGCGTGTAAGCCCTGACCGATTAGAGCTATCAGCCGTCGAGCCAGACTTGCCACTACCGATCCACGTCGTCGCGGAGCGCCTGGGCGGCTTGTCGAGGGCAGCCGCGCACGTCTTGAACGGAGACCTCAATATCGATCTCCTTTCCCACACGATCGACCGTAGTGCCATGGTCCTGCAAGAGCCGCATCGCGCAACCAGGATTGCACGGGAGCTCCCATGGCGGACCACGGAGGGCAGTGAGATCTGGGGGGTTGCCAAATGAATCGCTTCACCTGGCTACGTAACCCTCTGGTCAAGTTTGATGACAAGAATCTCCGGCTCGTGCCACCTAACCCTGCAGGGAAGTGGTGCCTGATCGCGGCCGATGAAACGACGGAATTCAGCCCCGTCGAGCTCTCCGAGGGCGAGCTCGCCGTGCTCTACATCGAGCGCCGGCTTTCATTTCGCCTGCCCGGGGGCTACGACCCCAACTTGTTGAAGCGGGAACGGCTTGCACCGACCATCGACGATCTGCCCGAGAAAGAGCGCAGAGAGGCCCTCCGCCGCAACGGCTATGTCAAAGGACTGCAGGACGCCGGCTGCAAATCGTGCTCCCCCTCGTCGGTGACCAGGTTGTTGATCGTGGAGGTTGCACGAGAGCTTGGCGACCCTTGCCCCCCTCATCCAATCTCGGTGTACCGCTGGGCGCGGCGCAGCGCGGAATCGGGGCGCGGCGTTATTAGCCAAAGGCGCAAATCCTGGGGCACCAACACGGGACGCGAGCACCGCCTGCCCGAGCGCACCGTCGAGATCGTCAATCACTGCATCGACAAGATCTACTTGGAAGGCAGGGAGTCCGGCGAGGCAACACGACTGGAGGTTCTGCGAGTCATCGCCAACGAAAACCTCTCACTTCCGCCGACCAAGCAGCTTGTCGCCCCATCTCTGGCGACAATATACCGAATGATTAACGGGCGGGACGCGTATGAGCGCGCCGTAGCCCGCTACGGTGAAGAAGAAGCCAACCGTCGATTCCGCCACAGCAAAGCAGGGATCCGAGCATCGCGCCCCAATGAACGGGTCGAAATCGACCACACGCCCCTCGATATATTCGTGGTCGATGAAGACGCTCATCTTCCCCTTGGGCGCCCCTGGATCACAGTCGCAATTGATAAGAGGACCAGGATGGTCCTCGGCTTTCATATCTCCTTCTCGCCGCCTTCCGTCGAGGCAGTAATGCATTGCCTGCGGCATGCGGTGCTTCCGAAAATCGATCTCAAAGCCCGATATCCAGCACTCAAGAACTCCTGGCTCGCGCACGGATTACCAGAGACGCTCGTCGTCGATAATGGACTGGAGTTTCACGCTGAAGCCCTTGAGGTTGCGGCGCTTGGGCTTGGATTCAGAATCGAATTTGGAGGCAAAAGAAAGCCATTTCATAAAGGCGCAATCGAGCGCTTCCTGAAAACGCTGAACTACAACCTGATCCACAAGTTACCAGGGACGTCATTCGCAAAATATTGGCAACGATTCGACTTTGACCCTCTAAAGCATGCCCTGATTACACTCGAAAAGCTTAACGAGGTTATCCATCGCTGGATCCTGGACGTTTACAGCCAACAAATGCACCGCGGGATTAGCGAACCTCCCGCCTTGAGATGGCAGCGCGAGTCAAAGATGCATGCTCCTGAACTTCCCGCTTGTGTGGACAAGCTGGATATCCATCTCAGCCAGGTTGTACACCGACGAGTCTGGCATTACGGGATCCAGCTGCATGGTGATCAACTCTACCAATCCAGCGAGCTTCAGGATCTACGTCGCCGATATGGTGAGAATCTGGAGGTTCAGGTTCGATTTCATAACGCTGACATGACCCAAATACACGTTCAAGACCCCGAGTCTGAAGAGTACATCAACGTCGAGAATGTCTCCCCTGACGCAGTACGCGGCATGAGTGCAAGCCAATACAAATGGATTCGCGCCTATCGGAAGAAGATGGCGCGCACAGAGGAGCGTGAATTGTCAATTGCCGAGGCGAAGGCGGAACTCCGTAATTTGGTAAGCGAGTTGTTCGAAAGCAAGAAACTTCGCGACCGCACCAAGGGAGAGCGCATGAAGGACAAGGAAACCAAGACGAACGGGGCCCAAGGGAGCGAGAAGACACTGAATCTTGCCCTAGAAGACGAGCTCGAGGATGAAATGGACTTCGAGACTGCCTTTGCTTAATCAGGAGAGCGCTAAAAAAATGGAAAGCGTACTGACCAACGAATCTGAAATCGGCCTCAATAAAACGATTGAGACGCTGCACAACCTTCGGGTTGCACATACAGGATGGCAGGAGATCCTCGATGAATTCAATGATCTCATCACCTTCGCTCCTTATTCCAACGAGGGTGTGGGAATGATGATCATCGGTGAATCTGGTGTTGGTAAAACAACATTGCTCAAGGCTATTAAATCTCGTTTCCCCGAGGCCCAGCAGCGGGATGACCGCACCCTCGTACCGTGTCCCCTCGTATCGATTCCGTCTCGTCCGACCATTAAGTCGGTTGCTCAGGCTACCTTGGCCGCATTGGGCGACCCGCTTGCGGGGGTTGGCGGTCAAACAACGGTCGAGCTGACCAGCAGAATTGTCTGCTTGACGAAGGGATGTGAATCACAAGCATTGTTGTTTGATGAGGCTAACCACTTCGTCGATGGAAGGCGAGGCGACTCCCTTCTTCAGATATCAGATTGGTTCAAAGAACTTTCCGATCAATGCGAGATCCCGTTCGTTTTGTGCGGTCTCCCCCGATCGGAAGCCATCCTCGAATGTAACGTCCAATTGCGGCGCCGATTCAGCACCACCTTGGAATTGAGCTTGTTTGATCAGACGACCGATAAGCTCTCGCTGACACGATTCACTAAGGTCATCAAGGCGATCTGCTCCCACATACCAATGCTAAGCCATTCAAATCTTCTTGACAGTGACACTGCCACGAAGCTTTTCGTGGCGTCCGACGGGAGAATTGGCCCCTTGGTGAAGCTGCTTTCTGCAGCTCTCAAGATTGCAGTTCGCAAATCTCAAGCTGTAATCGAAGGCAGCGTATTTGAACGAGCGTTTCAGCGAGCTATCTGGCGGAGCGGGGTCGGCAGTTTGAATCCGTTCAATTCTGGATTCAAGATCAGGCGTCTGGACAAGCCAAGCGAACCGTATGCAGGAACGAGCAGGGACCCCGTCAAGAGGACCAAGAAGTCATGATGCTGGCGCTGCGCCCCAAGATTCACTCCCTCGAGACCACGCACGCTTACGCACTCCGCCTGGCAAATGCGAATGGTCTGCGCAGGATTCCCGGCACTCTGCTGGAGCGTCGCATTTCATCAGGAATCGCGGCACGAACGGATCTGCCCGGCGTGTCGCTTCGCAGACTCGCCGAGCTCACCGGACAGGACGGCCAGAGCCTAGCAAACCAGGATGTACGCCGAGATGCGTTCAGTTGGCATTACCAGGCTCACCGGCTAGGTCACCGCCATTTCTCACTATTGCGGCGCAAGGTCTGCCCTGCATGCCTTGATGAGCAGGGCATCACGCCATGGTATTGGTCTATACGCCTGTTCACGGCCTGCCCAGACCATGGGCTACAACTCATTGATCGATGCACGGCTTGCCGCGAGCCCCTATCGTGGCGTCGCGACCATGAGCAGTGTCGGTGCGGTCTTGAATACAGGCGCGCGGAGGCACCGTGCGCGAGCTCCCAACAGGTGCTCGTGTCAAAAGTGATCCTGGCGGCAGTCGGGATCGCCCACACCCCGCAAATAGCTCCGCGAGTACCCGCAGCGCTTCAGGTCTCCGACCTTGAGCGCATTGCCCTCATGCTGCATCACTACCGCCAGGACTTACCCGCTGGGCTCAAGCGCGACCAGTCTCATGCCCAACAGGTCGGTCGCTTCCTTGAAGACTGGCCTCGAGGTTTCCAGGCCTGCATGCAGGAACTCCAGAACTCGGCGTGTGGCTCCGACACGCTCGACGCAGAGTCGGTGCTCACGCAAATGGACGAGTTCACTCGCATGGGAACACGATGGTTGCGCATGGAGGCTCCGACGCAGTTGCGCGACGCATTCTGGCAGTGGCTGGCAGGCGTCGGCGATGCTGAAGAGTTGGCGCACCTTCGAACGCACTTGGGCGACTTTGAAGCGTATCTGCACCGCCCGGTGAGTCAGTTGTGCCAGGCCCTCGGGATCACGCGCAGCCAACTTACAGTGCTCGCGGACGCCAAGTTGCTCGAGTACCGTCCCGGGACAGGAATGCAGTTTGCCAGTCTGAAGAGTTTGGCCAGACTGATCCACGAACTCGCTCAGGCTATCCAGCCCTGGGCTCCCCGGGCAAATTTGGTGCCCGTCGCCGAGGTGTCGCCCGGTTGCGGGCGGCATCGCTATTCCGGATTCAAGCGAGTCATGGAATCAATCCTGAGTGGCGAATGCCCTGTGTATGCAAGCGCTGTCACACCCCCAAATCTCCCGCTTTTTCAGCGCATGCTCGTCTCGCTCGACGATCTAGCCGCACTGAGAAACCCTTGGGCCACATTCCGCGACCGGAGTCTACGTCATGCTGCCAAGAAGACCGCATCCCATTCCAAATGAATCGCTCCGGGGTTACGTCGGTCGGGTTGCACTAATGAACGGCTATAGCGGGCCGGACTGGATGATGCGCCACCTGAGTGGAAAGGCGCTTCATCAAAGCACGCTCGCCACAATCAGCGCGGCCATTGGCAAGTCGACCTCTCAACTTGCCGGCTTGGAAGGCATCATCCCGGGTGACACCGATGCCCGGCACCTCTGCGTGCTCGGAGGACGGCGATTGCCGTCCGACTTTTGGCGATTGTCACCTCGCCAGATCTGCCCACGGTGCCTGGCCGAGAACGGTTTCGCAGAGGCAAGTTGGGAGGACATGAGGCGCGTCACCTGTGCCATCCACCAGACGACACTTATCGACGCCTGCCCCTCGTGCTCACGACCACTGAGCTGGACTCTCGGCGGCCTGACACGTTGCCAATGTGGGATGGAGCTCTGCTCCATCGAACCTGAGGTCGCCTCCAGCAGCCTTCTCGTAGCGGAGAGGTATGCGTTCGGGGGGACTGAGAGCAGCAATCCACCGTTTCCGGCCGTTTGGCTGGATCTGTCCGATAGGCAGCGACTCAAGCTGATCTCTTTGCTGGGAGACTTGGCGCCATCAGCAGAAGCCATGGCATGCATCACACATGCCAAGGTTCGGCTCGCCATGCAAACCGCTGGCAGAATCCTCTCCGACTGGCCGGCGGGGCTGATGAAAGCGCTGGAGACCATCGACAGGGGAGAACCGTCCCTGAGGCGCTCGCTTGGACGCTTCCTCTCAAAGGTGGACGCGCTGCCCACAGCCCCGGCGTTCGTCCCCCTCAGAGAAGCCATCTCTCACTATGTGGGCGAAGTAAGGACGGCGCCGTGTCACCCACAGGTCCTGAAGCACCGGAATGCAACTGCGTTTCGCAAAAGGAGCGTCGGCATCGCGCGGGCATCTGCCGAACTTGCTTTGGCGCGAGGCAGCGTCAAGAAACTGATCCGGGCAGGACGCCTTGCAGGCCGGGTAGCCGCTGCAGGCAAGCGTTGCTTCACCTCGATCCCCCCCAACGCGGTTGAAGCATATCGGTCATTGCGCACGGCGAGCCTCACCACCCGCGAGGTGCGGCTTGAATTCGGTCTCAGCCGGGACCGCTTTCGAGAGCTGTGCCACGCAGGCATTCTGCCCGTGCTCGAGGGGCGGGACCAAACCGAACAAGCCGTTTGGCGAATCGACCGCCATCGGCTCGACGTGCTCAAGAGACAACTCGACGACGCAGCTAGCGCTTCGCCCACTGAGGCTACCGAGAACGTCATCTCCCTCGCCACCGCCTGTCGCACGCGCCTCATCGAGGGAGAGTTGGCCCTCACCTTGAGCGCAATCCTTGATGGACGCTTGCCCGTCATCGGAAGACTGAAGGGGCTTGCGGTCATTCCCTCGCTTGTCGTCGACGCCGACCGCCACCTCGAGCTGCGTGATGAGTGGCGTACCGAGCAGTCGAACACCCTCTCGATCGTGGAGGTGGCCGAGCAAATGGCGGTGAAGCAGGAGGTCGCATATCACCTGGTCCGCCAGGGCCTGCTGCAGACAGCCACCGCTGCGACGCACCGTCGCAACCAGCGCGTGGCGATGCAGCAGCTTCAGGAGTTCAAAACCGCGTACGTCTGGCTTCGAGACCTTGCCCGTGGTGCCCGCACCTCACCCAAACACCTGCGCACACTCCTGGACAAGGAAGGCATTCGGCCAATCAGCGGACCTGACGTTGACGGATGTCGGCAGACGTTGTTCAGGAGGGCATGTCTGCAAGCTAGGCCGGCAATCCTAGGCACCATTTCCCTTCCAGAAGACGTTGCGACGTGATTGCAGAACCCGCAGCACTCCTCCTATTACTCTCGAGTCTGAAGACAATGATCCCCTCAACCCGCCCCACTCGCCGTCGCGAAAGCAATCCCTGTAGCCGGTCAAGTTCAAGGACGCGCATCTCGTCATGCTCAGCGTCAGTGACTTCAAACGTCCCCGAGTTCGTCGTCCGGCGACAGCCGCCGGATGACGTTCACGAGATCATCGACGGCCTGATGCAACCTATCCCACGCCCGTCCAAGGCCCATGAGTCCATCTGCGAGGCGCTGGAGAACGCCCTCCGCGAGCATCTTGCGTGCTCGCTCGAGCAGGTCTTTACTGCCCGCGATCGGAGACCACTCTGCACGGACCGCTCCACGCTCTATCCCGATTTCTGGGTCTCCACCCTATGTCGAGATCCAGTCAACGAGCAGCGCGTCGCCTACCCGGGCCTGGTGATCGAGGTTCTGTCACCCTTTCGGGAAAAGGTCGACAGGGGCGCCAAGCTCCACGCATACCGAGAGATCGATAGCGTGCAAGAGCTGCTGGTGATCGACCCTGCTCGTGGTCGCAGCGAGTTGTATCGTCGCTGCGGGCCACGACAGTGGCACTTCACCGATGTCGACCGAAGCGAGCCAATTCATCTCGACAGCATCGGGTTGAGCTTGGAGGGCTTGCCGGGGTAAGGGTATCGATAGCGAAGATCGAGCTTTTCTCGAGGGGCAGGTAAGCGTGGGGGGCCACGAGACCACCCCTCGCAGTGCTCAACTCTATGATCGCTGGTCTTAAGCGGGGACCCTGATCATCCCGTATGACATACGGAACTCGGCGCCCCCTGGTCGGTCGCTGCAACGACAACTGGTCGGCCTCAGCTGCCGGTGGCTTGATCGTGCAGTCAGGCAGCAATGTGCT
>JACKMB010000008.1 GCA_024235615.1 Thauera sp. | reverse complement strand
CATCTTGCAACTGTGAGGCGAGGATCAGTGCAATCAGCCCGAAAAATGGAGCACCTACGAGCAGGAATGCCGAGGTCACTTGCCCAGACCAGAGGATTCTTCTCAGTAAGTTTTGCTCATACGTTGCACCGTCGAGCAGGATTCGCCGGCCAGAGAGCACCCGTTCGCGTTGCGCCACCCAAATCGGGATCGATACAGCAATTACGGCAGCGACGGTCTCAGCACACGACATCCCCGGAAGGGACTTGGCGACGAAGTAAAGAACGCCAGCAGCGATCCCCAGCGCGAGCATGAATGCGAGCGGCCGCCATTGAGCCTTCTCTATCAGGGGGTCTGGTTGTGATTTGTCGGCTTCCGGCTTCACGATACGTCAGCGACCTTTCAGGCTCGGACTGCTCCAGCCCGCGCATGTGTGCATCGCGTAGATTGTCGCACATCGGAGTACCGCGCCGACCCGGGCGACGAGAAGCGCTCGGTGGTGATCCTGCCGGATGAGGCTTGGGGAGACTGGCTGCGAGCCAAGTCCGAAAGCGCGGCGCGCGCGTTCTTCCGGGGCTTCGACTCGCGCGCCTTCGTCGCCGAGCCTGCACCACGCTGATGCGACCGCGCAAAGACAAACGGACCACTCTGCAGTGATCCTGCCTGACGCGTGTCAGCCCCAGGCCGGCAACAGCTTCACACCCAGCACACTGCCGACCACCGCCAGCCATACCACCGCGACCACATAGGCCTGCAGGCAGTAGCGCACGTTACCGCGCGCGAGCTGCGGCCACAGCAGCACGGTCGCGCCCCAGGCGGCCAGCGCAGCGAGCACGGTCATCGCCAAACAGCTGCGCAGCCGCCAGCGTGCGGCAGCGGGGAGAGGTCGCTGGTAATTCAGGGTTCAAGAGAGCAAAGCGTGTTGCGGGTTATGGCCAGACGGGGCCACTCACAACCGTTTCTGCGCCCGTAACAGTCGATCGAGTCGATTCGCAAAACTCTGCCGGTCAGCCGCACTGAACGGTGCCGGGCCGCCCGTATCGACACCCGTGCTGCGCAGAGTGTCCATGAAGTTGCGCAGGTCGAGTAGCTCGCGGATGTTCTCCTTCCCGTAGAGTTCGCCCTTGGGCGAAAGGGCATGGGCGTCGCGTGCGACCACTTCGGCCGCGAGCGGGATGTCGGCGGTGATTACCAGATCGCCGGCTTGCACATTGGCCACGATGTACTTGTCAGCCTCGTCGAAGCCGCTGGGCACCTGAGTCATCCTGATGTTGGGCAGACCAGGCACGCGCAGGTACTGGTTTGCCACCAAGGTGAGCGGCAGCCCGGTGCGCTCGGCGGCGCGAAACAGGATGTCTTTGATGAAGCCGGGACAGGCATCGGCATCGACCCAGATGTGCATGGCGTACCTCTCAAATCCGTTACCAAGGCCCCACGCCCGCTTCTCAGCCCCACCACGCAGCCAATCTGTCGCCTCCGCCTGCCAAGTGACGGGTCAAACTGCCTTTCGTAACCCATTGATTTGTATAGGCCACGTGCGAAAGCCGGCTTTCGCAGAAACAGAGAACGGAGAGCAAAGAGGGCGAAAAACCCTCGAAAACAGGGCCCCTGGGGCTGCTCGCCCTTTTCGCACGAAACGCGAAACCCGCGCCAACATTGGGGTTTCGGGCAGGCGTGAAAAAGGCCAGAGCAATGTCTGGCCTTTGGAAAATGGTGGACCGAAGGAGGATCGAACTCCCGACCTCTGCATTGCGAACGCAGCGCTCTCCCAGCTGAGCTATCGGCCCTGAAAGAGCGCGCATTATAGTGAGGCACCGCAGGAAAGGGAAGGGCCTCGAGTGCATTTGCGTACCGTCGCGTTTCCTGGCTCTGGCAGGAGCGGCACGAGCCGCGTGCAGCGGTTCTGCAATCGGCGTGTGGATGGGCCACGGGCCGTGTTCGCGCCTGCCGGCGCTCCTACAGAAACCCGAACGGGGCCAAGCATGTGTAGGAGCGGCGGCAGCCGTGAAGGCGGTGGCGCAGCGGCGGCGCGAGTGCGGGGCGCCGTGTTCGCGCCTGCCGGCGCTCCTACAGAAACCCGAACGAGGCCAAGCATGTGTAGGAGCGGCGGCAGCCGCGAAGGCGGCGGACGGGCTTAGTCGGGGCTGCCGGAGCCGACGGCGGCGCGGCCGAGGCGGTCGGCGACGGCGCGCCAGCCGGGGCCGCCGGGGAGCGCTTCGATCAGGATGAAGTCCGCACCGAGGGCGTCGAGGGCACGCAGGCTGGCGTACAGGCCCTGCGCATAGGCGGCGGGATCGGCCGGCAGGGAGCGCCAGGTCAGGCGGGCGTCCTGCGGATCGGCGGTCGAATGGGCGAGGACGGTGACGCGGCTGCCCTCGCCCGCGAGCGCGACGGCCTCGTCGACGAGCAGCGCGGGCTCGACCAGACGCAGCGGCGTCCGCGGCGCGTAGTGGGCGGCCAGCGCGCCGGAGACGCGCGGGGCGGAATCGGCTGCGGCAGACGCGACCACGCCCGTGGCCCTGCCCCCGGCAAGCTCTGCACGCCCCTGCCCGACCGCCCTCTCATCGACCGCCAGCTGCACCTCGCCGCGCACGCGCGGCCGGCGGCCGATGACGCGGGCGATGTCCTCCGGGCCGATCGCGCCCGGGCGCAGGATCTCCGGCACGTCGCGCGAGAAGTCGAGGATGGTGGATTCGATGCCGACCTCGCAGGCGCCGCCGTCGAGGATCAGCGCCACGCGCTCGCCGAGTTCTTCCTGCACGTGCGCGGCGGTGGTGGGGCTGATGCGGCCGAAGCGGTTGGCGCTGGGCGCGGCCAGGCCGCCGTCGAAGGCGCGCAGCAGCGCGAGCGCGACCGGATGCGCGGGCACGCGCACGCCGACGGTGTCCTGCCCGCCGGTGACCTCGTCGGGGACCTCGGGCGTACGCTTGAGGATCAGCGTCAGCGGGCCGGGCCAGAAGGCGCGCGCGAGCGCAATCGCGTCCTTGGGGATGGCGGCGGCCCACTGCGGCAGGTGCTCGGCCGAGGGCAGGTGCACGATCAGCGGATGGTCGGCGGGGCGGCCCTTGGCGGCGAAGATCTTCTTCACCGCCGCGGGGTCGAGCGCATCCGCAGCCAGGCCATAGACCGTCTCGGTCGGCATGCCGACGAGCTCGCCCGCGCGCAGCAAGGCGGCCGCCTCGGAGATCGCGCCCGGCGTGGCGGATTCGATGCGGCCGCGCGCCCTGGCCCCGGAGTCGCTCATCGGCCCGTGCTCACTCGTCGCGGATGCCGATCGCGGCACGCGCGGCGAGCGCGCGCTCGAGCACGACCTCGGCCTCGTCGCCGGTGACCACGAAGTGGCCCATCTTGCGCCCGGGGCGGGCGTGGTGCTTGCCGTACAGGTGCAGGCGCAGGCCGGGCACCGCGTGGAGCAGCGACCATTCGGGCTCGCGGTAGGCGCCGTGGCCCTTGCCGTCCTCGTACCACAGCTCGCCGAGCAGGTTCACCATCACCGCTGCCGAGTGCTGGCGCGGCGTGGCCAGCGGCAGGCCGCACAGCGCCCTCACCTGCTGCTCGTACTGGCTGGCGTCGCAGGCGTCGATGGTGTGGTGGCCACTGTTGTGCGGGCGCGGCGCCATCTCGTTGACCACCAGCTCGCCGCGGCAGACGAAGAACTCCACGCCCAGCGTGCCGATGTAGCCGAGCTTGTCGGCGATGCGTTCGGCGATCTCCTGCGCGTTGTCCCTGAGACAGGCCGACGCCCGCGCCGGCGCGATGGTCACGTCGAGGATGCCGTTGCGGTGGCGGTTCTCGCCGGTCGGGAAGGCGCGCACGTTGCCCGCCTCGTCGCGCGCCAGCACCACCGACACCTCGTAGTCCAGCGCCAGCATCTTCTCCAGCACGCAGGGCTCGCCCTTGAAGTGCTGGAAGGCGGCGAGCGCCTCGTCGCGGTCGGCGACGCGGGCCTGGCCCTTGCCGTCGTAGCCGAAGCGGGCGACCTTGAGGATGGCGGGGAACAGGCCGGCGTTGGCGTTGCGCACGTCGTCCTCGCCGCGGATGACCGCAAACGGGCCGTGCGGCAGGCCGTGGTCGGCGAGGAAGGTCTTCTCGGCGATGCGGTTCTGGCACACCGCGACCGCGCTCGCCGCCGGATGCACCGGGATGAACTTGGTCAGGTAGTCTAGCGTGTCGGCGGGGACGTTCTCGAACTCGGTGGTCACCGCGGCGCACCCGCTGCCCAGGGTGTCGAGCGCGACGTAGTCGTCGTAGGCGGCGACCAGGTGGCGGTCGGCGATGAGGCCGGCGGGGCTGTGCGGGTCGGGGTCGAGCACCCAGACCTTGTAGCCCATCTCGTGCGCGGCCGAAACGAAAAAGCGGCCGAGCTGGCCGCCGCCGAGCATGCCGAGGGTGGCAGGCGGGAGGATCATGATGCGGCTCTCAATCCAGGCTCATGTCGAGCACCGCCTGGGTCTGGCGGGCACGGAAGTCGGCAAGCTTCTGCGCCAGCGCCGGGTCCTCGACCGCCAGCAGCGCCACCGCGAACAGGCCGGCGTTGGCCGCGCCCGCCTCGCCGATGGCGAAGGTGGCGACCGGGATGCCCTTGGGCATCTGCACGATGGAGAGCAGCGAATCCTGCCCCGACAGGGCCTTCGACTGCACCGGCACGCCCAGCACCGGCAGCGTGGTCTTGGCAGCGACCATGCCCGGCAGGTGCGCCGCGCCGCCCGCACCCGCGATGATCGCCTTGAGCCCGCGCCCGCGCGCGGCCTCGGCGTAATCGAACATCAGGTCGGGCGTGCGGTGGGCGGAGACGACGCGCGCCTCGAAGGGCACGCCGAAGTCTTCCAGCATCTTGGCGGCGGCCTTCATGGTGGGCCAGTCCGAGTTGGAGCCCATGATGATGCCGACGACGGGTTGGGTTTCGCTCATCTCGCAGTCCTCACTTGCCGGCTGCGAGCTTGCGATCACTCGCGGCGCGCTCGGCGGAAATCACGGTGTTTTCCAGCAGCATGGTGATGGTCATCGGCCCCACGCCGCCCGGCACCGGGGTGATGGCGCCGGCGACTTCCTTCGCCGACTCGAAATCCACGTCGCCGCAAAGCTTGCCGGCGTCGGGGCCGTCCTGCAGGCGGTTGATGCCGACGTCGATCACGGTGGCGCCCGGCTTGATCATGTCGCCGGTGACGAAGCGCGGCTTGCCGATCGCCGCCACCAGGATGTCGGCGCGGCGGGTGTGGAAGGCGAGGTCCTTCGTCTTCGAGTGGCACACGGTGACGGTGGCGCCGGCGTTGGTCAGCAGCGTGGCCATCGGCTTGCCGACGATGTTCGAGCGCCCGATCACCACCGCCTCGGCGCCCTGCACCTGCACGCCGGCGGTCTCGAGCATCTTCATGACGCCGTGCGGGGTGCATGGGATGAAGGCCTCGCGGCACTGCGACAGGCGGCCGACGTTCTCGGCGTGGAAGCCGTCGACGTCCTTCTTCAGGTCGATGGCCTCGAGCACCGCGGTCTCGTCGAGGTGCCTGGGCAGCGGCAGCTGCACCAGGATGCCATGCACGGACGGGTCAGCGTTGAGCTCGGCGAGCCGGGCCATGACCTCTTCCTGGGTGGCGGTATCGGGGTAGTCGAAGCGCAGCGAGCGGATGCCGGCCTTCTCGCAGCCGGCGACCTTGTTGCGCACATAGACGGCGGAGGCCGGATCGGCGCCCACCAGCATGACCGCCAGGCAGGGCTGCACGCCACGCGCCGTGAGCGCGGCCGCGCGTTCGGCGATTTCGCCGCGAACCTGCGCGGAAAGCGCGTTGCCGTCGATGATGCGAGCGGTCATCCTTCAAGCCCCCGAAAAAAGCGGGGATTTTACAGCATCGCGGCGGGCACGGCCCGTACGACGGATTCGCACGAGGATGCTGCCGCCCGTGCGGCCCGAATCAACGCCCCCCGCCAAGCGGCGGGCACTTGAGGCCGAGCGCGGTGATGCGGCCCTTGTCGCCCATCTCGCGCACGGTGAGCACGAAGGCGCCGATCTCGACGCGGTCGCCGACCACGGGCGGGCGGCCGAGGCGGACGGCGAGCAGCTCGCCCATCGCCAGTTCGCGCTCCGACTCCTCGATGCGCAGTCCGTAGGCGTCGGCGAGGTCGCTCGCGCGGCTGTCGGGATCAACCACGAACTCGCCGAAGAAGCTGGCATTGGCGGTGAGCTCACCACGGCTGCCGGCGAAGCTGCGCGCAAGCTGCTCGGAGATCTCGTCGGGCGCGATCATCCACACCGAGTCGCCAGGACGCAGGCGGGTGTCGGGGGTCAGGCGGTGCAGCCCGCCCTCGCGCACCAGGGCCACGCAGCGCACGTCGTGGCCGGGATGATCGCTGCCGAGCGCGTCGGGGTGGCGGCCCTCGGCCTTGGCACCGGCGCCGACGCAGAACTCCAGCATGTCCACCGCCGCCACCTCGCTCACCCAGACCTCGCGCTTGTCGCGCGGCTCGTCGCGCGGCGGCACCTCGACGCCCAGCCAGCGCGCAGCCATCGGCACCGTGGCCCCCTGCACCAGCAGCGACAGCAGCACCACCGCGAAGGCGACATTGAACAGCAGCTGCGAATCCGGCACGCCCATCACCACCGGCACGATCGCGAGCACCACCGGCACCGCGCCGCGCAGGCCCACCCAGCTCACGTAGAGCAGCTCCTTGCGCGGATAGCGAAAGGGCGCCAGCCCGATCGCCACCGCCAGCGGCCGCGCCACCAGCATCAGGAACACCGCCATCGCCAGCGCCTCGGGGAGGTAGTCGATCATCCTGGAAGGCGTCACCAGCAGGCCCAGCACCACGAACATCCCTGCCTGGGCGAGCCAGGCCAGGCCGTCCATCACCCGCAGCACGTGCTCGGTGGCGTGGCTGCGGCGGTTGCCCACCACCACGCCGGCGAGATACACCGCGAGGAAGCCGCTGCCGTTGAGCAGGTTGGTCGCCGCGAAGACGAGCGTGCCGCCGGACAGGATCAGCAGCGCATACAGCCCGTCGGGCAACGACATCCTCGCCATCAGCCGCGACAGCACCCAGCCCCCGGCGAGGCCGAGGATGGCGCCGAGGCCGAGCTGGCTCGTCAGCATCCAGACGAAGCTGCCGAGCGTGGCGGTGTCGGGCTGCAGCAGCATGCCGACCAGCGCGGTGACGAGCAGGATCGCCATCGGGTCGTTGGCGCCGGACTCGATCTCCAGCGTGGCCTGCACGCGCTCGTTCAGGCGCACCCCGCTGTTGCGCAGCAATGCAAACACCGCGGCCGCGTCGGTCGAGCCGACGATCGCCGCGAGCAGCATGCCCAGCCGCCAGTCGACATCGAGGAGCCAGGTGGCGAACACGCCGAGCAGGCCCGCGGTGCCGATCACCCCCCAGCTCGCCAGCACCGCCGCCGGCCGCAGCGCCACGCGGAAGCTGCTCACCCGCGTGCGCAGGCCGCCGTCGAGCAGGATCACCGAGAGCGCGGCCTGGGCGATCAGCGAGGCGATGAAGAAATCCTCGAAGACGATGCCGCCCGGCCCGTCCTCGCCGGCGAGCATGCCGACGCCGAGGAAGAGCAGCAGCAGCGGCAGGCCGAGCCGGGCGGAGATGGTGCTGGCGAGCACGCTGATGAACAGCAGCAGGCCGGTGAGCAGGAAGAGCGCGTTGATTCCGGTCATTCGGAGGTCGGGTCCAGCCGCTGGCGAGGGACGTTCGGAGGGTGCTCGAGGCGCGCGGCGATGGCGCGCCCCTGGGGCGGAGACGCCCGGGCGGGAAAAAGTTCCTGCACGCGCCGCCGCGGAGGTCTGGCCATGGCGCGCAATTGCGCGCGCCGGGGTCAGCGCGTGGAGGCGCCGGGCTCGAGTGCGACCACGTGCTGGACGAGCTCGGCCAGCGAATGCGCGCCCATCTTCTCCATCACGCGCGCGCGATGCACCTCGACGGTCTTGATGCTGATGCCGAGCACGTCGGCGATCTGCTTGTTGAGCTTGCCCACGATGATCAGCTCGAGCACCTCGCGCTCGCGCTGGGTGAGCTGCTCGAGCCGGCGCGCGGTCTCGGCCTCCTGCTGGCGGCGGTCGCGGGTCTCGCGCTCGAGGCGCAGGCACTGCTCGACCACGCGCAGCATCTCGCGCTCGCCGAAAGGCTTCTCGACGAAATCGACCGCGCCCTGCTTGAGCGCGGACACCGCCATCGGCACGTCGCCATGGCCGGTGATGAACACCACCGGCAGTCCGCAACGCCGCCGCCCGAGCTCCTCGAAGACCTCCAGCCCGCTCATGCCCGGCATGCGCACGTCGAGCAGCACGCAGCCGGTCATCCCCGGCTCGCAGGCGGCGAGGAAGGCCTCGCCCGACTCGTGCGCCGCCACCGCGTGGCCGTTGGCCTCCAGCATCCAGGCGAGCGAGTCGCGCAGGGCTTCGTCGTCATCGACGACATGAACGATCTGGTCAGGCGCTGCGGGCACTACGCTCAATTGCGGACTCCGTCGGCAGGGTGAAGGTAAATATGGTACCGCCTTCGGGGTTGGCGTCGACCAGCAATCTGCCGTTGTGGAACTCGATGATCGAGCGGCAGATGTTGAGGCCCATGCCCATGCCCTCCACCTTGGTGGTGTAGAAGGGGGTGAACAGCTGCGCCCTGCCCTCCTCGCTGATGCCGTGGCCACGGTCGATCACCGCGACCTCGACCGCATCCGCCCCGACGGTGCTCACCCGTACCGTCAGCACGCGCGCCTCGGGCAGGGTGTCGGCCATGGCGTCGAGGCCGTTGCGGATGAGGTTGAGCAGCACCTGCTCGATCATGATGCGGTCGGCGTACACCGGCGGCAGGTCGGGCGCGAGCTCGGTGTGGATGCGGATGCGGGTGCGGTGGGCGTCGATGTCGGCGAAGCCGATCGCGTCCTCCAGCACCTCGACGAGGTCCACCGCGCAGCGCTGCGGCTCGCTCTTCTTCACGAACTCGCGCACCCGGCGGATGATCTTGCCGGCGCGCTCGGCCTGGAAGCTCGCCTTCTGCATCGCGGCGAGCACGTCCTCCGTCCTGCCCTTGCCCGACTGCAGCCGGGTCACCGAGCCGGCGCAGTAGTTGGCGATCGCCGCCAGCGGCTGGTTGAGCTCGTGCGCCAGCGTCGAGGCCATCTCGCCCATGGTGATCAGGCGCGCGGTGCGCTGCAGGCGCTCCTCCTGCTCGCGCGCCACCTCGGCAGTCCGCTTGCGGTCGGTGATGTCGGTGGCGATGCCCATGCGCACCACCCGCCCGTCCACCCAGCGCGTGGCCTGCTCGCGCACGTGGTACCAGCGCCCCGACTGCGGGTGCAGCAGTTCGCCGTCGAAGAGCTCGCGCGGCACGTCGGCGGGCGACAGGTTGCGCGGGTCGACGCGGTAGTCCCCGCGCTCGGGTTGCGGCACCGCCACCCCGCGCACCGTGCGCCCGACGGCGTCGAAGCCGTGGATGCGCTTGAAGGCGAGGTTGGCGAAGAGGATCTCGTCGGTGCGCGCATCGGCCACGAACACCGCCGCGTCGAGGCCGTCGAGCACCGCCTCGAAGCGCTCGTGCGCCGACTCGAGCGCCGCACGCACGCGCTTGGGCTCGGTGATGTCGGTGATCGAGGCCATCCAGCCGGTCTGCCGGCCGGTGAGGTCGATCAGCGGCGAGAGGTAGAAGCGCGCATCGAAGCGCTCGCCGTTCTTGCGCAGGATGCGCATCTCGAAGCCGCTGCGCGGTGCGCGCCCGGACAGGGTCATCGACAGGTTGCGCTCGCACTCGGCGAGCTGCTCGGGCGGCCAGTAGGGGAAAGGCGGCCCGGCGCCGACGAGCTCGTCCTCGTCGAAGCCGATCATGCGGCAGAAGGCGGAGTTCACATAGATGATGCGCCCCGACAGGTCGATCGCGCGCAGACCGGTGACCACCGAGTCCTCCATCGCCTTGCGGAAGGCGGACTCGGCGCGTAGCGCGTCCTCGGTGGCCTTGCGCCCGGTGACGTCGTGCGCTACCGCATACACCAGGCGCTCCTCGCGCACCGGGTTGATGCTCCACATCAGCCACTTGTAGCTGCCGTCGGCGCAGCGGCAGCGCGTCTCAAAGCGTACCGGCTCGCCGCTGGCCAGCCGGCGCAGCATGGAAAGCGTCTCGGCCACGTCCTCGGCGTGCACGAAGTCGATCAGCGAGCGCCCCGGCAGGGACCGCGGATCGTGCCCGAGCACACGCTCGAAGGCCGGGTTGCAGCGCCCGAAGCGGCCATCGAGATCGATCACGCACAGCAGGTCGAGCGAGAGATCGAAGAGCTGGTCGCGCTCCTTCTCCACCCGCACGCGGCGCTGCACGTGGCGGCGCAGCGTCCACACGCTCCACAGCACCACCAGCGACAGGCCCACGATGAGCGCGGACGGCAGGTAGCGCAGCACCGCACCGCCGGGCCGGAAGGCCATCGCCTGCAACGCCAGGCCGTTGCCGGGCGGATCGAGCGCCAGCGTGAGCGAGAGCGGCTGCTGCGCCTCGGGCAGCGCCGAGCTGAGCGCGAGCACCTGGCCGGCGCGATCGAGGATGGCGAGGCGGTACTTCTCGGCGAAGCGCGCCGGCACCAGGCGGCTGAGCATGCGCTCCAGCGAATACACCGCGACGATCGCCCCGAGCGATTCGCCGCGCCGCAACACCGGCGCAAAGACCTCGAGCACGGCGGCACCGCGCGAGTCGACGTAGGGCCGGCCGTAGGTCAGGCGAGCGGACAGGACGCTGTTCTGGAAGGCCTCCACCTGGTCATCCACGAGGATCTCGCCGGTGAGCAGGTCGCGGGTATCGAAGGGCGCCGGCCACGTGATCACGTGCTCGCGATCGACCCAGGCGAGGTTGCTCAGGGCGGGGTTGATCGCGAGGTGCTCGTTGGCGCGCAGCTGGAAGCCGTCGTGATCGAGCGTGCCCGCCGACAGGTCGCGCGCGAGCTGGACGAGGAACTCCTCGGTGGTGAGCATCGCGCGCCGGATCGACTGCTCCGTCCACTGCAGGTCGCGTGCGAGCGCGTCGCGCTCGACCTCGGTCTCGCGCTCCTGCAGCAGCCACACGACCGCGAGCATCGACAGCGCGAGCACGGTCACCGCGAGATAGGGCACGGCCCAGTACCAGCGCGACAGGGTCGCCCGGGCAGTGGCGGAGGCTTGCATGGATGTAGGAATGGCCGGGCGAGCGGTGCGGGGACAAGGATCGGGATGGCGATTGTTGTCGAGCACGCCCGCCCGCGTCATCCGGTGTAACCCTGATCGGGGTCCGCCTACCCGGTGTGGATGCGGCGGCGCAGCAGGCGGCGATGGGGTTTCCGCCAATTTGTGGGTTCGGCCACGCTGCCTAGAGTGAGGGAATGAAACCCTTCCTCGCGCTGCTCGGGCGCGCCCTCGTGACGCTTGTGCTCCTGGCGCCGCAGCTGTCGGCGCAGGCCGTCCCGGCAGAGGCCGTGGGGGTGGGCGCGCGCCCGAGCAGCGGAGAGCGGGCACCGATCCGGGTGGGCGTGTCCGGGCCCTTCTCCGGCCCGTCGGCGCCGATGGGGCTGTCGATGCGCGAAGGCATCCGCATCGCTGCCGCGCAACTCAACGCAGGCGGCGGCCTGCTCGGCCGCCGCATCGAGCTGGTCGAGCGCGACGACGAGGCCAGCAACGAGCTCGGCGCGCAGATCGTGCGTGACTTCGTCCATCGCGAGCGGGTCATCGCCGGGCTGGGCATCGTCAATACCGGCGTCGCACTCGCCAGCCAGCGCCACTACCAGATGGCACGCATCCCGGTGATCACCTCGGTGGCTACCGGCTCGCTGATCACCAAGCAGTTCCAGCCCCCCGAGTTCCCCGAGAACTACGTCTTCCGGGTCTCCGCCAGCGACACCCTGCAGGCGGCGGTGATCGTCGAGGAGGCGGTCGGCCGCCGCGGCCTGACCCGGCTCGCGATCCTGCACGACGCCACCAACTACGGCGTGCTCGGCAGCCAGGACCTCGTCGCCACCCTGCGCACGCGCGGGCTCGCACCGGTGGCGGTCGAACGCTTCCAGCTGCGCGAGACCGACATGCGGCCGCAGCTCGAGCGCGCCCGCGCCGCCGGCGCCCAGGCCGTGCTCACCTACGGCATCGGCCCCGAGCTTGCACACATCGCCAACTCGATGGCCCAACTCGGCTGGCAGGTGCCGATGATCGGCAGCTGGACGCTGGCGATGTCGAGCTTCATCGAGCTCGCCGGGCGCAACGCCGAGGGTGCGCGCATGCCGCAGACCTTCATCGCCGCCGCGCGCACCCCCGCCCAGGCCGCCTTTCTCGCCGCGTGGGAGCTTGCCACCGGCAGCGCCCGCATCCCGGTGCCGCCGGCCGCCGCGCAGGGCTACGACTCGATGCTGCTGCTCGCCGCGGCGATCCGCCAGGCCGACAGCCTGGACGGTCCACGCATCCGCGAGGCACTCGAGAACCTGGAGGCAGAGGTGGCGGGCGTGATCATGCGCTACCGCCGCCCCTTCTCCCGCGACAACCACGAGACCTTGCACAGCGCGCGCCAGATCCACCTCGGCGAGATCCGCGACGGCGCGGTGGTGTTCGCCCACGAGGCCACGCCGGACCAGCCCCGGCCATGAATGAAGCCATCACGGAGCCAAATATCGTTCATCAGGTGAAAACCTATTGCACATCGCGAAAAGACGTTTTATATTTTGAAACGCTGACCGTGCGGCAGCCGGCATGGTCGTGCCCGTAACCAACAACCCGCCTGTCCCGCCGGACAGGAATCGCCAACTGAACGTCATGAGGAGACAAACCATGACCGGAATCAGCACCGTTCTCCCGCAAACCGACACGGATGCGCTGGAAACGAAGGAATGGCTGGACGCACTGGCCGCCGTCGTCGAACACGAAGGCCCCGAGCGCGCCCACTACCTGATCGAGACCCTGATCGCGACGGCGCGCCAGGAAGGGGTGAACATTCCCTACTCGGCCACGACGGAGTACATCAACACCATTCCGGCCGAGCGCCAGCCGCCCTACCCGGGCGATCCGGACATGGAGATCAAGATCCACTCCTACATTCGCTGGAACGCGATGGCGATGGTGGTGCGGGCAAACAAGAACACCAACGTTGGCGGGCACATCGCCTCCTTCGCCTCGGCCGCGGCGCTCTACGACGTGGGCTTCTCGCACTTCTGGCACGCGCCCTCCGAGGCGCACGACGGCGACCTGATCTACTTCCAGGGCCACTCGGTGCCGGGCGTGTATGCGCGCGCCTACATGCTGGGCCGCTTCACCGAGGAGCAGATGGACAGCTTCCGCCAGGAAGTCGGGGGCAAGGGCATCTCGTCCTACCCGCACCCGTGGCTGATGCCGGACTTCTGGCAGTTCCCGACGGTGTCGATGGGCCTGGGCCCGCTGTGCGCGATCTACTCGGCGCGCTTCATGAAGTACCTCGCCAGCCGCGGCCTGATCGACGCCGCGCGTGCCGAGCAGCGCAAGGTGTGGGCCTTCCTGGGCGACGGCGAGACCGACGAGGTCGAGTCGCTGGGCGCGATCGGCATGGCCGGCCGCGAGGGCCTGGACAATCTGGTCTTCGTGATCAACTGCAACCTGCAGCGCCTGGACGGCCCGGTGCGCGGCAACGGCAAGATCATCCAGGAACTCGAGTCCGAGTTCCGCGGCGCGGGCTGGAACGTCATCAAGGTGGTGTGGGGCACGCACTGGGACGCGCTCTTCGCCCGCGACAAGAAGGGTCTGCTCAAGCAGCGCATGATGGCGCTGTGCGATGGCGAGTACCAGACCTTCAAGGCCAAGGACGGCGCCTACGTGCGCGAGCACTTCTTCAACACCCCCGAGCTGCGCGCGCTGGTGGCCGACTGGACCGACGAGCAGGTGTGGAACCTGAACCGCGGCGGCCACGACCTGTTCAAGATCTATACCGCCTACAAGGCCGCCTCCGAGCACAAGGGCCAGCCCACGCTGATCCTCGCCAAGACCATCAAGGGCTTCGGCATGGGCCAGGCCGGCGAGGCGATGAACATCAGCCACCAGCAGAAGAAGATGGACGTCGAGGCGATCCGTCGCTTCCGCGACCGCTTCGGCCTGCCGGTGCCCGACGACAAGCTCGAGGAGTTGCCCTACCTGAGGTTCGCCGAGGACTCGCCCGAGCACAAGTACCTGCTCAAGCACCGCATGGACCTCGGCGGCTTCCTGCCGCAGCGCCGGCGCAAGGCCGCTGCGCTGGAGATCCCCGGCCTGGACGCCTTCGCCGCGCTGCTCAAGGCCTCGGGCGAGGGGCGCGAGCTGTCGACCACCATGGCGGTGGTGCGCATCATGAACACGCTCCTGAAGGACAAGCAGATCGGCCGCCACGTCGTGCCGATCGTCCCGGACGAGAGCCGCACCTTCGGCATGGAGGGCATGTTCCGCCAGTACGGCATCTGGAACCAGCAGGGCCAGAACTACGTGCCGGAAGACCATGACCAGCTCATGTTCTACAAGGAGAGCCAGACCGGCCAGGTGCTGCAGGAAGGCATCAACGAGGCCGGCGCGATGGCCGACTGGATCGCTGCGGGCACCGCCTACAGCGTGCACAACGTGCAGATGATCCCGTTCTACATCTTCTATTCGATGTTCGGCCTGCAGCGCACCATGGACCTGTGCTGGGCGGCGGCCGACCAGCGCACGCGCGGCTTCCTGATCGGGGGCACCGCCGGACGCACGACCCTGAACGGCGAAGGCCTGCAGCACGAGGACGGCCACAGCCTGATCATGGCCAACATGATCCCCAACTGCATCAGCTACGACCCGACCTTCCAGTACGAGGTCGCGGTGATCGTGCAGGACGGCCTGCGCCGCATGTTCGCCGAGCAGGAGGACGTCTATTACTACATCACGGTGATGAACGAGAACTACGAACATCCCGAGATGCCCGCCGGCGCCGAAGCCGACATCCTCAAGGGCCTTTACCTGTTCCGCAAGGGCGGCGAGGCCGCGGCGCCGCGCGTGCAGCTGATGGGCTCGGGCACGATCTTCCGCGAGGTGATCGCCGCCGCCGAGCTGCTCAAGGCCGACTGGGGCGTGGAGTCCGACATCTGGGGCGCGCCCAGCTTCAACGAGCTGGCCCGCAACGGCCACGACGTCGAGCGCTGGAACCTGCTGCACCCGATGGAGGAGCCGAAGAAGACCCACGTGCAGCAGAAGCTCGCCGGCTTCGAGGGCCCGATCGTCGCCGCCACCGACTACATCCGCATGTTCCCGGAGCAGATCCGCTCGCAGCTCGACCGCAGCTTCGTCACGCTGGGCACCGACGGCTTCGGCCGCTCGGACACCCGCGAGCAGCTGCGCCACTTCTTCGAGGTGGATCGCCACTGGGTGACGCTGGCGGCGCTGAAGGCGCTGGCCGACGCGGGCACGATCGGCCGCGACAAGGTCGCCGCGGCGATGGTCAAGTACCAGCTCGACCCGTCCAAGCCGAACCCGATGTCGGTCTGAGCGCGCAAGGAGACTGAGAACATGAGCCAACTCATTGAAGTGAAAGTGCCTGACATCGGCGATTTCGACGCGGTGCCAGTGATCGAGCTGTTCGTGAAGGTGGGCGACACGATCGCGGTCGATGACGCGATCGCGACGCTCGAATCGGACAAGGCCACGATGGACGTGCCGTCCTCCGCGGCCGGCGTCGTGAAGGAAGTGCTGGTCGGGATCGGCGACAAGGTCGGCGAGGGCACGGTGCTGATCAAGATCGAAGCGGCCTCTGCCGGCGCGGCGGTAGCGTCCTCTGTAGGAGCGGCGGCAGCCGCGAATGCAGCGCCCGCTGCCGCGCCCACGCCCGCCCCGGCGCCCGCCCCGTCCGCGCCTTCCGGCGCGGCTGCAGGCGGTGTCGTCGAGGTCGTCGTGCCCGACATCGGCGACTTCGACGCGGTGCCCATCATCGAGCTGTTCGTGAAGGTGGGCGACACGATCAAGGTCGACGACGCGATCGCGACGCTCGAATCGGACAAGGCCACGATGGACGTGCCGTCCTCGGCCGCCGGCGTGGTCAAGGAGGTGCTGGTCGCCCTCGGCGACAAGGTCGGCCAGGGCAAGGTGCTGATCAAGGTGGAGACCGGCGCTGGCGCGGCGGTCGCCGCCATCCCGGTCGCCGCAGCCGCGGCCGCGGCGCCCGCTGCAGCCTCCTCGCCCGCCCCGCTCGCCGACGGCGGCCCGGCCGCGAGCGCCCCGGCGGCGATGCCCGCGGCCGCGCCCTCGGCCGTCACGCTCGGCGGCAAGGTGCACGCCAGCCCCTCGGTGCGCGCCTTCGCCCGCGAGCTCGGCGTCGATCTCGGCCAGGTCAAGGCCACCGGTCCCAAGGGCCGCATCCTCAAGGAAGACGTCGCCGGCTTCATCAAGGCGGCGATGACGAGCGGCGTGGTCCCGGGCAAGACCCCGGCGGCGGCGGCGGCGGGTGCGAGCCTGGGTGGCGGGCTGGATCTGCTGCCGTGGCCCAAGGTCGACTTCGCCAAGTTCGGCGAGATCGAGGTCAAGCCGCTGTCGCGCATCAAGAAGATCTCCGGCCAGAACCTCGCCCGCAACTGGGTGATGATCCCGGCGGTGACCTACCACGAGGACGCCGACATCACCGACCTGGAAGCCTTCCGGGTGCAGATGAACAAGGAGTACGAGAAGTCGGGCAAGAAGCTCACCATGCTCGCCTTCATCATCAAGGCCTCGGTGCGCGCGCTGCAGGAGTTCCCCGAGTTCAACACCAGCCTCGATGGCGACAACCTGGTCTACAAGAAGTACTTCAACATCGCGTTCGCAGCCGACACCCCCAACGGCCTCGTCGTGCCGGTGGTCAAGGACGCCGACAAGAAGAGCGTGTTCGACATCGCCGCCGAGACCGGTGCGCTGGCCAAGAAGGCGCGCGACGGCAAGCTCGGCCCGGCCGACATGTCGGGCGCCTGCTTCACGATCAGCTCGCTGGGCGGCATCGGTGGCACCTACTTCGCGCCGATCGTCAATGCGCCCGAAGTGGCCATCCTCGGGGTGAACAAGTCGGTGATGAAGCCGGTGTGGGACGGCAAGCAGTTCGTGCCGCGCCTCACTCTGCCGATGTCGCTGACCGCGGACCACCGCGTGATCGACGGCGCACTGGCCACCCGCTTCAACGTGTACCTCGCGCAATTGCTGGCGGACTTCCGCCGGGTGATGCTCTGACGTGGTGAGGAGTGAGGCGTGGGGGCAGGGGCGAAGCGCCCCGGGCCCCGGCGCCTTCCTCTTCCGGAAACTCCTCACGAGGTGATGAAGATGAGTCAAATGATTGAAGTGAAGGTGCCCGACATCGGCGATTTCGATGCGGTGCCGGTCATCGAGCTGTTCGTGAAGGTCGGCGACACCATCGCGGTGGACGATGCGATCTGCACGCTCGAATCCGACAAGGCGACCATGGACGTACCGTCCTCGGCCGCCGGCGTGGTCAAGGAAGTGCTGGTCAATCTGGGCGACAAGGTCGGCGAAGGCGCAGTGCTGATCAAGGTGGAGGCCGCCGGCGCCCCTGCAGGAGCGGCGGCCGCCGCGAACACGACGCCGGCTTCTGCGCCTGCGCCCATCGCGGCTTCCGCCTCGCCGAGCGCCGCCCCCGCGGCGGCGAGCCACGCCGGCGGCGCCGACGCCGAATACGACCTGGTCGTGCTCGGCGCCGGCCCCGGCGGCTACTCGGCGGCCTTCCGCGCCGCCGACCTCGGTCTCAGGACCGCGATCATCGAGCGCTATTCGACGCTCGGCGGCGTGTGCCTGAACGTGGGCTGCATCCCCTCCAAGGCGCTGCTGCACGTGGCGGCGGTGATCGAGGAGGCCGAGCATGTCGATAAGGCGGGTATCGTCTTCGCCAAGCCGAGCGTGGACATCGACGCACTGCGCAAGCACAAGGACGGCGTGATCGGCAAGCTCACCGGCGGCCTCTCCGGCATGGCCAAGGCGCGCAAGGTCGACGTCATCCGCGGCTACGGCAGCTTCCTCGACCCCAACCACCTGGAAGTCGAAGAGACCACCGGCGCGAGCCAGGACAAGACCGGCGCGAAGAAGGTGGTGAAGTTCAAGAACTGCATCATCGCCGCCGGCTCGGCCGCGGTGCACCTGCCCTTCCTGCCGCGCGATGCGCGCATCGTGGATTCGACCGGCGCGCTCGAGCTGCGCCAGGTGCCGGCGAAGATGCTGGTGATCGGCGGCGGCATCATCGGCCTGGAGATGGCCACGGTGTACTCCACGCTGGGCGCGCGCGTCGACGTGGTCGAGATGCTCGATCGCCTGATGCAGGGCCCGGACGCCGACGCGGTCAAGGTGTGGGAGAAGCAGAACGCCCACCGCTTCGACAACATCATGCTGAAGACCAGGACCGTGGCGGTCGAGGCCAAGGACGACGGCCTGTGGGTGAAGTTCGAGGGCGAGAAGGCCCCCGCCGAACCCGTGCGCTACGACCTCATCCTGCAATCGGCGGGCCGCTCGCCCAACGGCAAGAAGATCGGCGCCGAGAAGGCGGGCGTGATCGTCGGCGAGCGCGGCTTCATCCCGGTGGACGCGCAGATGCGCACCAACGTGCCGCACATCTTTGCGATCGGCGACATCGTCGGCCAGCCCATGCTCGCCCACAAGGCGGTGCATGAGGCGCACGTGGCGGCCGAGGTCGCCGCGGGTCACAAGGCGGCCTTCGACGCCACCGTGATCCCGGGCGTGGCCTACACCCACCCCGAGGTGGCCTGGGTCGGCTACACCGAGGCGCAGGCCAAGGCCGAGGGCAAGAAGGTCGAGACCGCCAAGTTCCCGTGGGCCGCCAGCGGGCGCGCGATCGCCAACGGCGCCGACTACGGCTTCACCAAGCTGATCTTCGATGCCGAGACCCACCGCGTGATCGGCGGCACCATCGTCGGGCCGTCGGCCGGCGACATGATCGGCGAGGTCTGCCTGGCGATCGAGATGGGCGCCGACGCCACCGACATCGGCAAGACCATCCACCCCCACCCGACCCTGGGCGAGACGGTGGGCATGGCGGCCGAAGTGGCGCACGGCAGCTGCACCGACCTGCCGCCGATGCGCAAGAAGTAAGGCTGTCCCGGCGCTTGCCGTCGAGTGGGGGCGCCCCGCCGGTTTCCGGCGCGGGCGCCTTTTTCATGGGTGGCGCGAATGCACGCAGGCGCCTTGCCCGCTCAATGCGTGGCGGCGGCGCGCCGCAACGCGGCCTCGCCACGGCGGCTGCGCGGCGGACGGACAAGCTCCGCATCGTCGCCAGCCAGCGCGCGTGCCGCGATCGGCACACCTTCTGCCCCCTCGTGCGCGATGCGCTGCAAGGCCGCGAGGTCGGCGAGGTAATGCCGCTGCGACCCGCGGCCACCCTGCGGCACGAGCACGCCGTCCTGCTCGAAAGCCTTCAGCGTGCGGCACACCGTCTCGGGCGTCTGCGCGAGGATGGAACCGATCTCGGTCAGTTGCAGGCGGCGGATGCGCTCACCCTCGCCGCAGCGCAGGCGCAGCAGCAGGCGAGCGAGCCTCACCCGCGCCGGCAGCACCCCGCTCGCGAGCTCGGCAATCCAGCCATGAGCATCGGACAACGCGCGCTGCATCTGGCGCAGCACCTGCATCTGCAGCGCCGGCCGGCGGGCGAGCACACGCACCAGCTTGTCGGCCGGAATGCAGCAGGTACGCACCTCGTCGAGCGCGATCGCGCCGTGCTGGCTGGCTTCGCCGTTGATCGCGTCGAAGCCGACGATGCCGCCGTCCTGGGCGAAGTGCACGATGCGCTCGTGCCCGGCGGCGTCGCAGCGCACCAGCTTGACGCCGCCGGAGACGATGAAGTGCAGGCCGTCGACCGGCTCCCCGCTGCGGTACAGCGCCTCGCCCGGCGCGAAGACGTGGCAGACGAAGGGCACCCCGCCCGCGACCGACGCAAGCGCGGTGATCGACCCGCAGGCTGCGGAGCCTTCGAGAAGGCACGACGCGCAGTCGTCCGTGCGCGCCATATCCAGGCAATGATGGATCCTGTTCATGTTTTCGCCCCCCCTCGGGACGAAGGATTCGATTTGCCGGGCCGCAGGCGGAGACCCCTCCCCGCCCGCAGCCCGGATGCGGCGCGAGCGCGCTCAGTCGAGCGCCACCTGCGCCTTCAGCCAGAAGGTGCGGCCGGGTTCGTTGATGCGAAGATCCGTTACCTTCGCGGAACCGAAGTCCCAGCCACCTTTGCCGAGGTGCTCGCGATAAGTGCGATCGAAAACGTTGTCGACACCGGCCGTCAGCAGGGTCGTCTTGTTCGGGCGCCAGCCTGCGTTGAGCGCCAGGGTCGCGAAGCCCCCGGTCGGACCGAGGTCCTGCCCGTTCGCCACGATGCTGCCCGAGCCGATGTCGTAACGGTCCTGCTCCGACACCATCCGCAGCAGCGCACCGTAGGAGAACACACGGTTGTCGTACTCGACGCCGAGCTTCGCTTCGAGCGGCGGCTGCTGGGCGAGCGGCTTGTCGTCCGTATCGTTGCTGCCGCGCACCCAGGCGAGGGTTCCATAGGCTTGCCAGTTCGGCGCAAAGCGCCACGCGAGGTCGCCCTCCAGGCCATACACGGTCGCATCCACGTTGCGTACGTTGGCGGCCTTGTCGCTGACCCAGCGCAGCAGGATGTAGTCGTCGACCTTGCTGTAGAAGCCCGATACCGAGGCTGACCATTCGCCATGCGTCCAGTTCGCGCCAATGTCGAGTTGGGTGGTCTTCTCGGAATCGAGCGTGTCGAAAGTTCGTGCGTCGGGAACCACGATCGTATTGCCGGTGCGCATGTACTCCCAGTAATCGGGGAAACGCTCGGCGTGGCCGAGCCCGGCATACCAGGTACCCGCGCCGCCGGCGTAATCCTGCTCGAAACGCAGGAAGCCGCTGGGCAGCGTCTCGCTCTCTTTCACGCCACCCATCTTGTCGTTCGTGACTTCGTGGTCGTCGAGACGCAAGCCACCGATGACCCGGCGTACATCATCGAGGGCGTAGGTAGCCTCACCGAATACGCCATAGCGGTCGAAGCTCAGATCCCCCGTCCGCGGCTTCGAGTAGTAGTTCGTTCCATCGCGGAACGTGTGCTCGTCGGTCTTCATGTCTGCACCGAGTACGACCTGAACCGACTCAGTCGGTGTCAGCGTCACGGCAACCCGGCCGCCCTTGGTCTCGCGGTCAGGGTTGTTCAGCATCTTCACGCCCTTATTGGCGCGAAGGCTGTAGTTGTCCATCACATGGTCGATGTAGCTGTAATAGACATTGGCCTCGACCTTGTTCACCAGCGCGGAAACGTTGCGCTTTTCGAACTTGAGGCCGACGTTCTCGCGCTCAAACTTCGTCCCGTCCATTGCGCGGTCGGCGTAGGCCGCCTCGCCGTCCGAACGACCCGCGCTAAGCTCGATCAGGGTATGGTCATCCGGCGTCCAGCCCAAGGCGGCACTGGTGCTCCAGCGTGTGTAGAAGGAGTGCACCTCCTTCCCGTCGCCATCCTCGTAGTTGTCGCTATCGGAGCGCGTAGCGTTGGCGCGTGCATAGAAGTCCGGATTGCCGCCACGCGCCTCCAGGTATTGATCGTTGCGGCCGAAACTGCCGAAGGTGAGGCTGCCTTGAGCACTCCAGCCGGGTTCGGACATGCGCTGGATGTCACGCTCGAAGAGCACCACCCCGGCCGAACTGCCCGGCAAGTAAAGCACGCTCTGCGGCCCCTTCAGCACGGTCACGCGGTCATAGGCCTCCGGGTAGATGTAGGCCGTGGGCGGATCCATGCGGCCGCCGCAGCCACCATGAATTTCCTGCCCGTCGAGCAGGATGCCGAGCCGCGAGCCCGACATCCCGCGGAAGACCGGATCACCGTCGGTACCGCCCTTCCGGATCACCGAGAAGCCCGGAATGCTCTTGAGCATGTCGGCGCCATCGTGCGCCGGCAGGGGCTGGCGCGGGGCCTTGGGGTCGGTGGTGACGGTGAGCGGCGCCTCGGTGACGGGGGCAGTCACGACCACGCTGCCGAGCCGGGTTTCCTGGGCCTGGGCGAGGACCGGCAGGGCCATGGACACGGCCACGGCGAGCGGGAGGCGTTTGAAGATCCTGTTCATGTTGTTTTCCATTTGCTTAAAAAGACGTGGATGCTGCAGATGAAACGGGGTTGGCCCGCGCTCAGTGATGCATCTTCATCGGTGCGTTGAGCGGGCGCGCTGCGGCCTTGAGCTCGATCGTGGCGCGGCTGCCGTCCTTGTTCTCGATCGTCAGCGTGAGCGGGACCTCGTCGCCGACCTTCACCTGCTGCTTCAGGTCCATCAGCATCACGTGGTAGCCGCCCGGCTTGAGCTCGACGTCCCGGCCGGCGGGGAGGTCGAGACCGGGGATGGGGCTCATCTTCATGACGTCCTTGTCCATGAACATCTCGTGGATCTCGACCACGCCGGCGACCGGCGAAGCGGCCGACACGAGGCGGGCGTCGGCGTCGGACTTCAGGTGCATGAAGGCGCCGGTAGCCTTCTGCGCGGGCACGGTGGCGCGCACCCAGGGCTCGGCGACGGTGACTTCGGCGTGCGCGACGGCGCTGCCGAGGAGGGCGAAGGCGGCCAGCAGCGGCGCAGCCAGGAGCGGCTTTTGCATCGTGGTTCTCCGGTGGATGGAGTATCGGGGTCCGCACGGTCGCGCGCTGGCGCGCTCCGGAAGAGGAGGCGTCGAACACGGGCTTGCGCGCGGGGGACTCGCGCGACCGGCAGGCCGGCGGGCGAGGAAGGGCTTCAGGCGAGGGAAAGGACCACTGCGGCGAACGCGAGTGGCGTCCGCAGGTGCGCAGGGTCAGGCGCGCGCAGGCGGGGCGCGCGGGTGCGCGGGCGACCAGGCGAAGAGCGGCTGCGGCGCGACGAGGAAGAGCGTGGGCAGCACCGCTCCGCCGGCGACGGCGAAGGACGGCGAAAGCGCTGGCGTGGGCGGCAGCGCGCTGCCGAACTGGGCGGAGCAGTAGGGGCAGTGGTCTAGCGAAGGAGCGGATTGGGCCGGGTCGGATTCCGAGCTCACCGCGCCGGTCTCGCCATAGAAGGCGGCCTCATCGGCGGTGAGTTCCACCCATTCGACACCGGCTGCAGAACACAGCTGGACGAGGTAGCGGCCATGCTCGTCGGGTCCCATCGCCCGGCTGACCGCCGGCGCCAGCGCGCTCATCGCCATCGCGAAGATCGCGATCCAGGCGTGGAGACGTCGGCAGAAGCGCTGCATGAGGGAATCGGATCCGTGGAAACCACAACGATGAGCAGGATTCTACCCGATCATCCCCCGCGTAATTTGATCGCGGTCAGGTTTGCGCCGCTTGGCGGCCGATGCCTTCGCGCGCGCGCACCCAGGCGACGAATTCCGCGAGCGGCAAGGCCCGGGCGTGCAGGAAGCCCTGGATATAGTCGCAGCCCATGCCTGCGAGCAGTTCGGCGGTGTCAGCGTCCTCCACGCCTTCGGCAGTGACCTCGATGCCGAGGCGGTGCGAGAGGTCGATGATCGAGGCAGCGATCTCGCGGTCGCGCGCCGAGGCGAGGAGGTCGATGACGAAGCTGCGGTCGATCTTGACCTCCTGCACGGCGAGCCGCTTGAGCCGGCTCATGCCCGAGAACCCGGTGCCGAAGTCGTCGATCGAGAGCGAGACGCCAAGCTCGCGCAGCCGGTGAAGGACCTCGGAGACGTTGCTGCCCGCGCTCTCGTCCATCATGCTGGTCTCGGTGATCTCCAGACACAGCCGCCCGGCCTCGAGGTTCCAGGTCGACAGCGCCTGGCTGATCAGGTCGGGGACTTCGGCGTCGTAGAGGTCGGTGGCGGAGAGGTTGATCGAGACGTCGACCTCCAGGCCTTCCATGCGCAGCTGATGCAGGCTCTGCGCGGCCTGCTGGAACAGCCAGCGGTTGAAACGGTGACGCAGGCCGAGGCGGTCGATCAGACCGACCACCACCGGCGGCGGCACGAAATCGCCCGCGCTGTTGCGCCAGCGCAGCAGGGCCTCGGCGCTGCGGCACTCTGCGCTGGCGAGGTGGACCTTGGGCTGCAGCCAGAGCTCGAGCTCCGGCCCGCCGGAAAAAGCCGTCCGCAGGTCGCGCTCGAGCAGCGCGACGTTGGGCGCGCTGCGCTCCATCGAGGACTCGAAGAGCAGGCTTCCGCTGTCTGCACGCCCGGCAACCAGGCCGGCGATGCGCGCCGACTGCAGCAGATGGAAGCCGTCCTTGCCGTGGTCGGGCGATATCGCCGCGCCACAAACCACGCGCACCGGCGCCTCGAGCCCGTCGACCGCCAGCGGGCTGTCGTTGAAGGTCTGCTCGAAGCGCAGCATGCCGAGCGTGAGCACCGCGGAGCTGGGCACCCGGGGCAGCACGATCAGCCACTCCTTGCCATCGACCGCGAACAGGCTGTCGCGGCTGCGCAGCTGGGCGCGGATCCGACGCTCCATGGCGCGCTCGAAGCGGCGCAGGTGCTCGAGCGGAAGCCGATAGAGCGCAGCGTCGGGCTGGGCATAGAGGGAGATCACGCCGACCCCGTGTCCTTCGTTCCCGATCTCGGCCAGGCGCGCCGAGACCTCGGTGAGTGCGGCGAGAAAGCCGTTCGGGATCAGCGAATCCATGTTCAGGCGAGGAAGAAGTCGTTGGGGTCGATGCCGAAGGCGTTGGGAGGCAGCGCCTGCACGATGCGGTAGGGCTCGCCGGCGGTGGTCTCGGGCTGCATCAGCAGGTCGAGGGTGCGGGGGAAGCGCTCCACGCTCTTGTCGGGGGCGAGCAGCACGAGCACACGCGGCTGCAATCGGCGCACCTGGTTCTGCTGGATCACCACGCCGACCTCGCCGCTGTTGAGCTCGACGAGCGTGCCGATCGGGTAGAGGCCGATGCACTGCAGGAACTGGTCGACCAGGGTGTCGCGGAATTGGGTGTTGCGCAGCTGGTTGAGCGTTTCCATGGCGCGCTGGCTGGAGACGGCCTCGCGATAGACACGGTCGCGGGTCATCGCGCAGTAGGCGTCGATGATGCCGGCCATCTCTGCCGGCAGCGGGATGCTCATGCCCTCGAGGCCGCGCGGATAGCCGGTGCCGTCGAAGCGCTCGTGGTGCGCGCCGATGATCGCCAGCACTTCGGCGTCGAAGTCCTGGTGGGCCTGCAGCAGCCGCACGGTGTTGGTGACGTGGGCCTTGACATGCTCGAACTCGTGCTCGTCGAGCGGACCCGGCTTGCCGAGCAGGCCGTAGTCGATCTGCACCTTGCCGATGTCCTGGAGCAAGCCGGCGAGGCCGAGCTGATGCACCTGCTTGCCGCTGAGGCCGACGAAGCGGGCGAACACCATCGCATGCACCGAGACGTTGACCGCGTGGTCGTAGGCATACTGGTCGGTGCGCTTGAGGCGGGTGAGCCAGAGCAGGGCGTCGGGATTGCGCTGCACGCCGGCGGCCATCTCACCGACCAGCCCGTTGATCTGGGGGACGTCGATGGCGACATTGCCGTCGATCGCGAGCTGGGCCTCGCGCAAGGCTCGGTAGACGTCATCGACGATCGGCGCCGAGTAGAGCAGCTCGGATTCGAGCCGGCTGCGCCCGTCCTCGCTGCGGATGCGCGGGATGTGCGGCTGGCGGCGGGTATGGATCTTCCCCTTGAAGCTGCGCGCGACCTTGATGAAGCGCTGCGCCTCGATGCGCGACTCGACGACGTCGGGGTGCTTGCGTACGAGCCCGTCCGCACCGCGCAGGGCCGCGTCCTTGTCGAAGACCTTGGCGCTGTACTGGTCACCGATCGAGCGCGAGCGATCGATCGTGACCGAGCGGCAGTACTTCTGCAGTGCCCGGAGCTGGTCGGCGTTCTCGAGCAGGAAACCCTGCATCATGAACGGCGTCTCGGTCCATGGACGGTCGATGCCGACGACGAACATGCCGAGCCTCAGTTCGCGCGTCGAAATCGTCTGGCTCAATTCATTCCCCCACAGTGACGTCCGCCATGATCACAGACCGGAAAATCATAACGGCAGGCGTCTCGACAGCTTGAGCACAAAATCATGCCCGACTACCCGGATCGGGTGGTCCCACGATCAGCCAAGCCAGGCCCGGGCGTTGCGGAACATGCGCAGCCAGGGCGAGGCGTCGGGGCTGTCCTTTACCAGCCACTGCGGCGCCCACGACATCTGCAGGGTACGCGCGGTGCGCTCGGGATGCGGCATCATGATCGTGAAACGCCCATCGGTGCTAGTGAAACCCGTCACGCCGGCCGGCGATCCGTTGGGATTCGCCGGGTAGGCCTGCGCCGGATTGCCGCGGTTATCCACGTAGCGCAGGGCCAGGAGGGCACGTTCGCGATCTGCCTCGCTGCGGAACACCGCCCTGCCCTCGCCGTGGCTGACGACGATCGGCATGCGGCTGCCGGCCATGCCCTGCAGCAGGATCGACGGACTGTCGGCGACCTCCACCATGACGAAGCGCGCCTCGAACTGCTCGCTGCGGTTGCGGTGGAAGGTCGGCCAGGCCTCGGCGCCGGGGATGATCGGCGCGAGGTGGGCCATCATCTGGCAGCCGTTGCACACACCGAGCGCGAAGGTGTCGCCACGCCCGAAGAAGGCCGCGAACTCGTCCTTCAGCCGCGGGTTGAAGAGGATGGACTTGGCCCAGCCCTGCCCCGCCCCGAGCACGTCGCCATAAGAGAAGCCGCCACAGGCCGCCATCCCATGGAAGTCGGCGAGATCGATGCGGCCCGCCTGCAGGTCCGACATATGCACATCGACCGGGGTGAAGCCCGCGCGCTCGAAAGCCGCCGCCATCTCGAACTGCGAATTGACCCCCTGCTCGCGCAGCACGACGACCTTGGGCCGTGCACCGCTGGCGATGAAGGGCGCGGCGACGTCCTCGCGCACATCGAAGGACAGCGCCACCGACAGGCCAGGGTCGGCGGCGTCGGCGAGCGCGTCGAACTCCTGCTGCGCCGACTCGGGGTCGTCGCGCAGCCTGGCGATGCGGTGGCTGGTCTCGGACCAGGCCTGCAGCAGCTCGACGCGGCTGGCGGAGAACACGAGCTTGGCGTTGCGCCGGAAGCGGATCTCGTCCTTGTCGTTGGGCTCACCGATGAAGTGGTAAGCGAGCTTCGCCGCGCGCAGCAGCTCGGTGATGCGGGAGCGGTCTTCGCGGCGGATCTGGATGACCGCGCCGAGCTCCTCGGCGAAGAGCCCCGCGAACAGGCGGTCGTCGAAGCGACCCTTGAGGGTGTCGGGCTTCTTCTCGAGGCCATCGACATCCATCATGTAGGGGTCGTAGCACACGGTGTCGAGGATCAGCGACAGGCCGCACTTCGCGGCGAAAGCCATCTCGCACACGGTGGCGAAGAGGCCACCGTCCGAGCGGTCGTGGTAGGCCAGCAGCAGGCCGTCGCGGCGCAGTCGCTGCACGGTCTCGAAGAAGGCCGCGAGCTGGGCGGGATCGACATCCGGAGCGTGCTCGCCGACCGACTCGTAGGCCTGGGCGAAAGCCGAGCCGCCGAGGCGGTTCTTGCCGTTGCCGAGGTCGATGAGCAGCAGCTCGGTCTCGACGCCTTCGGGCAGCTGCAGCTGCGGGGTGAGCGTGGCGCGGATGTCCTGCACCGGGGCGAAGGCGGTGGCGATCAGCGACAGCGGGGCGACGACCTGCTTGTCCTCTTCGCCGTCGCGCCAGGCGGTGCGCATCGACAGCGAGTCCTTGCCCACCGGGATGGACAGGCCGGCAGCGACGCAGAACTCGGAGACGGCCTTGACCGTGTCGAAGAGCCGCGCATCCTCGCCGCGGTGACCGGCCGCGGCCATCCAGTTTGCTGACAGCTTGACGTCGCCCAGCTTGGCGATGTCGGCGGCGGCGATGTTGGTGATCGCCTCGCCGATCGCCATGCGTCCCGAGGCCGGCGCATCGACGCAGGCCAGCGGCGTGCGCTCGCCCATCGCGAAGGCTTCGCCGCGGTAGCCCTGGAAGCTCATCGCGGTGACCGCGACGTCGGCCACCGGCACCTGCCAGGGGCCGACGAACTGGTCGCGCGCGGTGAGGCCGCCCACCGAGCGGTCGCCGATGGTGATCAGGAAGCTCTTGCTCGCCACCGCCGGCACGCGCAGCACGCGCATCCCGGCCTCCTGCAGGTCGAAGCCGGTGGTGTCGAAGGGCGGCAGGTGAACCGCGCGCCGCGACACGTTGCGCGTCATCTTGGGCGGCTTGCCGAGCAGCACCTTCATGTCCATGTCCACGGGCTTGTTGCCGAAGTGGCGGTCGGACACGGTGAGGTGGCCGTCTGCGGTGGCGGTGCCGAGGACAGCGAAGGGGCAGCGCTCGCGCTCGCAGAAGGCCTCGAACATCGGCAGGCTCTCGGGCGCGATCGCAATCACGTAGCGCTCCTGCGACTCGTTCGACCAGATCTCGCGCGGGCTCATGCCCGGCTCCTCGATGTGCACCTCGCGCAGCTCGAAGTGCGCGCCCAAGCCGGCGTGGTCGGCGAGCTCGGGCATCGCGTTCGACAGGCCACCGGCGCCGACGTCGTGGATGGCGATGATCGGGTTCCTGTCGCCCTGCTGCCAGCAGGCGTCGATGACCTCCTGGCAGCGACGCTGGATCTCGGGGTTGCCACGCTGCACCGAGGCGAAGTCGAGGTCGGCGGTGTTGGTGCCGGTGGCCATCGACGAGGCCGCACCGCCACCCAGGCCGATGAGCATGCCCGGCCCGCCGAGCTGGATCAGCAGCGTGCCGGGGGGGAAGGTAGGCTTCTCGGCCTGCTGCGCCTGGATGCTGCCCAGGCCGCCGGCGATCATGATCGGCTTGTGGTAGCCGCGCACCTCGCCCTGCACCGCCTGTTCGAAGGTGCGGAAGTAGCCCGCGAGGTTGGGGCGGCCGAACTCGTTGTTGAACGCAGCGGCGCCGATCGGGCCCTCGATCATGATGTCGAGCGCGGAGGCGATCCGCTCGGGCTTGCCATAGGGCTTCTCCCAGGGCTGGCCGAAGTCGGGGATGTTTAGGTTGGAGACGGTGAATCCGGCCAGGCCCGCCTTGGGACGCGAGCCGCGGCCGGTCGCGCCCTCGTCGCGGATCTCGCCGCCGGCGCCGGTGGCCGCGCCCGGGAAGGGCGAGATTGCGGTCGGGTGGTTGTGGGTCTCGACCTTGGCGAGGATGTGGGTGTCCTCGTCGTGGTAGCGGAAGGCGCCGTCGGCGTCCGGGTAGAGGCGGGCGATGCGCGCGCCCTCGATCACCGAGGCGTTGTCCGAGTAGGCGACGACCGTGCCTTCGGGGTGCGCCTTGTGGGTGTCCTTGATCATGCCGAACAGCGATTTCTCCATCGGCCGCGCGTCGATCACCCAGTCGGCGTTGAAGATCTTGTGCCGGCAGTGCTCGGAGTTGGCCTGGGCGAACATCATCAACTCGACGTCGGTGGGGTTGCGCCCCATGCGAGTGAAGTTCTCGACCAGGTAGTCGATCTCGTCCTCGGACAGCGCCAGGCCAAGCTCGCCGTTGGCCTTCTCCAGCGCAGCGCGGCCGCCGGCGAGGATGTCCACCGTGGTGAGCGGCTGCGGCTGGTAGTGGTGGAAGAGCGCCTCGGCCTCATTTACGCTGCTCAGCACCGACTCGGTCATGCGGTCGTGCAGGCGCGCCTGCAGGGCCGCGTTGCCGTCCACCCCGCGCGCGTCGATCGAGTAGGCGATGCCGCGTTCGATGCGCACGATCTTGTCGAAGCCGCACTGGTGGGCGATGTCGGTGGCCTTGGACGACCACGGCGAGATCGTGCCCAGGCGCGGCACGACGAGGCGCAAGGAGCCCGCAGGCGCCTCCGCGCTTGCCGGACGCGCGTCCAGAAGATCGACGAGGCGCGCGAGCTCCGCCTCGTCCAGTGAGCTAGAGACCTCGACGAAATACCAGTGCTCCGCAGCCAGCCCAGCCAGCTTGGGCAACACTTCGCCGACGGCGCGGGAAAGACGTTCCAGACGGGAGGAGGACAGCGCCGGGGCGCCACGCAGCTTGAGGATCGAAGTCATGTTCTCGAGAAACCGGGTCGGATACGGGCAGTGCGGACAGATGCCAGAGGAGGCCGCGAGGAGCCCTGCGGGACTGTTCGCGGGCAGTGCAACATTATAACCGAGCCCCTTCGGCAGTCCGGGCCGTTGTAGACTCCCGGGCTCGATGAGCAAGAGGCCCGAAATGCCCGAAATCAACTACCTGTGGGCGCCCCCGGCGCCCGTCTCCCTGCCCGTTCGCGGCACCGGCGCGCGCTTCCCGGTCAACCGCCTGTTCTTCGTCGGCCGCAACTATCAGGCCCATGCGCTAGAGATGGGCACCTCGGTGGACAAGGGCAGCATGCGCCCGGTGTACTTCACCAAGTCCTCCGCAAACCTCGCCCTCTCGGGCAGCACTGCGCCCTACCCGCCCGAGACCCACGACTACCATCACGAAATGGAACTCGTGGTAGCGATCGGCGAAGCCGGCTTTCGTGTGGACGAGTCGGCAGCCCGCCGCATGATCTACGGATATGGCTGCGGCCTCGACATGACGCGCCGCGACCTGCAGGCCGCAGCCAAGGCGAAGGGTAACCCCTGGGACCTCGCGAAGAATGTGGAGAGCGGCGCGGTGTGCGGCGAGATTCAGCCCGCGGGTGGCGAGTTGCTGCGTAGCGGAGAGATCGTGCTGAGAGTCAACGGAGAGGTGCGTCAGCGTGCCGATCTCTCCGACATGATCTGGAGCATCCCGGAGATCATCGCGGACCTGTCCACCTACTACCACCTGCAGCCCGGCGACCTGATCTACACCGGCACGCCGGAGGGCGTCGGCCCGGTGAAGCCGGGCGATCGCCTGGAGGGATCCGTGGAAGGTGCGGGCAAGATCGAGTTCGAGATCGGCGAGGCTGAATAAGCCCGGGCGAAAAACCTGGAAGGTCCGCCGCTGCGCCCGCCCGGCCCCACCGAGAAGTGTCTTGCTCGGAGCATGGGCGGGCACGAACGCGAGGTGCCCTGACTTTAGGTCGTCGCTCGTCTGGAAGCGTTCTCCATGCGGGGCGCGCCCCTCGCTCCTGGATCAACGAAGCGGCAGAGCCTCAATGTGGGCGCAGCGGCAGGCTCGGACCGGACGGCGCGGCGAGCGGCACAGCCTCCGGAGCCGATCGGCAGCTTCGCTGCCTCGCTGCGCTCCTGCGGAACGTAGCGGTCTGCGCGGTCTGATCGCCATGCGTGACGCGTATACGGCGCAACGCCCCAGGCACGAAGAGGTGCGTGGGGCGTTGTTTTGTGGGTTAGTCTGACGATGACCTACTTTCACGAGGGCGGACCTCACTATCATCGGCGCGTGTGCGTTTCACGGTCCTGTTCGGGAAGGGAAGGGGTGGTTCCACACAGCTATGGTCGTCAGACTTTGACTTGTTCTTCAGCGTTTTGGCTGCTGAAGCAAAGATTGGAAGAAGTGTTGTGTGATTGTCTGGAGATCGTGTGATGTCCAGAGGATCGAGTTCGTTTTGTTTTGAAGGTTATAGGATCAAGCCACACGGGCAATTAGTACCGGTTAGCTGAACGTGTTGCCACGCTTACACACCCGGCCTATCAACGTTGTGGTCTTCAACGACCCTTCAGGGGGCTCGAGGCCCCGGGGAAGTCTCATCTTGAGGCGAGTTTCCCGCTTAGATGCTTTCAGCGGTTATCTCTTCCGCACATAGCTACCCGGCGATGCGACTGGCGTCACAACCGGTACACCAGGGGTGCGTCCACTCCGGTCCTCTCGTACTAGGAGCAGGCCCTCTCAAACTTCCAGCGCCCACGGCAGATAGGGACCAAACTGTCTCACGACGTTTTAAACCCAGCTCACGTACCACTTTAAATGGCGAACAGCCATACCCTTGGGACCGGCTACAGCCCCAGGATGTGATGAGCCGACATCGAGGTGCCAAACTCCGCCGTCGATGTGAACTCTTGGGCGGAATCAGCCTGTTATCCCCAGAGTACCTTTTATCCGTTGAGCGATGGCCCTTCCATACAGAACCACCGGATCACTATGACCTGCTTTCGCACCTGCTCGACTTGTGGGTCTCGCAGTCAAGCCACCTTTTGCCATTGCACTATCAGTACGATGTCCGACCGTACCTAGGTGACCTTCGTACTCCTCCGTTACCTTTTGGGAGGAGACCGCCCCAGTCAAACTGCCCACCATGCACGGTCCCCGACCTGGATTCACAGGCCTGGGTTAGAACCTCGACGACACCAGGGTGGTATTTCAAGGATGGCTCCACCGGAACTGGCGTCCCGGTTTCATAGCCTCCCACCTATCCTACACAAGTCCCGTCAAAGTCCAATGCAAAGCTACAGTAAAGGTTCATGGGGTCTTTCCGTCTAGCCGCGGGGAGATTGCATCTTCACAAACATTTCAACTTCGCTGAGTCTCAGGAGGAGACAGTGTGGCCATCGTTACGCCATTCGTGCAGGTCGGAACTTACCCGACAAGGAATTTCGCTACCTTAGGACCGTTATAGTTACGGCCGCCGTTTACCGGGGCTTCGATCAAGAGCTTGCACCCCATCACTTAACCTTCCGGCACCGGGCAGGCGTCACACCCTATACGTCCACTTTCGTGTTTGCAGAGTGCTGTGTTTTTAATAAACAGTCGCAGCCACCGATTCTCTGCGACCCCGTTCCGCTCCGGCCGCGAGGGCCTTCACGTACCAGGGGCATACCTTCTCCCGAAGTTACGGTATCAATTTGCCGAGTTCCTTCTCCTGAGTTCTCTCAAGCGCCTTGGTATTCTCTACCAGCCCACCTGTGTCGGTTTGCGGTACGGTCACTCTATGACTGAAGCTTAGAGGCTTTTCCTGGAAGCTGGGTATCACTCACTTCGGATCCGAGGATCCTCGTCATCACGCCTCATCTAAGCCACGCGGATTTGCCTACGCGGCACGACTACACGCTTAAACCACCTATTCCAACAGATGGCCGAGCTAACCTTCTCCGTCCCCCCATCGCATCATAGAGCGGTACAGGAATATTGACCTGTTTCCCATCGACTACGCATTTCTGCCTCGCCTTAGGGGCCGACTCACCCTGCGCCGATGAACGTTGCGCAGGAAACCTTGGGCTTACGGCGAGGGTGCTTTTCACACCCTTTATCGCTACTCATGTCAGCATTCGCACTTCCGATACCTCCAGCATCCCTTACGAGACACCTTCGCAGGCTTACGGAACGCTCCCCTACCACGTGTCAAAGACACATCCGCAGCTTCGGTTCATGGCTTGAGCCCCGTTACATCTTCCGCGCAGGACGACTCGACTAGTGAGCTATTACGCTTTCTTTAAAGGGTGGCTGCTTCTAAGCCAACCTCCTAGCTGTCTATGCCTTCCCACCTCGTTTGCCACTTAGCCATGCATTTGGGACCTTAGCTGGCGGTCTGGGTTGTTTCCCTCTTGACACCGGACGTTAGCACCCGATGTCTGTCTGCCGTATATCACTTTGCGGTATTCGGAGTTTGCTATCGCGGGGTAGATCGCAATGACCCCCCCAACGATTACAGTGCTCTACCCCCGCAAGTGTCCGTACGACGCACTACCTAAATAGTTTTCGGGGAGAACCAGCTATTTCCGGATTTGTTTAGCCTTTCACCCCTATCCACAGCTCATCCCCTAACTTTTCAACGTTAGTGGGTTCGGACCTCCAGTACCTGTTACGGCACCTTCATCCTGGCCATGGATAGATCATCCGGTTTCGGGTCTACGCCCAGCTACTCTGACGCCCTTATCAGACTCGCTTTCGCTACGCCTCCCCTATTCGGTTAAGCTCGCAACTGAACGTAAGTCGCTGACCCATTATACAAAAGGTACGCAGTCACCCCTGCACAAAGAACCCTACGGGTTCTTTGTCCTGCACAAGATCGATTTCGAGCTTGTTCTTTTGACTCGGCTCGCGCCTCGTCGAAAGAACCCGAAGATGCTTTGTGCAGGGGCTCCCACTGTTTGTATGCATGCGGTTTCAGGATCTATTTCACTCCCCTCCCGGGGTTCTTTTCGCCTTTCCCTCACGGTACTGGTTCACTATCGGTCGATCACGAGTATTTAGCCTTGGAGGATGGTCCCCCCATCTTCAGACAGGATTTCTCGTGTCCCGCCCTACTTGTCGCACGCTCAGACCCGCCACCGGCTTTTCGCATACGGGACTATCACCCTGTATCGTCGGACTTTCCAGACCGTTTTGCTAAGCTGATGGTTTAGTCGTGCAGGCTCTTCCGCGTTCGCTCGCCACTACTTGCGGAATCTCGGTTGATTTCTTTTCCTCGAGCTACTTAGATGTTTCAGTTCGCTCGGTTCGCCTCCTCAGACCTATGGATTCAGTCTGGGATACCCCTTGCGGGGTGGGTTTCCCCATTCGGACATCGTGGGATCAAAGCTCTATTGCCAGCTCCCCCACGCTTTTCGCAGGCTTACACGTCCTTCATCGCCTGTGATCGCCAAGGCATCCACCACATGCACTTAGTCGCTTGATCCTATAACCTTGGACCCTCCTCGATGTTGCCACCGCGAAGGCCCGCGTACAGGAACGAACTCGTTTGTGCGACCCGACGCTACGCTGACAAGCTCAGCGCCGGATCAATGCAATCACACAACTTGCAGTACGCACCGGCTCGGTACGTACTACACTTCTTCCACTTTGTTAAAGAGCACGACTCGTGAAGAGTCAGGAGTAAGGAGTGCCGTGCACACCACGCACGTCCCACTCGTCACGCCTGACGCCACACACCCCTCGAGGACTTTCCACACTGCAGGATTTTCCACCCTGCGCTGGTGGAGCTGGTCGGGATCGAACCGACGACCTACGGCTTGCAAAGCCGCCGCTCTCCCAGCTGAGCTACAGCCCCCCTGTCTCGAGCATCCCTTGATTTGGTGGGTCTGGTTGGGTTCGAACCAACGACCCCCGCCTTATCAAGACGGTGCTCTAACCAGCTGAGCTACAGACCCTCATCCGAGGCTCTTCTCGCCTGAACAACCGATAAGTTGTGGATACTTGGCCGTCGCGGCCTGATCTCTTGAAAGGAGGTGATCCAGCCGCACCTTCCGATACGGCTACCTTGTTACGACTTCACCCCAGTCATGAATCTCACCGTGGTAAGCGCCCTCCCGAAGGTTAAGCTACCTACTTCTGGTGAAACCCACTCCCATGGTGTGACGGGCGGTGTGTACAAGACCCGGGAACGTATTCACCGCAGCATGCTGATCTGCGATTACTAGCGATTCCGACTTCACGTAGTCGAGTTGCAGACTACGATCCGGACTACGATCGGCTTTAAGGGATTGGCTCCACCTCGCGGCTTGGCAACCCTCTGTACCGACCATTGTATGACGTGTGAAGCCCTACCCATAAGGGCCATGAGGACTTGACGTCATCCCCACCTTCCTCCGGTTTGTCACCGGCAGTCTCACTAGAGTGCCCAACCAAATGATGGCAACTAGTGACAAGGGTTGCGCTCGTTGCGGGACTTAACCCAACATCTCACGACACGAGCTGACGACAGCCATGCAGCACCTGTGTTCTGGCTCCCGAAGGCACCCTCGCCTCTCAGCAAGGTTCCAGACATGTCAAGGGTAGGTAAGGTTTTTCGCGTTGCATCGAATTAATCCACATCATCCACCGCTTGTGCGGGTCCCCGTCAATTCCTTTGAGTTTTAACCTTGCGGCCGTACTCCCCAGGCGGTCGACTTCACGCGTTAGCTGCGTCACTCAGTGCATTGCTGCTCCGAACGACTAGTCGACATCGTTTAGGGCGTGGACTACCAGGGTATCTAATCCTGTTTGCTCCCCACGCTTTCGTGCATGAGCGTCAGTACAGGCCCAGGGGGCTGCCTTCGCCATCGGTGTTCCTCCTGATCTCTACGCATTTCACTGCTACACCAGGAATTCCACCCCCCTCTGCCGTACTCTAGCCTGCCAGTCACAAGCGCAGTTCCCAGGTTAAGCCCGGGGATTTCACACCTGTCTTAGCAAACCGCCTGCGCACGCTTTACGCCCAGTAATTCCGATTAACGCTCGCACCCTACGTATTACCGCGGCTGCTGGCACGTAGTTAGCCGGTGCTTCTTAGTCCGGTACCGTCATCCATGTCCTATGTTAGAGAACACGATTTCTTCCCGGCCGAAAGAGCTTTACAACCCGAAGGCCTTCTTCACTCACGCGGCATGGCTGGATCAGGCTTGCGCCCATTGTCCAAAATTCCCCACTGCTGCCTCCCGTAGGAGTCTGGGCCGTGTCTCAGTCCCAGTGTGGCGGATCATCCTCTCAGACCCGCTACGGATCGTCGCCTTGGTGGGCCTTTACCCCACCAACTAGCTAATCCGACATCGGCCGCTCCAATCGCGCGAGGTCCGAAGATCCCCCGCTTTCTCCCTCAGGACGTATGCGGTATTAGCGTAGCTTTCGCTACGTTATCCCCCACGACATGGGCACGTTCCGATGCATTACTCACCCGTTCGCCACTCGCCGGCAGGCCGAAGCCCCCGCTGCCGTTCGACTTGCATGTGTAAAGCATGCCGCCAGCGTTCAATCTGAGCCAGGATCAAACTCTTAAGTTCAATCCAGCAAAGTACTCAAATAACTGACTTTCATCAGCATGAGCACCAATCATTGCGATACTTCCGCGACCAAAGTCGCCGACCGCAACAACCAAGCACCCACACTTATCGGTTGTCCAAGTTTTTAAAGAATCGCTGCGTTGCCGCAGCGAAGAAGCGAGATTATGTAGAACCTACATCACCCTGTCAAGCATCTCGCGAATCTTTTTTTGCGCCGCCCCGGAAAACACCCGAACGACCCGACCCCGAAACACCCAACCGCTCCAACCCTCCCTGCACCGCTGCGCCTGCGTTCAAGCACTGCCGCGCTGGAAGAGGTGCGCATTATAGACACCCGAATCCAACGGTCAACTACAAAAAACAGCAAAAATACTGATGCACCCATCCAGAACGCTGCAGCCGCCGTTCGCGCCTGCCGGCCCTCCTGCAGGAACCGCTGCATTGAAGTCCGCAGTGCAGACGGGCGAGAATGCGGCGCGCAGGCGGCGATCCGCCCCAGTGCAGACGCGGCGCCATGCAGCGCTCCTCGGCGCCGGTGCTACGGCAGACGCTGGCGAGCGAGGGGCGCGCAAGATGGAGCCTGCGAGGGCAGCCGACAATGCCTCCGTCACGGTTGCGGCTCGGCCGGGGCAAGTGTTATCGTCCGCGCGACACGCGGGAGAGAACTCCTCGATGGAGTCGCCGAAGGCGCAACCCCCGGAACCGCTCAGGCAAAAGGACCGCGTGCGCAGCAAAAGTCTGGAGAGCGGTACGGGCGCAGGGCGCCGGCGTACCCACCGAAGGGGCACACCGTCATCCGCCTCAGCACCTATATATATAGAGGCTGCCGCGCGGCCACGGAAAATCTCTCAGGTAAAAGGACAGATGGGGCGTGCGCGGCGAGGAGCCGTATCCGCCCCTTTTTCGTTCACCCTGACGGAGCGCCTACGCGATGACTACCGCTGCCAAGCTGACCCCCCTCCACGCCGCCCACGTCGCCGCCGGCGCACGCATGGTCGATTTCGCCGGCTGGGACATGCCGGTGAACTACGGTTCGCAGATCGAGGAGCATCACGCGGTGCGTCGCGACGCCGGCATGTTCGACGTCTCGCACATGCTCGCCCTTGACCTCGCCGGCCCCGACGCCACCTCCTGGCTCCGCGGCCTGCTCGCCAATGACGTCGCCAAGCTCAAGGACAGCGGCAAGGCGCTCTACTCCTGCATGCTCAACGAGCGTGGCGGCGTGATCGACGACCTCATCGTCTACCGCTTCAGCGATGCCGACTATCGCATCGTCGTGAACGCCGGCACCGCGGAAAAGGACGTCGCCTGGATGCGCCAGCGCATCGCCGCCACGGGCGCCAACGTGACCCTGCAGGCGCGCCGCGACCTGGCGATGATCGCCGTCCAGGGTCCGCGCGCGATCGAGCGCGCCACCGCCGCCCTGCCAGAACTCTCCACCGCCAACGGCGTGCCGGCTCCCTTCGTGGGCGCGCGCGTAGGCGACCTGCTGATCGCCCGCACCGGCTACACCGGCGAGGACGGCCTGGAGATCGCCGTCCCCGCCATCCGCGCCGAAGCGATGTGGAACGCGCTCGTCGCCGCCGGCGTGCGTCCCTGCGGCCTGGGCGCGCGCGACACCCTGCGCCTCGAAGCCGGCATGAACCTCTATGGCCAGGACATGGACGACGATGTCTCTCCCCTGGACGCCGGGCTGTCGTGGACGGTGGACATGAAGGACGAGACCCGCGACTTCGTCGGTCGCGCCGCGCTGCAGGCCAGGCCGGCCAGCCAGCGCCTGCTCGGCCTGATCCTCGAGGACAAGGGCGTGCTGCGCTCGCACATGACGGTCTTCACCGCCGCCGGCGAGGGCGAGACCACGAGCGGCAGCTTCTCTCCCTCCCTGGAGAAATCGATCGCCTTCGCGCGCCTCCCGCTCGCCAGCCAGCCTGGAGACGCCGTCGAGGTCGACATCCGCGGCAAGCGCCTGAAGGCGCGCACCGTCAAGCTGCCCTTCGTACGCAACGGCAAGGCGCTCGTCTGAACCGAAACACGAGGGCTGCCCCCGGCCGCCCTCTCACCGCGTCCGCAAGCGATCGACGAAGCGGACGCAAGCACGCATTTCGCCACACTTCCCGCCCCCACCTTCCCGACCGGAGAACACCATGAGCAACGTCCCCAGCACCCTCAAGTACACCAAGTCCCACGAATGGGTCCGCGTCGAGGACGACGGCACCCTGACCATCGGCGTCACCGACCACGCCCAGGAAGCCCTCGGCGACATCGTCTTCCTCGAGCTGCCCGAAGCCGGCCGCGCGCTGTCCGCTGGCGAATCCTGCGCGGTGATCGAGTCGGTCAAGGCCGCCTCCGACATCTACGCCCCCGTGGCTGGTGAAGTGGTCGCCAACAACCAGGATGCGATCGACGCCCCCGAGAGCGTCAACGCCGACGCCTACTCGGCCTGGCTGTTCAAGCTCAAGCCGGCCAACGCCGCCGACATCACTGCGCTGATGGACGCCGCGGCCTACGAAGCGGAAATCGCCCAGGCCTGACCATGACCGACACCCTGCTTTCCGCCCCGCTCGCCCGCCTCGAGCAGCGCGACGCCTTCGTCCACCGCCACCTCGGCCCCGATGCCGGCGAGATCGCACGCATGTGCGCGACCATCGGCGTCGCCGACGTCGACGCCCTGATCGAGCAGACCGTGCCCGCCGGCATCCGCCTCGAGTCGCCGCTGCCGCTCGCCGGCGCGATGCCCGAGCACGAGGCACTCGCCCGCCTGAAGGCGATCGCCAGCCGCAACGTGGTGAAGAAGTCCCTGATCGGCCAGGGCTACTACGGCACCCACGTCCCCGCGGTCGTGCTGCGCAACGTGCTCGAGAACCCGGGCTGGTACACCGCCTACACGCCCTATCAGGCGGAGATCTCCCAGGGCCGCCTCGAAGCCCTGCTGAACTACCAGCAGATGGTGATCGACCTCACCGGCCTGGAGCTCGCCAACGCCTCCCTGCTCGACGAAGCCACCGCCGCTGCCGAGGCGATGACGATGGCGCGCCGCGTGTCGAAGTCGAAGTCGAACGTGTTCTTCATCGACGAGGCCTGCTTCGCGCAGACCATCGACGTGGTGCGCACCCGCGCCCATTACTTCGGCTACGAGCTCGTTTACGGCAAGGCCGCCGAGGCCGGCAGCCACGACTGCTTCGGCGCGCTGCTGCAGTACCCGAACGCGCGCGGCGAGGTCGTCGACCTCACCGCAGCGATCGCCGAGCTCAAGGCCAGGGGCGCCGTGGTCGCGGTCGCCAGCGACCTCATGGCGCTGGTGCTGCTCAAGAGCCCAGGCGCCATGGGCGCCGACATCGCCCTCGGTTCGGCGCAGCGCTTCGGCGTGCCGATGGGCTTCGGCGGCCCGCACGCCGCCTTCTTCGCCACCCGCGAAGGCTACGTGCGCTCGATGCCGGGCCGCATCATCGGCGTCTCCAAGGACGCGCGCGGCAAGACCGCGCTGCGCATGACGCTGCAGACCCGCGAGCAGCACATCCGCCGCGAGAAGGCGAACTCCAACATCTGCACCTCGCAGGTGCTGCTCGCCAACCTCTCCGGCTTCTACGCCGTGTATCACGGTCCGCAGGGCCTGCGCACCATCGCCGCACGCATCCACCGCCTCGCCGCGGTGCTCGCCGCCGGCCTGCGCGAGGCCGGCTTCGGCCTTCACGACCGCCCCTTCTTCGACACCCTCGAAGTCGAGGTGGGCGCCCGCGCGCCTGCCATCCTGCGCGCGGCCGAGGAAGCAGGCTTCAATCTGCGCAGCGTCTCCGGCACCACGCTCGGCCTGTCGGTGGATGAGACCACCACCCGCGACGACGTCGCCGCAATCCTCGGCTGCTTCGGCGCGTCCACCGACGTCAGCGTGCTCGACACCCGCGTCGCGGCCGCAGGCGGCGCGCTGCCCGCGGAGCTGCTGCGCAGCGACGCCGTGCTCGCCCACCCGGTGTTCAACACGCACCACACCGAGCACGAGATGCTGCGCTACCTCAAGAAGCTGCAGAACCGCGACCTCGCGCTCGACCACTCGATGATCTCGCTCGGCTCGTGCACGATGAAGCTCAACGCGACCAGCGAGATGATCCCGATCACCTGGCCGGAGTTCGCCAACATCCACCCGTTCGCGCCGCGCGACCAGGCCGCAGGCTACCTCGAGATGATCGAGGGCCTGGCCGATTACCTGCGCGCGGTCACCGGCTTCCCGGCGATCAGCATGCAGCCGAACTCGGGCGCCCAGGGCGAGTACGCCGGCCTGGTGGCGATCGCGCGCTACCACGCCAGCCGCGGCGAGGCCAACCGCAAGATCTGCCTGATCCCGAAGTCCGCTCACGGCACCAACCCTGCGACCGCGCAGATGTGCGGCATGCAGGTGGTGGTGGTCGACTGCGACGACAACGGCAACGTCGACGTCGCCGACCTCAAGGCCAAGGCGGAGAAGCACGCCGCCGACCTGGCCGCGCTGATGATCACCTACCCGTCCACCCACGGGGTGTTCGAGGAGTCGATCCGCGAGATCTGCGCCATCGTCCACCAGTTCGGCGGCCAGGTGTACATGGACGGCGCCAACCTCAACGCCCAGGTCGGCCTGACCTCGCCGGCAACGATCGGCGCCGACGTGTCGCACATGAACCTGCACAAGACCTTCTGCATCCCGCACGGCGGCGGCGGTCCGGGCATGGGGCCGATCGGCCTGGCGGCGCACCTCGCGCCCTTCATGGCCGACCACGTGATCCAGCCCACCGGCGGCGCCGGCCGGCCCAACCTGGGCCAGGGCGCGGTCTCGGCGGCGCCCTTCGGTTCGGCGAGCATCCTGCCGATCTCGTGGATGTACATCGCGATGATGGGCGGCGAGGGCCTCAAGCAGGCGACCGAGGTGGCGATCCTCAACGCCAACTATCTGGCCGAGCGCCTCAAGGACCACTACCCGGTGCTGTACACCGGTAGCCAGGGCCGCGTCGCGCACGAGTGCATCCTCGACATCCGCCCGATCAAGGCGGCGACCGGCATCTCCGAGGTCGACATCGCCAAGCGCCTGATGGACTACGGCTTCCACGCGCCGACCATGTCCTTCCCGGTGGCCGGCACGATCATGGTCGAGCCGACCGAGTCGGAAGACCTCGGCGAGCTCGAGCGCTTCGTCGCCGCGATGGTGGCGATCCGTGAGGAAATCCGCCAGATCGAGTCCGGCACCTGGCCCGCCGAGGACAACCCGCTCAAGCACGCGCCGCACACCCAGGCCGACTTCCTCGGCGACTGGAACCGGCCCTACTCGCGCGCGCAGGCGGTGTTCCCGCTGCCCTGGGTGGCCGAGAACAAGTTCTGGCCCAGCGTCAATCGCATCGACGATGTCTATGGCGACCGCAACCTGTTCTGCGCCTGCGTGCCGATGAGCGACTACGCCGAGTAAGCGCCGCCCGCAGCGGCGAACGAGGCCCCGAGCGCTGGTAGAATCCGCCAGCCTCGGAGGCAGGAGCCACGCCCGCGGGCGTGGCTCTTTTTTTGCATACATTCGGCGTCGCCCCGCGCCTCCACCCGAACCTGGAAGGAACCGGACACGGTGATCTTCGCTCCACGCACCGACCGCAGCCGCCTCTGGCTCGCCCTGCTCATCGCCAGCACCGCCATGCTGCTGCTGCTCGCCGCCATGCTGTGGCAGCAGACGCGCCCGGTGCCCATGCACGACCTGCACCTCGCCGAAGGCGAGAAGCTGCGCTGCGTGTCCTACGCGCCGTATCACCGCCCCGGCCAGACCCCGCTGATCGAGGACACCCGCATCGAGCGCGAGCAGATCGCCGCCGACCTCGCCGCGCTGGCGAAGATCACCGACTGCGTACGCCTGTACTCGATCGACCAGGGCCTCGAGCACGTCCCCGAGCTCGCCCGCCCGCTCGGCCTCAAGGTGCTGCTCGGCGCCTGGATCGGCTACGAGAAGGCGAAGAACGCGCGCGAGCTCGAGCGCGCGATCGCGCTCGCCAACGCCAACGCCGACGTCGTGCGCGCGCTCATCGTCGGCAACGAGGTCCTGCTGCGCCGCGAGCGCACCGAGGACGAGATGCGCGAGCTCATCCGTCACGCCAAGGCGCACGCGCAGGTGCCGGTGACCTACGCCGACGTGTGGGAGTTCTGGACCCGCCATGACAGCCTCGCCGCCGAGGTCGACTTCGTCACCGTGCACATCCTGCCCTTCTGGGAGGACGAGCCGGTCGACATCGAGCTCGCGCTCGAGCACGTCGCCGAGACGCGCAGACACGTAGGGGAGCACTTCGCCGGCAAGCAGATCCTCATCGGCGAGACCGGCTGGCCGAGCGCCGGCCGCCAGCGCGAGGAATCCAGGCCCTCGCGGGTGAATCAGGCGCGCTACATCCGCGAGTTCGTGCATCGTGCGCACGCGGAGGGCTGGGACTACAACCTCATCGAGGCCATCGACCAGCCCTGGAAGCGCCGCCTCGAAGGCACGGTGGGCGGCTTCTGGGGCATGCTCGACGCCGACAGCCTGCAGCCCAAGTTCCCGCTCGCCGGCACGGTCGCCGAGCGCGAGGGCGTGGCCGGCCCACTCGGCGGCGCGGCGGTGGGCGGCGTGCTCGCCTTCCTGCTCGCGGCCACCGGCCGGCGCACGCGCTGCCTGCGCGCGAGCGCGATCGGCGCAGCCGGCGCGCTCGGCGGAATGGTCGCGGTGCTGCACTGGGAACACGCCCACCTGGCCTACCGCGACGCGCTCGAATGGAGCCTGCTTGGCGGCGTCGCCGTGCTCGGCGCCCTGCTGCCGCTCACGCTGGCGCGCTGGTATGGCGAGCCGCTGCCCGACAGCGGCCACGCCGCACGCATCCTGCAGCGGGGCGAGCGCCTGCGCTCCAAGGCCGCTTCGCTGGGCATGCTGCGCGGCGCGCTGCTTTTCGCCGCGGCGGTGGCCGCGCTGCTGCTGTGGGTCGATCCGCGCTACCGTGACTTCCCCACCCTGCTATACCTCGTCCCCGCCGTGGTGCTCGGCGTCATCGGCTGGTGGCGCACGGGCACCACGCGCGCCGAGATCACCCTCGCGCTGGTGATCCTGGTCGGCGTGGTCGCGCGCTGGTCAAGCGAGCCGGCCAACCCGCAGGCGATCGCCTGGCTGCTCACCGGCCTCGCCCTGGCCCTGCCCGTGCTGCTGGTGCGGACGCACCAGCACGAGCAGCGCGAGTAAGGCACCGACCGCGGCCGGGTCGTAGCTGTACAGCACCAGCCCCGCCACCCCGCACAGCCAGCCCGCCCAGGCCAGGCCGCGGCTGGCGCGCACGAAGGCGAGCGCGCCCGCGACCAGGCTCACCCAGCCGATGCGCTGGTCGAGGAAGCTGTGCACGAAGGCCTGCTTGAACAGGCATGCCAGTGCCGGCGCGTCGGCGGCCGTGCAGTCGCGCGGCAGCAGGCCGGCCTCGAGCACGCCGTGGCGCAGCAAGAGCGCGAGCGCGGCAAGGGCGAGCCCGACGAGAAGAGGGCGGGCGACGTCATGTTTGGGCAAATTAGTTGGCATGGGGATACGCTTTCCCTTCAAAATCAGCGCACGCCGAAAAGACGTGCAAAGTGTTGCAAATTGGCACCCCAGCCGGCTCGTAAGGGGCTGAAATGGCGAATAAAATGCGCGCCGTCGGAGTGAAGGACGGACGCCTCGCCGGGCGCGCGCATTTTGTCACAGTGCGGCGGGCTCCGCGATTGCGGCAGCGCAGCGCCAAAACGGAGCGCGAGCCGCATCCGCCCGGGCTCGCTCCGACCCGCGGCCCACGAGGCCCTTGCAATGCACCCGCGTCGTACCTGCAGGACGGCGCCCAGGAACCACCATGAAGAACGCCGCCTCCTTCGCAGCCCGCATCCTCACCGCGATCGCCATCGCCGCGGTGGTCGCCTTCGCGCAATACTGGATCTGGCAGCAGCTCAACCGCAGCACCGAGTTCATCGGCACCAACCAGAGCATCAAGGGCTTCGCCTACAACGGCTTCCAGCGCGACCAGAGCCCGCTGAAGGGGACCTACCCCACGCGCGCCGAGCTCGCCTCCGACCTCGACCTGCTCGGACGCTACTCCGACGGCCTGCGCACCTACGGCGTCAATGACCTGCCCGAGCTGCTCGATCTCGCCGGCGAGCGCGACATGCTGGTCACCGCCGGCGCCTGGATCGACGCCCGCCCCGACTCCAACGCTCGCGAGGTCGCGGCGCTGATCGACGCCGCACGCAAGATGCGCCACATCGAGCGCGTCATGGTCGGCAACGAGGCCATCCTGCGCGGCGACGTCACGGTCGGCGAGCTCATCGTCTATCTCGACGAGGTTCGCAAGGCGATCCGCAAGCCGGTGTCCACCGCCGAGCCCTGGCACGTGTGGCTGCGCTACCCCGAGCTCGCCAAGCACGTCGACTACATCACCGTGCACCTGCTGCCGTACCACGAGGGCCTGCCGGTGGACAAGGCGGTGGAGTATGCCTTCCAGCGCTACGACGAGGTCGCGCGCGCGCATCCGCGCAAGAAGATCGTCGTCGGCGAGGTCGGCTGGCCGAGCCGCGGCCCGACCATCGACGCCGCCATCCCCTCGCTCGACAACCAGGCGCGCTTCGTGCGCGAGTTCCTCGCCCATCCGCGCACCGCGCGCATCGACTACTTCCTCATGGAGGCGATCGACCAGCCGTGGAAGGTGGACGTCGAGGGCTGGGCCGGCCCCTACTGGGGCATGTTCAACGCCGACCGCGAGCCCAAGTACCAGCTCGAGGGCGTGGTCGAGCGCGACCCGCACTGGTCGCACAAGGCCAGCAACGCCGCCGCGCTCGCCTTCATCCCGATGATGCTGGCCGCCTTCTTCCTGCCGGGCTGGAGCATCGGCGGCCGCCTCTTCCTCGCCGCGCTGATCCAGGCCTGCATCTCGACGCTGATCATCGGCATCAACGTACCGGTCGAGTACTACCTCACCCAGCGCGACCTGATCGGCCTGGTGCTGCTGATCGGCGCCACCTGCATGACCGCGGCGGTGCTGCTGTCGCACGGCTTCGAGTTCGGCGAGGTGCTGTTCAAGAAGAAGTGGGCGCGCCGCTTCACCCCGCTGCCGCCGCATCCGCCCGAGCAGCAGCCCTTCGTGTCCATCCACCTGGCCTGCTACAACGAGCCGCCCGAGATGGTGATCGCCACCATCGACAGCCTGGCGGAGATGAACTATCAGAACTTCGAGGTCCTGATCCTCGACAACAACACCCGCGACGAGGCGCTGTGGAAGCCGCTCGAGCGCCGCTGCGCCGAGCTCGGCCCGCGCTTCCGCTTCTTCCACCTCGCCAACTGGCCCGGCTTCAAGGCCGGCGCGCTCAACTACGGCCTCAAGGTCACCGACCCGCGCGCCGAGGTGGTGGGCGTGGTCGACGCCGACTACGTGGTGGATCCCGACTGGCTGGCCTGCCTGGTGCCGCACTTCGACCAGCCCGAGGTCGCCGTGGTGCAGGCGCCGCAGGCCCACCGCGACTGGGAGGGGCAGCCCTTCAAGCGCATGTGCAACTGGGAGTTCGACGGCTTCTTCCGCATCGGCATGCACCACCGCAACGAGCGCAACGCGCTGATCCAGCACGGCACCATGACCATGGTGCGCAGGCGCGCGCTCGAGGAGGTCGGCGGCTGGTCCGAGTGGTGCATCTGCGAGGACACCGAGCTCGGCCTGCGGCTGATCGAGAAGGGCTACGACACGCGCTACATCGACCACATCCTCGGCCGCGGCCTCACCCCCTCGGGCTTCGCCGCGATCAAGAGCCAGCGCTTCCGCTGGGCCTTCGGCGCGATGCAGATCCTCAAGGCCCACCTGCCGCACATGATCGGGCGCAGCACCCTCAACCTCGCGCAGCGCTACCACTTCCTCACCGGCTGGTTCGCCTGGCTGGGCGACGCGCTGCAGCTGGTGTTCGCGTTCGGCAGCCTGCTGTGGACCCTGGGCATCCTGCTGTTCCCGAAGGCCTTCGGCCTGCCGGTGGTGTCGCTCGCGCTGCCGATCTTCGGCTTCATGATCTTCAAGGCCGCGCTCGGCCCCATCCTGTACCGGCGCACCATGGACTGTCCGTGGAAGGACATCCTCGGCGCCTCGATCCTGTCGGTGGGCCTCGCACATGCGATCGCGCGCGGCGTGTTCGCCGGCCTGGTGAAGAAGAAGGGCGTGTTCGTGGTGACGCCCAAGGGCTGGCGAGGCGGCGGCGCGCTCGCCTTCTTCAACCCGATCCGCGAGGAGATCGGCATGCTGGTCGCGCTGCTGATGGGCGCCGCCACCCTGGTCGCCCAGCGCGGCGCCAACAACCTCGAGACCCAGCTCTGGGTCGGCATCCTGTGCCTGCAGTGCATCCCCTACGTCGCCGCGATCCTGTGCCAGGTGGCGGCGTACATGCCGGAGCGCGGAGCGACGGCGGGGGAAACGGCAGCGGCGTGAGGTGTCAGGCGTAAGGTGTCACGCGTGAGGCGTGAGGCGTAAGGAGCGGCGGGCGCTGCAGCGCTCGCAGCCTTCTCGCAGCTCTGTAACGGCCGGGCGCGGGCGGGCCTGCTCCTCACGCCTCACGCCTTGCTCCTCACGCAATCGCAATCAGCGCCGCCAGCACCAGCGCCGGGTAGACCAGCACCGTCACCCCGGTTCCGCCCAGGATCATCATCCGTTGCGGCACATGGCCGCTGCCGAACACGATCGCGTTGGGCGGGGTGGCGACCGGCAGCATGAAGGCGCAGGAGGTGCCAACCGCGACCAGCACGGCGAGCGGCGCACGCTCGACGTGCGGGGCGAGGCCGAGGAAGAGCGGGATCAGCAGCGCCGCGCTCGCGGTGTTGCTGGTGACCTCGGTGAGCAGCAGCGCGAACAGCACCATCAGCGCGATGCACACCCAGGCCGGCAGCGCGGCAAGCGGACCGCCGAGCTGGGTGGCGAGCCAGGCCGCCGCGCCACTGGCGGCGAGCGCCTTGCTCAGCGTCAGACCGCCGCCGAAGAGCAGCAGCACGCCCCACTCGGTGCTGCGCTCCACGTCCTGCCAGCCCGCCAGCCGAAAGCCATGCAAGAGCACGAGCGCGAGCAGCGCCACCGCGGCGTCGTAGCCCTGGGAAAAGCCGAGGGCGGCGCCGAGCGGCGCACCGAACACCCATAGCAGGACGGTGAAGCCGAAGAGCGCGAGCATCCTCCGCTGCGCCGGCGTCCAGCCAGCAGGCGGTGGTGGAGGCGTCACCACCACGTCGAGCCGCGGCCGCAGCACCAGGCGCAGGCCGATCTCCATCAGCGGCATCATCACCAGCACCAGCGGCAGACCCCAGCTCATCCATTCGGCGAAGCCCATGCCCACCGCTGCGGCGGCGATCGCGTTGGGCGGGCTGCCGACCAGGGTGCCGATGCCGCCGATGTTGGCGGAGAAGGCCACCCCGAGCAGCACGTACATCCAGGTGCGCCGGTGCTCGTCGAGCGGCAGCGGCGCGAGCAGGCCGAGCGCCAGCGGCAGCATCATCGCCGCGGTCGCGGTGTTGCTGATCCACATCGACAGGAAGGCGGTCAGCCAGAACAGCCAGCGCACCGCGCGCCCGAAGCTGGCGCCCGCGCGCCGCAGCACCTGGCCCGCCATCCAGCGGTCCAGGCCCTGGCGCTGCAGTCCGGCGGCGAGCGCGAAGCCGCCAAGGAAGAGGAAGACGACCGGGTCGGCGAACTGCAGCAAGGCCTCGGGAAAGGCGAGCACCCCGCTCGCGGCGGCGAGCACGGGCACCAGCAGCGCGGTCACGCTCACGTGCAAGGCCTCGGTGAGCCACAGCCAGGCGATCGTAGCGAGCAGCGCAAGCCCCGCGCCGGCCCGATCCGGCAGGCCGTCGAGGCCCCACTGCAGGCTCAGGAAGAGCACGCCGGCGACGACGAGATTGAGGTTCCGCATCACTTGATCCATCCCTGCACGGTAGCGCTACCGGCTCGGGCGCAGCCCTGCACGCGCAGGAGCGGCCCGGTCACCCGCATCAACCCTGCCACGCCGGCAGCCGGCGCGCCACCGTGGCCCAGTCCCAGCGCCCATAGTCGGGCAGGCCGCCCACCACCGGCGGCGCGAGCTCGCCCTCGATCAACGGGCGCATGTAGTCGCAGGCCGCCGCGGTCACGTGCAGCCCGTCGGCGCGCACGAAGCCGTCCGGCAGGCCGCGCTCCAGGTTGGCCACTGCGGCGGCATCCACCGGCACGACGTCCCAGCGGTAGGGCGCATCCTGCAGGCGGCGGATCCCCGGCATGGTCCCGCCCTTGCCGGCGAGGGCGTATTCCACCGCCACCCGACCCACCGCCTCGGCCTGTGCGCGGTCGGTGGCCGACAGCCAGTGCCCGGCCGAGCGCTGCAGATAGTCGGGGATCGCCCAGTGGAACTTGTAGCCCAGGCGTTCGTTGATCAGGCGTGCCACCGCGAGGCCGGCGCCGCCGAGCTGGACGTAGCCGCGCGCGTCGCGCGACTTCTCCATCAGCAGGCTGCCGTCCGGGCGGCGGATGCCCTCCGCCACCGTCACCGCGCAATAGCCCAGCCGTTCGGTGACCTCGCGCACGCGGGCGAGGACGGCCGCCTCGTCGAAGCCCGCCTCCGGCACCAGCACGATGTGCGGGGCGCGGTCCGGGTCGCCCTGCGCGGCGAGCGCGGTGGCCGCGGCCAGCCAGCCGGTGTTGCGCCCCATGACCTCCATGACGAAGACGCTACCCTTGCTGCCCACCATCGACGACGTATCCAGCCCCGCCTCCAGCATCGAGGTGGCGAGGTAGCGCGCCGCCGAGCCGAAGCCGGGACAGCAGTCGGTGCCGACGATATCGTTGTCCACCGTCTTCGGCACGCCCACGCACACCAGCGCATGGCCGCGCCGCGCGGCCTCGGCCTGGATGCGCGCGACCGCGTCCATGGAGCCGTTGCCGCCGTTGTAGAGCAGCCAGCCGATGTCGTGCGCGTCGAACACCGCGAACAGGCGATCCATCGCCTTGCCGCCGTCGTCGTGCGGCAGGTCGAAACGGCAGGAACCGAAGGCCCCGCCCGGGGCGCGCGCCAGGCGCACGAGCGCCGCCTCGTCCAGGCAGGCGGTGTCGACCAGGGCCTCCTCGAGCACGCCGATGATACCGCGCCGGGCAGCGAAAACCTTGCCGACCCGGCCCGAGGCACGCGCGGCCACGACGACCGCCGCGGCGCTGGCGTTGATGACGGCGGTGACACCGCCGGAGTGGGCATACAGGAGGTTCTGCTGGCGCATCGGCCGGGCCTCGTTCGAGCGTTGCCGCGCACCCAGGCGGGCGGACGTTGCGGCGAGTTCAAAAGCACGCGCGGCCGCTGCCCCGTGGGGGCGCGGCCGCGCCGGATCGGGCCGGGCAAGCCCGGCCGGGTTGCTGCTTACTGCAGCGCTGCGAAGGCGCTCGCGGTGATCGCATCCACCGCGCCGAGACCGGAGATCTTGCGCACCTTGGGCGCCTTGGCGTCGCCCGAAGCCGCCCACTTGCTGTAGTACTCGACCAGCGGCTTGGTCTGCGAGTGATACACGTCGAGGCGCTTCTTGACGGTCTCTTCCTTGTCGTCGTCGCGCTGCACCAGGTCTTCGCCGGTCACGTCGTCCTTGCCCTCGACCTTGGGCGGGTTGTACTTGACGTGGTAGGTGCGGCCCGAAGCCAGGTGGGCGCGGCGGCCGCTCATGCGTTCGACGATCTCGGCGTCCGGCACGTCGATCTCGAGCACGAAGTCGATCGGCACGCCGGCGTCCTTCATCGCGTCGGCCTGCGGGATGGTGCGCGGGAAGCCGTCGAACATGTAGCCGGCCTTGCAGTCGTCCTGCTGCAGGCGGTCCTTGACCAGGCCGATGATGATGTCGTCGGACACGAGGCCGCCGGCATCCATGACCTTCTTCGCCTCCAGGCCCAGCGGGGTGCCCGCCTTCACCGCGGCGCGCAGCATGTCGCCGGTGGAGATTTGCGGAATGCCGAACTTCTCCTTGATGAAGTTGGCTTGCGTACCCTTGCCGGCTCCCGGCGGTCCCAACAGAATCAGACGCATACTCCCTCCCGTGAATGGCCGGCCATCGAACATGGCCGTTTCCTTATCGAATAAGCAGCCGAAACTTAACCGACGCGCGCCGGGTGGTCAAACCCCTCCGGCCGCGAAGATCGCGCGCACCCGCTCCAGGTCTTCCTGGGTGTCGACCCCGGCGGCCGGCGCCTGGTCGAGCTCGAGCACGCGGATGCGGTAGCCGTGCCACAGCGCGCGCAGCTGCTCGAGCGCTTCCCAGTGCTCCAGCGGCGAGGGCGCGAGCGCCGCGTAACGGCGCAGGAAGCCGACGCGGTACGCGTACAGCCCGACGTGCCGCAGCACCGGCAGGCCGGCAGGCAGGCCGCGCTCGCCGCCTCCCCAGGCATCGCGCGCCCAGGGGATCGGCGCGCGTGAGAAGTACAGCGCGCGCCCGGCGGCGTCGCACACCACCTTGACCACATTGGGGTTGAAGACCTCGGCAGGGTCGTGGATGGCATGCGCGGCGGTCGCGATCGCAGCCTCGCCATCGGCGGCGAGCGCCTGCGCTACCGCGGCGACGATCGCCGGGTCGATGAGCGGCTCGTCGCCCTGCACGTTCACCACGATGTCCTCGTCGGCCCAGCCGCGCGCGAGGGCGACCTCGGCGAGGCGGTCGGTCCCGCTCGGATGATCCGGGCGGGTCATCACCACCGCGCCGCCCGCAGCCTGCACGGCGTCGCGCACACCCTCGTGGTCGGTGGCGACCCAGGTCTCGCTGGCGCCAGCATCCTCGATGCGCTCGAGCACGCGCACGATCATCGGCTTGCCGCCGATGTCGGCGAGCGGCTTCGCGGGCAAGCGGGTCGAGGCGTAGCGCGCCGGGACGACGATGCGGAAGCTCGCGGCCATGTCGCGCCTCACTTGCGCAGGGCGTCGACTTCCTCGGCGCTCATCGCGCGCGCCTCCTCGTCCAGCATCACCGGGATGCCGTCGCGGATCGGATAGGCGAGGCGGTCGGCCTTGCACACCAGCTCCTGCTTGTCCTTCAGGTGGTCGAGCGGCCCCTTGCACAGCGGGCAGACGAGGATTTCAAGCAGACGTGCGTCCATCTTCGAGTTTCTCCAGGATGCGTTCGGCGGCGCCGGAACCGATCTGCGCCCGCACCGGGTATTCCCAGCAGTCGGCAGGCGCGAAAGCGCGGCATTTTACCGCATCCTTCGCGGTCATCAGGATCGGCGACGCATCGCCGAAGGCAAGATCGGCGGCGACGAAGCGATGATGGTCGGGAAAGGCGTGGGCGACCACCTCCAGCCCGGCGGCCGCGAGCTGCTCGAAGAAGCGCTGCGGCCGCCCGATCCCGGCCACTGCATGCACCCGCCGACCGCGCAGCGCCGCGAGCGGGAGACGGCGCGCGGGGTCGTCGAGCGCGACCACCGCGTCGCCGGCGAGCCGCATGCCGAACACCGGCACATCGCCGATCGCCGTGCGCAGCTCGGGGTCGAGCGCGCCATGGGCCAGCACCAGGTCGACCTCGGCCAGGCGCGCGAGCGGCTCGCGCAGCGGCCCGGCGGGCAGCAGCAGGCGGTTGCCCAGCGTGGCCGCGTCCACCACGGCGACCTCGAGGTCGCGGCCAAGGCGGTAGTGCTGCAGGCCGTCGTCGGCGATGAGCACGTCGCACTCGGGATGGAGGCGCAGCAGCTCGCGCGCGGCGGCCGGGCGGTCGTGCCCCACCACCAGCGGACAGCCGGTGAGGCGCGCGAGCAGCACCGGCTCGTCGCCGTAGCGGCCGGGGTCGCCGTCCGCGGGCACGAGGGCGAGCCCGCCCTGCGCGCTCGCCGTGCCGCCATGACCGCGGCTGACGATGCCGGGACGGTGGCCGGCTGCGCGCAGGACCCCCGCCAGCCAGTCCACGACCGGTGTCTTGCCGCTGCCGCCGACGGCGATGTTGCCGACCACGATCACCGCCACCGGCAGCCGCTGCGGCCGCGTGCGCGCGCGACGGAGGCGGGCGAGGACGCCGAACAGAAGGGAGAGCGGACGCAGGGCCTGCGCGAGTGCGCCGCGGCGCTGCCAGAACGCGGGGGCCGACGCGGCCATGCTCAGTCCGGGCGGCGGAGGCCGGGCGGCCTCACTGCGCCGACGACTGGGTGGCGAAGGTGATGTGCGGCAGCCCGGCGCGCTGCGCGGCCTGCATCACGTCCACCACGCTCTGGTGCGGCGTGCGCGCGTCGGCGTTGATCACCACCACCGGCGGCGTGTCGCCGTCGGCCGGAGCCGACTTGCCGAGCGCGGCGGCGATCGCCTCGACGCTGCGCTCGCCCACCGCCTGGCGATTCACCAGCACTTCGCCGGCGGCGGTCACCGCCACCACGATCTCGCGCGTCTCGGCCTCGCTGCCCTCGGCCTCGGCGGTGGGCAGCTTGATCTCCAGGCCGGAGACCTTGGAGAAGGTGGTGGTCAGCATCAGGAAGATGATGATCACCAGCACCACGTCGATGAGCGGGATCAGGTTGATCTCGGGCTCGCCGTTGCGGCTGCCGCGGCGGAAGTTCATCGCCCGCTCCCCTACGCCCGGCGCTCGCCGTGTGCGACCTCGACGAGCTTGATCGCCTGCTGCTCCATGTCGATCACGAAGCTGTCGATCAGCGCGCGGAAGTGGCGCCAGAAGATCATCGCCGGGATCGCGATGATGAGGCCGAGCCCGGTCGTATACAGCGCGATCGAGATGCCCTGCGCGAGCTGGGCCGGGTTGGCGCCGCTCACGCCCTGCGAGGCGAAGATGTCGATCATGCCGATGATGGTGCCGAGCAGGCCCATCAGCGGGCTGATCGCGGCAATCGTGCCGAGGGTGGTGAGGAAACGCTCGAGTTCGTGCACCACCGCGCGCCCGGTCTCCTCGATGGACTCCTTCATCACCTCGCGCGGGCTGTGCACGTTGCGCAGGCCGGCAGCGAGCACGCGACCGAGCGGCGAGTGCGCGGCGACACGCTCGGCCATCTCGGCCGAGGGACCGATCTGGCGCAGATCGTTCAGGACCTTGTCGAGCAGCCCGGGCGGCACGATGCGCGAGCGGCGCAGGGTGATCGAACGCTCGATGATGAGCGCCAACGCGATGACCGACGCCAGAATCAGGGGCCAGATCGGCCAGCCAACGGCCTGGATGATCGCGAACACGCGGGCTCACCTCTTCATGGGAAAGGCGAGACTCTAGCGCCGCGCCCCCAGCCCGGCAAGCCGCATGCATCACGCCGCGCATGCCGGGGCGGCGCGCGCGCCGCGGCCCGCAGGCCTCACACCCGTCGGCTGCGGGACGGGTCGCGGCAATCCACAGAAGCTGTGGATAAATTTGTGGACGATTTAGGGATCCTGCCCGCAAAGCCCGCAACGGCAAGCTTTCCCTCACTCCGATGCAAAATTGTGCAAGCATTCGAAGTCTTATGAATCAATAACTTGCGATATCACCCCTTATCGATCAAGGACTTGCGAGCACGCCCTTGACAAGGTCGAAGGCCTGTGGATTCCGCTACAATCCGGCCATGCCCGCGAACCCCTTCTTGCCCGCGAACGGCGCCGCGACGCCCGCCGCGCAGGTCGTCAGCGTCTCCGAACTCAACCGCATGGCGCGTGAGCTGCTCGAATCCGCGCTGCCCCTGATGTGGGTGGGCGGCGAGATCTCCAACCTCGTCCGTGCCGCCTCCGGCCATGTCTACTTCACCCTCAAGGACGCCTCGGCCCAGGTGCGCTGCGCGATGTGGCGCAACCGCGCGCAGCTGCTCGCCTTCCGCCCCGAGAACGGCATGCGCGTCGAGGCACGCGCGCTCGTCACCCTGTACGAGGCGCGCGGCGACTACCAGCTCAGCGTCGAGGCGCTGCGCCCGGCCGGGATCGGCAGCCTGTTCGAGGCCTTCAACCGGCTCAAGGCCAAGCTCGCCGCCGAGGGCCTCTTCGACGAGGAGGGGCGCCGCGCGCTGCCGCGCTACCCGCGCGCGCTCGGCATCGTGACCTCGCCGCAGGCCGCGGCGCTGCGCGACGTGCTGGTCACGCTGCGGCGGCGCGCGCCGCACCTACCGGTGGTGCTCTACCCCGCGCCGGTGCAGGGCGCAGATGCCCCCGTGCGCCTGCTCGAGGCGGTCCGCAGCGCCGGTCGGCGCGCCGCGGAGGACGGCGTGGATGTGCTGCTGCTGGTGCGCGGCGGCGGCAGCATCGAGGACCTGTGGGCCTTCAACGACGAGGCCCTGGCGCGCGCCCTGCGCGCCTGCCCGCTGCCGGTGGTGTGCGGCGTGGGCCACGAGACCGACTTCACCATCGCCGACTTCGCCGCCGACCTGCGCGCGCCCACGCCGACCGGCGCCGCCGAGCTCGCCAGCGCCGGCTGGTACGCCGCGCGCGCCGAGCTCGCTGTGCTCGAACCGCGCCTGCGCCGCGCCGTCGAGCGCCGCTTCGGCGAGCTCGCCCAACGCCTCGACCGCGCCGCGTTGCGCCTGGTGCATCCGCGCGAGCGCCTGCGCCGCGAGCGCGACACCCTCGCACGCCTGGGCGAACGCCTGCGCCACGCCACCGCGCGCCGGCTCGAAACCGCCGACCTGCGCACCACCCGCGCCGGGCTCCGCCTGCGCGCCGCTGCGCCACGCCCGCAGGCGCTCGCCGCGCGCGTCGACATGCTCGGCGAGCGCCTCGCGCGTGCGGCCACGCGCCTGCTCGAGGCCCGCAGCCAGCGCCTCGAGGCCCTCGCCGCCCACCTCCAGCACCTCGCGCCGCAGGCCGTGCTGGCGCGCGGCTATGCCATCGCCCGCGACGAGCGCGGCCGCGTCCTGCGCAACGCCGCCAGCGTTCCCGAGGGTAGCGCGGTGAGCGTGCAGCTCGCCGACGGTCGTCTCGACACCCGGGTGCTCGGGCACGGGGAGGCCTGAACGCACGGGTCGCGCGATCGGGTTCCGCAAATCCCCCGCATGGGCTTAACATGCGGGACACAAGCTTGTTCGAGGTCTAAATCCAGACTAAAATGGTCCGGCTTTGACCCCAACCCGAACACAGACAGACCAACGACGGAGATCACGCATGGAACACACCCTGCCCGCCCTGCCCTATGCCAAGGACGCCCTCGCCCCGCACATCTCGGCCGAGACCCTGGAGTTCCACCACGGCAAGCACCACCAGGCCTACGTCACCAACCTGAACAACCTCATCAAGGGCACCGAGTACGAGAACCTCGACCTCGAGGCCATCGTCAAGAAGGCGCCCGCCGGCGGCGTGTATAACAACTCCGCTCAGGTGTGGAACCACACCTTCTTCTGGAACTGCATGTCGCCCAACGGCGGCGGCGAGCCCGCCGGCGCGCTCGCCGACGCGATCAAGGCCAAGTGGGGCTCCTACGACGACTTCAAGAAGGCCTTCCAGGCCTCCGCGGTCGGCAACTTCGGCTCTGGCTGGACCTGGCTGGTCAAGAAGGCCGATGGCTCGGTCGACATCGTCAACATGGGCGCCGCCGGCACCCCGCTGACGACCGGCGACAAGGCCCTGCTCTGTATCGACGTGTGGGAGCACGCCTACTACATCGACTACCGCAACCGTCGCCCCGACTTCGTCGCCACCTTCCTCGACAAGCTGGTGAACTGGGACTTCGCGGCGAAGAACTTCGCCTGATCCCCGCAGCCGGCCGGCGGCCGGCCTTGTTCGATGCGAAAGCGACCCGCGTGGTCGCTTTCGCGCTTTATGGCGCCGCCCTGCCGAAGTCCGCGCGCCGTTCAATTCGGGATGGGCCAGGCGCCACCGACCGGACGCGACATGCTCGAAATCCTCTACCGCGACGACTGGTTGGTCGCGATCCACAAGCCCTCGGGCCTGCTCGTGCACCGCAGCCCGATCGCCGCGCACGAGGAACGCTTCGCCGTGCAGCTACTGCGCGACCAGCTCGGCCGTCGCGTGTATCCCGCCCATCGGCTCGACCGCGGCACCTCGGGCGTGCTGCTGTTCGCGCTCGATCGAGACGTCGCGCGCACGCTCGCGCAGCGCTTCGAGTCGCAGGCGGTGGACAAGCGCTATCTGGCGGTCGTGCGCGGCCATCCGCCCGAGCACGGCCTCATCGACCACGCCCTCGTGCGCCGGCTCGATGCGGTGGAGATCCGCCGCGGCAAGGGCGCCGGCGCGCGCGACATGCTCCCCGAGGACGAGGACGACAGCGATGCGGCGGAAGTCCCGGAGCCCCTCGCCCAGCCCGCGCGCACCCGCTTCCGCCGCCTCGCCACGGTCGAGCTGCCGCATGCGGTGGACCGCTACCCGACCAGCCGCTACGCGCTCGTCGAGCTCTTCCCCGAGACCGGCCGCCGCCACCAGCTGCGCCGTCACCTCAAGCACATCGCCCACCCGATCATCGGCGACGCCACCTACGGCAAGGGCCGCCACAACCGCCTGTTCCAGGCGCTCTTCGGCAGCCAGCGCCTGCTGCTCGCGTGCACGCGGCTGGCGCTGGCACATCCGGTGACGGAGCGCCCGCTGGAGATCGAGGCGCCGCTGGCGGAGGATTTTGCCGCCGTGCTCGCGGCACTCGGCTGGCAGACGGCACAGCGCAACACTTTCGAGGCAGAATCCAGGCTTACCGCCGCCCGCGGGCCCGCGCCCGAGCGGCACCCTTCCCACGACACTCCAGGCAAGACGATGAATCCGCTGCTCCAGGTACGCCAGCACGGCCAGCAGATCTGGCTCGACAACCTCTCCCGCACCCTGCTCGAGGAAGGCCACCTCGCCCGCTTGGTCGCCGACGACGGCGTCGCCGGCGTGACCACCAACCCGGCGATCTTCCACAAGGCGATCTCCGGCGGGCGCTACTACGAGGACGACCTCGCCACGCTCAAGCAGCAGCCGCTGAGCGCAGAGGCGCGCTACGAGGCCCTGGTGATCCCCGACGTGCAGCGCGCCTGCGACCTGCTCGCGCCGCTGCATCGCGACAGCGGCGGCAGCGCCGGCTACGTCAGCCTGGAGGTGTCGCCCGCGCTCGCCCACGACGCCGACGGCACCGTGGCCGCCGGCCTGCGCCTGAAGGCCGCGGTCGACCGCGCCAACCTGCTGATCAAGGTGCCCGCCACGCAAGCCGGCCTGGTCGCCATCGAGCGCCTGATCGGCGAGGGGGTCAGCGTCAACGTCACCCTGATGTTCTCGCTCGCGCACTGCGAGGCGGTGGGCGAGGCCTACCTGCGCGGGCTCGCGCGCCTGCGCGCCGCGGGCGGAGACCTCGGGGGGGTGATGTCGGTGGCGAGCCTCTTCCTGTCGCGGGTCGACACGCTGGTGGACAAGCTGCTGGAAGAGCGCGGCGGCGACCAGCTCGCGCTGCGCGGCCGCAGCGCGGTGGCGATGGCGCGGCTGGCCTACGAGGCCTGGCAGGCGCGCTTCCACGGCGCCGGCTTCGAGGACCTGGCCGCGGCGGGCGCGCGTCCTCAGTTCATGCTGTGGGCGAGCACCGGCACCAAGAACCCGGCCTACAGCGACCTGCTCTACGTCGAGCCGCTGATCGGCGCCGACACCATCAACACCCTGCCCGACGCCACCCTCGATGCGCTGCGCGACCACGGCCGCATCGCCTCCACGCTGGAAGAGGACGTCGAGCAGGCCGCCGCCCACTTCACCGCGCTCGCCGCCGCCGGCATCGACCTCGTGGCCGTGGGCGAGCGCCTGCAGCAGGAGGGCCTGGCGCAGTTCGAGCAGGCCTTCGCCGGGCTGCTCGAGCTCACCGCCTGAGTCGCCACCTCGGTTGCCACCCCGTTCGCCAGCCCAGCGCGACCGGGGCGGCGGCTACACCGCCTCGAACAGCGTCGAGCGCGACACGCTGCGCCGCTCGCCCGCCGACTCGAGCAGCTCCTTCATGTCGAGGATCAGCACGATCTGGCCGTTGGCGAGCGTCGTGACCCCGGCCACGCCCTTCGGCCGGAAGACCTCGAGCGACTTGATCACCGCATCCTCGCGTCCGGCGAAGCTGTCGATCGCGAGGATGAACACCGAGGCCCCCGACTGCATCACCACGCCGTACTGCGGCACCTCCTCGCGCGGCCATCCGAGCAGCGCGGACAGCGGCACGATCGGCAGCACCTCGCCGCGCACCACCATGGTGGCCTTGCCGCCGACGTCCTGGATGCCGCCCGGCTCGATCGGCAGGATCTCGCGCACCATCGACAGCGGCACCGCGAAGGGCTGCTCGCCCAGGCGCACCAGCAGCACCGGCAGGATCGCCAGGGTGAGCGGCAGGTGGATCAGCAGCGTGGTGCCCTTGCCGAGCTGCGACTGGATCTCGATGCTGCCGTTGAGCTTCTGGATGTTGGTGCGCACCACGTCCATGCCGACGCCGCGACCGGATACGTCGGACACCTTCTCGGCGGTGGAGAAGCCGGGGAGGAAGATGAGGTCGTAGCTCTGGCGCTCATCGAGCGTGCTCGCCTCCTCGGCGGTGATCACGCCCTGGGCGAGCGCCTTCGCGCGCAGCTTCTCGGGATCCATGCCGCGGCCGTCGTCGGCCACGGTGATCACGATGTGGTCGCCCTCCTGGCGCGCCTCCAGGCGCAGCACCGACTTCGCCGGCTTGCCGGCCGCCGCGCGCCCGGCGGGGTCCTCGATGCCATGGTCCACCGCGTTGCGGATGAGGTGGATGATAGGGTCGGAGAGATCCTCGACCATGGTCTTGTCGATCTCGGTGTCCTCGCCGACCAGCGCCAGCTCGACCTCCTTGCCGAGGTTGCGCGCGAGGTCGCGGGCGATGCGCGGGTACTTGTGGAAGAGCCGGCCGATCGGCTGCATGCGCGTCTTCATGACCGCGTTCTGCAGGTCGGAGACGAGCAGGTCGAGCTGGCTCACCGCCAGGTCGAGCGCCTGCAGGGTCTCGGTGTCGGTGCGCCCGGCGAGGATGTCGCTGCGCAGCGCATTGAGGCGGTTCTTGGTGAGGCCGATCTCGCCCGAGAGGTTGAGCACCTGGTCGAGCCGTGCGGTATCCACCCGGATCGAGTTGTCGCGCTGGCGCTCGCCCTCGCGCCGCCCGACCGGCGCGCTGGCGCCGGGCACGTCGCTGGCGCGGCGGCCGAAGGCGGCGGCGACCACCGGATCGGCGACCGCCGCGGCGGGCGGCGCAGTCGGCGCGGCTGCGGGTCGGACGATGGCCGCGGCCTGCCCGGCAGGTGCGGCCACTCCGGTGACCGCGGCGTACAAGGCATCCCAGTCGGGCTCTCCCGGCCGCGGCAGGACGACCCCGGCGGGCCGCAGGTCGGCAGGCTCGGCGGCAGCCACCGCGGCCTGTGCCGCTGCGACCGGCTGCCCGGCGACGGCGACACGCAGCGCGTCGAGCAGATCGGGCGCCGCCGGCCCCGGGCGGCTGCCGCGGCCGAGGTCTGCGAACATGTCGCGCACTGCGCCGGTCGCGGACAGGATCACGTCCATGCGCTCGGGCGTGACCTCGAGCTCGTGCTTGCGCAGGCGGTCGAAGAGGCTCTCGGTGAGGTGGCACAGCGTGACCAGTTCGGCTGCGCCGAGGAAGCCCGCCCCCCCCTTGATGGTGTGGAAGCCACGGAAGATGTCGTTGAGCAGGCCGGGATCTTCCGGGCTGTGCTCGAGCTCGACGAGCTTGTTATCGACGTCGGACAGCAGGTCGCCGGCTTCGACGAGGAAGTCCTGCAGCAGATCCTCCATCCCGGCAAAATCACTCACGGTTTGCTCCTGGTTACGGCGACTCCCCGACATCGGGGGCCCACCGGTTCGCGCGGGGTCCGGCCCCGCGCTTCGATCAGAATCCGAGGCGCTCGAGCAGCTCGTCGACCTGGGCCTGGTCCTGCACCACGTCGCTGCGCCCGGCCGGGTCGATCACCGGCCCGTTGAGCAGCCCGGCAGCTTGCTCGGGCTCCAGCGCCTGTGCCGGGGCGGCCTCGATCAGCACCTGCAGCAGCTGGGTCTCGAGCGTGCGGGTGAGCTCGACCAGGCGCTTGATGACCTGGCCGGTGAGGTCCTGGAAGTCCTGCGCCATCATGATCTCGTGCAGCTGCGCGGCAGTGCCGCGCGCGCCCTCGCCCACCGTGCCGAGAAAGGCGCGCGTGTCTGCAGAGAGTTCGCGGAAGGCCTCCGGGCTCAGGCGGCCGGCGTAGAGCTCGTCCCAGCGCGCGCACAGCACATCGGCGCCGCTCGCGAGTTCGGCCTGGATCGGCGCCGCCACGTCGGTGGCGTTGAGCACCCGGCTGGCCGCCTGCTCGGTGGTGCGGGCGACGTAGGCGAGGCGCTGACGCGCATCCGGAACGGCCTCGGCCGCCTGGTGCAGGGTGGTGTCCAGGCCGAGCTCGCGCAGGGCATCGTGCACCTGGCGGGCGAGCTGACCGAGGCGGTTGTAGACCACCCCCTCGCTGGCCGCCGCGGCGGACTCCTCGGTCGCTGCAACCGCAGCCGGCTCCGCGGCCTGCTCGGCGACCGCGTCGAAGAGCGCCTGCAGCTCGTCGTTGTCCCCGGAATCGTCGACCGGCAGGATCGTTGCCGCCGGCTCCACGCCGCCTCCCGCCACAGCGAAGGGGTCCGCGGCGATGCTGTCGAAGAGGGCCTGCAATTCGTCCGAATCGCCCATCGGATCCGCCTTGGGCTTCTTGATCATATCCATGCTCCGTCTGCGCTGCGGACGCGGCTTACGCCCGGCCGCGGCCCATCTTCTCGAAGATCTTGTCCAGTTTCTCGGCCAGCGTCGCCGCGGTGAAGGGCTTGACCACGTAGCCGCTGGCGCCCGCCTGGGCCGCGGCGATGATGTTTTCCTTCTTGGCCTCGGCGGTGATCATCAGCACCGGCAGGTGCTTGAGCTCGGGCGTGCGGCGGATGTTCTGCAGCAGAGTCAGGCCGTCCATGTTCGGCATGTTCCAGTCGGTGACGACGAAGTCGAAGGGACTGGACTTGAGCTTTTGCAGCGCCACCGCGCCGTCCTCGGCCTCGTCCACGTTGGCGAAGCCGAGCTCCTTCAACAGGTTGCGCACGATGCGGCGCATGGTCGAGAAATCGTCGACGACGAGGAAGCGGGTCTTGGGGTCGGACATCGGGGTTCTCCGGGTTCTTTGCCTGTTCGGTCAGGAGGTCCGACGCGCCCGTTGCAGCATCGGGCGGATGGTGTCGGCCAGTACTTCGGCGTCGAATTTTGCCACGTAGGCGTCCACCCCGACCCGGGAGCCCATCGCGCGGTTGGCTTCGGACGACAGCGAGGAGTGCATCACCACCGGGATGCCGGCGAAGCGCGCGTCGCCCTTGATGCGCCGCGTCAAGACATAGCCGTCCATCTCGGGCATCTCGGCGTCGAGCATGATGAGATCGATCTCGTCGATCAGCCGGCGCCCGGTGTTCTCGGCGTGCGCGGCCAGGCTGTCGAGCCGGTTCCACGCCTCCATGCCGTTGGTCGCATGCTTGTGGCGTACGCCCAGGCGGTCGAGCACCTCGGTGATCTTGCGCCGCGCCACCATGGAGTCGTCGACGAAGAACACGTTCACCTCGTGGCCGTGGCCGATCGGCGCGATGTCGCCCACCACCGCCTCGCCGAAGGTGTCGGCGAGGATGGACTCGACGTCGAGGATCGACACCAGGCGGCCGTCGTCGAGCTCGGTGATCGCGGTGATGAAGCCCTGCGTGCCGGTGGACACATTCTCGGGGGCGCGCACGCGCTCCCAGTCGACGCGCACGATGCGGTCGACCGAGGCGACCAGGAAGCCGAGCGTGCGCTTGCTGTACTCGGTGACCATCATCGCCTCGCCGAGCGGCGCCCCCGCGGGAGTCAGGCCCAGGATGACGCCGAGCGAAAGCACCGGGATGACGTTGCCGCGCAGCGAGATCAGGCCCTCGACGCCGGGCGGCATGTTGGGCGTGCGGGTGATGAAGGGCGTGCGCGAGACCTCGCGCACCTTGAAGACGTTGATGCCGAAGTGCTCGCCGGTGCCGAGCGAGAACAGCAGGATCTCCATGCGGTTCGAGCCGGCCAGCGTGGCGCGGCCGTCGACCGCGTCGAACAGGGCGGATTCTTCGTGGCGGTTGTGTTCCATGGCCGTTCCTCAGCGTCCGCTCTCGGCATCGGCCATGCCGAGCAGCCGCGCCAGCACCTGGGACAGGCGCTGCGGTTCAAACTTGGACACGTATTCATCCACCCCGACCGAGAGGCCGAGCTGGTGGTTCGAGCTGCCCGACAGCGACGAGTGCATGATCACCGGGATGCCGGCGAAGCGGCGGTCCGCCTTGATCTGGCGGGTAAGCATGAAGCCGTCCATCTCGGGCATCTCGACGTCGGTCAGCACCAGGCTGACGAAATCGGTCACCTTGCGGCCGTTGGCCTCGGCGCGCGCGGCCACGCGGGTGAGCTCCTCCCAGGCCTGGCGGCCATTGACCGCGCCGACATGGCGCACGCCCATGGCATCCAGGGTCTGCGCGATCTGCTTGCGCGCCACCGAGGAGTCGTCGGCGAAATACACCATGTGCGCTTCCGCGCCCGGCAGCGGCGCGATGTCGCGGAACAGGAAGGCGTCGTCGTAGCGCGAGGTCTCGGAGAGCACACGCTCGACGTCGAGCATCATCACCAGGCGGCCGTCGGCGAGCGAGGTCACCGCGGTGACGAGGCCTCCCAGGCGTGCGGTGAGCATCTCCGGCGGCACCCGCATCTGCGACCAGTCCAGGCGCAGGATGGTGTCCACGCCCTCGACCAGGAAGCCCTGGGTGTGGCCGTTGTACTCGGTGACGATCATGATCTCGCGCGCGGCATCGTCGCCGACCCCGACGTAGCGGCCGAGATCGACCACGGGCACGAGCGCGCCGCGCAGGCTCACCATGCCCTGCACGGCGTCGGGCATGTCGGGCGCCGCGGTGATGGTCGGCCGACGCATCACCTCGCGCACCTTGAAGACGTTGATGCCGTAGGTCTCGCGGCAGCCGCTGCGCGCGTCCACGCCGAGCGTAAACAGCAGGATCTCGAGCTTGTTGGTGCCGGCGAGCCGGGTGCGGGCGTCGATGTTCTTCAGCAGTTCGGACATGGCTGCAGCCTTGGGTTCAATTGGGCGCCGGGACAATCCCCGGGCCTCCCCTCATATCGGCCGGATTGCGCCCGACTTGAGCCCCGCCCGGCGACGGCGTGGCGCCGGGCGCCTGCTGGCTGCGCATCGCCTCCTCCGCCGCGCGGTTGAGCACCACGATGCTGATGCGCCGGTTGGCCGGATCGAGCGGATCGTCCGGGTTGAGGTGAGCGGTGTCGGCGAGGCCGACCACGCGCAGCATCTTGCCCGCCTCCAGCCCGCCCGCCACCAGCTCGCGGCGCGCGGCGTTGGCGCGGTTCGAGGACAGCTCCCAGTTCGAGAACCCGCGCTCGCCGCCGGCGTACTGCGCGGAGTCGGTGTGACCGGACATGCTGACGCGGTTGTCGACGTCGTTGAGCGCGGCGGCGATCTCGCGCAGCAGCTCGCGCGTGTAAGGGCGCAGGTCGGCGCTCGCCGAGGTGAACATCGGCCGGTTCTGCGCGTCGACCAGCTGTATTCGCAACCCCTCGCTGACGATGTCGATGAGGAGCTGGTTCTTGAACTGGCGCAGCGAGGGGTTGGCCTCGATGACCGCCTCGAGCTTGCCCTTGAGGTCGATCAGGCGGGCACGCTCGCGGCGCTCGGCGATCGCCTGCGCGGCCATCTCGGCCTCGCTCTTGACGCGTGCGGGCGCGGCGTCGAGGTTGATCGCGCGCGTGCTCGGCGTGTCGCCACGGCGCACCTGGCCGACCTTGCGCGACAGATCCTCGCCGCCACCCTTGATGATGCTGGAGCTGTCGCCGGTGCCCTCGCCGCCCTGCATGGCGAGCTTGAGCGGGTTCTGGAAGTAGTCGGCGATGCCCTCGAGGTCGCCCTGCGCGGTCGAGCCGAGCAGCCACATCAGCAGGAAGAAGGCCATCATCGCGGTCACGAAGTCCGCGTAGGCGATCTTCCACGCACCGCCGTGGTGGCCACCGCCACCCTTCTTGATGCGCTTGACGACGATCGGTTGCTGGGTGTCGTCGCTCATCGCGCGGCTCCGCACGCCGGCGCAGGGCGCGACACGTGGGGACGACGGGAATCAGGGAGGCGGCGGCTCATCGCGCTCAGCCCTTGCGGTTCTTGATTTCCTGCTCGAGCTCGGCGAAGCCCGGGCGGTCGGTCGAGTACAGCACCTTGCGGCCGAACTCCACCGCGACCTGGGGCGCGTAGCCGTTCATGCTCGCCAGCAGCACGACCTTGATCACCTGGTAGATCTTGCCGCTCTCCTCGACCTTCTGCTCGAGCTGGCTGGCGATCGGCGCGACGAAGCCGTACGACACGAGGATGCCGAGGAAGGTGCCGACGAGCGCGCCGCCGATCATCTTGCCCAGCACCGCCGGCGGCTGGCCCACCGAGCCCATCACGTTCACCACGCCCATCACCGCCACCACGATGCCGAAGGCGGGCACCGCGTCGGCGACCTTGGAGACCACGTGGGGAGCGGTGTGCGCCTCCTGGTGGTGGGTCTCGATCTCCATGTCCATCAGGTTCTCGATCTCGAAGGCGTTGAGGTTGCCGCCCACCATCATGCGCAGGTAGTCGGTCATGAACTCGACCGCGTGGTGGTCGGCGGCGACGCTCGGGTACTTGGAGAAGATCGGGCTGGAGTCGGGGTTCTCGATGTCGTTCTCGATCGACATCAGGCCCTCCTTGCGCACCTTGGCGAGGATCTCGAACAACAGCGCGAGCAGGTCCACGTAGAGCGCCTTGTTGTACTTCGAGCCCTTCACCGCCAGCGACAGCGAGCCGAGCGTGCCCTTGATCGCCTTCGGACCGTTGCCGGCGACGAAGCCACCGATCATCAGGCCGATGATCGCGATGTACTCCATGGGCACCCACAGCGCGGCCAGGCTGCCGTGCACCGCGTAGGTGCCCAGCGAGGCGGCGAGGATGATGACGTAGCCGATGATCAGGAACACGGGGAAACTCCGGAGCGTTTCGCTGCGCCGCGCGCGGACCGGCACGGCTCTCGCTGGGGATAACGGCTGCAGGCCGAGGAACTTGAACGCGCCCTTCGACGCCGCGGTGCGTGCGGATGCGACATGGGCCGCCTGTCGCCAGCGCGGCCCATGGGGGATTCATCGAGCGGGCCGGGCGGCCCGCCGGGATCAGGCGGCGACCGCCTTGCGGCTCGACGCGCTCTTGCGCGTGGGTGCGACCGCCTTGCGGGCCGTGGTCTTGCGGCGCGCCGAGCCGGCGCGCGAGGGCATGTTGCACAGGCCGCACACGTAGTCGTGCACCGGGTCGTGGGCATGGACGACGAACTCGCCGCCGCAGCGGGTGCACGCGGCCATCTGCAGCAGGTCGGCATCGAAGAAGCGCACCAGCGTCCACGCGCGGGTGAGGCTCAGCGCCGGCTCGATCACGCTGGTCTCGATGTGGTCGAGGTAGAGGTGGTAGGCCTTGAGGATCGCGTCCAGCCCCTGCACGCCAGCAGGGCCGGTGAAGTAGCGGTACAGGTTCATGAACAGCGAGGAATGCACGTTCGGCTGCCAGGTCATGAACCAGTCGGTGGAGAACGGCAGCATGCCCTTCGGGGGCGAGGCGCCGCGCACCTCCTTGTAGATCTTGAGCAGCTTCTCGCGGCTCAGCCTGGTCTCGACCTCGAGCATCTGCATGCGCGCGCCGAGCTGCACCATCTCGACGGCACGGCGCACGTCATCGGCTTCTTCGATCACACTCTTGTTCTTCATTCGATACTCCTCAGCGCGCATCGGCCGCCGCCTTGCCGGCAGCGAGGATCGCCGCATGCAGGCCCGCGCTGGCGGCATCCCGCCCCTCGCCCGCCATCAGCCGCGCAAGCTGGGCGTCGTCGAAGCGGAAGCAGGGCAACAGCGTCGGACTGGACGCCATCCTCACCAGCTTGGCCGCCGACATCGACTCGATCAGGTCCGCGAACGCCGCATCGATCCCGAGCCGGAACAGCGCGGTCGCGCGGTCGCTGCGCAGCATCTGCTGCGCCAGCATCAGATAGGCGAGGTTGAGTTCGCGGATTTCTTCCTGGAAGTCGGGGCGATCCATGTTTTTCCATCCCGCACGGGGATCAACGCCTGCAACTTAAAGTAGTTTCTCAGGAGCGGCAAGCGGGGCACCCCGGCTCCGTGCTGCATTTCACACAGCAAGTGTCGCCCTGGAACAACACATGCCTGCAGGGCGGTCGCCGCTTCCTGGAGGCATTCAGCCGGCGCCGGCGTCGAGCTGGAGCGCGGCGATGCAGTTGCGGCCGCGCTGCTTTGCACGGTAGACGCCGTCGTCCGCACACTTGATCAGCGCATCCACGTTGTCCATGTCGGGAACGCGCATCGCCACCCCGAGGCTGGCGGTGAGGAAGATCTGCGGGCCTCCGGTCTCCACCGGGCGGGCCTGCACGGCTACGCGCAGGCGCTCTGCGACCAGCATGGCCGCCTTCAGGTCGGTGTCGGGACACAGCACCAGGAACTCGTCGCCGCCGGTGCGGCAGATCAGGTCCTGGGTGCGCAGTGCCGCGCGCAGCGTCTCCGCGGCCTGGCGCAGCGCAATGTCGCCGACGTCGTGCCCATGCGTGTCGTTGATGGTCTTGAAACCATCGAGGTCGACGATCATCACCGCGAAGGCGCGACTGTGCCGCGTAGCCGCGGCCCACTCGGCCTGCATCGTCTCGATCGCCTGGCGGCGGTTGGGCAGGCCGGTGAGCGGGTCGGTCAGCGCTGCCTCCTGCAGGCGCCGGTTCGAGATCGACAGCTCGGCGGCGAAGTGGCGCAGTTCCTCACGCTCGTGCTCGAGCTCCTGCTGCAGCACCAGGGTGCGCAGGCAGGCACGCAGGCGCACCGTGAGCACCGCACGCTGCAGCGGGCGGACGAGGAAGTCGTCCGCCCCGGCGGCGGAGGCGGCCAGCAGGTCCGCCTCGTCCTCGCCGGCGAGCACGCAGATCACGTACGCGCCACGGCCGATGCGCATTTCACGCAGGCCGCGCACCACGCGCTCGCCCTCGTCGGACCAGTCCGCGACGAGCAGTTGCGGCTGGATGTCGAGCGCAGCCTCGAGCGCGGCATCCGCACCGGTGGCGACGAAAGCCGCGATCCCCGCGGCTTCGAGCTCGGTGCGCAGCAGCGCCCGATCCTCGCGAGCGCCGGACAGGACCAGCGCCCGTATCGGCTGGGGGCCGTCGGCCTCGGCAAGCAGCTTGCTCGAGTCGCCGCCCGCCTCGGCCGCCGCATTGCCCACCTCGACGAAGCGGGGCGCATCTTCGGTGCGGATCTGCAGCAGCTTGCCCCACTCCGCCCAGTCGCGCCCGACGCGCTCGCACAGCGACACGAACTCGCCGCGCCCCAGGCCGAGGCGCCCGGCCAGGCGCAGCATCGGCGTCATCAGACGCACGTGCTCGGCCTCGGGCGCGAGACACAGCTGTGCCACCGCGCGCGCCAGCACCAGGCACTGCACGATGCCCGCCTCGCGCGATTCCTCGCCGTAGCCGGCCAGCTCGGGCTGCTCATGGAAACGCACCGGCTGCACCAGCGCATCCGGCACCCCCCAGTCGGCCAGCATCGCGGCACCGAGCTCGCGATGGTTCATCGCGAAGGCCTGCTCCTCGAGCACCACCTGCTGCAGGCCGGGGTCGCGCTTGAGCTCGGCGAGCAGGCGAGAGAAGGCCTCGGGATAGAGGGTGGCGAGCGAGAGCTCGCCCACCCGTGCGAGCAGGCCGAGGCTGAAGGCCTCGTCCGGAGCTACCACGCGCACGCGCTGCGTGAGCGCCTGCATCGAAATCGCCATCAGCAGCGCGGACGACCAGAAACGCGTGTAATCGAAGCCCTGGCAGGTGCCCTTGCGGTAGGTCGACAACAACGAAAAGCCGAGCGCCAAGGTGCGCACGGCAGGCAGGCCGAGCACCATCAGCGCCTCCTGCACCGACACGATCGCGCGCCGGTTCTCGGCGATCAGGCCATTGGCCGCCTTGATCAGGCGTCCGACGAAGGCAGGGTCGCCCTTGATCACGCGACCGAGCTCGGCGAGCGAGACGTCCGGCGACTGCGTGAGCCGGATGATCGCGAGCGCCACGCCGCGCGGCGAAGGCAGGTCCCCCGCGGCCTTGAGCTGCGCATATCGCTTCATGTCGATCGGTTGCGGCATCCCTTCCTCACTCGTCGCGTTCGCTCTCGCACCTGCCGAAACATTTTGGCACAGAGGCCTCATGAACGGCAGTTCGGCCTCGTTCTTTAGCCCTCGCGGCCGGAAGACGGGTCAAAGCGCGCTAGAATCGCCGAAAACTCCTGTCCGCGACCATGAAATACTGCTCGAACTGCGGCGCCACCGTCGCCTTCCGCATCCCGCCCGGGGACAGCCTTCCCCGCCATGTCTGCGAGCAGTGCGGCACCATCCACTATCAGAACCCCAAGCTGGTGGTAGGCGCGCTGGCCGAGTGGGGAGACCGCATCCTGCTGTGCCGGCGCGCGATCGAGCCGCGCCACGGCATGTGGACGCTGCCGGCCGGCTTCATGGAGAACGAGGAGACCACCGCCCAGGCGGCCGCGCGCGAGACGCTGGAAGAGGCCTGCGCACGCATCGAGGTCGGCGAGCTGTACACCTTGATCGATGTGCCGCACATCAGCCAGGTGCACATCATCTACCGCGCCCGCCTGCTCGACCTCGACTTCCGCCCCGGCGAGGAGTCGCTCGAGGTGGCGCTGCTGCGCGAGGACGAGATCCCCTGGGACCACATCGCGTTCCGCTCGATCGCGATCAGCCTGCGCCACTTCTTCGACGACCGCCGCAGCGGCCATTTCCAGCTCCACACCGCCAGCCTCGCCCCGCCGCCTCCCGAGTGGCGCTGAGGCCCCGAGGCCGGACCGATACATGCGCGCGCATCAGGGTTGATGCGGGGCTCCGGCGAGGAGGATAATCCCGTAATTCCCTTCCGCGCGCGGATCATGACCAGCTACATCTTCGTCGTCATCGGCGCCGTCCTGGTGAACAACGTCGTACTCGTCCGCATCCTCGGGCTTTGCCCGTTCATGGGCGTGTCGAAAAAGCTCGAGACCGCCATCGGCATGGGCGCGGCCACGACCTTCGTGCTCACCGTCGGCGCCGGCACCAGCTACCTGATCGACCATTACCTGCTGCAGCCCTTCGATCTCGGCTACCTGCGCACGCTGGCCTTCATCGTGGTGATCGCGGCGATCGTCCAGCTCACCGAACTCATCATCCAGAAGACCAGCCCGCTGCTGCACCAGGTGCTGGGCATCTACCTGCCGCTGATCACCACCAACTGCGCGGTGCTCGGCGTGCCCCTGCTCAACGTCGGCATGAAGCACGACCTGCTCGAGTCCCTGCTGTTCGGCTTCGGCTCCTCGCTCGGCTTCACGCTGGCGCTGGTGCTGTTCGCCGGCATCCGCGAGCGCCTGGACGGCGCCGACGTGCCGATCGCCTTCCGGGGCACCGCGATCGCGATGATCACCGCCGGTTTCATGAGCCTCGCGTTCATGGGCTTCGCCGGCCTCGACCGCTTCCACTGAGGCCCGCGCCCCCATGTTCACCGCGATTCTCGTGATGGCCGGCATCGCCATCGTGCTCGGTCTCACCCTGGGCTACGCCGCGATCCGCTTCAAGGTCGAGGGCGATCCGCTGGTCGAGAAGATCGACGCCATCCTGCCGCAGACCCAGTGCGGCCAGTGCGGCTTCCCCGGCTGCAAGCCCTACGCCGAGGCGATCGCCAATGGCGAGGCCGACATCAACCAGTGCCCGCCCGGCGGCGAGGAAGGCGTGCGCAAGCTCGCCGACCTGCTCGGGCGCGAGTTCAAGCCGCTCTCCGAGGAGCACGGCGTCGAGAAGCCGAAGTCGGTCGCCGTCATCGACGAGCAGGTCTGCATCGGCTGCACGCTGTGCATCCAGGCCTGCCCGGTGGACGCGATCGTGGGCGCGGCCAAGCAGATGCACACCGTGGTCGAGCCGCTGTGCACCGGCTGCGAGCTTTGCGTGGCACCCTGCCCGGTCGACTGCATCGCCATGGTGCCGGTGGCCGAGACCGTGCAGACCTGGAAATGGAAATACCCCGTGGTCGAAATCAGGAAGGCAGCATGATCGGGCGTCTGTTCAAGTTCCACGGCGGCATCAAGCCCGACGCACACAAGAACGAATCCGCCGGCGTCGCGATCCGCAAGGCGCCCTTGCCGCCACGGTTGGTCGTGCCCCTGCGCCAGAGCGCGCGCGCAGGCGCGAGCTGCATCGTCGCGGTCGGCCAGAAGGTGCTCAAGGGCGAACGCATCGGCGAGCCTGAGGGCTTCCTCGGCACCGCGGTGCACGCGCCCACCTCGGGTACCGTCACCGCGATCGACTCCTGTCCGATGGCCCACCCCTCCGGCCTGGACACGCCCTGCGTCGTCATCGAGCCCGATGGCGAGGAGCGCTGGATCGAGCACGCCACGCCCTTCGATCACCACACCGCCACCCGCGAGCAGGCCCTGGCCTGGCTGCGCGACTGCGGCATCGTCGGCCTGGGCGGCGCGACCTTCCCCAGCCACGTCAAGCTCGGCCGCGGCAGCGGCATCGAGACACTGATCCTCAACGGCGCCGAGTGCGAGCCCTGGATCACCTGCGACGATCGCCTGATGCGCGAACGCGCCGCCGACATCCTCGCCGGCGCCAACATCCTGCGCGAGCTCATCGGCGCACGCGAGCTCATCGTCGGCGTCGAGGACAACAAGCCCGAGGCGGTCGCCGCGATGCAGGCCGCAGCGGCCGGCACCGCCGCCCGCGTCGTCGCCGTGCCGGCGCTCTACCCCGCCGGCGGCGAGAAGCAGCTCATCCGCGTGCTCACCGGGGTCGAGATCCCCTACGGCAAGCTCGGTGGCGACTACGGCGTGCAGTGCTTCAACGTCGGCACCGCGCACGCGGTGTACCGCGCCTTCATCCACGGCGAGCCGCTGATCAGCCGCATCGTCACCCTCACCGGCAACTGCGAGACCCCGGGCAACTGGGAGGTGGCGATCGGCACCCCGGTCGAGGACCTGCTCGCGCTGGCACGCCCCAGGACCGACACCGACCGCTACCTCATGGGCGGCCCGATGATGGGCTTCGCGATGCCGCGCCTGGACGTCCCGGTGGTCAAGGGCACCAACTGCATCATCTCGGCCTCGCCGCGCCTGTTCCCGCCGGCACCGCCCGAGCAGCCCTGCATCCGCTGCACCGAATGCGCCAAGGCCTGCCCGGTCGAGCTGCAGCCTTTCGAGCTGTACTGGTTCAGCCGCTCGAAGAACTTCGGCAAGGCGCAGGAGTATCACCTCTTCGACTGCATCGAGTGCGGCTGCTGCAGCTACGTGTGCCCGGCCCACATCCCGCTGGTGGACTACTTCCGCTTTTCCAAGAGCGAGATCTGGGCGCGCGAGCGCGAGAAGACGGCGGCCGACCAGGCGCGCGAGCGCTTCGAGTTCCGCAACTTCCGCCAGGAGCGCGAGAAGGCGGAGAAGGCCGCCAAGCTCGCCGCCAAGGCGGCCGAGACGCGCGCCAAGCTCGCCGAGGCCGGCCCGGCAGAAGCGCCCGCGGCGACCGATGCGCCCGCCGCGGAAGACCCCAAGAAGGCCCTGATCGCTGCCGCGCTCGCCCGCGCCAAGGCGCAGAAGGCCGAGATCCAGCCGCAGAACACCGACAACCTCAGCCCGCAGACGCAGGCCGAGATCGCCGACATCGAGGCCCGTCGCAAGGTGCTCGAGGCGGTCGCGGCCACCCCGGCGCCGCAAGCCGCCGAAGCCGCAGCCGCCCCCGACGAGCCCCGCCCCTGAGCCCCGCATGATCCACTCTCCCTACGTCCGCAAACCGGTCAGCGTGCAGCGCACGATGGGCCTCGTGCTGCTCGCGCTCGTGCCCGGCATCGTCGCCCACGTCGTCTTCGTCGGCGCCGGCGTGCTGGTCAACCTGGCGATCTCCACGCTCACCGCGGTGGCCGCCGAGGCGCTGATGCTGCGCCTGCGCAAGCGCCCGGTGGGCATCGCCGTAGCCGATCTCTCCGCCGTGGTCACGGCCTGGCTGGTCACGCTGTGCTTCCCGCCGATCGTGCCGTGGTGGCTCACCGTGTGCGCGGTGCTGGTGGCGATCGTCGCGGTCAAGCACCTCTACGGCGGCCTCGGCCAGAACCCCTTCAACCCGGCGATGATCGCCTACTGCTCGATGATCGTCGCCTTCCCGGCGCTGATGTCGCAATGGCCGCCGGCCGGCCAGCTGTCCTTCGACACCCAGCTCTCGCTCATCCTCGGCGGGCCGCGCGACATCGACGGCATCACCGGCGCCACCGCGCTCGACGCGCTGCGTACCGGGCTGCGCTCGGGCGTGCAGACCGTCGACAAGGTGCTCGAGGGCTCCGCCTTCGGCGCGCTCGGGGGGCGCGGCTGGGAGTGGGTGTCGATCGGCTACGTCGCGGGGGGCCTCTTCCTGCTCGCGATGCGCATCATCACCTGGCACATGCCGGTCGCCTTCATCGGCGTGCTGGCGGCCATCGCCGGCCTGTTCTGGCTGGTCGATCCGGGCCACTTCGCCTCGCCGCTGTTCCATCTCGCCAGCGGCGGCGCCATGCTCGCCGCCTTCTTCATCGTCACCGACCCGGTCTCGGGGGCGACCACGCCGCGCGGCAAGCTGCTCTTCGCCGGCGGCATCGCCCTGATCGCCTGGCTGATCCGCAACTTCGGCGCCTACCCCGAGGGCATCGCCTTCGGTGTCCTGCTGATGAACATGTGCGTACCCCTGCTCGACATGAAGACCCAGCCGCGGGTCTTCGGTCACCGCCACGATCTCGAGGGAGGCGGCAAGTGAGCGCGCGCTACTCCGCAACCCGCACCGCCCTGCGCACCGGGGCGATCATGCTGCTGTTCACCCTGGTGTTCACCGCGCTGATGGCGGCCACCTGGCGCATCACCCAGCCCGCGATCGAGGCCTCGGCGCAGGACGCCCAGCGCCGCCTGATCGACGAGGTGCTGCCGCCGGGCAGCTACGACAACGACCTGCTCGCCGACGTGGTGCGCTTCGGGCCCGCGCCGCAGATCGGCATGGACGAGGGCGGCCGGGTCTGGCGTGCGCGCAAGGGCGGCGAGCCGGTCGCGCTGGTCGTCGAGGGTGCGGCCACCGACGGCTACGCGGGACGCATCGCGTTGATCGTCGCGGTCAACACCAACGGCCTGCTCTCTGGCGTGCGCGTCACCCAGCACAAGGAGACCCCGGGCCTGGGCGACTACATCGACCCGAAGAAGGACCGCCGCAAGGACCTGCCCTGGATCGGACAGTTCGCGGTCGCCACCTGGAAGGACGTGAACACTGCCGACTGGACCGTGCGCAAGGACGGCGGCACCTTCGGCTACCGCACCGGCGCCACCATCAGCGCCCGCGCCGTGGTGCGCGCGGCCGGGCGCACCACGGCCTTCGTGGTCGAACGCATGGAAGCGCTCTTTACCGCCCCCGCCGGCGGCGTGCTGGGAGAATGAGCATGAGCCCGCAACAATTCCGCGAGATCGCCTGGAACGGCCTGTGGAAGCAGAACACCGGCCTGGCGCAGTTGCTCGGCCTGTGTCCGATCCTCGCGATCAGCAACAGCATGGTCAACGCGGTCAGCCTCGGCCTGGCGACCATTCTCGTGATGGCGCTGTCCAACCTGGCGGTGTCGGCGCTGCGCAACTTCATCCCCTACGAGATCCGCATCCCGGTGTTCATCCTGATCATCGCGGCGCTGGTCACGGTGGTGGACCTCTCCTTCAATGCCTTCTTCCACGACCTCTACCTGGTGCTCGGCATCTTCATCCCGCTGATCGTCACCAACTGCATCGTGCTCGCGCGCGTCGAGGCCTACGCGGCCAAGAACGACCCGCTCACCTCGACCGTCGACGGCATCATGATGGGCATCGGCCTGGTGTGGGTGCTCGCGGTACTCGGCGGCATGCGCGAGCTGCTCGGCGCCGGCACGCTGTTCTCGGGGATCGAGATGATCATCCCGAGCGCCTCGGCGTGGAATGTCTTCGGCGAGCACTACCCCGGCTTCCTGATCGCCATCCTCCCGCCCGGCGCCTTCTTCGCACTCGGCGTGCTGATCGCCGCGTTCAACGCCATCAACGTGCGCCTGGCGGCGCGCGCGCGCCGGCGTCCGCCGCCCGCGCCGACGAAGACGGCCGAGCCGGAGCAGGACTCCGCCGAGCCGGCCGCCGCGAGCTGACGGCCCGCATGGCTGCGATGAAGCGCGAGGCGATCCGCGAGTTCTTCCGCCGCCTGCACGAAGCCAACCCGAACCCGCAGACCGAGCTCGAGTACGCCTCGCCCTACCAGCTGCTGGTCGCGGTGGTGCTGTCGGCGCAGGCCACCGACCGCAGCGTCAACCTCGCAACGCGCAGGCTGTTCGCGCTCGCACCCACGCCCGAGGCCATGGTCTCGCTCGGCGAGGAAGGCATTGCCGACTGCATCAAGACCATCGGCCTGTTCCGCAACAAGGCGAAGAACACGCTCGCGCTGTCGCGCCTGCTGCTCGAACGCCACGGCGGCGAGGTCCCTGCCGAGCGCGAGGCGCTCGAGGCCCTGCCCGGCGTCGGCCGCAAGACCGCCAACGTGGTGCTCAACACCGTCTTCCGCCAACCGGCGATGGCGGTCGACACTCACATCTTCCGGCTGTCCAACCGCACCGGGCTCGCGCCGGGCAAGGACGTGCTGGAGGTCGAGAAGGCGCTGCTGCGGCGCGTGCCCAAGGACTACCTGCTCGACGCCCACCACTGGCTGATCCTGCACGGCCGCTACGTGTGCACCGCGCGCAAGCCGCGCTGCGGCGAGTGCGCCGTGCGCGACCTGTGCCGGTTCCGCGACAAGACCGACTGAAGCCCCGCGCAGGTGCCCGCCGGCGCGACGCGCTCGCTGCACACCCGCCATCCCGCGCCCGAGGGCGCACGAGAACCGAGGACCCGACATGTTCAACCCCAGCCGCGATCAGGTGCGCAGCTTCTTCATCGACACCTGGCGCAAGGCACGCGCCAAGGAGGTGCTGACGCCGATGGAGACCATCGCCGCCGACATCATCGCCCTCCACCCCGAGTACCACACGGTGGTCGAGGACCCGGAGGCGGTGCACCGCGACTTCCCGCCCGAGGCCGGGCAGATCAACCCCTTCCTGCACCTGTCGCTGCACCTGGCGATCGAGGAGCAGCTCTCGATCGACCAGCCGCCCGGCATCCGTGCCGCCTTCGAGGCCGCCTGCCAGCACCGCGGCAACCGCCACGACGCCATGCACGACGCGCTCGAGTGCCTCGGCGAGATGCTCTTCGACGCCCAGCGCAAGGGCACCCCGCCCGACGGCGCGGCCTACGTCGGCGCGCTGCGCAAGCGCGCCGGGCTGGCGGTCTGATCGCAGCCGCAACGCACCCCGTCCCCTCCCTGCCCCACCTCCACGCCTCGCCCTGCACACGGGCGAGGCGCTAGAATGAACGTCTTCGGACGAATGGATCGGACCCTGCGCGCCCGGCGATTGCCGCGTTCCCGGCCCGCGCCCGGACATCCGCGTCCCTGAATCCCCCCGACTCCACCGACTCGCTCACCCTTCCGCCAAGAATCCCCGCCCCCAGGAGGTCTCCATGCCCGGTCTGCTCACCAACGTCGATCCCGATGGCCTGCTCGAATACTCGGTGGTCTACACCGACCGCTCGCTCAACCACATGTCGCAAGCCTTCCAGGGCGTCATGCGCGAACTCTCCGCGACGCTGAAGAAGGTCTACCACGCCCACGCCGTGGCCATCGTCCCCGGCAGCGGCACCTTCGGCATGGAGGCGGTCGCGCGCCAGTTCGCCACCGGCAAGAAGACCCTGGTGATCCGCAACGGCTGGTTCAGCTATCGCTGGACGCAGATCTTCGAGATGGGGAACATCCCCGCCGAATCCGTGGTGCTCAAGGCCCGCCAGGTGCGCGACGAGGCGCAGGCGCCCTTCACCCCGGCACCGATCGACGAGGTCGTCGCCGCCATCCGCGAGCACCGCCCCGACGTGGTGTTCGCCCCACACGTCGAGACCTCGGCCGGCATGATGCTGCCCGACGACTACCTGCGCGCAGTGGCCGACGCCACCCACGCGGTCGGCGGCCTTTTCGTGCTCGACTGCATCGCCTCGGGCACGGTGTGGGTGGACATGGACGCGGTCGGCGTCGACGTGCTGGTGAGCGCACCGCAGAAGGGCTGGAGCGCCTCGCCGTGCTGCGCGATGGTGATGATGAGCGCCGCCGCGCGCGAGCGCATCGAGGGCACCACCAGCACCAGCTTCGCCTGCGACCTCAAGAAGTGGCTGCAGATCATGGAGGCCTACGAGGGCGGTGCCCACGCCTACCACGCCACCATGCCCACCGACGGCCTGGTCACGCTGCGCGACGTGATGCGCGAGACCGAGGCCTACGGCTTCGCCAAGGTCAAGGAAGAGCAGCTCGAGCTCGGCCGCCGCGTGCGCGCCCTGCTCGAGGCGCGCGGCTTCGCCAGCGTGGCGGCCGCCGGCTTCCAGGCCCCGGGCGTGGTGGTGAGCTTCACCACCGACGACGGCATCAAGACCGGCGCCAAGTTCGCCGCCGCCGGCCTGCAGGTCGCCGCCGGCGTGCCGCTGGCCTGCGACGAGCGCCCCGACTACAAGGCCTTCCGCATCGGCCTCTTCGGCCTCGACAAGCTGCACCACATCGAGCGCAGCGTCGCCACGCTCGAGAAGGCGCTCGACCAGGTCGGCTGATCCGGTTCGATCCATCGGACGCACGCGCGCCTGAAGCGGCACGGCGCGCGCGCCAACCCGGGCGCATCGCCTCACGCACAAACGCCACCCTTGCGGTGGCGTTCGTTTATCAGCGTGTCAGGGCAAACTGCGCGCGCAAGCGCTCGACGGTGTCGGCCTCCCCACGCAGCCGGAAGACCGCCCCTTCATCCTCCGCCCGCTCCTCCAGCACCTCGCAGTTGGCGTAGAGCTCCTTGCGCAGTTGCTGCGCCGACCACGGCAGCAACAGCTCCGCCTCGACCAGGTCCTGCTGGAAGAAGGCGACGATCGCCTGCCGAAGCCTGGCCACCTCGTCCGGCCGGCGCGCGCTCATGACGATGCAGCCGGGGTATTTTTCGCGCAGCGCGGTCTCGCACTCGGCCTGTGCCGCGGCGTCGCCGACGTGGTCGATCTTGTTGAAGACGCGGATGCGGGGCACCTCGTCGGCACTGATTTCAGCCAGCACCGTGTCGGTGACCTCGAGCTGGCGCTCGAAGCCGGGATCGCTGGCGTCGATGACGTGCAGCAGCAGGCCGGCGTCCAGGGCCTCGTCCAGGGTGGACTTGAACGAGGCCACCAGACCGTGCGGCAGGTTCTTGATGAAGCCGACGGTGTCGCTGACCAGCACGCGCGGCACGCTCTCGGGGTGGAGCGTGCGCACGGTGGTGTCGAGCGTGGCGAAGAGCTTGTTGGCGACCAGCACCTCGCTGCCGGTGAGCGCGCGCATCAGGGTGGACTTGCCGGCATTGGTGTAGCCGACCAGCGCCACGCTGGCGAGGCTCTGGCGCCCCTGGCGGCGCGCACGCTGGGTCTTGCGTTCGGCCTCCATCGCGACGATCTCCAGCTGCAGCTCGGCGATGCGATCGCGGATCTTGCGGCGATCGAGCTCGGTGTGCGACTCGCCGGCGCCGCGACCGCCCACGCCGCTGCGCTGCCGCCCCTGCGGCCCGGCGAGCTTGGCGGCCTCGCGCAGGCGCGGCGCCATGTAGCCCAGGCGGGCGATCTCCACCTGCGCCCTGGCCGCGCGCGAGCGTGCGTTGCGGTGGAAGATCTCGAGGATGACCATGGTCCGGTCCATCACCTCGCAGCCGGTCTCCAGCTCGAGATTGCGCGCCTGCGAGGGCGAGATCTCGTGGTCGACCAGCAGCGCCTCGATCGTGCCGGTGCGCGGCACGGTGTCGGTCGGTGCGGCCTCGAAGCCGGCCTGGGCGGCCACGAACTCGCGCACCTCCTGGCGCTTGCCGACCCCCAGATAGCCGTGGGTGTCGAAGCCGGCGCGCTTCTGGGTGAAGGTGTGCACCACGCGGTAGCCGAGCGTCTTCGCCAGCTCGCGCAGTTCGGCGAGCGAGGCTTCGAACTCGGCGTCGCTGACGTCGGGGCGTTGCACCGAGGCGACGATGGCCTTGCGAGGTTCGTCGGCGAGGTCTGTTTGCATTCAGGGCACTTCTATCGGTGGGATGGGGTGCGATGGTAACCCGCCGCGCCGCCGTTCAGCGCCCGCCGCCCGCGTCCAGGTCGGTGAGGATGGGGCAGTCCGGGCGCGCGTCGCCATGGCAGTGCGCCGCGAGCATGCGCAGCGTATCCACCATCCCCTGCAGCTCGGCGATCTTGCGCTCGAGCGCGGCGACGTGCCCGAGCGCGATGCGCTTGACGTCGGCGCTCGCCCGCCCCTGGTCGTGCCACAGCGCGAGCAGCTCGCCGATGTCCGCAACCGCGAAGCCGAGGTCGCGCGCGCGGCGGACGAAGCGCAGCACATGCACGTCCTCGTCGGTGTAGAAGCGGTAGCCCGAGTCCGTGCGCCGCGCCGCCGGCAACAGGCCGATCGACTCGTAGTAGCGGATCATCTTCGCCGACACGCCCGAGGCGGCGGCGGCCTTGCCGATGTTCATCATGGGCTCGCCCTCCCTCAGCCCGCCGCCGGCGCCTCGGCGCCGAAGCGACGCAGGCGCAGCGCGTTGCCGAGCACGAACACGCTCGACATCGACATCGCCGCCGCGGCGAAGACCGGCGACAGCAACAGCCCGAAGGCCGGGTAGAAGGCCCCGGCAGCGAGCGGGATCAGCGCGCTGTTGTAGGCGAAGGCCCAGAACAGGTTCTGGCCGATGTTGCGCATGGTGGCGCGCGACAGCGCGATCGCGCGCGGCACGCCCATCAGGTCGCCCGACATCAGCACCACGTCGGCGCTCTCGATGGCCACGTCGGTGCCGGTGCCGATCGCGATGCCGACGTCGGCCTCGGCGAGCGCGGGCGCGTCGTTGATGCCGTCGCCGACGAAGGCGACGCGGCGGCCGGCCGCCTCCCCATCCTCACTGCGCCCAGCCAGCCTGCGCAGCGCCGCCACCTTGCCATCCGGCAGCACCTCGGCGACCACCTCGTCGATCCCGGCCTGGCGCGCGATCGCGCACGCGGTGCGTTCGTTGTCGCCGGTGATCATCGCCACCTTCAGGCCCAGCGCATGCAGCGCCTGCACCGCCGCCACCGAGGTCGGCTTGAGCGGGTCGGCGACCGCGAGGATGGCGGCGAGGCGGCCGTCGATCGCCGCGTAGAGCGGCGACTTGCCCTCGTCCCCAAGCCGCGCGGCGGTGTCCGCAAATATGCCCAGCTCCAGCCCCAGCCGGCGCATCAGGCGGTCGGCGCCGACCTCGACGCGCTGCCCGCCCACCGTCGCACGCACGCCGTAGCCGGCCTCGGCCGCGAAGCCCTCGGCGGCGGCGATCTCCAGCCCCTCGGCGCGCGCCGCGGCGACGATGGCCTCGGCGATCGGATGCTCGGAGGCGCGCTCGACCGCCGCCACCCGCGCCAGCACGTCGGCGCGCGCGAAGCCCTCTTCCACCACCAGATCGGTGAGCTGCGGCTTGCCCACGGTGAGCGTGCCGGTCTTGTCCACCGCCACCACCGCCGCGTCGCGCAGAAGCTGCAGCGCGTCGCCCTTGCGGAACAGCACGCCCATCTGCGCCGCGCGCCCGGTGGCGACCATGATCGAGGTCGGCGTCGCCAGCCCCATCGCGCACGGGCAGGCGACGATCAGCACCGCCACCGCGTTGACCAGCGCGAAGCTGAGCACCGGCACCTCCGCCGGCAGCCAGGCCGCGCCGAACAGCAGCCAGGCCAGGAAGGCGAGCGCCGCCAGGCCCATCACCACCGGCACGAAGACCATGGTGACCTTGTCCACCCTGGCCTGGATCGGCAGCTTGGCGCCCTGCGCCGCCTCGACCATGCGGATGATCTGCGCGAGCACGGTGTCCGCCCCCACCCGCGTGGCACGGAAGGCGAAGGCACCGCGGGTGTTGAGCGTGCCGCCGACCACGGTCGCGCCGGCGCGCTTCTCCACCGGCACCGGCTCGCCGGTGATCATCGACTCGTCGACAAACGAAGCCCCCTCCACCACCTCGCCATCGACCGCCACCTTCTCGCCCGGGCGCACCTCCACCACGTCGCCCACCGCCACCTCGGCGATCGGAATCTCCACCACCTCGGCGCCTATCGACCCGCCCCGGCGCACGCGCGCAGTGCGCGGCTGGATGCGCATCAGGCGGCGGATGGCGTCGCTGGTCTTGCCGCGCGCGCGCGCCTCGAGCAGGCGCCCGATCAGGATCAGCGTGATGATCACCGCCGCGGCCTCGAAATACACATTGACCGTGCCCGCCGGCAGCAGCCCGGGCGCGAACAGCGCCACCACCGAATAGCCCCAGGCCGCCGAGGTGCCCACCGCCACCAGCGCGTTCATGTCGGGCGCGCCGCGCAGGAGGGAGGGCACGCCCTTGCGGAAGAAGCGCAGCCCCGGCCCGAACATCACCGCGCTGGTGAGCACGAACTGCAGCAGCCAGCTCTCGCGATGGCCGATCGTGGCCATCACCCAGTCGTGCATGCCGGGGATCAGGTGCGAACCCATCTCGAGCACGAACACCGGCAGCGTCAGCGCCACTGCGATCCACACCGCGCGCCGCAGCGCGGCCTCCTCGGCCGCGGCGTCGGCCTCGCGCGCGCCCTCGCTCACCTCCGCCGCCGGCTTGGCGCCGAAGCCCGCCTTCTGCACCGCCGCCACCAGGGCCGCGGTCGGCACGCCACCGGCGAGTTCGACGTGGGCGCGCCGCGAGGCCAGGTTCACATTGGCCGTCACCACCCCGGGCACGCGCTGCAGCACCTTCTCGACGCGGCCGACGCAGGCGGCGCAGCTCATGCCCTCGATGTCGAGCTCGAGCGCCTCGCGCCGCACCGCGTAGCCGGCCTTCTCGACTGCGGCGATCAGCGCCGACAGCGGCACCGAGGCCGGCGCGGCGACGGTGGCGGTCTCGGTGGCGAGGTTGACGCTGGCCGCCTGCACGCCCTCGACCTTGAGCAAGGCCTTCTCGACGTGGGCGACGCAGGAGGCGCAGTTCATGCCCGCGATGTGCAGGCTGCGGGCGGGGGCGCCCTGGGCGACGGGAGCGTTCATGGCGAACATCCGTTCAAAAATGCGATGAATGCCTCGCACTGTAAACCTTGCCAACATTGGAAGGTCAACCCGCAACGCGCATCTGCCCGTGACGCCTTGCCGTTGTGGCCCCCATGCAGGGGCGCTAACCTTGGCGCGATCCGCAAACCCCGCGCCCCGCGCGCCTCTCCAGCATCGCCACCGGACGCCATGAACCACACCACGCTGCTGCACCACCTGATCACCGCCTCCGCCGCACGCGCACCCCAGGCCCCCGCGCTGAGCTTCGGCGGCGCCACGCAAAGCTATGCCGAGCTTGATGCCGCGCTGTCCGCGTTCGCCGCCGGACTGCTCGCCCTCGGGCTGGAGCGCGGCGAACGCGTCGGGATCTACCTCGACAAGCGCCCCGAGACGGTCACGGCCTTCTTCGGCGCCAGCGCAGCGGGCGGCGTGTTCGTGCCGGTGAATCCCATCCTCAAGCCCGAGCAGGTCGGCTACATCCTGCAGGACTGCAACGTACGCGTGCTCGTGACCTCGCCCGAGCGTTTCTCCGCCCTGCGCGACACCCTGGCGCAGTGCCACGACCTGCGCCACGTCGTGCTCACCGGCAAGGTCGAGACCCTGCCCGAACTGCCCGGCGCCAGTGTGCTGCGCTGGGACGAGCTGTGCGCCGCGCCGCCTGCAGCCGGCCACCGCATCATCGACACCGACATGGCCGCCATCCTGTATACGTCCGGCAGCACCGGGCGGCCGAAGGGGGTGGTGCTGTCGCATCGCAACATGGTGGCCGGCGGCAAGAGCGTCGCCCAGTACCTCGGCAACCACCCCGGCGACACCCTGCTCGCTGCCCTGCCGCTGTCCTTCGACGCCGGCTTCTCGCAGCTCAGCACCGCCTTCCACTCCGGCGCGCGCGTGGTGCTGCTCAACTACCTGCTGCCGCGCGACGTGCTGAAGGCCGTGGAAAAGGAGAAGGTCACCGGCCTCACCGCGGTGCCGCCGCTGTGGATCCAGCTCTCGCAGCTGCAGTGGCCCGAAACCGTCACCGAGCACCTGCGCTACATCGCCAACACCGGCGGGCGCATGCCGCTGGAGACGCTCACCACGCTGCGCGGCATGCTGCCCAAGACCCGGCCCTTCCTGATGTACGGCCTCACCGAAGCCTTCCGCGCCACCTTCCTGCCGCCCGAGCAGGCCGACGTGCGCCCCGACTCCATCGGCAAGGCCATCCCCAACGCCGAGATCATGGTGCTGCGCGAGGACGGCAGCGAATGCGCGCCCAACGAACCGGGCGAGCTCGTGCAGCGCGGCGCGCTGGTCGCCATGGGCTACTGGAACGACCCGGAGAAGACCGCCGAGCGCTTCAAGCCCCTGCCCGCCAGGGCGCCGGGCCGCCAGAGCGGGCTGGTGCTGCCCGAGATCGCGGTGTTCTCGGGCGACACCGTGCGTCGCGACGAGGAGGGCTACCTCTACTTCATCGGCCGCCGCGACGAGATGATCAAGACCTCGGGCTACCGCGTCAGCCCCACCGAGGTGGAAGAGATTCTCTACGCCACCCGCCTGGTCGGCGAGTGCGCGGCGTTTGGCGTGGCGCACGACACCCTCGGTCAGAGCATCGTCGTCATCGCCACCGCGCCCGCCGGCGGCACGCTCGACACCGCCGCGCTGCTCGCCGAGTGCCGCGCGCGCATGCCGGCCTACATGGTGCCCGGCCGCATCGAGGTGCGCGAAGGGCCGCTGCCGCGCAACCCCAACGGCAAGATCGACCGCAAGACGCTGGCGAGCGAAGTGGGAGACTGAGGTGGAGCTCGCGGACAAGCCCGTCCCCTCACCAGGCACTCCCGGCCCGGTGGGAGCTGGCGTGTCCGCAACTTCAGCAGTTCGTTACTGCACGAGGGCCAGCCGGACAGCACGGCACCTTGCCGCGATCGTCGTCGCCCTCGCCGTTCCGGCCACCCAAGCCGAGATCCTGCGCGTCGGCCCCGGCGAGCGCTTCAACCGCATCGCCGATGCCGCCAAGATGGCAAAGGATGGCGACATCGTCGAGATCCTCCCCGGCGAATACCGCGGTGACGTCACCACCTGGCGCCAGAAGAAGCTGCTCATCCGCGGCGTCGGCGAACGCCCGGTGCTGATCGCCGATGGCAAGATCGCCGAGGGCAAGGCGATCTGGGTGATCCGCAACGGCGACTTCCTCATCGACAACATCGAGTTCCGCGGCGCACGGGCCGCCGACGACAACGGTGCCGGCATCCGCTTCGAGCGTGGCCGGCTGGAAGTCCTCAACAGCGTCTTCATCGACAACCAGAATGGCATCCTTACCGCCAACTTCGACGACGCCGAGCTCGTGATCCGCGACAGCCTGTTCGCACAGGCCCCCCGACAGGAACAATCGTTGCCGCATCTGCTCTACGTCGGCCGCATCGCGCGCTTCGAGATCAACGGCAGCCGCTTCCACCAGGGCTACCGCGGCCACCTGCTCAAGTCGCGCGCGCGCTACAACGACATCCGCTACAACCTGCTCTACGACGGACCGCAGGGCGAGGCCTCGTACGAGATCGACCTACCCAACGGCGGGCTTGCCTTCGTGGTCGGCAACATCATCGGCCAATCCGCCGCTACGCAGAACCCGACGGTGGTGGCCTACGGTGCCGAAAGGAACGCCTGGCCCGAGAGCGCGCTCTACCTCGCCCACAACACCCTGCTCAGCGACCGCCACACCGGCACGCTGTTCCTGCGCACCTGGCCCGACCGCCTGCCCGAGAACACCGCAGTCGTCGGCATCAACAACCTCAGTGTCGGCCTGGGCAGCCTGACGCTGGCCAACGCCGGCGACTACCGGGGCAACCTGCCCCTGCCCCCGGGGGGGCTGGAAGATCCGGACACCCTCGACTTCCGCCCGCTCGGCGCCTCCCTGCTGCGGCGCCTCACCTCGCCTGCAGGCAGCGCGCGCGGCGTGTCCTTGCAGCCCGAGGCCGAGTTCGCGCTGCCGATCGGCACCCGGCCGATCAAGCCGCCCGCGCAATGGCTGCCCGGCGCGCTGCAGAGCGGACAGTGAGCCGAGCGGTCACAGTTCACTGACAATCCCTGCCGCATGGGGCATCATCGCGGCCGTCGAAGCGAATACGGCCCGTCATGACGGCCGCGGGAGGAAACGTGCGCGAAAGATTCAGTGGTGTTCTCGGTACGCCGGATGCGGCAGCCAGCCTGCCCGGCCAGCTCGCGCGCCTGCAGTTCGCCGCCGGCGCGCTGGCCTATCCGGCCGACGTCGCCACCTACCAGGAAGGCGGCAGGGTGTGCCTCGCGCTCGGGCGGCCGCGCTTCCGCGACGCAGCGCTGCAGCAGGCCTGCACCCGCCAGGGCGCGGCGGCTGCCTGGGCACAGGCCTTCGCGCGTTTCGGCGACGACGCGGTGCACCAGGCCGCCGGGCGCTTCTGCGTGGTGATGGTGGCCGACGACGGGCGCGAGGCGCTGCTCGCCACCGACCGCTTCGGCACCTGGCCGATCTGCTATGCCGCGCGCGACGGCCGGCTGCACTTCTCGGACCGCGCCGACACCGTCCCCGGCGTCGAGCGCAGGGTCGCCCCGCAGGCGGTATTCGAGTACCTCTTCTTCCACATGATCCCGGCGCCGACGACCATCTTCGAGGGCGTCATCCGCCTGCCCCACGGCCACCTGCTGAAGTGGCGCGGCGGGCAGGCCGAATGCCGGCGCTGGTGGATCCCGCAGTTCGACGAGCACGGCGCGCCCGAGCTCGAGCAGTCGAAGGCGCGCTTCCTGCAGATCGTCGAGGACGGCGTGCGCCGCGAGGCCGAGGGCGCCAGCGTGGGCTGCTTCCTCTCCGGCGGCACCGACAGCTCGACCGTCACCGGCATGCTGTGCAAGGTGCTCGGCCAGCCGGCGCGCGCCTTCTCCATCGGCTTCGACGCCAGCGGCTACGACGAGATGGAGTACGCCCGCCTCGCCGCAAAGCGCTTCGGCGCCGATCATCGCGAGTACTACGTCACCCCCGCCGACCTGGTCGACGGCATCCCCAAGGTCGCCACCCACTACGACCAGCCCTTCGGCAACTCCTCGGCGCTGCCGGGCTGGATCTGCGCCACGCGGGCACGCGAGGACGGCGTCGAGCGCATCCTCGCCGGCGACGGCGGCGACGAGCTCTTCGGCGGCAACAGCCGCTACGCCAAGCAGCGCGTGTTCGGCTGGTACGACAGCGTGCCCGGCGCGCTGCGCCGCGGCCTGCTCGAGCCCGCGCTGGCGCTGCCCGGCATGGAGCGCATCCCGGTCACGCGCAAGGGCCAGAGCTACGTCGAGCAGGCGCGCGTGCCCATGCCCGACCGCATCCACATGTACAACATGCTGGTGCGCCTTGGCATGGACTCGGTGTTCGAGCCCGATTTCCTCGCCCGCGTCGACACCGGCCGCCCGAACGTCGAGCAGCGCGAGGTGTGGCACGCGACCAACGCGCGCTCGCACATCAACCTGATGCTCAACTACGACTGGAAGTACACCCTCGCCGACAACGACCTGCCCAAGGTCATCGGCACCACCGGCCTCGCCGGCGTCGAGGTGGCCTTCCCGCTGCTGTCGGACGAGCTCACCGACTTCTCCACCACGCTGCCACCGGAGTGGAAGCTCAAGCGCCTGACCCTGCGCTGGTTCTTCAAGGAGGCGCTGCGCGGCTTCCTGCCCGACGAGATCATCGCCAAGAAGAAGCACGGCTTCGGCCTGCCCTTCGGCGTGTGGGCCTGCCAGCACGCCGGCCTGAAGGCGCTCGCCGCCGACGCGCTCGGCAGCTTCCGCCAGCGCGGCATCGTGCGCCCGGGCTTCATCGACGAGCTGCTCTCGGTCCACCTCCCCGCGCACCCCGGCTACTACGGCGAGATGGTGTGGATCCTGATGATGATGGAGTTCTGGATGCGCGCGCACTGTGATGGAATCAGCATCGACTGATCCGTCCTTGTGCCGCCCCAGGCTCGCCCAAGAGGGTGACCTGCGACCAGCGCCGGCCGGCGGGATGCCGCATACGCCGGCGGGTGGCCTGAGCTCGTCCCTTCCGCTTCGATCACGAACACCCGAATCCACCATGACCGAACCCCGCCCAGCCCCCACCCACACCCCGATGTCGCAGTTCCGCAGCGCCGGCGGCGAGTTGCTTGTAAACGGGCAGCCGATCAGCCGCATCGCCGCGCGGGTCGGCCGCACCCCCTTCTACGCCTACGACCGCAGCCTGCTCGACGCCCGTGTGACACAGCTGCGCGCGGCCCTGCCCGCCGCGGTCAAGCTTCACTACGCGATGAAGGCCAACCCGATGCCGGCGCTGGTCTGCCACATGGCACGCCTCGTCGACGGCATCGACGTGGCCTCGGCGGGCGAGCTGCTGGTCGCGCTCGACGCCGGCGCCGATCCGCAGGAGATCAGCTTCGCCGGCCCCGGCAAGACCGAGGCCGAGCTGCACCAGGCGGTGGCCGCCGGCATCCTGGTCAACGTCGAGTCCTTCCGCGAGGTGCCGATCCTGGCCGCGGCACAGCAGGCGCTCGGGCTGCCGGCGCGGGTGGCGGTACGCGTCAATCCCGACTTCGAGCTCAAGTCCTCGGGCATGAAGATGGGCGGCGGACCCAAGCAGTTCGGCGTCGATGCCGAGCAGGTACCCGAGCTGCTGGCGGCGATCGGCCGCGCCGGGCTGGCGTTCGAGGGCTTCCACCTCTTCGCCGGCTCGCAGAACCTCAAGCCCGAATCCATCGTCGAGGCCCAGCAGAAGAGCTTCGCGCTCGCCTGCCGCCTGGCGGAACACGCGCCCTCGCCGGTCCGCTTCCTCAACCTCGGCGGCGGCTTCGGCATCCCCTACTTCCCCGGCGAGCAGCCGCTCGACCTCGCGCCCATCGGCGCCAACCTCGCGGATATCGTCGAACAAGCGAAGACCGCGCTGCCACAGGCGGAGATCGTCATCGAGCTCGGGCGCTACTTCGTCGGCGAGGCCGGCCTCTACGTCGCCCGCGTGCTCGACAAGAAGGTCTCGCGCGGCCTCACCTACCTGGTCACCGACGGCGGCCTGCACCACCACCTGTCCGCTTCGGGCAACTTCGGCCAGGTCATCCGCAAGAACTACCCCGCCGCCATCGCCAACCGCATGGATGCCGCCACGACGGAGACCGTCTCGGTCGTCGGCCCGCTATGCACCCCGCTCGACCTGCTCGCCGATCGCATGAGCCTGCCCGCCGCCGAGCCCGGCGACCTGGTGGCGATCTACCAGTCCGGCGCCTACGGCGCCACGGCGAGCCCGCAGCGCTTCCTGGGGCATCCGGGGGTGGTGGAGGTGCTGGTGTGAGCGCCTGCTTCAGGGTTCGCGCGCACGCAGGCCGAGGGCGGTGAACAGGACCAGGAAGCCAAGCACCGCCAGGCGCGGGGCATCGACCAGGCTGTCGAAGGCGCCGACGATGAAGAAGGCGGTCAGGCCGGCGAGCAGCGGTGGCGCCAAGGGATGCGCTGCCGCACCACCGAAGCTCAGGCGCCAAACCGCCGCTACGCACAGCAGCGAGAACGCGACCAGTCCCACCCAGCCCTGCTCGACGAAATAATGCAGCCAGAGGTTCTTGGCATGCCAGGGCAGGTGGTGGCGGTCGCTGGAGAAGAACCAGCGATCCGCCCCTCGGGCGAAGTCCCCGTTGTCCAGCAGCTCGCGTCCGCTCGCATCGACCAGGCTCAGCTCATCCACCTCGAGCAGCGCACGGCTGTCGTTGGCGATCGAGAACACCGTCACCCTCGGAAGCCACGGCCCCGCCCCGCCCAGTTTCGCGGGACGTAGCAACAGCTGCTGCGTCGTCCACACCGCCCCCTTCGGCACCTTGATCCCACCGGCCGTGCAGCCCGCCGCGTAAAGCAGATGCTTGCGGCACACCTCCACCGCCAGGCGCGCATCGGCCTCGGGCGCACGTACACGTACCGTCAGCTGCAAAGGCGCGACCAGACCCGGCGAGACCCGCTGCGACACCCGGTACAACTCGCCAAACCCCAACACATGCCTCGGCGCGCCCAGCTTCAGATAGGTGCTGCCCGCATCGAATCGCAAGCCATGCGAGCCCGGTAACACCCCCTCCGGCGCCTGCCAGAAGTACGCCTCGGCGAAACGGCCCACGCCCACACCGAGCCAAGTCGCGTCCTGGCCGGCCGGCAAGGATGCCGAGTAGGACCAATGCGCGAAACGCCCCTCCAGATCGACCGCAGCGCTCTCCATCCGCGTCGCAGCGTAATAGGTGTTCAGGCTCACCACCGCCAGAGTGATCGCCCCCAGGCACATGGACACCAGAACCCAGCCATGAGGGGTCGGCCGCCAGCATCGCGCAGGCCGCAGACACATCCAGACCAGGGGTAGAAGCAACCATGCTGCACAAGCCACCGCCGGCAGCAGACCGCCCGACTCGGCCCAATATTGGCTCACCAGCACCGCATTGGCCGCCAGCCAACCCAGCAGTGCAGCCACCACGCCGGCCGCCCGACGCTCCAGCCCGCCCGGCCAGCGGCCGAACAAGGCTGCGCCAAACAGCAGCGCGTTGAACCCATACGACAGATACACCCCTTTCGGCACCAGCAGCATGGCCGCAATGCTTGCCGTAGCCCCGGCCAAGGCCAGCACCGCCGCGCCGCCCAGCGTGCGCGCGGATGCCAGCGCCAGCACCGGCGCCGCACCGAACACCGCGAGCCCCAAGCCGAGCATCGCCCCCGCGCCGCGATAGCCACCGGTCTGGAACACCCCGGCGAGCCACCCTGCCAGCACCGCCGAATAGGCCATCCACACCAGCAGGCTCGTACCGGACACCCGCCACACCCCGCGACGCAACATCACCAGCAGCAACACCACCACCCCCGCCGCCAGCCCCAGGTACAGCCCGCGCGAGAAGGTCGTGAAACTCGCATAGGCCAGCACCGCGAGCACGGCCATGCCGAGCGCCAGCCAGCGCGAATCGCGCTCGCCCAGCACCCACCACAGCGCCACCGGCGCCGTCAGCGCCAGCCAGCCGTCCAGCGTGGCGCCGCCGACGTTCATCTCCCAGAACAGCGCCGTGGTACGGTAGTCGCTGGCGAAATCCGACAGACCGGTAAACGCCCAGCGCTCCCAAAGGGCCGCCAGCGACACCAGCACGGCCCCCGCCACCAGCCCCGCCACCAGCCAGCGCGTCGCCGCCTGCGGCCGCTCGCGCAGCGCCTGGGCCAGCACAGGCAGCAACAGTACCGCCCAAAAGAAGCCCTTGGCCAGGCGCGGCCCGTTCAGCGGCGTCGAGTAGCCCATCCAGAGCGCCGCATCGCCCAAGGCCGCCGGCACCGACGACCACTGTGTGGACACCAGATAACTGATCCCAAGCAAGGCCACCACGCCGATCTGGACAACCCCGAACCGCCACGGCCTCGGCCGCCCACGCCGGCGCCCCACCGAGCGCACGGTGCCCGGCACCGTCATCGCCTGGACCCCGCCCACCAGCAGCGCGCTCATCACCAGCGCATCGCTCTCGGTCAGATGGATCGCCCCCGACCACCCCGCCAGGTCCACCACCGGCGCCAGCGCCGGCACGAACAGCAGCCATGCGTCGCGGCGTACGCTCATCAGCGCCACGAAGGCGATCGCAATCCCCCCTCCGAAGGCCAGGCCGAACGGGTGCCGCAGCACAAAAACCGTGAGCCCGAGCGCCCCGAGCAGCGCCAGGAGTCCCCAGCCCACCCACGCCATCGCCACGCTGCCCGCATTCCCGGAATCCACCGCCATGCTCCCCGCCCGCCCATTGCTCGACCAGCCTTCAGTCTAGCCAACAATCCCGGCGGCCAACGCACGCAATGGCAAACGCCGTCGCAGGATAACGCTAACCATACTTCGCTCAGCAACCACGAGCACTCGTGTTGTGGAGCCCCACTGCGCGAGGGCGCCCACGCCCGCCCCAATCCACACTATCGCGAGCCCCCCATGAAACTCACCACCTTCGCCACCGGCTACGTCGGCCTCGTCACCGGCGCCTGCCTGGCGGAAGTCGGCCACACCGTGGTCTGCATGGACGTCGACCAGGGCAAGATCGACAAGCTCAAGGCCGGCGTCATTCCCATCTGGGAACCCGGCCTGCAGCCCATCGTCGAGCGCAACGTCGCCGAAGGCCGGCTGCGCTTCACCACCGACGTGGAAGAGGCCGTCAAGCACGCCGAGGTGCAGTTCATCGCGGTCGGTACCCTGCCCGACGAAGACGGTTCGGCCGACCTGTAATACGTGCTCGCCGTGTCAATGCTGGCGACCAAGATCAGCTTCATGAACGAGCTCGCCAACATGGCAGAGATCCTCGGTGCCGACATCGAGGAGG
>JACKMB010000007.1 GCA_024235615.1 Thauera sp. | reverse complement strand
GGCTCAGGCCGAGCTGCCGCCAGACGTTTGGCTTGACGTAAACGTCGTCGAAGTCGATCAGGCCGTGCTTGGTGCGCAAGCCCGGCCTCCGGAGTGGCGGTCAGGCGGTCGATCCGCGCATCTGCAGCGTCGCGCGGCATTTCGGGAAACGGACACAGCCCCAGAATCGCCCGTGCGTGCCGTCGCGCGCAGCCATCTTCACCCCGCAGGACGGGCAGGTGGGCGTCGTCCAGTCGCCTTCCGTCGCGAAGTCGAGCAGTTGCCGACGCAGGGCCTCGGGCAGGCGCTCTAGCATGGCGAGGAACCGTCTGCCGTCGAGCAGGGTGATGCGGTTGTCGGCGGCGAAGGCGCGCGCCTCGTCGGTGAAGCCGTTCGGCTCCATGAAGAAGGCCTTGTCGACGCGCTCGTGCGCCATCACGCCCCGCAGTTCCCGCACCGGCTTGACGCCGACGGCCTGGTTCCAGGCCTTGCACTGGACGACGGCCGTTCAACGCTGGGGGTCGGCGGCGTCCTGGAACAGGCGGATGTCGACGCCGCCGTCGGCGCCGAGCCGGGTGGTTTCGGCGCGGAGGCCTTTGACCCGATAGAACTCGCAGCACAGGTCTTCGAAACGCTTCCACTCGATGCGGTCGATGAGCTCGCGTGACCACGCGGTCGGGCGGGCTTCGGGCGCTGCGGCGCTGGTCGGGGGGGCGAATGATTCCGCAAGCGGGGCCTTGTCGAGCTCCGGCAACGAGGCTTCGGTCGCGCGCGCCGCCGCTTGTGCCGGGCGGTTTGTTGGCGAGCGTGGCGGAGCTGGCGAGTCTTGCGGGCGCTGCCGCAGGAAGCGGATCAGCGAGATGCCGCCGAAGACGACGGCCATCAGCCAAGCCAGCGGTACGACGATCAGCACCAGGCTGCCGAGCACGCGGCTGCTGCCGAACAGGGCGGGGATGATCACGGTGGCGGCAAGGACGCACACGGCCGCCATGGCGGCAGAGACCTTCCAGTCGGACGTGGCGGCGATCTCGATCAGGCCCGGATTGCGGCGGGACTTGCGATAACGGCGGGACATGCCGAAATTATGCTTTGCGCGAATACGCTCGGCATTTCCGAAGCAATGACGCCCGCGAACTACTTCTCGGATTGGGCCGATTTGACGCGTGTGGTGCGAGGCGCGACGACCGCAGCCGCCGCGCCACTCGCCTCAGCGCATCTCGAACGCCTCGCGCCGGAAGCTCAGCCGACGTCCCCACAGCCGCGCCAGCCCGGCCTTGAGCTGGTCGCCGAAGCCGCGCGGGCCGCAGAACCAGACTTCCGCGCGCTGGCCGTCGGTGGCCGTGGCGGCGAGGCGCTCGGGCGTCAGGTCGTCGCCGGCGGCGCGGTCGTGGATGTGCAGGCGCACGCTCGGCAGCCCGGCGCACAGGCTGCGCAGGCGTTCGACGAAGGGGTCGTGCGCCGCGGCGCGGGTGCTGTAGTGCAGCTCCACCGCCGGGGCCGCGGCGGGGTCGGCGCGCAGCGCGTCGAGCCAGGCCAGGAAGGGGGTGACGCCGATGCCGCCGGCGATCCAGATCTGGCGCGCCGTGTGGTCCTGGCGGCCGAGCACGAAGCGGCCGTAGGGGCCTTCGATGGTGACCGCCTGGCCGACCGCGACGCGGCTGGCGAGCTGGCGGGTGTAGTCGCCCAGGGCCTTGATCTGGAAGCTGAGGCTGCGGTCGCCGTGGTCGGCGCTGGCGATGGTGAAGGGGTGCGAGCCCTCGAAGCGCTCGAGGCCGACGAAGGCGAACTGCCCGGCCTGGTGACCGCGCCAGGCGCCGTCGAGCCGGCATACGATCTCGGTGACGTCGGGGGCGGGCGAGGACACGGCGGTGACCACGCCCTGCACCTTGCGGTCGTGGCCGATGCGGCCCGTCAGCGCGATGACCGAGGCGACCGTGCCCGCGGCGAGCAGCAGCGCGAGCAGCAGGCCGACCGGCTGCGTCCAGTAGTCGGGCGGTGCCAGCACGGCGGCGTGGAAGGCGAGCACCAGGTAGAGCACCGGCATCGCGCGGTGGAGGTGGCGCCAGAACTTGTAGGGGAAGCGCTTCCACAGGCTGAGCACGACCATCGCCAGCACGAGGTAGATGGCGAACTCGCCGAGCTCCTCGCCGGCATCGCGCAGCATCTCGTAGAGGCCGCCGAATTCATCGTGCGCTGGCTTCCCTGCCTTGCCGTAGAGCGACTTGATGACGTCGTCCGACATCTCGATCAGCCAGTGCAGCGCGGCGAACACCGCGGCGGCGATGCCGGCCCATTTGTGCAGCCGGAAAATGCGGTCCATGCCGCCGAGGGGGCGTTCGAGCACGGTGGGGCGGGTGGCGAGCACCATCGCCAGCGACATCAGGCCGATGGCGAGCAGGCCGCTGAGGTAGAGGCCCTGCTCGCGGACGAGCCAGGGCAGGGAGGCGCTGCCGCCGTCGAGGGCGGCGACGTTGAGGCCCCAGGCCGCGGCGACCAAGGCGATGAAGGCGGCGAGGGCGGGCAGGGTGGAGAGGGCGGGGATCATGGCGCGGGCTCCCGGCGGAGGTTGGGGGGCGAGGGTGGAAGGCGTGAGGCGTGAGGCGTGAGGCGAGGTGGGGCGAAAAAGCGCGCTCGGGCCGGTGTGCCGGCCATGCAGCGACAAGGGGGCCGCAGTCATGCCGGCCCCCTCGGGTGGTGCTTACTTGCTGCGCTTGACCTCGGTCTTGAGGACGTCGCCGGTGACCGGATCGACATCCAGCTCCACGCGCTGTCCTTGCGGGTCGGTGGCCTTGACCTCGTACTTGTTCTTCTCGCGCTCGATCTCGCGGAAGTCGGTGTAGCCGGCGGCTTCGAGCTTGGTCTGGACGTCCTTCGGGCTCATCCAGTTGGATTGGGCGGCGGGGGCGGTCGCGGCGGCCGGGGTGGCAGCAGGGGCTGCGCTCTGGGCGAACGCGGGGGCGATGGCGGCGCCGGCGCCGATGAGTCCGCCGGTGAGGGCCAGGGTGGCGATGAGGGTGGTGGCACGCATGATGGCATCTCCTTGGTTGGGGGGCGGTCCTGTCTTGACCGTGATGCCATGGTGCGCGCCGCTGCCTGAATCGATGCTGAAGGCGCCGTTCATCGCGCGTTCATCTTTGTCGCGACGGCGAATGGGTGGATTCCGGTGATTGCAGTTGCAGTTGAGGGTGTGGCGGCGGGCGTGGGTGCGGCGGCCGCCGCCGCCGTGGATTCAGTCCGTCAGGCGCCGGTAGCGCGCCAGGCGCACGTCCACCGTCATCGTCAGCGCGGTGAGCGCCGCCGCGCGGGCGCGGCCTTCTGCGCTGGCGCGGTAGAGGTGGGGTGTCATCGCCAGCAGGTCGGCGATGGCGGCGGCGCCATCCACGTGGATCTGGAAGCGCAGGGTGTCCGTGCCGACGTGCTCGAAGCCGGGCGGCGCCTGTCGTGCGGCAGGGCGTTCGGGCTTGAGGGTGGGATAGATGACCTCGCGCAGCTCGCGCAGGTGATCGGGGCCGGCGTCGACCTGCAGCAGCTCACCACCGCGGCGCAGCGCGCGGGCGAATTCGGCGTAGACCGGGAAGCCGAACATGCACAGCACGCGGTCGAGCGTGGCCGGCAGCACCGGCAGGCCGGCGTTGCTGCCGACGATCCAGGTGGTGCCCGGGGCGGCGCTGGCGCCGGCCTGGCTGCGGGCGTCCTGAAGGTCCCGCTTCGCCGCCGCCTGCACCGCCCACTTCGAGATGTCGAGGCCGGCGAGCGCGAGCGGGCGCGCTTCCACCGCGGCGGCCGCGGCGAGCTGGCGCAGGTAGTAGCCTTCGCCGCAGCCGGCGTCGAGACAGGTAAGCGTGCGGCCCGGCACGGCGCCGGCGAGCACCGCTCGCGCCACCGCGTCGGCGATCGGCTGGTAATGTCCGGCTTCCAGGAAGCGCCGGCGCGCGGCGACCATCTCCTTGCTGTCGCCGGGGTCGCGCGAGCGCTTGTTCTGCACCGGCAGCAGGTTCACATAGCCCTGGGCGGCGAGGTCGAAGCAGTGCCCCTCGGGGCAGCGCAGGCTGCCGCCCTGGCGTTGCAGCGGCGCGCCGTCGAGCGGGCAGGCGAGGGCGGTGAAGGGAAGGGCGGACATGGTCGGCGGTCGTCAATGGAGGCGGACGCGATGATAGGGGAGGCGGCGGCGCGGCGGCGAGCAGCCCGGCCGCGCGCGTCCCGGGCTACCATCGGACGGATGACCGAGGAGCCCTGCCGATGGACGCATCCGAAACCTTGCTGAAGACCCTGCGCCGGCCCGGCGTGCTGCCCGGCTCGGAGGGGGGCGTCGAGCTGATCGAGACCCACATCTCGTGGGTGCTGCTCGCCGGCGAGCACGCCTGGAAGCTGAAGAAGCCGCTCGACCTCGGCTTCCTGGACTTCTCCACTCCGCAGCGCCGGTGCGAGGCCTGCGAGGCGGAGCTGCGGCTCAACCGCCGCACGGTGCCGGAGATCTACGAGGCGGTGGTGGCGGTGAGCGGCAGCCCCGAGGCGCCCCGCCTGGACGGCGGCGGCGCGCCCTTCGACTGGCTGCTGCGCATGCGCCGCTTCGACCAGGCCGGGCTGTTCTCGCGCCTGCTCGACGAGGGCCGGCTGGCGCCGGCGCTCTTCGACCGCCTCGCCCGCCACGTCGCCGAGTTCCACGCCGCCGCTGCGGTGGCGGTGCCGGGCGGGGGCTACGGCGACGCGGCCGCGGTGCATGCGCCGGTGCGGCAGAACTTCGCGCAGATGCGCGAGCGCCTCGATCCCGGCGTCCATGCCGACCTGCTCGCGATGCTGGCCCGGGTGGAGGCCTGGGCCCAGGCGCAGTACGCCGTGCTCGCGCCGGTGTTCGCCGTGCGCCTGGCCGAGGGGCGGGTGCGCGAATGCCATGGCGACCTGCACCTGGGCAACCTGGTCGTGCTCGACGGCGAGCCACGCCTCTTCGACGCGATCGAGTTCAGCGCCGAGCTGCGCTGGACCGATGTCGTCGCCGACGTCGCCTTCCTGGTCATGGACCTGCAGGCGCGCGGGCGGCCCGAGCTGGGCTGGCGCTTCCTCAACGCCTGGCTGGAGCGCTGCGGCGACTACGCCGGTCTGCGCGTGCTGCCCTACTACCTGAGCTACCGCGCCATGGTGCGCGCCAAGATCGCCGCGATCCGCGCCACCCAGCTCGACGGCGCGGCGCGCGACGCGAGCGTGGACGAATGCTGGCGCTACCTCGCGCTCGCCGAGGCGCAGATGGTGCCGGACGCGCCGGCCTTGCTGGTGGCCTGCGGGGTGTCGGGCGCGGGCAAGACCAGCCAGTCGCAGGCCCTGGTGGAGGCGGGCGGGGTGATCCGGGTGCGCGCCGACGTGGAGCGCAAGCGCCTCGCCGGCCTGGCTGCGGAGGCGACGAGCGGCTCCGCCCTCGGCGGCGGGCTATACACGCCGGAGGCCACCGCGCAGACCTATGCGCGCCTGGCAGAGCTGGCGCGCGGGGTGCTCGAGGCCGGGCGCCCGGTGCTGGTCGACGCCACCTTCCTCCGGCGCGCCCAGCGCGCAGCCTTCGCCGGGCTTGCGCAGGAACTGGGCGTGCCCTTCGCGATCCTCGCCTTCGATGCGCCCGAGGACGTCCTGCGCGCGCGGGTGCGCGCCCGCCTTGCGGCCGGCGGCGACGCCTCCGAGGCCGACGAGGGCGTGCTCGAGGCGCAGCTGCGCGGCCGCGAGGGCTTCGCTGCCGAGGAACTCGCGCGCGTTCTGCCGATCGATACCGGGTCGGCGCCCGATTGGGGCAGCCTGCTGCCGGCGCTGTCGCGGCTGTGGCCGGGGGCCCCCCGGATGGACAGCCCGCCTTCCACTCACTGAACGTGCCTCGCGGCGCGACCGGACCGCCCGCGCACGGCGGCCGGGCAAGGCAACCCGGAGAATCTCCGCACTCGATGGATACCCTCACCCACGCCCTCTCCGGCGCCCTCGTCGGCCGCATGCTCGCCGGGCGTCGGCCTACCGTCGACGCCCGGGCGACGAATGTCGCGCAGGTGCCGGTCTGGCAGATGGTGGTCGCCGGCACCGCGGCGGCCATCTTTCCCGACCTCGACTTCGTGCTCGGCTGGATCTCCGAGCTCACCTACCTGCGCGGCCACCGCGGCGTCACCCACTCGCTGATCCTGCTGCCGCTGTGGGGCCTGCTGATCGCCTGGCTGCTGGCGCGCTTCTGGCAGCGCGGCGGGCGGGTGGCCGCGGGCTGGCGCAGCTTCTACCCGGTGGTGTGCGCGGCGATCTTCGTGCACATCCTCGGCGACCTCATCACCCAGTTCGGCACCATGATCCTGGCGCCGTTCTCGGACCAGCGCTTCGGCTGGGGCACCACCTTCATCATCGACCTGCCCTTCACCGGCATCATCGTGGCCGGCCTGTTCGCCAGCGCGCTGTGGCGCAGCAGCCGCCTGCCGGCGGCGACCGCGCTGGTGCTGCTCGCCGGCTGGGTGGGCGTGCAGGCGACGGGCCGCGCCGAGGCCATCGACGCCGCGCGCGCCTACGCCGCCGCGAACGGCATCGAGGCGGTCGAGGTCGACGCCGCGCCGCGTCCGGCCTCGCCCTTCAACTGGACCGCGATCGTGTTCGACGGCGAGCGCTACCACTACGCCCACATCAACACCCGGCGCAGCGAGCCGCTGGTGGCCACAGAGGACGACAACTTCATCCGCCGCTTCTCCGCGCCGTACATGCCGGTGGCGATGGCGCAGTGGGAGGTGCGCGAGCGCTTCGGCAACGGCAGCACGCGCGCGCTCGCCGAGCAGGTGTGGAACGCCGAGGACTTCGCCTTCTACCGCTGGTTCGCGATGTTCCCGGTACTCGACCATGCGGGCGAGGGGGCGGACGGCGAGCGTTGCGCCAGCTTCAAGGATCTGCGCTTCCTCACCCCGGGGCGCGACCGCCAACCCTTCATCTACGGCCTGTGCAACGTCGCCGACGGCTGGCGCCTGTTCGAACGCGAGGCCGGGGGCCTGCGCTGGATCGATCCGCGATGACGCCGGCGACGGACGAAACTCCCAAGCCCCCGCGCTGGCGGCGCTGGGCGGTCGAGATCGGTATCTTCGTCGCCGTCTTCTTCGCCATCCAGGCCTGGATGGCGCGCGACGTGCCCGCCGGCCCCGCCCCGGATTTCGCCACCGTCGCCGCCGACGGCCGTGCACTCAGCCTCGCCGAGTGGCGTTCCGCCCATCTGGGCCAGGCGGTGGGCGTGTATTTCTGGGCCGAGTGGTGCCCGATCTGCACCGCGCAGCAGGGTACGATCGAGGGCGTGCAGGCCGACTATCCGGTGCTCACCGTCGCCATGCAGTCGGGCGGCGCGGCCGCCGTGAAGTCGGTGCTCGCCGAACGCGGTCTAGACTGGACCACCGCCATCGACGCCGACGGTCGCATCGCCCAGACCTACGGGCTGCGCGGCGTGCCGGCCTTCGTCATCGTCGACCCGGCAGGCCAGATCCGCTCGGTGTCGCTCGGCTACACCACCGGCTGGGGGCTGCGCGCACGCTTGTGGTGGGCGGGTGTCGACATCTGAGCGCGGACATTGCGAGGTGGAATCATGAACACGGTCGTTCTTGAAGTACGCAGCCTGGCCGAGACCTTGGCCGACGCCGCGCGCGCGATGAAAACCGGGCGCGGCGACGCCCAGGCCCGGATCGCCTTTGCCTCGCCAGAACTGCTTTGGAAGGTACTGAGCGCCAAGCGCTGGGAGTTGCTGAAGGCGCTGTGTGCGGCGGGCCCGGTGTCGATCCGGGAGGCGGCACGCCGGGTTGGGCGCGACGTCAAGACGGTGCATGGCGACGTCAGCGCCTTGCTCGATGCCGGCGTGCTGTCCAGGACCGACGACGGACGGATCGAGTTTCCGTTCGATGCAGTGAAGGTCGAGTTTCTGCTGCAGGCGGCCTGAGGAGCACTTTCGAATGGGCGCACAGGGACTGATCGCCGCCTTCACCGCCGGTGCAGCCACGCTCGCCGGTGGGCGGGCGCTGGTGCATTGGGGGATCCGCAGGGGCCTGGCGGCGCCGCGTGTGCCGCATCACACGGAGCCTGGCGTGCTCGGGTTGGCGTTCGAGACGCTGCGCATCGACACCGAGAACGGCAAGTCGCTGCATGCGTGGTTCATTCCCGGGCCGGCTCGCGCCGCCGTTGCCGATGCGGACGCGGCGACCGCCGCGGCTCGAGAGGAAGCGGAGAACCCGCCCGCGGCCGCGCCGGCGGTGCTGGTGATGCACGGCTGGGGTGGCAATGCGGCGCTGATGCTGCCGCTCGCCCGGCCGCTTCACGAGGCCGGCTACGCGACGCTGTTCGTCGACGCGCGCTGCCACGGCGCGAGCGACGACGACAGCTTCGCCTCGCTGCCGCGCTTTGCCGAGGACACCGAGCACGCCTTCGCGTGGCTCTCCGCGCGCGAGGGCGTCGACCCCGCCCGCATCGCGCTGCTCGGCCATTCGGTCGGCGCCGGCGCGGTGCTGTTCGCGGCCTCGCGCACGCCGCAGGTGGCGGCGGTGGTCAGCGTGGCGGCGTTCTCGCACCCGGCGGCGATGATGCGACGCTGGCTGGCGACCAAGCGCATCCCCGAGAAGCCGATCGGGCGCTACATCCTCGACTACGTGCAGAAGACCATCGGCCACCGCTTCGACGACATCGCGCCGGTGACCACGATCGCGCGCATCCGCCGTCCGGTGCTGCTGGTGCATGGCGCCGACGACGAGGTGGTGCCGATCGACGAGGCCATGCAGATCTACGCCATGCGCGGCGACACCCCGGTCGAGCTGATGACGCTGACGGGCGACCACGAATCCTTTGCCGACCTCGAGCACCACATGGGCCGGCTGGTCGGGTTCCTCGACCGCAGCATCGCGCCGCGCTGAACGAAATCAATGGGGTCTGACCCCCTCGATCTTCAGGCGGTGGGAATCCCTGCTGGCCGCGGGGCGCCCCGGTTTGTAGAATCGGCCCTCCCCTTGCGCTGCGTCCGCCGCCGCGCGTCTCATCTCAAAACCACGAAAACGGAGACGTCTCATGCAGAAACGCCGCTTCACCGCCCTCATCGCCGGCCTCGCCGCCTCCGCCGCGCTCGGCTTCTCGATGCCGGCGACGGCCCAGCAGTACAAGGACGAGTACAAGCTCTCCACCGTGCTCGGCGAAGCCTTCCCCTGGGGATGGGGCGCCAAGCGCTGGGCCGATCTGGTCGCCGAGAAGACCGAAGGCCGCATCAAGATCAAGGTCTATCCGGGCACCTCGCTGGTGTCGGGCGACCAGACCAAGGAATTCACCGCGCTGCGCCAGGGCATCATCGACATGGCGGTGGGCTCGACCATCAACTGGTCGCCGCAGGTCAAGGAGCTCAACCTCTTCGCGCTGCCCTTCCTGATGCCGGACCACAAGGCGATCGACGCCCTCACCCAGGGCCGCGTCGGCACGAAGATGTTCGAGATCCTCGCCGACCGTGACGTGGTGCCGCTGGCCTGGGGCGAGAACGGCTTCCGCGAGGTCTCCAACTCGAAGAAGCCGATCCGCACGCCGGAAGATCTCAAGGGCATGAAGATGCGCGTGGTGGGCTCGCCGCTCTTCCTCGCCACCTTCAACGCGCTCGGCGCCAACCCCACGCAGATGAGCTGGGCCGACGCCCAGCCGGCGATGGCGACCGGCGCGGTCGACGGCCAGGAGAACCCGCTCGCGGTGTTCAACGCCGCCAAGCTGCACACCGTGGGGCAGAAGAACCTGACGCTGTGGGGCTACGTCGCCGACCCGCTGATCTTCGTGGTCAACAAGAACGTGTGGAACTCGTGGTCCGAGGCCGACCGCAAGGCGGTGTCCGAGGCCGCGCAGCAGGCCGCGAAGGAAGAGATCGCCCGCGCCCGCGCCGGCATCTCGGCAGGCGACGACGCGCTGCTCAAGGAGATCGAAGCCAACGGCGTGGCCGTGGTGCGCCTGTCCGACGCCGAGCGCAGCGCCTTCCGCACCGCCACTGCCGGCGTGTACAAGGAATGGGCCGAGAAGATCGGTGGCGACCTGGTGAAGCAGGCCGAGGAAGACATCGCCAAGCGTTGATCCGCACCCGCGGCACGCTGGCCGGGCAGTACCCGAAATGGGCTGCCCGGCCTTTTTCCGTTGAAAGTACACCGAACCGATGACGACCGAATCGCCCCTGCACGACGCTGAAACACCCGCCCCTTACACGATCGAACAGATCCTCTCCGGCATCGTCATGGGCCTGATCGTGCTGATCACCTTCGGCAACGTGCTGGCGCGCTACTTCACCTCGCAGTCCTTCGCCGCGACCGAGGAGTTCTCGATCGCGCTGCTGATCGTGCTGTCCTTCCTCGGCTCGTCGGCGGCCTTCGCCTTCGACCGGCACATCCGCGTAGATTTCTTCGTGCGCAAGCTGCCGCCGGGCCTGCACGCGTTCATTGACTGGCTGTCGTTCGCGGTCACCGCCAGCCTGTTCGCCTTCATCGCCTTCTACGCCGGCAAGCTGACCTGGGACCAGTACCGCTTCGAGGAGACCTCGCCCGCGCTCGGCGTGCCGCAGTGGTGGTACACGGTGTGGATGCCGGTGCTGGCGGTGGCGCTGGTGCTGCGCCTGGTGATCACCCGCATGCGGAGGCGCGCATGATCGGCTCCGTCCTCATCGGTCTCTTTCTGCTCGCGCTGGTCGCGGGCATGCCGCTCGCCACCGGGCTCGGCGTGGCGAGCATCGCGGTGCTGGCGATGGCGGGCTTCGACCAGCTCGCGGTGCCGACCAACATCTACGCCGGGATCGCCAAGTACCCGCTGCTGGCGATCCCGATGTTCATCCTCGCCGGCATGATCTTCGAGCGCTCGGGGGTGGCGATCCGCCTGGTGCGCTTCGTCACCGCGATGGTCGGCGAATGGACCGGCTCGCTCGCGGTGGTGGCGGTGCTGGTGTCGATGCTGCTCGGCGGCATCTCCGGCTCCGGCCCGGCGGACGCGGCCGCGGTGGCGGCGGTGATGTTGCCGTCGATGATCGCGCGCGGCTATCCGAAGGGCTTCTCGGCCGGCCTGATCGCCGCCTCGGGCTCGACTGCGATCGTCATCCCGCCCTCGGTGGCCTTCATCGTCTACAGCGTGATGGTGCCGGCGGCGACCGTGCCGGCGCTGTTCGCGGCGGGACTGTTCCCCGGCATGGTGGCCGCGCTGTGCCTGCTCGTGCCGGCGATCGTGATCAGCCGCAAATATGGCTTCGGCCGCGACTACAAGGCGGAACGCCCGCCGCTGGGCAAGAGCTTCATCGATGCGATCTGGGGACTGCTGGCGCCGGTGATCATCCTCGGCGGCCTGCGCACCGGCATCTTCACGCCGACCGAGGCGGCGGTGGTGGCGGTGGCCTACGGCATCTTCGTCGGCATGGTGGTGTATCGCAGCATCAGCTTCCGAGGCCTGTTCCGCGTGCTGGTCGAGGCCGGCGAACTGTCGGCGGTGGTGCTGATGATCATCGGCATCGCCTCGGTGTTCGCCTGGGCGGGCAACACGCTGGGGATCTTCGATGCCGCGGCGAAGGCGCTGGTCGGGCTGCACTCGAGCGAGTGGCTGATGCTGCTGTCGATCAACCTGCTGCTGCTCGCCGCGGGCATGTTCCTCGACGCGATCTCGATCTTCCTGATCCTGCTGCCACTGCTGGTGCCGATCGCGATCGCGATGGGCTGGGACCTGGTGTGGTTCGGCGTGATGATGACGATCAACCTCGCCATCGGCCAGTTCACGCCGCCGATGGCGATCTCGCTGATGATCACCTCGCGCATCGCCGGCATCGGCATGGAGGAGACCTTCAAGTGGGTCGTCTGGCTGGTGCTGGCGATGGGCGCCGGGCTGGCGCTGATGATCGTGTTCCCGCAGCTCGCGCTGTGGCTGCCGGGGAGGCTCGGCTACCTGTAGTGATCCGGGCAGTAGCGGTGGACGCGAAGGATCGCTGTCGGTCGGCGATCGATCGCGTCCGGCCTTTCTGTGATTTGCTGCAGCGGCTCAGAGCCGGTAGGGATTGCCCTGCTCGATCTTGTAGCGGCCGCCGTATTTGCCACCCTCGAAGTAGCGGAACTCGCCGTCCACCTCGTACAGCTTGGCGCAGCGCCGCTCGCCGCCGCGCCAGGTCTTCCACTGGTTGCAGTGCTGGCCGTCGGAGGTGACTTCCCACTTGCCGGCGTCGCTGCTGCTGCCGCTCTTGCCGCGTGACGTGCCATCCGGGGCGTTGTAGATGATGAAGCCGTTGCCGGATGCGGTGGTGCCGGTTGCGGTGTTGCCGGAAAGCAGGGCTTGGGCCCTGGTCGCATCGAGCGGCTTCATGCCCTTGTCAATGAGTTCCTTCTCGGTGGATGCGCAGGCGCCAAGCAGGAGCGCGGCCGCCGCGCAGGCGAGCAGTCTGTTCATGAGAGTCTCCGTCGGGTCGTCGTTATGGTTCTTGCTTACGGCACGGCGAACGAATGCCGCCCTTCCGGTCTAGAACCTCGTCACGCCGTCGTCAACTCCGACGAGAATGCTTCGCACTAATGATTCAATTCGGCTGGTCGAGCAGATCGTTGATGGCGATCTGGATGCGCTGCGCGACGCGCGCGCGGTCGAGCCCGGGGTTGCGGATGGTGCGCACGAGCAGGCCTTCGAAGAGACTGGCGAGCACCTCGACCATGTGCTCGATCGCGGCCGGCGTGTCCTCGTGGCCGGTGGCGCGGCGGATCTCGCCGATGGTGATCGCGAGCTCGCGCCGGCAGGTGGCGTCGGCATCGCGCACGATCTGCGCCACGCGCGGGTTGCGCGCAGCCTCGGCAACGATCTCGAGCTTGAGCGCGGCGCCGGCGGGGTCGAGCTGGTCGGCCACGCCCTCGGCGGCGCGCTCGATCAGCGCGGCGCGCACGTTGCAGGCGGCGCGCAGTTCGGTGGTCAGCGTCAGCAGGCTCTCGAGATCCTGCGCCACGATCGCTGCGATGATCGCTTCCTTGTTCTCGAAATAGTGGTAGATGTGACCCGGGCTCATGCCCGCGGTCTTCGAGATCAGCGCGATGCTGGCGCCGTGGAAGCCGTGCTCGCGAAAGCACTGCGCGGCGGCGTGCAGGATCTGCTGGCGGCGTGCAGCAGCGCGCGGCGCGTCGATGAGGTGAGGGCTGGAGTCCGGAGTCTGCATGCTGTCCTGCTGGCGCGGGCCAATCCGCTCACGGGGAACGGCAGATGCGCTTCGATGTCATGAGAGGCCTTGCGGTGCAACAAACCATAACATAGAATGAGCGTTCGATCTAGAACAATCATTCTAGTCGCGGGAGATCTGGCTGCGAATACGCTTCGCTCGCTGGAGCTGCCGCGCTTCGCGTTCACGAGGCTCCAATGAAGATCCGATCCCAATCCCGATACAGAGCCGCAGCCATGGTGACGCTGGGCGCCCTGCTCCTTGCCGCGTGCAGTGGTGGCAAGGAACAGGGCGCCGCGCCGGGAGCAGGCGGGCCGCCGCCGGCACCGGCGGTGACGGTGATGACGGTCGCCAGCGGCAGCGTGCCGATGGTCACCGAGCTGCCCGGCCGCACTACGCCCTACCTGATCGCCGAGCTGCGCCCGCAGGTCACCGGCATCCTGACCCAGCGTGCCTTCGACGAGGGCAGCGAGGTCAAGGCCGGACAGGTGCTCTACCGCATCGACGACGCTCCCTACCAGGCTGCCCACGACAGCGCCAGGGCCGCGCTCGCCCGTGCCGAGGCCAATGCCCAGGTCGCGCGCATCAAGGCCGAGCGTCACGCCGGGCTGGTGAAGATCGAGGCCGTCAGCAAGCAGGCCAACGACGACGCCCAGGCCGCGCTCAAGCAGGCCCAGGCCGAGGTCGCCGCAGCGAAGGCGGCGCTCGACAAGGCGCGCATCGACCTCGACTACACCCGCCTCAAGTCGCCGATCGCTGGCCGCATCGGGCGCTCGGCGGTGACGCCGGGCGCGCTCGTCACCGCCAACCAGGCGCAGGCGCTCGCCACCGTGCAGCAGCTCGACCCGATCTATGTGGACCTCACCCAGTCGAGCGCCGACCTGCTGCGCATGCGCGCCGAGATCGCCGCCGGCCGCCTGCAGGCGGGCGCGAGGGGCGAGGTGCCGGTGAAGCTGGTCCTGGAGGACGGCAGCGAATATGCCGCCGAGGGGCGCCTGGCGCTCTCGGAGGTCACCGTGGATGCGGGCACCGGCAGCGTGACCCTGCGCGCGAAGTTCCCCAATGCCGACGGCGTGCTGCTGCCCGGCATGTACGTGCGCGCGCGCCTGCCGCAGGGCACGCGCAGCGAGGCCATCCTGGTGCCGCACAAGGCGCTCAGCCGCGACCCGCTCGGCAACGCGCTGGTGATGGTGGTCGATGCCGAGAGCAAGGTCGAGGCGCGCCCGGTGAAGGTGGCGCAGTCGCTCGGTTCGGACTGGGTGGTGACCGGCGGCCTGGCGGCCGGCGAGCGCATCATCGTCGAGGGGCTGCAGAAGGCCCGCCCGGGCTCCCCGGTGCAGGCCCAGGAGGCCGGCGCCGGCGCGCCGCCCGCCGCGGCGCCTGCGGCCAAGGCCAGCTGAGGTAGGCGACCATGGCCCGTTTCTTCATCGACCGACCCATCTTCGCGTGGGTCATCGCCATCGTCATCATGCTGGCGGGCGCCCTGTCCATCCAGCAGCTGCCGGTGTCCCAGTACCCGTCGATCGCGCCGCCCGCGATCGTCATCAACGCCAAGTACCCGGGTGCCTCCGCCAAGGCGGTGGAAGACTCGGTGACGCAGATCATCGAGCAGAAGCTCACCGGCCTCGACGGCCTGCTGTACATGAAGTCGACCAGCGACGCCTACGGCAACGCCTCGACCACGCTCACCTTCTCCGCCGACACCGACCCGGACATCGCCCAGGTGCAGGTGCAGAACAAGATGCAGACCGCGCTGCCGCTGCTGCCGCAGGCCGTGCAGCAGCAGGGGGTGACGGTCGCCAAGTCGGCGATGAACTTCCTGATGGTGGTCGGCTTCGTGTCGAAGGACAACTCGATGACGGGCACCGACCTGTCCGACTTCCTGGTGTCCTCGGTGCAGGACCCACTGTCGCGCGTCGATGGCGTGGGCGAGGTGCAGGTCTTCGGCGCGCAGTACGCGATGCGCGTGTGGATCGACCCCGCCAGGCTCACCAACTACCGCCTCACCCCGGGTGACGTGCGCGCCGCGCTGATGGCGCAGAACACCCAGGTCTCGGCCGGCCAGCTCGGCGGCACGCCGGCGCTGCCAGGCCAGGGCTTCACTGCCACCATCACCGCGCAGAGCCGCCTGCAGACCGTGCAGGAGTTCGAGGACATCCTGCTGCGCAGCAGCACCCAGGGCGGCGAGGTGCGCCTGAAGGACGTCGCCCGCGTCGAGATCGGCGCCGAGAACTACGGCACCGTCGCGCGCTTCAACGGCCAGCCCGCAGCCGGCGTAGGCATCCGCCTCGCCTCGGGCGCGAATGCGCTCGACACGGCGACCGCGGTGCGCACCCGGCTCGACGAGATGAAGCGCTACTTCCCCGAAGGCGTCGAGTACGTCGTGCCGTACGACACCACGCCCTTCGTAAAGATCTCGATCGAGTCGGTGGTGATGACGCTGATCGAGGCGGTGGTGCTGGTCTTCCTGGTGATGTACCTGTTCCTGCAGAACTTCCGCGCCACGCTGATCCCCACCATGGCGATCCCGGTGGTGCTGCTCGGCACCTTCGGCCTGATGGCGGCCTTCGGCTTCTCGATCAACACGCTGACCATGTTCGGCATGGTGCTGGCGATCGGCCTGCTGGTGGACGACGCCATCGTGGTGGTCGAGAACGTCGAGCGCGTGATGACCGAGGAGGGCCTGCCGCCCAAGGAGGCCACCAAGCGCTCGATGGACCAGATCACCAGCGCGCTGGTCGGCATCGGCCTGGTGCTGTCGGCGGTGTTCGTGCCGATGGCCTTCTTCGGCGGCTCCACCGGCGTGATCTACCGCCAGTTCTCGATCACCATCGTGTCCGCGATGGCGCTGTCGGTGCTGGTGGCGATCGTGTTCACCCCGGCCCTGTGCGCGAGCATCCTGAAGCCGGTGGAGAAGGGGCACGAGCACGGCGAAGGCGGCCTGTTCGGCAGGTTCTTCCACTGGTTCAACGTCCGGTTCGAGCGCAGCACCCAGGGCTACGAGTCGGCGGTGGGCGGCATCCTCAAGCGCAGCGTGCGCTTCCTCGCCATCTACCTCGCCATCGTCGCGGTGCTCGGCCTGCTCTTCGTGCGCATGCCGACCTCCTTCCTGCCCGAGGAAGACCAGGGCGTGATGTTCAACCAGGTCATGCTGCCCGCCGGCGCCACCCAGGAGCGCACGCTCGAGGTGCTGAAGAAGGTCGAGCACCACTTCCTCGAGAACGAGAAGGACACCGTGCGCGCGATCTTCACCGTCGCCGGCTTCAGCTTCGGCGGCAGCGGCCAGCACATGGGCATCGGCTTCGTGAACCTCAAGCACTGGGACGAGCGCAAGGCGCCGGGCAAGGACGTGAAGTCCGTGGCCGGGCGCGCGATGGGCGCGTTCGCGCAGATCCGCGAGGCCATGGTGTTCGCCTTCGTGCCGCCTGCGGTGATCGAGCTCGGCACCTCGGGCGGCTTCACCGTGCAGATGCAGGACCGCTCCGGCCTCGGCCACGACGCCTTGCTGGCGGCGCGCAACCAGTTCCTCGGCATGGCGGCGCAGGACAAGCGCCTGGTCGGCGTGCGCCCCAACGGCCAGGAGGACATGCCCGAGCTCAAGCTCGACATCGACCACGCCAAGGCCGGGGCGCTCGGCCTGTCGGTCGCCGACATCAACGACACCTTGTCCACCGCCTGGGGCGGCAGCTACATCAACGACTTCCTCGACCGCGGCCGCATCAAGAAGGTGTACCTGCAGGGCGACGCGGGCTCGCGCATGACGCCGGAGGATCTCGACAAGTGGTACGTGCGCAACAAGGCGGGCGACATGGTGCCGTTCTCGGCCTTCGCCACCGCGCACTGGACCTACGGCTCGCCGCGCCTGGAGCGCTTCAACGGCCAGCCGTCGATGGAGCTGCTCGGCCAGGCCGCGCCCGGGCTGTCGTCCGGCGAGGCGATGCAGGCGGTCGAGGAGATCATGGCGAAGCTGCCGCCGGGCATCGGCTACGACTGGTCGGGCACCTCGTACGAGGAGCGCCGCTCGGGCTCGCAGGCGCCGGCGCTGTACGCGCTGTCGCTGCTGGTGGTCTTCCTGTGCCTGGCGGCGTTGTACGAGAGCTGGTCGGTGCCCTTCGCGGTGATGCTGGTGGTGCCGCTCGGCGTGCTCGGCGCGCTGCTCGCCGCCAGCGGGCGCGGGCTGTCGAACGACGTGTATTTCCAGGTCGGCCTGCTCGCCACCATCGGCCTGTCGTCGAAGAACGCGATCCTGATCGTGGAGTTCGCCAAGGCGCAGATGGAGGAGGGCAAGGACCTGATCTCCGCCACGCTGGCTGCGGTGCGCATGCGCCTGCGCCCGATCATCATGACCTCGCTCGCGTTCGGTTTCGGCGTGCTGCCGCTGGCGATCGCCACCGGCGCCGGCGCCGGCAGCCAGAACGCGATCGGCACCGGCGTGCTCGGCGGCACCATCGGCGCGACCCTGCTCGGCCTGTTCTTCGTGCCGCTGTTCTACGTCGTGATCAAGCGCATTTTCCCGGACAAGCCCCAAGAGGCGGCCGTGGCGCCGTCTGCCCAGGAGGGACGTTGAGATGACCCCGCATGAAACCAGACGGCCGCTGCGCGGCCTCGTGGTGGCGCTCGCCGCCACCACGCTCGGTGCCTGCACCACGCTGATCCCCGGCTTCGAGCGCCCCGTGGCGCCGGTACCGGCCAGCTTCCCGCAGGCGCAGCCGACGCCGGCTGCGACCGATGCGGTGGCGCCGGCGGTCGACACCCTGGCCTGGCGCGACTATTTCGCCGACGTCCGCCTGCAGCGCACCATCGAGCTCGCGCTCGCCAACAACCGCGACCTGCGGGTCGCCGCGCTCGCCATCGAGCGCGCACGTGCCCAGTACGGCATCCAGCGCGCCGACCTGTTCCCCTCGCTCGCGGTCAGCGGCGGGCAGAGCGCGCAGCGCGTGCCGGGCGACCTGAGCATGAGCGGTGACTCGACGGTCAGCCGCCAGTACAGCGCCAATCTCGGCTTCGCCAGCTACGAGCTCGACTTCTTCGGCCGCGTGCGCAGCCTGGAGGAGCAGGCGCTGCAGACTTACCTCGGCACCGAGGAAGCCCGCCGCAGCGCGCAGATCAGCCTGGTGGCCGAGGTCGCCAACGCCTGGCTGCGCCTGGCCGCCGACCGCGAGCGCCTGGCGCTGGCGCGCGACACGTTCGAGACTCGCAAGAAGTCCTTCGAGCTCACCCGGCGCAGCTTCGAGCTCGGCGCGGTGTCCGGCCTGGAACTGCGCCAGTCCGAGACGCTGATGCAGACCGCGCGTGCCGATGCCGCACGCTACGCCGCACTGGTGGCGCAGGACGAGAACGCGCTCGCGCTCGTCGCCGGCGGCGCCGTGCCGGCCGAGCTGCAGCCGCAGGCCATCGGCGAGCGCGTGGCCGCGGTCGCCGAGCTGCCCGCCGGCGTGCCCTCCGAGGTGCTCGCCCGCCGCCCCGACGTCGCCCAGGCCGAGCGCGCGCTGATGGCCGCCAACGCCAGCATCGGCGCCGCGCGTGCGGCCTTCTTCCCGCGCATCACGCTCACCGCCACGGCGGGCACCGCGAGCAGTTCGCTCGACGGCCTGTTCGACGGCGGCTCGGGGGCGTGGAGCTTCGTGCCGCAGATCCGCCTGCCGATCTTCGAGGCCGGGCGCCTGCAGGCCAGCCTGGACGTGGCCGAGATTCAGCGCGACATCCAGATCGCGCAGTACGAGAAGGCGATCCAGTCGGCCTTCCGCGAGGTCGCCGACGCGCTCGCCGAGCGCGCCACGCTCGCCGAGCAGCTCGACGCGCGCCGCAGTCTGGTGGCCGCGGCGAAGAAGAGCTTCGAGTTGTCGGAGGCGCGCTACAAGGGCGGGGTGGACAGCTACCTCAACCTGCTCGACGCCCAGCGCAGCCTCTACGGTGCCGAGCTCGAGCTGATCGGCACCCGCCTCGCCGACGCCACCAACCGCGTCGCGCTCTACAAGGCCCTCGGCGGCGGCTGGCAGTGAGGCGTGAGGCGTGAGGCGTGAGGCGTGAGGCGTGAGGCGGAGTTACACTGCACAGCCATGAGCGCCGCCTCCACGCCCTCCGCCGACGCCGACCGTCGCATCCCGGTGACCCTGCTCACCGGCTTCCTCGGTGCCGGCAAGACCACCTTGCTCAACCACCTGCTGCGCCAGCCGCAGATGGACGGCAGCGCGGTGCTGATCAACGAGTTCGGCGCGGTCGGCGTCGACCACCATCTGGTGGAAAAGGTCGACGAGAGTCTGGTCGTGCTCGATTCCGGCTGCATCTGCTGCAGCGTGCAGGGAGACCTCGTGCGAGCGCTCAAGGGGCTCTTCATGCGCGCGCTGCGGCGCGAGCTCAAGGGCCTGCGCCGGGTGCTGATCGAGACCACCGGCCTGGCCGACCCGGCGCCGGTGATCCACACCCTGATGGCCGAGCCCTTCCTGTCCGAGCGCTACCGGCTCGACGGCGTGGTGACGGCGGTCGATGTCACCCATGCGCTCGATCAGCTCGGCGCTCACAACGAGGCCGTGCGCCAGGTGGCAATGGCCGACCGGCTGCTGCTTACCAAGTGCGACCTGGCCTCGGCCGGGCAGCGTGCGGCGGTCGCCGCCGGCATCGCCCGGCTCAATCCGGGTGCGCGCCAGGTGGAGGTGGCGGGCGGTGCCGTCGCTGCCGACGCGGTGTTCGGCTGTGGCCTCTACGACCCCACGGGCAAGCTGCCCGACGTCGCCGCCTGGCTGGGCGAGGAGGCGGTCCGTGCGGCCCGCCAGGCGCCGGCCGCGCCGGTGTGGTCGCGTGCGCGCGCACAGAAATCCGCCCCGACGCACGGCGCCGGCGCGCCGGCCGATGCCGAGTCCGCCGAGTCCGCAGCAAGCGCTGCACCCGCGCGCCACGATGCAGGCGTGACCAGCTTCGTGCTGCGCTTCGACGAGCCGCTCGACTGGTTCGGATTCTCCGACGGCCTCGCGTTGCTGCTGCAGGTGTATGGCGGCCGCATCCTGCGCATCAAGGGCCTGCTCAACGTCGCCGGCGACCCCTTGCCGCGCGTGCTGCAGTGCGTGCAGCACAGCGTCTATCCGGGGAGCAGCCTGCCCGCCTGGCCAGCGCAGCCGCCCTACGACGACCGCCGCAGCCGGCTGGTGTTCATCGTGCGCGACCTGGCGCAGGACGAGGTGGTGTCGATTCTCGGCAGTTTCGTCGGCCAGGTACCGCAGGTCGGGGACTGAACGGCGCGACCCCGCACGCCTGCCGGCGCGCGGGTGCGTCAGGGCTCGACGCTGAACTCCTGAAGGGCCTCGATTTCGGGCAAGGTGAGGCGCAGCCGCCACTGGCCGGTCTCGAGCGGCGCGCTGGTTGCCACCAGGCTGCCCGGGCGTACCAGGCGATGGTCGAGCGGGATCGGTGTGCCGGTACCGTCGGCGCGTTCGAGGCTCAGGCTGAGCTGCAGCCCGGCTGGCGCCGGCTGTGCGGTGGGGCCCACGAGATCGATCGCAAGGCTCACCTGGCGTGCGTCGTCCTGGGTCAGACGCCCGCGCACCTCCCAGATGTTGGCCGTGCCGTGGAAGACCACGCCACCGCGCTCGGCGCCCGGTGCGGCGGCGATCGGGCCCACCGCGTTGAGGCGGACCTCGCCTTGCGCCAGGAAGATCATGCTCACGAAGGCGGCGATCAACAGCAGGAAGGCCCCACCGATGAGGCCGACCAGCAAGCGTGCGCCGCGCGCTTCGGAGGCTGCGGTCTTTTGCCGGACAGGCGACGAGGCGCCGGGAGCCGGGGTGTTCGTCATCGCAGTGCCGGGCTCGAGACGATGCTCACTCGCAGCTCGCGCGGCATTCGCCGCTGCTGCAGTCGGCTGCTTCGACGGTGCAGGTGCCCTTCGTGCGCATCACCATGCGCTGGTCGTTCTCATAGTCGCAGATCAGGCGGGTGAGGCCGTTCTTCTTCTCCACGCTCATCTTCAGGGCGCGCGAGGCGCGCAGGGTGGCGGTGTCGAGGTTGCAGTTCAGGTAGCCGCTGAAGCTGCCGTTCTCCGATTCCCACAGCGCGGTGTTCTTGACCGCCTTGTAGTTCTCGAAGGTGGCGCAGGTGAAGACATCGCGGCCATAGAGGCGGGCGTTGTCGCCGCAGAAGCCCATGAAGGTGTACTGCAGTTCCGCGTCGCTCGGGCAGGCGGCGACCTGCACCGCCTTGTCCAGCGCAGGGCAGGACAGCGTCTCGGCGTGGGCCGCGCCGGCGAAAAGGGCGGCAGGGAGGGCAAGGGCAAGCAGGGCCGAGCGGGCCCGGGTGGTGAGCGGCATCGTCATGGTCTCGGAGGGTTGTATGGTTGTGTGGGGCGGTCGGGCGGAGGGTGCAAGGGGGCGTTACGATGAGGGCGGCGATGCGTGCTGCTCACCAGAATTTCCACCACCATTTGCGCTTCTTCATCGCATCTTCGACGTGGTCGGACCATCGGCTGGCGCCGCCCGCCTCGAGGAAGAAGGCACCGAAGCGCTTGTCCGCCTCGTTGATGTGACGCGTGAGCCAGACCTTGAGGAAGTGCAGGAGTTCGAAGGTGATGGTCGCCTGGCCCGAGTCGAGCTTGTCCTGCAGGGCCTTCACCTGGGCGATCAGGTCCTCGTGGTTCTGCTTGTGGGTGGCGAACTCGGGGTAGTTCGACACCCGCATCAGGCTCTCCTCGACCGCGAAGTGGGTGCGGGTGTAGTCGGCCAGCTTGTCCAGGATCTGGCGCGAGGTGGCCGAGCCATGGTGTTCCTTGATCGCGACGTGAAGCTGGTTGAGCAGCTCGACGAGCTCCTTGTGCTGTTCGTCGATCTCCTGCAAGCCGATGCTGAACTCGTCGGTCCAATGGAACAGTTCGGTACTCATGGCACGATCCGGTGGTGAGCGGAAGACACAAGGCTAACGATTCTGGCTGCATCTTTGTTGATTGAGATCAATTCGCCACCTGTTTCATCCATTCGCCATGCCGGGCATGTGCCGGACCTCGTGCAGGCGGTCGAGTCCATGCGCTTCGCCGGCGAGGTTGCTATCCTTCGGCTTCCTGACTTCCCGCCGACCTATCGTCCGGACCCCGCGTGCCCACGTCATTCCCGCCGAATTCCCTGTCCCTGCGCTGGCTGGCCGAGCTCGTGCGCCGCCATGAAGAACGCCACCCGCCGCTCGACGAGGCGCGCGCGCACGCCGAGGCGCGCGCGGTCGCGGGCGATCTCGAAGCACGCGTGCTGCGCCGCGCCGCCGTGCTCGAGGCGGCCAGCGGCTGGCGCGAGGCGATCCGGCGCTGGCAGGGGCGGGCGCGGCTGGTGCTGGTGCTCGCCTTCGCGCTCGCCTTCGCTTTCGGCTTCGGCGCCGCTGCGGGCGCGCTCGGCGACGGCACGCGGCCGGTGAATGTGGTGTGGACCCTGGGCGGCCTGCTCGGCGTGCATCTGCTGAGCCTGCTGCTGTGGCTCGCCAGCCTGGGGCTGCAGGGGCGCGCGCAGGGTGATGCGTTGCACCACGGTGGCCTGCTCGGGCGCGCCTGGCTTGCGGTGACGGGGTGGCTCGACCGCAGCCGCGAGGCTGCCGACCTGCCGCTCGCGCTCGGCGGCCTGCTCGGCGGCGGCCGCACCGCCGCCTGGGGCGTGGGCGCGGCCAACCACGCGCTGTGGTGCGGCGCCCTGGCCGGCGCCACGCTGGGCGTGCTCGCGCTGCTCGCCACGCGGCGCTACGGCTTCGTGTGGGAGACCACCATCCTGCCCGCCGACAGCTTCGTCGCATTGAGCGCGGCGCTCGGCGCCCTGCCCGGCATGATCGGCTTCCCGGTGCCCGACGCCGCCACGGTGCTGGCGAGCGGTGACGCCCCGATGCTGGACGAGGCCGGCCGGCGCGCCTGGGCTGGCTGGCTGGTGGGGGCGATGACGATCTACGGCGTGCTGCCGCGGCTGGCGCTCGCGCTGCTCTGCTTCTGGCTGTGGCGGCGCGCCACGGCTGCGATCGTGCTCGACCTCGGCCGTCCCGGCTACGCCCGCCTGCGCCCGCTGCTGATGCCCGACAGCGAACGCATCGGCGTGCGCGACCCCGAGCCGGCGGCGATGCCGCACCCGCAGCGCCACGCCGCGGTCGCCCATGGCGACGGCGGCGCGGTGGCCGTGGCGATCGAGCTCGGCGACGACCTGGCGTGGCCGCATGCACTTGCAGCCGCAGACGACGCCACGGCGGTGCCCGCCTGGGAGGACGGCGGCCGCCTCGACAGCCGCGAGCAACGCCGCGGAGCGCGCGCGCGTTTCGCCGCCCACCCGCCGGTCCGCCTGGTGGTCGCGGTCGACGCCCGCCAGACCCCGGATCGCGGCAGCCTCGGCCTCATCGCCGAGCTCGCCGACCACGCGCAGGCGACCCGCGTCTGGCTGGCCGGCATCGATGCCGCGGCGGAGCAGGCCGGCCGGCTGCGCCAGTGGCGCGAGGGCCTGGCCGGCATCGGCCTGGGCGAGGCGGCGGTGCTGGTGGATGCGCGGGCCGCATGGGTCTGGCTGGAACGGGGGGACGAGGTCCGATGAACGACATCCTGCGCGTGGCCGTCGTGGGCCACACCAACACCGGCAAGACCTCGCTGCTGCGCACGCTCGCGCGCGACGTCGGCTTCGGCGAGGTCTCCGACTCCGCCGGCACCACCCGCCACGTCGAGGGCCTGCGCCTGATGGCCGACGGCGTGGCGGCGGCGGAGTTCTTCGACACCCCGGGCATGGAGGACGCGATCGCGCTGCTCGAGTTCATCGACGAGCTGGTCGACCCTGGCGAGCGCGTCGACGGCCCCGAGCGCGTCGCGCGCTTTCTCGCCCGCGACGAGGCCGCAGGCCGCTTCGAGCAGGAGGCGAAGGTGCTGCGCCAGATGCTGGCGAGCGACGCCGCGCTCTATGTGGTCGACGCGCGCGACCCGGTGCTGCCCAAGCACCGCGACGAGCTTGAGCTGCTCGCCGCGTGCGCTCGGCCGCTGCTGCCGGTGCTCAACTTCATCGCCGATCCGGCGGCGCGGGCGGACGACTGGCGCGGCGCACTCGCCCGCCTCGGGCTGCACGCGGTGGTGAGCTTCGACACCGTGGCGCCGCCGCTCGACGGCGAGCGCGAGCTCTTCGACACCCTGGCCACGCTGATCCACAGCCACCGCGGCCGCCTGCAGGCCTTGATCGAGGCGCGCGCGCGCGAGGCCGCGGCACGGCGCGAGGCCGCCCGCCGCCTGGTCGCCGAGCTGCTGGTCGAACTCGCCGCGCGCCGCGACCGCCTGGCCGACTCAGAGGATGACGACGCCGCGCTGCAGGTCGCGGTCGAGCGCCTGCGCGCGGACGTGCGCAGCCGCGAGCAGGCCTGCGTGGACGCGCTGCTGCGCCTGTACCGCTTCCGCGCCGACGACGCGCGCATGGCCGACCTGCCGCTCGCCGACGGGCGCTGGGACGACGACCTCTTCAACCCCGAGACCTTGCGCCAGATGGGCGTGCGCCTCGGCACCGGCGCGGCCGCGGGCGCGGCCGCGGGGGTCGGCATCGACCTGATGACCGGCGGCCTCACCCTGGGCGCCGCCGCCGCGCTCGGTGCCATCGCCGGCGGCCTGTGGCAGACCTTCGGCCACTACGGCGAGCGCCTCGCCGCCAAGTTGCGCGGCCACCGCGAGCTCACCGTGGACGACGCCATCCTGCGCATCGTCGCGCTGCGTCAGCGCAGCCTGCTGGTCGCGCTCGACGGGCGCGGCCATGCCGCGGTAAAGCCGATCGAACTCGACGCCGGGCGCGAGGGCGCCGCGGTGAACGCCGACCCGGTGAGCGCACGCTGGCGCAAGGACGCGCTGCCCGAGGCGATCGGCCGCGCCCGCGCCCACCCCGAGTGGGCGGAGGCGGACGGCAGCCACAAGGACGAGGCCATCGCGGAACTCGCTCGCGCGCTTGCCTGAACTGCGCCGGCCGGGGCGCGCGGCTGCGCCCGGCAGGCCGGACTTTCGTTGCAAGCTTTCAGTCGCACAGCGGCAAAGCCATGCGACTGCGCCACGTCAGCCCGCGCTGTCCTCGTAGCTCGACGGCGATACGCCGGCGCTGGCGAGGAACTCGCGCAGGTCCTTCACCGCCTGCTTGCCGAAGTCGCTGCCGTGGTGCGGATGGTGCAGGTAGAACTCGCGCCGGTTCAGCACCACGCGGAAGCGCGCGCCGTGGCCGCTCTCGACCTCGGCGCCGAGGTGGTTCAGCAGGGACTCCACCTCGCGCCAGTGCAGGTTGCCGGCCGGGGGGTCACGGAAGATCGCTTCCAGGGTATGGCGATGCTTGTTGCTCATGGCGGACTCCGGGCACGCGAAGGATGAACCCATCGTAGCGCAGTTCGCCCCGTGGCCGGGAGACGGGCACGCCGCTCCCGGGGCATGCAGGAGCGCGACGAGGAGCAGGGCCGATCGGTGCTCGCGTCTTTCCCGTCCGCGCGGGCCGCCCCGTCGGCGCGCTGCGCCTCAACCCGGGGCGTTTGCGGCCGTTACCTCCGATGTTGCCGTCTTCCGCGCAGGTCCCCCCATGAAAGTCGCCGCCTTCAGTGTCGAGCTGCAGTCCTCGCACCGTTTTTCCCAGTCGCTCGAGACCCGCGAGCGCCTCGAAGTCTGGCGCGGCACGCCCGATGCAGGTCCTGCGGCTGCAGGCGTGCCGCGCCCGGCGGTGGAGATCTCGGCGGCGGCCCAGAGCGCGCTCGCGACCGAGAGCGAGACAGCGGCGGTGGACGCGCTTGCCGACGACGCGGTCGAAGACGATCCACGCCTTGCCATGCTGATCCGCATGATCGAGTTCCTGACCGGCGAGCCGGTGCGGCGCTTCAGCATGCGCGACCTGCAGCCTGCCGATACCGCCGCCGAGTCTGGGTACGAGACCGGCGGGAACGCGGTTGCGAGTGGCCAGGGGGGCGCACGGCGCGTCGGTTTCGGGCTCGAATACGATTTCAGCAGCCGCTTCAGCGAGACCGAGACGGTGTCCTTCGCTGCTGCGGGCGTGGTGCGCACTGCCGACGGCGGCGAGATCCGCTTCGAACTCGGCTTCGAGATGTCGCGCAGCCATACCGAGTCGGTGTCGGTCAGTGTGCGCGCCGGCGACCAGCGCCTGAAGGATCCGCTGGTGCTGGACTTCGGCGGCCCCGCGGCGGCGCTATCGGACGTGCGCTTCGACTTCGATCTCGATGGCGACGGCAGCAGGGAGAAGCTGCCGCTGATGAGCGGCAGCGGCTTCCTCGCCTTCGACCGCAACGCCAATGGGCGCATCGACGATGGTCGCGAGCTCTTCGGTCCGGCCACCGGAGACGGCTTCGCCGAGCTCGCCGGCCTCGACGACGACCGCAACGGCTGGATCGACGAGGCGGACGCGGCGTGGTCGCAGCTGCGCGTGTGGCAGCCAGATGCTGCGGGCAAGGGCAGCGTGCGGTCGCTGGGCGAGGCGGGCGTCGGCGCGCTCCACCTCGGCCGCGTGGCGACCCCGTTCAGCCTGAAGGACGCCGCCAACGACACCCAGGGTCTGATGCGCGCGAGCGGCGTTTATCTGCGCGAGGATGGCCGTGCCGGCACGCTGAGCCAGGTCGACCTGAAGGTGTGATTGCGCGGCGTGTGTCCACCCGAGCGCCGGATTCGCGCCTTCCGGCGCTCCTACGGGCGCGGCGGTTCGTGTAGGAGCGCCGGAAGGTGCGAATCCGGCGGTGCCAGAATCCGGCGGTGCCAGAATCCGGCGGTGCCAGAATCCGGCGGTGCCAGAATCCGGCGGTGCCAGAATCCGGCGGTGCCAGAATCCGGCGGTGCAAGGATGTGCGGCGGGTCGGCGGGGCCGGATGGCAGGTGCGGCCTGCGGCGCCTCGGGGACGAGGCTTCAGTCGGCGTCCGCGACCGGCGCGAGCGCGGACGCCGCGCGCTCCGACGCCACCAGGATCAGCTTCATCGTCGCCCGCGTGGCACCGACGAAGAGCTTGCGCATGGTGAGCTCGTCGATGGCCTCGAAGTCGATCTCGGTGAAGATGATGCAGGGCGCGGACTGGCCCTTGAAGCGATACACCGAGTCGATCAGCAACTCGCCGTGGGAGTGCTCCGGCTCGCCGAGCAGGTCGTAGCGGCCGGTGAAGGCGCGCAGGCGGTGGGGGCCGAGGTGCTCGAGCGGGGTGAAGCGCGAGTGCTCGCGGCCGCGGAAGGTGAGCAGCACGATGGCGTCGCGGCGGAAGCCCAGGCCGAGCGCGCGCGTGATCGCGCGCTTGGTGGCGTCCATCAGGCCGGCCTCGTCCCGCCAGGCGAAGGTCTCCGGCGCGCTGTCGGTCACCGGGCTGCCGGCGCGCACCGGGGCGGGCAGCGGCAGGCGGGCGTTGAGCAGGGCGAGCACGTCGGCCGGGGTGCGGTAGTTGGTGTCGGCGGTCAGCCCCACCCAGCCCGGCAGCGCCACCGGCGGGCGGTCGTAGAGGTTCTGCAGCGGGTCCTCCAGCCACCACGCCCGCCCGCCCGGCTTGAGCAGCGCGAGCAGGGCGTCGCGCCAGGCCTCGGTGAAGTCCTGGCCCTCGTCGATGATGAGCTCGTCGAACTGCCAGGCGGCGGTGAACTGGCTTGCGACCAGCGCGGCGAAGTCGGCCTCCATGCGGCGGAAGGCGCCCGGCGCTCCGAAGGCGGGCTTGCGCCCGGCATCGCGCAGGCGGCGGTCGCAGAGCTGGTGGAAGGTGGCGATCTCGCCACCGCCTGGCGCGATGCGCGCGAAGTGGTCGGCGAGCGGGCGGTTGTAGCACACATACAGCGGCCGCCGGCCGGCAGCGAGCGCGTCGGTGTAGGCGGCGAGCGCGAGCTGGGTCTTGCCGCTGCCCGCGGTGGCGGTCACGCGCAGGCGGTGCGGCTCGACCGTGATGCGGCGCGCCCACTCGGTGAGCCCGCCGGCGAGCCGGGTGGTGAGCTCGTCCACCTGGCCGATGTGCGACTGTACGTCCGGCACCAGCTCGAGCAGGTCGGCGAAGAAGCGGTGCAGGGCCTGGCGGCGGCCGCCGTCGAGCGCCGGGTCGCCCTCCTGCGGTCGTGTCAGCGCGGCGACGATGGCGGGCAGCTCGTCGCGCCGGCCGGCGTCGACGATGCGGTCGGGGTCGAGGCCGGCGGTGCCGGGCTGGCGCACCACGTGGTCAGGGCAGTGCAGCAGCACGTCGAGCAGGGGCTCGGCGCCCTCGAGCAGCGGGCGCAGGCGCGCGCGCAGCGCGTCGGCGTTGCGCGCGAGTTCGACGCTGAGCTGGGTGGCGCGGCGCTTGCCCGGGCGCATCAGCCCGGCGGGGGTCTCGTCGAGGAAGCCGGCCTGCTGCTCGACCAGCAGCACCCGCCCGCCCGGGCCGACCACGGCGAAGTCGACCGCGCCGAATACCGCCGTACTGCCCTCGGCGCGCGTCCAGTGCAGGCCGTGGTAGATCGTGGTGTCCTCGGGTAGCGCGGCGGCGAGGCGGGCGAGGGTGGCGAGCTCGCGCCCGCGCGCGCCTCCCGCCGGGAGCAGGCGCCAGCCTTCGGGGTGGGTGCGGGCCACGGCGGGGCTCAGCCGATGGGCTCGAACAGGCTTGCGACGATGCGCTGGTAAGGCGCGAGCGCGAAGTCTTCGGGGCCCAGATCCGCGTACGCCTCGAGGGTTTCGTCGCCCTCGGCCGCGATCTCGCCACGCCGGGCCGCGAGGCTACGCTGGTAGCCCGGGATGCCGCCGCAATCCTCCGGCGGGCAGGCGCGCGCACCGTCTATAAGGACGGCCGGCACACGCTGTGGGGCGCTCGGCAGCCGCTTCTCGATCGTGATGCGATGCAGCCAGCCGTCGCCGAAGTCGTACAGATACCTGAAGCCCTTGTGGCGCCCGATCACCTGGCCGAGCTCGACCTCCTCGCCGGGCAGGACGAGCTCGTCGAAGGGGGTGTCGAAATCGGGTGCATTGCCGATGCGGTAGTCGCCGACCGAGAACTCGTGCAGGTGCGCGTCCTCCCAGCCCATCGCCGCCTGGATCATCGTGTTGAGGTCGTTGAAAGTCAGCCAGTTTTCGACCTCGAGGCGGCGCCAGATCAGCGGCTCGATGCCCTCCAGGGCAACATGCAGGACCAGACGGCGGGCAGGGTAGTCGCTCGGCAACGCGGCGAGTGCGGCGTTCACCTCCGCGCTGTGCTCGCTGTCCCAGTCGATGCCGTCGTCGTCCTCGTCCTCGTCCTCGTCCTCGACGATCGCGTGCAGGGCCTCGATCAGGGGAAGGTATTCCTCGCCCGGGGAGCGGGCGAGGAGATCGGCCGCCCAGATGTTCGCGCGGCTGCGCGCCTCCTCCTTGCGCCCCTCGGCCATCGGCAGGAGCACCTCGAGGTGGGCGAAGGTCGGATCCTGCGGGTCGAGGCGCTGCGCCTCCCGGAATGCCCGCCAGGCTGCGGGGAACTCGTCGCGGTCGGCGAGGACGGACGCCTCGCGCTGCAGGGCGAGGCTGCGCAGCTCGCGACCGGGTGTGGTCTTCAGGCGTTCGATCAGCGCGTCGCGGTCGCCCGTGCGCTCCAGGTGGGCGTAGGTGTTCATCAGCAGGCTCGCCGCCTGCGCGACAAGTCCGTCGAGCCTGGCCGGATCGGCGAAAAGCGGCTCGAGCAGGCGGACGAGCTCGTCGTGGCGACCCTCGCCGAACCAGCGCTCGGCGATCTTGCACAGGACCGGCGGCGGGGCACCGCGTACGACCAGTTCCTCGAGGCGATCGGATGGCAGTTGCTCGATCACGCGCATCAGCATGTCGTCGGGCGCCAGGTCCAGCGGCGGCGTGTCGACCGCGCCGCAGCACTGCTTGTACTTGCGTCCCGAGCCGCAGGGGCAGGGGGCGTTGCGCTCGGGGCGCGGCATCTTGCGCGGGTCACCCGCTCGAGCGGGTCGGAGTCCTGCGAGGGGGTGTGCCGGGTAGGGTTCATGTCACGGAGGCGCCTGCATTCATCGGCGGTCAGGGTTGCGGGGCGAAGCGGCCGGATTTCTTCACGCGCTGGAGAGCAGTGGCGTTGCGCCGGGCGTCGGACATTTGTCGTCCCCGCCCAGTCTGCGCCAGCGCTTCAGTTCTCCGCGAACACTTCGTCGATCGCTCGTGCGTCTAGCACGCGCTCGGCCCAGATCTCGAGTTGCTCGGGCGTGGACTGGGAGAGGCGTCGGGTGATGTCGGGGGAGAGCGGGCCGAAGCGGCGGTTGAGCAGGCGCAGAAGTACGCTTGCCGTGCCTTGGACACGACCTTGCTCGATCCCTTGCTCGATCCCCTTCTCAATGCCGATTTCGAGCCCTTGCTCCATGCCTTTCTGCAGTCCGCGCTCGATCGCGAGCCTTTCCACGCTGGTGACGTACTTCACTTTGCGTTCTCCTTCAATCTTTTCAATATCTTGCCACAGTCTCTGCTCGAGCTCCTGCGGTAGCCGCATCATCCAGTCGAGCACGGAGAAGAAATCCAGGATGCGCTGGCGCGTCCAGTCGCGCTCATAGAGCAGGCGCACCAGGCGGCGCTTGGCGTCGAAGCGGGCGGCCGGGCTCCGGCGGGTGCGGCGGGTGAAAAGGTGCGCGGCGGTGATGAGTGCGAAGGGGTTCGGGTTGCCCAGCAGGGCGGTTTCGTCCGCTGCGTGGTCGACCAGTTTGGCGACCGGAAATTGCAGGCTGTGCCGGCAGCCGAGGCGCTCGTAGCCGAATCGGTCGGGGCGCCACTCGGGGTCGGGGTCGGCGAGCACCGCCAGGCTGGCGACCGGGCGGTCGTAGGTGTCGAAGATACGGTAGTTATAGACGAACATGCGGCGCGCGAAGCCGGGGTCCATGCTGCCCTGGACCTCGATGTGCACGCACAGCCAGTCTTCCTCGCCGGTGTGGGTGGTGACGCTGGCGAGCTTGTCCACGTGGCGTCGGCCGAGCGCGGCATCGCGGACGATCTGCTGCAACTCCTTGTCGAGGAAACGGTGGCCGCGCGCCCAGTCGATCTGGCGGCTGGCGTCGGGGAAGTAGAACTCCATGAACTCCGGGAAGGCGTGCTCGACGGCCTCCTTCCATGGACTGTCGTAATCGTCTTGCGCTGCGCGGGCGGGCATTCCGGACTCCTGGGCGAGGGATCCGGAATGCTATTTGGAAATATGACGAAAGGGAAATTGGATGATCGTCCTGGTGGTGCCGAATCGATTCGAAAGCGGATGCCGTGGGCGATCGGAGCCGTCGTCAATGCGCAGGAACCAGGCAGCGGGGTTCATCCCCGATCTTCCCGACAGGCCGCCGCCGTGCCGCCGCGCGAATCGGACTAGAATCCCGCCCCATGCCGCTGACCCTCGCCGCTCCCGTTCATAGTGAACTGATCATCAAGAAGAGCCGCTTCATCGGCTGCGTGCAGCCGATGAGCGACCGCGCCGGCGCGCAGAAGGTCGTGGCCGCGCTGTGGGCGCAGCATCCGGGCGCGCGCCACGTGTGCTGGGCGCTGCTCGCGGGCGGACAGTCGGCGGCGGTGGACGACGGCGAGCCGAGCGGCACCGCCGGGCGGCCGATGCTGGACGTACTGCGCCATCAGGACCTGGAGGGCGTGCTGGCGACCGTGGTGCGCTACTTCGGCGGCGTGAAGCTGGGGGCCGGCGGCTTGGTGCGCGCCTACACGGACGCCGTGGCACAGGCCTTGCTGCAGGCGGAGAAGGTGCCGATCGTGCGTCTGGCGACGCTGCGCTGCGTTGTGCCCTATGCGATGGAGGGACTGCTGCGGCGCGAGCTCGACGCCGCGGGGGCGAGCCTGCTGGCGGTGGTGCACGGGCAGGCGGTGGAGCTGTGCTTCAGCCTGCCCGAGGAGGCCGCCGTCGCCTTGCGCGCGCGCCTCGGCGAGGCGGGGCAGGGGCGGATCGAGTGGCTGCCCGCGCCGGACGAGCTGGCCTGAAAGGGCTTCAGGCCGGTGATCGCCTGTCTCGGTGGTGAGAGCGGGCATGCTCGCGAACGGGTGCGGGAAGCTTCGCGGGAAGGCCTTTCGCCAAGGGCTCCCAGTCGAGACCCGCTCAACGCCCCGCGACCACCTCCGGCAGTGCCACGACCGTCCACCCGCGCGCTTCGAGCTCGCTGCGCAGGTGGCGGGCGCTTTCCACCGCGCCCAGGGTGTCGCCGTGCACGCAGATGCTGTCCATTGCCGCGGGCAGGTGCTTGCCGCTCTGGCTGACCACGCCGCCGGCGTCGAGCATGCGCAGCACGTGGGTGACGAGTTCGTCGTGGTCGTGGATGACCGCGCCGGGCTGGCCGCGCGCCACCAGCGTGCCTTTGTCGGTGTAGGCGCGGTCGGCGAAGATCTCGCCCGCCACCTTCAGCCCGGCGCGCTCGCCGGCCGCATGGAGTTCCGAGAGGACCGGCGCGAGCAGGATCAGGTCCGGGTCGATGGCCCTGACCGCACGCGCGACCGCGTCGGCGAGCGCGGCGTCCTCGCAGGCCTGGTTGTTGAGCGCGCCGTGTGGCTTGACGTGGGTGACGCGGCCGCCTTCGGCCGCGGCCATGCCGGCGAGCGCGCCGACCTGGTAGATGATCATCGCCTCGAGCTCGGCCGGCGCCATCTTCATCGGTCGGCGGCCGAAGCCCTGCAGGTCCGGGTAGGCGGGGTGGGCGCCGAGGCTGACCCCGGCGGCGAGCGCCGTGCGCACGGTGTGGCGCATCACCACCGGGTCGCCGGCGTGGAAGCCGCAGGCGATGTTGGCCGAGCGCACCACCTGCAGCAGGGCCTCGTCCTCGCCCATCGTCCAGGCGCCGAAGGATTCGCCGAGGTCGGCGTTGAGGTTGATGGTCTTGTTCATGGGGAGGTTCTCGGGTCGGGAGCGTTCTTCAATATAGCGGGCGAAATTCGGTGTCGAGCGCGTGCACGACGCCGTCGACCAGGTTGCCGGTGTACAGCGCCAACAGGTCGATGCCGTCGGCCGGCAGCGGGCGGATGGCGGTGATCAGCGCGCGCGTCTCGGCTTCCTCGGCGCGTGCGAGCTGCGCGCCTTCGGCGGCGGTGACGGTGGCGAAGCGCAGCGTCTGGCCCGGGCGCAGCGCGGCAAGCCGCCCGAGGTCGGCGCCGATCACGGTGGCGATCTTGGGATAGCCGCCGGCGGTCTGGGCGTCGGCGAGCAGCACGATCGGCTGGCCGGCGCCGGGTACCTGGATCGAGCCGGGCACGGTGGCGTCCGACACGATGTCGGCGGCGCCGCTGTGTTCCAGCTTCGCGCCTTCGAGGCGCACGCCCATGCGGTCGGCCTCGGCGGTGACGCGATAGTCGCCGCCGACCAGCGCTTCGAGCGCCGCGGCGCTGAAATGGTCGGCCTGCGGACCGGGGACAAGGCGGATCGGGCGCGGGTCGGGCTCGGGTGGCTGCGTCAGCACGCGGTCGCTGCCCCAGGCGTCGGCCTCGGCCAGCGCCAGACGCATGCCTGCGGCCAGCGCGCGACCGCTGCCGTCGGCGCCGCCGAGGCCGGCACGCACGTAGGTCGACGCGCTGCCCATCACCGGCGCCACCTCCAGCCCGGCGACCGCGACCATGGCGATGCGGCCGCTGCCCATCTTGCGGATGCGCAGCGCCTCGCCCGCGGCGATCGTGACCGAACGCCAGGGTGCGAGCTGGCGGCGGCCCTCGGGCCCGTCCACCTCCACCACTGCGTCGCCGGCGACGGCGAGCTTCACCGCGCCGCCGTGCGCCACCACGTGCAGGCCACCGTCGAAGCATTCGATCACCGGCGCGTCCTCGGGCCGGCCGGCGAGCGCGTTGGCGATGCGCATCAGGCGGCGGTCGAGCGCGCCCGCCCACGGCACGCCGATGCGGCGGAAGCCGCGGCGGCCCTCGTCCTGGATCGAGGCGAAGGCGCCGGGGGTGACGATCTCGAGTTCGGTCTGCGTGCTCATGCTGCGTTCTCCGCGGGGGTCGGGGCGCTGTCCAGCCACTGCATGGGGTCGAAGTCGGCGGTGCACGCGGCGGCCTCGATGGCGCGGCATTCCGCGGTGCTTACCGGGACGAAGCGCACGCGGTCGCCGGCGGCGAGCAGCGACGGCGACGCTCGGCGCGCGTCGAACAGCGGCACCGGGCAGCGCCCGAGCAGGTGCCAGCCGCCGGGGCTTTCCCACGGGTAGATCGCGGTCAGCCCGGTGGCGATCGCCACGCTGCCTGCGGGCACTCGCACGCGCGGCTGGGCGCGGCGCGGCAGGCGCAGGCGCTCGGGCAGGTCGCCCATGAAGGGGAAGCCGGGCAGGAAGCCGAGCATGTAGACGAGGTACTCGGTGCCGCTGTGCAGGGCCACCACCTCGTCCTCGCCAATGCCGATCGTGCCCGCCACCTCGGCGAGGTCGGGTGCGGCCTCGCCCTCGTAGCACACCGGCAGGCGCCAGTGGCGGCCGTCGGCGGGACTGCCGTGCTCGGCCGCGGCGATCAGCGGCTGCAGCACGCCCAGCACGGTGTCGCGGTCGGTGGCGAGCGGATCGAAGAACACCGTCAGCGAGCGGAAGGTGGGCATGGTCTCGATCACGCCCGGAAGGTCGCCCGCCGACTGCAGGCGCAGGATGGCAGCGTCGAGCGCGTTGACCGCGGCGAGCAGGGCGGGGTCGATGACGCTGCCGAACTCGATGGTGAGCGCGGCGTCGCCGGCGTCGAGGATGCGGACACTCATGGCGGGCTTCCTGTAGTCAGAGCGGGGAGGTGGAGGCAGCGCGCGCCGCCTGGTCGTAACGCCCCGAGACCGTACGCAGCAACTGGGCGAGCTCGGCGATGCGACGGTTCTCCTCGGCGCTGCCGCTGAACCCGGGCATCAGGCAGGCCTCGCGCACGTCGCGGTAGACCAGGCAGATCTCGCGCCCCTTGTCGGTGACCGACCAGAAGGCTTCCTTGCCACGCTTTGCGCTTTGCACCAGGCCGAGGCCGGCGAGCTTGCGCAGCGAGTAGGAGACCACGTGAGTGTCTTCCACGTTGAGCACGAAGCCGATGTCGGCCAGGCGCTTTTCGGTGTCGCGGTGGGCGACGTGGTGCAGCACCAGCACGTCGATCGGCGTCATGTCCTTGACGCCGGCGGCGGTCATGCAACGCATCATCCAGCGCGCGAAGGCGTGCCACGCGATGATCAGGCCGAACTCGAACTCGGACACCTGGGGCGACTTCGCCGAGACGAGGTGCTGTGAAGAAACGATGGGACCGCTGTCGCCCATGTGAGCCTCCGTCAGTGTTATGAAGACGTTTTGCGTAAAAAACCTCTACGTTTTGTTGACAAGATACCCACAAAATCTCTATTGTGCAATAACGGTGACTTATGGATAGCTGGTCGCCGCCTCCGACAAGGTGTTCCGGGCGCTGCCCCACTTCATTCAATCAGGAGTTACATCCATGACCTTCTCGCATCCTCTGCTCAAGGCGATCACCGGTTCCCTGCTCGGCCTGGGCTTCGTCGCCGCCGCCCACGCCCAGACCGCCTGGGACATGCCCACGCCCTACCCGGCCAGCAACTTCCACACCGAGAACATCCAGCAGTTCGCCAAGGAGGTCGACGCGGCCACCGGCGGCAAGCTCAAGATCACCGTCCATGCCAACGGCTCGCTGTTCAAGGCCAACGAGATCAAGCGCGCGGTGCAGGCCGGCCAGGCGCAGATCGGCGAGCTGATCATCTCGGGCCTCGCCAACGAAGACGCGCTCTACGCGCTCGACACCGTGCCCTTCCTCGCCACCAGCTACGCCGACTCCAAGAAGCTGTGGGAGGCCTCGAAGCAGGCGGTCGAGGCGCGCCTGGCGAAGAACGGCCTCAAGGTGCTGTACTCGGTGGCGTGGCCGCCGCAGGGGCTGTACTCGAAGACCGAGCTCAAGACCATCGGCGACCTCAAGGGCATGAAGATCCGCTCCTACAGCCCGACCGTGGCGCGCATGATCGAGCTGATGGGTGGCCAGCCGGTGACCGTGCAGGCCGCCGACCTCACCCAGGCGCTGTCGACCGGCGTGGTGTCGGCCAACCTGACCTCCTCGGCCACCGGCTACGACACCAAGAGCTGGGAGCAGCTCAGCCACTACTACGACATCCAGGCCTGGCTGCCGAAGAACATCGTGTTCGTGTCGAAGAAGGCCTTCGACGCCCTCGACCAGCCGGCGCGCGACGCCTTGCTCAAGGCCGCCGCCGCTGCCGAGGAGCGTGGCTGGAAGGTCTCGGAAGAGAAGACCGCCTGGTACGTCGAGCAGCTCAAGGCCAACAAGATGCAGGTGCAGCCGGCGCCCGAGGCGCTGCAGGCCGAACTTCTCAAGGTCGGCGAGAAGATGACCGCCGAGTGGGTCGAGAAGGCGGGCCCGGACGGCCAGGCCATCCTCGACGCTTACCGCAAGCTGAAGTAAGCGGCTGATGCATCGGCCCCGCAGCAGCGGGGCCTTCACCTTTCAGGAGATCGCCCATGAGAGCGTTCCTCGATTCGCTGTACCGCCTGTCCGGCGCGCTCGCCGCGATCGGCATGGTGGCGACGCTGGTGCTCGTCACCTCCGGTGTCGTGACCCGGCCGCTCGGCATCTACCTGCCCGGCACCGACGACTACGCCGGCTACGCGATGGCGGCCTGCGGCTTCTTCGCGCTCGCCTACACCTTCAAGCACGGCGAGCACATCCGCGTGAGCCTGTTGCTCGAGCGCGTCGGCCCGCGCATGCGCGCGGCGCTGGAGTGGTTCTCGCTCGCGGCGGGCACCGCGGTGGCGGCGACGCTGGCGTTCTACGCCGTGCGCATGGTGCTGCAGTCGCACGAGTTCGAGGAGATCTCGCAGGGCGTGGATGCCACCCCGCTGTGGATCCCGCAGCTGTCGATGGCGATCGGCTCGGTCGTGCTGCTGATCGCCCTGCTCGACGACCTGGTGATGACCATGCTGGGTCGTGCACCGGCTCGACTCGCCACCCACAGCGGCGAAGCCGCGCGCATGGAATAAGAGGAGCGCGCCATGGAAGTCATGATTGCGGCCGTGATGATCGGCCTGATGCTGGCGCTGCTCGCCGGCGGCGTATGGATCGGCCTCGCCCTGATGGCGATCGGCATCCTCGGCATGCTCGGCTTCACGCCGCGCGCGCCCGGCGATGGCATGGCGGTGGCGATCTGGAGCCACGGCTCGAGCTGGACGCTGACCGCGCTGCCGTTGTTCCTGTGGATGGGCGAGATCCTGTTCCGCACCAAGCTGTCGGAGGACATGTTCAAGGGCCTGTCGCCCTGGCTCGAGCGCCTGCCTGGCCGCCTGCTGCACACCAACATCATCGGCTGCACGCTGTTTGCGGCGGTGTCGGGCTCGTCGGCGGCCACCTGCGCCACCATCGGCAAGATCGCCCTGCCCGAGCTCGAGCGCCGCGGCTATCCCGAGTCGATGGCGCTCGGCACCCTGGCTGGCGCCGGCACCCTCGGCCTGCTGATCCCGCCCTCGATCATCATGATCGTGTACGGCGTCGCGGCCGACGTGTCGATCTCCAAGCTCTTCATCGGCGGCGTGCTGCCCGGCATCCTGCTGGCGACGCTGTTCATGGGCTGGGTGGTGGTGTGGTCGCTGATGAACCCGGGCAAGATCCCGGCGGCCGACCTCAAGACCACCTTCGTCGAAAAGCTCGCCGCCTCGAAGAACCTGATCCCGGTGATCCTGCTCATCGGCGGCGTGCTCGGCTCGATCTACAGCGGCATCGCCACCGCCACCGAGGCGGCGGCGATCGGCGTGATCGGCAGCCTCATCATCGCCGCCAGCCAGCGCACGCTCAACCGCAAGAGCTTCTTCGGCGCGCTGATGGGCGCGACCCGGCTGTACTGCATGATCGCGCTGATCCTCGCCGGCTCGGCCTTCCTGACCCTGGCGATGGGCTACATCGGCCTGCCGCGCCACCTCGCCGAATGGATCGGCGCGCTCGGCCTCAGTCCGGCGATGCTGCTGGTGGCGCTGGCGATCTTCTACATCCTGCTCGGCTGCTTCCTCGACGGCATCTCGATCGTGGTGCTGACCATGGCAGTGCTGATGCCGACCATCCAGAGCGCGGGCATCGATCCGCTGTGGTTCGGCATCTTCGTGGTGGTGGTGGTGGAGATGGCGCAGGTCACGCCGCCGGTGGGCTTCAACCTCTTCGTGCTGCAGGGCCTCACCGGGCGCGACATGACGGTGATCGCGCGCTACGCGCTGCCCTACTTCCTGCTCATGGTGGTCGCGGTGGTGCTGCTGTACACCTTCCCCGGCCTGGTGACCTGGCTGCCGGGCCACATGGTGGGGTGAGGTCGTGAGCCGCCGCCGGAGCTCACTCGCCGGGCGCGGGCGTCGCGTCCGCGGACGGCCCGGCGGCGAGCTCCGCGGCGCGCGCCTCGGCCACCAGCCAGTCGCGCACCGTGGCCACGCGCGGGTCGGCGAGCGCGCCGGCCGAATGGATGACGCAGTAGCGCTTGCCGGTGCGCACCGACTGCGCGAAGGGCGCCACCAGGCGGCCGCTGTCGAGCTCGTCGGTGATCAGGGTGCGGCGCGCGATCGCCACCCCCATGCCGGCGATCGCGCACTGCATGGTGATGTGGTTGCGGTTGAACATGTAGCCCCGCCGCACCTCCACCTGCGGCGCGCCGATCGCCTTCAGGTAGCGCTCCCACTCGGCGTAGGGCGGGCTGCCGCGCCAGGCGGTCATGTCGTGCAGCAACGGGTAGTGGCGTAGGTCCTCGGCGCCGAGCAGCGGCGGGCGACCTTCGAGCAGGCGGGGCGAGCACACCGGGAAGATCTCCTCCTCCAGCAGCACGGTGCTCTGGAAGCCGGGGTAGGTGCCGTCGTTGAGGTCGATCGCGAGGTCGAACTCGCCGTCGCGCAGCGAATAGGTGCTGTCCTCGGCCTCGACCTGCAGCTCGATCTGCGGAAAGCGCGCCATCAGGCGCGGCAGGCGCGGTACCAGCCAGGTGGCGAGGAAGGAGGGCAGGGTGCGCACCCGCACCACGCCGCTGAGCGCGCCGCCGCGCAGGCGTCCGATGGCGAGATCGACCGCGGCGTAGGCCGGATCGACCGCGGTGAGCAGGCGCTTGCCCGCGTCGGTGAGCTCGAGCCGGCGCGGCAGGCGGCGGAACAGGCGCTGGCCGAGCCAGTCCTCGAGCAGCTTGATCTGCTGGCTGACCGCGCCGGTGGTGATGCTGAGCTCCTCGCCCGCGCGGGTGAAGGACAGGTGATGCGCTACGGCGAGGAAGACGCGCAGCCGGGTATGGATCTGCGAAGGTGCGCTCGTGGACATGGTTTAGTTTTGCTAAAGAAAAGATCAAAAACAATCGATTGAGTGCCCGAATCTTCCGCTGGAAAATCTTGTTCATGCACCGATAAGTATTTTCGTGCTTAGCAGAATTAAATCAACACGCCGTTTTCCCCCGGAGTCTCCCATGTCCATCAGCGTACTCGACCTGTTCAAGATCGGTGTCGGTCCTTCCAGCTCGCATACGGTCGGGCCGATGCGGGCCGCGCATGATTTCGTCGTGGAGCTGCAGCGCCGCGGCCTGCTCGACCAGGTGCGGCGCATCGAGGCCAGGCTCTACGGCTCGCTGTCGGCGACCGGGGTCGGTCACGGCACCGATCGCGCGGTGGTGGCCGGCCTGATGGGCGCGCGCCCGGACGAGGTCGATCCCGACTTCCTCGTGGGTGCGGTCGACGCGGTGCGCATCGACGGCGAACTGCCACTCGCCGGCACGACGACGGTGCCCTTCGACTGGGCGCGCGACCTGCGCCTGCTGCCGGTGAGCCTGCCCTACCATCCCAACGCGATGCGCATCGCCGCGCACGGCGAGGCCGGCGTGCTGTACGAGAACACCTACTACTCGGTGGGGGGCGGCTTCGTGGTCGACGAGGCGCAGGCGCAGTCCGGCGCGGCGGCCGAGGCCGAGGTGGCCGTGCCCTATCCCTTCGACACCGGCGCCGAGCTGCTCGCCCAGTGCCGCCGCCACGGCCTGCGCATCAGCGAGCTGATGCTGGCCAACGAGTCGGCCTGGCGCAGCGAGGCGGAGACGCGCACTGCGCTGCTGCGCATCTGGGAGGTGATGCGTGCCTGCGTGACGCGCGGCGTCGGCCACGAGGGCGTGCTGCCCGGCGGGCTCAACGTGCGCCGGCGCGCGCCGGCGCTGTACCGCAAGCTCAGCGAGCAGGCGAGCGGGCGCAACATGATCAGCGACTCCATGACCGCCCTCGACTGGGTCAACCTCTACGCGCTCGCGGTCAATGAAGAGAACGCCGGCGGCGGCCGTGTCGTCACCGCCCCCACCAACGGCGCGGCCGGCATCATTCCGGCGGTGATGCACTACTACATGAAGTTCATGCCCGGCAGCGACGAGCGCGACGTGGAGAACTTCCTCCTCGCCGCCGCCGCGGTGGGCGCGCTTTGCAAGAAGAATGCCTCGATCTCCGGCGCCGAGGTCGGCTGCCAGGGCGAGGTCGGATCCGCATGCGCGATGGCCGCGGCCGGTCTCGCCGAAGTGCTCGGCGGCACCCCCGAGCAGGTCGAGAACGCCGCCGAGATCGGCCTCGAGCACAACCTCGGCCTCACCTGCGACCCGGTCGGCGGCCTGGTGCAGGTGCCCTGCATCGAGCGCAACGCGATGGCCTCGATCAAGGCGATCAACGCCGCCCAGCTCGCCCTGCGCGGCGACGGCGCGCACACGGTCTCGCTCGACCAGGTGATCCGCACCATGCGCGACACCGGCCGCGACATGCTCGACAAGTACAAGGAGACCTCGCGCGGCGGCCTCGCCGTCAGCTTCCCCGAGTGCTGAGCGCGACGCCACACGAACCCTCGGCAATCCGGCTCTCCGAAGCTCCGCATCCGCTTCACCCCGGCCCTTGCGCGGTGCACCCCCGCCGCGCAAGGGCGACGCCTCACCCGGCATCCCTAACCACAAGGTCATCCACGAGGAGACACTCAATGACTACCGCAACCCCCACGGCCCTGCAGCGCTTGCTGCGCATGAGCCTCATCTCCCAGATCGCCATCGGTCTGGTCCTCGGCGTCGCCCTGGCGCTGATCGCGCCGGGCGCCACCAAATCGGTTGCCCTGCTCGGCGACCTCTTCATCGCCGCGCTGAAGGCGGTCGCGCCCATCCTGGTCTTCGTGCTGGTGGCGGCGGCGATCGCCAACCACAAGCAGGGCCAGCCCACCCACATCCGTCCGGTGCTGATGCTCTACCTGCTCGGCACCTTCGCCGCCGCGCTGGTCGCGGTGCTTGCCAGCTTCGCCTTCCCGACCACGCTGGTGCTCGACGCGCCGGCTGCCGCCGGCAACCCGCCGGGCGGCATCCTGATCGTGCTCAAGAACCTGCTGCTGAGCGCGGTCTCGAACCCGGTGCGCGCGCTGATGGAAGCCAACTTCATCGGCATCCTGGCGTGGGCGATCGGCCTGGGCATCGCCCTGCGCCACGCCGGCGAAGGCACGCGCAAGGTCCTCAACGACCTCGCCGACGCGATCTCGCAGATCGTCCATGTGGTGATCCGCTTCGCGCCGCTCGGCATCTTCGGCCTGGTCGCCGCCACCATGGGCGAGGCCGGCCTCGACGCCCTGCTCGGTTACGGCAAGCTGCTGCTGATGATCGTGGGCTGCATGGTCTTCGTCGCGCTGGTGGTCAATCCGCTGTTCGTGTTCTGGAAGCTGCGCACCAACCCCTATCCGCTGGTGTTCACCTGTCTGCGCGAGAGCGGCGTCACCGCCTTCTTCACCCGCAGCTCGGCCGCCAACATCCCGATCAACCTCGAGCTGTGCCGTCGCCTGGGCCTGCACGAGGACACCTACTCGATCTCCATCCCGCTCGGCGCCACGATCAACATGGCGGGCGCGGCGATCACCATCTCGGTGATGACGCTGGCCGCCGCCCACACCCTCAACATCCCGGTCGACTTCGCCACCGCGCTGCTGCTGTGCATCGTGTCCTCGCTCGCCGCTGCCGGCGTGTCGGGCGTGGCCGGTGGCTCGCTGCTGCTGATTCCGATGGCGACCGCCCTGTTCGGCATCTCCGCGGACGTGGCGATGCAGGTGGTGGCGATCGGCTTCGTGATCAGCGTGGTGCAGGACTCGGCCGAGACCGCGCTCAACTCCTCGACCGACGTGCTCTTCACCGCCGCGGCCTGCGCTGCCGAGAGCGGTGAGCCGTTGAACCTGGACCGTGCCTGATCCCCGCATGCAGCCGATCCAGCACTTCGCCAGCGACAACTACGCCGGCGTCTGCCCGGAGGCCCTCGCGGCCTTCGTGGCGGCCAACGCCGGCCACGCACCCGCCTACGGCGAGGACGAATGGACGCGCAAGGTCTCCGACCGCCTGCGCGAGCTGTTCGAGACCGACTGCGACGTCTACTTCGTCTTCAACGGCACCGCCGCCAACTCGCTCGCGCTCGCCTCGCTGTGCCAGAGCTACCACAGCGTCGTGTGCCACGAGCTGGCCCACGTCGAGACCGACGAGTGCGGCGGGCCGGAGTTCTTCTCCAACGGCTCCAAGCTGCTGCCCGCGCACGGCGCATACGGCAAGCTCACGCCCGCCGCGGTGCTGGAGGTGATCTCGCGCCGCAGCGACATCCACTACCCCAAGCCGCGCGTGGTCACGCTGACGCAGAGCACCGAGGTCGGCACGGTGTACCGGCCCGAAGAGGTGGCGGCGATCGCCGCCTGCGCGCGCGAGCACGGCCTGCGCGTGCACATGGACGGCGCGCGCTTCGCCAACGCCGTGGCCTCGCTCGGCGTGGCGCCGGCGGAGATCACCTGGAAGGTGGGCGTGGATGTGCTGTGCTTCGGCGGCACCAAGATGGGCCTGCCGGTGGGCGAGGCGGTGGTGTTCTTCGACCGCAGGCTGTCGGAGGATTTCGCCTATCGCTGCAAGCAGTCCGGGCAGCTGGCCTCGAAGATGCGCTTCCTGTCCGCGCCCTGGCTCGGCATCCTGGAAGACGAGGTGTGGCTGAAGCACGCCCGCCACGCCAACGCCATGGCGCAGCGCCTGGCCAGCGGGCTGATGCAGGTGCCGGGTGCGCGGCTGATGTTCCCGGTCGAGTCCAACGGCGTGTTCTGCGAGCTCCCGCCCGCGGTGCTCGACGGCCTGCGCGCGCGCGGCTGGCGCTTCTACACCTTCATCGGTGCCGGCGGGGCGCGCTTCATGTGCGGCTGGGACACGCTGCCGGCGAGCGTGGACGCGCTGCTCGCCGACGTGCGTGCGCTCGCGGGCTGAGCCGCTGTGTTCGCGCCTGCCGGCGCTCCTACATGGACCGACACGCTCCTGTAGGGGCGACGCAAGCCGCGAAGCGCGCGGTCTGGCAAGCGACGCATGCGACCGTCGGCACGGCCGCCTTCGCGCCTGCCGGCGCGCCTACATGAACCGACACGCTCCTGCAGAGGCGAGGCAAGTCGCGAAGCCGACGGGGCCCTGTAGGAGCGGCGGCAGCCGCGAACACGGCTGCCGGGCAGGCGATGCGCGCGCCTCGCGCACCGCACCCTTACAACTCGTCCAGCTTGCCAAGGTAGTCCGCCGCCTGCGCCAGCGTGGCGGCGCGCTCGGTCGCGTCCATCTTCGCCCACGCCTTGTAGGGCATGGCCATGCGCGGGTTGCGCGCGAAGCGGGCCTCGTGGCGCAGCAGGTAATCCCAGTACAGGCTGTTGAAGGGGCAGGCGGGCTTGCCGCTGCCGCCATGGCGGCGCTTGGCGTCGTAGGCGCAGGCCTTGCAGTAGTCCGACTGCTTGCCGATGTAGCTCGCCGCGCCGGCGTAGGGCTTGCTGGCGATCACGCCGCCGTCGGCGAACTGGCTCATTCCGCGGGTGTTGGGCATCTCCACCCACTCGAAGGCGTCGGCGTAGATGCCCAGGTACCAGGCGTCCACCTCGTCCGGGTCGCAGCCCGCCAGCAGCGCGAAGTTGCCGGTGATCATCAGGCGCTGGATGTGGTGGGCGTAGGCGGTGTCGAGCGACTGGCCAATGGCGTGGCGCAGGCAGGCCATCTTCGTCCTGCCGGTCCAGTACCAGGCCGGCAGCGGGCGCCGGGCGTCGAGCGCGTTGCCCTGCGCGTAGCCCGGCATGCGCGCCCAATACACCCCGCGCACGAACTCCCTCCAGCCCAGGATCTGACGCACGAAACCCTCGCAGCTGGCGAGCTCGACCGTGCCCGCCTGCCAGGCCGTGACCGCGGCGTCGATGACCTCGCGTGGGTGCAGCAGCTTGACGTTGAGCGCGAACGACAGCCCGGAGTGGAACAGCGTGGTCGAGCGCGTGCTCATCGCGTCCTGGTAGGGACCGAACCAGGGCAGGGCGTGGGCGATGAAGTGCGCCAGGCCGGCGCGCGCCTCGCGCCGGCTCAGCGGCCAGAGCAGGTTTTCCGCATGAGCTGAACCAATGGTCTCCACGCCCGCGGCGACGATCTCGTCCCACAGCCCGCTCAGGTCGTGGCCGCCCCACGGCCACGCCGGTGCGGGCGGATCGCCCGGCCATTTCTCGCGGTTCTGCGCGTCGAAGTTCCACACCCCGCCCACCGGCGCGTCGTCCGTGTCGACCAGGATGCGGTGGCGGCGGCGCATGTCGCGGTAGAAGAACTCCATGCGCGGCACCTTGGCGGCGAAGCGCCGTGCCAGCTCGGCGCGATCGGCGAGGAAGTGCTCGCTGTCCACCACCGCATGCGGCAGGCCGAGCTTCTGCGCGGCTTCGTCCAGCACCCGCTCCACCCGCCATTCGTCGGCCTCCATGCGCTCGAAGCGCGTCGCGCCGCACTCGGCCGCCACCAGCGCGAGGTTGCCGGCGAAGGACTGGCGGTTGCCGGTGTCGCCGATCTTCAGGTAGCGCACGCGATGTCCGGCCGCTTCCAGCGCGGCGGCGAACGTGCGCATGGCGGCGAAGATCGCCAGCACCTTCTGCGCATGGTGGCGCACGTAGTCGGTCTCGCTGCGTACCTCCATCAACACGTACTGCACGTCGGTGCGCGGGGCACGGAACCAGGTGTGGGCGGCGTTCAACTGGTCGCCGAGGATCAGGCGGAGGATGGTCATCTTGCGAGGCGGTGTGGTGGCGTATGCATTTCGGAGTCGGAGGCAGCCCGTGCGGCCCGGAGACTGTCAAAATAGTCCGACCCGGGGCGCCCGAACGATCCCGACTTCCATGGCCGAGGAGAGCGGTTGCAGATGAAGGACGATAACGCACGTCTGAGGGCGGCGATCGACAAGTTGCGCGTGCCCATCTACATCAAGGATCCGCAAGGGCGTTACGGCTACGCCAACGACCTTGCCTGCGAGCTGCTCGAGTGTTCGCGCACGGACGTCCTCGGACGCTCCGATTCCGAGCTTTTTCCGCCCGATCTCGCCGACGCGATGCAGGCGCACGACCGGCGCGCGATGGCCGGGCGCGAGCCGGTGATCGCGGAGGAAAGACTCAGGCTCCCCGGCCATCCGGAGATGACCTGGGGACTCAGCATCAAGCAGCCGCTGTTCGAAGAAGACGGCCGGCCGGACGGCGTGGCTGGCCTGACCATCGACATCACCGCGCGCAAGCGTGCCGAGCGCGAGCTGGTCGCGCTCAAGAACGACTACGCGGCGATCCTGCAGGCCCTGCCCGACCCGCTGTTCGTGCTCGATGCCGAAGGACGCTGCCTGTCCTACCGGACGCCGAGCGAGGCACTTCTGGCGGCGCCGCCCTCTTTGTTCATGGGGCGCACGGTGCGCGAGGTGCTGCCCCCCGCGGAGGCGGAGACCTGTCTCGAGGCCTTGCGAGAGGCGGCAGCGCGCGGACATTCCAGCGGCAAGGTGTTCAAGGTCGACACCCCGGGCGGCATGCGCTGGTTCGAGCTGTCGGTGGCGCCGATGGCGCGCAGTGGGGACGAGCCGCAGCGCTTCAACGTGCTTTCGCGCGAGATCACCGTACGCAAGAAGATGGAGCAGGCGCTGCAGGAGCGCGAGTCGCTGCTGCGTGCGGTGGTCGACAACACCCCGGTCGAGTACTGGGCGCGCGATCTGCAGGGGCGCTGCATCATGCAGAACGCGATGACCGCGGCGCACTGGGGCGACCTGCTCGGCAAGCGCGTCGAGGACTCGGGCGAGACGGAGCCGGTGAGTGCCGACTGGGGGGAAAGCAACCGCCGCGCCTACGCGGGCGAGACCGTGCACAAGGAGGTCGAGTACGAGATCGACGGCGAGCGCCGGACCTACCAGTGCCTGGTGGCGCCGATCCGGGTGGACGGCGAGGTCGTGGGGATCTTCGGCTTCAACCAGGACGTCACCGAACGCAAGCGCCAGGAACGCCAGATCCACGAGCTGGCCTTCTTCGATCCGCTCACCGGCCTGCCCAACCGGCGCCTGATGTACGACCGCCTCGACCACGCGCTGCGCGCGAGCGCGCGCCGTGGCACCGAGGGCGTGCTGCTGCTGATCGACCTCGATCACTTCAAGGACCTCAACGACTCCCACGGCCACGACGCCGGCGACCAGCTGCTGGTCGAGGCGGGTGTGCGCCTGAACGCCTGCATCCGCCAGGGCGACACCGCCGCCCGGCTGGGCGGGGACGAGTTCGTGGTGATCCTGGAGGATCTCGACGGGATTGCGCAGGCGAGCGCGATCGCCTCCCGCATCTGCGAGGAGCTCGCACGTCCCTTCCACCTGCGCTGTGGCAAGGACGACGAGCGCATCACCCATCAGGTTTCGGCGAGCATCGGCGTCGGTGCCTTCGGTCGTGCCGAGCTCGGTGCCGCCGAGCTGTTGCGGCGCGCCGACACCGCGATGTACCAGGCCAAGGCGGCCGGGCGAAATGCGATCTGCTTCTTCGATCCGGCGATGCAGGCGGCGGTCACCGAGCGCGCGATCCTGCACGCCGACCTGCGCGAGGCCATCCGTCGCGGACAGTTCGAGCTGCACTACCAGGTCCAGGTGGACTCCCGGCGGCGGCCCTCGGGCGCTGAGGCGCTGCTGCGCTGGCGGCATCCGCACAAGGGACTGCTCGCCCCGGGCGGCTTCATCGAGCTCGCCGAGGAGACCGGCCTGATCGTGCCGATCGGCCACTGGGTGCTGGAGACCGCGTGCCGTCAGCTTGCGCGCTGGTCGTTGCAGACGCAGACCGCCCACCTGCAGCTCGCGGTGAATGTCAGCGCTCGCCAGTTTCGCCAGCCCCGCTTCGCCGACGAGGTGCGCGCGCTGCTCGCGCAGACGGGGGCGCCCGCCGAGCAGCTCAAGCTCGAACTCACCGAGAGCAGCCTGATCGAGGATGCGGAGGGCGTGATCGAGCGCATGGAGGCCTTGCGAGCGCTCGGCATCCGCTTCTCGCTCGACGACTTCGGCACCGGCTACTCCTCGCTCGCCTACCTCAAGCGCCTGCCGCTCGCGCAGCTCAAGATCGACCAGTCCTTCGTGCGCGACGTCATGTCGGACCCCAACGACGCCACCATCGCGCGCACCATCCTCGCCCTCGGCAGCAACCTCGGCCTCGCCGTGATCGCCGAGGGGGTCGAGACCGAGGAGCAGTACGACTTCCTCGCCGCCCAGGGCTGCCGCGACTACCAGGGCTACCTGTTCGGCCGCCCGCTGCCGCTCGAGCTCTTCGAGGCCGCGCTGGCGGAGGGTTGATCAGCCGCCGCGCAGCACGTCGAGGTCGGCGCGGTTGCGCTCGTCGGTGTAGGGGTGGGCGGGCTCCGCCGGCGCCGCGGACGGGGCGGTGCAGATCACCAGCACGTTGCCCTGCGGACGGTCGCGAAACAGCACCTCGACCGCACACGCGCCGTACTCGGCCTGGATGCTCGCCAGCAGGCTGCGCGCGTAGGGGCTGGCGAGCTCGCGGTCGAGGATGAGGTTGGCGGCGAGGACGCCGCCCGGCTTCAGCGCGGCTCGGGTCGCGCGCCAGAACTCGCGCGTGACCAGATGGGCGGGGATGCTGGTGAGCGCGCTATAGACGTCGACCACCACTGCGTCGTGACGCGCGGCGGTGGCGCGCAGGTGGGCGCGCGCGTCCGCGGCGACGAACTCGCCGCGCACCGGCTCGCGCAGGAAGTCGCGCTCGGCGATCTCCTTCACGGCGGGGTCGATGTCGACATACACGTAGTGATTGAGCGGCTCGCGGTGCGACAGCGTGAAGCCGCCCGCGCCCAGCACCAGCACGCTGCGCCCGCGAAAGCCCAACTCGTCCAGCAGCAGGCCGCGCAGGCGGCGGATGTAGCGCGCGTAGCGTGGCTGCTCGCCGGCGTCGAGGATGGAGGCCGGCGAGTTGTTGATGCGGAAGACCTCCGGGGCCACGTAGCCGGGGATCTCCACCGCCTCGACGCGGTAGGTGGCGTAGGCGGTCTCGAGCTGCTGCGGCAGCACGAGGTTGACCGCCAGCGCCGCGAGCGCGATTACGAGCGCCGCCACGGCGGATGGCATACGGGCGCCGGCGACGCGGCCGAGCGCCGGCACCGCCGCGAGCAGCAGGCCGGTGCACACCAGCACCGCCGCGCCCACCCCCAGCCACTGCATCACCCCCATCGACAGCGTCAGCGCGCCCAGGAAGGATCCCAGCGTGGACCAGTACAGCGCCGCCCCGCTGCGCGCGCCGATGCGCTCGTGGCGCAGCAGGTTGGTGAGGATGGGCACGGTCTGGCCGAGCAGCCAGGCCACCGGGCACAGCACGCCGCACACCACCACCGCCCAGGCCACCGGCGCCGGCTGCAGATGGGCGAAGGCCAGCTCCACCACCGGCCCCGCCAGCCCGAGCGCGATCAGCGCGGCGGCGAGCAGGAAGTTGCGCCGCACGCGCGCGAGGTAGTCGTCCGCCACGCGCCCGCCGGCCTGGTAGCCGAGCGCCAGCGCGAGCAGGAAGAACGCGATCGTCGGCGCGGTGACCGTGATCGCGCTGCCCACGTGCGGCACCAGCCGGCGCAGCGCGAGGATCTCGGCGCCGAGCGAGACGAAGCCCTCGACGAAGACGAGCAGGAAGAGCAGGGCGGGCGACAGCGCCGGGGCGGGGGAGGCCGCCGCGGGCGCGGTCCCGGGCCGGCCGGGAGCCGGAGCATGCATCGCGGAGATCCTCGCGCGGGGAAGGGGGTGGAAGCGGGCCGATTATCCGGTGCGCCGCCACCCGAGGCCAGCATCCCTTGGCCTGGGCGCTGCGCTCAGACATGAGCTTCCTGTGATTGTCCGCGCCAAGCGCCCGCCGGCGATGCCAGCCGGGCCGGAATCGGCTACCCTGCCGCCTGTCTCCTCGTCCCGCCCCGTCTCCCCATGGCCCAGCCCACCCTCAAGCAGCGCAAGACCTTCGCCCTCATCCGCATCTTCGGCGGCATGGTCGCCGCGCTCTACCTGAGCTTCGTCGTCGTCACCAACATGCTCGCGGGCCACGCGCTCGAAGGCGAGCTGCTCTACTCCGCGCTGGTCGCGCTGGCCGGCTACGGCTACGCGGCCTGGTACCTGCGCGAACTGGCCGCGGTGGCGCGTGAGGAGCGCGGCGGGGGCGGTTGAGTGCTGCAGGCGACGGCTTCTCGCCGCCGCCTGCAGGCGCAGGACCGTTCAGGTTGCCAAGGCGCGGCGGCGCAGGCCGGCGAACGCGCCCAGCAGGCCGAGCGATAGCAGCGCGAGCGAGCCGGGCTCGGGGACTGTGCCCGGATCCACGGGGTCGTCGGGGTCGACGATCGGGTTGAACTCGCCGGTAAATACCCAGCGCCGGATGTCGTGATAGGCGCCCGCGGCGCCGGTGCCGGAGGTGAAGCCGATGAACGCGTTGGTGGTGCCGAGCAGGGTCACGAGGTCGACCGTGTAGCTCATCAGGGCAGCGGCGGGGCGGGTGTCGGTGAGCGCGAGGCGGACCTCGAGCTTGTCCGACGCGCCGTTGTAATCGACCCAGGAGTGGAAGACGGAGCCGCTGTCGAGCTGCGCGGGAAGAGTGTCAGCGCGCACCACCGAGGCCATATTGCCGTTCACGTTGATGCCGGCGTGGTTGTCGTTGTTGCCGTCCCCGCCGCCGTTGTTCCAGTTGTCGAACTCGACGCCGACGCTGGGGCTCAGGCCCTGGTAGCCGATGCCGCCGCCCGAGCCGCCCGCGGTGTTGGCCACCGTCTGCACGGTGAACACGATGCCGTCGGCGCCGTTGTTGATCTGGTTGGTGAACTGGAACTCGAAGTAGCTGCTGAAGGAGGCGTCCGCGGCCAGCGAGAACGGGCTGGTCAGGAAGGCGCTGCCTGCTTGCGAGAGCGCGTTGGTCAGGCGCAGCACGCGCGCTCCACTGGGACCGACGACACCCTGGCCGCCGGTGTTGATGCCCGCCGTCGCCCCGTTGAGGGTGAACGCCGAGAGGTTGTCGAAGTTCTGGTAGTTGATCAGCGTCGCATGTGCGGGTGCGGTGGCCAGCGCGCACAAGGTGGCGGCACACAGCAGGGTGCGGGCGTGGCGAAGCCGGCGGCCCGCCTGGTCCGGACAGGGTGTTCTCATGATCGATCTCCTTTTTCGGTGTCCACGGCGGGTGCGTGGGAATACGACAGGCGCGGTGAGGCGCACCGCCTCCACTTGTCGCTGCCCATTCAAAGCACAAAATGTGCCCGATTTAGGTTTTCAATAAAATCAGATAGATGAGTGGGTATATGGGTCGATACTGTAAATTTATCCGACAGGATCGGCGCTTTTTTGCGGGCGGGTGTGCGACCCTTCGCGCATGAGCCGCCGCGTCCGCCCCTCGCCCCTCCTGCGCGCCATCGAGCGCGCCACCACCGCCATGACCCGGCGCGCGATCCGTGCCGGCGCGAATGCCGCCGGCAAGGCCGCGGCGCGTGGTGTCGAGGCGATGTCCGCGCCCTATCGCCTGCCGGCGTCGACCGGCGACTGGGTCACCGGCCAGGCGATCGGGCCGGGGGGGCTGCGGCGCTTCCGGCTGTTTCGCCCGGCCGGCGTGCGCAGCAGCGAGCGCCTGCCGCTGCTGGTGATGCTGCACGGCTGCGGCCAGAACGCGGCGGCCTTCGCGCGCAGCACGCGCATGGACCGGCTTGCCTCGCGCGAGCGCTTCCTGGTGCTCTACCCCGAGCAGGACCTGGCCGCCAACCCGCAGGGCTGCTGGAACTGGTACGACACGCGCAGCCACCGCGCCGAAGCCGAGGCGGCGACCCTGATCGCGGCGATCGATCAAGCCTGCCTGCTCTACCCGGTCGACCGCGGCGCGGTCGCGGTGGCCGGGTTGTCCGCGGGCGCGAGCATGGCGGCCCTGCTCGCGGTGCGCTGGCCGGAGCGCTTCTGTGCGGTGGCGATGCACGCCGGCGTCGCCCCGGGCGCGGCGCGCTCGGCCGCCGGGGCGCTGGCAGCGATGCGCGGGCGCAGCCTGCCCGAGACTGCGGTCGAGCGCGGGAACCGTCCGCCTCTGCTGGTGATCCACGGCAGCGACGACCGCGTGGTGTCGGTGCGCAATGCCCACGCCGCCGCCGAGCAGTGGGCCGCCGCGCTCGGCGCGCGCGCCGCCGTGCCGCGGCGGGTGCAGCGCGGGGCACGTCACCCGATGACGGTGAGCGACTGGCGTGCGCAGCGCCGGGTGTGCGTCCGCCTGTGCGAGGTCGAGCGCCTCGGCCACGCCTGGAGCGGCGGCGTCGCCGACGAACACTTCAGCGACCCCAGGGGCCCGGACGCCTCCACGCTGATCTGGCGCTTCGTGCAGGCGAGTCTTGGGGGCGTGGGGAATGAGGCGTGAGGAATGAGGCGTGAGGCGTGAGGCGTGAGGCGTGAGGCGCCTGGGCCTTCTGCCCGCGTGTGGCGGTGAAGATGGTTTGTGTAGGAGCGCCGGAAGGCGCGAATCCGACGCTGAAGAGCGCGATGGCGCAGATCGCCTGCGTCCACGCGAACCGGGCATCGGATCGCCGGTGGCGCCAAACACCCGCGCCGATGTCCGCCGCTTCCGCCTTTGCTGCACGATGCACTGTCTCTATAAGGGAGAAGGATCCATGGGTTCATCCAGGTTGCCGCCACGCCGCCGTGTGCTCGGCGTCCTGCTCGCGCTCGCCGCGGGCGTCTGCGCGCCGACCGCCACGGCGGGCGAGCGCGTCACGGTGGCGGCGGCCTCCGACCTCAAGTTCGCGCTCGACGAGATCGTCGCCGAGTTCGGTCGCGCGCATCCGGGTGATGTCGTCGAGGTGGTGTACGGCTCCTCGGGCAAGTTCGCCACGCAGATCCGCCAGGGCGCGCCCTTCGATCTCTATTTCTCCGCCGACATCGCCTACCCGCGCACGCTCGAGGCCGAGGGCCTCGCCCACGGCACGACCCGGCCCTACGCGCTCGGCCGCATCGTGCTGTGGAGCGCGACCCGCGACGCGCGCAGCCTGGAGCTGAAGGACCTCGCCGACCCCGTGCTCGGCCGCATCGCCATCGCCAACCCGCGCCACGCGCCCTACGGCAAGCGCGCCGAGGAGGCCTTGCGCGCCGCCGGTGTGTGGGAGGCGGTGCAGCCGCGCCTGGTGCAGGGGGAGAACATCGCCCAGACCGCGCAGTTCGTGCAGACCGGCAACGCGGCGGTGGGGATCATCGCGCTCTCGCTCGCGCTCAACCCGACGCTGGCTGCGCAAGGCGGCTACCACCTCATCGATGCGAGCCTGCACGCGCCGCTCGAGCAGGGCTTCATGCTCACCCGCGCCGCCGCCGGCAAGCCGCTCGCCGGCGCGTTCGCCGAGTTCATCGGCAGCGAGTCCGCACGCACGGTGCTGCGGCGCTACGGTTTCGAGCTGCCGCCCGCGCCAGCCGGGCGCTGACGGGGCCTGCCGCTGCTCGCCGCCCCGGCGCTACAGGATTCGCAGCTCGCCACACCCGCCCCGTCCCGCATCGGTTTCTGTAGGAGCGCCGGCTGGTGCGAATTCATGCTCGGGCCGCGCCGTTTTTGTAGGAGCGCCGGCAGGCGCGAATTCAGGCTCGGGTTGCGGCCGTTTTGCAGGAGCACCGGCAGGCGCGAATTGAGGCGCCCGGGTACCCGTCGCGGCGTCTCGCAGAGGATCCGCCCGGTTCGCGGCTTCCGCCGCTCCTACACCCCGCCCCGCGGAGTTGCGTCGTGTTGGCGCGCCGGAGCACGCACACCTCGGCGCCCGGGTGCCCGCTCACCTTCGAGGTCGCGACACCCCCCGGGGCGCGGTGCGCTTTCAATCCGCGCGCCGGGCGCGGCACAATGGGGGCCGCCGCCGCACGGGCGTGCCGCCTCGACGATCCTGCCCCTCTTCATGCCCGCTCCATGCCGACCCTGACCGGCGCCGACTGGTCCGCCATCCGCCTCACCCTCGAGCTCGCCGCGGTCAGCACCGTGGTGCTGTTGCTGCTCGGCACGCCGCTGGCGTGGTGGCTGGCGTGCACGCGCTCGCGCTGGAAGGGCGTCGTCGGCGCGGTGGTGGCGCTGCCGCTGGTGCTGCCGCCAACGGTGATCGGCTTCTACCTGCTGGTGGCGATGGGGCCGAACGGGCCGCTCGGCCGGCTCACCGAGGCGCTCGGCCTCGGCCTGCTGCCGTTCTCCTTTGCCGGCCTGGTGGTGGGCTCGGTGGTCTATTCGCTGCCCTTCGTCGTGCAGCCGCTCGCCAACGCCTTCGAGGCCATCGGCCGCCGCCCGCTGGAGGTCGCCGCCACGCTGCGCGCCGGGCCCTGGGACCGTTTCTTCAACGTCGCGCTGCCGCTGGCGCGGCCGGGCTTCGTCACCGCGACCATCCTCGGTTTTGCGCACACGGTGGGCGAGTTCGGCGTGGTGCTGATGATCGGCGGCAACATCCCGGACAGGACGCGGGTGGTCTCGGTGGCGATCTACGACCACGTCGAGGCGCTGGAGTACGCCCAGGCGCACTGGCTGTCGGCCGGCATGCTGGCGTTCAGCTTCGTGGTGCTGCTCGCGCTCTACGGCCGGCGCGGCAATGCCGGCGGAGGGGTGGGCTGATGGCCGAGCATCCGCTGGCAACCGGCGCAAGCACTGCAATTGCCGCACATGCTGTCGCCACCGCTGCAACCGCAAGCGCTGCGACCGGCGCAAGCGGCGCCGCCCAAGGCCCCACCCCGTCGGCCGCCGGTATCGAGGCGCGCTTCGCGGTCGACTACGCTGGCTTCCGCCTCGACGTCGACCTGCGCCTGCCCGGGCGCGGCGTCACCGCGCTGTTCGGCCACTCCGGCTCGGGCAAGACCACGCTGCTGCGCTGCGTCGCCGGGCTCGAGCCGGCGGCGCGCGGCCGCCTGGTGGTCAACGGCGAATGCTGGCAGGACGACGCGCGCGGCATCCAGGTGCCCACTCACCGCCGCGAGCTCGGCTACGTGTTCCAGGAGGCGAGCCTGTTCCCCCACCTGTCGGTGCGGCGCAACCTCGAGTTCGGGCTGCGCCGCATTCCGACGGCGGCGCGCCGGGTGCGGCTCGAGCACGCGGTGGCGCTGCTCGGCATCGAGGCCTTGCTCGAGCGTATGCCGGACCGGCTGTCCGGCGGCGAGCGCCAGCGCGTCGGCATGGCGCGCGCGCTGCTCACCAGCCCGCGCATCCTGCTCATGGACGAGCCGCTCGCCGCGCTCGACCACCGTCGCAAGCAGGAGATCCTGCCCTACCTCGAACGCCTGCACGACGAGCTCGACATCCCGGTGCTCTACGTCAGCCACTCGCCCGACGAGGTCGTGCGCCTGGCCGACCACGTGGTCATGCTCGGTGCGGGCAAGGTGATGGCCGCCGGCGAACTCCACGCCACCATGGCTCGCCTCGACCTGCCCACCGCCTTCACCGAGGATGCCGGGGTGGTGGTCGACGGCACGGTGGCCGAACATGACGACCACGACCACCTCACCCGGCTGGATTTCCCCGGCGGCGCGGTGTGGGTGCAGCGCCAGCCCGTGGCCCTTGGCCGCCGTCTGCGCTTCCGCATCCATGCGCGCGACGTCAGCCTCGCCGACCACAAGGTGGAGGGCACCAGCATCGTCAACCTGATCGCGGTCACGGTGAAGGAAGTGGTCGGCGCCGATTCCCCCGCCCACGTCCTGGTCGGCCTCGACGCCGGCGGCACCGCGCTGATCGCCCGCATCACCCGGCGCTCGAGCGCGCAGCTTGGGCTGCGCCCGGGGCTGCGGATGTGGGCGCAGATCAAGTCGGTGGCGCTGCTGGGGTGAGCGGGTCCGCGCCGTGCGCTCAGACTGGCGCCAGGTTGGCGAGAAGGTTCAGGCAGATGGATACCGTCACCACCGACCCCACCGTTGTGAGCAGGATCACGCGCGCGACCAGGGCGGCGTCGCGGCCGTAGTAGCTCGCCAGCATGAACGGGCCGGTGCCGGTCGGCAGTGCGCTCAGCAGCAGGGCAGCGCTTGCCCACAGCGCCGGCAGCTCGAACACGCGGAAGGCGAGAAAGGCGGTGATCGCGGGCTGCAAGAGCAGCTTGGCGAGCACCAGCCCGGTTGCACCGTCGTGCTGCCCCTCGTGCTTCTGTGCGAGGAAGAGGCCGATCGACACCAGCGCGCAGGGCGTCGCCGCCGCGCCGAGCAGGGACAGGAAGCGCGCGGCGGGGGCGGGCAGCTCGGCACCGAAGGCCGCCCAGGTGCAGCCGAGCACCGGCGCGACCAGCAGCGGGTTGGCGGCGAGCGCACGCGCCACCTTCAGCAGCGCGCGCAGTGGGTGCTTCTCCTTCTGCAGACCGATCTCGACCAGCACGATGCCGACTGCGAACAGCAGGCAGGCCACGATCAGGGTGGCGACGATCGCCGGCATCAGCCCGGCGTCGCCGAACACCAGCGCGCACAGCGGGATGCCGAGAAAGCCAGTGTTGGCGTAGGCCGCGCTCAGGCCGTCGATGCTGGCGTCGACCAGCCGGCCCGACTTGCGCACGCGCAACGCCACCGTTGCCGCGAACACCAGCGCGCAGCCGGCACACACCGACGCGATGAAGCCCGGCTGCCAGAGCTGTTCCCAGCTCGCGGTGGCGGTTACATTGAACAGCAGCGCCGGCAGCGCCAGCCAGACCACGAAACGGCTGAGCTCGTTCGACGCCGTCTCGCCCAGGCGGCCGCTGCGGCGACAGACGTAGCCGGCCAGGATGAGGCCGAAGATGGGCAGGACGACGTTGACGATGGCGGACATGCGCGTGACTCCCGAGGTGTTGAGTCAAGCGTAAGGGTGTCGATCTATACCGTCCAATTCCATATCTTGCTTTAATTGATACTCAAGGCGTATCGATGACGATCGAGCTTCGCCAGCTGCGCTACTTCGTGGCCCTGGCCGACACGCTGCATTTCGGCCGTGCCGCCACCCAGCTGCACATCACCCAGCCGCCGCTCAGCCGGCAGATCGCCGCGCTCGAGGACACGCTTGGTGCCGCGCTGTTCGTGCGCAGCTCGCGCCAGGTCGAGCTGACCGCGGCCGGGCGGCATTTTCACGAGCACGCGGTGCGCGTCCTCGCTGCGCTCGATGGCGCGGTGCGCAGCACCCAGGCCACCGCGCGCGGCGAACGCGGCGTGCTGCGCGTCGGCTTCACCATGAGCGCGGCGTGGAACGTCCTGCCGGCGCTGATCCGGCGCTATGGCGACGCCTTCCCCGCCGCCGAGATCCAGTTGAGCGAGGTGGTGCCGCGCGAGCTCGACGAGGCCCTGCTCTCCGGCCGCGCCGATGTGGGTATTGCCTTCCCGTGGCAGCGCCCCGACGGGCTGGAGTACCTGAGGGTGCATGCGGAACCGCTGTGGGCGGTGCTTCCTGCCGGCCACCCGCTCGCGGCCGCTGCGGTGGTCGCGGTGGGCGAGCTGGCCGACGAACCCTTCATCACCTTTCCCGCCGCCACCGCGCCGGCGCTGCACGCGCTGGTGGCCGGGTGCTGCCGCGAGCACGGCTTCGAACCGCGTATCCGGCTCGAGACCCACCTGCAGCAGACCATCGTCAACCTGGTGGCGGAGGGGCTCGGCGTGTCGCTGGTGCCGCGCTCGATGAGCCGGATGCAGCTGGCGGGCGCGGTGTTCCGGCCGATCTCGTCGCCGCGGGTGATCGAGCAGGGCGTGATCTGGGCTCCGAACAATGCCAATCCCTGCCTGGCGCGCTTCCTCGACTGCGCGCGCGCCTTCGGCGAGGCGATGGCGGGCGGGGACTGATCGTCCGCTCGGCGCGGCGGGGGCTCGCGTCCTGTCACGCACGGATGCGATGATGCGGGTCCCCGAACCGGATGGATTTTCCGATGAGCAAGAACACCCCCCTGCGCGCCCGCAACTTCCCCTCCGCCGAAGACGAGGCCAAGGCCGCCCAGCCCCACGGCCGCTACGACGGCCCCGGCAGCTCGTTCCGCATGGCCTTCACCGACACCGATTTCCTGCTGCGCGAGGAGCTGCGCCCGGTGCGGCTGCAGCTCGAGCTGCTGAAGGCCGAGCTGGTGCAGCAGGAGCAGGGGGTGGAATCCACCGTGGTCGTCTTCGGCAGCGCGCGCTTCAAGGCGCCGGACGTGGCCGAGGCCATGCTGCGCGACGCGGTGGCGAGCGGCGACGAGGCGGCGATCGCGCGCGCCCGGCAGATGGTGAAGAATGCGCGCTGGTACGACGAGGCGCGCCGCTTCGGCGAGCTGGTGACGCGCGAGTCCGACGCGCTCGGCGAGCCGGTGATCGTCGCCACCGGCGGCGGCCCGGGGATCATGGAGGCGGGCAACCGCGGCGCCTTCGACGCCGGCGGGCGCAGCATGGGGATGAGCATCTTCCTGCCCTTCGAGGAGGCGCCCAACCCCTACATCACGCCCGAGCTGTGTTTCCAGTTCCATTATTTCGCCATCCGCAAGATGCACTTCCTGATGCGCGCGGTGGCGCTGGTGAGCTTTCCGGGCGGGCTCGGCACGCTCGACGAGCTGTTCGAGGTGCTCACGCTCACGCAGACGCGCAAGATCCGCCGCCGCCCGATCGTGCTCGTCGGGCGCGACTTCTGGCAGCGCCTGATCGACTTCGACGTGCTGGTCGAGCATGGCGTGATCAGCCCGGAGGACAAGAACCTGTTCCACTACGCCGAGACCGCCGAGGAGGCCTGGGACGCGATCAAGGCCGCCTACAGCGGCGACAATCCTGCGCTGACCGCGCGGCAGCTGAAGGGTAACTGAGCGTGCCGCGATGCAGACCGAGAAGCCGCTGATCCTCTTCGTCCACGGCCTGTGGATGCACGGCGTGGTGTTTTCCGCGCACCGCCGCCAGTTGCGCCGCATGGGGCGCGAGAGCCGGGTGTTCTCCTGGCATTCGCTGCTCGGCTCGCTCGACGGCGCGACGGACGAGCTGGCGGCGTACATCGCCGCCCTCGGCCGCCGGCCGCTGCATCTGGTCGGGCACAGCCTGGGCGGTTGCGTGGTGCTGAACATGCTCGCCCGCCATCATCCGGAAGGCATCGGCCGGGTGGTCCTGCTTGGCCCGCCGTGCTGCGGCTCGTATGCGGGCGAGCGCATCCTGCGCGTCCCGGTGCTGCGCGGCGCGCTTGGACGGGTGCTGCCGCAGTGGCTGGCGCGGCCGCTGCCCGAGGTTCCGCCCGGCTACGAGATCGGCGTGGTCGCCGGCAACCGGCCGGTCGGCATCGGCCGCATCGTGCCCGGCATGGAGAAGCCCAACGACGGCATGGTGACCGTGGCCGAGACGCGCTGGCCGAGCGCGCGCGACCACACCGTGCTGCCGGTGACCCACATGCAGATGCTGTGGTCGCGCGCCTGCCTGATCCAGACCCTGCACTTCCTCGACACCGGGCACTTCCTGCGCGGGGGCGTGCGCGCCTGAGCGGCCCGCCCGCCCCCTCCCGGGGGCGGGGTGCTCAGATTGCGTCGCGGATCTGCCGCAGGCGTTCACCGAGAACGGGCGGGCCGCCTTCCAGCAGCACGAGCAAGGCGTCGAGGTTCTCCACCAGCGAGGCGCGTTCGCGCGGGCTGGCGCCGCGGGCGAGGGCATCGCGGTAGGTGGCGAGGATCTGCCCGGCGAGCGCGGCGCACGCCTCGGTCGTCGCGGCGGCACGCTTGCGGCCGCGCGCGGCGGGCTCGGCCGGGTGCAGGCTGCACGCGAGCAGCTGCACGAGGTCGAGGTCGGCCAGACTGGCTGCGGTCCAGAAGTCGGGACTGCGCCCGGCACCCTCCTGCAGGCTGGTGCGCAGGCGCGGGAGCTCCTCTTCCAGCGCGGCTGGCGGCAGCCCCGGATGGGCAGTGTCGAGATGCGCTGCGAGCAGCACCGCGCTCGCCCAGTTGGTGAACGGGTAGGCGTCCTGGCTGCCGCCGGCTTCGAAGGCCTCACGGTAGGCTTCGGCGCAGGCGTCGAGCGCCTCCAGGCGGGCTGCCGGCGCGGCGGCGACGAGCGCGTGGCGCTTGTGCGTGCTGCCGAGCAGGCTCAGGCGCTCGACGGTGGGTGCACGCCTGCACAAGGGCTCGAGCTCGGCGAGCGCTGCCTGAACGAGCTCCTCGCGCGCCTTCGCCTGCGCGGTGTCCGCAGCTGCGCCGCGCCGGTGCGCGGCCAAGGCCTCGTCGGCGGCGAGGCGGGCGCGGCAGTTGGCGAGCTGTTCGAGCACGCGCAGCGGGCAATCGCCGGCGGCGGCGCGGATCGCACGATCGAGCTGCTCGATCGCCTCGGGCCAGGCGCGCGCCTCTGCCCAGGCGAAGCCGAGCGCGGCGCACAGGTCCGCACGCGCGAGCCACGCTTCGCGGGCGCTTTCGGGGATGCCTTCCAGAAGCGCGGCGATGCGCGCCGCAGCGTCGTCCCCGGCGCTGCTGCGCAGGGCCTGGGTGAGGTTGTCGAGTTCCACGCCGAGCTCGGTCGGGCAGTGGAAGCGGCGCGCCTGCGGCCGCGGCGCGGGTCGTCCGCGCAGCAGGGTGTAGGACGGGTCGCCATAGCACTGGTAGGCACCCCAGGTGTTGACCCCGCGGTAGCGCAGCCAGACCTCCTCGCGTGCGGCGCGCACCGCCTCGCCGAAGGTTTCGCCGGCGAGCATCAGGCGGTAGAAGGTGTTGGCGAAGGCGAGCGCGGCGGCATCGTCCACCGCCCAGCCGGCGGCGACCACCGCGCGCACGCCCATCTTGATGAACTGCATGCCCAGGTTGGCGGCGAGCGCGCCCTTGTCGCTGCCGCGCATGCTGCCGAGGTGGCAGCAGTTGATGAAGACCAGCTCGGGCACCCAGCGCATCTGCTCGACGTCGCCCGGGGTGAGGAAGGTGTCGCGCCCGATGACCATGCCGGATACGGTCTGCGGTTCCGCGGCCGGTGGATCGCCGGGTTTGCGCCTGGCCTGCGGCAGGGGGAAGTCGTGCTCGCCGTGGCCGGCAAGGTGGAGGATGCGCCACGGGTTGCGATGCAGGCCGGCGAGGACCTCGTGGGTGGGCGGATCGATGCAGCGCTCCACCCGCCAGCCGGCAGTCTCGAAGCATTCGGCGACCTCGCTCGCCTCGGCGCGCGCGCCGGGCAGGTCGGGGAAGTCCTCCCAGCCGTCGAGGTCGGGGTTGCCCACCACCAGGATGCTGGCTTCGTCCGCGTGCACCGGTCGGGTGCGGTACTGGGTGGTGCGGATCTGGCGCACCACGCCGGCGGCGACCGCCGGCGGGCGGCCGCTGTCGCTCCAGCGGTTCTCCAGCAGCTCCCAGGGGTAGCGCGCCGAGCGCGGATCGACCAGCAGCACCAGGTTGCCCTGGCGCGATGCGGCCTCGCGCAGGCTCACCGGCAGCAGCATCTCATGCAGCGTGAAGGCGGCCTCGGGGTTGGCCGCCGGCGAGGCCGCGGCCTCGCGGATGAAGGCGTCGGCGAGTGCGAGCTGGCCGCTCGCCAGGGTCTCCTCGGCGCGCGCGCGGTCGGTCACGAAGATGAAGCGCAGGCTGTCGCGCCGGCCCTCGTCCTCGATGATCTCCAGGCGCTGCCACCACTCCGGCGCCTCGTCGAAGCGCACCCGCACGCGCCCACCGCGCCCGGCCTCGATGGCCTGTGCCGGCCAGCGCGCCGCGGCGCCGAGCTGCGGGATGGCCAGCACCGCCTGCAGGCTCTCTGCGGCGCCGATGGCGACATCGGCGAAGAGCTCGACGAACTCGATGCGGTCGATCCACACCCGGCCGTCGAGCTCGGTCTCGTGCAGGCGCGCGTTGGCGGCGATCGCCGCGCGCACGATCGCCTCGACCGAGTCGCGCACCGACAGCGCGCCGGCGCCGGTGCCGACCAGCAGGCAGGACACCGAGGCCCGGCGCGGACCGCCGGCGGGGCCGAAGCGCTCGTCCGGCCACTGCGCGATCTGCAGGGCGTGGTCGAGGAGCGCGCCGCGCACCCCGGCCTCGAGCAGGCCCGGGGTGAGCTCGCCGACCTCGCCGAGGCCGACCACGATCGCGCCGGCGGGGCGCGCCTCGGGACGCGGGTTGAAGAACTGCGCGCTGCTGCCGTGCTGCCCGGGGTAGAGGCCGAGCGCCTGGCGGCGCGACAGCGCGCCGTCGAGACGACGGTCGAGCGCGGCCTCGGCGCTGACGATGGTGTCGCCGCGGTAGTGCCCCACCAGCACCGGGAAGCGCGCGTAGGACAGGTCGCCGTGGCGGACCGAGAGCTCGATCGGCGGTGTCGTGGCACGGGCTTCCGGCGGGCTCGCGGGCACGCCGCCGCCGAAGCCGAGGCTGCGCAGCTCGGACGGCGCGGGGATGCCGTCCGCCGGCGGCAGCGGCGGCAGCTCGAAGCGCGTTGGCTCGTCGGCGAGTGCGCGCGCGCGCTGCGGCGGCGCGCTCGGCAGGCGGGTGGTGGCGCCCTTGGCGAGGATGTCGAGATAGCCGGCGAAGGCCTTGCGCTGCACGCACAGGGCGTCGTGGGCGGTGTCGTCGACGTACCAGGTCGGCACCCCGGGAAGCAGGCCGGAGGCCCAGCTCACCGTGCCGTCGCCCTCGCGGCCGGCGATGAAGGCGATGCGCTTGCGGCCGGACAGCCAGCTGTCCTCGTCGTGGTCCTGCAGCTCATAGTCGATCACCGTGGCGCGCTGGCAGCCGGCGACGTAGGCCATGTAGGCCGGCTCGGGCGGCGCCGCGCGCAGAAGGGTCCAGGTCTCGCGCGCGCTGCGCAGGGCTTCGGCGGGCGGAGTCTTCCACTGTGCCTGGAGCGACTCGCGCAGCAGCGTCCACCGCGCCGGGTCGGCGAAGTCGGGGTCCTCGGGGGCGAAGGGCAGCAGCTCGACCAGGCCGGGATACTCGCGCACCAGATCGACGACCTCGGCGGTGCTGCGGGTGAAGTCGAGCAGCGCGAGGCGGGCCTGGGTGGGGTTGAAGCCGGTGAGCCAGCGCACCGCCTCGTAGGAGCCGAGGTTGGGCGTGCCCAGCATCAGCAGGCGGCTGCCGGGCAGGCGGGTGATGCGCTGCCACACCGCGGCGCCGCGTCCGCCGTCGGCGATCATCGCGCGCGCCACCAGGCCGCCCATGGAGTGCGCGACCAGATACACCGGCTGGCCCTCGCGCTCGGCCTGCGGCAGCCAGCCTTCGAGCGCCGCGGCGAGGCGGGCGGCGGCGGCGCGCACCGACAGCCGCCAATCGTAGGGAAAGATCTCGACGCGGTGGTGTTCGGCGAGGAACTCGAGCAGCGGGCCGTAGAAGTCGTCGAGCAGGTCGTCGGCCGAGACCTCGCGCGCACCGAGTTCGATCTTGCCGAGCCCGCCGCGCAGCAAGGTGAAGTAGTGCAGCCACACCGCCCGCCCGCCGGCGCTCAGCGCGCTGCCCATGGTGCCCGGCAGCATGACGGTGAGCGGACGCGGGCCGCCGCCGCGCGCACGGCGCACGGCCTCGCGCCAGCGCGGCGGCGTCTGCGGCGCCTCGGCGAGGGGGCGGAAGCCGCCGTCCTCGTGGTCGCCGCGGGTCAGGCCGGCGAGCAGCCAGCCCACGCTGTCGGCGTTGCGGAAGTAGCTGAAGTGATCGACCCGCGCGCCACGGTCGAGGCGGAAGCGCGCGCCGCCGTCGGGGCGGCGCAGGCCGCCGGACATCGAGCCGGTGTTGACCACGAGGTCGTGGTCGGCGCCGTAGAACCAGTCGGTGACGAGCAGCTTGAGCTTCTGCCACACCGTGTCGCCCTCCGCGTCGCCGGCGATCACGCTGAGGTCGGCGGCGGTGACGAGGTCGGGGTGGTGCAGCAGCCGGGTCAGCGCCGAGCCGGGCATCATCGCCTCCAGCCCGGGCAGGGTGCGCGGGTCGGTGCGCTCCTTGACCACCGCGAGCAGGAAGTCGAGGCCGTCGGCGAACAGGCCGCCGCCGAGCGCGCGCCCGGCGAGGAAGTCGAGCATCGACAGCCAGCGGTCGAGGCGGCCGGAGGCGAGCGTGGTGCCGCGCGCCGGGCATGCGGCGCGCACGAAGCGGGTGACGCGGACCTTGCGCTCGACCAGCAGCTCGACGAGCTCGGCGAGCGCCGCGCGGTCGGCATCGTAGGCGTGGTCGCGCGCCTTCGCCTCCTTGGGCGACAGCGGCTGCAGGCCGAGCTGCTCGGCGATCGTGCGGTCGGCGGCGAACAGGGTGTGCAGGCCCTCGGCGTCGAGCAGGCGGCGCACGCCCTCGCACTGTCCGAGGCAGAGCAGCTCGCCGATCAGGCCGCCGCGCGAGTGGCTGACCAGGTGCAGCTCGGCGTCCTGCGGCAGGCGGCGCGCGAGCGCGAGCGCGTTCGTGACCGGGCTCTCGGTGAGGCTGCGGTGTTCGAGGGCGAAGACGCGCTCGCCGTAGGCGGCAGCGAGACGGGTGCGGGCGGCCGCGCCGGCGGCGTTGCCCGCATCCCACAGCTTGCCGAAGCTGCCCTCGCAGCTCGACGCGGTGCCGTGCAGGAAGACCAGCAGCGGCCCGCCGCCGGGCAGCTTGGCGTCCGCCGCGAGCGGCGCCAGCGCGAAGCGGTCGGCGAGGCTCACGCGGTGCAGGCCGGGGGGCTGCGGCTTGAGCTGGCGCTCCTCGAAGTGCTCGCCGAGCTTGCGCGCGGCGCCCTCCTTGACGCGCACGCCGAAGAACTCGAGCACGCGCACGCCCAGCCCGAGCAGGCCGCGCTCGGCCGTGGCCGCATTGGCCGAGGGAGCCAGCGCGTCGATCTCCCAGGCGTCGCCGCCGTCGCGGGCGCGGCTGCGGCGGCCGTGCTCGCGTACCAGGGCGTCGGCGCGGGTCCACAGCACGAAGCCGTTGTCGAGCTCGACGCGGACCACCTCGTCGCCGGCGACCTCGAGTTCGCCGCTCACGCCGTCGCGTGCGCGCCCGGGGATCAGCGTGCGCCTGGAGGCGATCGCGACCAGGCCGTCATCGGGCGTTGCAGCGGTTGAAGCGGATGAAGCGGGTGGGGTGGGCGCGATGCTGCCGCGCAGGCGGAAACGCGGGATGCTCATGGGGATTCTCCGCTGGACGTCCGGATGGCGAGCACGGACGTGCCCGGCTCGATTCAGGCTAGTCCAGCATCGGGGCGGCTGCCAGCGGGATCGTGTGCTTGCAGGTCGTGGGTGTCGATGTGGAGGACGTGGCCGCGGTGGCGGCTGACCTCCTCGACCATGTGCGCGGTGCCTCCGGCGCCGTCGCCGCGGTGCCCGTCCCACAGGCACAGCAGCCAGACGCGGTCGCCGCCGCAGGCAAGCGCAGTGTCGAGCAGCCAGCGGTTGCAGCGCTCGAAGGGGTTGTCGGCCTCTTCGGCAGCGGCTGCGGGCGGCATGGCGCGCGGCGGGCTGGCGAGGCGGGCGGCGACCGCGCGGTAACGCGCCACCCATTGCTCGCCCTCGCTCACCGGGCGCACCGAGCGCGCGAGGAACTCGTCCTCGCCGAAGGGCTGCAGGAACAGCAGCGGCAGCGCGCGCGCCTGCGCCGCCTCGGCGAACAGCAGGTCGCCGCCGGCAGCGCCCTGGGTGAGGCCGAGGTCGAGCGGGCCGGCCCCCAGATCATCGAGCGCGGCGGCGATGCGCGCCGCCGCCGCGGGCGCGAGCGCGGGCGGGAAGCGCGGCTCGGTGCGGCCGGGCGCGTCGATCATGTGGCCGCTGAAGAGGATCACGCGGCGCGGCTGCAGGCAGCTCGGCAGGACTGGGTCGGGGGCGGGCATCGCGGGTCTCCGGTGGTCGGTCGGTGTCGCGCCCATTCTGGAACGAACGCCGCCGTCACGGCTATCGGCGCGCGTCGGGGCTGAATATACTTACAGCCATGGTGACCCCCATCGAGACCCTTCCCGGGCCCCACTCCGAGCCCCACTCCGCGTCCCGCGCCGGAGCCGATGCCCCGCAACCGCCGGTCGCCGATCCGCTCGCCGCGCTCGACCCCGCCCAGCGCGCCGCGGTCGAGCACGGCATCGGCGCCGAGGGCCGCATCGACGCCGGGCCGCTGCTGGTGATCGCCGGCGCCGGCTCGGGCAAGACCGGCACGCTCGCGCACCGCGTCGCCCGCCTGGTCGCCGCCGGCGCCGACCCCGGGCGCATCCTGCTACTGACCTTCTCGCGCCGCGCCGCGGACGAGATGGGCCGGCGCGTGCGCCGCATCCTCGCGCAGGCCGCCGCCGACCGCCCCGGCCTGGCGCGCGCGGAGCTGCCGTGGGCGGGCACCTTCCACGCCATCGGCGCGCGCCTGCTGCGCGACTACGCCGGCCGCATCGGGCTCGACCCCGGCTTCAGCATCCACGACCGCGAGGACTCCGCCGACCTGATGAACCTGGTGCGCCACGAGCTCGGGCTGTCGGCGACGAAGCAGCGTTTTCCGCAGAAGGGCACCTGCCTGGCGATCTACTCGGCGGTGGTCAATACGCGCGCCGCGCTCGCCGAGGTGCTGCAGGCGAGCTTCCCGTGGTGCGCGCAGTGGGAGGACGCGCTCAAGCGCCTGTTCCGCGCCTACGTCGACGCCAAGCAGGCCCAGCAGGTGCTCGATTACGACGACCTGCTGCTGTACTGGGCGCAGATGGTGTCCGATCCCGGCCTCGGCGCCGAGATCGGCGGCCTCTTCGACCACGTGCTGGTCGACGAATACCAGGACACCAACGCGCTGCAGGCCACGATCCTGCTCGCGATGAAGCCCGATGGCCGTGGCCTGACCGTGGTCGGCGACGACGCGCAGTCGATCTACGCCTTCCGCGGAGCCACGGTGCGCAACATCCTCGACTTCCCGGCGGCCTTCGCGCCACCGGCGCGGGTGGTGACGCTGGAGCGCAACTACCGCTCCACCCAGCCCATCCTCGACGCCGCCAACGCGGTGATCGCGCTCGCCGCCGAGCGCTTCGCCAAGAACCTGTGGAGCGAGCGCGCCTCGGCGCAGCGCCCGCGTTTGGTGACGGTGAAGGACGAGGCGGCGCAGGCGGACTTCGTGGTCGACAGCGTGCTGGCGCGCCGCGAGGAAGGGCTCAAGCTCAAGCAGCAGGCGGTGCTGTTCCGCGCCTCGGCGCACAGCGCGCGCCTGGAGCTGGAGCTGACCCGGCGCAATATTCCCTTCGTGAAGTACGGCGGGCTCAGGTTCCTCGAGGCCGCCCACGTCAAGGACGTGCTCGCGCTGCTGCGCTGGGCCGAGAACCCGCGCGACCGCATCGCCGGCTTCCGCGCCATCCAGCTCCTCGCCGGCATTGGCCCCAAGACCGCCGGGCGCGTGCTCGACAACGTCTGCGCCGCGCCGCCGGGCTGCGCGCTGCTCGCCGAGCAGCCGGTGCCGGAGGCGGCGCGCGCGGGCTGGCTGGAGTTCGCCACGCTGCTCGACCGGCTCGCCGGGCGGGAGGAAGCCCCGAGCGCCGCATTCGCGCCTGCCGGCGCTCCTACAGAAACCGCCGTGCTTCCGGAAGATCTTGTAGGAGCGGCGGAAGCCGCGACTACGGGCGATGGGGAGGCGATGCGTGGGAACGTCCCGAGCGCCGCATTCGCGCCTGCCGGCGCTCCTACAGAAACCGCGCCGCTTCCGGAAGCTCATGTAGGAGCGCCGGCAGGCGCGAATACGGCGATTGGCGGGGCGAGGGGCGGGTTGCCGTGGCCGGCCGACTTCGAGCTCGCCTGCCGCTGGTACGAGGCGCAGATGCCGCGCCTGTACGACGACTTCCAGGTCCGCGCGCTCGACATCCAGCAGCTCGCACGCATCGCCGCCACCAGCCCGAGCCGGCAGCGCTTCCTCACCGAGCTCACGCTCGACCCGCCCAGCGCCACCAGCGGCGAGGCCGGCATGCCGCTGCTCGACGAGGACTACCTGATCCTGTCGACCATTCACTCGGCCAAGGGCCAGGAGTGGAGCGCGGTGAGCGTGCTCAACGTGGTCGACGGCTGCATCCCGTCGGACGTCGCCACGCGCAACAGCGCCGAGATCGAGGAGGAGCGTCGCCTCCTCTACGTGGCGATGACGCGCGCGAAGGACGCCCTCGACCTGATCGTGCCGCAGCGCTTCCACGTCACCCAGCAGATGGGCCTGGGCGATCGCCATGTGTATGCCGGGCGCAGCCGCTTCATCCCCAACCGCCTGCTCGGGCGCTTCGAGCAGGCGAGCTGGCCGCCACCGGCGCCCGAGCTGCAGGGCTCGCCGGCCTCGCGCCAGGCCGCGATCGACCTCGCCGCGAAGATGCGCGACATGTGGCGTTGACCAGGGGGTCCGCACCGCGGGGGGCGCGGCTTCCGGCTCGAAGGCTGCGGATGCGGTAATCTTTTCGTTCGCCGTACAAGAAAGGGGAGGTCGATCCCCGGTTGCGGCTCGTCCGCATGCGGGCGCGGCGAAAGGGAGATCCGCCATGGCAAGGAAAACGCACCCGATGGTGGCCTCGCTGCGCGCCGCCGACACCGGCAAGATCGTGTCGGCGCGCGAGGCGGTGCGCCTGATCCGCAGCGGCGACACGGTCGCCACCGGCGGCTTCGTCGGCATCGGCTTTGCCGAGAGCGTGGCGATCGCGCTCGAGCAACGCTTCCTGGAGGCCGAGGGTGCCCTTGCCGGCCCGCGCGACCTGACCCTGGTGTATGCGGCCGGGCAGGGCGATGGCAAGACGCGCGGCCTCAACCACCTCGGCCACGAGGGCCTGGTGGCGCGCGTGATCGGCGGCCACTGGGGCCTGGTGCCGCGCCTGCAGGCGCTCGCGGTGGATAACCGCATCGAGGCCTGGAACCTGCCGCAAGGGGTGATCTCGCACCTGTTCCGCGACATCGCGGCGGGCAAGCCGGGCACGCTCACCCGGGTGGGGCTGGGCACCTTCGTCGATCCGCGCTTCGGCGGCGGCAAGCTCAACGCGCGCACCGCCGAGGATCTGGTGCGGCTGATGCCGATCGACGGCGAGGACTACCTGTTCTACAAGGCCTTCCCGATCCACGTCGGCATCATCCGCGGCACCACCGCCGACCCCGACGGCAACGTCACCATGGAGAAGGAGGCGCTGACCCTGGAGGCGCGTGCGATCGCGATGGCGGCGCGCAACTCGGGCGGCATCGTCATCGTGCAGGTCGAGCGCATCGCCGAGCGCGGCTCGCTCAACCCGCGCCAGGTGCAGGTGCCCGGCGTGCTGGTTGACTGCGTGGTGGTGGCGGATCGCCCCGAGCACCACATGCAGACCTACGCCGAGCAGTACAGCCCCGCCTTCTCCGGCGAGATCCGCGTGCCGATGTCGACGATCTGTGCGATGCCGATGGGCGAGCGCAAGATCATCGCCCGCCGGGCCGCGATGGAGCTGCAGTCGGATGCCGTGGTGAACCTCGGCATTGGCATGCCGGAAGGGATCGCGGCCGTGGCCGCGGAAGAAAAGGTCATCGACCTGCTGACGCTCACCGCCGAGCCCGGCGTGGTCGGCGGCATTCCCGCCGGCGGGCTGAGCTTCGGAGCGGCGGTGAACACCCAGGCGATCATCGACCAGCCCAGCCAGTTCGACTTCTACGACGGCGGCGGGCTGGACGTCGCCTTCCTCGGGCTCGCCCAGGCCGACCGCGAGGGCAACCTCAACGTATCGAAGTTCGGTCCGCGGCTCGCCGGCGCCGGCGGCTTCATCAACATCTCGCAGAACGCCAGGAAGGTGGTCTTCGTCGGCACCTTCAGCGCGGGCGGGCTGGAGGTGGCGGTGGAGCACGGACGCCTGCGCATCGTGCGCGAGGGCGCGGCGAGGAAGTTCGTCGACGCGGTCGAGCACCGCACGTTCAGCGGCGCCCAGGCGGTGAAATGGAAGAAGGACGTGCTCTACGTCACCGAGCGCTGTGTGTTCCGCCTGTGTGAGGAGGGGCTGGAGCTGATCGAGATCGCGCCCGGCGTCGATCTCCAGCGCGACATCCTCGACCGCATGGACTTCGTGCCGGTGATGAAGGCCCCGCCCGTCCTGATGGATGCGCGTATCTTCGTCGACGCGCCGATGGGCTTGCGCCACGACCTGCTCGACGTTCCGCTCGAGCGGCGGCTGGCCTACGACGCGCAGCAGGACGTGTTCTTTGTCGACTTCGAAGGGCTGTCGGTGCGCACGCCGCAGGACATCGCCGCGATTCGCGACGCCGTAAGCGCCGCGCTCGCTCCGCTCGGGCGCAAGGTGGATGCGGTGGTCAACTACGACCGCTTCTCGATCGTGCCGGAACTGGTGGACGACTACGTCGGGATGGTGAAGGGCCTGATGGATACTCACTATCACACCGTGACCCGCTACACCGCGAACGGCTTCCTGCGCATGAAGCTCGGCGTGGAGCTCGAGAAGCGGCGCATCCCCGCGCACTTCTATGCGAGTGCAAGCGAGGCCTGGAACGGGCTGGAAACACCTTAGCGAGACGCCACGGGGCGACGAGTCTCACAGGAACAGGGTGCCGACGTCGATCGTTTCGCGCCGGCCGACCCCGTTGGCATGTATCTGCAGCCAGGCCTCGGCGCGTGCACGGCCGAGTTCGCGGAGCCGGAGCAGCGAGCTGGCGGTGGCATCGAGCTTGCTCGCGCTGCCGGCATCGCCGAGTTCGGGTGCGTCGATCAGGTGAAAGCGCTCGTGCAACAGCCTGCGCTCGAGGCGGCCGATCGGCGACCAACGCGGGCGCTCGGCGATGAACTGGCGGGCGTGGGCGATCATGCGCATTTCGCGCAGGAAGGTCGTGGAGAAGCCGAGCTCCATGCTGCGTGTGGCGATTTCTGCGGCGCTGCGGGGGGCGTGCTCGTGCTGCAGGGGGTTCAGCAGCACCATCAGCAGGTCCGGCGTGTCGCATTCGTAGAGCAGCGGGTAGATCGCCGGGTTGGCGGTGAAGCCGCCGTCCCAGTAGTGCTCGCCGTCGATCTCCACCGCGTGGTGCAAGGTGGGCAGGCAGGCCGAGGCCAGTACGGCTGCTTCGCCGAGCTCGGCGGTGCGGAACAGACGGACCTTGCCGGTGCGCACGGCGGTGGCGGCGATGAAGAGCTTGAGCGGGCACGCGCGGCGGATGCGCTCGAAGTCGAACTGCGCGCGCACCACGTCGCGCAGCGGGTTGAGGTCGAAGGGGTTGAGCTGGTACGGCGAGAACACGCGCGCGAGCCCGAGCATCACGTTCATCGGCGAGGGGAGGCTGCCGTCTCCCGAGGGATTGAGGTTGTGCAGCAGCTCCAGGTGGAAGGGAACGCTGTCGCCGACGGCCGTCCAGAAACGGTCGAGCGCGGCGCGTGCGCCATCCGCGCCGCCCGTGGTCCAGCCCTCGGCGAGCGCCACGGCATTCATCGCCCCGGCGCTGGTGCCGCTGATGCCCTCGATGGGAACGCCCGCCTCGAGCAGGCGGTCGAGCACGCCCCAGGTGTAGGCGCCATGCGCGCCACCGCCCTGCAGCGCGAGGGCGAGGGGGGCGGAAGCGTTTTTCGTGGTTGACCATGGCAAGCGAAACATCGACACCCCCTCCGGATCCGGACGGACAGCACGGGAACCCGGTGGCGCCCGTGCGGCAAGCCACGGGATCGGGTTGTGCACTGCACAATGCAGAGTATCACGCAGCCCGGATTACAGTCGTGCGCACGCGATACTGGATGCGAGCGCGAGGGGTCCGGGAGCGCCCGGCGGCTGCCGGGTCAGGAGGGACCACCGCGCGCCAGCCACTGGCGCAGCGCCTCGGCGTTGTTGTGCGTGGTGTCGCGCGCGCCGTGGAGCAGGGTGAGGACGGGGTGTGCGGCGAGCAGGCCGCGCAGCTCGGCGAGCGCCGCGGCGGTGGCGGGCGCGCGCAGCTCGTCGGCGTAGCGGAGGCGGAATTCGTTCCAGCGTGCCGGCTCGTGGGCGAACCACCTGCGCAGCTCGTGCGACGGCGCGAGCTCGCGCAGCCAGTGCTCGATGCGTGCGTTCTCGCGCGCGAGTCCGCGCGGCCACAGGCGATCGACCAGCACCCGGCAGCCGTCCCCGGCTGCGGGCGGGTCGTACGCGCGGCGCACGCGGATCGTCATGGCTTGGTCAGATCGCGATGCCCTTCTCGTCGAACAGGCCCTCGAAGAGGATCGAGCTCAGGTAGCGCTCGCCCGAGTCGGGCAGGATCACCACGATGGTCTTGCCGGCGTTCTCGGGCTGCTTGGCGATGCGCGCCGCGGCCGCGACCGCCGCGCCGCAGGAGATGCCGGCGAGGATGCCTTCCTCGCGCGCCAGGCGGCGGGCGTAGAGCACGGCGTCCTCGTTCGTCACCTGCTCGACCGCGTCGATCAGCGACAGGTCGAGCACCTTGGGCACGAAGCCGGCGCCCAGGCCCTGGATCTTGTGCGGCGCGGGCGTGAGCGGCTGGCCGGCGAGGGTCTGGCTGATCACCGGGCTGGCCGTGGGCTCGACGGCGATCGACTGGATGTCCTTGCCGCGCACGCGCTTGATGTAGCGCGAGATGCCGGTGATGGTGCCGCCGGTGCCCACGCCCGACACCAGGATGTCGATGCCGCCGTCGGTGTCGTTCCAGATCTCCGGACCGGTGGTGGTCTCGTGGATCGCCGGGTTGGCGGGGTTCTCGAACTGCTGCAGCAGGACGTAGCGGCCGGGGTCGCTGTCGACGATCTCCCTGGCCTTGGCGATGGCGCCGTTCATGCCCTTGGGGCCTTCGGTCAGCACCAGCCTGGCGCCGTAGGCGACCAGCAGCTTGCGGCGCTCCACGCTCATGGTCTCGGGCATGGTCAGGGTCAGCGGGATGCCGCGCGCGGCGCACACGAAGGCGAGCGCGATGCCGGTGTTGCCGCTGGTGGGTTCGACGATCTCCTGGCCCGGGCCGAGGCGGCCGTGGGCGATCGCGTCCTTGACCATCGCGGCGCCGATGCGGCACTTCACCGAGTAGGCCGGGTTGCGGCCCTCGATCTTGGCCAGCACGGTGGCCTGCGCGCCGTCGAGCACGCGGTTCAGGCGCACCAGCGGGGTGCGGCCGATGGATTCGGCGTTGTCGGGGTACCAGGTGGACATCGTTGTCGTTCTCCTCGGGTGGGTGGGGTCCAGCCGTCGAAGTATAGGCAATGGCGGCTGTGCCCGGTCGTCGGCTGGTAACATTCCGGCCCATGCCGCCCTCCCTTGTTCCACCCCCGCTCCAGCTTCCCCTTGGACTGCGCGACGTCGCCGCGCTCGGTCAGGTGTTCACCCCCGAGCCGGTAGTACGCGCCATGGTCGCGCTGCGTCGCAACCCCGGCCGTGTGCTCGAGCCCTCGTGCGGCGATGGCGCCTTCCTGCGCCACCTGCCGGGCGCGGTCGGCATCGAGCTCGATCCGGACCATTGCCCGCCGGGCGCGCAGGCGATCGACTTCTTCGCCTACCCCGACCGCGAGCGCTTCGACACCATCATCGGCAATCCGCCCTACGTGCGCATCCAGGACATCGCCGAGGGCACGCGGGCGCTGATCGAGCGCGGCGCCTACGGGGAACTCCTCGACGGGCGCGCCAACCTCTACCTGTTCTTCATCGCCAAGTGCCTGCGCCACCTGCGTCCGGGCGGCGAGCTGATCTTCATCACCCCGCGCGACTTCCTCAAGGCCACCTCGGCGGTAAAGCTCAACCGCCTGCTGGTCGAATCCGGCTCGATCACCGACGCGATCGAGCTCGGCGACGCGCGCGTGTTCGACGACGCGGTGCCGAACTGCCTGATCTGGCGCTTCGAGAAGGGCCGCAGCGCGCGCGCGATGCGCTACTGCGCGCTCGGCGTCGGCGACGACCTCGCCGCCGGGCTGGCGGCGCCGGCCTGGGAGGAGCGCCACTTCGTCGAGGCCGGCGGCCACCTGATGTTCGCCCGCGGCGACTACCCGCTGCGCCTGGCCGACGTGGCCTTCGTCAAGGTCGGCGCGGTGTCGGGCGCCGACGAGCTGTTCACCGATGCGGTGCATGGCAACCGCGACTTCGTGTGCTCGTCGACGGTCAGCACCGGCCTCACCCGGCGCATGATCTGGAGCGAGCCGGGCGATCCGCCGCCGGCAGTGCTGGCGCCGCACAAGGCGCGCCTGCTGCAGCGCAAGGTCACCCGCTTCGACGAATCCAACTGGTGGATGTGGGGCCGCCTGCACCACCGCAGCGCGCAGCCGCGGGTGTATGTGAACGGCAAGACGCGGGTGGCGAAGCCCTTCTTCATCCACCCCTGCACCGACTACGACGGCGCGGTGCTGGCGGTCTTCCCGCGCCGCGCCGATGTGGACATCGAGGCCTTCCGCGACGCGCTCAACGCGGTCGACTGGGAGGATCTCGGCTTCGTCTGCGATGGGCGCTTCCTGTTCACCCAGCGCAGCCTGGAGCACGCGCCGCTGCCCGCGGTCTTCGCGGCCTTCGTGCCCGCCTGAGGCGGGCACGTCCCCTTCGGTTCCCTCCTGGTGCTCAAGACCGATCCGAGCATCCGCTTGTCCTGTTCATCCGGATGGAATTCGGGGAGAATGTGCAAGCTTTATGCAAGAATCCGTTAAGTATCTGTTGGAAAAGAAATTTTTATGTGCGCGTAAGCGGAATGTAAGTCTCCGCTCCTAAGGTGCGCGCAACCGGACGAGCGTCCGGTCCTTTCATCGACGAAGGAGGGAGATATGGAAAACGATATGGCGGCCAAAATCGCCGCTAACCCCAAGTATCAAAAACTGGTGGCCACGCGCTCCAGCTTCGGCTGGATCCTGACCCTGATCATGATGGTCGTGTACTACGGCTACATCGCGATCATCGCCTTCAACAAGGATGTGCTCGCCGCCCGCTTGGGCGAGGGCGTGATGACGGTCGGCATTCCGGTCGGTTTCGGCGTCATCGTGTTCACCATCCTGATCACCGGCTTCTACGTCCGCCGTGCGAACTCCGAGTTCGACCGCCTGACCCGCGAAATCGTCGAGGAGGCCGGCAAATGATCGGTACGAACCTGAAACTCGCAGCCGGCCTCGCGCTCGCGCTGTTGTCGCCGGCCGTGCTTGCCGCGGGTGGTGACCTGGGTGAGCTCGAAAAGCAGGCCACCAACTGGACGGCGATCGGCATGTTCGCCGCGTTTGTCGTCTTCACCCTGTACATCACCAAGTGGGCGGCCTCCAAGACCAAGTCGGCGTCCGACTTCTACACTGCCGGCGGCGGCATCACCGGCTTCCAGAATGGCCTGGCGATTGCCGGCGACTACATGTCGGCGGCCTCCTTCCTGGGTATCTCGGCCGCGGTGATGATGAACGGCTACGACGGCCTGATCTACTCGATCGGCTTCCTCGTCGGCTGGCCGGTGATCACCTTCCTGATGGCGGAGCGCCTGCGCAACCTCGGCAAGTTCACCTTCGCCGACGTGGCGGCCTACCGCTTCCAGCAGACCCCGATCCGCGCTTTCGCGGCCTCGGGCACGCTGGTCGTGGTGGCCTTCTACCTGATCGCGCAGATGGTCGGCGCCGGCCAGCTGATCAAGCTGCTGTTCGGCCTCGAGTACTGGATGGCGGTGGTCATCGTCGGTGCGCTGATGATGGTCTACGTGCTGTTCGGCGGCATGACCGCGACCACCTGGGTGCAGATCATCAAGGCCTGCCTGCTGCTCGCGGGGGCAAGCTTCATGGCCTTCATGGTCTTGCTCGCCTACGGCTTCTCGCCCGAGGCGATGTTCGCCGACGCGGTGCGCGTCAAGAGCGAGGTCGCAGCCGCCAGCGGCAAGAGCGCTGCGGAAGCATCCTCCATCGGCCAGGCGATCATGGGCCCGGGCTCCTTCATCAAGGATCCGATCTCGGCGATCTCCTTCGGCATGGCGCTGATGTTCGGCACCGCCGGCCTGCCGCACGTGCTGATGCGCTTCTTCACCGTGCCGGATGCCAAGGAAGCCCGCAAGTCGGTGTTCTGGGCGACCACCTGGATCGGCTACTTCTACGTGCTCACCTTCATCATCGGCTTCGGCGCGATCGTGCTGGTGTCGACCAACCCCGACTTCATGGACGCCAAGGGCGGCCTGATCGGCGGCGGCAACATGGCGGCGATCCACCTCGCCAACGCGGTGGGCGGCAACGTGTTCCTCGGCTTCATCTCGGCGGTGGCGTTCGCGACCATCCTCGCGGTGGTGGCCGGCCTGACCCTGTCGGGTGCCTCGGCGGTGTCGCACGACCTGTACGCCACGGTGTTCAAGAAGGGCAACGCCGACTCGGCCTCGGAGCTCAAGGTCTCGCGCATCACCACCCTGGTGCTGGGCTTCATCGCGGTCGTCCTGGGCATCGCCTTCGAGAAGCAGAACATCGCCTTCATGGTGTCGCTGGCCTTCGCGATCGCGGCCTCGGCCAACTTCCCGGTGCTGTTCATGTCGGTGCTGTGGAAGGACTGCACGACCCGCGGCGCGGCGCTCGGCGGCTTCCTCGGCCTGATCACCGCGGTGGCGCTGACCATCGTGTCGCCCTCGGTGTGGGAAGCCACGCTCGGCAACCCGAAGGGTTCGGCGCTGTTCCCCTACGCTTCGCCGGCGCTGTTCTCGATGGCGGCGGGCTTCATCGGTATCTGGCTGTTCTCGATCCTCGACAACAGCCCGCGTGCCAAGCTCGACCGTGCCGGTTACCTGGCGCAGAAGGTGCGCTCCGAGACTGGTATCGGCGCGTCCTCGGCGTCCTCGCACTAAGCAGCAGAGCGGCCCGCCGGCTCCCGCGAGGGGGTGGGCGGGCAGTACAAGAAACCGCGGGGCGGTGGGCGCAGGCTCACCGCCCCGCGGTCTTTCCGTCGTGGCCGTCGAGCGGCAGCAGCACGCGCACGCGGGTGCCGCGCGCCTGGGGGCCGTCCTCGATCGCGATGCTGCCGCCGTGGCCGCGCACGATCTCGCGCGCGATCGACAGGCCCAGGCCGCTGCCGCTGGCGCGGGTGCCGGCGTGGCGGTAGAAGCGCTCGAAGACCTGCTCGCGCACCTCGCGCGGGACGCCGGGCCCGTCGTCGTCGACCTCGATGCACACCTGGCCCTCTTCGCGCGCGCAGCGCAGCGAGACCTTGCCGCCGTCGTTGCAGTACTTGAGGGCGTTGTCCATCAGGTTGGCGATCAGCTCCTGCAGCAAGGTGGGGTCGCCCATCATGCGCACCGGCTCGCGCTCGACGCCGAGATCGATTCCACGTTCGTCGGCACGTTCGATCCAGTCCTCGACCAGGGGGTCGATCAGCGCGGCGAGCTCCACTTCCGACGCATCCGCGACCAGGCGGCCACCGGCTTCGGCGCGGGCGAGCGCGAGCAGCTGGTTGGCGAGCCGGATCACCCGCGCCACCGAGACGCGCAGGCGGTGGCGCGCGGTCTCGTCGAGCGGGCGCGACTCGAGCAGCTCGAGCTGCATCTGCAGGCCGGCGAGCGGGGTGCGCAGCTGGTGGGCGGCGTCCTGCAGGAACTCGCGCTGGCGGGCGCTGGCGTTGCGCTGGCGCTCGAGCAGGCCGTTGAGCGCACCGACCACCTCGCGCACCTCGTCGGGGACGCCCTTGGGGTCGATCGGCGACAGGTCGGCGCCCGAGCGTCGGCGCAGCGAGGCCTCCAGGCGCTCGAGCGGGGCCAGGCCGCTGGGGATGCCCAGGCCGGCGGCGATGCCGGCGGCGAGCAGCAGCAGGGCGCCGGCGGAGACGAAGCCGAGCAGCAGGCGGTCCATCGCCGCCTCGCGCTTGACCAGGGTCTCGGCGACGGTGACGTAGTAGCCGCCGGCGGGCAGCTCGGTGTAGAGGCGCAAGGCGCGGATGGGCTCGCCCGCGTGCACGAGGTCGCGGAACATCGGTCGCATCGAGGGCGCGCGCGGCGGCGGTGGCGTCTCGCGGCCGACCGGGGAGTAGGGCACCGGCAAGGCGGACGCGGCATCGCTGTCGTCGAGCAGCGGCAGCGCCGCGTCGCCGCCGAGCAGGCGTCCGCCGAGGTCGCGTACGCGGAAGTAGATGCGGTCCTGGGTGTCGCTGCGCAGCACCGTCTCGACCTCGGACGACAGGCTCAGGCTGAGTCCGTCGGCTTGCGGGTGCACATGCGTGGCGATCGCGTGGGCGAGGTTGAGCAGGTTGTGGTCGTAGGCGTCGGTGACCATGCCCTTGGCGGTGCCGTAGGCGACGGCGCCGGCGATCGCGAGCAGCAGGCCGGTGGGCGCGGCGAGGCTGCTGAGGAGCTTACGCCGGAGGCTGGTCGGCACCTTCGCGGCGCTCCTTGCTGCGTTCGAGCCGGTAGCCGAAGCCGCGCACGGTGCGGATCAGCAGCCCGGCCGCCTCCACGCGCGGGCGCAGGCGCGAGATGCACACCTCGAGCGCGTTGCCGCTGCCGTCGCCCTGCAGATTCTCGCGCGTGACCGTGCGGCCGTCGGCGCGCACAAGCGCCTCCAGCACCTCCCACTCGCGTCCGCTCAGCGCCATCGGCGCGCCGTCGAGCTCGGCCAGGCGGCCGTCGAGATCGAGGACCAGCGCGCCGAAGGCCAGCCGCGCGCCGGCGCCGCCGCCACGGCGCTGCACCGCGCGCATGCGCGCGCTCAGCTCGGCGAGCTCGAAGGGCTTCACCAGGTAATCGTCGGCGCCGAGGTCGAGGCCGTAGATGCGGTCGTCGAGCGCGTCGCGCGCGGTGATCACGATCACCGGCATGCGCTGGCCACGCTTGCGGATGCGGCGCACCAGCTCGTAGCCGCCGAGGCCGGGCAGGCCGACGTCGAGCAGGACGAAGTCGTAGCCGTCGTCCTGCAGTCGGCGGTCGGCGCGCATGCCGTCGTCTTCCACCTCGACCTCGTCGCCCTGGCCGCGCAGGAACTCGGCGATGCCCTCCGCGAGCGCGGGGTCGTCCTCGACCAGCAAAAGTCTCATCTGTCTTCCTCCATGGCGGACCCTGCGGGCGGACCCCCTGTCCGCCACGGCGCCGGATGCGACCGGCGGGTCCTGCGGCTCGAATCGTATCCCGGTGCGAGCGCGCTTGCATCGCCGCGCACGCCGCGGCGTATGATCCCACTGTCGATCGCCCTCTGCCGGGCCTGCGCCCGGCCCGCCGCCATGTCGGACATGCTGCCGCTCGATGCCGAACAGATCGAAGCCTTCCTGATCGCGACCGGAATCGGCCTGCTGATCGGGCTCGAGCGCGAGCGCGTGCCCTCGGCGCGTGCCGGCCTGCGCACCTTCGGCCTGGTCGGCATGCTCGGCGCGCTGGTGGCCATGCTCGGCGAACAGCTCGGCAGTCCCGCGCCCTTCGTCGCCGGCCTGGTGCTGGTCGGCCTCACCATCATCGCCGCCTACCTGCGCCACCCCGACCCCTCCGACCCCGGCACGACCTCGGTGGCGGCGCTGGTGCTGTGCTATTGCCTGGGCGCCGCGAGCTGGCTCGGCCATGCCGGGCTCGCGGTGATGTTGGCGGTGGCGAGCACCGTGCTGCTCTACTTCAAGGCCCAGCTGCGCGGCATGGCGACGCGGCTGGAGCCACGCGACTGGATCTCGATCCTGCAGTTCGGCGTGCTCTCGCTGGTGATCCTGCCGATGCTGCCGGACGAGGAGATGGGGCCCTACGGAGCGCTCAACCCGCGCCAGGTCTGGTGGATGGTGGTGCTGATCGCGGGGGTCGGGCTGGCCGGCTATGCCGCGCTGAAGATCGCGGGAGTGCGCTACGGTGCGGCCTTCGTCGGTGTCTTCGGCGGCCTGGCCTCGAGCACGGCGACCACGCTGCTGTACGCCCGCCAGGCGCGCGCGCTGCCCGCGGCGGGTGCGATGGCCGCGCTCGTGATCGTGATCGCCAACCTGGTGATGGTGATGCGGGTGGGGGCAATCGCCGCCGTCGTCGCACCCGGGGTCGCCGCGACGCTGCTGCGCGTGATCGTCCCGGCGCTGGTGCTCGGCGCGCTCGGCGCGTTCTGGCTGTGGCGCCAGCTCGCCGAGCGCGCCGAGGCGGTGCTGCCGACCACCGGCAACCCGACCGAACTCAAGACCGCGCTCGGCTTCGGCGCCGTCTACGCGCTGGTGCTGCTGGCCGCGGCCTGGCTGTCGGACTTCGCCGGCAATCGCGGCCTGTACGTGCTGGCCTTCGTGTCCGGCCTCACCGACGTCGACGCGATCACGCTGTCCAGCCTGCGCCTGTACGCGCTCGAGCGCCTCGAGCTGATCGCCACGGTCACCGCGGTCGGCATCGCCATGCTCGCCAACCTCGGCTTCAAGCTCGGCCTCGCCGCGGCGATCGGCGGCCGCGCCCTCGCGCTGCGCGCCGCCGCCGGCATGGTCAGCGTCGCGCTCGGCCTGCTCGCCGGCCTGGCCTGGGTGGGACTCGGCTAGCCCGCATGGGATTCTCGCCCCTGCCCCCTGCCGCCTGCCGCCTGCCGCCTGACACCTACCGCCCCGAGCAATGCCCCCCGGAGGCCGCCTGCCCGCTGCCGAGCGCGATCGGCGGCGGCTCCACGCGGATGTTGCTGCTGCTCGCGGTGTCGAGCACGAGCAGGCCGAGGGCGACCAGCCAGAAGATCGCGAAGCCGGTGCGGAAGAGTCTTTCCTTGTCCATGTCTTCCTCCCTACGCACCGACGCGGCGGCGGATGCGCACGCCGACGATGGAGCCGGCGAAGGCGAGCGCGAACCACACCCAGCCGTGCAGGCTGGCCGAGGCGATGCCGCCCAGGTAGGCGCCGACGTTGCAGCCGAAGGCCATGCGCGCGCTGTAGCCCATCACCAGCCCTGCCACGGCAGCGGCGGCGAGCCGGCGCCCCGAGGGCGCGGTGAACTTCGGCGCGCCGTTCCAGCGCGAGGCGGCGATCGCGCCGTAGATCAGGCCGATGTTGGTCACCGAGGTGACGTCGGCGAGGATGGGCTCGACGAGGCGCTGCGCATGCGGCGCCACACCCCAGAAGGCGTCGCCCGAGAGGTCCCAGCCGAGCGCGGAGACCGCCTTCGCGCCCCACACGCCCATGCCGTACACGATGCCCCAGGGCTGGCCGGCGACGACCAGGTGGGCCAGGTAGAGCACGGCCAGCAGCAGCGCGCCGAGCCACCAGCGCGTGGCCCAGCGCGGCTGCGCGGGCCTGGCGGCGGCGACGAAGCTGGCGGTGCCGGTGCGTACCAGCTGCTGCGTGACCGCCTGCGGCGAGGCTTGCGCTTGGCCTTCCGTGTTGCCCCTGGCGCGTCCGGCCAGCCAGGCCACCAGGCCGCAGGCGGCCACGGTGAGCGCGAGCGCGGTCGGCCAGCCGAAGGCGAGCAGGTCCACCGCCGGCAGGCCGCCGAGCTCGATCCAGGCGGGCTGGTGCGAAGCGCCGAGGAAGCTGCCGAAGGCGAAGGTGGGCAGCACCACGAAGGACAGCGGCGAGCCGCCGCCGGCCTTGTACAACGTGCCCGAGCCGCAGCCGTCGGCGAGCTGCATCGCGGCGCCGAACAGGAAGGCGCCGAGCACCAGGCTGATCGTCAGCGGCGCCACCGCGCCGACCAGCTCGCCACCGCTGCCGGCGAGCAGCGGCAGGGTGAGCGCTGCGGCGAGCACCATCAGCAGCATCTGCGCCCACAGCCCCTGCGGGTCGCGGCGCTCGATGAGGTCGCGCCAGCCGGTGGTGAAGCCGAAGCGCGCGCCCTGCAGCACGGCGCCGAAGCCGATGCCGAGCAGTGCGAGCAGCCCCTGGCGCAGACCGGCCGCCAGCGTCACCGCGAGCACGCCCGCGAGTGCGCCGAAGACCAGCAGGAAACGGGAGAACCAGCGCATCTTCGCGTCCGCCTTACTTGTCGAGCGCGCGCTTGGCGTCCTGCATCAGCGCGCTCAGGCGCGAAGGCTGGTTGTCCATCGGCAGGTCGGACTGGCTCCACTCCACGACCGAGGACGGATACAGCTTGACCGACTTGTTGCCGGCGATCTCCGACATCACGAACCAGTTGGTCGCTGCCCAGTGGCCGGTGTTGCAGAAGGACACTGCGGGCGCTGCGGCGGCGCCGGACTGCGCGACCAGGGCCTTGAGCTCGCTCGCCGGCTTGAGCGTGGTGCCACCCTGCGGGAAGAACTGCGCGTTGTCGAAGGACTTGGCGCCCGGCAGCGTGCCGTAGCGCGCGGCGGCGTCGGTGCGCGTCTCGCCGGCGAAGAACCTGGGCGGGCGGGCGTCGACCAGCAGCGGAGCGTTGCCGGCCTTGACCGTGGCGGCGAGCTCCTCGCTGGTGACCACCTGCTCCTGGTCGTAGCGGTAGCTGAACTGGCTGGGCGTGACCTGCGGCGCCGCGGTCTCGAGCGCGCCGCCGGCGGCCTGCCAGGCCTTGGTGCCGCCGTCGAGGATGGACAGGCGGGTGAGGCCGCCGACCTTGAGCGTCCAGTACACGCGCGCCGCGGCGCCGAAGTCGGTGTGGTCGCTGCCGGCATGCACCACGACCACGTGGGTGTCGCGGTCGACGCCGGCGGCCTGCAGGAGCTGGGTCAGCGCGGCTTCGGAGGGCAGCTGGCCGGGATTCTCCTTCGGCCCGCGGTACTTGCCGTAGGGGGTGTTCACCGCGCCGGGCACGTGGCCGGCGGCGTAGTCCTTGTCGGCGCGGATGTCGAGCACGCGCACGCCGGGCTGGCCGATCAGGGCCTTGAGTTCGGCGGCCTGCAGCAGCGGAGCGGGTGCGGCGGCCTGCGCCGAGGGGGCTGCGGGGGCATGTTCGGCGGTGCTGGCGAAGGCCGGCGCGGCGAGGCCGAGGCTGGCGACAAGGGCGATGGCCAGGGGCAGGGGGGCGAGTTTCTTCAGCATGATCGTGTCGTCCGTCGTATGCGTTTGCTGGGGGGTGGTGCGCCGGACTGCGCGGCGCTGCCATGACGCGCTGCAGAATACGGGAAAGCTGAAATACTCAGAAGGTCTGTCGGAGAAAATGTTTATAACTTTGAAGAATTAAATAGGCGGGCGTGTCGGCATAGAACTCCATGCGCGAGCGATGATCACAAGGAAGTGGGGCCCTCCGGCCCCGGAACAGGGAACCCGCTTGAACCATCTCTCGATCAGCTTGCGCATCCTTGCCGTCCTGCTGCTGCTTTCGGTAGGGCTCAGCCTCGCCAACGATCCCCGCCCGACGGTTGCTGGCGGGCAGGGCGGCTGGCGTGGTGCACCGCGCCACTCCGCAGGGATCGCACCCGACCCGGCGCGCTTCGCGGACACGGCGATCGTGCAGGTGTATGCCGCGGCCACCTATGGCTGGCGCGGCTACTTTGCGGTGCATCCGTGGATCATCTACAAGCGTGCCGGCGAGACCGCCTACACGCGCTACGACGTGATCGGCTGGGGGCGTGGCAACGTGGTGCGGCGCAACCACGCGTTGCCTGACGGGCTGTGGTTCGGGGCCATGCCGCGCGTGCTGGTGGAGCATCGTGGCGAGGGCGTGGAGGCGATGATCGGGCAGATCGAGGCCGCGGTGGCGAGCTACCCCTATGCGGATACGTACCGCAGCTACCCGGGCCCGAACAGCAACACCTTCCTCGCCCACATCGGCCGCGAGGTGCCGTCGCTACGGCTGGATCTGCCGGCGAACGCGATCGGGAAGGACTACCGTCCGCTCGAGCGCCCGGTCGGCCTGTCGCCTTCGGGGTCGGGCTTGCAGGTCTCGCTGCTCGGCCTGCTGGGCCTGAGCCTGGGGGTGGAGGAGGGCATCGAGCTGAATGTCCTCGGCCTCAATTTCGGCCTCGATCTCAATCGCCCGGGACTGCGCCTGCCCGCGATCGGCCGACTCGGCTTCGATGATGCGCTGGTGTCCGAGCGCAACGCTGCCAGCGTGCCTTGATGCCGCCAAGGCGATCGCGAAGCGTCGGATGCGCTCCTGCCTTTGCCGCGTCCTGCTCGGGTGCGTGCCCCCGCGGCCTCACGACGCGTTGCCGGCCCCCCTCTCGCCCTTCGCCGCCAGGTAGATGCCCACCAGCAGCAGGCTGAAGCCGACGAACTGCAGCGGCGCGAAGCCCTCACCGAAGATGAGGAAGGCCAGCAGGGCGCTGCCGACCGGCTCGCCGAGCGTGACCACCGCGACGAACGTGGCCGACACGTAGCGCAGCGACCAGTTGTAGGCAGTGTGGCCGAGCAGCTGCGGACCGAGCGCCATCGCCAGCAATACCAGCCAGGCGGTCTTCGACAGCGTGAACAGCTCCACGCCACCCGCGCCGCTGGCCGCGAACAGGAACAGCGCGGCGGCGCCGTAGGCGAGCCAGATGTAGGCCGGCAGACCCAGCCCGGCGCGCAGGCGGCGACCGATCAGCAGGTAGGCGGAGAAGCACCAGCTGCCGATCAGCGCCAGCAGGTTGCCGAGCATGGGATTGCTGCCGGCGCTGGCGCTCTGGCTGTCGCTCCAGAAGATGAACAGGCTGCCGGCGAAGGACAGCGCGATGCCGCCGATCATCATCTTCGTCGGCGTCTCGCGGAAGATCAGGAAGGAGGCCAGGCCGATCCACAGCGGGTTGGTGGTGACGAGCGCGGTGCTCGAGGCGACCGAGGTGTATTCGAGCGAGCTGATCCAGGTGGCGAAATGCAGCGCGAGGAAGAAGCCGGCGGCGAGCGCCATGCCGATCTGCCGGCGGGTGAGGCGGGCGAGCTCGTGGCGCGACTGCAGGAGGGCGACCGGGGTGATGATCAGCGCGGCGAAGCCGAGCCGCCAGGTGGCGACCGCGAGCGAACTGACGCCTTCGGCCTGGGCGAGGCGGGCGAAGATGGCGCCGAAGGAGATCGCGGCGAGACCGATGCCGAGGACGACGAAGGGGAGCCAGCGGGCGGGTTGGGGGGAGTGGGACATCGGGAGGTGGGTGAGATGACGGGTGAATGAGAAGCGGGCGGTCAGAGGATAGCGTGGGGCTTCGAGTCGGTCGGGCGCCTGGGGTTGAAGGAGGCGCGGCTTCGATCGGTCGGGCGCGTGGGGGTGAGGGATGTGCGGCTACGGTTCGGCCGGGCGGCGAGGCGGGTGGCGCCGCCTGCATTCGCGGCCTGCGGCTGCCCTCGGCGAAAGGCGGCGCGGGGGCGGCGACGCAAACTCGGCGCTGCGCGCCTCGGACATGCGTCGCCTTGTTTCCCCCGCGCCGCCTTTCGCCTCGGCGCTCATGAAGTTGGCGCCACCCGCCTCGCCGCCCGGCCTTGCGCAGGGGGCGTTTGGCTGCCGATTATCGCCTCTTAGGCGTGGCCGCCCTCCAGGTAGGCGGCGCGTACCTCGGGACTGGCCAGCAGTTCGGCGCCGGTGCCGGCGAGGGTGATCTCGCCGTGCTGCAGCACATAGCCGCGGTCGGCCACGCGCAGGGCCTGGTTGGCGTTCTGCTCGACGAGCAGGATGGTCATGCCGTGGTCGCGGTTGAGCTCCCTGACGATCTGGAAGATCTTGCGGATGTAGATCGGCGCCAGGCCGAGCGAGGGCTCGTCGAGCAGCAGCAGCTTGGGGCGGCTCATCAGCGCGCGGCCGATCGCCAGCATCTGCTGCTCGCCGCCCGACAGCGTACCGGCGCGCTGGGTCTGGCGTTCCTCGAGGATCGGGAACATCGCGAACACGCGCGCGGTGTCGGCGGCGTAGTTGGCGGGGTCGGCGTGGGCGGTGCCCATCTGCAGGTTCTCGATCACCGTCATGCGCGGGAAGATGCGCCGGCCTTCGGGCACCAGGGCGATGCCGCGGCGGGCGATCTCGTGCGTGTGCACGCGGGTGATGTCCTCGCCGTCGAAGACGATGCGCCCGGCGCTGGCCTTGGGGTTGCCGAACAGGCTCATCATCAGCGTCGACTTGCCGGCGCCGTTGGCGCCGATCAGGGTGACGATCTCGCCGACCTGGACCTCGACGTCGATGCCGCGCAGCGCGTGGATGTGGCCGTAATGGGCGTGGACGCCCTCCATCTTGAGCATCATGCCGCGGCCCCTCCCTTCACGTCTTCTTCCTCGTCCTCGCCCAGGTAGGCCTTGATCACCTGCGGGTCGTGCTTGACCTGCGCCGGCGTGCCCTCGGCGATCTTGCGCCCGTAGCTGATCACGCCGATGTGGTCGGACACGTTCATCACCACGCTCATGTCGTGCTCGATCAGCAGGATGGCGATGCCGAGCTCGCCGCACAGGTAGAGCAGCAGCTCGTTCAACTCCGCCGACTCGCGCGGGTTGAGGCCGGCGGCGGGCTCGTCCAGGCACAGCAGCACGGGGTCGACGCACAGCGCGCGTGCGATTTCGATGCGGCGCTGGATGCCGTAGGGCAGGTCGCCGGCGGCGTTGTCGGCGAGGTGGGTGAGCTTGAGGCGCGCTAGCCACATCGCCGCGCGCTCGATCGCCTGCCGCTCCGCCTCGCGGTAGCCGGGCAGCGTGAAGAGGCCGGCGATGGAGAACTTGGACGCGCGCTGCAGCACGTTGTGCTGGGCGACGATCAGGTTCTCCAGCACCGTCATCTTTGGGAACAGGCGGATGTTCTGGAAGGTGCGCACCACCTGGGCGTCGCGCGCGACGCGGTGGCTGGGCAGCGCCTCCAGGCGCATCTCGCCGCGGCGCGGGTGAGCCAGGCGCAGCGTGCCGGTGGTCGGCTTGTAGAAGCCGGTCAGGCAGTTGAACAGCGTGGTCTTGCCGGCGCCGTTGGGGCCGATGATGCCGGTGATCCTGCCGGCCGGCACCTCGAGCGAGAGGTCGTCGATCGCGGTGAGGCCGCCGAAGCGCATGGTCAGGTTGCGTACCGACAGCAGGGTGGCGGGCGTGTTCATCGCGCAGCCTCCTGGGTCGCAGCGGTCTTGTCGAGCGCGTTCAGGCGCACCGTCGGTTCGCGGTGGGCGAGCAGGCCGCCCGGACGCCACACCATGATCAGCACCATCGCCAGGCCGAACAGCAGCATGCGGTACTCGGCGAAGTTGCGCCCGAACTCGGGGATCAGCACCAGCAGCGTGGCCGCCAGCACCACGCCCATCTGCGAGCCCATGCCGCCGAGCACGACGATGGCGAGGATGATCGCCGACTCGGTGAATACGAAGCTCTCGGGCGAGATGAAGCCCTGGCGTGCGGCGAAGAACACCCCGGCGAAGCCGCCCAGCATGGCGCCGATGGCGAAGGCCGAGAGCTTGATGTTGGTGGTGTTCATGCCCATCGCCTGGCAGGCGATCTCGTCCTCGCGCAGCGCCTCCCAGGCGCGGCCCACCGGCAGCTTGCGCAGGCGCGACACGAAGGCGTGGGTGAGCAGGGCCAGCACCAGGATCAGGTAGTAGAGGAAGATCAGCCGGTGCATCGGCGAGAACTCCAGCCCGAAGAAGCCGGCGAAGGTCTGGCTGCCTTCCGGCGCGCTGCGGGTGAAGTCGAGGCCGAAGAAGCTCGGGCGCGGGATCGAGCTGATGCCGTTGGGCCCGCCGGAGAACTCGGTCCAGTTCACCAGGATGATGCGGATGATCTCGCCGAAGCCGAGCGTGACGATGGCGAGGTAGTCGCCGCGCAGGCGCAGGATCGGGTAGCCGAGCAGGATGCCGAAGGTCGCCGCCATCGCGCCCGAGACCGGCAGTGCCTCCCAGAAGCTCCAGCCGAACTGGGTCGACAGCAGCGCGTAGGAGTAGGCGCCCACCGCGTAGAAGGCGACGTAGCCGAGGTCCAGCAGACCGGCGAGGCCGACCACGACGTTGAGGCCCCATCCGAGCATCACGTAGATCAGCACCGTGGTGGCGGTGTCGACCACGTAGCGGTTGTCGGAGAACAGGATCGGCAGCGCGATCGAGGCGCCGAGCGCGACCCAGCCGAGCACGTTCACCACGCGCTGTGCGCCATGGGCACGGTCGGCGGCGGTGGCAGTGCTGGCACGGTCGCGCTCCTGCTTGCGGTTGCGCGCCTGGTCGATCGCCCAGCGCAGCAGCAGGCGGCCTGCGAATACCGCGGCGACGGCCGCGGCGAGCAGGCCGAAGCGGGTCTCCACCCCCAGCCGGCCGCCCACGTCCACCGTGGTGAGGCCGACCAGCGGGATACCCAGGATGAGGCCGACGAAGGCCACCCAGCCGGCGTCGCGCAGGCGCTCGGCAGGCGTCATCGCGTGACGCGCAAAGACGACGGCGCTCATCAGACCTTCTCCACTTCAGGCCGGCCGAGCAGGCCGGAGGGGCGCAGCATCAGCACCAGGCACAGGATGCCGAAGGTGGCGACGTCCTTGTATTCGGCCCACAGGTAGGCGGCCCAGAAGGACTCGATGAGGCCGATCAGCAGGCCGCCGAGCATGGCCCCCGGCAGCGAGCCGATGCCGCCCAGCACCGCCGCGGTGAAGGCCTTGATGCCGGCGAGGAAGCCGATGAAGAAATCGACCACGCCGTAGTACACCGTGACCATCACCCCGGCCACCGCGGCCAGCGCCGCGCCGAGCATGAAGGTGAAGGAGATCGTGCGATCCACATTGACCCCGAGCAGCGAGGCCATGGTGCGGTCCTGCTCGCAGGCGCGCTGCTGGCGACCGAAGGGGGTCTGCGTGATCATCCAGGTGAAGGCTGTCATCAGGATCACCGTGGTGACGATGATCAGCATCTGGCTCCAGCCGATCTGCACCGTGAAGCCCGGCGCGTCCCAAAGCACGATGCCGCCTTCCAGCACCGGCGGGATGGGCTTCACGCGCGCGCCCTGGGTGAGTTGCACGCTGTTCTGCAGGAAGATCGACATGCCGATCGCCGAGATCAGCGGCGCCAGCCGGGTCGAGCCGCGCAGCGGGCGGTAGGCGGTGCGCTCGACCGCCCAGCCATAGGCCGAGGTGAAGAAGATCGACACGATCAGCACGAAGGTCAGCGCGAGCGGGATCGAGGTGACGTCGGCGGCGGCGAGGATCGTGAAGGCAGTGACCGCGATGAACGCGCTCACCATGAAGATGTCACCATGGGCGAAGTTGATCATGCCGATGATGCCGTACACCATCGTGTAGCCGATGGCGATCAGGCCGTACATGGCGCCGAGCGTGAGCCCGTTGATCAGTTGCTGGAGTGCATAGGCCACGATGTCTCCTGCTGTGGCGGTGCGGATGGCGCGGACCCCGCAAGGGGGCCGTGCCCTGTAGGAGCGGCGGAAGCCGCGATCAGGCGCTGGATCACGCGCGGTCGCTCGCGGATGGCCCGCTCGCGTCGCCCTCTCGGCGCCCGCGGCCTCAGACCGGACGAGCGCGCGGCTTACTTCGCGTAGTCGTACTTGCCGCCTTGCCAGCGATAGACCACGAAGCCCGGCGCCTTCTGGTCGCCCTTGGCGTCGAAGGCCAGCTCGCCGATCACGGTCTTGAAGCTGCCGCCGCGCATCGCCTTCTCGAGGTCGGCGTACTTGGTGCTCTTGGCCGTGGTCGCGGCCTGCTCGAAGAGCTGCATCGCGGCGTACGCATACAGCACGTAGCCTTCCGGCTCGGTCTTGGCGGCGCGGAACTTCTCCACCACCGGGGCAGCGTCCGGGTTCTTGCGCGGGTCGGGCGAGAACGTGAACATCACGTTGTCGGCGGCGGGGCCGGCGGCGGTGACGAGCTCGGAGTTGGTCATGGTGTCGCCGCCCATCACGGTGAGCTGGAGGCCGGCGGCCTGGGCCTGGCGCAGGATCAGCGCGACCTCGGTGTGGTAGCCGCCGTAGGCCATGACCTCGACGCCGGCCTGCTTGAGCTTGGTGACGATGCCGGAGTAGTCCTTCTCGCCGGCGGTGATGGATTCGCGCAGCGTGGGCTTGAGACCCTTGCCTTCCATCGCCTTGGCCATCTCGTCGGCGAGGCCCTTGCCGTAGGCGCTCTTGTCGTCGACCACGGCGACCTTCTTGCCGGCGAACTTCTCGGCGATGTAGCTGCCCGCGACCAGGCCCTGCTGGTCGTCGCGGCCCATGATGCGGAAGATGTTCTTGAGTCCGCGCTCGGTCACCTGCGGGTTGGTCGACACGGTGGCCATCGGGATGTCGGCCTCGACATAGACCTCGGAGGCGGGGATGGTCGAGCTCGAGCACCAGTGGCCGTGCATGAACACGATGCCCTTGTTGACCATGGTGTTGGCCACCGAAACCGCCTGCTTCGGGTCGCAGGCGTCGTCGCCGATCTCGAGCTTTAGCTTCTCGCCGAGGACACCGCCGCGGGCGTTGATGTCGGCGATGGCCATCTCCGCGCCCTTGCGGATCTGGTCGCCGGCGGAGGCGTACTGGCCGGTCATCGGGCCGGCGATGGCGACCGCGAGGTCGGCCATGGCTGCAGTCGAAAAGCCGCCGAGCGCGAGGACGGTGGTGGCGAGCAGGGTTTTTTTCATGAAACGTCTCCTTCGTGGCTGTGGTTTTGTGCCTTGGACGGGGCATTCGGCGCCGGAGGGTGCCGCTTGCGTCCGGCAAAGGTAAGCGAATTTTTCGTTCTTGCCATCCGTGATGCCCCTAGCTGGTGATTCCAGCCCGGATCGGGGCTCGTCCGGGCTGTTTTCGGTCACGGTACCGGCCTATGCACCCATCGCCATCAGGCTGGCGTTGCCGCCGGCGGCGGCGGTGTTGATCGACAGCGTGCGTTCATGGGCGAGACGGCTCAGGTCGTAGTCGGGCGTCGGCCGCAGCAGCTGCAGGATCGGGCCCGTGCGTGCCGCGACGCGCACGCGCAGCGCGTCGGCCTCGGTTTCGCTGCCGTCGAACAGTACCGCGCCGAGTGCCCGGTCGAACCAGTTCGCATCCACCCGGACATGACTGCGCAGGGCATCCGGCAGGGCCGCCTGCACCTTGCGCGCAGCCTCGCCGTCGGCGAGCAGCAGCTGGTTGCCGCTGGCGAGCGCCGCCATCACCTGGAGGAGAACGGCGGCGGTGCCGTCCGCCACGCCGGCGATGGTGCCGCGCGCGCTGAAGCGCAGGCCGTCATCCTCGCCGGTAGGGCCGGGGAGTGCCACGCGCAGGCCGGCGAGGCGGCGCGCGCGGCAGGCGTCGGCGCGGTCGCGCAGCACGGCGAACTCGTCGCCCTCCACCAGGCCGCGGCCGGCGCCGTCGAGCCACGCGAGGAAGTCGGCCAGCGCGGCATCGGCGGCGCGGGTCTCATCGCCCTCGCTCACCGAGACCGCGCCGTCGGCCAGTACCGGCCCCGGCGTGCGCGCCAGCAGGCGGTGCAGGTAGAGCGGCCCGCCCGCCTTCGGCCCGGTGCCCGACAGGCCCTCGCCGCCGAAGGGCTGCACGCCGACCACAGCGCCGATGATGTTGCGGTTCACATACAGGTTGCCGACGTGAGCGCGCGCGGCGACGCGCTCGACGGTCTCGTCGATGCGGGTATGCACCCCCATGGTGAGGCCGTAGCCGCTGGCGTTGATGGCGTCGATCAGCTCGTCGAGCTCGGACGCGCGGTAGCGCAGCACGTGCAGGATGGGGCCGAACTGCTCGCGGCCGAGCTCGGAGAGCGCACCGATCTCGATGAGGGTCGGCGCGACGAAGGTGCCGTGCGCGCACTCGGCGGGCAGCGGCAGGCGGGTGACGCGCCCCCCCCTGGCCTGCATCGCGGCGACATGGGCCTCCAGCCCGGCGCGGGCCTCGGAATCGATCACCGGGCCGATGTCCACGCGCACGTCGGCGGGGTTGCCCAGGCGCAGCTCGGCGAGCGCGCCCTGCAGCATGTGCAGCACGCCGTCGGCGATGTCCTGCTGCAGGCACAGCACGCGCAGCGCCGAGCAGCGCTGGCCGGCGGAGTCGAAGGCGGAGGCGAGCACGTCGCCGACCACCTGCTCGGGCAGCGCGGTGGAGTCCACGATCATCGCGTTCTGGCCGCCGGTCTCGGCGATCAGCGGCACGTTGCCGCCGCGCTCGGCGAGCTTGCGGTTGATCAGCGCGGCGACCTCGGTGGAGCCGGTGAACATCACCCCGCGCACGCGCGCATCGGCCACCAGCGCGGCGCCGACGGTCTCGCCGCGGCCGGGCAGCAGCTGCAGCACCGCGGCCGGGATGCCGGCCTCGTGCAGCAGGCGCACCGCGAAGGCGGCGATCAGCGGGGTCTGCTCGGCCGGCTTGGCGAGCACCGGGTTGCCGGCGGCGAGCGCGGCGGCGACCTGGCCGCTGAAGATGGCGAGCGGGAAATTCCACGGGCTGATGCACAGCACCGGGCCGAGCGGCACGTGGCTGGCGGCATCGAAGCCACGCGCCTGCTGGGCGTAGTAGCGCAGGAAGTCGACCGCCTCGCGCAGCTCGGCCACCGCGTTGGCCCACGACTTGCCGGCCTCGCGCACGGCGAGCGCGAGCAGGGTGTCGGCCTCGCGCTCGAACAGCGCCGCGGCGCGCTCCAGGCAATCGCAGCGCAGCGCGGCCGGGGTGGCGGCCCAGTCGGCCGCGGCCGCGCTGGAGGCGGTGAGCGCATGCTCGATGTCGTCGGTCGTCGCCTCGGCGACGCCACCGACGACTTCGCCGCGATCGGCCGGGTTGGAGACCGGCGCCACGTCTGCCGGCACCGCGCTGCGGCCGGCCACGACCGGGCCGGCGGCGAAGGGCGTGGCGCGCGAACCGGCCAGCGCGGCGGCGATGCGTGCGCGCACCGGTTCGCTGGCGAGATCGATGCCGGCCGAGTTGATGCGCTGCGCGCCGAACAGCTCGGCCGGCAGCGCGATCCTGGGATGCGGTGCGCCGGCGAGCGGGGCGGCCTGCTCGACCGGGTCGGCGATCAGCTCCTCCACCGGCACGCGCTCGTCGACGATGCGGTTCACGAAGCTGGTGTTGGCGCCGTTCTCGAGCAGGCGGCGCACCAGGTAGGCGAGCAGGGTCTCGTGGCTGCCCACCGGGGCGTAGATGCGCACCAGGCGGTGGCGGTCGGCGCGGCCGACGATCTGGTCGTAGAGCGGCTCGCCCATGCCGTGCAGGCACTGGAACTCGTAGTCGCCCGGCTGCCAGGCGCGGCCGTCGGCGGCGGCGAGGTGGAAGATCGCCGCCAGCGAGTGCGCGTTGTGGGTGGCGAACTGCGGGTAGATGGCGTCGCGCGCGGCGAGCAGCTTCTTCGCGCAGGCGAGGTAGGAGACGTCGGTGTACACCTTGCGCGTATACACCGGGTAGCCGGCCAGCCCGTCGATCTGCGCGCGCTTGATCTCGGCGTCCCAGTACGCGCCCTTGACCAGGCGCACCATCATGCGCTGCCCGCTGCGGCGGGCGAGGTCGATGACGAAGTCGAGCACGTAGGGGGCGCGCTTCTGGTAGGCCTGCACCACGAAGCCCAGGCCGGTCCAGCCGGCGAGTGCGTCGTCGAGCGCGAGCGCCTCGAGCAGGTCGAGCGAGAGGTCGAGGCGGTCGGCCTCCTCGGCGTCGATGTTGAGGCCGATGTCGTGGCGCCTGGCCTGCAGGCACAGGGTCTTCAGCTTCGGCAGCAGCTCGGCGAGCACGCGCTCGCGCTGCGACCAGGTGTAGCGCGGGTGCAGGGCGGAGAGCTTCACCGAGATGCCGTTGCCGTCGACCACGCCGCGGCCCTTCGAGGCCGTGCCGATGGCCTCGATCGCGCGTTCGTAATCCTTGAAGTAGCGCTCGGCGTCGGCGGCGGTCATCGCGGCCTCGCCGAGCATGTCGAAGGAGTAGCGGTAGCCCTTCTTCTCGTGCTCGCGGCCGCGCTCGAGGGCCTCGTCGATGTCGCGGCCGGTGACGAACTGCTCGCCGAGCATGCGCATCGCCAGGTCCATGCCCTTGCGGATCAGCGGCTCGCCGCCGCGCGCCACCAGCCGGGTGAGGGCGGACGACAGGCCTTGTTCGCTGCTGGTCGACACCAGCCGGCCGGTGATCAGCAGGCCCCAGGTCGCGGCGTTGACGAACAGCGAGGGGCTGTTGCCGATGTGCGCGCGCCAGTCGCCGTCGGCGAGCTTGTCGCGGATCAGGCGGTCGGCGGTGGCCTTGTCGGGCACGCGCAGCAGCGCCTCGGCCAGGCACATCAGCGCCACGCCTTCCTGGCTGGAGAGCGAGAACTCCTTCATCAGCGCGTCGACGCCGGAGGAGCGCGTGCGGGTGGTGCGCAGGCCGCTGACGAGGTCATGGGCGAGGCTGCGGACGGGTTCGCGCAGCTCGGAGGGGATGCGTGCGGCCTCCACCAGCACGGGCACGCACACCGGCTCGGGCGTGCGCCAGGCGGCGTCGATGGCGTGGCGGACGGCGCTGCGCGCGGCGGGTGGAAGGGCCGCGGACACGGCGTCGGGGATGGCGGCGATGCGGGCGCTGGAGGACAGGTTGTCGGGCACGGCCGGGCGCTCCTTGGCGCGGCGGCGCGCCTCGTGGGCGCAGCGCTGCGGGCGGTTGAAGTGGGTGGCGGGAGCCCCGCCTGAATGGCCGAATTCTTCGCCAAAAATCGTAGTTAATGGCTCCAAAGTTTGCGTTTATAAAGTCATAATTCCTGAATTGAACATTCTCTGCAGGCAAAGTGCCTGCTGCACTGCAATGGACCGCATCGACCAGAAGATCCTCCAGGAACTGCAGGCCGACGCCCGCCTTTCGATCGTCGAGCTGTCGCGCCGGGTGGGCCTGACCAAGACCCCCTGCGCCGAGCGCATCCGCCGCCTCGAGAAGGCCGGCGTGATCCGCGGCTACCATGCCGCGCTCGACCCCGACGCGGTCGGCGCCGGGCACATCGTCGTCGTCCAGGTCCTGCTCACCAGCACCACCGAGCAGGATCTGCGCCGCTTCAACGACGCCGTGCGGCGGATCCCCGAGATCGAGTCCTGCCTGATGATCGCTGGCGACTTCGACTACCTGCTCAAGGTGCGTACGCGCGACATCAACGAGTACCGCCGCGTGATGGGCGAGAAGATCTCCGGCCTGCCCTGCGTGAAGCAGACCCACACCTACGTGGTGATGGAGGCGGTCAAGGACGAGCACTGCCTGCCGGTGCGGCCGCCCGCCTGACGGCCTTCGCCGTCTTGCCTGCGGCAGTGCGCTTGCCCGCGAGGCTGTGTCTCTTTCGGCGGGTGGCGTGCAGACGGCACGAGGGGCCCTTGGTGTAACATTCCGGCCAAAGCATCGGCTGCCCCCCGCCGGGCGGCGGCCCCCTCACGAGAGACATCGAATCCATGGTTCCGCACCTCACCACCGCGCTCACCGGCCCCCTGCTCGAGCTCGAGCGCCAGTTCCTCGACAACGCCTGCGACATCGAAAGGTGGTTCCGCGACCAGTGGCAGGATCACATGCCACCCTTCTACGGCTCCACCGACCTGCGCAACTCGGGCTTCAAGCTCGCGCCGGTCGACCTGAACCTGTTCCCGGGCGGCTTCAACAACCTCAACGACGCCTTCATGCCGCTGTGCGTGCAGGCGGCGCAGGCGGCGATCGAGCGCATCTGCCCGGACGCCAGCAAGCTCTTGCTGATCCCCGAGAACCACACCCGCAACCAGTTCTACCTGCAGAACGTCGCCAAGCTGGTGTCCATCCTGCGGCTCACCGGGCTGGATGTGCGCATCGGCAGCCTGCTGCCCGAGATCGCCGAGCCCACCGTGCTGGAACTCGCCAACGGCGCCACGCTGACGCTGGAGCCGCTGCGCCGCAGCGGCAGCCGCATCGGCCTGGACGACTTCGACCCGTGCGCGGTGCTGCTCAACAACGACCTCTCCGCCGGCATCCCGCAGGTGCTCAAGGGCCTCGACGAACAGTGGCTGATCCCGCCGCTGCACGCGGGCTGGCACAAGCGCCGCAAGTCGAAGCACGCCGAGTGCTACGACCGCGTCGCGCGCGAGTTCGCCGCGGCGATCGGCATCGACCCGTGGCGCATCAACCCCGAGTTCGGCGTGTGCGGCCAGATCAACTTCCAGGAGCGCACCGGCGAGGAGTGCCTGGCCGGCCAGGTGGATTCGCTGCTCACCCGCATCCGCGCCAAGTACAAGGAGTACGGCGTCACCGACGAGCCCTTCGTGGTGGTCAAGGCCGACGCCGGCACCTACGGCATGGGCGTGATGACGGTGAAGGACGCCTCCGAGGTGGTCGGCCTCAACCGCCGCCAGCGCAACAAGATGGCGGTGGTCAAGGAAGGCCTGCAGGTGCACGAGGTCATCATCCAGGAGGGCGTGCACACCTTCGAGACGGTCGAGGACGGCGTCGCCGAGCCGGTCGTCTACATGATGGACCACTACGTGGTGGGCGGCTTCTACCGCGTCCACACCGAGCGCGGCCGCGACGAGAACCTCAACGCGCCGGGCATGCACTTCAAGCCGCTCGCCTTCGACACCAGCGGCACCATGCCCGATGCTGCCCAGGGCCCGGACGCGCCGCCGAACCGTTTCTACGCCTATGGCGTGGTCGCGCGCCTGGCGCTGCTCGCGGCCTCGGTCGAGATCGAGGAGACCGCGCCCGCAGAGGACGAGGACGCGCTGGCCGCATGAGCTTGTCCGGCCCCGCAGGCGCGGCGCGAGCCGCGAGGGGCTGAAGGCGATGCGGCCGACTGGACCCAGGCCGAAAGGCTCGCGGCTCCCGCCGCTCCTGCAGGGGGCGAGCCGGTGGTCGCACAGGGGCCGGGGCGGCTGTTGCGCAGTGGCTCGCGGCGCTTGCCGCATCTGCAGCCCGGAGACGGGCAGTCAATGGAACGTGTGATCAAGTCATGACCCGCAAGCTCAAGCTCCTCTTCATCCTCGACCCGCTCGAGGGCCTCAAGGCCTACAAGGATTCCAGCATCGCGATGATGCGTGCCGCCGCGCGGCGCGGACACGAGGTGTGGGCGCTGCAGCGCGCCGGCCTCACCTGGCGCGAGGGCGTGGTGATCGGCACCGGCTGCGTGGCGCTCGAGGTCGGCGCCGACGACGCGGCCTGGTATCGCGCCGGCGAGGCGCAGGCCCTGCCGCTGGCCGCCTTCGACGCGGTGCTGATGCGCCAGGACCCGCCCTTCGACTTCGAGTACGTCACCGCCACCTGGCTGCTCGAGCGCGCCGCGCAGGCTGGCGTGCGCGTGTTCAACGACCCGCGCGCGGTGCGCGACCACTCCGAGAAGATCGCCATCACCGAGTTCCCGCAGTTCACCGCGACCACGCTGGTGGCGCGCGATCCGGCCGACATCCACGCCTTCATCGACGAGCTCGGCGACGTCATCCTCAAGCCGCTCGACGGCATGGGCGGCAGCCAGATCTTCCGCGTGCGCGCCGACGACCCCAACCGCAACGTGATCGTGGAGACGCTCGCCCACGAGGGCGCGCGCACCATCATGGCGCAGCGCTACCTGCCCCAGATCGTCGACGGCGACAAGCGCGTGCTGATCATCGGTGGCGAGGTCGTGCCCTTCGCGCTCGCACGCATCCCGCGGGCGGGCGAGACGCGCGGCAACCTTGCCGCCGGCGGGCGCGGCGTGGCGATGGCGCTCACCGCGCGCGAGCGCGAGATCGCCGAGTTCCTCGCGCCGACGCTGTGGGCGCGCGGACTGCTGATCGTCGGCCTCGACGTGATCGGCGGCCATCTCACCGAGATCAACGTCACCAGCCCCACCTGCATGGTGGAGATCGCCACCCAGCAGGGCTTCGACGTCGCCGGCCTGGTGATCGACAAGCTGGAGCGGGCGTGCGGCTGAGCCTGCGCCCGAGCCTCTCCGCCTTCTCCGATCCGCGTGCTGTGGCGGACGCGCTGCGCGTCCTCGCGTTGGTAGCCTGTGCGCTGCTGCTCGCGGCCTGCTCGCGCGCGCAGGTCTTCCATCACGAGGCCTACGTCTTCGGCACCCGGGTCGACGTCGCGGTGTATGGGGAGAACCAGGCCGAGGCCGACCGCGCCGCCGCCGCGGTGCTGCGCGAGTTCGACCGCCTGCATCGCGCCTACCACGCCTGGGAGCCCTCCGAGCTCACCGCGCTCAACGCCGCGATCGCGCGCGGCGAGGCCGCCACCGTGTCCGACGAGCTCGCCGCGATGCTGAAGGACGCGCAGGCGATCGCCGCCACCGGCGACGGCCTCTTCGACCCCGCGCTCGGCGGCCTGGTCGCGCTGTGGGGCTTCCACAGCGACAGCTTCGTGCCGCAGCGCCCCGACCCCGACAGGCTGCAGGCCCTGCTCGCCGCGCGCCCCTCGATGGCCGACCTCGTCATCGACGGCAACCGGGTCGAGAGCGGCAACCGCGCGGTACAGCTCGATCTCGGCGGCTATGCCAAGGGCTACGCGCTCGACCGCGCCGCGGCGATCCTGCGGGAAGCGGGCACCGTCAACGCGCTCATCAACATCGGCGGCAACGTCATGGCCCTCGGCGGCAAGGGCGATCAGCCGTGGCGGATCGGCATCCAGCACCCGCGCGCGCCCGCGCCGCTCGCTACCCTGCCGCTCTACGACGGCGAGGCGATCGGCACCTCGGGCGACTACCAGCGCTACTTCGAGCTCGACGGCGAGCGTTACGCCCACCTGCTCGACCCGCGCACCGGCCAGCCCGCGCACGGCACGCAGTCGCTCACCGTGCTCGTCACCGCGCGCGCCAAGGCCGGGACGCTGTCGGACGCGCCGAGCAAGCCGGCCTATCTCGCCGGCGACGGCTGGCGCGAACAGATTCGCCGTTTCGGCATCGAACATGCACTGCGCGTGGCCGCGGACGGTCGCATCGAGGTCACCCGCGAGTTGCGCGCGCGCCTGCAGTTCCCGTCGCCGGTGGAGGCGACGGTGGTCGATTGAGATCCACAAAGGAGGGAGGACAACATGGACATGACCCCGCAAACCGCCTGGCTGCTCGCCATCTCCGCCGTCGTCATCGTCGGCGTGATCGCGTTCTTCGTCGGGCGCTCGAGCGCCGGCACCAAAGGGCGCATCGACGAGCTCGAGGCCGAACTGGCGCGCAAGAGCGAGGAGGCCGAGCGCTACCGCAAGGAGGTCGACGCCCACTTCGACAAGACTGCGACCCTGTTCGTGTCGATGGCGGGCTCGTACAAGGAGCTCTTCGAGCACCTGTCCGCAGGCTACGACAAGCTCTCCGGCGCCTCGGCGCGTGAGCGCTTCCAGGAGCGCGTCGATGCGCTGCTGCCCCGCCGCGTGGTCGAGCCGGCCGCATCCGGCGCGCTGCTCGCGGGGGCGGCGACGGCCGCCGCAGCGGCGAGCCCGGATGCCGGAGCGGAGGTGGAGCCGGCGGTCGAGACCGTGGCCGAAGTTGTGCCGGCCACCGTGGCGGATGCGGCGCCTGCGCTGGCTGCGGAGGCCGAGGTCCTCCCCGAGCCCGCCCAGGCGAGCGTGGCAGCGACTGCCGAAGCGCCCGCGGTCGAGCACGAGGCGGCCGCGACCGCGCCGGCTGCTTTCGGCGCAGTGGAGCCCGAGACCGAAGCCGCTGACGCGGATGCCGCCGAGCGTGTGCGCCGCGCCGAGGGCGCGGCTGAGGCGGCCGCAGCGGAGTCGAGTGCCGAGCCCCGCGCCGAGGCACGCTGAAGCGGTCGAACGGACGGCGCGGGCGAACCGCCCGCGCCCGGCGCGGTCTCACGCCGCATGCCCGCTCGCCCGCTCCGCCGCCTGATCCTGATCGCCTGCAGCGCGCTCCTGCTCGCCGGCTGCGGGTTGCGCTTCGCCTATTCGCAGCTCGACTGGCTGCTGCCGTGGTATCTGCGCGACTACGTCACGCTGAACGCCGGCCAGCGCAGCGAGCTGGATGTGCGCCTTGCCGGCCTGCTCGACTGGCACTGCCGCAGCCATCTGCCCGAGTACGTCGCCCTGTTGCGCGCGGCGAACACGACGCTGGCGAGCGAGCGCGTCGAGGCGGCGCAGCTCGAACCCTTCCTCGAGCGCGGCGAGGCGCTGTGGCGCGAGATCGTCGCCGAGCTCAAGCCCGAGCTGCGCGCGCTGCTGGCCGGCCTGAGCGACGAGCAGGTGGAGGAGCTCGCCGCGTCCTTCGCCCGCCGTGGCGAGGAGGCGCGCGCGGAGTTCCTCTCCGGCGACGCGGCCGCGCAGCACGCCGCCCGCGTCGAGCGCATGGAAGAGCGCCTGCGGCGCTGGTTCGGCCGCATGACGCCGGCCCAGCGCGAGCGCATCGCGGCGTGGAGCCGCGCGCTGCAGCCCACCACCGAGGCCTGGCTGGAGGATCGCGCGCGCTGGCAGGACGAGCTGCTCGACGCCTTGCGCGTGCGCGCGGACGCCGTCGCCTTCACCCCGCGCCTGGCGTTGGTGCTGGCGCCGCGCGAGACGCGCTGGACTGCGCAGCACCGTGCGGCGGTCGCGCACAACCGCGCGCGCACGCTGGAGCTGCTCGCCGACCTGCATGCGCTGTCCGGCGAGGCCCAGCGCCGCCGCCTGCAGGGCGAGATCGACGCGCTCGCCAGCCAGTTCGCGGGCATGGCCTGCACCGAACCGGCTCGCGTTTCCGCCGCCGGCGGCCGATAATCGCGCCCTTCGCCTCCCACCCGCCCGCGCTCCCGCGCCGGCTCCCCCGCATGCACAAGACCGAACTCGATCGCCTCGCCATCGGCCTCATGGTGGTGCTGTGCTCGATCTGGGGCCTCCAGCAGGTCGCCATCAAGCTCGCCAGCGCCGGCATCTCGCCGGTATGGCAGGCGGGCCTGCGCTCGCTCGGCGCCACGGTGATCGTCGTCGCCTGGGCGCTGCTGCGCGGGGTGAAGCTCTTCGAGCGCGACCGCAGCCTCGCGCCCGGCCTGCTCGCGGGCGCGCTGTTCGCCGGCGAGTTCGCGATGATCTTCCTCGGCCTGCAGCACACCAGCGCCTCGCGCGGGGTGATCTTCCTGTACACCGCGCCCTTCTTCGTCGCCCTCGGCGCGGTCCGGCTGCTGCCGCAGGAGCACATGCGACGCCGGCAGTGGATGGGCATGGCGCTCGCCTTCGTCGGCGTGCTCGCGCTCTTCGGCGAGAACCTCTTCTCTGCGGCCGAGGGCGCCTGGGTGGGCGACCTGATGCTGCTCGGAGCCGCGGTGCTGTGGGCGGCGACCACGCTGACGGTGAAGGCGAGCGCGCTGGCGCGTGCATCGGCCGAGAAGACCTTGCTCTACCAGCTCGGCGTGTCGGCGCTGGTGCTGCCGCCGCTCTCGCTGGCGATGGGCGAGCCGGGCGTGTTCGCGCCCACGCCCATGGTGTGGGCCAACCTGTTCTTCCAGGCCGCGATCGTCGCCGGCGTGTCCTACCTCGCCTGGTTCTGGCTGGTGCGCGAGTATCCGGCCACGCGCCTGTCCTCGTTCTCCTTCCTGACTCCGGTGATGGGCGTGCTCGCCGGCGGGCTGATCCTCGGCGAGCCGCTGACGCCGGCGGTGTTCGCCGCCCTCTTCCTCGTCGGCAGCGGGATCTGGGTGGCGAACCGCTCCTAGCGCGAGGGGGCAGCGCGGGCGCTGGCGTGCGCCTGCAGGCGGCGCCCCATCGCGGGGCGTGCAGGGGGGCGATGGCCTATAGTGACGGCATCCACCGTCTTCCGAGGAGCGCCTCATGTCCCGACCTGTCGTGGAGTTCTGGTTCGAGTTCGCCAGCACCTATTCCTACCTGTCGGTGATGCGCATCGAACGCGCCGCGGAGGCTGCCGGCGTGGACATCGAATGGAAGCCCTTCCTGCTCGGGCCGGTCTTCCTCGCCCTGGGCTGGAACGATTCGCCCTTCAACATCTACCCGCCCAAGGGGCGCTACATGTGGCGCGACCTCGAGCGCCTGGCGGAGAAGGAGGGCCTGCCCTTCCTCCGTCCGAGCCGTTTCCCGCGCAACGGGCTGCTCGCCGCGCGGGTGGCGCTGGTGGGGGTGGAGGAGGGCTGGGTGGCGGCCTTCGCGCGCGCGGTGATGATGGCGAACTTCGCCGAGGACCGCGAGATCGGCGAGGAGGCGGTGATCGGCGCGATCCTCGGCACGCTCGGCCTGCCTGCCGCGGAAGTGATTGCACGCGCACAGGCCGACGCCAACAAGCTCGCGCTGCGCTGTCAGACCGAGCGCGCGGCCGAGCTTGGCCTCTTCGGCGCGCCGAGCTTCCGCGTCGGCGAGGAACTGTTCTGGGGCAACGACCGCCTGGAAGACGCACTCGCCTGGGCCCGCCGCGCCTGATCGGTCGTCCGCCGTATTCGCGCATTGGCCGGGCGCGGCGGCGGGGCCGCGGCCTCGTTCGCGCCTGCCGGCGCTCCTACTTGACCCCTCGCGCTTCCGGGGGCCTGTAGGAGCGGCGGCAGCCGCGAACGAGGCCGTGCCAGGGTGGTGACGGGATCGAGGCCGCTGGTGGGGCGCGTTCAGCGCCTGCCGGCGCTCCGACATGAGGCATCGCGCTTCCGGGGCTCCTGTAGGACGGCGGCAGCCGCGCTGGCCGTGCGGTGGTGACGGGATCGAGGCCGCTCGATGCGGCCATTCGCGCCTGCCGGCGCTCCTACATGAGCATCGCGCTTCCGGGGGCTCCCTGTAGGAGCGGCGGCAGCGAGCCGTGCAGATGGAGGACTCGAGGGCCGCGGTGCGATCATGAGGCCGCGCGCGGGCGGTGACGGCAGCTGCGAGGCCGCTTGCGGCGGACGGGATCGCGGGCGCCTGCCCTACATGAGGCATCGCGCGCCTGGGGGGAGCGGCGGCAGCCGCGAACGAGGCCGCAGACGGTGATGGGATCGAGGCCGCTCGATGCGGCCATTCGCGCCTGCCGGCGCTCCTACATGAGGCATCGCGCTTCCGGGGGCTCCTGTAGGAGCGGCGGCAGCCGCGAACGAGGCCGTGCAGACGGTGACGGGATCGAGGCCGCTTGGTGCGGCCATTCGCGCCTGCCGGCGCTCCTACATGAGCCGTCGCGGCTCCCGGTTCTCCTGCCGGAGGGGCGGGGGCGGTGGCTACTTCTTCCCTGCCTGCTCCTGCTCGTAGTCGCGCAGGCGCTTGTCGTAGCGTGCGCGGTCTTCCTCGGCCTGGCGGGCGCGGCGGGCGGCGGCGTCCTCGGCGTCGTGGCGCGCGGCGGCGCGCTCGGCGTCCTGGGCTGCGCGCTGGCGTGCCGCTGCGGTCTCCGCCTCGCGGCTCGCCTCGGCGCGCTGGGTGCGGATGCGCTCGGCTTCGGGGGAGGGCGGGATCGTGACGTCGCCGGCTGGCGCCGATGGCGCCGGTGCAGGACCGGCGGGGAGCGCGCTCGCCCGGGCGGGAGCGTCTGGGCGTTCGCCTGACGCCGGCTTGGCCGCCGCCGCGCGCTGGCGCTCGGCCAGGGTGAGGCGGCGACCTTCGGCTTCGAGCTCGCGCGCCCGCCGGATCGTCTCCAGGCGCTGCTTCTTCGCCTGGTCGATGCAGCGGTTGACGAGGAATTTCTCGTAGCAGCCCGGGACGGTGGCCTCGTAGGTGGCTTCGGCTTCGGCACGCAGCGCCTTGCCTTCGGCCTCGAGCGCTGCGGCGCGGGCGCGCTCGGCGGCGTGGGCGGTCTCGTCCGCGGCCTGCGCGTGGGCGGGCAGGGTCGTGGACGCGAGCAGGGCCGTGCACAGGCCGGGCAGGATGGAGCGGCGGGCGACGACGAGAGACAGCGAGCGGATGCGAATCATGCGTGCGGTTTCCGGGTTCGGGTGACCGGGTGGGCGATCGAGGCCATCCATCGCGCCGCCACGGTCGAGCGGCCAGCCGGGGTTTCCGGAGCGTGCGTTCCGGCTTCAATCGAGTCGGCGCGTAGAATAGCGCCTTTGCAACCGCCCGCGGCCGCCCGGCCGTGTATCCGTTCGTGATCAGTCTTCGCAACTTGCGCCTCGCGCGCGGCGCCAAGGTCCTCATCGAGAGCGCCACGCTGCAGATCCATCCCGGCTGGAAGGTCGGCCTCACCGGCGCCAACGGCAGCGGCAAGTCCAGCCTGTTCGCCCTGCTGCGCGACCAGCTCCACCCCGACCAGGGCGACCTCGACCTGCCGCCGGGCTGGGTGATCGCCCACGTCGCCCAGGAAACCCCCGGCCTGGCGCAGCCGGCGATCGACTACGTGCTCGACGGCGACGCCGAACTGCGCCGCATCGAGGCCGAGCTGGCCGCGGCCGAAGCCGCCCACGATGGCTCGCACATCGGCGAGCTGCATGCCCGCCTGCACGAGATCGGCGGCTACGCGGCGCGTGCGCGCGCGGCAGCGCTGCTCGACGGCCTGGGCTTCCTGCAATCCGACATCGAGCGACCGGTGGCGGACTTCTCCGGCGGCTGGCGCATGCGCCTGAACCTGGCGCAGGCGCTGATGTGCCGGTCCGACCTGCTGCTGCTCGACGAGCCCACCAACCACCTCGACCTCGACGCGGTGATCTGGCTCGAGGCCTGGCTGCGCGACTACCGCGGCACGCTGTTGCTGATCTCTCACGACCGCGAGTTCCTCGACGCCTGCGTGACCCACATCGCCCACATCGAGCAGCAGAAGCTCGCGCTCTACACCGGCGGCTATTCCGACTTCGAGCGCCAGCGCGGCGAGCGCCTGATCCAGCAGCAGGCGATGTTCGACAAGCAGCAGCGCGACATCGCACACATGGAGGACTACATCCGCCGCTTCCGCGCCAAGGCCACCAAGGCGCGCCAGGCGCAGAGCCGGATCAAGGCGCTCGAGCGCATGGAGCGCATCGCCGCGGCGCACGTGGACACGCCCTTCAGCTTCGCCTTCCGCGATGCGCCGCCGGCGCCCGATCCTTTGCTGCAGATCGAGGATGGCGCGGTGGGCTATGGCGACAAGACGATCCTGGAGCGCATCACGCTGACCCTGCGCCCGGGCGAGCGCGTCGGCCTGCTTGGGCGCAACGGCGCCGGCAAGTCGACGCTGATCAAGCTGCTCGCCCACGAGCTGCAGCTCGCCAGCGGTCGCCGCCTCGAAGGCAAGGGGCTGGCGACCGGCTACTTCGCCCAACATCAACTGGAAACGCTGCGCCCGGACGAATCCGCGCTGCAGCACATGGTGCGGCTGGACCCGCAGACGCGCGAGCAGGAACTGCGCGACTACCTCGGCGGCTTCGACTTCCGTGGCGACGGCGTGGGCGGCACCTCGACGCCGGCGACGACCCCCTGCGGACCGTTCTCGGGTGGCGAGAAGTCGCGCCTGGCGCTCGCGCTGCTGATCTGGCAGCGCCCCAACCTGCTGCTGCTCGACGAGCCGACCAACCACCTCGACCTCGAGATGCGCCACGCGCTGACGATGGCGCTGCAGGACTACGAGGGCGCGATGGTGCTGGTGTCGCACGACCGCGCGCTGCTGCGCGCCACCTGCGATCGCTTCCTGCTCGTCGACGGTGGCCGCATCCAGCCCTTCGACGGCGACCTCGACGACTACCGCGACTGGCTCGCCAGCCGGCGCGCCGAGGTCGCCGCGGCCGCGGCCTGTCCCGACCAGGCCGCCGACAAGGCCGCGCGCAAGGCCGACCGCGCCCAGGCCGCCGCCGACCGCCAGGCCCGGCTGGCCGCACGCCGGCCGCTGGTGAAGGAGGTCGAGCAGATCGACAAGCGCATGGCGGCGTGGAACAAGGAGAAGGCCGAGCTCGACGCGCGCCTCGCCGATCCGGCGCTGTACACCGGCCCGCAGGCGGGCGAGGTGCCGGCGCTCAACAAGCGCCAGGCCGAACTCGCCGAGCGCATCGAGGAGGCCGAGCTGCGCTGGCTCGAGCTGCACGAGGCGCTGGAGGCGATCCCGGCGGACTGAGCGGGCCGAGCCGCCCGTTCGCGCCTGCCGGCGCTCCTACAAGAACGTCGCGGCGGCCTTTGCAGGCGCGAATACAGCGTTGGAAACACGCGCAGGCGCCCGGCCGGGCGTAGTTTCGCAGCCGTCCATCGAGCGACGTTTTTTTGTAGGAGCGCCGGCAGGCGCGAATGCAACGTTGGAAACATGCGCAGGCGCCTGGGTGGGCGCCCGTTCGCGCCTGCCGGCGCTCCTACAGGGCCAGCCAGCGCGCCGGGTCGATGTTCCACGCGGCGAAGTCCTCGTGGCCGACGATGCGATCCTGCGAACGGCGCAGGTCGAGGTCTTCCGGCTGCAGGTAGTGGCCGGCGGTGTGGAAGATCACCTTCACCAGCGGCTGGGTGGGCTTTTCGGCGTGCTGCGCCTGCACGACCGCGAGGCGCTTGCTCTCGAGGCGCACCAGCGCGCCCGTGGGATAGATCCCCACCGAGCGGATGAAGGCCTGCACCAGGCGCGGTTCGAAGTGCTTGGACGACCACTCCAGCAACTTGCGTAGCGCCTCGGTGGGTGGCATGCCCTTGTGATAGACGCGCTCCGAGGTGATCGCGTCATACACATCCACGATCGCCGCCATGCGCCCGTACAGGCTGATCGACTCGCCGGCGAGCCGGTTGGGGTAGCCGCTGCCGTCGAAGCGCTCGTGGTGCTGGGCGGCGACCTCCAGCGCGATCGGGCTGATCCCGGGGGTCGCCATCAGGATGAGCTTGCTTTGCACCACGTGGCTCTTCATGCGCTCGAACTCGGCCTCGGTGAGCTTGCCCGGCTTGTTGAGGATCTCGTCCGGGATGCGCGCCTTGCCGACGTCGTGCAGCAGGGCGCCGATGGCGATCTCGCGGATGGTCTCGCGCGGCAGGCCCAGCGTGCGCGCGAAGGCCGTCATCAGCGCGCACACCGACACCGAGTGCTGGAAGGTGTAGCTGTCGTGCTGCTTGAGGCGGGCCAGCGGCAGCAGGGCGTCGGCGCTGGTGAAGATCGAGTCGACGATGCGGGCAACCAGCGGCTCGACCTTCTCGATCTCGATCTGGCGGCCGAGGCGGACGTCGGCCAGCAGGTTGCGAACGATCTCGTTCGCCTCGCGGTGCAGGTTGCGGGCGCGCTCCGGCGTTCCGGCGACCTTGGAGGCGGTATGCACCGCAGGCGGGGGCGGGCCGGCAGGGTCTCCCCGATCCGGCGTGGTGGCTGCAGGCGCCGCGTCCGGGTCGAGGCCGCGCGCGGTGTCGATGCTGACCTCGGCGACGCCCAGCGCGCGGATTCTGGCCACGTCGTGCGCATCCGCCACCAGGAAGCGGTTGCGCACGAAGTCGTGCTCCAGCCAGCCGCAGTGGAGGTCGTGGACGTACATGCCGGGCTGCAGCCGGGCGACGGGGATGAGCTTGATCACGCTATGGGGCCGGTGTTCGTTGCGCGCATTATCGCAAGCGCATGCACGGCTCGCCATGCCTTGCGCCGCGGAGCGAGCCGAGTCGGTCACGGCGAGCGGCGGTTTTCCGGGGCAGCGTTCGATGTCGGGGGCGGGCTGCTAGAATCCGGGCTTTACCCAACCTGCCTCCAGGAGTCCGCGGTGCGTATCGTCTGTCTCGACCTCGAAGGTGTGCTCGTCCCCGAAATCTGGATCGAATTCGCCGAGCGTACCGGCATCCCCGAGCTGCGCCGCACCACCCGCGACGAGCCCAACTACGACACCCTGATGAAGTACCGCCTCGACATCCTCGCGCACAAGAAGCTCGGCCTGCCCGACATCCAGGACGTCATCGCCAGCATGGGGCCGATGCAGGGCGCGCGCGAATTCCTCGACGCGCTGCGCGACACCTACCAGGTGGTGATCCTGTCCGACACCTTCTACGAGTTCGCCAAGCCGCTGATGAAGCAGCTCGGCATGCCCACGCTGTTCTGCCACAGCCTCGAGGCCGACGCCGAAGGCATTCTGGTGAACTATCACCTGCGCATGCCCGACCAGAAGCGCGAGGCCGTCAAGCGCTTCAAGGAGCTCAACTTCAAGGTCGTGGCCGCGGGCGACTCCTACAACGACACCGCGATGCTCGGCGAGGCCCACGGCGGCATCCTGTTCCATCCGCCCGAGAACGTGGTGCGCGAGTTTCCGCAGTATCCCGTGGTGCGCGACTACGACGCGCTGCGTGCCGAGATCGACAAGGCATTCGCGCGCGTCTGACCCCGCTCCGCCCCTCACTCCTGACGCCTCGCACCTCACGCACCCCATGCACCGCCAACGCTTCTTCACCCTGTCCGCCTCCTGCCCCGACCGCGTCGGCATCGTCGCCAAGGTCTCCGGCTTCATCGCCGAGCACAAGGGCTGGATCCTCGAGACCTCGCTGCACGCCGAGCCGCCGCAGGAGGGCGAGGCGGTCGGGCGCTACTTCATGCGCATCGAGATCCGCGCCGACTCGCTGCCCTTCCACCTCGCCGAGTTCCGCGACAAGTTCCGCCCGCTCGCCGAAGAGCTGGAGATGGACTGGAAGATCACGGATTCCGCGGTCAAGAAGCGCGTGGTGGTGCTGGTGAGCAAGCAGGAGCACTGCCTCTACGACCTGCTCGCGCGCTGGCAGTCGAAGGAGCTCGACATCGAGATCCCCTGCGTGATCTCCAACCACGACACCTTCCGCGGCTTCGTCGAGTGGCACGGCATCCCCTTCCACCACGTGCCGGTGAACGCCGACAACAAGGCCGCCGCCTACGCCGAGGTGCAGCGCATCTTCGAGGAGGTGCGCGGCGACACCATGGTGCTGGCGCGCTACATGCAGATCCTGTCGCCCGCGCTGTGCGCCGCCTACCCGGGGCGCATCATCAACATCCACCACAGCTTCCTGCCCAGCTTCGTCGGCGCCAAGCCCTACCACCAGGCGTGGACCAAGGGCGTCAAGCTCATCGGCGCCACCTGCCATTTTGTGACCGCCGACCTCGACCAGGGCCCGATCATCGAGCAGGACGTGATCCGCATCGACCACTCCGACGCGGTCGAGGACATGGTGCGCTACGGCAAGGACATCGAGAAGACCGTGCTCGCCCGCGGCCTGCGCTACCACCTGGAGGACCGGGTGCTGGTGCATGGGAACAAGACGATCGTGTTCCGCTGAGCGGTCGCGTGATGCGGCCTTGACCTCGAGGGCTTATTGCCTAAGATCGGCCTGTGACCGCCCGCATTGGAGATGTCCATGGATCGAGATCTTGCGCTGCAAAAGCTGACGCAGAGCAAACCGGAGCTCCACCGGCGCTTCGGTGTCGTCGATCTCGCACTGTTCGGCTCCACGCTACGCGGCGAAGCGCATACCGACAGCGACGTCGATGTGCTCGTGCGCTTCGATGGGCCGGCGACCTCGGCACGCTACTTCGGCGTCCAGTTCTACCTCGAGGACCTGCTCGGCGCGCCGGTCGACCTGGTGACGGACAAGGCACTGCGCGAGGAGTTGCGCCCCATTGTCGAGCGCGAGGCCGTTCATGTCTGAGCCGCAAGCGCGGGAGTGGCGCTTCTAAGTGCAGGACATGATCGCTTTCAGCGAAAAGGTCATTGCCTACACCGAAGGCATGACCCAGCAGGTCTTCATTGCGAGCGACCTGCATTTCGACGCGACAGTGCGCAATCTCGAGTTGATTGGCGAGGCAGCGACCCGGATTCCCGCCGAGATTCGAGGCGCGCACCCGGAGATCCCGTGGCGGATGGTCATCGCCGCCCGCAATCGGTTGATCCACGGCTACCTCGGCATTGATGACGACACCTTGTGGAGCATGGTGCGTGAGGATGTGCCGGCCCTGTTGCCCCGATTGCGAGCCATCGCTGGTACCAAGTGAAGGCTGATCCGACCGTCGCCAGCGGCAATCTCCTTGCCGACTTGCCTTCCATCGCGCCCGAAGAACGTTTCGAAACCCTGTTCGCCACGCCCGTCCGCCGGTGCAGCCGGTGCAGTTCGAGCCCGAATTCGTCGCCGGCGTGCGCGAGCTCTTCGAGCAACGGATCCCCTTCAACGCATTGCTCGGCCTGAAGATCGAGGACATCGGCGGTGAGCGCGTGCATGGACGCATCGACATGCGCCCCGAGCTCGTCGGCCACTTCGTGCACAACCGCATCCACGGCGGCGTCATCTCCGCCTGTCTCGATGCCATGGGCAAGCTGCTGACCAGCGGGGCGGCGGCGTACATCGTGTCGTGAACGCGGCGCCCGCGGCCTGGCGCACCCGGTTGAATCAGCGCTGGCAGAAAAGTACCGCACCTGCGCCTGCGACCAAGCTCGCACCCCCGACCACCAGCGTGACCGGTGCGGTCACCACTGCCGTGGCCGTCCCGAGCACCCCCAGCGTGCCGGCGACATAGCCGCCCGAAGCGGTGCTGACGATCATCGCGCCCGAACTGTGAACCACCGCGCCGACACCCGTCAGCTTCAGCGCGCCCCCCACGGTCGCCGTGACCGTTGCCGCAGCCGCGGCTAGCTTTGCGCCTGTGCCTTGCACTCTGTCGCACCAGCCCGCATGGGCGTAAGGGAGCGAACCGAATGCCAGCGTCGCCGCGATCAGACCCCGGCAAGCGAGTGCGCGATGCGATTTTTTCATTTTCCCTCTTACCTCCGTCAGCGAGTGAACTTGTGACCGTGCATCAGCCACAACAGGCCCGCAAGAAAGGCGGCAGCCAAGCCCATGACAGCGATGCGCGCGAGCAGAGCCATCAGCACGATGACGAGAACTACGGTCAGGATCGTTTTCGGCATTGCGGGCTCCGGTGGGGCTGACGCGGCGGGGACGTCGACCGTTCTTGGTCGGCGTCTCGGTGGGGCGTAGTTGCAAGCGGGTTGCGCCTCGGCCATGGCCCCGCGCCAGGTGGCCCAAGTATCCGCTTGCTTGCCAAGCTGTCGTCGAGCGGCAAGCTTGCGGGGGCGCGCATCGCGTTCTGGATGCGCATGGAAACCTTCCGCCCCAGGGAGAGCTTGCTCGACGCCAAGGCCCAACTGGATGGGCGGCCCACCACCGGTTGGCGCCGGAGGCTCGGCTGGCTTCGTCGCGGCGCGGTCGCGTTGCTGCTGGCCCTGCTCGAGCTGCTTTGGAGCGGACTTGTCGCGGCGCTTCTGCCCCTCCTGATCGGCGTGGTCTACCTCGTGGTCTTCGTCATCGTCGCCGTGCCGCTCTACATGGCGCTCGGCTACTTCCTGTACCGGATGTTGGTCGTCTGGTAGCGCGCACGGGTACGCTGGTATACGGCGCGGCCTTCGAGGTGCCGCACCGCCCCGCGCCGTGGTCGTGCGCTGCAACGCACGGAAACCCCATGCGTTGGCGGGAGCGGCCGCCTCTCAATCCCTTTGATATCAGGGCATCAGTCCGGACAGCGGAAAAGGCGAAAGCTGAGGCGGCCGCAGCAGTCTCAATCCCTTTGATATCAGGGCATCAGTCCGGACAATCGCAGGCCGCAAAGGTTTCGAGATGAAACCGCGTCTCAATCCCTTTGATATCAGGGCATCAGTCCGGACAAAGCTATATGAATCAAAAGGGACTCGAATCGGACGTCTCAATCCCTTTGATATCAGGGCATCAGTCCGGACATCGCAACGCGAACAGCTATCACGCGAAGAAAGGTCTCAATCCCTTTGATATC
>JACKMB010000006.1 GCA_024235615.1 Thauera sp. | reverse complement strand
AGGCTGCCCGCCCAGCATCGCGTGCGGTGCGTGCAGGAAGGCGAGCGCGTCCTCGTCCGAGTTCCAGACGTGGCGGGCGGTGGCATAGACGCGGGCGAGGCGCTCGGTCTTTTCGGATTCGGTGGGGCTGAGACGGTCGCGGCGGCGCTTGAAGGTGGCCTCGGGCACGACGCGGTGGAGCAGGATGCGGCGCTCGTCGGCGTTGCGCCCCAGGCGCTCGACGCCGGCCTTGAGGGCGGCCTTGGGGAGGCCTTCGGCGACTTGCTCGTCGAGTTCGGCAAACGAATGCGGCGCCGGCGCGAGCGCCATCACTGCGGCGATCTGCTCAGGGGTGACGAGTTGCACGGCGGCGGCTCCGGTATCACATGACGACCTGAATATGGATCATGTGATACCGGATATCAAGTACTACGTCTTCACTCGACCGTGACCGACTTCGCGAGGTTGCGTGGCTTATCCACATCCGTCCCCTTCACCAGCGCCGCGTGGTACGACAGCAGCTGCAGCGGGATCACGTGCAGCACCGGCGACAGCATGCCGTAGTGCTCGGGCATGTGCAGGATGTGCACGCCTTCCGATTCCGGAATCTCGCTGCCCGCGTCGGCGAACACGTAGAGCTCGCCGCCGCGCGCGCGGACTTCCTGCAGGTTGGACTTGAGCTTTTCGAGCAGCTCGTCGGCGGGGGACACGGCGATCACCGGCATGTCCTTGTCCACCAGGGCGAGCGGGCCGTGCTTGAGCTCGCCGGCGGCGTAGGCCTCGGCGTGGATGTAGGAGATCTCCTTGAGCTTGAGCGCGCCCTCCATGGCGATCGGCCAGTGGCTGCCGCGGCCGAGGAAGAGCGCGTGCTCCTTGCCGGCGAAGCGCTGCGCCCACTGCTCGATCTCGGGTTCGAGCTCGAGCACCTTCTGCACCGCGACCGGCAGGTGGCGCAGCGCGGCGAGGCGGCGCTCCTCGTCCTCGGCGGACAGCCGCCCGTTGATCTTGGCGAGCGCGAGCGTGAGCAGCGCGAAGGCGGCGAGCTGGGTGGTGAAGGCCTTGGTGGAGGCGACGCCGATCTCGGGGCCGGCACGGGTGATGAAGCGCAGCGCGGTCTCGCGCACGATGGCCGACTCGGGCACGTTGCAGATGGCGAGCGTGCGCTGCATGCCGAGCGACTTGGCGTGCTTGAGCGCGGCCAGGGTGTCGGCGGTCTCGCCCGACTGCGAGATGACCACGACCAGGGTGTCGGGGTCGGGCACGGATTCGCGATAGCGGTATTCGCTGGCGATCTCGACGGTGACCGGCAGCTTGGCGATGGATTCGATCCAGTAGCGCGCGACCAGGCCGGCGTGGTAGCTGGTGCCGCAGGCGAGCACGAGCACGCGGCGCACGCCGTCGAAGACCTCGGCCGCACGCGCGCCGAAGTGCTGCGGGGTGATGCCGGCGCCGCCGGCGATCAGCTCCAGGGTCTGGGCCAGCGCCTGCGGCTGCTCGAAGATCTCCTTCTGCATGTAGTGGCGGTACTTGCCGAGCTCCACGGCGTCGGCCGACAGGCTGGAGATGTGCACATCGCGCTCGACCGGGCTGCCGTCGGAGCGGATCACGATGTAGCTGTCGCGGCGCAGTTCGGCGAGGTCGCCGTCTTCGAGATAGACGATCTTGCGGGTGACCTGCAGCAGCGCGGCGGTGTCGGAGGCGGCGTACATCCCGTCCTCGCCGATGCCAAGCAGCAGCGGCGAGCCGCGGCGGGCGACGATGACGCGGAAGGGGTCGGCCTCGGCGACCACGCCGATGGCGTAGGCGCCGACGAGATCGACGGTGGCCTGGCGCACGGCCTCGAAGAGGTCGATGTTGCCCTGCAGCTTGTAGTGCACCAGGTGGGCGATAGCCTCGGTGTCGGTCTCGGACTCGAAGACGTAGCCCTTGCCCTGCAGGTCGGCCCTGATGGCCTCGAAGTTCTCGATGATGCCGTTATGCACCACGGCGAGGCCGCCGGAGATGTGCGGGTGGGCGTTGCGCTCGGAGGGCACGCCGTGGGTGGCCCAGCGCGTGTGGGCGATGCCGATGTGGGCGGAGAGCTGGCGCGCATCGGCCAGCGCAGCGAGCTCGGCCACGCGGCCGCAGGAGCGCAGGCGGGTGAGCTCGCCGGCGAGCACGGCGAGGCCGGCGGAGTCGTAGCCACGGTATTCGAGCTTGCGCAGGCCCTCGAGCAGGACCGGGACGACGTTGTTGGTTGCGATTGCGGTGACGATGCCACACATGGCGGGGCTTCCTTGTCGGTCTTTGGATTCGGTGCGGAGGGCGGGTCGGGCGGAACGCGCTGGCGGCAGCGCCTCAGCGCGGCTGCTTGACCGGGCGCTTCCAGTGGTCGAGGCTGATCTGCTTGGTGCGCGACACCGTGAGCTGGCCGGCGGGCGCGTCCTTGGTGAGCGTGGTGCCGGCGCCCAGGGTGGCGCCGCGGCCCACGCGCACCGGGGCGACGAGCTGGGTGTCGGAGCCGATGAAGACCTCGTCCTCGATGATGGTGCGGTACTTGTTGGCGCCGTCGTAGTTGCAGGTGATGGTGCCGGCGCCGATATTGACCTTGCTGCCGACGTCGGCGTCGCCCACGTAGGCGAGGTGGTTGGCCTTGGAGTGGTCGGCGATGACGCTGTTCTTGACCTCGACGAAGTTGCCCAGATGCACGTCGGCGCCGAGCACGGTGCCCGGGCGGGTGCGGGCGTAGGGCCCGATCACGCAGGCCTGGCCCATGGTGGTGCTGTCGACGTGGCTGAAGGGCTCGAGCCGGGTGCCGGCGCCGATGCGGGCGTTGCGGACGACGCAGTTGGCGCCGATGCGCACGCCGTCGCCCAGCTCGACCTCGCCCTCGAAGATGCAGTTCACGTCGATCTCGACGTCGCGGCCGACCGTGAGGCTGCCGCGAACGTCGATGCGGGCCGGGTCGATCAGGGTGACGCCCTCTTCCATCAGGCGGCGGGCGATGTTGCCCTGGTGGATGCGCTCGAGCTCGGCGAGCTGCATCTTGTTGTTGACCCCGAGCGTCTCGGCGAAGGCATCGGGCTGCACGGTGGTGACCTCGACGCCGTCGGCCACGGCCAGGCCGATGATGTCGGTGAGGTAGTACTCGCCCTGGGCGTTGTCGTTGCCGATGCGGCCGAGCCAGGCGCGCAGGTGGCGGACCGGGGCGACCAGGATGCCGGTGTTCACCTCGCGGACCTTGCGCTCCTCGTCCGAGGCGTCCTTCTCCTCGACGATGCGCACCACCTTGCCGGCGGCGTCACGCAGGATGCGGCCGTAGCCGGTCGGGTTGTCCATCTCGACGGTGAGCAGCGCGAGGCGCGCGTCGCCGGCGGCGGCGACCAGGCGGCGCAGCGTGGGCACGCCGATCAGCGGGACGTCGCCGTACAGCACCAGCGCCACGTGGTCGTCGTCGAGGTGGGGCAGCGCCTGCTGCACCGCGTGACCAGTGCCGAGCTGCGGCTGCTGCCGCGCCCACGCCAGGTCGGCGGCATCGAGGCGCTCGCGCACCACCTCCCCACCGTGGCCATACACCACGCAGATGCGCTGCGCGTCGAGGGTGCGCGCGGCGTCGAGCACGTGGGCCAGCATCGGCTTGCCGGCGATGGGTTGGAGGACCTTGGGCAGCACCGAGCGCATGCGCTTGCCCTGGCCGGCAGCGAGAACGACGACTTGCATGGTTGATTCCGTGGCGAAATGGGGAGGTTCGACAGGTTACGGGCGCAGGATCGAGCTCGTCCGCGCCCGCGGATCGGAAAAACGCGCGGAGTCTAGCACGCGACCCGCACGACCGATCGTGAGCAAACGCATGGTGAGGGCATGAAAAAACCCGCTCAGCGCAAGGAAACGCGCGTCTGATTGACGCATTGCACAATTCGATCGTTTTAGCGCATGTTTCAGTCACATACAAGGTCTAGAATCGCGCGTTGCAATGCACCCAAGAACGAGAGTTGCCATGAAAGCCCCTGCCGCACAACCGATGATCCAGAACCGCACCTTCGACGAGATCCAGGTGGGCGACTTCGCCCAGCTCGTCCGCACGCTGCGCCCGGAGGACATCCACCTCTTCGCCGCGATGTCCGGCGACGTCAACCCGACCCACGTCGATCTCGAGTACGCGCGTTCAAGCCAGTTCCGAGAGGTCGTCGGCCACAGCATGTGGGGCAGCACGCTGATCTCCACCGTGCTCGGCACCGAATTCCCCGGCCCCGGCACGGTGTACGTGTCGCAGGGGCTCAACTTCTGGCGCCCGATCACGATCGGCGACACGCTCACGATCACGGTCACCTGCAAGGAAAAGTTCGAGCACAACCACCACGTGATCCTCGACTGCCTGGCGGTGAACCAGGACGGCCTCAAGGTAATCGACGGCATCGCCGAGGTGATGGCGCCGACCGAGAAGATCGCCCGTCCGCGCGTCGTGCTGCCCGAGGTCACCATCTCCGACCGCGAGCTGCGCTACCGCCACCTGCTGTCGGTGTCGTCCGGCCTGTCGCCGATCCCGATCGCGGTGGTGCATCCCTGCGACCGCGAATCCCTCCTCGGTCCGGTCCAGGCGGCGCGCGCCGGACTGGTCGATCCGATCCTGGTCGGTCCCGAGGCGCGCATCCGCGCCGTCGCTGAAGAGAACGAGATCGACGTCAAGGGCTTCCGCATCGTCGACACCGAGCACAGCCACGCCTCGGCAGAGGTCGCGGTGGCGATGTGCCGCGACGGCGGCGCCGAAGCGCTGATGAAGGGCTCGCTGCACACCGACGAGATGATGAGCCAGGTCATCAAGCACCTGCGCACCGGCCGCCGCATCAGCCACGTCTTCCTGGCCGACGTGCCGACCTACCCGCACCCGCTGATGATCACCGACGCGGCGATCATGATCGAGCCGACGCTCGAGGATAAGGTCGACATCATCCAGAACGCGATCGAGCTCGCCCACATCCTCGGCCTGCCCGAGCCCAAGGTGGCGATCCTGTCGGCAGTCGAGACCGTGACCTCGAAGATCCGCTCGACGATCGAAGCCGCCGCGCTGTGCAAGATGGCCGACCGCGGCCAGATCAAGGGTGGCCTGCTCGACGGCCCGCTCGCCTTCGACAATGCGGTGTCGCTGGTCGCCGCGAAGACCAAGGGCATCAAGTCCGTGGTCGCCGGCAACGCCGACATCCTCGTGGTGCCCGACCTCGAGTCCGGCAACATGGTCGCCAAGCAGCTCGAGTACCTCGCCAACGCGCTGATGGCCGGCGTGGTGCTGGGCGCGCGCGTGCCGATCGTGCTCACCAGCCGTGCCGACACCGCCGAGACGCGCACCGCGTCGTGCGCCGTGGTGCAGCTGATGGCCCACAGGAAGCGTGAGGCGCTGAAAGCATGAAGGCCGTCCTCGTTCTCAACGCCGGCTCGTCGAGCCTGAAGTTCGCGCTCTATCCGGTCAACGGCGATGTGGCCGAGGCGCCGGCGGTGTCCGGCCAGGTCGAAGGCATCGGCGCCACGCCCGAGATCACGCTCAAGACCGCCGACGGTGCGCGCATCCATGAAGCGGTGCCCACCGGCGGCAGCCAGGGCGAACAGCATCGTGACGCGCTCAACCATGTGTTCGCGCTGCTGAACCGTCACAACCCGGCGCTCGACATCGTCGCCGCCGGCCACCGCATCGTGCATGGCGGCGAGCACTACAGCGCGCCCACCCGGCTCGACGAGTCGGTGCTGCGTACGCTCGACACCTTCGTGCCGCTCGCCCCGCTGCACCAGCCGCACAACCTGCGCGCGGTGCGCGCGGTCGCGGGGCTGATGCCGCAGGTGCCGCAGGTCGGCTGCTTCGACACCGCCTTCCACCGCACCCAGCCGGCGGTCGCGCAGGCCTTCGCGTTGCCGCGCAGGCTGTCGGCCGAGGGCATCAAGCGCTATGGCTTCCACGGCCTGTCCTACGACTACGTGGCGCGCCAGTTGCCGGAAATCATCGGCGAGCGCGCCAGGGGCGCGGTGGTGATCGCCCACCTGGGCAACGGCGCCTCGATGTGCGCGCTGCGCGACGGTCGCAGTGTCGCGTCGACGATGGGCTTCACCGCGGTCGAGGGCCTGATGATGGGCACCCGCACCGGCAGCCTCGACCCCGGCGTGATGCTCTACCTGATGGAGCAGAAGGGCATGGACGCGAAGGCGCTCACCAGCCTGCTCTACAAGGAATCAGGCCTGCTCGGCGTGTCGGGCATCAGCCAGGACATGCGCACCCTGCTCGCCTCCGACGCCCCCGAGGCCAGGGAGGCGGTCGAGCTGTTCTGCTACCGCATCGCGCGCGAGCTCGGCTCGCTGGCTGCGGCCGCGGGCGGGCTGGATGCGCTGGTGTTCACCGGCGGCATCGGCGAGCACGCCGCGCCGGTGCGCGAGAAGGTGGCCACGATGGCGGCGTGGATGGGCATCGAGATCGACCCCGCCGCCAACGCCGACCACGCCCGCCGCATCGACACCGCAGCCAGCCGTGTCGCGGTCGCCGTGGTGCCGACCAACGAAGAACGCATGATCGCGCGCTACACGGCCGAGACGCTAGGGCTGTAAGCCGCACTCGCGCCTGCCGGCGCTCCTACAGGAACCATCGCGCCTCCCGGACCTCCTGTAGGAGCGGCGGCAGCCGCGAATCTGGCGGTGCAGCGCCCGCAGCCGGCGTGGTCGCGTGGCGGAGAGGCCGCATTCGCGCCTGCCGGCGCTCCTACAGAACCATCGCGCCTCCCGGACCTCCTGTAGGAGCGGCGGCAGCCGCGAATCTGGCGGTGCAGCGTCTGCGGCCGGCGTGGTCGCGTGGCGAAGAGGCCGCATTCGCGCCTGCCGGCGCTCCTACAGAACCATCGCGCCTCCCGGATCCTGTAGGAGCGGCGGCAGCCGCGAACCGGCCGCCCTGTGCTACCGTCATGTCCCCACCCCGACGGAGCGCATCATGAAAACGACACGCACCCTCCTCGCCACCGCGGTCATGATGGCCGCCTTCGGCGCCCTGGCGAAGCAGCCGGTCGACACCGGCCACGGCGGCGCGGTCGCCACCATCTCGCACGAGGCCAGCCTGGCCGCGATGCAGATCCTCGATGCCGGCGGCAACGCCATCGACGCCGCGGTGGCCGCGGCGGCCACGCTCGGCGTCACCGACCCGTTCAGCTGCGGCATCGGCGGCGGCGGCTTCATGCTCATCTGGTCCGCCAAGGACAAGCGCGTGATCGCCATCGACCACCGCGAGGTCGCCCCGGCGAGCTTCCACCCCGGCGTCTTCCTCGACGCCGCAGGCAAGGAGATGGACTGGAAGGCCACCGTGCCCAACGGCATCTCGGTCGGCGTGCCCGGCACGGTGCGCGGCTGGCACGAGGCGCTGACGCGCTACGGCACGATGAGCCTGGACAAGGTGCTCGCCCCCGCCATCCGCGTCGCCGAGCAGGGCTTTGCGGTCGGGCCCAACTTCCACCGCATCAACAAGGTCAACGAGGCCAAGTTCGCACGCTTCTCCACCGCCTCGGCGCTCTACCTGCAGGACGGCAAGGCGCTGCCGGTGGGCACGCACTTCCGCAACCCGGATCTCGCGCAGACCTACCGCGACCTCGCGCGCGGCGGGGTCAAGGCCTTCTACGAGGGGCCGATCGCTGCGAGCATGGTGGCGGCCGTGAACCACCCGCCGGTCAATGCGGGCGTCAGCGTGATCGCCGGCGACCTCACCATGGCCGACCTCAAGGACTACGAGGCGCGCATCCGCCCGCCGGTGCGCTCGACCTACCGCGGCTACGAGGTCTACGGCATGCCCGCGCCGTCCAGCGGCGGTATCGCGATCGCGCAGGCGCTCAACCTGCTCGAGACCTTCGACCTCGCGGACAAGCCGCGCGCCGAGATCGAGCACCTCTACCTCGAGGCCTCGCGCCTGGCCTTCGCCGACCGCAATGCCTACGTGGCCGACGAGGAGTTCGTGGACATCCCCAAGGACGGTCTCCTGTCCAAGGAGTACGCCCGCGAGCGCGCGCGACGGATCGGCTCCGGCGCGGCGCCCGGCAAGGTCGCGGCGGGCGACCCCTACCCCTTCGAGGACGACCGCTCGGTGCCGCTGCGCCCGCAGCCCAGGCCGCTCGCGCAGGAGTCGATGCACACCACCCACCTCGCGGTGTCCGACCGCGACGGCAACGTGGTCGCCTACACCTTCACCATCGAGGACTGGGGCGGCAGCGGCATCGTGGTGCCGGGGCGCGGCTTCCTGCTCAACAACGAGCTCACCGACTTCGACTTCAGCGGCCCCCACCCGAACCTGCCCGAGGCCTTCAAGCGCCCGCGCTCGAGCATGAGCCCGACCATCGTGGTGAAGGACGGCGCGCCGGCGTTCACCATCGGCTCGCCGGGCGGCTCGACCATCATCACCACCGCGCTGCAGACCATCGTCAATCACGTCGACCTGGGCATGAGCCTGGCCGACGCGCTCGCCGCGCCGCGCATGAGCCAGCGCAACGGCGACACCACGCTGGTGGAGACCCTGCTGGGCTTCCCCGGCAGCGAGCAGGCCAAGGCGCTGGAGGCGAAGGGCCACAAGTGGCGCGAGACCGACCAGATCGGCGCCGCCAACGGCATCCGCTTCAACGCCGACGGCACGGTGACCGCGGTCAGCGAGCCCGTGCGCCACGGCGGCGGCAGCGCGATCGTGCAGAAGCAGTAAGCGGCCCATTTGACCCGCCTCGGCGAGAGAGATTCCGGGGCGGGGCAATGACCTGCCGGCGCGGTGGATCGGACCCGGCCCGCCAGGGCATTCGTGCCTGCCGGCGCTCCTGCACGGGGTCGAAGCCGCGTCGGTTGCTGTAGGAGCGCCGGCAGGCGCGAACCTCCACCGTCTTTATATCGCCGCGGTGCTCAGCCCGCCAGCCCGTCCCACAGCAGCTTGGCCCCGGACAGCGCGAGCGCCCAGGTGGCGAACAGGAAGAAGGGACGCTCGGGGATGCGGCGCAGCAGATGCAGGCCGAGCCAGACGCCCACCGGGACCAGCGGCAGCAGCATCGCCGACATCAGCAGGGTGTCGCGGCTGAACAGGCCGATGCCGAGGTAGAAGGGCAGCTTGGCGAGGTTGATCGCGGTGAAGAAGAACACCGAGGTGGCGACGAAGCGCTCCTTGGGCAAGCCGCGGGACAGCAGGTAGGCCATGATCGGCGGGCCGCCGGCGTGTGCGAGCGTGCTGGTGAAGCCGGCGCCGGCGCCGCACAGCCAGGCGAAGGCCGGCGCACGCGAGCGCTCGCCGGGCGCTGCGGCCTCGGCGCGCCGGCGCAGCAGGCGGTCGGCGACGAAGGCGAGCGCGATCAGCCCGAGCACGAGCTTGACCATGCGGTCGGAGAGCACGCCGAAGAGCAGCGTGCCCGCGCCGATGCCCAGCAGCGCAGCCGGGATCAGGTGGCGCAGGTCGCCCCGGTCGGCCTTGCCCCGCCACACCCGGATGCCCACCATGTCCATCACGATGAGGATCGGCAGCACCACCGCGACCGCGTCCCGCGGCGGGATCCACATCGACATGAAAGGCACCGCGAGCCCGCCGAGCGCCCCGCCCAGCCCGGCCTTGGAGATGCCGGTGAGCAGGATGGCGATGGCGGTGACGAACCAGCCGAGGGCGTCCATCACGCGGCGGGCACGGGTGAGGTCAGCCCAGGCGGATGGCGATGTACTGCAGCGCCAGGCCGTAGCCGTGCACGCCGAAACCGGCCATCACCGCCTCGGCGACGTCGGACAGGTAGGAGTGGTGGCGGAAGGGCTCGCGCTTGTGCACGTTGGAGATGTGCACTTCGACGAAGGGAATCGCCACCCCGGCGAGCGCGTCGCGGATCGCCACGCTGGTGTGGGTGTAGGCGCCCGGGTTGATGAGGATCCAGGCCACGCCTTCCGTGCGCGCGGCGTGGATGCGATCGACGATCGCGCCCTCGTGGTTGCTCTGGAAACACGACAGCTCGATGCCGAGCGCCTCGCCCTGCGCGCGCAGGGCGTGCTCGACGTCGGCGAGCGTGGTCGCGCCGTAGATCTCGGGCTCGCGGGTGCCGAGCAGATTGAGGTTGGGGCCGTTGATGACGAGGACCTTGGGCATGGATGGCGCGCTCCGGGAGACAGGGTCGTAAAAAAGGCGGTCCGCGGACCGCCTTTCGCAAATCGCTTCAGCGCAGAGGATGCCAGAAAAGTTCGCGGCTTCCGCCGCTCCTACATGAAGCTCGCGTCGGTTCCTGTAGGAGCGGCGGAAGCCGCGAACCGTCGCCGCGCATGAAACCTGCTGCCGCGGCGGCGTGGTCTCAGGTGCAATCAGCGCGGCAGCAGGCTCTCCCCCATCAGAAACTCATCGACCGCGCGGGCGCACTGGCGGCCCTCGCGAATCGCCCACACCACCAGCGACTGCCCGCGGCGCATGTCGCCGGCGGCGAACACCTTGGGCACGTTGGTGGTGTAGCAGCCGGCGCCGTCGGTCGTCGCCTTGGCGTTGCCGCGCGCGTCCTTATCGACGCCGAAGGCCTCGAGCACGCCACCCACCGGCTGGGTGAAGCCCATCGCGAACAGCACCAGGTCGGCCTTGATCTCGAACTCCGAGCCCGCCACCTCGGACATCTTGCCGTCCTTGAACTCCAGTCGACAGGCCTTGAGCGCCTTGACCTTGCCGTTCTTGCCGATGAACTCCTTGGTGGCGACGGCGAAGTCACGCTCGCAGCCCTCCTCGTGCGAGGACGAGGTGCGCAGCTTGGTCGGCCAGTACGGCCAGGTGAGCGCCTTGTTCTCCTGCTCGGGCGGCATCGGCATGAGCTCGAACTGGGTCACGCTGGCCGCGCCGTGGCGGTTCGAGGTGCCGACGCAGTCGGAGCCGGTGTCGCCACCACCGATCACCACCACGTGCTTGCCCTTGGCCGAGATCGGGTTGGGCTTGTCGCCGGCGACCTGCTTGTTCTGCGGGATCAGGAACTCGAGCGCGTAATGCACGCCACCGAGCTCGCGGCCGGGCACCGGCAGGTCGCGCGGGATCTCGGAGCCGCCGGCGAGCACGACGGCGTCGAAGTCCTGCTGCAGCTGCTCGGCGCTGATCAGTTGCTTCGCATCATTGACGATGCCGGCGGGCACGCTGGCGGCGCCGACCAGCACGCCGGTACGGAACACCACGCCCTCGGCCTGGAGCTGCTCGACGCGGCGGTCGATCAGCGACTTCTCCATCTTGAAGTCGGGGATGCCGTAGCGCAGCAGGCCGCCGATGCGGTCGTTCTTCTCGAACACGGTGACGTCGTGGCCGGCGCGCGCAAGTTGCTGCGCGGCGGCCAGCCCCGCCGGGCCGGAGCCGACCACGGCGACCTTCCGGCCCGTGCTGACTTCGGCCGGCTGCGGCACCACCCAGCCCTCTTCCCAGGCCTTGTCGATGATCGCGTGCTCGATCGACTTGATGCCCACCGCGTCGGCGTTGATGTTCAGCGTGCACGCCGCCTCGCAGGGCGCGGGGCAGATGCGGCCGGTGAACTCGGGGAAGTTGTTGGTCGAGTGCAGCACCTCGATCGCCTCGCGCCAGTGGCCGCGATACACGAGGTCGTTCCAGTCCGGGATGATGTTGTTGACCGGGCAGCCGTTGTTGCAGAACGGGATGCCGCAGTCCATGCAGCGCGCGCCCTGCACCGACGCCTGCTCGTCGGTGAGGCGGACGACGAACTCCTTGTAGGTCTTCAGGCGCTTGTCGACCGGCTCGTAGGCCTCGGACAGACGCTGATATTCCATGAATCCGGTGGGCTTGCCCATTTATGCGGCCTCCTTCTCAGCTTCGCGCTGCTGTGCCATCTCGGTCAGCGCGCGGCGGTACTCGTGCGGGAACACCTTGACGAACTTCTTCCGCCAGACGCCCCAGTTGTTCAGGATCTCGCGCGCGCGCACGCTGCCGGCGAAGCGGACGTGGCGCTCGATCAGGCCCTTCAGGATGAGCTCGTCGCCCATCGTCAGGTGGTCGATGTCGACGCGGCCGTGGGACTCGAGCTCGTCGCCCGACTCCGAGCCCTTGCGCGCGGCGATCTCGTCGGGCAGCGGCTCGAGCGCGACCTGCGCCATGTTGCAGCGCTGCTCGAACGTGCCGTCCTCGTCGAGCACGTAGGCCACGCCGCCCGACATGCCGGCGGCGAAGTTGCGCCCGGTCTGGCCGAGCACCACCACGGTGCCGCCGGTCATGTACTCGCAGCCGTGGTCGCCCACGCCTTCCACCACCGCGGTGGCGCCGGAGTTGCGCACCGCGAAGCGCTCGCCCGCGACGCCGGCAAAGTAGACCTCGCCCTCGGTCGCGCCATAGAGCACGGTGTTGCCGACGATGATGTTCTGCGGCGTGTCGCCACGGAACTCGGCCTTCGGGCGCACGATGATGCGGCCGCCCGACAGACCCTTGCCGACGTAGTCGTTGCCCTCGCCCACCAGCTCGAGGGTGACGCCGCGCGCCACGAAGGCGCCGAAGCTCTGGCCGGCGGTGCCGTTCAGGCGGATGTGGATGGTGTCGTTGGGCAGGCCGGCGTGGCCGTAGCGCTTGGCCACCTCGCCCGAGAGCATCGCGCCCACGGTGCGGTTGATGTTGCGCACCGGCAGGTCGATGTTGACCTTCTCGCCCTTCTCCAGCGCCGGCTTGGCGAGCGCGACGAGCTGGCGGTCGAGCGCCTTGTCGAGGCCGTGGTCCTGCGTCTCGCTGTGCAGGCGCGGCACCTCGGCGGGCACGTTGGGCAGGTAGAAGATGCGCGAGTAGTCCAGGCCCTGCGCCTTCCAGTGCGCGATGCCCTTCTTCATGTCGAGCAGGTCGGCGCGGCCGATGAGCTCGTCGAAGGTCCGCACGCCCAGTTGCGCCATGAGCTCGCGCACTTCCTCGGCGACGAAGAAGAAGTAGTTGACCACGTACTCGGGCTGGCCGGAGAAGCGCGCGCGCAGGACCGGGTCCTGGGTGGCGACGCCGACCGGGCAGGTGTTGAGGTGGCACTTGCGCATCATGATGCAGCCCTCGACGACCAGCGGCGCGGTGGCGAAGCCGAACTCGTCTGCGCCGAGCAGCGCACCGATGACGACGTCGCGACCGGTCTTGATCTGGCCGTCGACCTGCAGGCGCACGCGCCCGCGCAGGCGGTTGAGCACCAGGGTCTGCTGGGTCTCGGCGAGGCCGAGTTCCCACGGCGAGCCGGCGTGCTTGATCGAGCTCCACGGGCTTGCGCCGGTGCCGCCGTCATGGCCGGCGACGACGATGTGGTCGGCCTTGGCCTTGGCCACGCCCGCTGCCACCGTGCCGATGCCGATCTCGGACACCAGCTTGACCGAGATGCTGGCCACCGGGTTGGTGTTCTTGAGGTCGTGGATGAGCTGCGCGAGGTCCTCGATCGAGTAGATGTCGTGGTGCGGCGGCGGCGAGATGAGGCCGACGCCGGGCACCGAGTGGCGCAGGAAGCCGATGTATTCCGACACCTTGTGGCCGGGCAGCTGGCCGCCCTCGCCGGGCTTGGCGCCCTGGGCCATCTTGATCTGGATCTGGTCGGCGTTGACCAGGTACTCGGTGGTGACGCCGAAGCGGCCCGAGGCCACCTGCTTGATCGCCGAGCGCAGCGAGTCGCCGGCGTTGAGGTCGAGGTCGCGCGCGATGCGCTTCTCGCCGATCACCTGCGACAGCTTGATCGCCTCGGTCAGCGGCTTGAAGCGCATCGGGTCCTCGCCGCCCTCGCCGGTGTTCGACTTGCCGCCGATGCGGTTCATCGCCACCGCCAGGGTGGTGTGCGCCTCGGTGGAGATCGAGCCGAGCGACATCGCGCCGGTGGCGAAGCGCTTGACGATCTCCTTGGCGGGCTCGACCTCGTCGAGCGGCACCGGGGTGGTCGCGGCCTTGAGCTCGAACAGGCCGCGCAGCGTCATGTGGCGGCGGCTCTGGTCGTTGATGATCCTGGCGTATTCCTTGTAGGTGTCGGCCTTGCCCGAGCGCGTGGCGTGCTGCAGCTTGGCGATCGCGTCCGGCGTCCACATGTGCTCCTCGCCGCGGATGCGGAAGGCGTACTCGCCACCGGCGTCGAGCATGTCGTGCAGCACCGGGTCGGTGCCGAAGGCGGCCTTGTGCAGGCGGATGGACTCCTCCATGACCTCGAACACGCCGATGCCCTCGACCTGGCTGGTGGTACCGGTGAAGTACTTGTCGAGCAGCGCCTGCTTGAGGCCGACGGCCTCGAAGATCTGCGCGCCGGTGTAGGACATGTAGGTCGAGATGCCCATCTTCGACATGACCTTCATCAGGCCCTTGCCGATCGCCTTGACGAAGTGCTTGACGTACTTGGCCGCGGCCTCGGCGTCGTCGGCCAGGTGAGCCAGGGTCTCGAGCGCGAGGTAGGGGTGCACGGCTTCCGCGCCGTAGCCGGCGAGCACCGCGAAGTGATGCACCTCGCGTGCCGAGCCGGTCTCCACCACCAGGCCGGTGCGGGTGCGCAGGCCCTTCTCCACCAGGTGCTGGTGGATCGCGGACAGCGCCAGCAGCGCGGGGATGGCGACGCGGTCGGCGGCGAGCTTGCGGTCGGAGACGATGAGGATGTTGGTGCCCGCCAGCACCGCGTTCTCGGCGTCGGCGCACAGCGAGGCGAGGCGCGCCTCGACGCCCTCGTTGCCCCACTCGGCCGGATAGCAGATGTCCAGCTCGGCGGAGCGGAACTTGTTCTGCGTGTAGCGCGCGATGTTGCGGATCTTGGCCATGCCCTCGAAGTCGAGCACCGGCTGGCTCACCTCGAGGCGGAAGGGCGGGTTGATCTCGTTGATCTCGAGCAGGTTGGGACGCGGGCCGATGAAGGACACCAGCGACATCACCATCTGCTCGCGGATCGGGTCGATCGGCGGGTTGGTGACCTGCGCGAAGAGCTGGCGGAAGTAGTTGAACAGCGGCTTGTTCTTCGAGGACAGCACCGCCAGCGGCGAGTCGTTGCCCATCGAGCCGGTGCCCTCCTCGCCCGCCTTGCCCATCGGCTCGAGGATGAACTTGATGTCCTCCTGGGTGTAGCCGAAGGCCTGCTGGCGGTCGAGCAGCGGCGCGACGCGCTCGTCGGCGGCGGCGGTGTCGAGCACGGCCGGGGCCTCGAGGGTGTCGAGCTTGATGTTGATGCGGCGCAGCCAGTCGGCGTAGGGGCGCGCGTGGGCGAGCGACTCCTTGATCTCCTGGTCGCCGATGATGCGGCCCTGCTCCATGTCGATCAGGAACATCTTGCCCGGCTGCAGGCGCCACTTCTTGACGATCTTGCTGTCGGCGATGGGCAGCACACCGGACTCGGAGGCCATCACCACGAGGTCGTCGTCGGTGATCAGGTAGCGCGCCGGACGCAGGCCGTTGCGGTCGAGGGTGGCGCCGATCTGGCGGCCGTCGGTGAAGGCCACCGCCGCGGGGCCGTCCCAGGGCTCCATCATCGCCGCGTGGTACTCGTAGAAGGCGCGGCGCTTCTCGTCCATCTGCGTGTGCGATTCCCAGGCCTCGGGGATCATCATCATCATCGCGTGGGCGAGCGAGTAGCCGCTCATCACCAGCAGCTCGAGCGCGTTGTCGAACGAAGCCGAGTCGGACTGGCCGGGGTAGATCAGCGGCCAGATCTTCTGCAGGTCGTCGCCGAGCAGCGGCGAATGCACGCCCTTCTCGCGCGCGCGCATCCAGTTGTAGTTGCCGCGCAGGGTGTTGATCTCGCCGTTGTGGGCGATGTAGCGGAACGGGTGGGCGAGGTTCCACTTCGGGAAGGTGTTCGTCGAGAAGCGCTGGTGCACCAGCGACAGCGCCGACACGGCGCGCTTGTCGAGCAGGTCGGGGTAGTACTCGCCGACCTGGTCGGCGAGCAGCAGGCCCTTGTAGTTCACGGTGCGCGCCGAGCACGACACCATGTAGAACTCCTTGGCGTGCTTGAGCTTGAGCGCGCCGATGGCGTTGGCCGAGCGGCGACGCACGACGTAGAGCTTGCGCTCGAGCGCCTCGGTGACCATGACGTCGGGACCGCGGCCGATGAAGATCTGGCGGATCACCGGCTCCATGGCCTTGACCGTCGGCGACATCGGCATGTCGCGGTTGACCGGCACGTCGCGCCAGCCGAGCACGACCTGGCCTTCGGCCACGACCGCGCGCTCGATCTCCTGCTCGCAGGCGAGGCGCGAGGCGGCTTCCTTGGGCATGAACACCATGCCGACGCCGTACTCGCCGGGCAGCGGCAGGCTCACGCCCTGCGCGGCCATCTCCTCACGGTAGAGCTGGTCGGGGATCTGGATCAGGATGCCCGCGCCGTCGCCCTGCAGCGGGTCGGCCCCCACCGCGCCGCGGTGGTCGAGGTTCTTCAGGATCTCGAGGCCCTGCAGAATGATGTCATGACGTTTCTCGCCCTTGATGTGGGCGATGAAACCCACGCCACAGGCATCGTGTTCATTGGCGGGGTCGTACAGACCCTGCTTATGGGGCAGATCCATCTTCGATTCCTCAAACGACACTCAAGATCACGCGCGCGGAGCCGGAAAAAAATCGGCCACAAGGCCATCGCCGACAAACCGAACGCGCACAAAAAAGCCGGGCGCGCGCGCACCGGCTTTGTAGTCTGCACCATTCTGGTGCAGAAACAGCGACTCTACGGGGTTGAAGGGCAGGCTTTTCAGGCCTCATGCACCATTTTGGACACCACCGTCCTGCTCGCTGCGGTCGAAAAACTATACCCCCCAAAGCTCGCCGGATTCAACAGTTTTTTTGCACTGCGGCACGCGACGAGACCCCCTGCCGCGATGGTTCTGCAGGAGCGCCGGCAGGCGCGAAGGCGGCGGTGCCGGTGGCGATGGGCGGCGATCGCTGAACACCTGCTTCGCGGCTGCCGCCGCTCCTACATTGCATCGGGGCCGCGTCGGTTCCTGTAGGAGCGCCGGCAGGCGCGAACGCGGCGGTGCCGGTGGCGACGGGCGGCGGTCGCTGAACGCCTGCTTCGCGGCTGCCGCCGCTCCTACATTGCATCGGGGCCGCGTCGGTTCTGTAGGAGCGCCGGCAGGCGCGAGCGTGGTGGTGCCGGTGGCGACGGGCGGCGGTCGATGAACGCCTGCTTCGCGGCTGCCGCCGCTCCTACATTGCATCGGGGCCGCGTCGGTCCTGTAGGAGCGCCGGCAGGCGCGAACGTGGTGGTGCCGGTGGCGATGGGCGGCGATCGCTGAACGCCTGCTTCGCGGCTGCCGCCGCCCCTACATTGCATCGGGGCCGCGTCGGTTCCTGTAGGAGCGCCGGCAGGCGCGAACGCGGCGGTGCCGGTGGCGATGCGTCCCGGTGTCAAGCAGGAGACCCACCTCACGCCTCACGTCTCACGTCTCACGCCTCAATAAATCTCCCCCACAGCGAACAACCGCCGGTGCTCCTTCATGGCGTAGCGGTCGGTCATGCCGGCGATGTAGTCGGCGATGGCGCGCGGCTTGTCCTCGCGCGCCATCGCCTGGTACTGCGGCGGCAGGATGTGGGGGTCGTCGGTGAAGGCGGTGAACAGGTCGCCGACGATGCGGCGCGCCTTGTTGGTCATGCGCAGCACCTGGTAGTGGCGATAGAGCTTGTCGCGCAGGAAGACCTTGAGCTCGCGCAGGGGCGGCAGCAGCGCATCGGAATACGCCACCAGGCGCGGCGCGGCATGGACGTCGGCGAGCGTCGCCACGCCCTCGGCGGCGATGTTGGCGCGGGTCTGCTCGATGAGGTCGATCACCATCAGGTGGATCATGCGCCGCACCGTCTCGTTGATAAGCTTGCGCCCCGACAGGCCCGGCCAGCGCGCCTCGGCCTCGCGGCGCTGCACCGCGAAGATCGGCACCTCGTCGAGCTGCTCGAGCGTGATCAGCCCGGAGCGCAGGCCGTCATCGACGTCGTGGTTGTTGTAGGCGATCTCGTCGGCGAGGTTGGCGAGCTGGGCCTCGAGCGAGGGCTGGGTGCCATCGAGGAAGCGCTGGCCGAGCTCGCCGAGGCGCTCGGCATTGACGCGCGAGCAGTGCTTGAGGATGCCCTCGCGCGTCTCGAACATCAGGTTGAGCCCGTCGAAACCGGCATAGCGGTCCTCGAGCAGGTCCACCGTGCGCAGCGACTGCAGGTTGTGCTCGAAGCCGCCATAGTCCTTCATGCAGGCATTGAGCGCCTCCTGCCCGGCGTGGCCGAAGGGGGTGTGACCGAGGTCGTGGGCGAGTGCGATGGCCTCCGCGAGGTCCTCGTTGAGGCCGAGCTCGCGCGCGATGCCGCGGGTGAGCTGGGCGACCTCGATGCTATGGGTGAGCCGGGTGCGGAAGAGATCGCCCTCGTGGTTCACGAACACCTGGGTCTTGTATTCGAGGCGCCGGAAGGCGGTGGAATGCACGATGCGGTCGCGGTCGCGCTGGAACTGGCCGCGCGCGACCGGCGCAGGTTCGTCATGGACGCGGCCGCGCGAGGCGGCCTCGGTAACGGCATAGGGGGCGAGTTGCAGCATGCGACCTCCTCGAGTGGCGCGGCAGGACGAAAACGGCAGGACGCTCTTGCGCGAGTATGACCGACCCGCCGGCGGCGGCGAGCCTGCCCGCGAGCGCGCCTGCCGCGAACTCAGCGGCAGCGCGCCTCGATCGCCGCGGCGATCTCGGAGGCCGGTGCCTCGCCGTGCATCACCGCGCAGCCGATCTCGCGCAGCAACACCAGGCGCAGCTTGCCGGCCTCGACCTTCTTGTCGTGCGACATCAGCTCGACATAGCGCTCGACGCCCATGCGCGGCCCCCACACCGGCAGGCGGGCGCGCTCGAACAGCGCCTCGATGCGCGCCACCGCGCCGGCGTCGATCCAGCCCAGGCGGCGCGACAGCTCGGCGGCCATCATCGTGCCGGCGGCGACGGCTTCGCCGTGCAGCCATTCACCGTAGCCGAGGCCGGTTTCGATGGCGTGACCGAAGGTGTGGCCGAGGTTGAGCAGCGCGCGCTCGCCCTGCTCGGTCTCGTCGGCCGCCACCACCTCGGCCTTGTTGCGGCAGGAGCGCTCGATCGCCCACGCCAGCGCCTCGGTGTCGCGCGCCAGCAGGCGGTCGAGGTTGGCCTCCAGCCAGACGAGGAACTCGGGGTCGCGGATCAGGCCGTACTTGATCACCTCGGCCAGACCGGCGGAGAGCTCGCGATCGGGCAGGGTGTCGAGGGTGTCGATGTCGGCCAGCACCAGCCTGGGCTGGTAGAAGGCGCCGATCATGTTCTTGCCGAGCGGGTGGTTGATCGCGGTCTTGCCGCCCACCGAGGAGTCGACCTGCGACAGCAGCGTCGTCGGCACCTGGATGAAGGGCATGCCGCGCTGGTAGCAGGCCGCCGCAAAGCCGCCCATGTCGCCCACCACGCCGCCGCCGAGCGCGACCAGGGTGGTGGAGCGCTCGCAGTGCTCGGCGAGCAGCATGTCGAAGATGCGGTTCAGCGTCTCCCAGTCCTTGTGCGCCTCGCCGTCGGGCAGCACCACCGCGGCGTTGCGCACGCCCGCGGCCTCCAGGCCGGCGCGCAGGCGCTCGAGGTAGAGCGGCCCGACCACCGCGTTGGTGACGATCGCGACACGCTTCGTCTTGAGGTGGGGCAGGATCAGGTCGGCACGCCCGAGCAGGCCGCGGCCGATGTGGATGGGATAGGCGCGCTCGCCGAGCGCCACGTTCAGGGTCTGCATGTGTCGGCCTTGTAGCGGGCGAGCGCCTCCTCGATCTGGCGCACCATGTTGCCGGGGTTGCCGCGACCGCCCTCGAGGATGATGTGGGCGGTCTCGCGATAGAGGGGGTCGCGCGCGCGGTAGAGTTCCTCGATGCGCTGGCGCGGATTCTCGACCTGCAGCAGCGGGCGATTGCGGTCGTGGCGGGTGCGCTCGAACAGCACCTGCGTCGGCACGTCGAGGTAGATCACGATGCCGCGCTCGCGCATCAGCTCGCGGTTGAGCGGCGTGGTGACGACCCCGCCACCGGTGGCGAGCACGAGGTCGGGCTCGCGGGTGAGCTCATCGATCATCTGCGTCTCGCGGCGGCGAAAGCCCGCCTCGCCCTCGAGCTCGAAGATGGTCGGGATGCTGACGCCGGTGCGCGCCACGATCGCCTGGTCGCAATCGGCGAAGCGCATCTTGCGCCTGCGCGCCAGTTCCTTGCCGACCGTGGTCTTGCCGGCGCCCATCATGCCGATCAGTATCAGACAGCTCACGCGTGACTCGCCGGAAATCCAGATGAAAAAGGGCGGGCATCCATGCCGGATGCCCGCCCCGGGATTGTATCAGCAGATGTGCCGGACTCAGCGCAGCGTGAGCGCGTCGGAGACGATGCGCGGGGTGATGAAGACGAGGAGTTCCTTGCGGCTCGACACCCGGCTCTGCGACTTGAAGAGGTGGCCGAGCACCGGCACGTCTCCCAGCAGCGGCACCTTGTCCTCGCCGGTCGACTCCTCTTCCTCGTAGATGCCGCCGATCACGACGGTACCGCCGTTCTCGATCAGCACCTCGCTCTTGACGTTCTTGGTCTCGATCGGCGGCACGCCGAGCAGGGTCTGCTCGTAGAGCGGGCGATCCTTGTTGACCTCGATCGACAGCTGCAGGCGACCGTCGGGGGTGATCTGCGGCTTGACCTTGAGCGACAGCACGGCCTTCTTGAACGACACGCTGGTCGCGCCGGAGCTCGACGCCTCCTGGTAGGGGATCTCGGTGCCCTGCTCGATCGAGGCTTCGACCTGGTTGGCGGTGAGCACTCGCGGACTGGAGATCACCCGCCCACGGCCATCGACCTCGAGCGCGCTCAGCTCGAGGTTGAGGAAGCGGGTGGCGTTGTTGTTCCACAGCACCATCGACAGCAGGCCGGGATTGGACACATCCGCCGGCAGGTTGAGGTTCAAGCCCGCGGGGTTGGCGTCGACCACGCCCGCCACCTGACCCGCCATCGTCCGCGTGGCGCCGAGGCCGCCGCCGAGCGTGCTGCGACGCACCGGCGCGCCATCCTCGGTGTAGCCGACGATGCGGCCGAAGGCCCCGCCCACACCCAGGCGCACGCCGAGGTCGCGCGCAAAGGTCTTGCTCGCCTCGACGATGCGCGCCTCGATCAGTACCTGGCGCGGCGCCACGTCGATCTCCTGCACCAGCCGGCGCAAGGCCTGCAGGCGGGTGGCGACGTCGGTCACGAAGACCTTGTTGCTGCGCTCGTCCACCACCACGCTGCCACGCTTGGAGAGCATGGTCTGGTCCTTGCTCTTGAGGAAATCGAAGATCTCCTTGGCCTTGTGGTAGTTGATCTGGAAGCTCTCGGTCTGCAAGGGCTCGAGGTCGCTGATCTGCGCCTTGGCCTCGAGCTGCAGCTTCTCGCGCGCGGCAAGTTCGTCACCCGGGGCGATCCAGATCACGTTGCCGTTCTTGCGCATGTCCAGGCCCTTGGCCTGCAGGATGATGTCGAGCGCCTGATCCCAGGGCACGTCCTTCAGGCGCAGGGTCAGGTTGCCCTGCACCGAGTCGGAAGTGATGATGTTGAAGTCGGTGAAGTCGGCGATGACCTGCAGCACCGAGCGCACGTCCACGTTCTGGAAGTTGAGCGAGAGCTTCTCGCCCTTGTAGTCGCTGCGCCCGCCGCCGAGCTTGGTCGGATCCTCGGCGACGCGCCGCACCTCGAGCACGAAGCGGTTGTCGCTCTGGTAGGCGTTGTGCTCCCACAAGCCGTTGGGCGTCACGGTCAGGCGTACGCGATCGCCCACCTGCTGGGCAGTCATCGAGGTGACCGGGGTGGCGAAGTCGGTGACGTCGGAGCGCCGGCGCAAATGTTCGGGCAGCGCGGTCTGCAGGAAGTCGATGACGAGGTTGCCGCCCTGCTGGCGAATGTCGATGCCGGTGTCCGGACTGGACAGGTCGACGACCACGCGCCCCTCGCCGGCGGTACCGCGGCGGAAGTTGATGTCGCGCACCGCCAGGCCACCCGCTGCGGCCGCTGCGGCGCGCGGCTCGGCGAAGTTGGCCGCGGCTTCGCTCACCACCGAACCCTGCGCCGCGCGCGCTGCGGCCGGCGACAGCGCGATGATGAGGTCGCGGCCCTGCACGCGCGCCTCATAGGGGCTCATGCGGGTGAGGTTGAGCACCAGGCGGGTGCGATCGCCCGCCTGGACGATGTTGGCGCTGCGCAGGTCGCCCTGGTCGATGGCCTGGACGTTGCGCCCGAGGGCGTTGGCAGTACCCGGGAAATCGAAGGCGATGCGCGCCGGGTTGGCCACGCTGAAGCTCGGCGGCGGGCTCGCGAGCGGTTCGCGCAAGGTCAGGCGCACATAGATGGCGCCGCCCTGCTCGGCGACCTCCAGCCCCTCGATCTGATTGCTGAAGCTCTGCGTCTGCGATGCGTCCTGGGCCAGCACGGCGGGCGCAGGCGCCAGGCCTGCGAAAGCGGCTGCGATCAGCAGCACTCCGATGCGGTGTCTCATTTTCCGGCCTCTCCGCGCTCCTGCAGTTTCAGGTCGCTGACTTTTTCCACCCAGTCGCCATAGACATCCTCGACCAGTTCGCGCAGCTTGATCTCGTTCTCGGTGATCTGCGTGATCACGCCGAAATTCTGTCCCATGTAGTTCCCGACCTTCACCTGATGCAGCACCGTCCCCGCCTTGATCAACGCGTGGGTGTTGTTTCCCTGCATCAGCACGCCCACCATCTGCAGTGATTCGAGCGGGAAGGCCTCGAGCGGCTCGCGCCGGCGGTCCAGGTCGGGACGAAGGGCGCTGGCCGAGGCGCGCCGCTCGGGCTCCATGCGCCCGATACGAAAGGGATCGTCGCCCTGCGTGCCGGCATAGGCCACCACCGGCACCTGGCGAAGCTCGGGAAGCGGTCGGACCGCCCCCCGCATGGTCTTCGCCTGCTCGTCCATCCAGGTCTTCAGGTCGTCCTGGCTGCCCCCCGTGCATCCGGCGAGCAGCACACAGGCGCCGATCATCGCGGCCCTGTTCATCATTTCTTCCCCTGCTTCGCGGCCTGGGCCGCCTGCGCCGCCTTGCGCTGCTGGGCGAGCTCTTCCTCGTCGAGGTAGCGATATGTCACTGCCTTGGCCTGCAGCTTGAGCCGCCCGTCCTTGTCCGCATCGATGCCGACATCGTTGAGGGTCACCATGCGTGGCATGCTGGCGAGGTCGGCGACGAACTCGCCGAGGTCGTGATAGACGCCGGTCACGCGCACGTCGATCGGCATCTCGGCGTAGAACTCCTTGATGACGTCGGTGCCCGGCTTGAACAGCTCGAACTGAAGCCCGCGGCCGAGGCCGGCCTGGTTGATGTCGGAGAGCAGGGAGTCCATTTCGGCACGATTGGGCAGTTGCTTGAGCAGCGCACCGAATTGCCGGTCGATCTCGGCAAGCTGGCGGCGGTGCTCCTCGAGATTCACCGCCTGGCGCTTCTTGACGACCCAGCTCTCGCGCAACTGCACCTCTTCAGCCTCGCGCGCCTCCAGGGTCTTGACCTGATCCTGCCAGTCGAACCACCAGAATCCGGCTACCGTGAGCACCAGCAACAGGACCGCGACCACGATGCGCGGAGCGGTCGGCCACATGCCCGGATCCTGCGGATCGAGCCCCTTGAAGTCTTCCGCGAGGCGGCGGAAATCGATGCCTTCGCGCAATGCGGCGAGATCCAATCTCATTTCTGCGCCCCCTTCGCGACCGCCTTCGGCGCGCTTGCGGCCGCCTCGGGCTCAGCCTCGACCGGCGGCCGGATGGCGATATCGAGGGTGAACTCGCTCAAGCGGCGATTGTCCTGCGTGACCGCCTTGGCCTCGATCAGCCTCGGCTGCTCGAGGAAGGCCGAGGCTTCGACGTTGCGCATGAAATGCGACACGCGCGCATTGGACTGCGCCAGCCCGACCACCCTGACCTGGCGCCCCGTCTGCTTGGTCGACTTGAGGTACACCCCGTCGGGCAGGCGCTGGGCGAGCTCGTTGAACAGATGAACGGTCTCCGCGCGCGTCCCCTGCAGCGACTCGATGACCTGCTTGCGCGCCAGCATCGCGTCGATCTGTTCGCGCAGGCGGCGAATCTCGGCGATGTCGCGGTCGACACGGGCGATCTCTTGCTTGAGGAAAGCGTTGCGCGCCTCCTGCCGTTCGATATGCCCGGCATAGATCATGTGTACGCCGAAGCCGATCAGGGCACCCAACAGCACCATGCCCGCGGCCAGCGCGTAGAACTGCTGGCGGCGCTGACGGCGCTTGGCGATCCGATGCGGAAGCAGGTTGATGCGGATCATGCGTCGAACCTCCGCAGCGCCAGGCCGCAGGCGACCATCAGCGCGGGCGCATCGGCGAGCAGCGCCTTCGGCCTCACCTTGCCGCTCAGGGTCATGCCGGCGAAGGGGTTGGCGATGAGGGTGTCGACCTGGGTGCGCGCCGCGACCACGTCGCCAAGCCCCGGCAACACGGAACAGCCACCGGCTAGCACGACGTGGTCCACCTGGTTGAACGGCGTCGAGGTGAAGAAGAACTGCAGCGCACGCGAGACCTCGAGCGCGAGGCTGTCCATGAAGGGGCGCATCAGGTCGCGCGGATAGCTGTCGGGCAGCGAGCCCGCACGCTTGGCAGACTCGGCTTCTTCGAAGCTCATGCCGTACTGGCGCGCGATGTCCTGGGTGAGCTGACTGCCGCCGAAGGCCTGCTCGCGCGAGTAGATGGAATGACCGTTGCGGAACATGGTCACGTTCATCACCGAGGCGCCGATGTCGACCAGCGCGATGACCTGATCGGCGCCACCCCGCGGCAGCTGGCGGCAGACCAGCTCGAGCGCGGACTCGGTGGCGAGCGACTCGACATCGACGATCACCGCCTTGAGCCCGGCCGCCTCGGCCACCGCGACGCGGTCCTCGACCTTGTCCTTGCGCGAGGCGGCAATCAGCACCTCGACGTCACCCGGGCTGCCGGGCGCGGGGCCGATGCGCTGGAAGTCGAGGTTGACCTCCTCGAGCGCAAAGGGAATGTACTGGTTGGCTTCGGCCTCGACCGCGAACTCCATCTCGGTCTCGCGCAGACCGTCGGGGAGGATGATCTTCTTGGTGATGACCGACGAGGACGGCAGCGCGAGCGCCACGTTGCGCACCCCCGTGCCGAAGCGCCGCAACGCGCGCCGCACCGATTCGCTCACCGCGTCGAGGTTGGCGATGTTGCCGTCGACCACCGCATCGCGCGGCAAGGTCTCGACCGCATAGCGCTCCACTTTGTAAGCGTCCTTTTCCCCGCCCGATAGCTCGACGAGCTTCACGGATGAAGACGAGATGTCGAGCCCGACGAGCTGGCGCGCCGAGGGGCTTAAAAAGGGGAGGTCGATCACAAAGAAAACCCTTGAATTTCTTTATGTTACGCGCTGTTTTTCAACAGGGCTCTAGCATGCTAGCAACAAGCCATTGGGGTGTAAAGCAAACCCCGTCACGGTTGACATGCACTTACGGTCGGGCACGAGAGCCGGGCGGGCGCATCCCGTATAATGCCGCTCCGCTCGAAACCATCCTGGATTGCCCATGCGCTGGGTCCTGTATCCGATCGCAGCGCTGTTCGCGCTGGCCATTCTCGGCATCGCCACGCTCGCGGCGATGGCCTTCTTCGCCTGGCCCAAGCTGCCTGCGCTCGACACGCTCACCGACTACCGTCCGCGCGTTCCGCTCCGAGTATATACGGCCGATGGCCACCTCATCGGCGAGTTCGGCGAGGAGCGCCGTGACGTGGTTCGCATCGCCGAGGTTCCCTCCCACCTCAAGCACGCCATCCTCGCCGCCGAGGACGAGCGCTTCTACGAGCACCGCGGCATCGACCCGTTCGGCCTGGCGCGCGCGGCGCTCGCGAACCTTTCGTCCGGCGGCCGCGGCCAGGGCGCCTCGACGATCACCATGCAGGTCGCGCGCAACTTCTTCCTCTCGCGCGAGAAGACCTACAACCGCAAGCTCTACGAGATCCTGCTCGCCCTCAAGATCGAGCAGAACCTGTCCAAGGACCAGATCCTCGAGCTCTACATCAACCAGATCTTCCTCGGCCAGCGCGCCTACGGCTTCGCCGCCGCAGCACGTGCCTACTACGGCAAGACGCTCGACGAGCTCACCCTGCCCGAGGCGGCGATGCTCGCCGGCCTGCCCAAGGCACCCTCCGCCTTCAACCCGATCGTGAACCCGGCGCGCGCCGCGGTGCGCCAGCAGTACGTGCTGCGCCGCATGCTCGAGGCCGGCTTCATCGCCCCGCAGCAGTACGAGGAGGCGCTCGCCTTCGCCACCCCGAAGCAGAGCCAGCGCGACATCGCCGCCGCCCGCCGCGTTCCCGACATCGTCGTGCCCGGCGACTACGTCGCCGAGATGGCACGCCAGATCGCGGTGGAGCAGTTCGGCGAGCAGGCCTACGAGCTCGGCCTGCGCATCGTCACCACGGTGACGCGCAAGGATCAGGAAGCGGCCTATGCGGCGCTGCGCCGCGGCGTGCTCGACTACGACCGCCGCCACGGCTACCGCGGCCCGGAGGCCTTCGTCGACCTGCCCTCCGGCCAGGTCGCGGGCGAACGACTCGACGAGGCGCTCGGCGAATTCAGCGACCACGACGACCTCCTTACCGCGCTGGTGCTCAAGGCCGGCCCGAAGGAGGTGCTCGTCTATCGGCGCGGCCAGGAGATCCGCATCACCGGCAAGGGCCTGTCCTTCGTCGCACCGATGCTGTCGGAGAAGGCGCCGCAGGCGCGGCGCGTGCGCCGCGGTGCGATCGTGCGCGTACGCAACACGGGCAAGGACGCCTGGGAGCTGACGCAGCTGCCCGAGGTGCAGGCGGCGCTGCTGGCGATCGACTCGCGCAGCGGTGCGGTGCGCGCGCTGATCGGCGGCTTCGACTTCAACCGCAACAAGTTCAACCACGTGACCCAGGCGGTACGCCAGCCCGGGTCAAGCTTCAAGCCCTTCATTTTCTCCGCCGCCCTCGACCGCGAGTTCGGCCCGGGCAGCGTGCTCGAGGACAACCCGCTCTACTACCCGGCCGGCGTCACCGGCAGCAAGGCCTGGGAGCCCAAGAACTACGACGGGCGCTACTCCGGCCCGATGACGCTGCGCGACGGCCTGGCGCGCTCGAAGAACATGGTGTCGATCCGCCTGCTGGAGAAGATCACCCCCGAGTACGCGCGCGACTATCTCGCCCGCTTCGGCTTCGACCCCGCGCAGAACCCGCCCTACCTCACCATGGCGCTCGGCGCGGGCGCCGCCACGCCGTGGCAGATGGCGGCCGGCTATGCGGTGTTCGCCAACGGTGGCTACCGCGTCGAGCCCTTCGTCATCAAGGAGATGTACGACGGCAGCGGTCGCCTGATCGCGCGCACCGACCCGCCGGTCGCCGGCCAGAGCGCACCGCGGGTGATCGACGCGCGCAACGCCTGGCTGATGGATTCGATGATGCGCGACGTGGTGCAGCGCGGCACCGCCACGCGCGCGCGCAGCCTCAAGCGCGAGGATCTCGCCGGCAAGACGGGCACCACCAACGATTACGTCGACGCCTGGTTCTGCGGCTACCACCCCGACCTCGTCGCGGTGAGCTGGGTCGGCCACAGCCAGCCGCGCAACCTCGGCAAGGGCGAGACCGGCGGCGCCGCGGCGCTACCGATCTGGATCAACTACATGGCGTCCGCGCTCGAAGGCACGCCGCAGGTGGAGCTGCCGCGTCCCGACGGCCTGCGCCAGGTTCAGAACGGCCTCGGCACCCAGCAGGACTGGCAGTACGCCGAGTACGCCCCGCCCACGCCGCCGCCGGTTCCGGACTGGCTGCGCGAGATGTTCGCCGGCGACAGCGCGCCGGCGATGGAGGCCGAGGCCGAGGCGATCCCGCCCGGCCCCGCCCCGCTCATCCTGCCGCCGCCCGGCCCCGCGCGCGCGCAAGCCCCCGCCCCGGTCGAGGAGCGCCGCCCCACGCCGATCCGGCCGTAAAGAAAGCTTCGCGGCTTCCGCCGCTCCTACAAAAGCGCCAGCGCCTTGTAGGAGCGCCGGCAGGCGCGGAGGCGGCGATGGGATTCCGCGCACGCGTCGATTGTGAAGTCGCCGTGTGCGCAGCTGCCGCAGCTCCTACAGGAGGCTGGACGCGCGGTGGTTTTGTAGGAGCGCCGGCAGGCGCGAAAGCGGACGGCAAGACCCGCCACCCTCAATCGCGCCGCACCAGCCTCACCGCCTCGCCCGACTGCTCGCCCACCAGCGCGGCGAGCATCGCCCACAGCTCGCGTCCATCGCGGGTGTTGACCCAGACTCCGTCCTGCGGACGGAAGTGGAAGCCGCCCGACTTCGCCGCCACCCAGATCTCGCGCGCCGCCGTATGGCGGTTGATGATCATCTTGCTGCCGTTGTCGAACTCGAGCTCGAGGATGCCGCCCGGCTTGGGCTCGACGTCGAGCTCCGCGCCACAGTCCTCCAGGGCGGTCTCGATGCGCGCCAGCTCGGCCTCGGCGAGCGCATTGAACGCAGACTCTTCCATGCTGATTCCTTCTGTTAGCATTCCGGTTTTTTGCGAAGAACGGCGATGCGAGCCATGAAGCGAGCCATGAAGCGAGCCACGATGCGAGCCCGACTCCCCGCGATCGCCCTTGCCAGCGCGCTGCTGTCCGCCTGCGGCATCAAGGGCCCGCTCTACCTGCCGGCACCCGGCACCACCACGTCGCCCCCGGCGGGCGCCGATCATAGCAAACCCGTCGTGCCGAAGGATCTGATCAAGGAATCGCCCCTCGAATGAACGCCCCCGCCGCCCGCTGGCCCGCCCCCACCCTGTCCGCGCGCGACGGCGCGCTCTGGCTCGAGGACTTGCCGCTCGCCGAGATCGCCGCGCGCTTCGGCACGCCCACCTATGTATACTCGCGCGCCGCGCTCGAAGCCGCCTTCACGGCCTGGAAGGATGCGCTCGCCGGACGCCCGGCGCTGGTGTGCTACGCGGTCAAGGCCAACTCCAACCTCGGCATCCTGTCGGTGTTCGCGCGCCTGGGCGCGGGCTTCGACATCGTCTCGGGCGGCGAGCTCGCGCGCGTGCTGGCCGCCGGCGGGCGTGCCGACAAGGTCGTGTTCTCGGGCGTCGGCAAGACGCGCGCCGAGATGCGCCAGGCGCTGCAGGCGGGCATCCGCTGCTTCAACGTCGAGTCTGCGGCGGAGCTCGAGCACCTCGACGCGGTTGCGGGCGAACTCGGCGTGAGTGCGCCGGTGTCGCTGCGGGTGAATCCGGACGTCGACCCCAAGACCCACCCCTACATCTCCACCGGCCTCAAGGGCAACAAGTTCGGTGTCGCCTTCGCCGAGGCCCCTGCGATTTACCGCCGCGCCGCGGCGCTGCGCAACCTGCGCATCACCGGCGTCGCCTGCCACATCGGCTCGCAGTTGCTCGACCGCGCGCCGATCGCCGAAGCCGCGTACAAGGTGCGCGACCTGGTCGAGCGCCTCGCCGCCGACGGCATCGCGCTGGAACACATCGACCTGGGCGGCGGGCTGGGCATCCGCTATCGCGACGAGACCCCGCCGCCGGTCGCGGACTACCTCGCGCCGCTGCTGGAGGTCTTCGCCGGCCGCGAGGAGGAGCTCTGCTTCGAGCCCGGCCGCTCCCTGGTCGGTAACGCCGGCCTGCTGCTGACCCGCATCGAGTACCTCAAGCCGGGCGAGACCAAGAACTTCGCGATCGTCGATGCCGCCATGAACGACCTCGCCCGTCCGGCGCTCTACGACGCCTGGCACGATGTGGTCGAGGTCGCCCCGCGCACGCTCGCCCCCACCACCTACGACGTCGTCGGGCCGATCTGCGAGAGCGGCGACTTCCTCGCGCGCGAGCGCGACCTGGCAGTGACCGAGGGCGACCTGCTCGCGATCCTGTCGGCTGGCGCCTACGGCATGACGATGGCCTCGAACTACAACACCCGACCGCGCGCCGCAGAGATCCTGGTCGATGGCGCCAGCGCGCATGTGGTGCGCGAACGCGAGACGGTGGAAGAGCTGTTCGCGCGCGAGCGCGTACCGGCGTAAGACAACGGGCGCGGGGCGATCCGGCTCGCCGGGCGCAGCACCCGTGCCCGATCCGCTTGCGCTCGCGGCGAATGAGCCGGCCTCAGGCGCCGGCCTCGGGCGGTCGCACGCCAGCGTCGAACTCCTCGTTGAGCGCGCGCCCGAAGGCCTTCCACGCCGGACCGCCATGGGTCTCGAAGCCGATCTCGGCACTCTCGCGCATGTTCTGCAGCATCAGCTCGGAGAGCGCGAACAGCTCACCGGTCAGCTTGTCCTGGCGCACGGGGCTGCGCAGCAGCTTCATCATGCAGGCAGGCGTGCAGCTCAACGCGCGACGGGCAAGGTCGCGCATGCGCGACGGATCGTCCCAGTCGATCCCGATCGCGATCCCGCGCTTGAGGATCTCGCGCTCCAGCTCGTCCGCAGTGCGCGCGTAATGTCCGAATCCGCTCATCTTTCCCGTGCAAGCCCGCCGCACGACCACTCATGCAAACGGGATTTGCCGCTCCGTATAAAATCCGCCGCGCAAGCACGCAGGCCAGGCAAGCATTTTACCGCCTCGCCGGTCCAGGCTCGATCAGGATCCCTGACATGCTCATGAAGAATCTTTCCCTCTGCGTGATCTTCGTCACCAGCCTGCTGCTGGTCGGGCCCGGCCATGCCGACGGCAATGCGCTGCCGCCCGGAGTGCGCCTCGCCCTGGACAGCGCGCAAATTCCCGTGGAGGCGATCGCGGTCTGGGCGCGTCCGGTGGACCGTCCCGCCCCCACTCTCGCGATCAACGCCGGCGCGGCAATGAACCCGGCCTCGGTGATGAAGCTCGTCACCGCCTTCGCCGCACTCGAGCGCCTGGGCCCCGCCCACACCTGGACGACCCGCATCGCCGGCGACGGCCCGCTCCGCGCGGGCGTGCTGGAAGGAAACCTCTACCTCGTCGGCGGGGCAGATCCCGTGCTCGGCTACGATCGCCTGTGGAAGATGCTGCGCCGGCTGCGCGCGCTCGGCGTCGAGCGCATCGCCGGCGACATCGTGCTAGACGCCTCGGCACTGCGCCTGCCTCCACACGACCCCGACGCCTTCGACGGCCGCGGCCTGCGCCCATACAACAGCGGGCCGCACGGTCTGCTGCTGCACTACAACACCCTGCTGCTCGGCCTGCACCCGGGGAAGGTGGCCAACGCGCCGGTCACCCTGGCCGCCGAGCCGCCACTCGCCGGCCTCGTCATCGACAACCGCATCCTCACCTCGGATGCGCCCTGCGGCACCTGGTACCGCGACCTGCAGGCCACACTCGAGCCCGGGCGTCGCCTGGTGCTGAGCGGCAGCCTGCCCGCGGCCTGCGGCCCGCGCACCTGGAGCGCCGCGCCGCTGCCGCCGGCCGAGTTCGGCAGCGCGCTCGTCGCCGCGCTGTGGAGCGAAGTGGGCGGCCGACTGGGCGGGACCGTACGCGAAGGCCGGCTGGCGGCGAGTGCGGAGGAGCTGTTCGGGGACGACTCCGACCCGCTCGCCGACGTGGTGCGCGACATGAACAAATGGTCGAGCAACGTGATTGCGCGCCAGCTGCTGGCCACGCTGGGCCGCGTGAGCCTGCGCGAGGACGCCACCGAGGACATGGTGGCGGCGGGCGCCCGCGCGGCCGCTGCGACACTGGCCGCCGCCGGCATCGACACCGACGGGCTGGTGATCGAGAACGGCTCGGGGCTGTCGCGCAACGAGCGCATCCGCGCCGACAGCCTGGGTGCGCTGTTGCTGGCCGTCTGGCAGCGGCCGTGGATGCCGGAGTTCATCGCCGCCCTGCCGGTGGCGGGGCTGGACGGCACCGCCCGCCGCCGCCTTGGCGACAGCCCGGCACGCGGCCAGGCCCACATCAAGACCGGCACGCTCAACGGCGTACGCGCGATGGCGGGCTACCTGCTCGACCGCAAAGGCCAGCGCCATGTGGTGGTGATGATGGTGAACCACCCCGACGCCGCCGCCAGCGCCGCGGCCCAGGACGCCTTGCTGGAGTGGCTGTGGAGCGGCGGAGAATGAAGGCCGGGGGTAACGAAGCCCCGCTTTCGCGCCTGCCGGCGCTCCTACAGCGGGTCGGACGCGCGCCGGTTGATGTAGGAGCGCCGGCAGGCGCGAACAGGGCCGCGAAGAGATCGACGCGGGCGCCGCGAACCACCGGCGCTCCTACAGAAAACCGCGCAGCCGGCCCCCTTGTAGGAGCGCCGGCAGGCGCGAATACGGCCGCCCGGGAAGCATCTCCGCAACACGCGAGCGAAGCCTCAAGCCTCAAGCCTCACGCCATCGGCATCGTCTGCCGCTGCATCAGGTTCCACCACCCGCGCACAATGCGGTACAGGATCCACAGCCCGGCAATGAGCAGCAGCGCGAGCGCGAAGGGCACGCCAATGATGGTCACCACCATCAGCGCCGATACCGCGATCCACAGCACCGCGAACCAGAAGGTGCGGATCTGCCAGCGGAAGTGGCTCTCCAGCCAGGTGCCGCGCACCGCATTCTGGTTCCAGTAGTTCAGGATCACCGCGGCGATGGAGGGCAGGCTGGCGACGAAGCTGAAGATGATCGTCGCCGAGCCCACCACCGCCGAGAACACCGCGAAGGCGTGCAGCGCATACACCAGGTGGGTGACGGTGACCATGTTCTCGGAGGGCTGGCCGGCCCCGATCGGCGCGGGATAGGGATTGCTCATCGATTTTCCTCAAGCGGGAGCCCGCGCCGGGAACATCCGCAGCGCATGACAAAGGCTTCGACCCGGGACCATGCCGGGCGTTCGGCTGCAGTGCAACAACAAAACGTAACGCGCGCCCGCCCTACAGCCCCAGCTCGCCCCACATCGCATCGACCTTCGCCTTCACCGCCGCATCCATGACGATCGGCGTGCCCCACTCTCGGCTGGTCTCGCCCGGCCACTTGTTGGTCGCGTCCAGCCCCATCTTGCTGCCCAGGCCGGCGACCGGGCTGGCGAAGTCGAGGTAGTCGATCGGCGTGTTGTCGACCAGCGTGGTGTCGCGGGTGGCGTCCATGCGCGTGGTGAGCGCCCAGATCACCTCCTTCCAGTCGCGGATGTTCACGTCCTCGTCCACCACGATGATGAACTTGGTGTACATGAACTGGCGCAGGAAGCTCCAGATGCCGAACATCACCCGCTTGGCGTGGCCGGGGTACTGCTTGCGGATGCTGACCACCGCCAGGCGATACGAACAGCCCTCCGGCGGCAGGTAGAAGTCGACGATCTCGGTGAACTGCTTCTGCAGCAGCGGCACGAAGACCTCGTTGAGCGCCACCCCCAGCATGGCCGGCTCGTCGGGCGGCTTGCCGGTGTAGGTGCTGTGGTAGATCGGGTCGCGGCGCATGGTGATGCGCTCGATCGTGAACACCGGAAAGTCGGAGACCTCGTTGTAGTAGCCGGTGTGGTCGCCGTAGGGGCCTTCCGGCGCCATGTCGTTCGGATGGATCGCACCTTCGAGCACGATCTCGGCCGAGGCCGGCACCTGCAGGTCGCTGCCGAGGCACTTCACCAGCTCGGTCTTGGCCCCGCGCAGCAGGCCGGCGAACTGGTATTCCGAGAGCGAATCCGGCACCGGCGTCACCGCCCCGAGGATGGTCGCCGGGTCGCAGCCCAGCACCACCGAAACCGGGAAGGGCTCGCCCGGATGCGCGCGCTGGTGCTCGAGGAAGTCGATCGCGCCGCCGCGATGCGCCAGCCAGCGCATGATCACGCGGTTGCGCCCGATCACCTGCTGGCGGTAGATGCCCAGGTTCTGGCGCTTCTTGTGCGGCCCGCGCGTCACCACCAGGCCCCAGGTGATCAGCGGCGCGGCGTCGCCCGGCCAGCAGTGCTGGATCGGCAGCTTTGCCAGATCGACCTCGTCGCCCGACCACACCACCTGCTGGCAGGGCGCGGAGCGCACCTCCCTGGGCGCCATGTTGAGCACCTGCTTCAACACCGGCAGCTTGTCCCAGGCGTCCTTCAAGCCCTTGGGCGGCTCGGGCTCCTTGAGGTAGGCAAGCAGCTTGCCGACCTCCCGCAGCGGCGCGCTCCAGTTGCCGTCGGTGACGTCCTCCCCCATCCCCATCGCCACCCGCTGCGGCGTGCCGAAGAGGTTGGCGAGCACCGGGATCGCCTGCGGCACGCCCTTGGTCACTGGTCTCTCGAACAGCAAGGCCGGCCCGCCGGCGCGCAGCACGCGGTCGGCGATCTCGGTCATCTCGAGGTAGGTGTCGACTGGGGTCTTGATGCGGCGGAGCTCGCCACGGGCTTCGAGCTGGGTGAGGAAATCGCGGAGGTCGGAGTAGTTCATGGGCGGGATTATAGCGGGCTGATCGTCCCTACCCGAAAACGCGAAGGCCGGCTTTCGCCGGCCTTCGGAGGCGTTCGCACAACCAATGCGTGAAGGCCCCCTCCTGCAAACGCCCCGCCCGGTTAGTGCCAGCGGTCAGATCATTTCGTGATCGTCAGAGTAATCGGCGTCACATTCCCCCTCGGAGTGGTGATCTCCAACGGCAAGGTGCGATCCGGAGCGGTGTCGCAGCCGGAGGTTTCCTTACGTTTCAGCGTGAGCGAATGGTAGGTTCCGCCCGGAGCTGCGGTATCACGCACGATATTCGGAGTTACCGTTGCCGATGTGAACTCGGTTCCTTCGACGATCGCTTCGATTTTCGATCCTTCTGGCATCGGGTTATTGTTGCGGTCGAACAATCTGAAATCATCAACGGTGTAAGAGCACTCGCCCGCCATGCTGAAACGAGTCCGGCTCAGGAATGCATCGGAGCCGGAAAGCACGATCACATTCTCCTGCCTCACGTGCGCTGGTCCCCACACTCCGTCGCAGGTGCCGCTAACACTCGGCGCACCAGGAGATGTCGACAAACGATTCACGCAGCCGGAACTGCCTGACCCATAAGGAACCGACTGCTCCCCGGCATCAAACTGCCCATTCTCGTCCCGATCGAGGAACGCATTGCCCAAATCAGTGAAGTTAGGCCCCTCCACAGCGAGCGCGTAAAGGTTGTCGCTGTTGAGATCGAGAAAGCTTTCCTCTCCGAGGGCATAGGCCAGGATCGCAATCCTGCCATTCAGCCGCGGGTTACCGCTGACGAAATCGACAGAGCATGCGCCCACCTCCGTCTGGCAAGTCGCGCCGATCTGTGCACCGCTGGCGATAAAGTTGACTGCGGTACCGTCCGGCACAGGATTTCCAAGCCGATCCGAGAGTCGAGCCGTGACCTTAACGGCCTGACCATCGTAATCAAGGCCCTCGATGTTGTGGCTCTCAACGGCAAGAGACATGCGGTCCTGCGCAGGGCGCCCGGTACTGATGCTCAGCTTCACAGACTGAGTCGTGATGGCTTTGCCACCCGAATCCGTCGTGCTTGCTATCACCCAAACCGGAGTCGGAATCGTGCCCGATTGAACCGTAACCTGAACCAGCCCATCAGCTCCGGTACTCTTGGTCACGGTGTCCGAGGGCCCGGAAACCGCCGTGGATTCAAGCAGGATGCCGCCGGTCGCCGTACTCAACGAAAAGGTCACGAGCGCGTTCTGGATCGGCGCACCGTTGCTGTCGACAACCTTGAAACTGACCTGCGAAACCTCCGGAAAATCGGCTGAGCCCGTTCCCTTCAACACGATCGTTTCAGGACTCGCCGACATGAACCGGATGCTCGAAACACCGGGGGCCTCCACCTGCAGGCTGGTCGAAGTCGAAACCGAAGTTCCGGCGACCGTTGCGGTGATCGTATCCGTCCGGGCACAACCCTTGTCCTCGTAGTTGGCAATCGACTTGCCGTTCAACGAGATCACGCTCTGCGTCAGGTTCGCTTTTCCAAGGGTTGCGCAATTGGACGTAAATGCGACAGTAACCGGTACGGTGTTCGGCACGCCTTTCACATCGACCGAGACACTCGTGGTTCCATAGGCCGAAAGCGGACTCCGGCCGACCTGCATCTGCTCGAGGCTGACACTCGCAGGGCTCACGCTGAAATTCTCGGAGTCGGCCGTCTCCACACCGTCGACCTCGGATCGCGCCGTCAGGGTTCCTGCGCCCGCGGAAGTGAGACTCTGTTGGGCCAACTGGATCGAAGCTTTTCCATCCGCGCCAGTGAGCGCGGTTCCAACATCCGGGATCAACGCAACCAGCGAGTCGGGGCTCGCCCCAAAACTGACGATCGCATTCGGAACGGGCTTGCCGGTCTTGTCGAGCACAAGCGCCGTCGCCTTGAGGTTCTGCCCGAAAGACAAGCTATTGCTCGTGGTCCCTGCGCCCAGATCGGTCAGGCTCAAGGTCACGGTCGGCTCGGTGACGACTCCGCCCCCGGAGCCCCCCCCTTCGGGCGTTGGCCCACCGGGAACCCCCCCACCACCGCCACCTCCGCCACCGCACCCCACGAGCACCACGGTCGCTCCTGCGAGCAGCAGACCCTTGAGCAACGCTTCGTTTTTCAACCTGAACACAATCTGACTCCCTCGTGGCGAAGATGATGAATCGGCACCCGGACAGCTGGGCGCGAGCGCCCGACAGTCAACCCGACTTCAATTGGCATTGCAAGTGGAATAAACGTCACTTCGAGACGCGATGCACATTGACCGCATCCCGCGTCTCCTGCGCCACCCTGCGCGCAGCCTGTGCGAAGTCCTCGCCCTTCCCCGCATACAGCACCGCGCGCGAGGAGTTGATCATCAAGCCGCTGCCGTTGGCCGTGCGTCCCGCCGCCAGGGTCGCGGCGATGTCGCCGCCTTGCGCGCCGATGCCCGGCACGAGCAGCGGCATATCGCCGACGAGTTCACGCACGCGCGCGATCTCGGCCGGGAAGGTGGCGCCGACCACCAGGGCGCAGTTGCCGCTGGCGTTCCAGTCGTCGGCGACGGTGCGGGCGACGTGCTCGTAGAGCTTCATGCGGCCATGGGGCGTATCGACCTCGAGGAACTGCAGGTCGGAGCCGCCCGGGTTGGAGGTGCGGCAGAGCAGGATCACGCCCTTGTCGGGCCAGGCCAGGTAGGGATCGACCGAGTCGCGACCCATGTAGGGATTGACGGTGATCGCGTCGGCCTTGAAGCGCTCGAAGGCCTCGATGGCGTACTGCTCGGCGGTGCTGCCGATGTCGCCGCGCTTGGCGTCGAGGATGACCGGGGTATCGGGGTGGGCGGCGTGGATGTGCTCGATCAAGGCCTCGAGCTGGTCCTCGGCGCGGTGGGCGGCGAAGTAGGCGATCTGGGGCTTGAAGCAGCACACCAGGTCGGCGGTGGCGTCGACGATCTGCGTGCAGAACGCGAGGATGGCGTCGGGCCGGCCCTGCAGGTGGGCGGGGAATTTCGCCGGGTCGGGGTCGAGGCCGACGCAGAGCAGGCTGTCGCGCTGCTGCCAGGCGGCGCGGAGGGCGGTCATGAAGTGCATGGGGATCGGTCCGGGGGAGGCGCCGGCAGGGCTCAGGCGCGCAGCAGGAGGTCGATGAAGAGGCCGGCGAAGATCGCGCCGCCGACCCAGTTGTTGTGGCGGAAAGCCTTGAAGCAGTCGGCACGCTCGCGCGCGCGGATCAGGGTGTAGTGGTAGCCGGCGATCGCGCAGGCGACGACGAGGCCGAGATACCAGGCGAAGCCCAGCCCGGCGAGCACACCGACGACGGCCAGCAGGGCGAAGGCGGCGGCATAGCACAGCATGACCGCGAGCACGTCGTGGCGACCGAAGGTGATCGCCGAGGTCTTGATGCCGATCTTGAGGTCGTCCGGGCGGTCGACCATGGCGTACTCGGTGTCGTAGGCCACCGCCCAGAAGATGTTGGCGAGCAGCATCAGCCAGCCGGTCGCCGGCACCGTGCCGGTGACCGCGGCGAAGGCCATCGGGATGCCGAAGCCGAAGGCGATGCCGAGGTAGGCCTGGGGGATGGCGAAGAAGCGCTTGGTGAAGGGATAGCTGCCGGCGAGCAGCAGCGCGGGTACCGAGAGCAGGATGGTGAGGGTATTGAGCGGCAGCACGAGGACGAAGGCGGCCGCCGACAGCACGGCGGCGAGCGCGAGCGCCTCGCCGGGGCTCACCACGCCGGTCGCGAGCGGGCGGTTGCGGGTGCGCTCGACGTGGCCGTCGAAGTCGCGATCGGCGTAGTCGTTGATGACGCAGCCGGCCGAGCGCATCAGGAAGGTGCCGGCGATGAAGATGGCCAGGATGTACAGCGGCGGCCAACCCTCCGCCGCGATCCACAGCGCCCACAGCGTGGGCCACAGCAGCAGCAGGGTGCCGATCGGCTTGTCGATCCGCATCAGGCGGGCGTAGTGGGGAAGCTTGTCGCTCAGGCTCATGGCGGGGGTCATTTGCGCAGTTCCAGGATTGCGGGGAGGAAGGCCTCGCTCACCATCAGCGCGCGGCCCCGCAGCAGGAAGACCGAGCGCCGCGCCCACAGCGCGGCCGGCAGCGCCGGTGCAGGGGACTGGCGGGCGAGCGCCGCGGCTGCGCGATGATACCGCGCATCGCGCCCGTCCAGACGCCTGCACGCGAGCGGCAGGCGCGCGATCGCCGGGTCGGAGAACAGCGCCGCGCCGAGCGGGCGGGCGCCGATGCCATGGAAGAGATTCCACGCCCCGCGCAGGTTGCGGCGCGGCAGCAAGGAGCGCGCGAACACCACCGGGCGGCTGTCGGCCACCAGCAGCACCTCGCGCAGCCAGGCGAGCTCGCCCGCGCGCAGGCCGAGCAGCAGCGCCTCGTCGCGCCGCACGCGGGCGAGGCGCTGGCACAGCACGCGGACCTCGAAGCCGGCGCAGCGCGCACGGATGCGCGCGGTGAGCGAGCCGGCATCCTTGAGCCAGGGCAGCAGCCCGGCCGGCAGCACGGCGCGCGGCGGATGGGCAAGCCAGGTCTCGTGGCGCGGGCCGGTGTGGAGGGGAAAGGCGGTCAGGGGACGCATCGATTCAGGCAGTAGAGGCGATTCCCATGCAGGAGGCGTCACGGGTGGGGGGGGGTTGCAGGAGCGCCGGCAGGCGCGAAGGCCGCCGCCGATCGTGCCGGCCACGTCGACGCCCGAAGCGCCATGTTCGCGCCTGCCGGCGCTCCTACAGGGGCGGCTACGGTCGTCATGCGCGCAGCAAGGCTTCGCGCCCGCCCAGCCAGCGCCGCATCAGCGCGTTGGCGGAGGCGGGGTCGTGGGCGAGCAGGTGCTCGGCGAGCTCGCGCGCAGGCTCGATCAGCGCGGCGTCGATCTCGAGGTCGGCGTAGCGCAACAGCGGCACGCCGCTCTGGCGCGCGCCGACGAACTCGCCCGGGCCGCGGATGCGCAGGTCCTCGCGCGCGATCGCGAAGCCGTCGGTGTTCTCGTAGATCACCTTGAGGCGCTCGCGACCGGTCTGCGACAGCGGCTGGGCGTAGATCAGGATGCACACCGACTCCGCCGTGCCGCGCCCCACCCGGCCGCGCAGCTGGTGCAGCTGGGCGAGGCCGAAGCGCTCGGCGTGCTCGATCACCATCAGGCTGGCGTTGGGCACGTCCACGCCGACCTCGATCACCGTGGTCGCCACCAGCAGGTCGAGCTCGCCGGCGGAGAAGGCGGCCATGGTGGCGGACTTCTCCTCGTTCTTCAGGCGGCCATGCACCAGGCCCACGCGCAGCTCGGGCAGCGCCTCGACCAGCGTCGCGAAGGTGTCCTGCGCGGTCTGCAGCTGCAGCGCCTCCGACTCCTCGATCAGCGGGCACACCCAGTAGGCCTGGCGGCCCTCCAGGCAGGCGGCGCGCACGCGCGCGACCACCTCTTCGCGACGCACGTCGGAGACCAGCCTGGTGCGGATCGGCGTGCGCCCGGGCGGCAGCTCGTCGAGCACCGACACGTCGAGATCGGCGTAGTGCGTCATCGCCAGCGTGCGCGGGATCGGCGTCGCCGACATCATCAGCATGTGCGGCCGCCGTCCGCCCTCGCCCTTCTCGCGCAACGCCAGGCGCTGGCGAACGCCGAAGCGGTGCTGCTCGTCGACCACCGCCAGCGCCAGCCGCGGCAGCGTCACCGGGTCCTCGATGAGCGCATGGGTGCCGACCGCGAGCAGCACCTCGCCGCTCGCCAGGCGGGCGAGCTCGGCCGCGCGCGCGCGTTTTTTGCGGCTGCCCGACAGCCAGGCCACGCCGATGCCGAGCGGTTCCAGCCAGGCCGAGAGCTTCTTCCAGTGCTGCTCGGCGAGGATCTCGGTGGGCGCCATCATCGCCGCCTGCCAGCCGTTCTCAGCCGCCTGCAGCATCGCCAGCGCGGCGACCAGGGTCTTTCCCGAGCCGACATCGCCCTGCAGCAGGCGCTGCATCGGATGCGGCGCGGCGAGGTCGGCGGCGATCTCCGCGCCCACCCGCGCCTGCGCGCCGGTGGGGCGGAAGGGCAGCGAATCGAGCAGGGCCGCGGTGAGCAACCCGCGCGCCGGCAGCGCCACCGCGGCCTGGGCACGGCGGGCCAGCCAGGCGCGGCGCAGCGAGAGCTGCTGCACCAGCAGCTCCTCGAACTTCATGCGCTGCCAGGCGGGGTGCTCGCGCTGCTCGAGCGCGAAGGGGTCGGCATCCGGCGCGGGGTGGTGCAGCGCGCGCAAGGCCTCGGCGAAGCCGGGCAGGCCGAGGCGGCGCAGCCAGTCGGCGGGCAGCAACTCGTCGAGCGACTCGCTGTGCAGGGCCTGCGCGACCAGCTTGCGCAGCGTGAGCTGGCCGACGCCGGCGGTGGTCGGATAAACCGGGGTCAGCGCATCGGGCAGCGCATCGCCGGGCGCCACCGCGCGCAGGCGCGGATGCACCATCTCGAGCCCGAAGAAGCCGCCACGCGCCTCGCCGAACAGGCGTACGCGTGCGCCCGGCGCGAGCTGCTTCTGCTGCGAAGGGTAAAAATTGAGCCAACGCCCCACCAGCGTGCCGCTGCCGTCGGAGATCCGCGCCACGAGCTGGCGGCGCGGACGCAGCACGACCTCGGCGCTCGTCACCTCGCCCTCGACCTGGGCGGGAAACCCGGGGCGCACCTGGGCGATCGGCGTCAGCCGGGTCTCGTCCTCATAGCGCAGCGGCAGGTGCAGCAGGAGATCGCGCGGCGCGCGCAGGTCGAGCTTCGCAAGTCGCCCCGCCAGCTGCGCCCCGACCCCCGGCCAGCCGCGCGGCGGCTGCATCGCGTTCAATCGTGGATCCTTCTCGCGAGGAGGAAAGAGGCGAGCGAGCGCGCATGTCCGCCGCTCGCCGACCGGCACGCGACCGGCACATCGAGTCAGCGCACCAGGGACGCAGCGCGTCGAGCGCCACGCCCCTCGCGCCTCACACCTTAAGCCTTAAACCTCACGCCTCACTCGATCACCAACACCAGATCCGCCTCGACCAGCGCACCGCGCGGCAGCTCGCGCACACCGACGGTGGCACGCGCCGGATAGGGCTCGGCGAAGCAGGACTTCATGATCTCGTTGACCACGCCGAAGTTGGCCAGGTCGGTGAGGTAGATGGTGATCTTGACCACGTCGGCGAAGGAGCCGCCGGCGGCCTCGGCCACCGCGGCGAGGTTGTCGAACACGCGCCGGGCCTGCGCCTCGACGCCCTCGACCATTTCCATGGTGGCGGGGTCCAGGCCGATCTGGCCGGAGAGGAAGACCTGATTGCCGACCTTGACGGCCTGCGAGTAGGGGCCGATGGCGGCGGGGGCATTGGGGGTGGAGATGATCTGACGGGCCATGATCCTGACTCTGCTTGGGGAAAGCGAGCATTGTACCCGCGGCCGCAGGCGGACATGCCGCCCGCACACCCCCGATGCGGATCAGCCGCCCGCGCGCAGCGTGATCTCGCAGCCGAGGCGGTCGATGACTTTCTGCAGGCCGACGCGTGCGCCGGTGTTGATCACCAGCGGCGCCATGAAGTTGGCGCGCAGACCGGTTCCGGCCGGGCCTTCGCCGTCGTCCTTGCGCACGATCACCGCCACCGCGGCATCCTCGGGCGCGTGCAGGCGCAGCAGCGCGACCTCCTGGTCATCCAGCGGAAACTCCAGATGGACGCCGAGGCGCTCGGGCGCGGTCACCGAGAACGCGACGTCGGGCTCGTCCACGCTCTGCAGCACGAACACATGCGCCTCGCGCCCTTCCTCGTGCAGCAGAGTGAAGCGGCGGCAGTGCTCGAAGCCTGGCAGGCCCCTGGGAAACTCGATGATCTTGTCTTCGGAAATCTCGGCGCTGCCGAACAGCGGACTCTTGATCTGCATGAGGGGAACCTCGCTTCAAAAAAACATCATCATCCGATACACGACCTGCGCGCCGTGACGGGCTTCACGTCCGCTCAACGCGGGCGTTGCGGGGGAATCAGCACGCCGGGCCCGGCGCCCGCCGCCTGCAGGCGCTTGCGGGCGCGTTCGGCGGATTCGCGGTCGGCAAAGGGGCCGAGGACGACGCGGCTCTGGATGTGGGCCGGCTGTCCGGCGGCGGCAGCCTGCCGATAGACACGCAGCGCATTGTCGGGGGCGGCGAAGACGCCGAGCTGGACGAGGTAGCCGGGGCCGGCGGGCGCCGCTGCAGCGCGCGGCAGCAGGATGCCGTCGCCCTGTGCGGTCGGCGCGGGAGGCGGCGGGCAGGCCGGGGCCGGTGGGGGGGCCGGACAGGATGAGGTGGGCGCCGCGACCTCCGCCAGGCCGACGGCCCCGGATGCGGTCTCGACCCCGGGCGCCGCCGCGGCGCTGCCGAGCTTGCCGGCCGCCCGCGGCGAAGTCGCGCCCGGCGGCAAGCTCGGGGAAGTGGCGACGGGCGCCCCGGGTGGCGCCGCGCCGACGGATTCGCCCCCCGGGCGCGGCGGCGCGGCTCGATCGCGATCGAGCAGGCCGAGCACCAGCAGCACGAGCGCGGCGGAGAGCGCCGCAGCCGCGCGGACCAGTGCGGCGCGGCGCGGCGAGCCGGGCGGAAGCGAGGATCGGGTCGCAGGGAAACGCGGCAGCTTCATCGACGCCCTTCTCCATCGCGCCCGAGCGCGAGGACCAGCTCGGCCTCGGCGAGGGTGATGCCGCAGCGCTCGGCGATCATCTCGGCGTTGAGCCCCTGCGCGGCAAGCACCATCGCCTCGGAATATTCGGGCGAGCTGGCGACGGACGCGGCGTGGGCGTCGAGCTCCTCACGCAGGGCAGTGATGTCCTCCACGAGACGATCGATCTCGCTCTGCTGCAGCGCCACCAGGTCGCGCTGTGCCTGCAGGGCCTGGCGAAGGCGGGAGTTCTCGAGTTCGAGCTCGAAGCGTGCCGCCGCGGCCGCTTCGGCCGCGGCGGCAGAGTCGGAAGGGAAAGGCGCGGGGCCGGCCGCAGCCGCGCCCGCGGCGGGGGAAGCCGAAGAAGGCAGCGGCGCGTAGGCGAGGAAGTCGTCGTCCTCGTCGTCCCGGTCATCTCTGGCCGCGACGACCGTTGCGGGCGGTGCGGCAGCGGACTGCGGTGCGACGAAAGCCCCGGCCGCACCTTCGCGCGGCAGCCGCAGCGCACGCAGGAACTCGAAGGTCGCATACGCCGCCAGGAGCGCAGCCAGCCACAACATGGCCTCACGCATGGAGGACGAGCCCCGGCGAGGTGCGATTCAGCCCCGGGCATCGGGAACGATCTCGCGGCAAGTGGAGGAGATTCAGGCTAGGAGGCATTAGGGTAGCGAAGGCGGGATGCGTCGATAATACTTGGCCGCGGCAGCCGCCGCCAAACCCCGCCCTGCCCGCAAATGGAACTCGCCCCCGACACCCTCCTCTTCTGGCTCAAGAAGCTCGTCGCAGTGCTCGCGCTGCCACCCGTGCTGCCGCTGCTGCCGATCGTGCTCGGCCTGTTGGCGCTGCGCCGCCGGCCCCGCCTCGGGCGCGCGCTCGCCTGGGGAGGCGTGGCGCTGAACCTCCTGCTGATCATGCCGCCGAGCGTGGGCTGGCTGGTCGCGCAGGTCGAGTACCCGCACACGCTCGATCGCGCGCGGCTGCGCGAGGCGCAGGCGATCGTGGTGCTCGGCGCCGGCAAGCGCACGCACGCGCCCGAGTTCGGTGGCGAGACGGTCAACCGGCTCGCGCTCGAGCGCCTGCGCTACGCCGCCGCGCTCGCCCGCGAGACCCGTCTGCCGCTGCTGGTGAGCGGCGGCGCACCCGCCGGCGACACCCCCGAGGCGAACCTCATGGCGGCGCTGCTGCGCGACGAGTACGGCCTGCCGCCGCGCTGGGTGGAGACGGCCTCGCGCGACACGCGCGAGAACGCGCGCTTCTCGGCGGTGCACCTGCAGGCGGCCGGCGTGAAAAGGATCCTGCTGGTGACCCACGCGATGCACATCGACCGCGCGCGCACCGAGTTCGAAGCGGCCGGCCTCGACGTGGTCCCGGCGCCGACCGCCTGGCTGGGCGGCGGCGACACGCCGGCCGAGGCCCAGGCCCTGCCCCTGGCGCCGAGCCAGAACACCGCCTACGCGGCCTGGTTCGCGCTCCACGAGCTGTTCGGCCAGCTCGCCTATCGCTGGTCGCGCTGAGCGCCACCGGAGCACGTCGGGAGGGGCCGGCAGCGCTGCCGACCCGCAGCGCTTCACCAATGCGCAGCGCAGCCATGAAAAAGCCCGCGCCCGCCTCGTGAGGCGGCTGCGCGGGCGCATGCGGTCGCGGATGCGGATGCGGATGCGGATGCGGCAGTGTTCAGCCGCCGAAGTCGTCGAGCATGATGTTCTCGCGCTCGACGCCGAGGTCGAGCAGCGTCTTGATCACCGCGGCGTTCATCATCGGGGGGCCGCACATGTAGAACTCGCAGTCCTCGGGGGCCGGGTGGTCCTTGAGGTAGTTCTCGTACAGCACGTTGTGGATGAAACCGGTATAGCCGGTCCAGTTGTCCTCGGGCAGCGGGTCGGAGAGCGCGAGGTGCCACTTGAAGTTGGGGTTCTCGGCGGCGAGCTTGTCGAATTCCTCGACGTAGAAGGCCTCGCGCATCGAGCGTGCGCCGTACCAGAAGCTGATCTTGCGCGTGCTGTGCAGACGCTTGAGCTGGTCGAAGATGTGCGAGCGCATCGGTGCCATGCCCGCACCGCCGCCGACGAAGACCATCTCGTGATCGGTCTCGCGCGCGAAGAATTCGCCGAAGGGGCCGTACACCGTGACCTTGTCGCCCTTCTTGAGGTTGAACACCCAGGACGACATCTTGCCCGGCGGGATGTCGTCGCGACCCGGCGGGGGCGAGGCGACGCGGATGTTGAACTTCACCACGCCCTTCTCGTCGGGGTAGTTCGCCATCGAGTAGGCGCGGATGGTGGTCTCGTCGACCTTGGAGACGTAGCGCCACAGGTTGAACTTGTCCCAGTCGCCGCGGTACTCGTCCTGGATGTCGAAGTCCTTGTAATTGACCACGTGCGGCGGGCACTCGAGCTGCACGTAGCCACCGGCGCGGAAATGCACGTCCTCGCCCTCGGGCAGGCGCAGGGTGAGCTCCTTGATGAAGGTGGCGACGTTGGGGTTGGACTCGACGGTGCATTCCCAGCGCTTGACGCCGAAGACCTCCTCCGGGACCTCGACCTTCATGTCCTGCTTGACCGGCGTCTGGCAGGACAGGCGCCAGCCTTCCTTGGCGTCGCGCTTGGTGAAGTGGGACTCCTCGGTCGGCAGCATCGAACCGCCGCCCTCCTTGACGATGCACTTGCACTGCGCGCAGGTGCCACCGCCACCGCAGGCCGAGGGCAGGAACAGGCCGGTCTCGGCCAGGGTCTGCAGCAGCTTGCCGCCGGCGGGCACGGTGATCTTCTTCTCGCCGTTGATGTCGATGGTGACGTCGCCCGACGACACCAGCTTGGAGCGGGCAGCGATGATGAACACGGCCAGCGCGAGCACGATGGCGGTGAACATCCCGATGCCGAGGATGATTTCGGTATTCATCGTTTCACGGTCTCCTTAGAGCTGCACGCCAGAGAACGACATGAAGCCGAGCGACATCAGGCCGATGGTGATGAAGGTGATGCCGAGGCCCTGCAGGCCCTCGGGCACGTCGCTGTACTTGAGCTTCTCGCGGATGCCGGCGAGCAGCGCGATCGCCAGCGCCCACGAGGCGCCCGAGCCGATGCCGTACACCGTGCTCTCGGCGAGGTTGTAGTCGCGCTCCACCATGAACAGCGAGCCGGCCATGATCGCGCAGTTCACCGTGATCAGCGGCAGGAAGACGCCGAGCGCGTTGTAGAGGCTGGGCACGTACTTGTCGAGCAGCATCTCGAGGATCTGCACGATCGCCGCGATCACGCCGATGTAGGACAGCAGCCCGAGGAAGGACAGGTCGACGTCAGGCAGCCCCGCCCACGCCAGCGCGCCTTCGCGCAGCAGGTAGGTGTAGATCAGGTTGTTGGCCGGCACCGTGATAGTCTGCACCACGATCACCGCGATGCCGAGGCCGATCGCGGTCTCGACCTTCTTCGAGATCGCGATGAAGGTGCACATGCCGAGGAAGAAGGCGAGCGCCATGTTCTCGATGAACACGGCCCGCACGAAGAGGCTCAGATAGTGTTCCATTTCAGTAGGCCTCCTTTTCCACGACCTGCGGCGCCATCCGGAAGGCGGGCTTCTCGACCTGCTCCTTGCGCCAGGTGCGCAGCGCCCAGATCAGCAGGCCGATCAGGAAGAAGGCCGAGGGCGGCAGCAGCAGCAGGCCGTTGGGCACGTACCAGCCGCCGTCCTTGGCGAGCGCGATGATCTCGACGCCGAAGAGCTTGCCGGCGCCGAAGAGCTCGCGGATCACGCCGAGGGTGAGCAGCACCACGCTGTAGCCCAGGCCGTTGCCGATACCGTCCCAGAACGACAGCACGGGCGGGTTCTGCATCGCGAAGGCTTCGGCGCGGCCCATCACGATGCAGTTGGTGATGATCAGGCCGACGAACACCGAGAGCTGCTTCGACAGGCCGTAGGCGTAGGCCTTGAGGATCTGGTCCACCACGATGACCAGCGAGGCGATGATCACCATCTGCACGATCATGCGGATCGAGCTCGGGATCTGGTTGCGGATCATCGAGATGAACAGGTTGGAGAAACCGGTCACCAGCGTCAGCGCGAGCGACATCACCAGTGCGGTCTGCAGATTCGACGTGACCGCGAGCGCCGAGCAGATGCCGAGGATCTGCAGGCCGATCGGGTTGTTGGCGAAGACCGGATTGAACAGGACTTCCTTGACGGTGGGCTTGGCCATGATCAGACCCCCTTGCTACGCAGTTTGGCGAGATAGGGGCCGAAGCCCTGCTCGCCGAGCCAGAACTGGATCAGACGGTCGACGCCGTTGCTGGTCAGGGTTGCGCCGGCGAGCGCGTCGACCTGGTGCTTCGCCTCCGGGCTGGCCGGATCGACGCCGCCCTTGACGATGCGGATCACCGGCTTCCCCTGCTCGTCGAAGAGCTGCTTGCCCGGCCACAGGCCCTTCCAGTTCGGGTTGTCGACCTCGCCGCCGAGGCCCGGGGTCTCGGCGTGCTGGTAGAAGCCCATGCCGACCACGGTGTTGAGGTCGCCCTTCACCGCCATGAAGCCGTGCAGCGTGGACCACAGGCCGTAGCCGCGGATCGGCAGGATCAGCGATTCGAGCTTGCCGTCCTTCTCGACCATATAGACCGTGGTGAAGCGCTCGCGCCGCTTGATCAGCGCGATGTCCTCCTCGCCGGCGAGCGCGTCGGAGAGCTTGGGGTCGCGCGCCGCCTTGAGCGGGTCGAATACGGCCGGGTCGTGGGCGTCGGTGTAGGCGCCGGTCTCGAGATCGACCACGCGCGCCTGAATGCGGCTGGCGAAGAGATCCTTGACCTCGCGAGCGGACATGCCGTCGCCGCCGAGACCGGCAATGGACAGGATGCTGCGCTGCTTGTCGAGCTGGCGGTTCTCGATCTGCACCGGCTTGAGCGAGACCGCCGCGCCGGCGACGAAGACCGAGCTGACGAGACTGACCGCGAGCGCCACCATCAGCGTGCGGGTCGTCGATTCCTTAGTGGACATTGCGCGCGAGCCTCCGCTTGATGTTGGCCGCGACCACGAAGTGGTCGATCAGCGGCGCACAAAGGTTGCCGAACAGGATGGCGAGCATGATGCCCTCGGGGAAGGCCGGGTTCACCACCCGCACGAGCACGGTCATCACCCCGACCACGGCACCGAAGATCCACTTGCCGGTGTTGGTCATCGAGGCCGACACCGGGTCGGTGGCCATGAACATCATGCCGAACGCGAAGCCGCCCATCACCAGGTGCCAGTGCCAGGGCACGGCGAACATCGGGTTGGTGTCGGAGCCGATCGCATTGAAGAGCAGGCTGGAGGCCACCATGCCGAGGAACACGCCGGAGACGATGCGCCACGAGGCGATCTTCATGACCAGCAGCACCGCGCCGCCGATCAGGATGGCGAGCGTGCTGGTCTCGCCGATCGAACCGTGCACCGTGCCGAGGAAGGCGCTCATCCAGTCGATGCCGGCGCCGGCCACCGCCTCGATACCGCCGGCGGCGCCGAGCGACAGCATGGTGGCGCCGGTGTAGCCGTCCACCGCGGTCCACACGGCGTCGCCCGACATCTCGGCCGGATAGGCGAAGTAGAGGAAGGCGCGGCCGGCGAGCGCGGGGTTGAGGAAGTTCTTGCCGGTGCCGCCGAAGACCTCCTTCGCGATCACCACGCCGAAGCTGATGCCGAGCGCCACCTGCCAGAGCGGGGTGTCGGGCGGCAGGGTGAGGGCGAACAGCACCGAGGTGACGAAGAAGCCCTCGTTGACCTCGTGATTGCGGATCGACGCGAACAGCACCTCCCAGAAGCCGCCGACGATGAAGGTCGTCAGGTAGATCGGCAGGAAGTAGGTCGCCCCGTGCACGAAGTTGGCCCACAGGCTGGCGGGATCGAGCCCGGCCAGCGCGCCGGTGAGCGCGATGCGCCAGCCCTCCTGCGCGGCCATCAGCTCCGGACTGCCGGCGAGGATGGTGTTGGCCTGGTAGCCGACGTTCCACATGCCGAAGAACATGGCCGGGAAGGTGCACAGCCAGACCGTGATCATCATGCGCTTGAGGTCGAGACCGTCGCGCACGTGGGCGGTGTTGCGGGTGACCAGGGGCGGCTTGTACAGGGCCGTGTCCACGGCCTCGTACAGGGCGTAGAACTTCTCGTACTTGCCGCCCTTTTCAAAATGATGCTCGATGCTGTCGAGCCAGGAGCGCAGACTCATGCTCAACCCTCCTTCTCGATGCGGGTCAGGTTGTCCCGCAGGATGGGACCGTATTCGTACTTGCCCGCGCACACATAGGTGCATAGGGCGAGATCTTCCTCGTCGAGCTCGAGGCAGCCGAGCTTCTGCGCCATCTCGGTGTCGCCGACGATCAGCGCCCGCAGCAGCTGCGTGGGCAGGATGTCGAGCGGCATGACCTCCTCGTAGTTCCCGATCGGCACCATCGCGCGCGGCGAGCCGTTGGTGGAGGTGGTGAAATCGAAGAGCTTGCCCGACGAGAGCTTGGAGATAAACAGGTTCATCACCGAGTGCTTGTTCGCCCCCGCGCGCAGGTAGTGCAGCATCTCGCGCTCGGTGCCCTCCTCCAGGCAGGACACCTGCAGGTGGTAGCGGCCAAGAAAGGCGCAGGCGCCGCGCGAGGTGCGCCCGCCGAAGACCGAGCCGGAGATCACCCGCAGCTTCTTGCCGGTCTTGAGCTCGCCGGCGGTCAGCTCGTCGAGGCTGGCGCCGAGGCGGGTGCGCACGAGGCGCGGCTTCGCGGCCATCGGGCCGGCGATCGACACCACGCGCTCGGTCCACAGGCGGCCGGTCGCGAAGAGCTTGCCGACCGCGATCGTGTCCTGGTAGTTGAGCGACCACACCGACTTCTCTGCATGCACCGGGTCGAGGAAGTGGATGTGGGTGCCGGCGAGGCCGGCCGGGTGGGGACCGGCGAAGGTCTCGGTGCGCACGTCGGCGAGCCCCGAGCAGGGCATCTGGGTGCCGTCGGCGTGACAAACGACGACCGGCGCGATGCGGGCGAGCACGCGCACGCCGCGGGCGAAGTCGTCCTTATGCTCGGAGATCACCACGGTCGGGTCGGCGGCGAGCGGGTGGGTGTCGATCGCGGTGACGAAGATCGAGTGCGGCTTGGCGTCGATCGCCGGCACCTTGCCGAAGGGACGTGCGCGCAGCGCGGTCCACAGGCCGGAGTCGATCAGATTGCTGCGCACCGTCGGGTCGTCGAGCCGGTCGATCTCGGCGTCCGTGCAGCGCCTGAACTCGATCGCGTCATCGCCATCGAGGTCGATCACCACCGACTGCAGCACGCGCTGCTCGCCGCGGTGGATGGCACTGACCGTGCCGGCACCGGGCGCGGTATACACCACGCCCGGGGTCTTCTTGTCGGAGAACAGGACCTGGCCGAGCTTCACCCGGTCGCCGACCTGCACCGCCATGGTCGGCTTCATGCCGTGATGGTCGAAGCCGATGACGGCCACGCTGCGCACCGGCCTGCCGGCCTCGATGCGCTGCTCGGGAGCGCCGGTGATGGGCAGGTCCAGACCGCGTTTGATTCTGATCATGCGCTTCTCGCCCGTTGATTCCACTGGAGGCACGGGCCGCCGTACGCACATCCGGAACCACCAGGCGCCCGGACGCCGGGGCGATCCCGCGTCGATAAACGCCCGGATTATAAAAGATTGTTACCGCCCGATCACGCCCGCAGGCATCAGGAACTCCCCGTATTCGTACAATCCACAATGCGCGAAAGGCCCGCCAAGCGCAGAAAAATCAATTCCATTCTCATGCTGCACAACAGCATCCGGAAGCACCGAAGCCGCCGGAGCCCACCTCGGGCCCCGACGGCTTTCATCAAGCCCTTCGCAAGTCAGCACTCAGGATTAGTCGTGCACCGCAACATCAGACGCGCTCGAACACTCCCGCCGCGCCCATGCCGGTACCGATGCACATGCTGATCATGCCGTAGCGCAGGCCGGGGTCGCGTTGCATCGCCGCCATCAGCGTGGCGGTGCGGATCGCGCCGGTCGCGCCCAGCGGATGGCCGAGCGCGATCGCACCACCGAGCGGGTTGACCTTCGCCGGGTCCATCTCGAGCTGGCGCATCACCGCCAGTGCCTGCGCGGCGAAGGCCTCGTTGAGCTCGGTCCAGCCGAGGTCGGCCATCGCCACCCCGGCGCGCGTCAGAGCACGCGGGATGGCCTCGACCGGGCCGATCCCCATGACCTCGGGCGGCACACCGGCGACCGCGAAGCTGGCAAAGCGCGCGATCGGCTTGACGTCGTAGCGCCTGACCGCCGCCTCGCTCATCAGCAGCACCGCCGCGGCGCCATCGGACATCTGCGAGCTGTTGCCCGCGGTCACCGAGCCACGCGCGGCGAACACCGGGCGCAGCTTGCCGAGCTTGTCGGCAGCGGCGTCCGGGCGCGGGCCCTCGTCGTGCTCGACCAGGCGCTCGGTGATGCGCACCGTGCCATCGGCGCCCGGCGCGTAGGACTTCACCGCGTAGGGCAGGATCTCGTCCTTGAAATGGCCTGCGGCGATCGCAGCGCAGGCGCGCCGGTGCGACTCGACCGCGAAGGCGTCCTGGTCCTCGCGGCTCACCTTCCACTGCTGCGCGACCTTCTCCGCGGTCAGGCCCATGCCGTAGGCGATCGAAACGTTCTCGGCGCGGGCGAAGACCTCGGGGTTGAGGCTGACCTTGTTGCCCATGATCTGCGGCATGGCGCTCATGCTCTCGGTGCCGGCGGCAATCATCACGTCCGCCTCGCCCAGCCGGATGCGGCTGGCGGCGTCGGCCACCGCCTGCAGACCGGAGGCGCAGAAGCGGTTGATGGTGATGCCCGGCACACGATCGGGCAGGCCGGCCAGCAGCAGGCCGATGCGCGCCACGTTCATGCCCTGCTCGGCCTCGGGCATCGCGCAGCCGGTGACCACGTCGCCGATCTCGCTGGGGTCGAGGCTGGGCACCTTGGCAAGCACCCCGCGCAGCACCGTCGCCAGCATGTCGTCGGGACGCACGGCGCGGAAGGCGCCGTTGCGCTTGGCGACCGGCGTGCGCACCGCGGCGACGATGTAGGCGTCCTGAATCTGTTTGCTCATTGTCTCGTTCTCCCTCAGTTGCGCAGCGGCTTGCCGGTTTCGAGCATGTGCGCGATGCGCTGCTGGGTCTTCTCGGTCTTGAGCAGCTCGACGAACTGCGCGCGCTCGACGTCGAGGATCCACCGCTCGCTCACGCGCCGGTTGGTGTCGACCTCGCCGCCGCACAGCGCGGTGGCCGCGGCCTTGGCGACGCGGTAGTCGTGCGCCGAGATGAAGCCGCCCTCGGCCATGTTCACCAGCATCATTTCGCAGGTGGCGATGCCGTTGCGGCCGGCCACGGTGACCTGCGGGTTCACCAGCGCCGGCCGCCAGGCCGACTCGGCCAGCGCGCGCGCGCGGTGGATCGCAGCAAAAAGGATCTCGTTGGCGTTGAACACCACGTCGTCGCCCGCGCGGCCGAAGCCGAGCTGCACGGCCTCGAGTGCGCTCTTGGCCACCGTGGCCATGGCGATGGTCTGGAAGGCGTTCTGGATGTACGGGAACACGTCGCCACCTGCCGCACGCTGCGCCAGGTTGTGCGCCTGCAGCGCGAACTCCTTGCTGCCACCGCCCGCCGGGATCAGGCCCACGCCCGCCTCGACCAGGCCGACGTAGCTCTCGAGCGCGAACACGCGGTGCGCCGCATGCATGACGAACTCGCAGCCGCCGCCCAGCGCCATGCCCTGCACCGCAGCCACCACGGGAATCTGTGCGTGCTTGATCGTCATCGAGGTGCGCTGGAACTTGGCCACCATCTGCTCGAGCAGGTCGAACTGCCCGGCGCGGCAAGCCTCGCCCACCTGCTGCAGGTTGGCGCCCACCGCAAACGGCGCCGGCTGCCAAATCACCAGGCCGTCGAGCTCGCGCTCGGCGCGCGCGATCGCCTCGAGCAGGCCGTCCATGACCTCCTCGCCCACCGCGTGCATCTTGGAGGTGATCGACACGATGCCGATGCGCCCGTCCTGGTCGGCTCGCCGCCACAGGCGCACGCCGGCGTTCTCCCACAGGGTCTCACCGCGATCGTCCGGCGCCTCGCCGAGCACGCGGTCGGGGTAGAGCTGGCGCTGGTACACCGGCAGCGCGGCGCGCGGTTTCAAGGTGTTCTCGGCGGCGCTGTAGGAGCCGGCCGGCGCATGCACGCCGTCGCGCTCGAACACCCAGGCCGGCAGCGGCACGTCGGACATCGCGCGGCCGTGGGCAATGTCGTCGCGCACCATCTCGGCCACCGCCTTCCAGCCCGCCGCCTGCCAGGTCTCGAACGGCCCCTGCGCCCAGCCGAAGCCCCAGCGCATGGCCAGGTCGATGTCGCGCGCGTTGTCGGCGATTTCGGCCAGATGCACCGCGCAGTAGTGGAACACGTCGCGGAAGATCGACCACAGGAACTGCGCCTGCGGATGCGGGTGCGCGGCGAGCTGGGCGAACTTCTCCACCGGGTTGCGGAGCTTGAGGATCTCCTCCACCTCGGGCAACACCTCGCCGCCGCTCTCGCGGTAGTCCTGCAGGTGCAGGTCGAGCACCTGGATCTGCTTGCCCTGCTTGCGATAGATGCCGGCCTTGGTCTTTTGCCCTAGCGCGCCCTTGGCGATCAGGGCCTGCAGCCATTCTGGCGTCGTGAAGTGCGCGCACCACGGGTCGTCGGGCAGCGTCGCCTGCATGGTGGCGAGCACGTGCACCAGGGTGTCGAGGCCGACCACGTCGGCGGTGCGGAAGGTCGCGCTCTTGGGGCGACCGATGCGCGGGCCGGTGAGCAGGTCCACCTCGTCGAAGGCCAGGCCGAGGCGGGCGGTGTGGTGCAGCACGGCTAGGATGGAGAACACGCCGACGCGGTTGGCGACGAAGTTGGGCGTGTCCTTGGCGCGCACGATGCTCTTGCCCAGGCGGGTGATCAGCCAGGCTTCGAGGCCGTCGAGCAGCGCGGGGTCGGTGGCTGCGGTCGGGATCAGCTCGACCAGCGGCATGTAGCGCGGCGGGTTGAAGAAGTGGATGCCGCAGAACTGGCTGCGGCGATCGTCGGGCATGCCGGCGGCGAGCGCCTCGATCGACAGGCCCGAAGTGTTGGAGGCGAAGATCGCGCCGGTCTTCAGATGCGGCGCGACCTTGGCGTAGAGGTCGAGCTTCCACTCCATCTTCTCGGCGATCGCCTCGATGACGAGGTCGCACTCGCCCAGGCGGGCGAGGTCGCTGCCGTAGTTGGCAGCCTCGACGTACTGCGCACGGTCCTTGGCGGCGAAAGGCGCGGGGTCGAGCTTCTTCATGCTGGCGAGCGCCTTGTCGACGACGCCGTTGGCCGGGCCTTCCCTGGCCGGCAGGTCGAACAGGATCACCGGCACGTCGGCGTTGGCGCAATGGGCAGCGATCTGCGCCCCCATGACGCCGGCGCCGAGGACGGCGACTTTACGGATGATGAGACGGCTCATGCGGTTCTCCGGATGGCAGGAAATACAGGACGCAAGCGACACGGCCCGCGCCGGGAGCGACGCGGGCCGTGAGCGAGGCGTCAATCAGAACGACATCGAGTACTGCGCGCCGACAATCCAGACGCTGGAGTCGTATTCGCCCTTGACGAGGCCGCGCACCTTCCTCTGGGCGGCATCAACGGCCTCCCCGTTATTGATCTCGGTGTCATCGACGTACAGGTAAGCCACACCCATGTCGAGCGCGGAACCCTTGTTGGGTTTCCACTGACCACCGAACGAGAACCAGATGCGATCATTGTCCGGCAGCGAGGTCAGGCGAGATTCGGCGGTCTTGACCGGAGTCTCGTCGAAAGCGACACCGAACTTCAGCTTCCAGGCGTCATTGAGCTGATAATTCGCGCCAAGTGCGACACGCCAGGTGTCCTGGAAATCCGTTTCGAGCGTCTGCGCCGTTGCCAGCGGCGTGCCAGCCAGATTGCCCGACGTGCGAACGATGTCGACCTTTTCGATGCTGCTCCAACCGGTCCAGGAAACGTCACCCAACAGCTCCCACCTCGGATCGAGCTTGTGCGCGAAGCTGGCGATAAAGGTGTCAGGCAGTTCAACGTCGGCGGAAGCGCTGCTGTCCGTCGTCGTGCCGCCGAACGCAGGGTTCTGCGCCGCAGCGCCCGAGAAAGCGAGCGAGCCCTCGAGTTCATGCTTCACCTTCGATCGATACGACACACCGACCTTCGTAGCCTCCGATACGCTAAACAACGCTCCAACGTTCCAACCCCACGACGCGTCGTCAGCCTTCAGCGTGACGAAAGTGGAGGAGAGCGGGCTCAAAGGACCCAGAAGGGGAGTAACGGCTCCAGCACGACGGACATACTCGGCGTCCATCTTCTGCCAGTTCAGGCCAAAACCGATAGACACCTTCTCGTTCACGCGCCAAGCGATCGACGGGTTGATATTGATCGTCTTGATGTCGAACTTGATCGAGTGCGCCGACCCAACCCAGTCGCGGTTGTACTCCGTCACGAGGCCGAACGGCGCGCCCATGCCAACCCCGACGTAGAGGTCCTTGTTCAGCGCCCACGACAGGTAGGCATTCGGCAGCGCGGCCCAATCCCCTGCGTCCTGCGCGGAAGAGGGGCCGGCGGGAATGGAACCCTGGTTTGTGAACTTGAAGCTCGGCCGCACCAGCGACAAGCCCGCCGACACCTCGCGCGCCTGCAACTGCGTCATGCCGGCCGGGTTGAAGAAGATCGTGCTGGCGTTCTCGGCCACCGCGGCCGAGCCGGCGTAGGCGTTACCGATGCCGCTGGCATTCTGCTCCAGCAACTGGAAGCCGGCTGCCGAGGCGGTGCCGCTGGCAAGTGCGAGCAGTGCTGCAGGCAGCACGCGGGCGATCAGGGTTTTCTGCATTTCGGGTCTCCTCACTTCGATCAAAAAAGCCCCGGGTTTCTCCCGGTGGCGTGCCTGGCACCTGGTACTGGAAGCCGCACCCCGGCGCCCTGGGGGGTGCGACTGATTGCTGCAAACCATCCTTCATTCCACGCTGCGGTCGCCCTCTCTCGCAGCAGCGTAGCCGTTCATGCGATTCACCTATGCTGTGCGCACCATCCGCCACCTCGCAGCGGGGTTTCTAGTCGGGTTTTCCCTTGCTTCTGCAATAGGTCAGCGGACCGCCCGTGTGCGGTGCGAAGCCCGTGCCGAAGATCACGCCGGCATCGGCCAGATCCGCGTCGGCCACCACGCCCTGCGCCACGCAGCGCCGCGTGGCCGCCAGCAGCGGCGCGAGCACGCGCTCGGCGAGGCCGGGCGGAATCGGCGGAGCTGGGTCCGGCCGGCGCCTGCCCGGCAGCTGGCTCAGCAACCGGGCGAGCAGCCCCTCCGGCGCAGCCTCCTTGTCTGCGCCCTTGAGCGCCTTGCCCTCGACCCAGCGGTAGTAACCCTCGCCGCTCTTGCGCCCCAGCTTGCCCTCGGCCACCAGCTTCAGCAGCCGCGCGGGCGGCTCCACGCCTTCGCCCGCCAGCGCCTTGCCAGCGGCCACGGCGATGTCCAGGCCCACGGTGTCGACCAGCTCGACCGGTCCCATCGGCATGCCGAACTGGATCAGAGCGGCATCCACCGTCGCGGGCGCGACGCCTTCCTCGACGCAGCGCAGCGCCTCGAGCATGTAGGGGCCGAGCACGGCATTGACCAGGAAGCCGGGCGCGCTCTGCACCGGCAGCGGCAGCTTGTCGATGCGGCGCACGAAGCCGGTGGCGCGGCGCAGCACCTCGGCGTCGGTGGCCTCACCCTGCACCACCTCGACCAGCGGCAGCATCGGCACCGGGTTGAAGAAGTGGATGCCGACCAGGCGCGCAGGGGCCTTCAGCGCGCTGGCGATGTCTTCCAGGCGCAGGCTGGAGGTGTTGGTGGCGAGCACCGCGTCGGGTTTGGCACGTGCCTCGAGGTCCGCGAACAGGCTGCGCTTGGCCTCCAGGTTCTCGAAGATCGCCTCGATGATCAGGTCGGCGCTGGCGGCGCCCTCGCCCTTGGGGTCGGGGATCAGGCGGTCGAGGGTGAAGCGTACCTGCTTCTGGTCGCCCTTGTGGCGGCGCTCGAAGAGCTTGGTTGCGCGGGCGATGGCGGGGGCGATGCGCTCGACCGACTGGTCCTGCAGCGTCACCGTCATGCCGCGCAGCGCACACACCGCGGCGATGTCGCCGCCCATCACGCCGGCGCCCACCACATGCACGTGGCGCGGCGCGAAGTCGCTGTCCTTGCCGAAGGCCTTGAGGCGCTCCTGCAGGTGGAAGACGCGCACCAGGTTGCGCGCGGTGGGCGAGGTGAAGATGCTGTCGAGCGAGGACGGGTCGCTGGCCGGCACGTCGAGCGCGTTGCCGCCGTATTTTTCCCAGATGTCGACGATCGCGAACGGCGCCGGGTAGTTGGCGCGGCTGACCTTGCGTGCGGCCTGGGCGCGCGCCTTGTCGGCGACCATCCTGCGCAGCGGGCCGTTCATCGCCCAGCGCGTGGCGCGCTCCTTCGCCGGCAGTTGTCGGGCGGGCTTGCCGCCGAGCGCCACGATGCGTGCGGCCGACTCCATGACCCGCGCCGGCACGCAGTCGTCGGCCAAGCCGAGGCGCTTCGCCTTCTTCGCATCGACGCTCTTGCCGGTCAGCATCAGGTCGAGCGCCGCCGCCGGGCCGATGAGCGCTGGTAGGCGCAGCATGCCGCCCCAGCCGGGGACGATGCCGAGCATGACCTCGGGGAGCGCGAGCTTCGTACCCGGCTCGTCGACCACGAGGCGGTGACGGCAGGCGAGCGCGAGCTCCAGGCCGCCGCCCATGCAGTGGCCGCGGATCAGCGCCAGCGTCGGGTAGGACAGCGCGGCGAGGCGCTTGAACAGCAGCCAGCCACGCTCGACCAGCATGCGCGCGGCGAGCACCGAATCCAGCCGCGAGAACTCCTCGATGTCGGCGCCGGCGATGAAGCCGGCCGGCTTGGCCGAGGCGATCACCAGCGCCTTGGGCGGCGCGGCGTCGAGCGCGTCGAGCACGCGGGCGAATTCGCTCATCACCTCGGACGACAGCACGTTCGCGCTCGCGTCCGCCTTGTCCAGCTCCAGCCAGGCCAGGCCGGTGTCTTCACGGCGCAGGCGCCAGTGCTTCCAGTCTTGTTGCATGTTCGCGCTCATCACACCGTCTCCACCAGCATCGCCCCGCCCTGCCCGCCGCCGATGCAGATGGTCGCCAGGCCGCGCCCGCCGCCCTTGCGGCGCAGCACCTCGAGCAGATGCAGCACGATGCGCGCACCGCTCGCGCCGACCGGGTGGCCGAGCGCGACCGCGCCGCCATCCACATTGAGCCGCCCGGCATCGGGCGCGCCCGGCGCATCCACGCCGAAGTGCGTGCGGCAGTAGTCGTGATCCCCGAAGGCACGCAGACAGGCGATGACCTGCGCGGCGAAGGCCTCGTTGAGCTCCCAGGCGTCGAGGTCGTTGGGTGCGAGGCCATGGCGCTGCAGGATCGGCATCGAGGCGTGCACCGGCCCGAGCCCCATCTGGTCGGGCGCGAGCGCCGCCCACTGGCTGTCGACGATGCGTCCGAGCGGCTTCAGGCCATGACGCCCGACCGCCTCTTCCGTGGCCAGCACCAGCCAGGCCGCGCCGTCGGTAATCTGAGAGCTGTTGCCCGGGGTGACGCGGCCGTATTTCCTGTCGAAGAAGGGCTTGAGCTTGGCGAGGTTGGCCATCGAGGAGTCGCGCCGCACGCCGTCGTCGGCCGCATGGACCTCGCCGTCGCGGTCGATCAGCGGGACGATCTCGTTGGCGTAGTGCCCGGCGTCCTGCCCGGCGCACACGCGGCGGTGGCTCTCGACCGCGAAGGCGTCCATGTCCGCGCGCGTGATGCCGAACTTCCACGCCAGGTTCTCGGCGGTCTGGCCCATCAGCTGGCCGACGATCGGGTCGGTGAGGCCCTTCATGATGCCGATCACCGGGGCGAGGTGGCCGAGGCGGAAGGTCTTCAGCATCGCCAACCGGTCGCCGGTGCTGCGCGCCGCATACCAGCCGGCGAGCCAGCGCACCATCTTCTCGGAGAACAGCAGCGGCGCGTGCGAGAGCGCATCGACGCCGCCGGCGAGCACGAGCTGGCTGCGTCCGCACTGGATGTTGGCGATCGCCGAATCGATCGCCTGCATGCCCGAGGCGCAGTTGCGCATCACCGTCCAGCCGGGAACCTGGTTGCCGCAACCGAGGCGCAGCGCGACCACCCGGCCGATGTTGACCTCGTCTGGCGAGGGGCTGGCGCAGCCGAGGATGACCTCATCGAGCTGGTCCGGCGCGAAGGGCTGGCGCATCAGCAGCGCGCTGCCCGCAGCGGTGGCGAGGTCGGAAGCGGTGAAGGGGCCGGGCGCGTTCTTCGCCTTCAGGAAGGGCGTGCGCGCGCCATCGACGATGTAGATCGGCTTGTTTGCCGGACTCGCCTCCTTCTTCCCCGCGGGATGCGCGTGCTTGCCCGCGGAATGCCTTGCGCTCGCGTTCATGCGCTCACCTGCTGCGCCGGCGAGCGCTCGGGCATGGCCTGGACGGCGGCCTTGAGGTCGAGGTCGTAGGGGAAGTCATCCACGCGGATCACCTTGTTACGGAGCTGATTGCGGCGCTCGACCAGCGCGAACTCGCGCTCGTCGATCACGCCGGCGTGCAGGGCCACGCGCCAGATCTCGTCCACATCGCCGGAGGCGAGGTTCTTCGGATCGAAGCGCCCCTGGCGACGTGCGTCCTTGAGCTTGGCCTCGACCGGCTCGGCGGCCAGCGTCGCGGCGAGCGCGGCCTCGAGCGCGCCGACCGGGTCCTCGATGTCGGTGGGAAGATGCACGTCCGCGGTCAGGCGGTCGCGCGTCGGAGAGGGTTCGAGCAGCAGCGCGGCGACCTTGTGGCCGAGCTTGTCCGAGGGCACGACATAGGGGCGACCGAGCGGGAACACCACGACGCGGCGCAGCACGAAGGCGAAGAGCTTGTTGGGGAAGTTCGCGATCACGCCCTCGAAGGCCTGCTGGATGCGGAACATGCAGTCCCAGATCGCCCAGTGCATCAGCGGCGCGTCGGCGCTGTGGCGGCCTTCGGCCTCGAAGCGCTTGAGCGTGGCGGTGGCCAGGTACATCAGCGACAGGATGTCGCCCAGGCGCGCGGAGAGCTTCTCCTTGCGCTTGAGGGCGCCACCCATGGTGCCCATGGAAATGTCGGCGATGAAGGCGAAGGCGGCCGAGAAGCGGGTGAGCTGCTGGTAGTAGCGCCGCGTCTCCGGCGCGACGTCGCCGGGGACCTTGACGAAGTGCGACCCGGTCAGGCCCATGATCAGCGCACGCGCGGCGTTCGACACGGTGAAGCCGACGTGGCCCCACAGCGCCTTGTCGAAGGCCTTCAGGTCGCTCTTCTGCGCCGAGTGCATCTCGGCGAGCACGTAGGGATGGCAGCGGATCGCGCCCTGGCCGAACAGGATCAGGCTGCGGGTGAGGATGTTGGCGCCTTCGACGGTGATGCCGACCGGGATCTGCTGGTAGGCGCGGCCGAGGAAGTTCTGCGGGCCGAGGCAGATGCCCTTGCCGCCGATCACGTCCATGCCGTCGTTGACCGTCTGGCGGGCGCGCTCGGTGACGTGGTACTTCACGATCGCCGACACCACCGAGGGCTTCTCGCCGAGGTCGATCGCGCCGGCGGTCATCACGCGCGCGGCGTCGCTCAGATAGGTGTTGGCGCCGATGCGGGTGAGCGCCTCTTCCACGCCCTCGAAGCGGCCGATCGCGGTCTTGAACTGGTAGCGCACGCGGGCATAGGCACCGACGGCGCGCGCGACCATCTTCTGCATGCCGGTGTTGGAGCCGGGCAGCGAGATGCTGCGCCCGGCCGCCAGGCACTCCATGAGCATGCGCCAGCCCTGGCCGGCCATCTTCGGCCCGCCGATGATGAACTCGAGCGGCACGAACACGTCCTTGCCGCGCACCGGACCGTTCATCCACACCGCGTTGAGCGGGAAGTGGCGGCGGCCGATGTCGACGCCCGGGTGGTCGTGCGGGATCAGCGCGCAGGTGATGCCGAGGACCTCGTCGCCACCGAGCAGGCGATCCGGGTCGTAGAGATGGAAGGCGAGGCCGAACACGGTGCACACCGGCGCGAGCGTGATGTAGCGCTTGTCGAAGGTGACCCGCATGCCGAGCACTTCCTCGCCCTGCCACTCGCCCTTGCACACGACGCCGGCGTCGGGGATGGAGGCGGCGTCCGAGCCCGCCCACGGGCTTGTAAGTGCAAAGGCCGGGATCTCCTCGCCGGTGGCCAGGCGCGGCAGGTAGTGCTGCTTCTGCTCGGGCGTGCCGTAGTGCAGCAGCAGCTCGGCGGGGCCGAGCGAGTTGGGCACCATCACGGTGACCGCGGGGGCGGAGGAGCGCGTGGACAGCTTGGTGACGACCTGGGAGTGGGCGTAGGCCGAGAAGCCCTTGCCGCCGTACTCCTTGGGAATGATCATGCCGAGGAAGCCCTTGGCCTTGATGTACTGCCAGACCTCGGCGGGCATGTCGCCGTGCTGGGTGCATTCCCAGTCCCGGGTCAGGCGGCAGAGCTCGTCGGTCTCGTTGTCCAGGAAGGCCCGCTCCTCGGCGCTCAGCTGCGGCCAGGGATAGGCCTGCAGCTTTTTCCAGTCGGGCCTGCCGGCGAAGAGCTCGCCTTCCCACCACACCGTGCCGGCCTCGAGGGCGTCCTTCTCGGTCTGCGACATGGTGGGCAGCGTGGCGCGGAAGGCGCCGAAGATGCGCGAGGTCAGGTGCTTCATGCGCAGCGAGTCGATCAGGAAGACGCTCATCACGCCGGCGAACACCGCCATCGCGAGCAGCGTCAGCCAGAAGCCCCAGCCGGCGGCGATGCCCATCGCCAGCAACCACGCCAGACCCGCCCCGAGCCAGGCAAAAAGTGGCGCTCGCCCGTAGGCGAGCGCACCTGCCAAGGGAGGGAGGGAAAGCAGCAGAATCCAGGTCATCATCTTCATCTCCTCTTGTCGGAACGCCGGAGGGCGACCCGAACCAAATCGTCGTCAGGCTTGCGGACCACCGTCGGGCAGGGGCGCGCGCAGCCCGCCGAGCAGGAAGCTCATGAGCCGCGGCAGCAGCCGGGCGGGATCGCCATCGTCGGGCGCGGCCTCGAAGAGCTCGCTCAGCCCACCGGGCCCGGCGATCGCAAAAGCCATCGCGCCGGTCATGAAATGGAAGCGCCACAGGATCTCGGTCCGTGGCACCTCGGGCAGGGCGCGGAAGAGCGCGCCGAGGAAGCGGTCCATCACCTCGGCGTATTCCTCGGCGAGGAACTGGCGCACGAAGGCGTTGGGTTCGTTGTAGGTGCGCGCGAGCAGGCGCATGAAGGTGCGCCCGCCGTGCTCGGTATCGGCAGCAAGCTCCAGCGCGGTGCCGAAGAAGGCCTCGACGATGCGGCTGGGCTTGAGCGGCGCGCCGGCGGCCTCGGCCTCCAGGCGATCGAGCGTCGCGAGGCGGCGCTGATTGAGCGCGGTGAGGCGGCGGCGGAAGACCTCCTGTACCAGCGCGTCCTTGCCGCCGAAGTGGTAATTGACCGCGGCGAGGTTCGCGCTCGCCGCTCCGGTGATCATGCGCATCGAGGTGCCGTCGAAGCCGTGCTCCACGAACAGGCGCTCGGCCGCATCGAGGATGCGGTCACGGGTGTCGCTGATCGGCGCGGGCGGGGTCGAGGTCATCGGACTCGGCATGTTTCAAACGTTTGTTTGAATCATACGTTTTCTTTATCGCGTGTCAAGCCGAGCTGATCCCATTTCGTGCCGTTTGACTCGTGGGAGGGCGCGCAACAGAATCGGGCGCCCTCCACGCACCGGCAGACTTACGATGAGACGCGCCCCCTCCGCCGCCCTCCCCGCCCCCACCACCGGCGAGCGCCACGACTGGCAGACGCTCAAGAGCCTGTTCCCCTTCATCTGGGCCTACAAGGGCCGCGTGCTGTTCGCGCTCGCCTGCCTGGTGGCGGCCAAGGGCGCCAACGTGTCGGTGCCGATCATCTTCAAGCACCTGATCGACGGCCTCACGATCACGCCCGAGCAGGCCTTCATCGTGGTGCCGGCGGCGCTGCTGCTGGCCTACGGCGCGCTGCGCTTCTCGACCTCGCTGCTCACCGAGCTGCGCGAGGTGGTGTTCGCGCGCGTGACCCAGCAGGCCGTGCGCGAGATCTCGCTGCGCGTTTTCCGCCACCTGCACGCGCTGTCGCTGCGCTTCCACCTCGAACGCCAGACCGGCGGGCTCACCCGCGACATCGAGCGCGGCACGCGCTCGATCGGCTCGCTGATCAGCTACACGCTGTATTCGATCCTGCCCACGCTGATCGAGATCGGCATGGTGATCGGCATCCTGCTCGCGAACTACGACGCGGTCTTCGCGCTCATCACGCTCTGCGCGCTGACGATCTACATCGTGTTCACCGTCAAGGTGACGAACTGGCGCACCGCGCTGCGGCGCGAGGCCAACGAGCTCGACTCCGCCGCCAACGCGCGCGCGATCGACAGCCTGATCAACTACGAGACCGTCAAGTACTTCAACAACGAGGAGTTCGAGGCGCGGCGCTACGACGAGCAATTGCAGAAGTGGACCAAGGCGCAGGTGACCAACCAGTACTCGCTGTCGGCGCTCAACGTCGGCCAGGCGGCGATCATCGCGGTCGCGGTGACGGCGATGATGTGGCAGGCAGCGGGCCGGGTGGCGAGCGGCGAGATGACGATCGGCGACATCGTGCTGGTCAACGCCTTCATGATCCAGCTCTACATCCCGCTCAACTTTCTCGGCGTGCTCTACCGCGAGATCCGCCAGTCGCTCACCGACATCGAGCGCATGTTCGGCCTCATGCACACCCACCGCGAGATCGCCGACGCGCCCGACGCCCATACGCTGCCCACCGGCCCGGCGAGCGTGCGCTTCGAGAACGTGAGCTTCGCCTACGACGCCAAGCGCCCGATCCTCTTCGACGTGGATTTCGACATCCCCGCCGGCAGCACGGTGGCGGTGGTCGGCCACTCCGGCTCGGGCAAGTCCACGCTCGCCCGCCTGCTGTACCGCTTCTACGACGTGCAGGGCGGCGCGATCCGCATCGACGGCCACGACCTGCGCAGCCTCACCCAGGACAGCCTGCGCGCGGCGATCGGCATCGTCCCGCAGGACACCGTGCTGTTCAACGACAGCTTGTACTACAACATCCACTACGGCCGCCCGAACGCCAGCCGCGAGGAGGTCGAGGCCGCCGCGCGCGCGGCGCAGCTGGAGGACTTCATCCGCCAGCTGCCCGAAGGCTACGAGACCCGTGTCGGCGAGCGCGGACTGAAGCTGTCGGGGGGCGAGAAGCAGCGCGTCGCGATCGCGCGCGCGCTGCTCAAGAACCCGGCCATCCTGATCTTCGACGAGGCCACCTCGGCACTCGACTCCAGGACCGAGAAGGCCATCCAGGCGCAGATCGAGCGCGCCGCCGAAGGCCGCACCGCGCTGGTGATCGCGCACCGGCTGTCGACCATCATGGACGCCGACGAGATCATCGTGCTGGACAAGGGGCGCATCGTGGAACGCGGGCGGCACGCCCTGCTGCTGGCGCAGGGAGGCGCCTATGCGCAGATGTGGCTGCTGCAGCAGCAGGAAGAGACGGCCGACAGCGCGGCGGCCGGCGTCCGGGATGACGGCGCGGATGCCAAGTCTTTCGCCGCGCCCGCGGGCGGTGTGGCGTAGACTGTTTGGATAGCCCTCGCACAAGGCCCGCATGGATTCGCACGACAGCTTTCCCTTCCTCAAGGAAATCATCCTCTTCCTCGCGCTGAGCGGGGTGCTGATGCCGCTGCTGTCGCGGCTGAAGATCAATCCCGTGCTCGGCTTCCTGTCGGTCGGGGTGCTGCTCGGCCCTTACGGCCTTGCCTCGCTCGCGCAGGCCTGGCCGCCGCTGTCGTGGTTCACCTTCGCGCGCCCGGACCAGGTGGAGTTCCTCGCCGAGCTCGGGGTCATCTTCCTGATGTTCATGATCGGCCTCGAGATGTCGGTCGAGCGCCTGTGGTCGATGCGCCGGCTGGTGTTCGGACTCGGCGGCCTGCAGGTCGCGCTGTCGGCGGGCGCGGTCGGCGCGCTCGCGCTGTGGTTCGGCAACGGCATCGAGGCGGCGGTCATCCTCGGCGTGGTGCTGGCCTTCTCGTCCACCGCGATCGTCATGCAGCTGCTGATCCAGCGCCACGAACTCGGCACGCCGCTCGGCCAGGCCTCGTTCGCGATCCTTCTCTTCCAGGACCTCGCGGTGGTGCCGCTGCTGGTGCTGATCAGCATCCTCGGCGCCTCCTCCGGTGAGGGCAGCTTCGCCGGCCTGCTCGGCCTCGCAATGCTCAAGGGCGTGCTCACCGTGGTGGGCATCTACCTCATCGGCCGTCGCGTGGTGCGTCCGCTCTTCCACCAGATCGCGGTCGACAAGCAGCCCGACACCTTCACCGCGCTCACCCTGCTCACCACCCTGGGCGTGGCCGCGCTGACCTGGGTGGCCGGCCTGTCGATGGCGCTCGGCGCCCTGCTCGCCGGCCTGATCATCGCCGAGACCGAATTCCGTCACGAGGTCGAGATCACCATCGAGCCCTTCAAGGGCCTGCTGATGGGCCTGTTCTTCATGTCGGTCGGCATGGGCATCGACCTGCGCGCGCTGCTCGCCGAGCCGCTGTGGATCCCGCTCTCGGTCGTCGGCCTGCTGGCCATGAAGGCGCTGATCGTGTTCGTGCTGCTGCGGGTCTTCGGCCTGTCGTGGGGGCGCTCGGCCGAGGGCGGCCTGCTGCTCGGCCAGGGCGGCGAATTCGCCTTCATCGTGATCGGCATGGCGCTCGCGCTCGGCCTGCTCGAGCGTCAGGTGGGGCAGTTCATGCTGATCGTGGTCGGCGTGTCGATGCTGGCCGCGCCCGTGGTCGCTCGCCTCGGGCAGAGCCTGGGCGACCACATCGACCGCCGCATCGCGCCGCCGGCAGAAGAAGAGGACACCGAGCTCGGCGAGCTCGACGGGCACGTGATCATCGCCGGCTATGGCCGCGTCGGCCAGCTCGTCGGGCAGATGCTGGAAGAGCAAGGCGTGAGCTACATCGCCATCGAGAACAACGCCCAGCTCATCGCCCACCAGCGCAAGGCCGGCGTGCCGCTGGTGTTCGGCGACGCCAGCCGCCCGGAGCTGCTGCGCAAGCTGCGCATCGACCAGGCGCGCGCGGTGGTGCTCACCATGGACCACACCGCCGCCGCGATCAACGCGGTGCACGGCATCCGCCGCATGGTGCCGATGATGCGCATCATCGCCCGCGCACGCGACGAGAAGCACGCGCTGCTGCTGCGCGAGGCCGGCGCCTCGGTGGTGGTGCCCGAAACCCTGGAGTCCAGCCTCAAGCTCACCGGCTGGGTGCTGGAGACCCTGGGCATCCCGCCCGACGCGGCGCTCCGCCTGGTCGAACAAGAACGCGAGCGGCGCATCATCGCCCTGCGCGACACCGGCAACGCCTGACCGCCCCTCGAACGAATCCACGCCCCACATGATCCCGCAGCACAACGCCCTCCAGATCCTGCGCAAGCCGCGCATCGCGCTCCTCGCCACCGGCGGCACCATCGCCGGCACCGCCGGCTCGGCCACCGACACCCGCGACTACACCGCCGGCCAGCTCGGCCCCGAGGCCCTGCTCGCCGCCGTGCCGCAGCTGGCCGAGCTCGCCCGCATCGACGCCACCCAGGTCTTCAGCGTCGACAGCAAGGACATGACCCCGCAGCACTGGCTGGTGCTGTCGCGCCGTGTGCAGCGGCTGATGGACGACCCCGCGGTCGACGGCATCGTCATCACCCATGGCACCGACACGCTGGAAGAGACGGCCTGTTTCCTCAACATCACCGTCGCCCCCACCAAGCCGGTGGTGATGACGGCGGCGATGCGCCCGGCCACCGCGCTGTCGGCCGACGGCCCGCTCAACCTCTACCAGGCGGTCGAGCTCGCCTGCCGCCCGGCGGCCGCGCGCGCAGGGGTGCTGGCGGTGATCGGCGACCGCATCGTGCCTGCGGCCGCCCTCGCCAAACGCCACCCCTCGGCGGTGGATGCGTTCGCGTTCGAGGGCGCGCTCACCACGCTCGCCAGCGACGCCGCGCTGCAGGCGCTCGCGCCCTCGCGCTACAGCCGGGTCGTGCTGCCGGACGAGCTGCAGCACCTGCCGCCGGTAGAGCTGCTGACCGTGGCTGCGGGCAGCTCGCCCGCGCTCGCCTCGGCGGTGGCGCGCGCGCTCGCGCGCGCCCAGTTGCTCAACGGCGCCGCCGGGCTGGTGCTGGCCCTGCCCGGTAACGCCAGCCTGCCGGAGGCCTGGCGGCCCGCGCTGGAAGAGTTGCCCAACGCGGTGCCGGTCGTGCTCGCCAGCCGCTGCGGCGGCGGCGTGCGCCGGCACCATGAGAACGCGCCCGCCAACTGGCTCGACGCCGGCGCGCTCGATCCCCTGAAGGCACGCGTGCGCCTGATCGCCGGCCTCGGTGCCGGGCTGCGCGGGGCACGCCTGCGGCGCTGGTTCGAGCGCGCCTGAGCGAGGCCCCGACGATGGGCCTGGGCGCCGCCGCGCCCCTGCGTCACAGCCCTGGATCGGTGCCGCCGCCCGCGAGCGCGGCCTCGACCATACGCCGCGACAGGTGCGGCGCGAAGCCCTCGATGAAGGCGTACACATAGGCGCGCAGCCAGGCGCGCTTGCGCAGCCCGATGCGGGTGGTGCTCGACTCGAAGAGGTGCGAGGCGTCGACCATCCCCAGCCTGCGGTCCTCCGCCGGGTCGTAGGCCATGCGCGCGAGGATGCCGATGCCCAGGTCCATCTCGACATACTTCTTGATCACGTCCGAGTCGATCGCGGTCAGCACCACCTTGGGCTTGAGGCCGCGGCCGAGGAAGGCCTTGTTGATCTGGCCGCGACCGGTGAAGGCGTCGTCGTAGGTGATCAGCGGGTAGCGCGCGATCTCTTCCAGCGTCAGTGGCGCGGCCTGCAGGATGGGATGGCGCGGGGTGGCAACGACACAGCGGTTCCACTGATAACACGGCAGCATCACCAGCTCGTCGTACTCGGCGATGGCCTCGGTGGCGATCGCGATGTCGGCGCTGCCGTCGAGCACCATCTCGCACACCTGGCGCGGGTTGCCCTGGTGCAGCTCGAGCTTGACCTGCGGATAGCGCTGCATGAAGCGGCGGACCACGTCGGGCAGCACGTAGCGCGCCTGGGTGTGGGTGGTGGCGATCGACAGGCGGCCGACCGCCTCGTTGGCGAACTCGTCGCCCACCTGCTGCAGGTTGTCGAGGTCGCGCAGCACGCGCTCGGCGATCGCCAGCACGGCCCGCCCCGGCTCGGTGACCGCCACCAGGCGCTTGCCGTGGCGGGTGAAGATCTCGACGCCGAGCTCGGACTCGAGCTGGCGGATCTGCTTGGACACCCCGGGCTGCGAGGTAAACAGCGCATCGGCCGCTTCCGAGACATTGAGGCCGCGACGGGCGACTTCATGCACGTAACGCAGTTGCTGCAGGTTCATGGCGACCTCAATATAACAACCAGTTCTTAAAGTCTAACCCCAAACCGCTTCTTGCACTTAAACGAAGTCCTTACGATGCGCCGCACCATACAGGAGCGCATCACATGGATTTCGCCTACACCATCGCCGGTTTCGCAGTCGGTGCGATCGTCGGTCTCACCGGCGTCGGGGGCGGTTCCTTGATGACGCCGCTGCTGGTGCTGATGTTCGGCATCCACCCCTCGGTGGCGGTCGGCACCGACCTGCTCTACGCCGCAATCACCAAGGCCGGGGGCACCCTGGCGCACGGGCTCAAGGGCACGGTGGACTGGAAGATCACCCGCCTGCTCGCCACCGGCAGCATCCCGGCGGCGGCGATCACGCTGGCGCTGATCGGGCACTTCGCCCCCGGCGGCATCGAGGGCGCTGCCCACCTGATCCAGGTCGCGCTCGGCGTGGCGCTGGTGCTGACCGCGGTGGCGCTGATCTTCCGCAAGCGCATCCAGGCCTATGCCGCGGCACGCTCGGGCGGTCGCCTCGCCGATCCGGTCCGCACCGCGCGCCTGACCGTACTTACCGGCGCGGTGCTCGGCGTGCTGGTGTCGATCTCCTCGGTGGGCGCCGGCGCGCTCGGCGTCACCGCGCTGTTCTTCCTCTACCCGGCCATGCCCGCGCTGCGCATCGTCGGCTCGGACATCGCCCACGCCGTGCCGCTGACCGCGGTCGCTGGCATCGGCCACTGGTTCCTCGGCAGCGTCGACTGGCTGCTGCTGGGCAGCCTGCTGGTCGGCTCGCTGCCCGGCATCTGGCTCGGCAGCCACGTCTCCACCAAGGTGCCCGACCGCATCCTGCGCCCGATCCTGGCGACGATGCTGGTGCTGGTCGGCGCCAAGCTGATGGCGCACTGAAGCGCAGCGCTCAAGAACACGAAGCCCCTCCCCGGCCCGAATTCACGCATACGACAGAGAGAGCCCACATGTACCAATACGACGAACACGACCAGCGCCTGCTCGACCAGCGCGTCGCCCAGTTCCGCGACCAGATGCGGCGTCACCTGGCCGGCGAGCTCTCGGCCGACGAGTTCCGTCCGCTGCGCCTGCAGAACGGCCTCTACATCCAGCGCCACGCGCCGATGTTCCGCATCTCGGTGCCCTACGGCCACCTCGCCAGCCGCCAGCTGAGGAAGCTCGCCCACCTCGCGCGCGGCTACGACCGCGGTTACGCCCACTTCACCACCCGCACCAACGTGCAGTTCAACTGGCCCAAGCTCGAGGACGTGCCGGAGATGCTCGCCGAGCTGGCCAGCGTGCAGATGCACGCCAACCAGACCTCGGGCAACTGCATCCGCAACATCACCGCCGACCCCTTCGCCGGCGTGGCCGCCGACGAGGTCGCCGATCCTCGCCCCTTCGCCGAGATCCTGCGCCAGTGGGCGACCTACAACCCGGAGTTCGCCTTCCTGCCGCGCAAGTTCAAGATCGCCTTCAACAGCGCGGCTGAAGACCGCGTGGTGCTGCGCGTCTACGACATCGGCCTCGACCTGGTGCGCAACGCAGACGGCGAGCTCGGCTTTCGCGTGCTGGTGGGCGGCGGCCTCGGCCGTACCCCGATCCTGGGCGAGGAGATCAAGCCCTTCCTGCCCTGGCAGCACCTGATCAGCTACTGCGAGGCCATCCTGCGCGTCTATAACCGCTGGGGCCGCCGCGACAACCTGTGGAAGGCGCGCATCAAGATCCTCGTCAAGGCGCTCGGGCCGGAAGCCTTCGCCCGCGAGGTGGAAGAAGAATGGGCCAGTTCCAAGGACGGCCCCAACACCATCACCGCGGCCGAGCTGGCGCGCGTGTCGGCCCACTTCGCCCCGCCCGCCTACGAGGCCCTGCCCACGCACGACGCCGCCTTCGACGCGCTGCTCGCCGACAACAAGGCCTTCGCCACCTGGGTCAAGCGCAACGTGCGTGCCCACCGCCAGCCCGGCTACGCCGCGGTGATCCTGTCGCTGAAGAAGACCGGGACCGCCCCGGGCGACGTCACCGCCGAGCAGATGGACCTGATCGCCGACCTGGCCGACCGCTTCAGCTTCGGCGAGGCGCGCATGCTGCACGAGCAGAACGTCGCGCTCGCCGACGTTCGCCGCGCCGACCTCTTCGCGCTGTGGCAGGCGGCGCGCGCCGCCGGACTGGCGACGCCGAACATCGGCCTGCTGACCGACATCATCTGCTGTCCCGGCGGCGACTTCTGCAGCCTCGCCAACGCGCGCTCGATCCCGATCGCCGACGCCATCCAGCGCCGCTTCGACGACCTCGACTACCAGCACGACATCGGCGAGATCGACCTCAACATCTCCGGCTGCATGAACTCCTGTGGCCACCACCACGTCGGCCACATCGGCATCCTCGGCGTCGATAAGAACGACCAGGAGTGGTACCAGGTGAGCATCGGCGGCACCCAGGGCAACGGCACCACGCTCGGCAAGGTGATCGGCCCCTCCTTCGCCCTCGACGAGGTGGTCGGCGTGATCGAGAAGCTGCTCGAGACCTACGTAGAACTGCGCTTCGAGGACGAGCGCTTCATCGACACCGTTCAACGCGTCGGCACCGAGCCCTTCAAGGCCCGCGTGTATGCCGACCGCCAGCCGCAAAGGAAGGCCGCCCATGTCTGACAAGATCATCAAGAACGGCCGCGTCGTCGCCGACAACCGCCTGACCGTTAGCCTCGCCGAGGGCGAGGCGCCCACCGACATCGCCGTCCCCGCCGGCCCCGTGCTCGTGCCGCTCGCCGTGTGGCAGGCGCGCCGCGACGAGCTGCTGGCGCGTGCGCGCAGCGGCGAGGTGGGCGTGTGGCTGGCCGCGGGCGAGGACGTCGCCGCGCTCGCTGAAGACCTCGGCCTGCTGCAGTTCGTCGGCCTGCACTTCCCCAAGTTCACCGACGGCCGCAGCTACTCCGCCGCCACTCTGCTGCGCACCCGCTACGGCTACCGGGGCGAGCTGCGTGCGATCGGCCAGGTACTGCGCGACCAGTTCAACTACATGACGCGCTGCGGCTTCGACGCCCTGCAGCCGCAGGCCGAGCGCTACACCGACGAACAGCTCGAGGCCGCCATCGCCAGCATCGACGACTTCACCCAGCCCTACCAGCGCTCGGTCAAGGATCCGCTGCCGCTGTTCCGCCGTGTCGAACGCGGCAACGGCCACGAGGTGCAGCCATGAACGCCGCCGTCTCCGCGCTGCGCCCCGCGCCCGCCAACGCAGCCACCCAGCCCGCGCTGACCGACGCCCTGCGCGCCACCGTGGGCGCAAAGTCCGCCGCCGCGCTCGCGCTGCTGCGCGAGGCCGTGGCCGAGTTCGGCGCGCATGGCGAGCTCGCCTTCGCCAACAGCTTCGGCGCCGAAGACATGGTGCTGACCGACCTGATCCTGTCGCACGCCCTGCCGATCACCGTCTTCTCGCTCGACACCGGGCGACTGCCCGCCGAGACCTACACGCTGATCGGCGAGGTCGAGCGGCGCTACGACACGAAGCTCGAGATCTACTTCCCGGACGCCGGCGCGGTCGAACAGTACGTGCGCGGCCACGGCATCAACGCCTTCTACGACTCGGTCGAGCTGCGCAAGGCCTGCTGCGGCGTACGCAAGATGGAGCCGCTGCGCCGCGCGCTCGCCGGCCGCAAGGCCTGGATCACCGGCCTGCGCGCGGCGCAGTCGGTCACCCGCTCCGGCCTGCCGGTCCGCGAGACCGACACCGCCAACGGCCTGGAGAAGCTCAACCCGCTCTCGGACTGGAGCGAGACCGAGGTGTGGGCCTACATCCGGATCAACGAGGTGCCGTACAACGCCCTGCACGACCAGTTCTACCCCAGCATCGGCTGCGCGCCCTGCACGCGCGCGATCGCGGTCGGCGAGGACGTACGCGCCGGACGCTGGTGGTGGGAGAATCCGGAGACCAAGGAGTGCGGTCTCCACGTCAAGGCAAGCTGAGCCATGAACGGCAAGCACCCCGCCCAGGCCACGCACAGCCCGGCGATCGGCGCCGGTCGCCGCAGCCTGCAGCAGCGCCTGCTCGCGTTGCGCGCCGGCCTCAAGGCGGCGCTGCGCGCATTCCGAACCCATCCGATCAAGCATCCGCAACGGTAATCGCACCATGTCCACGCTGACCAAACAGACGCTGTCCCACCTCGACTGGCTCGAGGCCGAAGCCATCCACATCCTGCGCGAGGTCGCCGGCCAGTGCGCCAACCCGGTGCTGCTGTTCTCCGGCGGCAAGGACTCGATCTGCCTGCTGCGCCTGGCCGAGAAGGCCTTCCGCCCGGGCCGCTTCCCCTTCCCGCTGATGCACATCGACACCGGCCACAACTACAAGGAGGTCACCGACTTCCGCGACAAGCGCGCCGCCGAACTGGGCGAACGCCTGATCGTGCGCTCGGTGGAAGACTCGATGGCGCGCGGTACCGTGGTGCTCAAGCACGCCGGCGAGTCGCGCAACAAGCACCAGTCGGTGACGCTGCTGGAGGCGATCGAGGAGTTCGGCTTCGACGCCTGCATCGGCGGCGCCCGCCGCGACGAGGAGAAGGCGCGCGCCAAGGAGCGCATCATGAGCTTCCGCGACGAGTTCGGTCAGTGGGACCCGAAGAACCAGCGTCCCGAGCTGTGGAACCTGTACAACGCGCGCAGCCACAAGGGCGAGAACATCCGCGCCTTCCCGATCAGCAACTGGACCGAGCTCGACGTGTGGCAGTACATCCAGCGCGAGCAGCTGGAGCTGCCGTCGATCTACTTCGCGCATGTGCGCCCGGTGGTGCGCAAGAGCGGCCTGCTGCAGCCGGTGACCGAGCTCACCCCGGCCAAGGACGGCGACGTGGTCGAGGACGTGCTGGTGCGCTTCCGCACCGTGGGCGACATCACCTGCACGGCACCGGTGGAGTCGGATGCGGATACGGTGGAGAAGATCCTCGCCGAGACCGCGACCACGACGATCACCGAGCGCGGTGCGACGCGGATGGATGACCAGACTTCGGAAGCGTCGATGGAGCAGCGGAAGAAGGAAGGTTACTTCTGAGCGCTTCACGCCTCCTGACGCCTCACGCCTCACGCCTCACGCCTCGCGCCTCACCTTGCACGGAATCCAAACCATGTCCGCCCTTGAAAACCTCCCCGACATCGACAACGGCCTGTTGCGCTTCCTCACCTGCGGCAGCGTCGACGACGGCAAGAGCACCCTGATCGGCCGCCTGCTGTTCGACACCAAGACCATCCTCGCCGACACCCTCAACGCCATCGAGAAGACCTCCGCCAAGCGCGGCATGAGCGCGGTCGACCTGTCGCTGCTCACCGACGGCCTGCAGGCCGAACGCGAACAGGGCATCACCATCGACGTCGCCTACCGCTACTTCTCCACCGGCCGGCGCAAGTACATCATCGCCGACGCCCCCGGCCACGAGCAGTACACCCGCAACATGGTTACCGCGGCCTCCACCGCCAACCTCGCCATCATCCTCATCGACGCGCGCAAGGGCGTGCTTACCCAGACCCGCCGCCACTCCTATCTGGCCAGCCTGGTCGGCATCCCCCACCTGCTGGTCGCGGTCAACAAGATGGACCTGGTCGACTACGACCAGGCCGTGTTCGAGCGCATCAAGGCCGAATACCTCGCCTTCGCCGCCAGGCTCGGCATCAAGGACGTGCGCTTCATCCCGATCTCGGCGCTCGAAGGCGACATGATCGTCGACCGCGGCGAGCGCCTCGCCTGGTACGACGGCCCGACGCTGCTCGACATCCTCGAGAACGCCCCCGCAGCGCACACCGAGCAGGCCGAGGACTTCCGCTTCCCGGTGCAGTTCGTATGCCGCCCGCAGGACTCCGCCAACCCCGAACTGCACGACTACCGCGGCTTCATGGGCCGGGTCGAATCGGGCGAGATCGCCGTCGGCGACGCTGTCACCGTGCTGCCCTCGGGAGCCAGCAGCCGAGTCAGGAAGATCGAGCTCGGCGGTGAGAGCCTGCCGCGCGCCATCCACGAGCAGTCGGTGACCCTGCTGCTCGAGGACGAGATCGACATCTCGCGCGGCGACCTCATCGTCAAGTCCGCCGAGGCGCCCGAGCCGGTCAAGCAGATCGACGCCACCGTATGCTGGCTGTCCGAGACTCCGCTGTCTCCGGCACGCACCTATCTGGTGCGCCACACCACCCGCGAGGTGAAGGCCAAGCTCGCGAAGATCGACTACCGGCTCGATGTAAACACGCTCGAGCAGGAGGCCACCAACGGCTTGGCGATGAACGACATCGCCCGGGTAACGCTCAAGCTCGCGCAACCGATCGTCGCCGACCGCTACGCCGACAACCGCGCCACCGGCGCCTTCATCATCATCGACGAAAGCACCAACAACACCGTGGGCGCAGGCATGATCGGCTGATCGCGCCAGTCTTCCGCTGCGATCGAACCCCGGCCCCCGCAAGGGCGCCGGGGTTCTTCGTTTACGGGCCTCGAAGAAAGTCATTCAGCATTTCAAATGAATGACAAAAAGGCGGATCGGACTCTATAATCGAATTTCATATGACGTGCGCCTGTAACGGAAGCCCCTGCGAAGTCATCTCCGGATCACTGCGAAATCCGTGCCCTGCCCTCTCCATCCGTCCTCGAGGAAGTCTCCCGATGCTCAAGCGAATCGCCCTCATCACCGCCGCCGCCTTCGTCCTCACCGGTTGCGCCGCCGCCCACGTCGCCATCAGCAAACGCGACCTCGACGTGCAGACCAAGATGTCGGATACGGTCTTCCTCGACCCGGTCGGCGCCGACAAGCGCACCATCTTCCTGCAGATCCGCAACACCTCCGACAAGCCCGACCTCGCGGTGAATGACGAGATCGCCGCCGCGCTGCAGGCCAAGGGCTATACCCTGCTGCAGGACCCGGACGCGGCGCACTACATCCTGCAGGCCAACATCCTGCAGGTCGGCAAGTCGGCACCCACTGCGATCGAGGCGGCGGTCAACCAGGGCTACGGGGTCGCCGCCTCGGGCGGCCTGGTGCTGGGCGCCGGCGCGGCCTACGCCGGCGGCGCCAGCGGCCGCGGCATCGCCGCCGCCGGCCTGATCGGCTCGCTGGCCGAGGGCATCGCCGGCGCCGCGGTCAAGGACGTGTACTTCTCGATGATCACCGACCTGCAGATCAAGGAGCGCATCCGCGGCGCCGGCAAGGCGAAGGTGAGCTCGAACCACAGCCTGCGCCAAGGCAACAGCGGCGGCTCGCAGGTGTCCTACGACGAGGAGTCGTCCTACAAGACCTACCAGACCCGCATCGGCTCGAGCGCGAACAAGGTCAATCTCGCCTTCGAGGAGGCGCTGCCCGAGCTGAAGAAGGGCCTGATCACTTCGATCGCCGGGTTGTTCTGATCTCCGCCGCGGGCTGCATCGGGAGCTGGCCCGCGCGCGAGGTCGGGCTTTGCCTCTGGGCACGGCGCTGTCGATAATGTCGACCGCGCCGTTTCACGTCCGCCCCCTCGCCGCAGCGCCCAGCCATGCCCGCACACCCACTCACCGATCCCGCACGCACCCGCCTCGACAAATGGTTGTGGGCGGCGCGCTTCTACAAGCACCGCACGGCGGCGACCGAGGCGGTCGACGGCGGCAAGGTCAAGCTCAACGGCATCACGGTGAAACCCGCGCGCGACGTCAAGCCGGGCGACCGGCTCGACATCACCATCGGTGAGGAGACGCGCACGGTACTCGTGTGCGCGATCGCCGACCGGCGCGGCTCGGCCACGGTGGCGCAAACCCTGTACGAAGAGACCGCCGAGAGCATCGCTGCGCGCGAGCACGCCCGCGAGTTGCGCAAGCTCGCCGCCACCCCGGGCGCCGACCTGCACGGCCGCCCCACCAAGCGCGACCGCCGGCGCATGGACCGCTTCGGCGGCCATTGAAGCCCTTGCACCGGGACGGCCAGTGCGACAAAGGAGGGCGGGTGGAATGCGTGGCACCGAGCGCCCGGACCACGGCGTTCACCACTTGCAAGCGGCTAAAGAGTCGGCGTGCTTGAGAACTCGGGGATGGCTTCTACACTCCGATTGAAGAGCCGTGGGCCATCCGCCCGCGGACTGCGACGGAGAGACTGGAATGCCCGCTCCTCCCCCCTCGGCGCTGCGCACTTCGACGAGCGCCATCCTGGCCTTGATCGGGCTGGTGCTGCTCCTGCTCGCATCGCAGGCCGGATCGAGCGCGGCGGGTGCGCTGGTGCTGCGGGTGGACGGCGCCATCGGCCCCGCCAGCGCCGACTACATCCACAAGGGACTGACACGCGCCGCCAGCACGGGCGCCCAGCTGGTGGTAATCGAGCTCGACACCCCGGGCGGGCTCGACACCTCGATGCGTTCGATCATCAAGGACATCCTCGCCTCGCCGGTGCCGGTGGCCACCTTCGTCTCCCCGGAGGGCGCGCGCGCGGCGAGCGCCGGTACCTACATCCTGTACGCGAGCCACATCGCCGCCATGGCGCCGGCCACCAACCTCGGCGCGGCCACCCCCGTGGCGATCGGCATCGGCGGTGCGCAGCCCGGACGCATGCCGCCGCTCGGCGACGAGTCGGCACCGGCCGAGGCTGCGGGCTCGGAGCGGGATGGGTCGGGCTCCACGTCGGGCGCATCACCCCCCCGCGCGCGCGCCCAATCGCCGCCCGCCAGCGCAAACCGCAGCCCGGAAACCACACCGGAGATCAGGGACGACGAAGCGAACGCGCCGCCGTCCGCGTCCGATCGACCCGTCATTGAAGCGCCTTCGTCACCAGCAGCGGCGCAGCGCAGCGCGGCCCCCACCGACGCCATGGCCGCCAAGTCCATGTCCGACGCCACCGCCTACATCCGCAGCCTGGCCCAGCTGCGCGGGCGCGACGTCGACTTCGCCGAGCGCGCGGTGCGCGAGGCCGCCAGCCTGTCCGCCGAGGAGGCGCTGGCGAAAGGCGTCATCGAGCTCATCGCCATCGACACCCCCTCCCTGCTGAAGCGGCTCGACGGCCGCGAGGTCGCCGTGCTCGACGGCACGCGCACCCTCGCCACCGCCGGCATCGCCATCGAGCGCATGGAGCCGGACTGGCGCAACCGCATCCTCGCCGCGCTCGCCAACCCGCAGGTGGCGCTGATCCTGATGATGATCGGCATCTACGGCCTGTTCTTCGAGTTCACCTCGCCCGGCTTCGGCGTGCCCGGCGTGGCGGGCGCGATCTCGCTGCTGATCGCGCTCTACGCCTTCCAGCTGCTGCCGGTGAACTGGGCAGGCGTGCTGCTGCTTGCGGTGGGCGCCGGCCTGATGCTGGCCGAGGCCTTCCTGCCCAGCTTCGGCGTGCTCGGCGTGGGCGGCATCATCGCCTTCGTGGTCGGCGGCCTGTTCCTGATGGACGCCGACATGCCCGGCTTCGGCATCCCGATCGCACTGATCGTCGGCATGGCGCTCGCCAGCGCCGCAGTCATCATCGCCATCGGCAGCTTCGCCGCGCGCAGCCTGCGCCGGCCCGTGGTCAGCGGCAGCGAGGAGATGCTCGGCGCCCTCGGTGTGGTCGAGCGTGCCACCGACGACGGCGACTGGTGGATCGCGGTGCATGGCGAGCACTGGCGCGCGCGCAGTGCTGAAGCGCTCGCGCCGGGCGGGCGTGTGCGCGTGGCGGGCATCGACGGCCTCACCCTGATGGTCACCCCGATCGCGGCGCAGTCCGACGCGGCAGCTTCCGCGCCGGGTCCGGACTCGGCCGCACCGGACACTCACCACGTCACCCCAGGGAGCACCTCATCATGATCGACCTTCAATTTGGGCTTGCCCCGCTCTTTTTGCTGCTCATCTTCCTCGTCGTCGCCTCGATCAAGATCCTGCGCGAATACGAGCGCGGCGTCATCTTCCTGCTCGGACGCTTCTGGAAGGTCAAGGGCCCTGGGCTGGTGATCGTGATCCCCGGCATCCAGCAGATGGTCAAGGTGGACCTGCGCGTGGTGACCATGGACGTCCCCTCGCAGGACGTCATCTCGCGCGACAACGTCTCGGTCAAGGTCAATGCGATCGTGTTCTTTCGTGTCATCGATCCGGAGAAGGCCATCATCCAGGTCGAGAACTTTCTCATGGCCACCAGCCAGCTCGCCCAGACCACGCTGCGCGCGGTGCTCGGCAAGCACGAGCTCGACGAGATGCTCGCCGAGCGCGAACGACTCAACCTCGACGTGCAGCAGATCCTCGACGCGCAGACCGACTCCTGGGGCATCAAGGTGGCCAACGTCGAGATCAAGCACATCGACCTCAACGAAAGCATGGTGCGCGCCATCGCCCGTCAGGCCGAAGCCGAGCGCGAACGCCGCGCCAAGGTAATCCACGCCGAAGGCGAGAAGCAGGCCGCACAGTCGCTGCTCGAAGCGGCGCAGATGCTGTCCCGGGAACCGGCGGCGATGCAGCTGCGCTACCTGCAGACGCTCACCCAGGTGGCGGGGGACAAGAGCTCGACGCTGGTGTTTCCGGTACCGGTGGACCTGCTGGGCAAGCTGATGCAACAGGATGGCGGACGCGCGCGCGAGTGAAGCCGCGCGCCCTCAGTCGAGCACCAGCGCCAGCGCAATCGGCAGGAAGACTACCGCCGCGACGTTGCCGATCAAGACCATCGAGGCCACCTTGTCGGGCTCCTGATCGTAACGCTCGGCGAACATGTAGTTCAGCACGGCCGGCGGCAGGGCGCCGAACACCAGCACCAGCGCCTGCTCGCGCGGCGGCAGCTCGAGCACCTGCAGCAGGCCCCAGGCCAGCGCCATGCCAACCACAGGTCTCAGCACCGCGCCGAAGAGACCGAAGCCCACCGCGCTGATCCGCGAATCGGCCAGACGCACGCCGAGCGCAAACAGCATCAGCGGGATCGAGATGTCGCCGACCATCTCGATCGACATCAGCAAGGGCGGCCATACCTCGATGCCGAGGAAACCAACCGTCAGCCCCGCGATCGTCGCCAGGATGGAGGGGGAACGCCACACCGTCGTCAGCCTGGTGTGGTGATCCAGCAGCCATGCACCGTAGGAGAAGTGGATCACGTTCGACACCACGAACATGACCACGGCCGGCGCCAGCGCCGACTCGCCGAAGGCGAGCACCGCAAGGGGCAGGCCGAGGTTGCCGCAGTTGTTGAACATCATCGGCGGCACCAGGGTCTTGGTGGCGATGCCGGCCGACCGCGCCACCAGCCAGCCGACCACGCCCGACCCCACGATGATGACCACGGTCGCGAACAGCAGCGGCAGGTACTCTCCGAGGCGAAAATCCTTGCCGACCAGCGCGCCGAACACCAGCGCCGGCACGAAGACATCCATGTTCAGCTTGTTCGCATGGCTCAGATCCGGCTTCATGCGCCGGCCGACGAAATAGCCGAGCGCGGTGATCGCGAACAGCGGGAACAGGATCGAGACGATTCGGATCAGCATTCAGGACAAGCCGGGAGCGAACTGAAGAAGGCGGCACCACGCCCCCCACCGGCAGGCGCGTTCCGCGCCGCCTGCGCGGACGGAACGAGCTTGCCCGCGAACGGGCCTGGAGACGGGTCAAAGCACGTAGCGCGCCAGATCCTCGCGCTGCGCCAGCATGTCGAGGCGCGAATCGACATAGGCCGCATCCACCACCACGGTCCCGACCGTACTGCTGCGACCCGCCTCGAAGGAGACCTCTTCGAGCAGCTTTTCCATCACCGTATACAGACGGCGCGCGCCGATGTTCTCGGTCTTCTCGTTCACCTGATAGGCGATCTCGGCGAGCCGCCTGATGCCCGCAGCGACGAACTCCAGCCTGACCCCGTCGGTGGCGAGCAGGGCCTCGTACTGGCGCACGAGGCAGGCGTCGGTGCTGGTCAGGATGCGCTCGAAGTCCTCGACCGACAGCGACTCGAGCTCGACACGGATCGGGAAGCGGCCCTGCAGCTCGGGGATGAGGTCGGAGGGCTTGGACAGGTGGAAGGCGCCGCTGGCGATGAACAGGATGTGGTCGGTCTTGATCATGCCGTACTTGGTGGAGATCGTCGTGCCTTCGACCAGCGGCAGCAGGTCGCGCTGCACGCCCTGGCGGGACACGTCGGCGCCGTGCGCATCGGTGCGCGCGGCGATCTTGTCCACCTCGTCGAGGAACACGATGCCGTTCTGCTCGACCGCGCGCACGGCCTCGAGCTTGACCTCCTCGTCGTTGATCATGCGCGCGGCCTCCTCGTCGGCGAGCAGCTTCAGCGCTTCGCGGATCTGCAGCTTGCGCTGCTTCCTCTTGCCGCCACCGAGGTTCTGGAACATGCCCTGGATCTGCTGGGTCAGCTCCTCCATGCCCGGCGGGGCGAAGATCTCGGCCTGCATCGAGGGCGCGGCGACCTCGATCTCGATCTCCTTGTCGTCGAGCTCACCCTCGCGCAGCTTCTTGCGGAATTTCTGCCGGGTGGACGAATCCTGCGCCGGCTCTGGCTCGGCGTTGAAGCCGACCGGGCGCGCCGGCGGCAGCAGGGCGTCGAGCACGCGGTCCTCTGCGGCGTCCAGTGCGCGGTCGCGCACCGACTTCATCGCGCGCTCGCGGCCGTCCTTGATGGCGATCTCCATCAGGTCGCGGATGATGGTGTCCACGTCGCGGCCGACGTAGCCGACCTCGGTGAACTTGGTCGCCTCGATCTTGATGAAGGGCGCGTTGGCCAGGCGCGCCAGGCGGCGCGCGATCTCGGTCTTGCCGACGCCGGTGGGGCCGATCATGAGGATGTTCTTGGGGGTGATCTCGCTGCGCAGCGGTTCGTCCACCTGCGCACGCCGCCAGCGGTTGCGCAACGCGATCGCCACGGCCTTCTTGGCCTTGTCCTGGCCGACGATGTGCTTGTCGAGTTCGGAGACGATCTCCGGCGGGGTCATCTGGGTCATGCGTTCGGCCTCAATCCAGCACTTCGATGGTGTGGTGGTGATTGGTGTAGATGCACAGGTCGCCGGCGATGGACAGCGCCTTGGAGACGATGTCCTTGGGATCGAGCTCGGTGTTCTCGACCAGCGCGCGCGCCGCCGACTGCGCGTAGGCGCCGCCGCTGCCGATCGCCACGATGCCCTGCTCGGGCTCGAGCACGTCGCCGTTGCCGGTGATGACCAGCGAATGCTCGCGGTCGGCTACCGCGAGCATGGCCTCGAGCCGGCGCAGCATGCGGTCGGTGCGCCAGTCCTTGGCGAGCTCGACCGCGCTGCGCAGCAGGTTGCCCTGATGCTTGTCGAGCTTGGCCTCGAAGCGCTCGAACAAGGTGAAGGCGTCGGCGGTGCCGCCGGCGAAACCGGCGAGGATCTGGCCGTTGTAGAGCGTGCGCACCTTGCGCGCGGAGGCCTTGATGACGATGTTGCCGAGGGTGACCTGACCGTCGCCGCCGAGCGCGACACGATTGCCGCGCCGCACCGACAGGATGGTCGTGCCGCGATACTGTTCCATGGAATGCTCTCCGTCCCCGAGGGAATCGGGGCTGGTGTGTTGTTCAATGACGCAGGGTGACGTGGGCCACCTTGTCGACGCTCATGACCCGCAGCAGCCCGGCAACCATGGCGTTCACGTCGCGAAGGCCGACGAGTTTACCTTGAGCCTGCAGCGTGGCGAGAATATTGAAAAGTGTTCCGGCACAGACGAAATCGATCCGGCGCAGGCCACGGCAGTCCACCCGGACCTCGCGACGCTCGGCCGCAAACCCGGCGAAACGCTTGAGGGTGTCGTTCGCCGCCCCGCACAGCTCACCCGCGAACGCGAAGGCGTCCGGATCGGCTTGCGGGCCCTCGCCCACCTGCACTGCGGTCGCCTGTGGCGAAGTCCCCCGCCCCTCCCAGGAAGGCGGCGACTCCTCGAAGGTGACCGCGTAATCCACCGCCAAGTCTTCGAAGCGCGCCTGGTCGCCGGCGTACTGCAGCAGTTCGAGCAGCATCAGCCAGGTGTCGCGCGCCTGCGCCTGCCCGGGGTGCACGGCCTGCGAGAGGATGTCGGCGAGCGCACGCACATTGACCAACGTCACCTGCAGGCGCTCCGCCGCCAACCCGGCGAGCAGCCCGCGCCACACGCCGCAGCCCGCATCGTCCACCCCGTGCACCTTGGCTACGTCGATGCGCACCCCTCCACTGCGGCGCGCGATGCGGGCAAGCTGGGCGAACTGGCGCTCGGCGGCAGCGGAGAGCTGGCCACTCAGGTTGACCAGCGGGAGCTCGGTGCCGGCCGCCTTGCCCGCCATGCCGGACAGGTCTTCCCAGGGCGGCGGCGAACGCTCGAAGCGGGTGGCGTAATCGAGCACGCGCGACTCGAAGCGCTGGCGCTCCCCACGCAGGCGATAGAGATCGAGCAGCATCAGCCACGCTCCCTCGCCCCCCTCGCTGCCGACGGCCGCCTCCAGCACCGCGAGCGCGTCGTCGTCGCTGCCGTTGGCGTACAGCACCGCGGCCTCCTCGAAGGCCGCGCCGATCCCGCTGCCGCACTCGCGCACTTCGACCTGCCCGGCGACGCGCGCGAGTGCGCGACCGTGGTCGGTGCCGGTGAAATCGAGCGCGGACAGTTCGGTGGGCGGCGGCCGATCGTCCTGCGCGGCGCGCGCCTCCACCCCGGGGCGCGCGTCGCGCTGCGCGCCGGGCGCGGCCGAAGCCGGTTTCCTGCCGAAGAAGGGGAGCGCCACGTCTGTTTCCCGATGTCGCGGGGACGCCACATGCGCCACCGCGACCAACTACATTTCCAGAAAAGTGCTTTTGCAACAAGCAGTAAGCGTGTAAAAAAAACCACCGATCAAGGATGCGACAGGCGTGCATCCGGCGCAGTGGCTCGGCTAGAATGCTGCAATGCAACCGAAAACCGTTTCCGACGCGGGCGGCGAATCGCTCCCCGCGTCGTCGCGCTTTTCCCTGCCGGTTCGAGTCTATTACGAAGACACCGATGCGGGGGGTGTCGTCTATTACGCAAACTATCTCAAATTCTGTGAGCGCACGCGCACCGAATGGCTGCGCGCGCTCGGCGTCGCCCAGCAGGCGCTGCTCGACGAACAAGGCCTCGGCTTCGTGGTGCGCTCGGTGCACGCCGACTACCGCGCCCCGGCACGGCTGGACGACGCGCTCGAGGTGAGTGCCCGCATCGTCAGCCGGCGCCGCGCGAGCCTGGTATTCGACCACGAAGTCCGCCGCGGCGGCGAACTTCTCTTCACCGCGCAGGTCCTCGTGGCCTGTGTAGACCTGCGGCGCATGAAGCCCGCAGCCCTCCCCGACTCCCTGCACGCCCTCCTCGAAAGCCCAGCATGACCGTCACCCACGACCTCTCCATCCTCAGCCTGATCTCCCAGGCGAGCGTCCTCGTCCAGCTCGTCATGGCGCTGCTGGCCGGCCTGTCGCTCGTCTCCTGGTACTGGATCTTCCGCAAGGCCTTCCAGATCCGCCAGGCGCGCGCGCAGACCGACGAGTTCGAGCGCGACTTCTGGAGCGGCGGCGACCTCAACACCCTCTACGAGTCGGCCGGCCGCCATCAGTCCGAAGGCATGGAGCGCATCTTCGAGGCCGGCTACCGCGAATTCACCAAGCTGCGCGGCAAGGGCCACGACCACGGCGCCACGCTCGACGGCGCCCGCCGCGCGATGCGCGCGACCTACCAGCGCGAGATCGACGACCTCGAGGCCCACCTCGCCTTCCTCGCCTCGGTGGGTTCGGTATCGCCCTACATCGGCCTGCTCGGCACCGTTTGGGGGATCATGAACTCCTTCCGCGGGCTGTCCAGCGTCGGCGCCGCCACCCTTGCCCAGGTCGCGCCCGGCATCGCCGAGGCCCTCGTGGCCACCGCGATCGGCCTGTTCGCTGCGATCCCGGCGGTCGTCGCCTACAACCGCTTCGCCCACGACATCGATCGCCTCGGCATCCGCTTCGAGAGCTTCATGGAAGAGTTCTCCAACATCCTGCAGCGCAACCTGCGCTGACCCGGGCGGAGACCGACCGATGCGCCAACGCCGTCTCATGAACCAGATCAACGTCGTGCCCTACATCGACGTGATGCTGGTGCTGCTGGTGATCTTCATGGTCACCGCGCCGATGATCCAGCAGGGCACGATCAACGTGCCCTCCGCCGGCGCAGGCACGCCGCCGCCGCAGTCCGAGGCCATCTTCATCGAGGTCAAGGCCGACGGCGCCTACGCGCTGCGCGCCAGCAACAGCGGGACCTCGCGCCCGGTACGCCGCGAGCAGTTGTCCACCGCGCTCAAGGACGCGGTGGCGAAGAACCCGGAACAGCCCTTCCTGGTCGCCGCCGACAGCAAGCTCGACTACCAGAAGGTGATCGACGTGCTCGAGACCGCGCGCGACGCCGGCGTGCGCAAGATCAGCCTGGTCACCCAGAGCACGACTTCGCAGAAATGAGGGATCGCCCCGCACCGCCCCGCCGCGAGCCACCAGGCAAGTGGCAGTCGCTCGGCCTGACCGTCGCGGTCCATCTGGGACTGTTCCTGTTCCTGTTCTTCGGCATCCGCTGGCAGAGCCCGCCGCCTGCGGCGCTCGAGGTCGGCCTCGCCTCGGCCCCGGCGCGCAGCGCGCCGGCCGCGGCACGCCCGCAGCCGGCACCGGAGCCCCGGCCGGAGCCGAAACCCGAGCCCAAACCGGAACCAAAACCCGAGCCCAAACCGGAACCAAAACCCGAACCCAAGCCTGAGCCGAAGCCCGAACCCAGGCCTGAACCGCCCAAGCCCCAGGCCAAGCCCGAGATCGTCGCCAAGGCGCCCGAGAAGAAGCCGGAGCCTCCCAAGCCCGAGCCCAAGCCGCAGCCAAAGCCCGAACCAAAGCCGCAGCCGAAGCCCGAGCCGAAGCCGGAACCAAAGCCACAGCCCAAGCCGGAGCCGAAACCCGAGCCCAAGCCTCAGGCCAAACCCGAACCCAAGCCGAAGCCGGACAGCAAGCCGATCGACGATTACATGGCGCAGCGTCTCGCCCAGGAGACGCAGCGCGCCGAGCAGGCCCGCCTCTCCAGCCTGATGGCGCAGGAAGGCGCGCGCGCGGCCGCGGCCGGCCCGGGCCGGCAGGGCCCGCCGGGCGGCGACATCGACAAGTACCGCGCGGCGATCGCCGCCAAGGTGCGCGGCAACCTGCTGCGTCCGCCCGGCCTCTCCGGCAACCCGGAGGCGCTGTTCGAGGTCGATCAGCTACCGAGCGGCGAAGTGCTCAACGTGCGCCTCAAGCGCTCGTCGGGCGTGCCGGCCCTCGATGAGGCCATCGAGCGCGCGATCCGGCGCTCGAGCCCGCTGCCGCTGCCGGACAACAAGAGCCAGTTCGAGCGCACCCTCGAGCTGAAATTCCGTCCGCTGGCGGACGATTGAGTCCGTCCTGTCTATAATCCGCGGCTGGAGAAAACCCCGCATGATCAAAACACTGCACGCATTCCGCCCACTGCACGCGTTCCGCCTCTTCCTCGCCGGCCTGCTCGCCAGCCTCGCGCTGTCTGCGCACGCCCAGCTCTCGATCGAAATCACCGGCACCGGCGCCTCGCGCTTCCCGGTCATCATCCCGATCTTCGAGAACGAGGGCCGCCTGCCGCAGAGCGTCACCGACGTCGTGCGCGCCGATCTCGAGCGCAGCGGACTGTTCACCCTGATCGACACCGGCCCGCTGCCGATGCCCGAATCCGTGGCGCCCGACCTCGCCGCGGTGCGCGGCCGCGGCGCGGACGCGGTGCTCACCGGCAGCCTGATCCCGATGTCCGACGGGCGCTACGACGTGCGCTTCCGCCTCTTCGACGCGCAGAAGCAGCAGGAGCTCGGCGCCATGTCGCTGCCGATGAGCCCGGCGCAGAACCGCCTGGTCGGCCACCGCATCGCCGACTTCGTTTACGAGAAGCTCACCGGCCTGCCGGGCTACTTCGCCACCCGCATCGCCTACGTGATCAAGTCCGGCCCCAACTTCGAGCTCCAGATCGCCGACGCCGACGGCATGAACGCCGCCACCGCGCTGCGCTCGCGCGAGCCGATCATTTCGCCCTCGTGGTCGCCCGATGGCCAGCGCCTGGCCTACGTGTCCTTCGAGCAGAAGAAGCCGATCGTCTACGTGCACACGCTCGCCACCGGCCAGCGCCGCGTGGTCGCCAACTTCAAGGGCTCGAATTCCGCGCCGAGCTGGTCGCCCGACGGCAGCCAGCTCGCGGTCGTGCTCACCAAGGATGGCCTTTCGCAGCTCTATGCGATCGGTGCCGACGGCTCCGGCGTGCGTCGCCTCGCGCAGTCCTCCGGCATCGACACCGAGCCCTTCTGGGGTGCCGACGGCCACATCTACTTCACCTCGGATCGCGGCGGCAGCCCGCAGATCTACCGCATTCCTGCCGGTGGCGGCAGCGCCCAGCGGGTGAGCTTCGAAGGCAACTACAACGTGTCGCCGCGCCTGTCGTTCGACGGCAAGCTGCTCGCCTTCATCACCCGCAATGCCGGCCGCTTCCAGGTGGCCGTGCAGGACCTCGCCACCCGGCAGACCACCATCCTCACCGATTCGGCACGCGACGAATCGCCCAGCTTCGCCCCCAACGGCCGCATGATCCTGTACGCCACCGACACCGGTGGCCGCGGCGTGCTGTCGGCGGTGTCGACTGACGGGCGCATCCGCCAGCGGCTGACGGTGCAGGCCGCCGATGTCCGCGAACCCGCCTGGGGTCCGCAGATCCGGTAATCATGAAGCGGCGCCACAGCCGCATACCCCTCTCTGCTGTCATCAACACTCGTACTGGAGCATCACCCATGAAGAAACTCGTCCTCCCCGCGCTGCTCGCGCTGACCCTGGCCGCCTGCTCGAGCACCGGCCCCGAGAACGGCGCCGCCTCGGTCACCGACCGTGGCACCGGCGTCGCCACCGTGACCGCCGGCAGCGCCTCCGGTAGCGGCATCGCGGCGCTGACCGACCCGAACAACATCCTGTCCAAGCGCAGCGTGTTCTTCGACTTCGACAGCTTCGTGATCAAGCAGGAAGCGCGCGCGCTGATCGAAGCCCACGCCCGCTTCCTGGTGCAGAACCCGCAGATGAACATGCTGGTCCAGGGCAACACCGACGAGCGCGGCAGCCGCGAGTACAACCTGGCCCTCGGCCAGAAGCGTGCCGACGTCGTCAAGCAGGCCCTCATGCTGCTCGGCGCCAAGGAATCGCAGATCGAGTCCGTGAGCCTGGGTGAAGAGAAGCCGCGCTGCGAAGACCGCACCGAGAACTGCTACGCCGAGAACCGTCGCGGCGACATGCTCTACACGGGCGAGTTCTAAGAGAGTCCCGACATGAAACGCCTTCTGCCGCTCGCCGCAGCGCTCGTCCTGATCCCGACCGCCCCGGCCCACGCCCAACTCTTCGGGGGTGACACCGAGGCGCGCAACCAGATCTTCCAGCTCCGCCAGGAAGTTCAGGGCCAGATCGAGACCACCAGCCGCGGCCAGCTCGAGCTCGCCATGCAGAACGAACAGATGCGCGCCGAGCTGGCGCGCCTGCGCGGCCAGATCGAACTGCTGACCAACGAGGTGGAGACGCTCAAGCAGCGCCAGAAGGATTTCTACGTCGACCTCGACGCCCGCCTGCGCCGGTTCGAATCCGGCGCGGCGGGCAACGCCTCCGCCGCCCCCGCCTCGGGGGATGCGGCGCCGGCGGCACCGGCCGCGGCGCCCGCCCAGGCACCCACCTCCGTGCCAGCCCCGGCATCCGCGAACACCGAGTCGGCCGACTACCAGGGCGCGCTCGCGCTGCTCAAGAACGGCAAGCACAAGGACGCGCAGGCGGCGTTCGAGCGCTTCGTCGCCCGCTACCCCAACGGCAACTTCACCGCCGGCGCCCACTTCTGGGCCGGCAACTCCGCACTGCAGGCGCGCGACGTCGCCAGTGCGAACCGCCACTTCAAGACCGTGATCGACAAGTATCCCAAGGAGAACGTCGCCCCCGACGCCATGCTCGGCCTGGCCAACAGCCAGCAGGCGATGAACGACGCCGCCGGCGCCAGGCGTACCCTGCAGTCGCTGCTCGAGCGCTATCCGCAGAGCAACGCCGCCCAGGTCGCCCGCCAGCGCCTGAACGCGCGCTGACCCATGTCGGTTGTCGAGACGGCGCCGGCTGCGGCCGTGCGCCTGCGCATCACCGAAATCTTCGCCTCGCTGCAGGGCGAATCCACCCGCGTCGGCCTGCCCACCGTGTTCGTGCGCCTGACCGGCTGCCCGCTGCGCTGCAGCTGGTGCGACACCGCCTACGCCTTCAGCGGCGGCGAGACCCGCACGCTCGACGACATCCTCGCCGAGGTTGCGGGCCACGGCCTTCGCCACGTCTGCGTGACCGGAGGCGAGCCGCTCGCGCAGAAGGGCTGCCTCGCGCTGCTCGCCGCACTGTGCGACGCGGGTCACGACGTTTCGCTGGAGACCAGCGGCGCGCTCGACATCGCCGGTGTCGACCCGCGCGTGTCGCGCATCGTGGACCTCAAGGCGCCCGGCTCCGGCGAGCTCGCGCGTAACCGCTGGGAGAACCTCGCGCTGCTGAACGCGCGCGACGAGCTCAAGTTCGTGCTCGCCGACGCCACCGACTACGACTGGGCCAGGCGGCAGATCGCCGAGCACCGCCTCGCCGAACGCTGCACGGTGCTGCTGTCGCCCGTCGCCGGCGCCCTCGATCCCGCCGATCTCGCCGGGTGGATCGTGCGCGACCGTCTGCCGGTGCGCTTCCAGCTGCAGCTCCACAAGATCCTGTGGAACGACGCGCGCGGCCGCTGAGCGGCGCCACTCGCGCCCGTCGGCACCGCACGCGTGCGGCGGGCAGCCCCACCCCGACCCGCCTTACCAGATTGGCCCCGCAATGACCCTCCTCCACACCCCGCCCCGCGCCGTCGTCCTCCTCTCCGGCGGCCTCGATTCCGCCACCTGCCTCGCGATCGCGCGCGACATGGGCTTCGAGACCTACGCCCTATCCGTCGCCTACGGCCAGCGCCACGCCGCCGAGCTCGTCGCCTCGAAGCGGGTGGCGCAGGCGCTCGGGGCACGCGAGCACCGCACCGCCAGCGTCGAACTCGGCCAGTTCGGCGGCTCGGCGCTCACCGACCCCGGCATCGCGGTGCCGCTCGACCAGGACAACGCCGGCATCCCGGTGACCTACGTTCCGGCGCGCAACACGGTGATGCTGTCGATCGCGCTCGCCTGGGCCGAGGTGCTCGGTGCCAACGACATCTTCGTCGGCGTGAACGCGGTCGATTACTCCGGCTACCCCGACTGCCGGCCCGCCTTCATCGAGGCCTTCGAGCGCATGGCACGGCTCGCCACCAAGGTCGGCGTCGAGGGCGCGCAGCTGCGCATCCACGCGCCGCTGATCGAACTCTCCAAGGCCGACATCATCCGCCGCGGCGTCGCCCTCGGCGTGGACTATGGCCTCACCGTCACCTGCTACCAGGCCGACGACGACGGCCGCGCCTGCGGCCGCTGCGAGGCCTGCCGCCTGCGCGCCGCCGGCTTCGCCGCGGCCGGCGTCGCCGACCCCACGCCCTACCAGCCGCCCTCGACCTGAGCCCCGGCCGCGCCATGGACCACGCCCTCGTCTCCGCCTCCACCATCGTCTGGCTCGGCTTCGCGATCGGCGCCGTGTTCGGCGCCTCCAGCCAGCGCACCGGCTTCTGCACCATGGGCGCGGTATCCGATGCGGTGAACATCGGCGACTGGACGCGCATGCGGATGTGGGCGCTCGCGGTGGCCATCGCCGTCCTCGGCACGGGCGTACTGCAGGCGCTCGGGCTCTTCGACCCCGCCAGGACGATCTACACCGGCGCCCGCCTGCCCTGGCTGTCGCACGTGGTCGGCGGGCTCGCCTTCGGCGTCGGCATGACGCTCGCCTCCGGCTGTGCCGGCAAGACCCTGATCCGCATCGGTGGCGGCAACCTCAAGTCGGTGGTGGTCTTCGTCTTCCTCGCCATCGGCGCCTCGATGACCCTGCGCGGGCTCACCGGCGTGTGGCGGGTCGAGCTTCTCGACCCGGTCGCGCTGCAGCTGCCCCACGCCCAGACCCTGCCCGCCTTCCTCGCCGCGGCCGGCATGGACGCTGGCAGCGCGCTGCTCGCCGCCAGCGCGCTCGCCGGCGGCGGCCTGCTCGCCTGGGCGCTGGCGAGCCGCGACGCGCGCCGCCCCGAGGTGCTGCTCGGCGGCGCCATCGTCGGCCTCGCGGTGGTGGCGGGCTGGTACGTCACCGGCCACCTCGGCCACATCGCCGAGCACCCCGACACCCTCGAGGAGGTCTTCCTCGCCACCAACAGCGGCCGCGCCGAGTCGCTCAGCTTCGTCGCCCCGCAGGCCTTCACGCTGGAACTGCTGCTGCTGTGGAGCGACGCCAACCGCCAGATGAGCTTCGGCATCGCCAGCGCGCTCGGCGTGATCGCCGGCGCCGCGGCGATGGCGCTGGCCACGCGCAGCTTCCGCATCGAGAGCTTCCGCGACCCCGCCGACCTCGTGCGCCACATCGCGGGCGGCCTGCTGATGGGCTTCGGTGGCGTCACCGCGCTCGGCTGCACGCTCGGCCAGGGAGTTTCGGGGCTGTCGACGCTGGCGCTCGGCGCAGCCCTCACCACTGCGGCGATCATCGCGGGCGCCTCCGCGACGATGAAGCTCCAGTACTGGCTGCTGACGCGCGCGCCCTGAGCGGGCCGGGGCCGTCGCCCACCGCGATGCGCGCCCGCGGCCGGGGGCGGGGACACGAGTACCACGCCGCCTGCGAGGTTGCAGGCGCGCCCCCGCTAGACCTCATCCCTCCGGCTTGCGATGTGCGGGCGCACGCGCGAACACACGACCTGGATCGGCGGTTTCGGGGAAGCAGTAAGCCTGCCCGCGGAACAGTTCCACGCACGCATCGACCACTGCGGGATCGTAGCGCGCCCCCCGGCTGCGCTCGATCTCCGCCAGCGCGGTGTCGACCCCGAGGCCGGGTCGGTACGGCCGGTAGAGGGCGATCGCCTCGACGACGTCGGCGACCGTGATGATGCGCGCCCCGAGCAGGATCGCGTCGCCCCGCAAGCCGCGCGGATAGCCGGACCCGTCCAGGTGCTCGTGGTGCTGGAGCACCATCTCCGCGACCGGCCACGGGAAGTCCACGTTCTTGAGGATCTCGTAGCCGACCTCGGGGTGGGTGCGAATCAGGGCGAACTCGATCTCCGGCAAGGGCCCGGGGTAACTCAGAATCTCGGCCGGCACGTGGATCTTGCCGATGTCGTGGATGGCCGCGGTCAGGCGGATCCCGTGGATCTGCTCGTCGGGCATGCCGAGGGCGGCGGCGAGGCGGGCAGCGAGATCGGCCACACGGCGCTGGTGGCCCGCGGTATAGGGGTCCCGCTTCTCGATCGTGGTCGCGATCGCCTGGATGGCGTCCTCCATGCTCTTGTTCAGGCGCACCAGGTTGCGCCGGCTCTCTTCCTCGAGCCGGACCTGCTCGCTGATGTCGCGCAGCGCGCCATCCCAGACGGGACGGCCCTGTTCTCCGGTGGCAGCGACGGCATCGAGCAGGAGGTGGCGCAGGCCCCCGTCGGGCGCCCGCCAGCACAGCGGCAGATGCACACGGCGACCGGCGGCGCTGGCGCGCAGGGCCTCCAGCAGGCGGCCTCCCCCGGCTTCATCGAGCCCCGCGAACAGCAACGCCGGATCCGCGATCAGGGCCTGGGCTTCGAGCCCGAGCGCAGCCCGAGCGCCGCCGCTCGCATAATTGAACATCCAGCGGCCATCGTGCTCGACGAACTGGAAGAGCAGCTCGGGCACGTTGTCGGCCATGCTGAGGAAGCGATGCTGGGAGGCGATGCGATCGAGCGTGGTCTCGATCAGGCCCGCCAGCGCGAGATACAGGTCCAGCGTGTCGCGGGACAGCGCCGTGGCGCCCCGATGGGCTGCGATGAGCACGTAGGCGGTGCGCTGCCGCTCGCGGCCGATGGGCAGCAGGATCACCTCGTGCGGCTCGGGGATCCGCACCGCCTCGGTGGCGAGGAAGCCGCTCTCGAACACCATGGCGGTGGCCTCCGCACACGCCGCGGCGAGCATCGGGCAGTCGGGCTCGCAGTGCAGGCAACGCTCGCCGCCCTCCCCCTCGCGGGCGATGAAGGCGGCCACGTCCGCACCGAAGAAGTTGCGCACGAGGCGCCCGAGCTGGGGCCACAGCCCCTCATAGGAGACGATGCCGGCAAGATATTGCGCGGTACGGACCACGGCATCCACCGGGGTGCGCGGACCGGATGACACTGCACTCATGGCGGGGAGCCCATCGGTTGGAGGAAAAGCTGGTCCAGAAAGGCCTCGTCGAACGCCGCCATGCGGCCGAGATTGACGAAGCGTGCGCACGCGCGCACGCGCTCGAGCATGCGCCGCGCATCCGCGCACAGCAGCAGGCCACATGCACCCGCGAGCGCGGTGTTGCCGACGAGCACCACGCGCCCCTCCGGGAGACGTGGCAGCAGGCCGATCGCCGCCGCGCTGTCGAGATCGAGATGGCTCCCGAACAGGCCCGCGACCAGGACCCGCTGCAGCGCGTACGGATCCACGCCGGCGCAGCCGCACAGCACCTTCATGCCTGCGCCGATCGCGGCCTTCGCGCGCTGCAGGGCATCGACCTCGCGCCAGCCCAGGCCGAGCACACGGCCGTTCACCTCGAACTCGACACGCTCGCTGCCGTCGCTGAAGCGGCCGCGCGGCCCGAGGCGCCTCTGTCGCAGCAGGCAGGCCAGCAGGTCTACGAGGCCCGAGCCGCAAAGCCCCCTGGGCTCGTCGCCGGCGATGATGTCGCACTCGAGCGCGCCCCCCTCGCCTTCACGCACGCGAACCACGGCGCCGGCCTCGGCAGGGATGCAGTCCCGCCCCGCGCTGGCCTCGAACGCCGGCCCCCCGGCGGTAGCGGTCACCCAGAGCGTGTCGCCCGACCACAAGGCGATCTCCGAGTTGGTGCCGAAATCGATCAGCAGACCGGGCGTGCGCAGCTCGGGCATGCGCTCGGCGACGACGCCCGCAAGCAGATCCGATCCGACGAAGCCCGCCAGCGGCGCCACCACCTCGATCGAGGCTTCCGGCGCGAGCCCCCACTCTCGCCCCCATGAAGCGGTCTCGAGCGGCGCGCAATCGATCGGCAGCGACCAGTTGGCGGGCTCGAGCAGGCGCTGGTGGTTCCTGTCCGCGAGCAGGCTCAGCATCGCCGTGTTGCCGACCACGAGCACGCGGCGCACGCGCCGCAGATCGATGCCCTCGCTGCGGGCGATCTCGCCGAGCGCCTCGCCCACGGCCGCGCGCGCCAGGCTGGCGAGCGCACGCGCATGATCCGGATCACCGGCCGCGACGAGGCGCGTCATCACATCCGCGCCATGGGCGCGCTGCGGGTTCGCGCCCACGCGCAGGGCGAGCGGCCGCGCGCCGATGAGATCGATTAAGGCGACGCTGATGTGACTGGTTCCCAGATCGACCGCGACCCCCAGCGGACGGGGGACCGCATGCGACGGCGCGGGGTCCGCCTCCCAGCGCAAGGTCCCGATCGAGGCCAGCCCGCCGGGCGGAACGTGCCAGCTCGACGGCGGCGCGAGACTGAGCACCTCGATCTCCACTTCGCCCACCGGCCTGCACTGGCACGCCAGCCTGACGCGCTCGGCGAGGAGGGCATCCTCGAGCTGGACGCGCTCGACCGCGGTGGGCGCACCCACCTCGCCGGCGAGCACCCGGACCCGGCACAGCCCGCATGCCCCCAGCCCCAGGCAGGCCGTGCGCACACGGAAGTCCGTGGGCTCCAGGATCGCGCGCAGCGAGTTCCCGGCGTCAGGATCGTACGCGAGCAGATGCAGCGCCCCACCTGCGCGGACTCGCAGGGTGGCCATGGCGCTCAATCCTCGTTCAGCGCCGCCGCCATGGCAGCGATGTTGCCCGCGGCGGCCTCGGGCGGAATCTCGCATCCGCTCGACAGCAGGAAGCCGCCGCGGCCCCCGAAGGCGGCGACCAGGCCGCGCGCCTCGCGCTTCACCACGTCCGGAGCAGCGTCCAGGAAATCAAGCGACTTCAGGTTTCCGGCGAGGCAGGTTCGCGGCAGCAGGCGAGAGGCCTCGGCAGCGCTCAGGTAGTAGTCGAAGGTCGCTACATCGGCGCCGATGTGCGCATAGCAGTCGAGGATGCCCGCGGTGGGGCCGGCGATGTTGAGCCAGGTGAAGGCCGCGCCGCCGCCGCGCAGGGCCGCCAGGACTCGCCCGAGCCGCGGCGCGAGGAACTCGCGGAAAAAGCCGGGCGGAACGACCGCCGGCGACGCGGCCGGATCGAACACGATCACGGCGTGCGCCCCGGCGTCGAGCTGGGCGAGCCCGTAGCGGATGGCCAGCCGGGTGGAGAAATCGAGCGCAGCGGCAAGGCGGGGAGGATCGTCGATCGCGAGAAAAAGCGCGTTCTCGATGCCGTAGAGCTGCGCGCTCGCGGTCATCGGGCCTGCCACGGCCCCCGCGACGAGGGCGGAGTCCCCGAGCCGTTGCCGCATGGTCCGCAGCGCCCGCAGGCAGACCGGCATGCGGCCGGCGCTCGCGGGTTCGGGCAGGCGGAGGCGGGCGGGATCGTCGTCGGCTCCCAGCACGCAGCCGACCACATCGGGATAGCGGTCGTCCCCGAAACTCAGCTGCGCGCCCAGCGCCTCGGCTTCGACACCGAAATCCAGGAAGGCGAAGACCGCGTCGGTACGATAGCGCTCGCGCGCGCGGATCTGGGCATGTGCCAGCGCCTCGCCGTCGTGCAGGTAATCGCGCAACGACAGGCCCGCGCAGACCGCCGCATGGCCGAACAGCTGCGGGACAAGCGGTGTGCGGTCCACCGGCTCCAGCCGGGTCGCCCGCAGGATGCGCTCCAGGCTGTTCATGTTGTGGGTGCGCCGCTCACGTGGCGCTCGAGATAGTGCGCGCCGTCGAAGGCATTCTCGGCGACGTAATCGACGTCGAGCGCCTCGGGGCGCAGCTGCTTCAGCGCGGCGCCACCGGCCACGACCGGGACGTGCGCGAGCCCGCACGCGCGCAGCGCAGGCCTGAGCTTGCGTACCTGGCTCACCACCGGACTGATGAGCCCGCTGACGAGCACCGCCGCCGCGCCCTCGCGTTGTGCCGCACCGACCAGGTCGTCGACCGGGCAATCGCGACCGAGATCGACCACCCGGAAACCCTTCCCGGCGAGCACCATGCGCACGATGTTCTTGCCGAGGTCGTGGACATCGCCCTCGAGGGTGGCGATGACGAAGGTGGCGCGGCCCTCGGTCGGAGCGTAGCCGTCCGGATAGAGGACACGCACCACCGCAGAAACCGCACGGCCAACGAGCATGATCTCGAGCAGGTTGAAGCTCTCGACCGTGCACTTGTCGTCGAGAAGCCCCATCGCATGCTCCAGGCCGTCGGTGACGACCTGTTCGCGCGAGCAACCCTGCTCGATGAGGTGCTGTGCCACCGCGGCAGCCAGCTTGTGGTCACCGACCAGGAGTGCATCGACGAGCGGCTGGAATGCCGCCTCGGTCGATGGACCGGAAGAGTGCGGGCCGTTCATGGCCGTCCTTCGGCTTGAGAGGGTGGTCCGACTATAGGACCGGGCAGGGTTCGGCGCAACCTGGTGCGTAGTCCGTGCGCCTGCCAAGGCGCGCATCTCGACAGCACGCCTGCGACGCACCTCGACGCTTGACGCCCAGCCGCTGGGCCATTATTATTCGGCCTCGCTTTTGGGTCGTTAGCTCAGCTGGTAGAGCAGCGGACTTTTAATCCGTTGGTCGCAGGTTCGAATCCCGCACGGCCTACCAAGTTTCACCGAAAATGCCCGGACTTCGTTCCGGGCATTTTCTTTTGCGCCAGCCCGCGCAGGAGTCCCGCCATGCACATCTGGGTCGATGCCGACGCCTGTCCGGTGCTCGTCAAGGACATCCTGTTCCGCGCCTCCGAGCGCACTGGGCACCCCGTCACCCTGGTCGCCAACCAGTTCCTGCGCACGCCCGCGTCGCCGCGGATCCGCATGATCCAGGTGCCGGGCGGATTCGACGAGGCCGACCGCTACATCGCCGAGCATGCCGGCGCGGGCGACCTCGTCATCACCGCCGACATCCCGCTCGCCGCCGCGGTGGTGGCAAAGGATGCCCACGCCCTGTCGCCACGCGGCGAGCTCTACGGTCGCGAGAACATCCGCGAGCTGCTCGACCTGCGCAACTTCATGGACACGCTGCGCGCCACCGGCGTCGACACGGGCGGGCCGAGCGCCTTCTCGGCGGCCGATGCACGCAGCTTCGCCAACCGGCTCGACGTTTTGCTGCGGCGCAACACGAAGCCATCGACCGGCAAGACCTGATCTGGTATAGTTTGTGTCGAATCCATTGCCGGTTTGGAATGTACGCATTCAACCCGGCACGACTGTGCGTGACGCAGCGCGTCATCGTCTTTTCGCAGCGATCCCGAGCGCCCCGCGTACGCTCTTCGATCTCGCCTTCGCTGCACGCCCCCGGCTTCTGGCCCGGGAGCGCAATTGCAACATTTCCAGCCGGCCCGCCGATCTGGTGCCGTCTTTTTACGGTCGATGCCCCACAAGAACGTGGCGTCCGACCTTTTCGAGGCCCGTGTACGGCGGAACGCGCCTCTCCGGTCCCGCGTACGAGCGGGCATCGGAACCCCTACAGGAGCCCCGACATGGCCAAGGAAGAACTCATCGAAATGCACGGTTCCGTCACCGAGGTGCTGCCCGACGGCCGCTACCGCGTGACGCTGGACAACGGTCACAACCTCATCGCCTACTCGGGCGGCAAGATGCGCAAGCACCACATCCGCATCATCGCCGGCGACAACGTGTCGCTGGAGATGTCGCCCTACGACCTCAGCAAGGGCCGCATCACCTTCCGCCACCTGCCCGGTCGCCCGGCGGGTGCCGCCGCTGCGCCGCCGCCGCGCCGGCGCTGAGTCGTCTGCAACACACCGCGAGGCGGCATCGCGCCGCTCTCGCGCCTCACGCGGCCCCTCGGGGCCGCGCGCCGTTTACGCGGCCGATTTCCCGCACCACGCGCGGAACGACCGGGCATATGGCGCTGTCTCTCCGGGGCATGTCCACCACACCCCAGAGGAGACCGCCACGATGCAAGCCACCCCCAGCCGTGCGCAGCACACCGCCGATGACGAGCGCGGCCAGTTCGACAGCCTGCTCCCCGCCACCCGCCTCGATCGCCGCGGCTTCCTCGCGGGCGTCGCCGCCGCCGGCTTCGCGCTGGCCGTGCAGCCCGTCCATGCCAGCACCGTGATCAGCACCGCGAGCACCGGCCTGGCCGCGGGCACGGCCGCCATCGCGGTGCAGGGCGGCGAGCTGCCGGTCTATTACGCACGCCCCGCCGCGGGCGACCGCTTGCCCGTGGTCCTCGTCGTGCAGGAAATCTTCGGCGTCCACGAGCACATCCGCGACGTCTGCCGCCGCCTCGCGCACGCGGGCTACCTCGCGATCGCGCCCGAGCTGTTCTTTCGCCAGGGCGACCCGACCACCCAGCCCGACATCCCGGCGATCCTGCAGAACATCGTCTCCAAGGTACCCGACGCTCAGGTCATGGCCGACCTCGACGCCTGCGCCGCATGGTCGGCGGGCCAGGGTGGCGATCCCGCCCGCCTCGCGATCACCGGCTTCTGCTGGGGCGGCCGCATCACCTGGCTGTACGCCGGGCACAAGCCGTCGGTGAAGGCGGGGGTGGCGTGGTACGGGCGTCTCGTCGGCGCCGTCTCGGAGCTCACCCCGCAGCACCCGCTCGACGTCGCCGGCAAGCTGCATGCGCCGGTGCTCGGGCTCTACGGCGGCCAGGACCAGGGCATCCCGCTCGCCGACGTGGAGAAGATGCAGGCGGCGCTCTCCGCCGCGGGCGGCGGCAGCTCCATCCACGTCTATCCCGACGCTCCCCACGCCTTCCACGCCGACTACCGGCCGAGCTACCGCAAGGCCGAGGCCGAGGACGGCTGGAAGCGCGCGCTGGAGCACCTTGCCAAGGCACTCGCCTGATCGCTCGGCGCACTCGCTGCCGGCGGCTGGACCGGCGATCGCATCACGGCATCCGTCGCCACGACGGGTGCCGCGTTCACCAGGCCCGAGCCCGCGACCCAGCCGAACACCAGGCCGCTGACGACCGCGAGCACCGTGCCGAGCCACCTCCACCACCGTCCGTGCATGCCACCTCCCTGCGCTGCGCCGGCGTTGCCTTGCCGGCATCGGCTGTTTGGACGGCACTACCGGATCAGCGTTCCATCGGATCTCCAGCCTGCGGCGGCGACACCCGCTGCAGCTCGCGCAGCAGGCGCGCGGCGATCAGGCCGTTGAGCAGGCCGAACACCACGGCCGCGAGCGCGAACACCGGGGTGAGGTAGAAGACCCCGTCGTGCGGTACCAGCCACAGGCGCGCGACCACCAGCTGCGCGCCGATATGGGCGAAGGCGGCGAGGATGCTGTGGCTCACCGGGCCGAACCAGCGCGCCGGCAGGTGCATCGCCAGGCCGAGCACCACCAGGCTGGCGAGCGCGCCCGACAGGCTCAGGAAGAAGCCGGGGGCGAGGAACTGGCCGAGCAGCAGGCTGCCGGCGAGCACGCGCAGCAGCGACACCCACACCGCCTCGCGCCAGCCCCAGCGCGCCAGCACCACCAGGGTCACGATGTTGGCCAGTCCCGGCTTGACCCCCGGCAGCGGCAGCGGGATCGCCGCCTCGGCCACGGTCAGCACGATCGCCGCCGCCGCGTGGCGCGCGATGCGGCGGTCCTCGGCGGTAGGGGTCAGCTCAATAGTTGAGGGAGTCATAGTCGGCAGCCCGCCCGGTCAGGCTCAGGCTCACCTCGTTGGGTGCGCAGATCGCCACCGCGCCGGCCTGGGTGAGCCAGCCCTGGCGAACGCAGTACTGGCGCGGTCCCGGATCGGCGGCGACGCGCGCGCGCCCGGGACGGATCTCGATCAGCGTGACGCCCAGCGGGCCGGGCACCTCGATCGTGCGCTCGCGCGCCAGGTCCACCCGCGCCATCACCTTGCCGCCGGCGCGGATCACCGCACCGTCCGGCACCCCACCCTGCCACAGCGCGAGCAGCGCATAGCCGCACACCAGCAGCCCGCCGAGCGCGACCAGCACGTCGCCGGGACGCAGCAGCCCGCGCCAGTCGGCAAGCTCCAGCCTCACTGCCCGTTCCCGTCTCCGTTCGCGTCCACCTTGCCGGCGGCGCGGTCCGCGGCGCGGCGCGCGGTCGAGCGGTGGCGCACGATCACCTCGACCTGTCCGCGGAAACGCTCGGCCAGCCACTCGGCGATATACACCGAGCGGTGCTGGCCGCCGGTACAGCCGATCGCCACGGTGAGGTAGCTGCGGTTGTCGCGCACGTAGGCGGGCAGCCAGTTGGCGACGAAGTCGTGGATGTCCTGCGACATGCGCCCGACCTCGGGCACGCCCTGGAGGAAGTCGATCACCGGCTGGTCGCGCCCGGTGAGCGGACGCAGGCGCGGGTCGTAGTGCGGGTTGGGCAGGCAGCGCACGTCGAAGACGAGGTCGGCGTCGAGCGGGATGCCGTACTTGAAGCCGAAGGACTCGAACATCAGCGTCATGCCCTCGGCCGGGGCCATCTGGATGAAGTCCTTCACCCAGGCGCGCAGCGTGTTCGGGTGCAGGTCGCTGGTGTCGATGCGGTGCCCGAGCTCGGCCACGCTGGCGAGCGCGTCGCGCTCGCGCTGGATGGCCTCTTCGAGCGTATAGCCGTCGACCGCCATCGGATGGCGCCGGCGCGTCTCCGAGAAGCGCGCGATCAACGCGTCGTCGCGCGCCTCGAGGAAGATGAAGCGCAGGTCGCGCACCGTCGCACGCAGCGCCTCGACCTGCTGCGGCAGGGCCGCGATGCTCGCGCCCGAGCGCATGTCCACCGCCACCGCCACCCGCCGCCAGCCCGCGCCGTGCAGGTGCGCCACCAGCTGCGGCAGCAGCACCGCCGGGAGGTTGTCCACCACGTAGTACGCGGCGTCCTCGAGCACGTTGAGCGCGATGCTCTTGCCCGAGCCCGACAAGCCGCTGATTAGAACGATCTGCATTGCCCTTCCGGATGAAAAACGCCCGCCGACACTATAGCCCAGTGTCGGCGGGCGGGTCCTGCAAGGGGCGCGCGAAGCGCCCCGCGCCCGATCAGCCTTCCCGCTTCCTGCGGTCGGCGATCTTCACCCACAGCTCGGCGTTCTCGATTCCGAGCGGACGCGGATCGAACTGCGGCTCGAGGCGCCCCTGGGCCTGCTGCGCCTCGTAGTCCTTCAGCGCCAGCAGGGCCGGCTTCTGCAGCACCAGGATGGCGACAATGTTGAGCCAGGCCATCAGGCCGACGCCGATGTCGCCCAGGCCCCAGGCCAGGTCGCTGGTGCGCACGCAGCCGTACAACGCCGAGCCGATCAGCGCCACGCGCAGCACGAAGATGAGCGCCTCGGAGCGCAGGTTGCGCGTCAGGTAGGCGACGTTGGTCTCGGCGATGTAGTAGTAGGCGAGCACCGTGGTGAAGGCGAAGAAGAACAGCGCCACCGCCACGAACATCGAGCCGAAGCCTGGCAGCACCTGCTCCATCGCTGCCTGGGTGAAGCCAGTGCCGGCCGAGATGTTGGCCAGGCCGGTGAACACCTGCGCGCCGTCCGGGCCGGTGACGTTGTAGGTGCCGGTGATCAGCACCATGAAGGCGGTCGCCGAGCACACGAACAGGGTGTCGATGTACACCGAGAAGGCCTGCACCAGGCCTTGCGCAGCCGGGTGCGGCACCTCGGCCGCGGCGGCGGCGTGCGGGCCGGTGCCCTGGCCAGCCTCATTGGAATACACGCCGCGCTTGACGCCCCACTGGATGGCGAGACCGATCATCGCGCCGAAGCCCGCGTCGAGACCGAAGGCCGAGGACAGGATCAGCCCGACGACCTCGGGCACCTTGTCGACGTTGAGCGCCACCACCACGGCCGCAGCCAGCACGTAGCCGAGCGCCATGAAGGGCACCACCACCTGGGTGACCTGGGCGATACGGCGCACGCCGCCGAAGATGATCAGGCCGAGCAGGATCACGATGATGGTGCCGGTAACCGCCGGCGCCACGCCGAAGGCGTTCTCCATGCTGGCCGCGATGCTGTTGGTCTGCACGCCGGGCAGCAGCACGCCGCACGCGAACACGGTGGCGACCGCGAACACGATCGCGTAGGCGCGCCAGCCCAGGCCCTTCTCGATGTAGTAGGCCGGGCCGCCGCGGTAGAGGCCATGGTGCTCGGTCTTGTAGATCTGGCCGAGCGCCGACTCGATGTAGGCGGTCGCGGCGCCGAGGAAGGCCACCATCCACATCCAGAAGATCGCGCCCGGGCCGCCGAAGCCGATCGCGGTGGCGACGCCGGCGATGTTGCCGGTGCCAACCCGGCCGGAGAGCGCGATGGTGAGGGCCTGGAAGGACGACACGCCCGCCGCGGAGCTCTTGCCGCGGAACATCGCGCGCACCATCTCGCCGATGTGGCGCACCTGCATGAAGCGGGTGCGGATGGAGAAGTACAGGCCTACGATCAGGCACAGGTAGATGAGGGCGGGGCTCCACACCCAGCCGTTGATCCAGTCGACGGTTGCTTGCATTTTTGTGTTTTCCCGGGAAACGAGCCGCGATTGTATCCGCTTGTTGCGGCTCGATGACGAACTGGCGCCCCCGGGAAAACCCGATCAGAGGACCACCAGCGCCCCGTCCTCGCTGCGCGCCACGCCGGCGCGCTCGAGCTCCTTCACCAGCCAGGCCGCGAGCGCGTCGGCGTCGAGGCCGAGGTAGCGCGCGTTGGCGGTGCGGTAGAGCGGGGTCTCGTCGAGGTGGCGTGGCAGCTCGGCGAGCGCCATGCTGCGCACCTCGAGCAGCTTGAAGGTGATGCAGGCGCGGATCGCGTTGCGCGCCATGCGCGCGCCGTCGTCCTCGAAGGCGCGAATGCGCGCGAAGGCGCGCTCGAGCGCGTCGTCGAACTCGGCGAAGGGCGCGCCGTGGCCGGGGATCACCGCATCGACCGCGAGCCGGCCGATGGCCTCCAGGGTGCGGCGCGCCTCGCCGAGCGCGTCGCCCTGGCCCATCACCTCGGCGAACAGGATGCCGAAGCCGTCGCGCCAGAGCGCGTCGCCCGAGATCAGGATGCGGCGCTCGGGGTTGTAGTAGGCGAGCGCGTCCATGTCGTGGCCAGGGACGGCCACCGCCTGCCATTCGAGCTCGCCGGCGACGAAGCGCGCCCCGGGCGCGAGCGTCTCGTCATGGCGGAAGCGCTCGCCGGCCTGCGCCCCCACGCTCAGCAGCAGGGCCTCCTCGTCCCACTCCGCGACCGCGCGCGCCATGCCCTCGGGCACGGTGATGCTGCAGCCGAAGGCGCGCTGGACGCGGGCGTTGCCGCCGATGTGGTCGGAGTGCGAGTGGGTGTTGATGAGCCGCCTCAGCTGGCGCCCCTCGAGCGCGGCGCGCAGCAGCCCCACCGTCTGATCGGCATGGCTCAGGTAGCCGGAGTCGATCAGCGTCGCCTCGTCGCCGTCGAACAGCAGCACGTTGTTGGCCGACAGCCAGCCACGCTCGAAGACCTGCACGCCGGCGGGCAGCTGGGGACGCGCGCTCAATCGCTGCCCTCCCCGACGCGGGCGGCGACGTTGGGCGGCAGGGGCACGCCGGCCTGCCGCGCGGCCGAGACCGCGGCGGGATCCGGCTGCGCGACGGCGCTCGTGTCCGGCGCGGATGCGGGCATGCCGTTGATCTCGTCGGCGCTGCGACCGCAGCCCAGGCACACGCCCGCGTCCCAGTCGATCATGCACACGCCGACGCAGAGCGCGTCGCCGCTCATGCCCGCGTCTCCACGGGCTGGCCGGCTGCGCCCAGCCATTCGCGGCGCTCGGCAACCGCGGCGAGGATGCCGCGGCGGTCATCGTCGGTCGTACGACTCCAGCGCGTGATCTCGTCGATCGTGCGCTGGCAGCCTTCGCACCAGCCGGTGTCGGGGCTCATGCGGCAGATGTTGGTACAGGGGGATGGGACACTCATGGCAGTCGTCTCTGTAGGGGCGGCGGGCGGGCCATGCGTGTGGCCCGCCTCGTGATCCGAAGTACGGATTATGAAGCAGCCGGCAAGCCTTGGCTCGCAACGACCACCTTCGGCCTCCTGCCCGAGCGCACCGCAGGTGGCCGGGATCGGCTCATCGGACGCTCAGGCGCAGGCCGCCTTGGCGCGCTTGGCAAGCACCGCGCGCGCCACGCGCGACGCGGGATCGCGGCCGAGCCGAGCGCTGATCCAGGCGGCGGTGTCCACCAGCACGTCGAGGTCGATGCCGGTGTCGATCCCGAGCCCGTTCAGCAACCAGACCACGTCCTCGGTGGCAACGTTCCCCGAGGCGCCGGCCGCGTAGGGACAGCCGCCCAGGCCGCCGACCGAGGCGTCGAACACCGCCACGCCCAGCTCCAGCGACGCGTAGACGTTGGCCACCGCCATGCCGTAGGTGTCGTGGTAATGGCCGGCGAGCCTGTCCACCGGCACACGTTTCGCCACCGCCTCGAGCATGCGCTGGATGCTCGCGGGCGTGCCGACGCCGATGGTGTCGCCGAGCGAGACCTCGTAGCAGCCCATGTCCAGCAGCGTCGCCGCAACATCGGCCACCGCCTGCGGCGCGATCGCACCCTCGTAGGGGCAGCCGACCACGCAGGAGACGTAGCCGCGCACCTTCACGCCGGCGGCGTGCGCGGCCTCGGTGACCGGGCGGAAGCGCGCGAGCGACTCGGCGATCGAGCAGTTGATGTTCTTCTGACTGAAGGACTCCGAGGCGGCACCGAACACCGCGACCTCGTGCGCGCCCGCGGCGAGGGCGGCCTCGAAGCCTTTCAGGTTGGGGGTGAGCACCGGGTAGGCGACGCCGGGCGCCGCGGCGGCGAGCACGCGCGGCAGCAGCTCGGCGTTGTCGCCCATCTGCGGCACCCACTTGGGCGACACGAAGGAGGTGGTCTCGATCGCCTTCAGCCCGGCGCGCTCGAGGCGACGCACCAGCTCGAGCTTGGTGTCGGTGGAGACGAGCTGCTTCTCGTTCTGCAGGCCGTCGCGCGGGCCCATTTCGACGATGCGGACGGCGCTCGGGAGCTTCGATGTGGTCATGGATCAATCCTCTGTGTCAGGCGGTCTTCGCCTCGTCGAGGCCGAGCTCTTCCTTCATGCGCTGGCGGATCAGGAACTTCTGGATCTTGCCGGTCACGGTCATCGGGAAGCTGTCGACGAAGCGGATGTAGCGCGGGATCTTGTAGTGCGCGATCTGGCCCTTGCAGTACTCGCGCACCTCGTCCTCGGACAGGCGCTCGCCCTCGCGCAGGATGATCCAGGCGCACAGCTCCTCGCCGAAGCGCTGGTCGGGGATGCCGACCACCTGCACGTCGAGCACCTTGGGGTGAGCGTAGAGGAACTCCTCGATCTCGCGCGGGTAGATGTTCTCGCCGCCGCGGATCACCATGTCCTTGATGCGGCCGACGATGTTGCAGAAGCCCTCGTCGTCGATCACTGCGAGGTCGCCGGTGTGCATCCAGCCGCCGGCGTCGATCGCTTCCTTGGTCTTGGCCTCGTCGTCCCAGTAGCCGAGCATCACCGAGTAGCCGCGGGTGCACAGCTCGCCCGACTGGCCGCGCGGCACGATGCGGCCCTCGTTGTCGACGATCTTCACCTCCAGGTGCGGCTGGACGCGGCCGACGGTGGACACGCGGCGGTCGATGGGGTCGTCGGTGCCGCTCTGGAAGCTCACCGGCGAGGTCTCGGTCATGCCGTAGGCGATGGTCACTTCCGCCATGTTCATCTTGCCGATCACCCGCTTCATGACCTCGATCGGGCACGGGCTGCCGGCCATGATGCCGGTGCGCAGGCTGGAGAGATCGAAGTCGGCGAAGCGCGGATGGTCGAGCGCGGCGATGAACATCGTCGGCACGCCGTAGAGGCCGGTGCACTTTTCCTGCGCCACCGTCTCCAGCACCGCCAGCGGCTCGAAGGCCTCGGCCGGGTAGACCATCGTGGCACCGTGGGTGAGGCAGCCGAGGTTGCCCATCACCATGCCGAAGCAGTGGTACAGCGGCACCGGGATGCACAGGCGGTCGCCCGGCACGAGCTTGATCGCCTCGCCGACGAAGAAGCCGTTGTTGAGGATGTTGTGGTGCGACAGCGTCGCGCCCTTGGGATGGCCGGTGGTGCCGGAGGTGAACTGGATGTTGATCGGGTCGTCGAACTGCAGCTTCTCGGACAGCACGGCGAGCGCGGTGAGCTCCTCGCGGCTGGGCGCGCGCAGCAGGTCGTCGAAGCTGAGCATTCCGGGCGACTTGTCGGCGCCCATGCGGATCACCATCTCCAGCGCCGGCAGGCGGTGGCTGCGCAGCAGGCCGGGTTCGCAGTGGCCGAGCTCGGGCGCGAGGTCGGCGATCATCTCGAGGTAGTTGCTGGTCTTGAAGGCCGGCGACAGCACCAGCGCGCGGCAGCCCACCTTGTTGAGCGCGTACTCGAGCTCGGAGCGCCGGTAGGCGGGGTTGATGTTGACCAGCACCAGGCCGGCCTTGGCGCTGGCGAACTGGGTCAGCGCCCACTCCATGTTGTTCTGCGACCAGATGCCGATGCGCTCACCGGGCGCGAGGCCGAGGCGCATCAGGCCGCAGGCGAGCGCGTCGACCCGGCTCTTCAACTGCGCGTAGGTGAGGCGCACGCCCTGATGGCGCACCACCAGCGCCTCGCGCTCGGCGTGGCGGGCGCAGGCGTCGTCGAAGAAGCGGCCGATGGTCTGGCCGATCAGTTGTTTGTCGGATGCGCCGTGGACGTAGCTCTGGGTACTCATCGTGTCGCCCTCTCTCCTCTCGTTCTGATGATGCTTTGTCAGGGTGCACGCCGCGCTCGATCCGGCCGGCGCGCACCGATGCCGCCATTGTTCGCGGCTTCCGCCGCTCCTACAGACAGTCGCCCCCACAGGGCCGGTGTGCGCTTGTCGTGTGGGGCGGAAGCCGCGATCGGCACGCGTGCCAACGACTGACGGTCAGCAGCGACTCATGCTGCGGCGGCTTCGAACTCCACCAGCTCGGCGCCGTCGCCGACCTGGTCGCCGACGCCGAAGCGGAAGGCCTTGACCGTGCCGGCGGCCGGGGCGGTGATGGTGTGCTCCATCTTCATCGCCTCCAGGATCAGCAGCGGGGCACCCTTCTCGACCTTCGCGCCTTCGGCGGCGACCAGCGCGATGACCTTGCCCGGCATCGGCGCCATCAGCCCGCCCTCGGCACCGCCGCCCTCGCCGCCGTGGTGCAGCGGGTCGACCGCGGCGAGCTGCCAGGCGCGGCCCTTGGCGAAGACGTGGCGGCGGCCGGCGGCGGCGATCACGGTGGCGTCCATGCGGGTGCCGTCGAGCTCGACGCGCAGCAGGCCGCGCGGGTTGAGTTCGCCGCGCGCGACCACGCTGCAGCCGCCCACCGTCAGCCGCCAGGCGCCGGGCAGGTAGGCCACCTCGACCTCGTGCTCGCTCTCGCCGTGGCGGAACAGCAGGCTGCGGCAGGCGGTGGCATTCATGCGCCAGCCGTCGCGCGCATGCCAGGGCGAGGCCGGATCGGCGCTGCGCGCAGCACGGCGGTCGGCGAAGGCGGCGTCGCGCAGCAACTCGGCCAGCGCGGCGATCTGCAACACCTCGGCGGGCAGGCCTTCCTCGGCCGGGAACAGGTAGGCCTTCTCGCGCTCGATCAGGCCGGTGTCGAGGTCGGCGCCGGCGAAGGCCGGGCAGGCGGTGAGGCGCGACAGGAACTCGATGTTGTTGGCCACGCCCACCACGCGGTAGTCGGCCAGGGCCTGCAGCATGCGGGCGAGCGCGCGGTCGCGGTTGATGTCCCACACGATCAGCTTGGCGATCATCGGGTCGTAGTGCGGGCTGATCTCGTCGCCCTCCTCGACGCCGGTGTCGACGCGCACGTGCAGCGATTCGGCGGGCGGCGCCAGGTGCACCAGCTTGCCGGTGGAGGGCAGGAAGCCCTTGGCCGGATCCTCGGCGTAGATGCGCGCCTCGAGGGCATGGCCGCGGATCTGCAGTTGCTCCTGCTCCAGCGGCAGCTTTTCGCCCGAGGCCACGCGCAGCTGCCACTCCACCAGGTCGAGCCCGGTGATCATCTCGGTGACCGGGTGCTCGACCTGCAGGCGGGTGTTCATCTCCATGAAGTAGAAGGAGCCGTCCTGGTTGGCGATGAACTCCACCGTGCCGGCGCCGACGTAGCCCACCGCCTTGGCGGCATCGACCGCTGCCTTGCCCATCGCCGCGCGGCGCTCGAGCGTCATGCCGGGCGCGGGCGCCTCTTCCAGCACCTTCTGGTGGCGGCGCTGCACCGAGCAGTCGCGCTCGAACAGGTACACCACGTTGCCGTGGGTGTCGCCGAAGACCTGGATCTCGATGTGGCGCGGCTTGGTGATGTACTTCTCGACCAGCACGTGGTCGTCGCCGAAGCTGGAGCTGGCCTCGCGCTTGCAGGAGGCGAGCAGGTCGATGAAGTCCGCGGACTTCTCGACCAGGCGCATGCCCTTGCCGCCGCCGCCAGCCGCGGCCTTGATCAGCACCGGGTAGCCGATGGCGTCGGCCTGCTGGTGCAGGTACGAGGGCTCCTGGTCGTCGCCGTGATAGCCGGGGGTCAGCGGCACGCCGGCCGCCTCCATCAGCTTCTTGGCCTCGGACTTCGAGCCCATGGCGCGGATCGCCGACACCGGCGGGCCGATGAAGACGATGCCTTCGCGCTCGCAGGCGTGGCAGAAGTCCTCGTTCTCGGACAGGAAGCCGTAGCCGGGGTGGATGGCCTGGGCACCGGTGGCCTTGGCCGCGGCGATGATCTTGTCGATCACCAGGTAGCTCTCGCGCGCCGCCGCCGGGCCGATCAGCACCGCCTCGTCGGCCAGGCGCACGTGGCGGGCGTTGGCGTCGGCCTCGGAATACACCGCGACGGTCTTGATGCCCATGCGGCGGGCGGTCTTGATCACCCTGCAGGCGATCTCTCCACGATTGGCAATCAGGATCTTGTCGAACATGTCGTCTCCAGCTTCTTGTCGGAATTCAGAAATCTGTCCTTGCAGCCATCACGGCGCGGGCAGCTCGGGATGCGCCGGCCGCAAGCGCGGGCGGAACACCCGACGCAGGAAGCGCCACAGCACCACGATCAGCGCCACCGCCAGCACCACGAACACCACCAGCGCCACCAGGAACCACAGCGGCTCCTGCAACAGCATCCACAGCCCGCCGGCGAACATCGCGTCCTCGCCGAGCGAGGTGGTGACGTTGCTTACCGGCTCGGGCGAGGTATTGATCGCCGCCCGCGCCCCCGCCTTGGCGAAGTGCGCACCCGCGGCCAGGGTGCCGCCGGCCAGCGCCGCCGCAAGCTGCACTGCGCCGGCCTGGTCGCCCATCACCGCGGCCGCCAGCGCCGCGCCTGCCGGGATGCGGATGAAGGTGTGCACCGCGTCCCACATCGAATCGAACCAGGGCAGCTTGTCGGCGAAGAACTCCGCCAGCAGCATCACCCCGGACACCCCGAGCAGCAGCGGGTGAGTCAGCACCTCCAGCCCGCCCGGCAGCTGCACGCCGCCGAAGCGGCCAAGCGCACCGAGCACGAACACCAGCGCATACAGCCGCAGCCCGCTCGCCCAGCCCAGGCCCGCCGCCAGCGCGGCGAGCGAGGCCATGTCGAGCGGCACGCCGCTCCAGTCGAGCAACGCGGTGAGCTCGGTGGGCCAGCTGCTCCAGGCATAGGCGTCCATGGCGGTCTCCCCGGTCCTGCAAACCCTTCATTGCGCGCGACGGATGCAGGTCGCGCACCGTGCACCGTTCAGCCCTGTGCGATCCAGGCTGCGGGGCGCTTGTCGAGGAAGGCGGCCAGGCCCTCCTTGGCCTCGGGGGTGGCGCGCAGGCTGGCGATGCGGCGCGCGGTGTCTTCCACCACCGCATCGCTCACCGGCCGATTGGCCACCGCGCGGATCAGGTCCTTGGCCGCGGCCTGCGACTTCGGCCCGCCCTGCAGCAGGGCCTCGACCACTTCGCTCACCTTGGCGTCCAGTTCATCGGTCGCCACTGCCTCGTGCGCCAGCCCCAGTTCGGCGGCTCGCACCGCACCGATGCGCTCGGCGGTCTGGAAGTAGCGATAGGACTGGCGCTCGCCGATGGCGCGGATCACGTAGGGGCTGATCGCCGAGGGGATGATCCCGAACTTGACCTCGGAGGTGGCGAACACGGCCTTGTCCCCGGCGATGCAGATGTCGCAGGCGCTCGCCAGGCCCATGCCGCCACCCAGCGCCGCGCCATGCACGCGCGCGATCGTGGGCTTCTTCATCTCGGCCAGGGTGCGCAGCATGCCAGCGAGCTTCATCGCATCGGCGAAGTTCTCCGCCTCGCTCGCCTCGCCGGCGGCCTTCATCCAGTTGAGGTCGGCGCCGGCCGAGAAGCTTTTTCCCCGCCCTGCGAGCACCACCGCGCGCACCGCGTCGTCGGCATCGAGTTCGATGCAGGCCGTCGTGAGGTCGGCGATCAGCTGCGCGTTGAAGGCGTTGTGCACGTCCGGACGGTTCATCCAGATCGTCGCCACGCCGGCTTTCCGTTGAATTTCCAATGTTTCGTACATCGTGTCTCCTCGCCTCAAGGGGCGTTTCAGTCCTTTCCGGCTTCGAACCAGTTCTCCAGTCTCAGCCCGTCGAAGCATTCGAAGTCGCGCGTATTGCGCGTGACCAAGGTCAGGTTCCGGGTGGCAGCGATGGCGGCGATCTGGCAATCCGGGTAGGGCTGCGGCCGCCCGAGCCCAAGGAGGCGGGCACGCTCTCTTGCGTGCCAGGTGGCTGCAGTCTCGTCGTACGGCAATATCTGCATGCCGGAGCCGATGACAATGTCACGACAAGCCCGTACCAGCATCTCCCCCCGCCCGACACTCGGGGCGCGCAAGGCGCCACACAGCAACTCGTGCCAAACGACCGACGCGATCGCGCAGTCGTTTCCATCACGCGAAAAACGACGCACAACCCCAGGATCAACCCGCGGCTTGAGCAATTCGGACAGCACATTGGTATCCAGCAGAAACGACACCCCCATCACGCACGCTCTTGTTTCACATCGGGCCCTTCCGAGTCGTCTGCAACGCCCCCGGCCCAGTCATATTCGGGTCCGCTGAAATCGCAGCTCGGCTCGTAGATCGTCCTGTCGCGCCAGCTGTCGATCTCTTCGTCCGTCCAGTCAGGAAACGCATCCTCGGCAGCGAGCTTCGCTCTCACCTCCTGCACGACATCCCAGAACGACGGGCGCGCGGTCGTCGCGACGCGCATGCGTTCGTATTCCTGGACCGCAAGCACCACCGCCACCGGCTTGCCGCGGCGGGTGATGGTGACCGGCTCACCCGCTTCGGCCTGATGGATCAGCGCGGGCAAGCGGTTCTTCGCATCGGCAATCGAGATCATCTGCGCCTCCTTAAATGGCTATCCATATAGCCATCTTAGACCTCGCCTCCCTGCATTACATCCGGAACACGCCGAACTTCGTCTGCGGGATCGGCGCGTTGAGCGTGGCCGACAGCGACAGGCCGAGCACGCGGCGCGACTGCGCGGGGTCGATCACGCCGTCGTCCCACAGGCGGGCGGTGGCGTAGTAGGGGTGGCCCTGGACCTCGTACTGCTCGCGGATCGGCGCCTTGAAGGCCTCCTCGTCTTCCTTGCTCCAGGTGCCACCCTTGGCCTCGATGCCGTCGCGGCGCACGGTGGAGAGCACGCTCGCGGCCTGCTCGCCGCCCATCACGCTGACGCGCGCGTTCGGCCACATCCACAGGAAGCGCGGCGAGTAGGCGCGGCCGCACATGCCGTAGTTGCCGGCGCCGAAGCTGCCGCCCATGATCATGGTGATCTTGGGCACCTGGACGGTGGCCACCGCGGTGACCATCTTGGCGCCGTCCTTGGCGATGCCGCCGTTCTCGTACTTGCGCCCGACCATGAAGCCGGTGATGTTCTGCAGGAACAGCAGCGGGATGCCACGCTGGCCGCACAGCTCGACGAAGTGCGCGCCCTTCTGCGCCGACTCGCCGAACAGGATGCCGTTGTTGGCGACGATGCCCACCGGGTAGCCGTAGAGGCGGGCGAAGCCGGTGACCAGGGTGGTGCCGTAGCGCGGCTTGAACTCGTCGAAGCGGGAACCGTCGACCACCCGCGCGATGACCTCGCGCACGTCGTAGGGCTTGCGCGGGTCGGCGGGAATGATGCCGTAGATCTCCTCGGGGTCGTAGGCGGGCTCCTCGCTGTCGGCGAGCGCCAGCTCGACCTCCTTGCGCTGGTTGAGATTGGAGACGATGCGGCGCGCGATGTGGAGCGCGTGGCTGTCGTTCTCGGCGAGGTAGTCGGCCACGCCCGAGATGCGCGTATGCACGTCGCCGCCGCCGAGGTCCTCGGCGCTCACCACCTCGCCGGTGGCCGCCTTCACCAGCGGCGGGCCGCCGAGGAAGATCGTGCCCTGGTTCTTGACGATGACCGCCTCGTCCGACATCGCCGGCACGTAGGCCCCACCGGCGGTGCACGAGCCCATCACCACCGCGATCTGCGGGATGCCCTGGGCCGACATGTTGGCCTGGTTGAAGAAGATGCGGCCGAAGTGGTCGCGGTCGGGGAACACCTCGTCCTGCGTCGGCAGGTTGGCGCCGCCCGAGTCGACCAGGTAGATGCAGGGCAGGCGGTTGGCCTGGGCGATCTCCTGCGCGCGCAGGTGCTTCTTCACCGTCATCGGGAAGTAGCTGCCGCCCTTCACCGTGGCGTCATTGGCCACGATCATGCATTCGATGCCCTGCACGCGGCCGATGCCGGCGATCACGCCGGCGCTGGGCGCGTCGTTGTCGTACATGCCGTAGGCCGCCATCTGGCCGATCTCGAGGAAGGCCGTGCCGGGGTCGAGCAGGTGGCCGACGCGGTCGCGCGGCAGCAGCTTGCCGCGCGCGGTGTGCTTGGCGCGCGCCGCCTCGCCGCCGCCGAGGCTGACCTCGGCGGCCTTGGCGCGCAGGTCCCCGACCAGGCCGCGCATGGCGGCGGCGTTGGACTGGAAGTCGGCGCTGCGGGTATTGATGCCGGATTTGATCACGCTCATGGGGGCGGCTCCGCTCAACGGGTCTCGGAGAAGAGTTCGCGGCCGATCAGCATGCGGCGGATCTCGCTGGTGCCGGCGCCGATCTCGTACAGCTTGGCGTCGCGCCACAGGCGGCCGGTGGCGTATTCGTTGGTGTAGCCCACGCCGCCCAGCGCCTGGATCGCCTCGCCAGCCATCCAGGTGGCCTTCTCGGCGGTGTAGAGGATGACGCCGGCGGCGTCCTTGCGCAGCGTGCGCGCGTGATCGGCGCGGTCGCAGGCCTGACCCACCGCATAGGCGTAGGCGCGGCAGGCGCTCCAGGTGGAATACAGGTCGGCGATCTTGCCCTGCATGAGCTGGAACTCGCCGATCGGGGTGTCGAACTGCTTGCGCTCGTGCATGTAGGGAACGACCACATCCATGCACGCCGCCATGATGCCGAGCGGGCCGCCCGACAGCACCGCGCGCTCGTAGTCCAGGCCGCTCATCAGCACCTGCACGCCGCGGCCGATGTTGGCCTCGCCGCCGAGCACGTTCTCCACCGGCACCTCGACGTCGTCGAAGAACAGCGGGAAGGTGTTGGAGCCGCGCATGCCCAGCTTGTCGAGGTGGGTGCCGTGGGAAAAGCCCTTCATCCCCTTCTCGATGATGAAGGCGGTGATGCCCTTGGGCCCCGCGGCGACGTCGGTCTTGGCATAGACCACCAGGGTGTCGGCGTCGCCGCCGTTGGTGATCCACATCTTGCTGCCATTGAGGATGAAGCGGTCGCCCTTGCGGTCGGCGCGCAGCTTCATCGACACCACGTCGGAGCCGGCGTTGGGCTCGGACATCGCCAGCGCGCCCACGTGCTCGCCCGAGATCAACTTGGGCAGGTACTTCTGCTTCTGCGCCTCGGTGCCGTTGCGGCGGATCTGGTTGATGCACAGGTTGGAGTGCGCACCATAGGACAGGCCCACCGAGGCCGAGGCGCGCGAGATCTCCTCCATGGCCACGATGTGGGCGAGGTAGCCCATGTCGGTGCCGCCGTACTCCTCGCTCACCGTCATGCCATGCACGCCGAGGTCGCCGAGCTTCTTCCACAGGTCGGCGGGGAACTCGTTCGTGCGGTCGATCTCGGCCGCACGCGGGGCGATCTCCGCGGCACAGAACGCCTGCAGGGTGTCGCGCAGGGCGTCGATGGTCTCGCCGAGGTTGAAGTTCAGGCTGGGCACGTTCATGGGGTGTCTCCTTCTCGAGGTTGTCCTGGCGCAGCGGGCAAGGCGTGGCGGACCCACGCGGAAAATCCATTATGGACGTCGCCTGCCCGCGGATGGAGCGAGATTAATCGCCCTGCGTGCCCGACGAGTGCCATCAAGGTTGCAATTCGTGCCACGCGGGCTAGCATTCCGGCACATGAAGATCCTCGCCCCCTCACCCGCCGAGCTCACCCGCGGCCGCGCCGCCACGCCGATCGCCTTCATCCGCGCGATCGCCGCCGGGTATCGGCTGCGGGGCATGGATCCGGCCAGGGCGCTGGCGCAGGCGCAGATCCCGCCCGCTTTGCTGGACGATCCCGCCGCGCGCGTCACCGCGGCGCAGATGGAGCTGCTCTCCGGCCTGGCCATGCAGGAGCTCGACGACGAGGCGCTGGGCTGGTTCTCGCGCCGCCTGCCCTGGGGCAGCTACGGCATGCTGTGCCGCGCCTCGCTGAGCTCGCCGACCCTGGAGGTCGCGCTCAAGCGCTGGTGCCGCCACCACCGCCTGCTCACCGAGGACATCGTCTTCGAGCTCGCGCAACGCGGCGGCACGGCCACGATCCGCGTCGCCGAACACGCCGAACTCGGCGAGCTGCGCGAGTTCTGCCTGGTCAGCACGCTGCGCTACCTGCTCGGCTACGCCTGCTGGCTGGTCGATTCGCGCATCGCGCTCGGAGAGGCCGCCTTCCCCTTCCCCGCACCGGCCCACGCCGACGCCTACACCTACCTCTTCACCGGCCCGGCGCGTTTCTCCGCAGCGACCGCCGGCATCCGCTTCGATGCGCGCTATCTCGCCCTGCCGGTGCGCCGCGACGAAAAGGCGCTGCAGGCCATGCTGCAGCGCGCGCTGCCCCTTACCGTGCTGCAATACCGCCGCGACCGCCTGCTGGTGCACAGCGTCGGCCAAGTGCTCGCCGCCAACCCCGCCGCCGCCCACACCGCCGAGGAGGTCGCCGCGCAGCTCAACCTGTCGGTACGCACCCTGCACCGCCAGCTCAAGGAAGAAGGGGTGTCGCTGCAGCGCCTGAAGAACGCGGCGCGACGCGAGCACGCGGTGAAGCTGCTGCTGCAGACGACGAAGCCGGTCAAGCAGATCGCCGCCGCGGTGGGGTTCGACAGCGAGAAGAGCTTTGCGCGCGCGTTCCGGGAGTGGGCGGGGGTGACGCCGAGCGCATACCGGATGGGCGCAGGGTTGGCGCCGTAGCCAGACCGGGCGCGCACGGAACAAGCAGGATCCGTGGGTGCGCCCGCGAACGCCCCTGCGCGGGGACGATCACCGCCTTGGCGGCCGCCTTGCGCCCCGCCTGGTCGGCGGCGCACACTGCCCCACCCCGGCTCACGCCGCCCGCCTGCGGCACCGACGCGCGCCTGCCCGGACCGACGCGGGCCGCTCCCCACTCACTCGCACGAGACAGCGCCATGGACCTCCCCGCCCACCAGCTCACCATGACCGTCCTGATGACGCCCGACACCGCGAACTTCTCGGGCAAGGTCCACGGCGGCGCCATCCTCAAGCTGCTCGACCAGGTCGCCTATGCCTGCGCCAGCCGCTACGCCGGGCACTACGTGGTCACGCTCAGCGTCGACCAGGTGATGTTCCGCCAGCCCATCCAGGTCGGCGAACTGGTCACCTTTCTCGCCTCGGTCAACCACACCGGCAACTCGTCGATGGAGGTCGGCATCAAGGTCGTCGCCGAGGACATCCGCGCCAAGGTCGTGCGCCACGTCAATAGCTGCTTCTTCACGATGATCGCCGTGGACGACGAAGGCCGGCCGACGAAGGTGCCGGCGCTGTCGCCGCAGACGCCCGATGAACGCAGGCGCTTCGCCGCAGCGGAAGTGCGCCGGGCGATGCGGCGCGAAATGGAGCGCAAGTTCGCCGCGGTGCACGCCGGGGAGTGAGCCGCCCGAGAAGCAGGCCCCAGGCGGAGCAGGGCACGGCAAGCAGGCCGCTCGCGCACGAAGCGCGCCCCGACTACGCTGAACTCATCGGCCCTCGCCCCCGGCAATCCATACGCGCTCGCCGGGGGGCGCGCGGCACACATCCCCAGGAGGCGACGCATGGCGAAGATCTACCTGTCCTCGACCTACAAGGATCTCGCCGAGGCACGCGCGGCGGTCTACCGGGTGCTGCGCAAGATGGGGCACGACGTGGTGGCGATGGAGGACTACGTCTCCTCCGACCAGCGCCCCCTCGACCAATGCCTCGCCGACGTGGCCGCGTCCGACCTCTACATCGGGCTCTTCGCCTGGAGCTACGGCTACATCCCGCCGCAGCAGGAGCGCTCCATCACCGAGCTGGAGTTCCGCCAGGCCGAGCGCTGCCGCAAGCCCTGCCTGCTCTTCCTGCTGCACGAGGACGCGCCGTGGTCCAGGAAGCTCATGGACCGCGACCTCGAGCGCATCGAATCCCTGCGCACGGAGCTTTGCCGCGACCGGGTGGTGAGCTTCTTCAGGACGACCGACGAGCTGGCCGCGGCGGTCAGCGTCGCCGTCGCCCGGCAGCAGAGCGAAGGCACGCAGGGAACGTCGTCCGCGCGGGGCGAGGCCGACGCGCTCGTGGAGCTGGTGGGCAGGATGGTCGGCGAGTGCATCCGGCTGGTCGAGCAGCGCCAGCACTCCGACCAGCGGCTCTACGAGGATTTCGTCGGCCCCGCGCTCGACGACTTCGAGAAGGTGCATCAGAACTACCTCGAATGCTTCCAGCGCTATCGAGGACTGGTCGAAGACGCGAACGTCCCCCTGGACGGGGATCATCCCGTGCTGAAGAAGATCGGCGAGGACATGCTGTTCTGGGCGCAGCTGCGCCTGAAGCTCGACGCCCTGCAGGACTTCCGCAAGGATCCCCTGTTCGGCAGCTTCATCACGCGGATCGTCGAATACACCCGGGGCTCGGAATTCATGCGCAAGGTGCTCCTCGACGGCGCCCGCCCGCTCCCGAATGCGGCGCGAGGCTGCGCACTCGTCGGCCTGGGCGCGATCTTCGCGGGCGAGCAGCCGACTGCGGCGAAGCGGACCGAAGCGCTGAACTTGCTGGATCGGGTCGTGGGCGATCTCCAGGTGGCCTATGGCCAGGTCCTGCGCGAGCACATGGCGCTGAAGAAACGGCTCCTGGATCACCGGGAAGGGTGAGGGAGCCTGTGCGGGGACGGCGGGAGCGAGTGTCCGCCCCGCCAGCGCTCAGCGCATGTCCCCGCGCTTCACGAACACATAGTGCTTCATCACCGTCTCCAGCACCTCGAACACGCCCTTGAAGCCCGCCGGGATCACGCACGCCTCGCCCGCCCCGAACTCGCGCGCGAGCCCGGCTTCGTCGGTGATGCGGATACGGCCCGAGAGCACGTGGAAGAACTCGTCGGTGTCGTCGGCAAAGGCGATCCGCCACGCACCCGGCTCGCAGCCCCACAGCCCGGCGGACATGCCGTCGCGCTCGAAGCGGGTCCACGTGGCGCGCTGCGGGTTGCCCGCGACGAGACGCTCGGGGCGGGGGAAGTCGAAAACGGGCGGCGTGTTCAGGTCGGAAAAGGTGGCGAGAGTCTTGTGCATGGCGGCGCCTGGGAAGCAGTGGCACGCGCATTCTAGCCTCGCCCCCCGATCGCGCGATCCAGCCCCTGGAGAGAGCTCGCCGACACGTACCGTAAAGCCGATCGCATCCCGTTACGACTCGGCGCCACGTCGCCCCGGGCCGGGCCTCTAGAATCGGCAACCGATCCGGCACGTCGGCGCTGCAATCCTGCCCTCCTCCCTCGACAGGATCCAAACATGACCACCGCCTTGCATGTCGCCAGCCTCCTGCTGTGCGCCACCCTCCTCACCACGCCCGCGCACGCCGACACGGTCGACTGCAGCGGTCGCATGGGCCATGTGTCGATCGACGGCGACCTGCGCGTGCCCTCCGGCAAGACCTGCACACTCGACGGTACGCGCATCGAAGGCAACGTCGTGGTGGGCCGCGCGGCCACCCTGAGCGCTCGCGGCGTCCGGATCGAAGGCAAGCTTCAGGCCGAGGACGCCCGTCAGATCTCGATGGTCGCCAGCTCGCGCGTGGGTGACAACATCCAGCTCGAACGGAGCGGGGCGGTCAGGCTGGACTCGGTCACGGTCGGCGGCGACGTTCAGCTCTTCGCCAACCACGGTGCGCTCCGCATCGCTCACAACCGGGTCGACGGCAACCTTCAGTGCAAGTCCAACCAGCGCCGGCCCACCGGGGGAGGCAACCGCGTGCGCGGAAACAAGGAGGATCAGTGCGCGCGGCCATGAGGGCCTCTGGCCGATTGCCGTCGGCAAGATGTCCGGCACCAGGGGTGTCGGAATTTTTTACACCCCGCTCCGCCTTGCTTTCGCAAGCCTGCCCACCCACCTGAAAATAAACGATTTTTATCAACTGGCATCGATTCTGCTTGAAGTTTCGGGTCGCTGTCCGACCGGAGAAAGCCATCATGAGCAGAACGCGGCAATTCCTTTCAGGCCTCAAGCCCCTGGCGCTGTGTGTCGGCGTTCTTGCGAGCGCGAGTTCGAGCGCAGCCCTCTTCAAGGGAGTCGAGTTCCCGGGAGGCGCTGCGTCGTTCGCAGACGCAGTCGTCAGTTACACCCCGTCCTTTGGCGGTGGGAACGTGCCCACCGCACCCTACCAGGACAGCAGCCAGGCCCTGGGGGTACCAAACTATCCGGAGGGGCAGGATCCGGAATATGTCAGCCTGGGTGCGGGCGGAAGGATCGTCCTGCGATTCACCGACAACTCGTTGACCGGCAGCGGCAATAACGCCCTCGACCTGTGGATATTCGAGATCGGTCCCGACGTCGAGGACACCTTCGTCGACATCAGCAAGGATGGCTCGACCTGGTACGGCGTCGGCAAGGTCTTCGGTGCCACCTCCGGTATCGATATCGACGCCTTCGGCTTCGGCCTGACCGACTTCTTCTCCTTCGTCCGCCTGACCGACGACCTGAACGAAGGCGACAAGGCAGGCGTGACGGTCGGCGCCGACATCGACGCCGTCGGGGCGATTTCGTCCGCGCCTCCGGTTACGATTCCCGAACCAGGCGCCCTCGCCCTCCTCGGCATCGGGCTGCTCGGCATCGCCGCGCGTCGCCGCAGGGCTTGCTGAAGGACAGGTGACGACCCACCTCGCAGGCTCGAGTCCAGCGGGGTGGCGCCCTGTGTGCCGACGGCTTTGCCGTGCGGGCGGGAACCGCTTCCGCAGCACTCACGCCTGCATCGGCATGCTGTGCCACCAGATGTCGCAGCGCCGGCAGAGGTCGCCGTCGAACTCCGCCTTCAGCACACCGTCCAGCACCATGCGCGGCAGCGGGTCGCCGGGCTTGCGCGCGACCAGGTTGGTGCCGGTCGACTGCGCCCAGATGCGGAACAGCTCCTCCGAGGCCACCTGGTAGGTGACGTGCCAGTGCGCGACGCCGCCGGCAGGCGCACTGGCGAGGATTTCGTAGCGCACCTGCACATCCTCCTGCAGCTTCACGCGCTGCCAGTAGGCGGCGAGCTGCGCATGGCCGCGCTGCACCGCGAAGGGCGTGTTGTGGTATTCGCCGTCGGTCGCGAAGAGGGCGCAGAACTGCGCCTCGTCGCGCTCCTCCCAGGCCTTCTTGTAGCCTTGCATGAATTGTTCGACATCCATCTTTTCACCCTCCTCCGTCTCTTGTTATCGTCCACCGCCTGACCACGGCAGTATAGGCGCCGCCGCGCACTGGTCGCGGCGGCACGACGGAGAATGGGTGGAAGACATGCTCGGAAGCAGCGAACGGGAACGGGTGCACACGCGGCGCATCGTCTGCGAGGCCTTTCGGCGCCGCGACGGGCTGTGGGAAATCGAGGCGACGGTGATCGACGAGAAGGGCGAGGACATGCCTTTCCGCTCGCGTCCGATGGTGCGACCCGGGCAGTCCCTCCACGACATCACGATCGCGGTGCTGATCGACGACGACGCGATGATCCACGACGTCGCGGCGCGGATGCAGACCGTGCCCTGGGCGGCCTGTCCGGAAAGCCAGGCCGCCTATCGCCGTCTGGTCGGATTGCAGATCGGCGCGGGCTTCATGCGCGAGGTGCGCGAGCGCGTGGGCGGCGTGCAAGGCTGCACCCACCTCACCGACCTGCTCGTGCAGGTCGGCAACACCTATACCCAGGCAATCTGGCCGACGCTGATCGCCCGCCAGTTCGCCGCCGAGCCCGATCCGCGCAAATGGACCGACCGGCGCGCGGTCGGCTTCGTCGGCGGCTGCGCGGCGTGGCGGCAAGGCGGCGACACGCTCAGGCAGGAATATCCGGAGCTGGCGGAGGAGTTCGCTGCGAAGCACGACGGGGGCTGAGCGCGGGCACGGGGACGCGACGCCTGCCGCACGCGGCTCAGACCTTCAGGTCGACGAGCTGCCCGGGCTGGACGGAGAGCGCAGGCCGGATCCCAGCCGCGGCGGTGTACAGGCCTGCGGACTGGGCGCCGGCGGACTCGCCTGCCCGCACGCCCGCGGCTGCCGGCGCGGACGCACCCTGAGCGGGCTCGGCTGCGACCGCCTCGCCCACGCGTCCGACCGCGGCGGATACGGCCTGCGCCGCACGGTCCATGCCGCGCACCGAAGCCACCGCCTGCTTGCCGAGCTCCGCGCGCGTGCGCGCCTGCCCGGCCTGGGTCTGGAGCTCGTCGGCGCGGCGCTGCGCGGTGTCGGCCTCGTCGCGCGCGCTCGCCGCCTCGGCCGCGAGCGCAGCCGCCTTCGCGTCGAGCTGTTCGGCGCTGCGCCGCGCCTGCTCGCGCGAAACCTGCCCGCCGAGCCAGGAAGCTGCGGAGGCGGATGAACCGAGACCCTGGATGGACATGATGGTCGGCCCTCAGTGCTAGCCAGTCGACGCCCGACCTGCGGCGCCCAACCCGCCGCGGCCGTGCGCAACGCTGCCGCGGCTCAGGTGCGCAGCACGCCCGGCTCACGCTGGCCCGGCGCGACGGCTTGCTCGGGCTGGCTCGGACGCGCGGCGGCGTTGTTGGCGCCGACCTGCGACATGGCCTCGTAGGAGGCCAGCGCGCGCTGCGCCGAGTAGTTGTTGCGCACGTCGCCATTGGCGGCGGCGGCGCGGGCCTGCTCGACCGCGCGTGCCTCGACCGTACCGTCCTGCGCGGGCGGCGCCGGCTGTGCCGCACCCTCGGCGCGCGCCGCGGCGCTCAGCGTGACCACCGCGCTCGGCTGCGCGGCCTGGCTCGCCGCGGCATCGCGTGCTGCGGGCTCCTGCGCACGCGCCGCCTGCTCGCGCTCGGCGGCCTGCGCCGGACGCGGCTCGGCTGGCCGCATGAGCTCGCGGGTAACGGAATTCATTGCAGGGGACACGGCTTCCATGACGCTCGCCTCGCTGATCGTTCTTCAATCGTTCCGGTGCGCGCGGGCCTGCAAGCACAAAGCCACTCGTCGACGGCCCGGTCCGACGCTCCTGCAGCGGATGTTCTCACGAACCGGGCCGCCGTGGACGTGGCGCAGGTCACGGCCGCCGGGAGGATCGCCGACGGCGGGCGACGACGTCGCAGGAAAAGGTTTCCGCGGCCGCAGAAAACACAAGGCCGACCTCCCCGCCTGGAGAGGCCGGCCCACAGTTCGCGCCGGTGCAGGCTCAGCCCGCCAGCGCGCGCCCGATCACCAGCTTCTGGATGTCGCTCGCGCCTTCGTAGATCTGGCACACGCGCACGTCGCGGTAGATGCGCTCGACCGGGAAGTCGGTGACGTAGCCGTAGCCGCCGTGCACCTGGATGGCGTCCGAGCATACGCGCTCGGCCATCTCGGAGGCGAACAGCTTGGCCATCGACGCCTCCTTGAGGCAGGGGCGGCCGGCGTCCTTGAGGCTGGCGGCGTGCCATACGAGCTGGCGCGCGGCCTCGAGCTGGGTCGCCATGTCGGCGAGGCGGAAGTTGACCGCCTGGTGCTCGAAGATCGGCTTGCCGAAGCTCTCGCGCTCCTGCGCGTACTTGACCGCCGCCTCCAGCGCGGCGCGCGCCATGCCCAGGCACTGCGCGGCGATGCCGATGCGGCCGGCCTCGAGGTTGGACAGCGCGATCTTGTAGCCCTCGCCTTCCGCACCGACCACCGAATCCGCCGGGATGCGGCAGTCCTCGAACAGGATCTGCGTGGTGTCGGAGGCCTTCTGCCCCATCTTCTCCTCGATGCGGCCGACCTGGTAGCCGGGCGCGCTCGCCGGCACGAGGAAGCAGGTGATGCCCTTCTTGCCGGCAGCCTTGTCGGTGACCGCGAACACGATGGCGACGTCGGCGTGCTTGCCGGTGGTGATGAACTGCTTGACGCCGTTCAACACCCACTCGTCGCCGTCGCGCACCGCGCTGGTGCGGATTGCCGAGGCATCCGAGCCCACGTGCGGCTCGGTGAGGCAGAAGCAGCCGAGCTTCTCGCCGCGGGCGAGGGGCTTCAGCCAGGCCTCCTTCTGCGCGTCGCTGCCAAAGCGGTTGAGGATGCCGCAGGGCAGCGAGTTCTGCACGCTGACGATGGTCGAGGTGGCGCCGTCGCCGGCGGCGATCTCCTCGAGCGTGAGCACCAGGCTCATGTAGTCCATGCCGGCGCCGCCCCACTCCTCGGGCACCACCATGCCGAGCGCGCCGAGCTCGGCGAGCTCGTTCAGCGCCTCGCGCGGGAAGGTGTGGTTGCGGTCCCATTCGGCGGCGAAGGGGGCCAGGCGCTCCTGCGCGAAGGCGCGCATGGAGTCGCGGATGAGTTCCTGTTCCTGGGTGAGAATCATTGCACTGCTGTCCTTTCAGAAGTCCTTGCTTGGAGCAGGCACGGCCGCCTCATGAGCGCCACCGTGCCCGTCGGTCAGTTTCAGCCGCAGGCCACCGAGGCATCGACCTCGATCGCCATCGCGGTGGCCTCACCGCCACCGATGCACAGGCTGGCCACGCCGCGCTTGAGGCCGCGCTTGCGCAGCGCACCGATCAGCGAGACCAGGATGCGCGCACCCGAGGCGCCGATCGGGTGGCCGAGCGCGCAGGCGCCGCCGTTCACGTTGACCTTGTCGTGCGGCAGCTTCATCTCGTGCATCGCCGCCATGGTGACGACCGCGAAGGCCTCGTTGATCTCCCAGAGATCGACGTCGCCGGTGGTCCAGCCAGCCTTGGCCAGCACCTTCTGCATCGCGCCCACCGGGGCGGTGGTGAACCAGTGCGGCTCCTGCGCGTGCGTGGCGTGGCCGAGGATGGTGGCGACCGGCTTGAGGCCGAGCCTGTCGGCGGTGGACTTGCGCATCAGCACGAGCGCGGCGGCGCCGTCGGAGATGGAGCTCGAGTTCGCCGGGGTGACCGTGCCGTCCTTCCTGAACGCGGGCTTGAGCGTGGGAATCTTCTCGATCTGCGCCTTCAACGGCTGCTCGTCCTTGTCCACCACCACGTCGCCCTTGCGGCCGGACACCGTGACCGGCACCACCTCCCAGATGAAGTCGCCGTTGTTGATCGCGGCCTGCGCGCGCGTGGTCGAGGCGATCGCGAACTCGTCCTGCGCCTCGCGGCTGAAGCCGAAGTGGCTCGCGCAGTCCTCGGCGAAGGTGCCCATCAGGCGGCCCTTGTGGTCCTTGGAGTAGCTGTCTTCCAGGCCGTCGAGGAACATGTGGTCGAACATCTGGCCGTGGCCGAGGCGATAGCCCGCGCGCGCCTTCGGCAGCAGGTAGGGGGCGTTGGACATCGACTCCATGCCGCCGGCGACCATGACCTCGTTGCTGCCGGCGAGGATGAGGTCGTGGGCCAGCATGGTGGCCTTCATCCCCGAGCCGCACACCTTGTTGATCGTGGTGCAGCCGGCCGACAGCGGCAGGCCGGCGCCGAGCGCGGCCTGGCGGGCGGGCGCCTGGCCGAGGCCGGCGGGCAGGACGCAGCCCATGATCACTTCCTGCACCTGCTCGGGCGCGAGGCCGGCGCGCTCGACCGCGGCCTTGATCGCGGTCGAGCCGAGCTGCGGCGTGGTGAGGCTGGACAGGTCACCCTGGAAGCCGCCCAGCGGGGTGCGGGCGACGGAAACGATGACGACGGGATCGGACATGCGACTCTCCTGTTTGGTTTGTTGTAGGTGTTGATCGATTCGTTGTGCGGGGCGCTCAGCTACCGAGCGCCTCCAGGGCCGCGACATAGCGCGGCATGAGATCGTCTGGGCGGCTGACGTTCATGCCCAGATCACGGATCAGGCCGTCCTGCAGGCCGTAGATCCAGCCATGCACGGTGAGGCGCTGGCCGCGTCGCCAGGCGTCCTGCACGACCACGGTCTGCGCCACGTTGGCGACCTGCTCGATGACGTTGAGCTCGCACAGGCGGTCGTAGCGGCGTTCGGGCGCCAGGCTGTCGACCGCCTGCAGGTGGCGCGCATGGACGTCCTGCACGTGGCGCAGCCAGAGGTCGGTGAGGCCCACGCGCGTGCGCTCGAGCGCCGCCTTGACGCCGCCGCAGCCATAGTGGCCGACCACCATGACGTGCTTCACCTGCAGCACATCGACCGCGTACTGGATCACCGCCAGCGCGTTGAGGTCGGTGTGCACGACCACGTTGGCGATGTTGCGATGGACGAAGACCTCGCCCGGCAGCAGGCCGACGATCTGGTTGGCCGGCACGCGCGAGTCGGAGCAGCCGATCCACAGGTATTCCGGGGCCTGCAGCTGCGCCAGCTTGCCGAAGAAGCCGGGGTCGATCTGCTGCATCTGGCGCGACCACGCCTGGTTGTAGTCGAAGAGGTGGAAGAGGTTCTCGTTGTTGACCTCGTCCTCCGACCAGTTCTCCAGGTCCAGGGTCAGGAAGATCGTGCCCTCGATCGGCGAGGGGTAATACGCGGGGACTTCCTTGAAGCCGAGCTCGCGATAAAGCTTGACCGCGATCCGCATCGACGGGACGGTGTCGAGCAGGATGCGGCGATAGCCGAACAAGTGCGCCGCCTTGATCGCGGCGAGCGCGAGCTTGCGCCCCACGCCGCGGCCGCGGAAGGCGGGATCGACATAGAGCCGCTTCATCTCGCACACGCCCTCGGAGAAGCGGCGGATGCCGACGCAGCCGGCCGGCTGGCCGTCGACCTCGGCGTAGAACAGGCGGCCGTCGGCCGCGCCATAGGCGCCCGGCAGGTTGGCGATCTCGTCGGCGAAGCCCTGGAAACTCAGGTCCACGCCGAGCCAGGCGGCATATTGGCGGAAGAATCCGCGCACATGTTCGAGCTCGGTGGTGTCGTCGGCGCCGAGGGCGCACAGGCGGGAAGGCATTGCGGGACTCCGGGAAGGTTCGGGGACGGATCTCTCGGGGGAACGTTGCGGGCGGCCGTTCAGGCGGCGCGCTCCTTCTTGCCGTGCATGGCCATGATCGTCTGCTGCATCAGCGCGCACAAGGTCCATTTGCCCTCGCGGATGGCGAAGACCTCGGCCTTGGTGATGATCAGCGTGCGTCCGGGCTTGACCACTTCGCCGCGCGCCACCAGGCGCTCGCCGTCGGCAGGGGCGACGAGGTTGAGCTTGTACTCGACGGTGAGCACGCTGGTGTCCGCCGGGGTCAGCGTGTTGGCGGCGTAGCCCGCGGCCGAGTCGGCGATCATGCCGACCACGCCCCCATGGATGAAGCCGTGCTGCTGCGAGATCTCCGCCTTGAAGGGCAGGTGGATCTCGGTGTAGCCGGGCTCGACCACGGGAAGCTCGGCGCCGATCAGGCTCATCGCCTGCTGCAGCGCGAAGCTCGCGCGCACGCGCTCGGCGTAGCCGGGGTCGCGGGGCTGGAACTGGGGTGCTTCGGGGCGCATCTTCATGTCTCCGTCGAGTCTGTAATTATGCCTGTCAATACGTTAACGTTAACGTAATCGATCGCATTCCGGAATCGCGCGACCGCAGGAACGCCGCGCGCGCGGGGGCGAACCCGCGCACCGGACGAGTCCGCCGCCACACAGGAGACCCCATGAGCACCGCCAGCCCGACGCCCCTCGAATACCCCTTCGACAGCCTGCCCGCGCCCGGGCACACGATCGAGATCGCCCCCGGCCTGCGCTGGGTGCGCATGCGCCTGCCCTTCGCGCTCGACCACATCAACCTGTGGCTGCTCGACGACGGCGAGGCGCTCGCCGCGGTGGACTGCGGCTTCGCCCGCGAGGAGACGCGTGAGGCCTGGAACGCCGTACTCGCCGCGGACGGCCGGCCGCTACGCCGCGTCGTGGTGACCCACCACCACCCCGACCACATCGGCCTGGCCACCTGGCTCGCGGCGCGCGACGATGCCGCGATCCACATGACCCAGGGCGAGTTCTTCGCCGCCCAGGCGGTGTGGCACCAGCTGCCGGGCTACTGCGCCACCGACATGGTCGAGCAGTTCCGCCGCCACGGCCTCGACGACATGCGCCGCGACGCGCTGCTCACCCGCGGCAACGCCTATCGCGTCGGCGCGCCGCAGGTACCGGGCCGCTACGAGCGCATGTTCGCCGGCGACGAGCTGCGCATCGGTGCCCACAGCTGGCGCGTCATCGTCGGCTTCGGCCACGCGCCCGAGCACGCCAGCCTGTACTGTGCCGAGCTCGGCGTGCTGATCGCGGGCGACATGTTGCTTCCGCGCATCTCCACCAACGTCAGCGTCTATGCTGCAACGCCGCATGGAGACGCCCTGGGCTGGTTTCTTCACTCGTTGCGGGAATTCTGCACCTTGCCCGACGACACGCTCGTGCTACCATCACATGGCAAACCTTTCAAGGGTATCCGGGCACGCGTGGAGCAGCTCGTCGAGCATCATCGCGAACGTTGCGAGGTGCTTCTGGCGGCTTGTGCCATGCCGCAAAGCGCCGCAGCATTGCTGCCGACGCTATTTCCGCGTGAGCTCGACACCCATCAGGTCATGTTCGCCATGGGGGAGGCGATCGCCCACCTCAACCATCTCGAGAAGACGGGAACCCTCTCGAGACGCGTCGATGCGGATGGCCTGATCCGTTTCACCCATTGTTCGTAACATCGTCCGCAACAGACCGCCCCGCCGCAAAACAGGAGCCCGAACAAGATGGCCGCACCCAGCAACGAGACCCCCGCCTGCGACCTGCCCGACCCGCAGGAAGTCGCCAAGACCTACGCCGAAGTCGCCCGCCGTGCCTCGCACCTGATCAGCGACCACGTGCACCGCCAGCTCAAGAAGGGCGTCAGCGCCCCCGCCGACGAGCTCGGCATCGCCCAGGCCTTCATGGACATGATGGCCAAGCTGCTGGCCAACCCGTACAAACTTGCCCAGGCCCAGATGAACCTGGTGTGGGACTACTTCTCGCTGTGGCAGCACTCGATGATGCGCGTCGCCGGCCTGAGCGCCGCGCCGGTCGCCGCCCCCGAGAAGAGCGACAAGCGCTTCAAGGACGAGGAGTGGGAGCAGCATTTCCTGTTCGACTTCATCAAGCAGTCCTACCTGATCGCCGCGCGCCACATCCACGACACCGTCAGCGGCGTCGACGGCCTCGACGAGCAGACCCAGAAGAAGGTCACCTTCTACACTCGCCAGTACATCGACGCGCTGTCGCCGTCGAACTTCGCGATGACCAACCCCGAGGTCTTCCGCGAGACGGTCAAGAGCCATGGCCAGAACCTGCTCAAGGGCCTCAACAACCTGCTGCGCGACGTCGAGGACGGCGGCGGCAACCTGCGCGTCAAGATGACCGACACCTCGGCCTTCGAGCTGGGCAAGAACGTCGCCACCACGCCGGGCAAGGTCGTGTTCCAGACCGACATGATGCAGCTGCTGCAGTACACCCCGAGCACCGACAAGGTCCTCAAGAAGCCGCTGCTGATCGTGCCGCCCTGGATCAACAAGTTCTACATCCTCGACCTGCGCGAGAAGAACTCCTACATCAAGTGGGCGGTGGATCAGGGCCACACGGTGTTCGTGATCTCCTGGGTGAACCCGGACGAGCGCCTGGCGCAGAAGAGCTTCGACGCCTACGTCAAGGAAGGCGTCGTCGCCGCCCTCGACGCCATCGAGCGCCAGACCGGCGAGAAGGAAGTCAACGCCGCGGGCTACTGCCTGGGCGGCACCCTGCTCGCGACCACGCTCGCCTACCTCGCCGCCAAGCGCCAGAAGCGCATCGCCTCGGCGACCTTCTTCACCACCATGACCGACTTCACCGACCCGGGCGAACTCGGCGTGTTCATCGACGAAGGCCAGGTCTCCAGCCTCGAGAAGAAGATGTTCGAGCGCGGCTACCTGGAAGGCTCGGAGATGGCCGGCACCTTCAACATGCTGCGCGCCAACGACCTCATCTGGTCCTTCGTGGTGAACAACTACCTGCTCGGCAAGGACCCGTTCCCGTTCGACCTGCTGTACTGGAACTCGGACTCGACCCGCATGCCGGCGGCCATGCACAGCTTCTACCTGCGCGCCATGTACATGGAGAACCGCCTGATCGAGGCCGGCGGCGTCGAGATCGACGGCACCCCGATCGATCTCTCCAAGATCAAGGTGCCGTGCTACTTCATCTCCACGATCGAAGACCACATCGCACCGTGGAAGAGCACCTACATGGGCGCCCGCCGCTTCGGCGGCCCGACCCGCTTCGTGCTCGGCGGCTCCGGCCACATCGCCGGTATCGTGAACCCGCCCGCGGCCAACAAGTACGGCTACTGGCTGAACCCGGCCGCCAAGCTCGCCGACACCGCCGACGCCTGGCTGGAAGGCGCGCAGCAGCACCCGGGCTCGTGGTGGACCGACTGGCAGGCCTGGGTCACCGCACACGACGGTGAGCAGACCGAGGCGCGCGATCCCGTCAAGGGCAAGCTCGAGGTGCTGGAAGACGCCCCGGGCAGCTTCGTGAAGATCCGCATCGACGCCAAGGCCGCTGCCTGAGCTTCGTCGCAATGAGGACGGGGAGGGGGAACCCTCCCCGTCTTTCGTTCACCGTGCTGCATCGCCTGGCCGGCGGCGCCGCTCACCCACTGCGAACGTGACCGAGCCCTCCTCGCAAGCAGCCCTGCTGCCCACCCTCGTGCTCGACACCAACACGGTGCTCGCGCTTTGGATGTTCCGCGACCCCGCGCTGGAGACACTACGTGCGTGGATCGACGCAGGATCGTGCCGCCTGGTCTCGCGTGCAGACGCGCTGGAAGAATTGCGCCGCGTGCTTGCCTACGCCCAGTTCGGCCTGGATCCGGACCGCCAGGACGGCCTGCGCACGCGCTACCTCGCCCGCATCGCCGTGCTGGCAAACGATGCCGACGCCGGGACGCTCCCCGGCTGTCGCGACCCCGACGACCAGAAGTTCCTCGAAATCGCCGGTGCGGCCGGCATGGCGACGCTGATCACCCGCGACAAGGCCCTGCTGCGCCTGGCGCGCCATCGCCTCGTGCGCGAGCGCTTCGCCATCCTCACCCCGGAACGCATGCAGCAGACGCTCGCGCAGCCGGACGAAAAACCGACCTGAACCGCCGACTCACGCCATCCCGCGCCGCAGCGCCATCAGCCAGCGCAGCCCGCGCGCGGCGCGGCTGCCGTACCACGACACCATCTCGCCATCGACCAGCAGCGCGGGACGGCGTGCGAGCGACTCGACCTCCGGCAGATGTTCCGCACGGAAGCGGTAGGGCTCGGTCGACAGCAGCACGCGCGCCACATCGGCCAGCCAGGGCGCCTCCCAGTCGAAGGCGGGATAGCGCGCCGCCCCGGTCTCGCCGCCCTCCACCGCGGGCACGGTGTACCAGCCGACCTCGGCGAGCGTGGCGGCGATGTAGGTGTCGCGGGCGACGGTCATCCAGGGCTCGCGCCAGATGAGGTAGAGCACGCGCTCGTCGGCCAGCGTCGCGCGCAGCGCCGCCGCCTCGGCGAGTGCGGCGCGCAGCTCGTCGGCGAGCCGGGCGGCGGCGGCCTCGGCGCCGAAGACGCCGCCGAGCAGCGCGAAGAGGGGCAGGTTGTCCTGTGGCGTGTTGGGATGGGTGACGACGATATCGGGCACGAAGGCCGCAAGCGCGTCGACCGTCTCGCGGCGGTTCTCGTCCATGTTAACCAGAACGTGGGTGGGCGCGAGTTCGCGGATCCGTTCGAGCTTGACGTCCTTGGTGCCGCCGACCTTGGGCACGCCACGCAGCGCCTCGCGCGGATGCACGCAGAAGCCGGTACGGCCCACCAGGCGGTCGCCCAGGCCGAGGTCGAAGACCAGCTCGGTGAGCGAGGGCACCAGCGACACGATGCGCGCATCGGGGCCGGCCGGCACATGCCGCTGCCCGGCGGCGTCGGTCAATGTCCGGAGTGCATCCTGTGAGGTCCTGGCGTGCATGAGCGGGGTCTTCGGCAAGGCGTCGGGGGGCGAATCTTAGCGCGCCGCGGCACGCAAGGCGTCGCAACTGGCGCGGGAAATCAGCGCCTGCCGCGCACTTCGGGAAATCCCGAGTGCAGGCAGGGGTGCTTTTGTGCCAAGCTTGAACATCCAGGACGGGCGCCAAAGGCTGGTTTCACCGCCATCCTCGGCTCCTCGCCCCAACCCGCAGCACCGATTCCGCCCTGTCGGCGCGCCTTCGGGCAGCCGGATTTCCATCTTCACGGAGAAAGCCCTCATGAAAAAACTGACTGCCCTTGCTGCCGCCTTCGCAATCGCCGGAGCACTCGGCGCCGCCCCCGCGCACGCCCAGCAGAAGTTCGTCACGATCGGCACCGGCGGCGTGACGGGCGTCTATTACGCGGCCGGCGGCGCGATCTGCCGCCTGATCAACAAGGACCGCGCCCAGCACGGCCTGCGCTGCTCGGTCGAGAGCACCGGCGGCTCGGTGTACAACGTCAACACCATCAAGGCCGGCGAGCTCGACTTCGGCGTGTCGCAGTCCGACATCCAGTTCAACGCCATGAAGGGCGAAGCCCAGTTCAAGGACGCAGGTGCGTTCACCGAGCTGCGCTCCGTGTTCGGTCTCCACCCCGAGCCGCTGACCGTGCTGTCGCGCAAGGAAGCCAACATCGCCAAGATGGAGGACTTCAAGGGCAAGCGCTTCAACGTCGGCAACCCGGGCTCCGGCCAGCGCGCGACCATGGGGATCCTGCTGCCGGCGATGGGAATGTCCGACGCCGACTTCTCGCTGGTCTCCGAGCTCAAGCCCGACGAGCACAGCGCCGCGCTGTGCGACAACAAGATCGACGGCTTCGCCTACGTCGTCGGCCACCCGGCCGCCAACATCCAGGATCCGACCACCACCTGCGGCGCCAAGCTGGTGCCGATCACCGGTCCCGCGGTCGACAAGCTGGTCGCCGACTACCCCTACTTCGCCAAGGTGCAGATCCCGGGCGGCCTGTACGCCAACAACCCGAACCCGACCGATACCTTCGGCGTGGTGGCGAGCATCGTGACCTCGTCCAAGGTGCCCGCCGAGACCGTGTATACGCTGGTGAAGGCGGTGTTCGAGAACTTCGAGGACTTCAAGAAGCTGCACCCGGCCTTCGCCAACCTCCAGCCGCAGCACATGATCAAGGACGGCCTGTCCGCCCCGCTGCACGAGGGCGCGGTGAAGTACTACAAGGAAAAGGGCTGGATGTGATTCCGCCGGCCGGCGCGCCTGCAGGGTGCGCCGGTTCCTGCTGTGCAAACGGCGGCGACCCCCGAGGTCCCGCCGTTTTTTGTCTCCGTCACGAACCTGAGAGGCGCTCCTCATGACCCGCCCGGACGAAAACAAGGACAAGGCCAGCTTCGAGCTGTCCGATGAAGAGCTCAAGAAGATCGTCGCCGAGGCCGACACCGGCGGACGCAAGCCCACCGGCCTGACCGCACAGCTGCTGCTGGCGGTGGCGCTGGCGTGGTCGCTGTTCCAGCTCTGGATCGCCTCGCCGCTGCCCTTCTCGCTCGGCGTGTTCGTGTTCAACGACACCGAGTCACGTGCCATCCACCTCGCCTTCGCGGTCTTCCTCGCCTTCGCCGCCTACCCGGCGTTCAAGGGCTCGCCGCGCGACCACGTACCCGTCGTCGACTGGGTGTTCGCCGCGGTGGGCGCCTTCTGTGCGGCCTACCTGTTCATCTTCTACCGCGAGCTTGCGCAACGCCCCGGCATGCCCACCGACCTGGACCTGGCGGCCGCCGTGGCCGGCATGCTGCTGCTGCTCGAGGCCGCGCGGCGCGCGCTCGGCCTGCCGATGGTGATCCTCGCCGCGGTGTTCCTCGTGTACATCTTCTTCGGCCCCTACATGCCCGAGGTCATCGCCCACCGCGGCGCCTCGCTCGCCAAGGGCATGAGCCACATGTGGCTGACCACCGAGGGCGTGTTCGGCGTCGCGGTCGGGGTGTCGACCAGCTTCATCTTCCTGTTCGTGCTCTTCGGTGCGCTGCTCGAGACCGCCGGTGCGGGCGCGTACTTCATCAAGTCGGCGATCGCGCTGCTCGGCCACATGCGCGGCGGCCCGGCCAAGGCGGCGGTGGTGGCCTCGGCCAGCACCGGCCTGATCTCCGGCTCCTCGATCGCCAACGTGGTCACCACCGGCACCTTCACCATCCCGCTGATGAAGAGCGTGGGCTACCGCGCCGACAAGGCCGCCTCGGTCGAGGTCGCGTCCTCGGTCAACGGCCAGCTCATGCCGCCGGTGATGGGCGCCGCGGCCTTCCTGATGGTCGAGTACGTGGGCATCAGCTACGTCCAGGTGATGAAGCACGCCATTCTGCCGGCGCTGATCTCCTACATCGCGCTCTACTACATCGTGCACCTCGAGGCCCTCAAGATGGACCTGCAGGGCCTGCCGCGGCGCGAGCCGCTGCCCTGGCAGCGCACGCTGATCACCACGCTGATGACCGTCTCCGGGCTGGTGATCCTGTCGGCGATCATCTACTGGGGCTTCGGCTGGATGAAGACCGCCTTCGGCGGCGCCGCCTTCCTCGTCGTCGGCGTGCTGATGCTGCTCGCCTACGTCGGCCTGGTCCGCTTCGCCGCGCAGTATCCCGAGCTGCACATGGAGAAGCCCGACGAGAAGATGGAATACCTGCCCGAGATCGGCCCCACCCTCAAGGCCGGCCTGCACTTCCTCCTCCCGGTGGCGGCGCTGATCTGGAACCTGATGGTCGAGCAGCTCTCGCCTGCGCTGTCGGCGTTCTGGGCGACCCTGTTCCTGATGTTCATCCTCGTCACCCAGCGTCCGCTGTTCGCCCTCTTCCGCCGCACCGGCAACATCGGCGAGGCGGCCCGGCAAGGCTTCTCCGACCTCTTCACCGGCCTGATCACCGGTGCCCGCAACATGATCGGCATCGCGATCGCCACCGCGACCGCAGGCGTGATCGTCGGCACCGTGACGCTCACCGGCATCGGCCTGGCGATGACCGAGCTGGTCGAGCTGCTCTCGGGCGGCAACCTCATGATCATGCTGATCCTGGTCGCCGTGATCTGCCTGATCCTCGGCATGGGCCTGCCGACCACGGCGAACTACATCGTGGTATCGACGCTGATGGCGCCGGTGATCGTCGAACTAGGCGCACAGACCGGGCTGCTGGTGCCGCTGATCGCGGTGCACCTGTTCGTGTTCTACTTCGGCCTCATGGCCGACGTGACGCCGCCGGTGGGCCTGGCCTCGTATGCTGCGGCAGGCATCGCCAAGAGCGAGCCGATGCGCACGGGCCTCACCGCCTTCGGCTACAGCGCGCGGACGGCGATCCTGCCCTTCATGTTCATCTTCAACACGCAGATCCTGCTGATCGGCATCAGCGACACCTTCCACCTGGTGCTGACCATCGTCAGCGCGACGGTGGCGAGCATGATGTTCGCTGCGGCGACGCAGGGTTTCTTCATCGCGAAGAGCCGCATCCACGAGAACCTGATCCTGCTGCTGGTGACCTTCACGCTGTTCCGCCCGGGCTACTGGATGGACATGCTGTACCCGCCCTTCGAGGAGGTGCCTGCCACCGAGTTCGGGCGCCTGGTCGAGGAGGCGCCGCGCAACGGCAACCTGCGCGTGTGGGTCGAGGGCATGAGCCTGGAGGGCCAGGACATCTCCAAGGGCGTGCTGCTGCCGCTCGGCGAAAAGGCCGGCAACGCACGCGAGCGCCTCGGCGCGATCGGCCTGACCACGATGGCGCTCGGCGACCAGGTGCAGGTGGCGGCGGTGCGCTTCGGCAGCCAGGCGGAGAAACTCGGCCTCGAGCAGGGCTACAATATCGTCCGCATCGAGCTGCCCTCGGGCGAGCGGCCGGACAAGGAGTGGATGTACATCCCCGCGTTCGCGCTCATCGCCCTGGTGTGGGCGATGCAGAAGCCGCGCCAGCGCCGCCGCGAGGCGGAGCGCACGGCGGGCCGCAGCCGCGCCTGACCGGGCGACCACGCAGACGAAGGCCGCCGCGCCCGCGAGGGTCGCGGCGGCCTTGTCTTTGCGCGCCCGGGAGAAGGGAGGCTGCGCCCGCGCACAGCCGGTTTCAGATCAGCGACGGTCCGGCAACGATCGCGGCCGCATCCTTCTCGCTGATGCGCACGCTGGCGTTCATGATCACCAGCGCGACCAGCCAGTCGCGCAGACGCTCGGCGCCATCGCCCTCGAGCGCGAGGAAGCGGCAGCCCGCCTGCCCGCTCGCAGCGATGAAATTGACCACCTGCGCCCGACCGCGGATCTGGTCGGGCACGCCCTCGCGCTGCAGCACGAAGTCGAAGGGCGCGGCGCCCGCAGGCGGCGTCGCTGCGGCGATCGCGAAGCCATCGACCGAGATGTCACGCAGCGTGATGCGCTCGCCACCGATCGTCACCCACAGATAGGGCTCGCCACGGCGCAGGGCCAGGAAGCGCTGGATGCGCCTGCGCTCGGCGGCCTCGGCCGCGTGCGGCAGCGCGCCGGCGTCGCGATCGCTCATGTTCAGCCGCGCTCCTTGCGCACGCGGGCGATCAGCTCGTCGGCGACCTTGAGGGTGTTCTCGTGGCTGCCGGTGAGCGAGGCCGAGGTGAGGTAGCGGCCGCCGACCACCATCGCCGGCACGCCCTGGATCTTCAACGCGCGTGCGAGCTGGTCGGCGCGCTGCACCATCGAGCCGACGCCGAAGGACTTGTAGGTCTCGATGAACTTGGCCGCATCGCCCACCTTGCCGGCGATCCACTCGGACACCTGCTGCTCGTTGAACAGCGGGCGCTTGTCGTCCTGTACCGCGGCGAAGATCGCCGGCTCGAGCGCGGCGAGCTCGCCGGTGATCTGCGCGGCGTAGAACAGGCGGGCCAGGCCGCTCAGCTGGGCGTTGTTCCACACCGCAGGCACCGCGCGGAAGGCGACGTCGGCCGGCAGCTTCTTCTTCCAGGCGGTGATCAGCGGGTGGAAGTCGCGGCAGTGCGGGCAGCCATAGTGGAAGAACTCGAGCACCTCGATCTTCGCGGGATCGTCTCCCTTCTGCGCCGGCTCGATGATCTGGAAGGGCTCGTTCGCCTGCACGACCGAGGCGGCGGGAAGGGCGAGGGCCAGGCCGGCCAGCTTGAGGGCATCACGACGATTCATGCGGAACTCCATTGACTAGGGCTGGGTGAGACGCGGACGGCGCAGGGACGTTCCATGCGCGGTGGTACGTCCACGCTCACTGGTTGCGGCTCACCGAGGCGTTGAAGCCGGCGTCGGAGAGGCGGGCACGCATCGGGTTCATGTCCTCGGGCTTGGCGAAGGGGCCGACGCGCACGCGGTGCACGACGCGTCCGTCGGGCAGCTGGGTGCGCTGGGCGCTCGCCTGGATCCCCGAGAGCGCCAGCCGCGCCTTGAGGTTGTCTGCCTCGGAGGGGTTCTCGAACGAGCCCACCTGCAGGTAGATGCGCTCGTTGCGCGGCGGCGGGCTCGGCGCCAGCGCCGCGGGCTGCGGCGAGGCCTCGAACACCGGCGCCGGGGCCTGCTGCGCGGGCACGGCCACAGGCGGCGCCTGCACCTGGGGCGCAGGCACCGGGACGACCTGGGCCGCCGACGACGGCACGTTGTCGCCCTGCGGCAGGATGCGGTAGAACTCGAAATCCTGCTTGGCCACCGGGCGGTCGCCCGGTTTCCCGGGCAGTGCCGCCGGTCCCTGCTCGGCCGGTGCCTGCACGCGCGGCGCCACCGGCGCGGCCTGGAAGGGATTGCTGCGGGTGAAGTACCACGCCGCCCCGGCCGCGATCAGCGCGCCGAAGACGAGGCCGATGAAGATCCCGATCAGCGTCCCGCCTGCGCTCTTCGCCGGTGCGCGCGCCGGCTTGCGGGCCGGCCTGCGATCTCGACTCACGATTGCACCCCCTGCATCACATCGACTCGGGCGCGGACACGCCCAGCATCTTCAGGCCGGTGACCAGCACCTGGCGCACCGCGGCGGCGAGCGCGAGGCGCGCGAGCTTGACGGCCTCGTCCTCGACCAGCATGCGCTCGGCGTTGTACCAGCTGTGGAAGTCGGCGGCGAGGTCCTTGAGGTAGAAGGCCACCTGGTGCGGCGCGTAGTCGGCGGCGGCGTTCTGCACCAGCTCGGCGAAGCTCGCCAGGCGGGCGCACAGCGCGAGCTCACGCTCGTTGTGCAGCAGGCCGAGGTCGGCCGCGGCCAGCTCGGCGGCCTCGCCGCCCCACTGGTTGAGCACCGAGCACACGCGGGCGTGGGCGTACTGCACGTAGTACACCGGGTTCTCGTTGCTCTGGCTCTTGGCGAGGTCGAGGTCGAAGTCGAGGTGCTGGTCGGACTTGCGCAGCACGTAGAAGAAGCGGCAGGCGTCGTTGCCGACCTCGCGGCGCAGCTCGCGCAGGGTGACGAACTCGCCCGAGCGGGTGGACATCGAGGTCTTCTGGCCGTCGCGGTAGAGCACCGCGAACTGCACCAGCGCGACCTCGAGCTTCTCCGGCGGCAGTCCGAGCGCCGCGATCGCGCCCTTCACGCGCGGGATGTAGCCGTGGTGGTCGGCCCCCCAGATGTCGATCATGCGGTCGAAGCCGCGCTCGTACTTGTTGAGGTGGTAGGCGATGTCGGAGGCGAAGTAGGTGTAGAGGCCGTTCTCACGCTGCACGACGCGGTCCTTCTCGTCGCCGAAGGCGGTGGAGCGGAACCACCTGGCGCCGTCCTGCAGGTAGATGTGGCCGGCCTTCTCGAGCTGGGTCACCGCGCGCTCGACCAGGCCGGTGTCGAACAGGCTCTGCTCCGAGAACCACTTGTCGAAGCGCACGCCGAACTCCTGCAGGTCCTCGCGGCCATCGCCGAGTTGCTCGTTGAGCGCGAAGCCATGCACCCAGGGGTAGTCCTCGCCGAGCAGCTTCTTGGCGTTGGCGATCAGCGCGTCGAGGTGCTCCTCGCGCTGCTGCTTGGACTCGTCGTCCTTGCGATCGGAAGGCGGCAGGCCGGGCGTGCCGGCGAGCACCTGCTCGAGGGTGACCCTGGCGAAGCGGTCCTGGTGGGCGTCGCGCATGTCGCGGCCCATGTCGATCACGTAATCGCCCTGGTAGGCGTTGGGCGGAAAGGGCACCTCGACGCCGAAGAAGGCGAGGTAGCGCAGCCAGGTCGACAGCGCCAGGATGTCCATCTGGCGACCGGCGTCGTTCACGTAGTATTCGCGGCTGACCTCGTAGCCGGCGAAGGCGAGCACGTCCGAGAGCGAGGCCCCGTAGGCCGCACCGCGGCCGTGGCCGACGTGGAGCGGCCCGGTCGGGTTGGCGGAGACGAACTCCACCTGCACCTTGACGCCCTTGGCAGCGCCGCGGCCGAAGTCCGCGCCCTTGGCCAGCACCTCGCGCACCACCGCGGTCTTGGCGTCCGAGGCGAGCGTGAAGTTGATGAAGCCGGCGCCGGCCACCTCGGCCCTGGCGACCAGCTTCGACGGCGGCAGCTCGGCCAGCAGCAGACCGGCGAGCTCGCGCGGGTTGCGCTTGAGTGGCTTGGCGAGTTGCAGCGCGAGGTTGGTGGCGAAGTCGCCGTGGCTCGCCTGCTTGGGGCGCTCCAGCAGGATGGGGGTGGCGGCGAGATCCGGGGCGACGCTCTTCAGCGCGGTCTGGAGCAGGTCGGTCAGCAGGACTTTGGGATCGGCGCTCATGGCACTCGGAATGAATTCGAAATGCGCGATTATAGCGGATCGGCAGGGTCCGCCCCGGCGAGGATGTGAGCGCAGTTTGCATCCCGGTGGCGCGCGGGCAAGTCCACGCCCGTTCCACCGCTGCCGCTTTCGGGCTACAGTTCCGGGTTTGCGTCTGCCCGGCCTTCCATCGTGCGCCTCTTCCGCCTCGCCAAGATCGTCTCCGTCAGCCTGCGCTTCGGCCTCGACCGCATGGTGCTCGACGCCGACAGCAGCGGCCGCCTCGCGCACGTGTGGCACAAGGTCTTCTTCTGGCGGAGCTTCACCGAGTCGCGCGGCGCCCGCCTGCGCCAGGCGCTCGAGTCGCTCGGGCCGATCTTCGTCAAGTTCGGGCAGATGCTGTCGACCCGGCGCGACCTGCTTCCGCCCGACCTCGCCGAGGAGCTCGCGCTGCTGCAGGACCGCGTACCGCCCTTCCCCACCGAGCAGGCACTGGCCGTGCTGGAGGGCTTCTACGGCAAGCCGATCGACACCGTTTTCGATGATTTCGAGCGCACGCCGGTGGCCTCGGCCTCGGTGGCGCAGGTGCATTTCGCCCGCCTGCCCGACGGCACCGACGTCGCGGTCAAGGTGCTGCGCCCCGGCATCGAGCGTGTGATCGAGCACGACCTGGCGCTGCTCGAGGTCGCCGCGGTGCTGCTCGAGAAGATCTGGCCCGAAGGCCGCCGCCTGAAGCCACGCGAGGTCGTCGCCGAGTTCAGCAAGTACCTGCACGACGAGCTCGACCTCATGCGCGAGGCCGCCAACTGCTCGCAGCTGCGGCGCAACTTCAAGGACTCGTCGCTGCTGATCGTGCCGGAGGTCTACTGGGACTGGTGCGGCAGCAAGGTCATGGTGATGGAGCGCATGCGCGGCGTGCCGATCTCGCAGACGCCGGCGCTGCTCGCCCAGGGCACCGACCTGAAGGCGCTGTCGCGCGCGGGCGTGGAGATCTTCTTCACCCAGGTCTTCCGCGACGGCTTCTTCCACGCCGACATGCACCCGGGCAACATCTTCGTGCACTCCGACGGGCGCTACATCGCGCTCGACTTCGGCATCATGGGCACCCTCAACGAGGTGGACAAGAACTACCTCGCGACCAACTTCCTCGCCTTCTTCCAGCGCGACTACCGGCGCGTGGCGCTGGCCCACATCGAGGCCGGCTGGGTGCCGGCGAAGACGCGGGTGGACGAGTTCGAGGCGGCGATCCGCACCGTATGCGAGCCGATCTTCGACAAGCCCTTGAAGGACATCTCCTTCGGCAAGACCCTGCTGCGCCTGTTCCAGACCGCACGCCGCTTCGAGATGGAGGTGCAGCCGCAGCTCGTGCTGCTGCAGAAGACCCTGCTCAACATCGAAGGCCTGGGCCGCCAGCTCGACCCCGAGCTCGACCTGTGGAAGACCGCCAAGCCCTTCCTCGAGCGCTGGATGGACGAGCGCATGGGCGTGCGCGCGCTGGTGCGCGGCATCCGGGAAGAGGCGCCCGCGTGGGCCGGGACGCTGCCGCAGTTGCCGCGCCTGGTGCATCACGCGCTCACCGAGTCGACCCGCCACCAGAGCGCGCAGCAGCAACGCCTCGACGAGCTCGCCGCCGGCCAGCGCACCCAGGGGCGCCTGCTGCTCATCATCGGCGCCGTCGCCATCGGCCTGCTCGGCCTCGAGCTCTACCGCCTGTTCGGCTGAGGCACGGCGCAGCGCGGCGGCGTTGCGCATGTGCGATAAAGCGCGAACGATCAAGCCCTTGGCGCCCAAATCCCGCCCCCCGCGGGGGCGTTCTGTTGGTAAACTCGCGCCCTCTTTTTTCGCTCACGCGCGCGGATGCGCCAACACGAAGGGCCCAACCATGCTGCTCTGGCTTGTCGTCGCCTATCTGGTCGTCTCCATCGGCATCGGCCTGTATGCCGCCACCCGGGTGCACAACGCGCGTGACTACATCACCGCAGGCCGCAACCTGCCGATGATCGTCGTGCTGGCGATGGTGTTCGCCACCTGGTTCGGAGCAGAGACCGTGCTCGGCATCTCCGCCACCTTCATCGAGGAAGGCTTCAGCGGGCTGATCTCCGACCCGCTCGGCGCCTCGGCCTGCCTGGTGCTGTTCGGCCTCCTCTTCGCCCGGCCGCTGTACCGCATGAACCTGCTCACGCTGGGCGACTTCTTCCGCATGCGCTACAACCGCACGACCGAGCTCGTGCTGTCGATCTGCATCGTGCTCTCCTACCTGGGCTGGGTGGCGGCGCAGATCACGGCGCTCGGGCTGGTGTTCAACGTGCTCTCGGGCGACGCCGTGACGATGAACCAGGGCATGCTGATCGGCGCCGGCGTGGTCCTCGTCTACACCCTTTTCGGCGGCATGTGGTCGGTAGCCATGACCACGTTCGTGCAGATGATCGTGATCGTGATCGGCCTGATCTGGGTGAGCACGATCGCCGGCGACATGGCGGGCGGCTTCGACCACGTGGTCGCCAAGGCCGCGGCCGAGGGCAAGTTCGAGTTCCTGCCCTCCCTCGATGCGGTCGAGATCATCGCCTGGATCGCCGCCTTCGCCACCATGGCGCTCGGCTCGATCCCGCAGCAGGACGTGTTCCAGCGCGTCAACTCCTCGAAGAACGAGACCGTCGCGATCTGGGGCACCACGCTCGGCGGCGTGAGCTACTTCTTCTTCGCCGCGGTGCCGCTCTTCCTCGCCTACACCGCCAACATCATCGATCCGGGCATGGTCGAGCGCCTGATGGAGCAGGACTCGCAGCTCATCCTGCCGACGCTGATCCTGCAGTACATGCCCTTCTACGCCCAGGTGATCTTCTTCGGCGCGCTGCTGTCGGTGATCATGTCGACCGCTTCGGGCACCCTGCTCGCGCCCTCGGTGACCTTCTCCGAGAACGTGCTGCGCGGCTTCCTCCCCGGCATGAGCGACCGCGCCTTCCTGCTCAGCACACGCATGACCGTGGTGGTGTTCACCGCCCTGGTCACCTGGTACGCCACCAGCACCGAGTCCTCGATCCACCAGATGGTCGAGAACGCCTACCGCATCACGCTGGCCGGCGCCTTCGTGCCGCTCGCGGCCGGCCTGTTCTGGAAGCGCGCCAACAACCTCGGCGCGGCGCTGTCGATCATCCTCGGCCTGTCGACCTGGATCCTGTTCGAGCTCTTCGTGCCCGAAGGCGACATCGAGCCCCAGCTCTACGGCCTGGCGGCGAGCGCACTCGGCATGCTGGCAGGCGGCCTGATCGGCCGGCAGCCGCATCACCGCCCGCACATCGGCGGCCACCACGCCGCGGCGGGCACCTACCACACCCACCGCTGACCGGCCCGGGCGCACCCGGCTCGCAGCCGCGGCCGGCGCGTTTGATGGTGATCAACGCGCCGGCCGCCGTCCTCGTTTATGGTTGCGGCGTTTTTTCCCCCTGGAAATCCCGCTCCATGTCCGTGTCTTCCCCGATCGAACTCGTCTGCCCCGCGGGCAGCCTCCCGGCCCTCAAGACGGCCATCGATCACGGCGCCGACTGCGTCTATCTCGGTTTCAAGGACGCCACCAACGCGCGCAACTTCTCCGGCCTGAACTTCGATCCGGCGCAGGTGCGCGAGGGCGTCGCCTATGCGCATGCGCGCAAGCGCAAGGTGCTGCTGGCGCTCAACACCTATCCCCAGACCGACAACTGGTCGAGCTGGACGCAGGCGATCGATCGCGCCGCCGAGTACGGGGTCGACGCGGTGATCCTCGCCGACCCCGGGCTGATGGCCTACGCGACCAAGACCCACCCGCAGCTGCGCCTGCACCTGTCGGTGCAGGGCTCGGCGACCAGCTACGAGGCGATCAACTGGTACCGCGAGCGCTTCGGCATCCAGCGCGCGGTGCTGCCGCGCGTGCTGTCGATGGCCCAGGTCGAGAGCGTGGTCGCCAACACCCCGGTCGAGATCGAGGTGTTCGGCTTCGGCGGCCTGTGCGTGATGGTCGAGGGGCGCTGCGCGCTGTCGGCCTACGCCACCGGCGAGTCGCCCAACTGCAACGGCGCCTGCTCGCCCGGCAAGCACGTGCGCTGGGAAGACACCCCGCGCGGCATGGAGACGCGCCTCAACGGCATCCTCATCGACCGCTTCGCCGAGGGCGAACGCGCCGGCTACCCGACGCTGTGCAAGGGCCGTTTCGAGGTCAACGACGAGACCTACTACGCGCTCGAGGAGCCGACCAGCCTCAACACCCTCGAGTTGCTGCCCGAGCTCGCGCGCATCGGCATCCGCGCGATCAAGATCGAGGGCCGCCAGCGCAGTCCGGCCTACGTCGCCCAGGTCACCAAGGTGTGGCGCGCCGCGCTCGACAAGCTCAACCGCGGCGGCGCCGAGGCCTTCAGCGTGCTGCCGGCGTGGATGGCCGAGCTCAACAAGGTCTCCGAAGGCCAGAGCCACACCCTGGGCGCCTATTACCGCCCGTGGAAGTGAGCCTCGCGCCGCACGCCCGCGCGTCGTCGCCCCGACCGAACCCGATCGCCGCCCAGCGGACCGGGCGCCTGCGCGGCGCCGGCCGCCCGCGCGGCGCATCCCCCACCCGCATGAGAACCGCACGATGAAACTCGCCCTCGGCCCCCTGCTCTACTACTGGCCGCACCAGAGCGTGCTCGACTTCTACGCCGACATGGCCGAAGCCCCGCTCGACAGCGTCTACCTCGGCGAGACCGTATGCTCGCGCCGCCACGAACTGCGCCTGGACGACTGGCTGGAGGTCGGCAAGGTCCTCGCCGCCGCCGGCAAGGAGGTGGTGATCAGCTCGCAGGCCCTGATCGAGTCCGAGTCCGACCTCAAGACCCTGCGCCGCATCGTCGGCCAGCACGACTTCCGTGTCGAGGCCAACGACATGGGCGCGGTGCGCCTGCTCGCCGAGGCCGGCGTGGACAACTGGATCGCCGGTCCCACGCTGAACATCTTCAACCCCGTGACGCTGCAGCTCATGATCGACTCGGGCGCGACACGCTGGGCGGTCGCTCCCGAGATGTCGGGCGCGGCGCTGGCCGAGGTGCGCGCGGCGCTCGCCAAACCGATCGAGACCGAGGTCTTCGCCTACGGCCGCCTGCCGCTGGCGCACTCGGCGCGCTGCTTCACCGCCCGCCACTTCAACCTGCAGAAGGACACCTGCGAGTTCCGCTGCCTGTCGATCATGGACGGGATCACGCTGCGCACCCGCGAGGGCGCCCCCTTCCTGACGCTCAATGGCGTGCAGACGCAGTCGGCGCGGGTGCACAACCTGCTCGGCGACCTGCCCGCCGTGCACGCCAACGCCGAGGTGCTGCGCATCAGCCCACAGGGTGCGCACACGCGCCAGATCATCGAGCTTTTCCGCGCCGCGCTCGACGGCCACCGCAGCCCCGCCGACGCGCTCGCTGCCAGCCGCGAGTGGATGGTCGAGGAGCCCTGCAACGGCTTCTGGCACGGCCGTGCCGGCGTCGAGCAGTACGTCGCCGCCTGAGCCCCTTTCCGAACTGCCGCACACCCGGAGTCCGCACATGCCCGCCCTGCCCGCCCTGCCCCGCCCGCCGCTGCCCTCGGAACTGCTGCCCGGCAGCCTGCGCCAGCGCATCGGCGAACGCCTCGCCACCCTGCGCATCCCCGACTTCACCGTGCCCGCCCCGGTGGCGAAGCTGGTGGCACGCCTGCCCCAGCAACCGCCCACCCATGTGCTGACGCTCGCGCTCAACCTCGCGCTCGACCGCATCCTGCCGCGCGACACCCTCGAACCGCTCAGCGGCCGGCACCTGCAGATGCGCGTGCTGGACGCAGGGCTGACGCTCGACTTCACCCTGGGCGAGCGCGGTTTCCGCCGTGCCACCCCGACCGCAGGCGCCAAGCCGGACCTGATCCTCTCCGCCACCACGCGCGACTTCATGGCCCTGGCGCTGCGCGAGGAAGACCCCGACACGCTCTTCTTCAGCCGCCGCCTGCGCATGGAAGGCGACACCGACCTCGGCCTGCTGGTCAAGAACACGCTCGACGCGGTGGACTGGGACACCCTCAAGGCCAAGCTCCTCGGCCGCCACGGCTGAGTACCCCCTGTAGGAGCGACGGCAGCCGCGAACACGGCACTCCAGCCACCGCAACACGTCACCACAGGCACCGCTGCATTCGCGCCTGCCGGCGCTCCTACATGAACCATCGCGCGCGCCGTGTAGGGCGGCGGCGCAGGCGAGGTGGGCGGTCGGGGCGGCGCCGACGATGGTCGCGTATGGCACCACTGCATTCGCGCCTGCCGGCGCTCCTGCATGACCATCGCGCGCGCCGTGTAGGGGCGGCGGTGGCTGCGAGGCGGGCGCTCGGGGCGGCGCCGACGGGGGCCACGACCGCCGCCCGCGGATTCGGCACCGATGCCCGTGCGGCCGCATCCGCGGTAAGCTCGCGGTCCGCCGCCCGACGCTTGCTGCCATGCCCTCCGAATTCGACCTGATCCGGCGCCACTTCACCCGCCCCGCGCGCCACACCGAGCTCGCCGTGGGCGACGATGCCGCGCTGCTGGCACCGCGTCCCGGCATGCGCGTGGCCGTGTCCACCGACATGCTGGTGGCGGGCACCCACTTCTTCGCCGACACCGACCCCGAAGGACTGGGCTGGAAGACGCTTGCGGTCAACGTCTCCGATCTCGCCGCGATGGGCGCCGAGCCGCGCTGGGCCTTCCTCGCGCTCGCGCTGCCGCGGGCGGACGAGGCCTGGATCGCGGCCTTTGCGCGCGGCTTCTTCGCCTGCGCCGACGCCTTCGGCGTCGACCTCGCCGGCGGCGACACCACGCGCGGACCGCTCGCGCTCTCGGTGACCATCGCCGGCGAGGTCCCGGCCGGCGCTGCGATCACCCGGGGTGGCGCGCACGCGGGCGACGATCTGTGGGTCTCCGGCCAGCCCGGCTGCGCTGCGCTCGGGCTCGCGGCCTTGCGCGGGGAGGCCGAGCTGGACGCGCCGCACCGCGCCCAGTTCGTCGATGCCCTGCAGCGCCCGCAACCTCGCGTCGCGCTCGGGCTCGCGCTGCGCGGCCTGGCGAGCGCGATGCTGGACGTCTCCGACGGCCTGCTCGGCGACCTGCGCCACATCCTGGAGTGCTCCGGCACCGGCGCCATCGTCGAGGCCGCCGCACTGCCGCTCGCTGCGCTTGCCGCCAGCGGCGCCGACGCCGCGCTGTGCCGGCGCTGCCTGCTCGCGGGCGGCGACGACTACGAACTGCTGTTCGCCGCGCCGCCCCGCCATCGTGGCGCGATCGAAGCCTTGTCCGCCCGGCTCGGCCTCCCCCTACACCGCATCGGCGAATTGACCCGCGAACGCGAGCGACTGATGCTGCGCGAAGCGGACGGCACACTGGCGGCACCGGCCGCGTACGGCTACGATCACTTCGCCTGAGATCCGCTCCGGCCCACCCTCCGACACGACCATGCGCCCCACCACCCGCCTGCTCCTGAGCCACCCCGCCCACTTCATCTCGCTGGGCTTCGGGGCCGGACTGTCGCCATGGGCGCCGGGCACGGTCGGCACGCTGCTCGGCTGGGCGCTCTACCCGCTGATCCGCACCCCGGTTTCGGAGTTCGTCTTCCTCGCCCTGCTCGCCAGCTTCTTCCTCGCCGGCGTGCTCGCCGCCGAACGCACCGGGCGCGCGCTCGGCGTGCCGGACCACGGCGGCATCGTCTGGGACGAGATGGTGGCGATCTGGCTGGTGCTGCTGTTCACCCCGCCGGGACTGCTCTGGCAGGCGGTCGCGGTGGCGCTCTTCCGCTTCTTCGACATCGTCAAGCCGCCACCGGTGCGCTGGGCCGACCGCAGCTTCAAGGGCGGCTTCGGGGTCATGTTCGACGACCTCGTCGCCGCCGGATATGCCCTGCTGGCGCTCGCGGTGCTGGTCCACCTGCAAGGGAACTGACGCGATGACCGATCATGAACTCGATGGGCTGGCGCGCCGGGTGGGCGAAGCCCTGGCCGCCCGCGGGCTGTGGCTCGCCACCGCGGAGTCCTGCACCGGTGGCTGGATCGCCGAGGCCGTCACCGCGATCGCGGGCAGTTCGGGCTGGTTCGACCGCGGCTTCGTGACCTATTCGAACGCGGCCAAGGCCGACATGCTCGGCGTGCGCGACGACACGCTCGAAAGCCATGGCGCGGTCAGCGAGGCCACCGTCGGCGAGATGGCCGCGGGCGCGCTCGCCCGCAGCCGCGCCGACCTCGCGGTGGCCGTGTCGGGCATCGCCGGACCGGGCGGCGGCAGCGCAGTGAAGCCCGTCGGCACGGTCTGCATCGGCTGGGCACGACGCGACGCCTCCATCTCGACGACCACGGTGCAGCTGCCCGGAGACCGCGCCGCGGTACGCCGGCAGACGGTGATCCTCGCGCTGCAGGGCGTGCTCGAGCGCTGCCGCTGAGGCGGTGCACCTTGCACGCCACCTGCGTGCAGGCCATCCCGCCACCATTGGCCCTGCCCGGCGCAGAAACCTGATTCGCATATTTGCTGTAATTGCATACAGGCTCTACACTTACGGCATCAGACCTGCATCCCCGCATGTCTGCAATCTTTGTGCCATAATCGGGCAATCAAACAGGACGCACTTCCATGGACGAAAACAAGGCCAAGGCCCTCGCCGCTGCGCTCTCGCAGATCGAAAAGCAGTTCGGCAAGGGCTCGATCATGCGCATGGGCGACGGCAACGTCGAACGCGACATCCAGACCGTCTCCACCGGCTCGCTCGGGCTCGACATCGCGCTCGGCCTCGGCGGCCTGCCGCGCGGCCGGGTGGTCGAGATCTACGGCCCCGAGTCCTCCGGCAAGACCACCCTCACCCTGCAGGTCATCGCCGAGATGCAGAAGCTTGGCGGCACCGCGGCCTTCATCGACGCCGAGCACGCACTCGACGTCGGCTACGCCGAGAAGCTCGGCGTCAACATCCAGGACCTGCTGATCTCGCAGCCCGACACCGGCGAACAGGCGCTCGAGATCGCCGACATGCTGGTGCGCTCGGGCGGCGTGGACATCGTGGTGGTCGACTCGGTCGCCGCGCTCACACCCAAGGCCGAGATCGAGGGCGAGATGGGCGACCAGCTTCCCGGCCTGCAGGCGCGCCTGATGTCGCAGGCGCTGCGCAAGCTCACCGCCAACATCAAGCGCACCAACACGCTGGTGATCTTCATCAACCAGATCCGCATGAAGATCGGCGTGATGTTCGGCAGCCCCGAGACCACCACCGGCGGCAACGCGCTCAAGTTCTACGCCTCGGTGCGCATGGACATCCGCCGCACCGGCACGATCAAGAAGGGCGACGAGGTGGTCGGTTCCGAGACCCGTGTCAAGGTGGTCAAGAACAAGGTGTCGCCCCCCTTCAAGGAGGCCCACTTCGACATCCTCTACGGCGAGGGCATCTCGCGCGAGGGCGAGATCATCGACCTCGGCGTGGAGCACAAGATCGTCGACAAGTCGGGCGCCTGGTATGCCTACCAGGGCGACAAGATCGGCCAGGGCAAGGACAACTCGCGAGAGTTCCTGCGCGCCAACCCGGCGCTCGCCCGCGAGATCGAGAACAAGGTGCGGGTCGCGGTCGGCCTGCCCGAGCTGCCACCGGCGGCCGCCTCGACCCCCGCGCCGGCCGAGGCCTGAGCGCGGCGACCACGAAATGGGCGAGCCGAGCCTGCGCGAACGTGCGCTCCGCCATCTCGCCCGGCGCGACCACTCGCGCGCCGAGCTGGCGCGCAAGCTCGCGCCCCACGGCGAAACGGCCGAGATCGAGGCGGTCATCGAGCGCATGCGCGAGCTCGGCCTGCAGTCCGACGAGCGCTACGCCGAGGCCTTCGTGCGCGGCAAGGCGGCCCGCTTCGGCGCCGCGCGGCTGCGCAGCGAACTCGCGCGCCGCGGCATCGACCGTGACCGGATCGACGAGGCGCTCGCCGGCGAGTGCGTAGAATCCGAGGCGGAACGGGCACGTGCCGTGCTGCGCGGCCGCTTCTCCAGTCCGCCCGCCGACGCGCGCGAATGGGCGCGCCAGGCGCGCTTCCTGCAAACCCGGGGCTTCGCCCCCGAGCTGATCCGCAAGCTGCTGAAAGAGCCCTACGATGAGTCTGCTTAAGGTCGCCGGCCTGCAAAAGCGCTACAAGGCGCGCACCGTCGTGCACGACGTCGGCTTCGAGGTCGGCTCGGGCGAGGTCGTCGGCCTGCTCGGCCCCAACGGTGCCGGCAAGACCACCTGCTTCTACATGATCGTCGGCCTGGTGCGCGCCGACGGCGGCCAGATCACCCTCGACGGCACCGACCTCACCCACCTCCCGATCCATGCCCGCGCCCGCCTCGGACTGTCCTACCTGCCGCAGGAGATGAGCGTGTTCCGCAAGCTCAGCGTGGCCGAGAACATCCGCGCCGTGCTCGAGCTGCAGGGGCTCGATCGCCGCCAGGTCGAGGAGCGGCTGGAAGAGCTGCTGATGGAGCTGGGCATCCACCACCTGCGCGACAACACCGCGATCTCGCTCTCGGGCGGGGAGCGCCGACGCTGCGAGATCGCGCGCGCGCTCGCCACCGACCCGCGCCTGATCCTGCTCGACGAACCCTTCGCCGGGGTCGACCCGATCGCGGTGATCGACATCCAGAAGATCATCCGCTTCCTCAAGGAGCGCGGCATCGGCGTGCTGATCACCGATCACAACGTACGCGAGACCCTGGGCATCTGCGACCGAGCCTACATCATCAGCGAGGGCCGGGTGCTGGCGAGCGGGCAGCCGACCGAGATCATCGAGAACGAGCGGGTGCGCCAGGTCTACCTTGGCGAGCACTTCCGCTTGTAAGCCCGCCCTCCGGCCCGATGCGATGAAACCCAGCCTCCAACTCAAGCTCTCCCAGCACCTCACGCTGACGCCGCAGCTGCAGCAGTCGATCAAGCTGCTGCAGCTGTCTACGATCGAGCTGAACCAGGAGATCGAGCGCGTCCTGCTCGAGAACCCGATGCTCGAGCGCGAGGACGGCGACGGTGGCGGCGATTACACCCCCGCAGCCCCGCCCGGCAATGCGCCCGAACGCGAGGCGGCCCGGGAGCCCGCAGCCGAGCCGGCAGGTGAATCGATCACGCACGAGGGCGGCGAAGGCAGCAGCGAGGACGAGGGCATCGACTGGTCCAACGTGGGCCAGGGCGCCTCCAGCCGCAGCGAAGACGACGACGAAGGCGACTACCAGGACATCCAGGCGGCCGGGGTGTCGCTGCGCGAGCACCTCGGCCAGCAGGTCGCGCTGTCGCCCCTTTCCGACCGTGACCGCGCGCTCGTGCGCTTCCTGATCGAGGCGCTCGACGACGACGGCTACCTTCACCAGCCGCTCGAAGATCTCCTCGAACTGCTGCCGCAGGACGCCGAGGTCGAGCTCGACGACCTCGCCATCGCCTTGCGCCAGGTGCAGAGCCTCGAGCCGGCCGGGATCGGCGCGCGCAGCCCGCAGGAGTGCCTCGCCCTGCAGTTGCAGGCGCTGCCGGAGAGCGCCATCCGCGCGCTCGCACTCGAGATCGTCACCAACCACCTCGAGTTGCTCGCCGAGCGCAACTTCGCCCGCATCCGCAAGCTCACCGGCTGCGACGACGAGGCCTTGCGCGAGGCCCAGGCGCTGATCTGCAGCCTCGACCCCCATCCGGGCTCGCGCTACTCCACCACCGAGACGCGCTATGTGCTGCCCGACGTCGTCGTGCGCAAGCTGCGCGGCCAATGGACCGTGAGCCTCAACCAGGAGGCGATGCCGCGCCTGCGCATCAACCGCCTGTACGCCAGCCTGCTGCAGCAGAACCGCGCACAGGGCGGCGGCCTGGGCGGTCAGCTGCAGGAGGCACGCTGGCTGATCAAGAACGTCCAGCAGCGCTTCGACACCATCCTGCGCGTCTCCCAGGCCATCGTTGACCAGCAACGACAGTTCTTCGATCATGGGGACGTGGCGATGCGGCCACTCACCCTAAGGGAGATCGCAGACCAGCTCGAGCTGCACGAATCCACCGTGTCGCGCGTCACCACGCAGAAGTACATGGCGACACCGCGCGGAGTCTTCGAGCTCAAGTACTTTTTCGGCAGCCATGTCGCGACCGACACCGGCGGTGCGGCTTCCTCCACGGCGATTCGCGCGCTGATTCGCCAGCTGGTGGACGCGGAGGACAGCAAGAAACCACTGTCCGACGCCAGGATCGCCGAAATCCTCGGCCAGCAGGGAATCGTCGTCGCACGGCGCACGATCGCCAAGTATCGAGAATCCCTCAACATCCCGCCGGTCAGCCTGCGCAAATCCCTCTGACAACAACAGGAGTCATCCATGAATCTGAACATCACCGGGCGCCACGTCGAAGTCACCCCCGCCATTCGCGACTACGTGACCTCCAAGCTCGATCGCGTCATCCGTCACTTCGACAACGTCACCAGCGTGACCGTCATCCTGTCGGTCGAGAAGCTCAAGCAGAAGGCCGAGGTGACGCTGCACGTGCGCGGCAAGGACCTCTTCGTCGAGAGCGACGATGCCGACCTCTACGCGGCGATCGACTCGATGACCGACAAGCTCGACCGTCAGGTTCAGAAGTACAAGCAGAAGCAGTCCGAGCATAACCACGAGTCGCTCAAGCACCAGGTCCCGGAGGCCTGAAGACCGGCTTGAAGCTCCCCGTCCGGGGTGTGGTTATAATGCGCGCGTTTTCACGAAGCGCGGCCGCACACGCCCCGGACCGGATTCCCGCCCCCTTGGCGGCCGCTGACGGAAGAGTGCGCGAGCCCACCTGCGAATGAGCCTGATATCCCAACTCCTGCCGCTTTCCAACGTGGTGGTCGATCTCGACGCGAGCAGCAAGAAGCGCGTCTTCGAGCAGGCCGGCCTGCTCTTCGAGAACAACCAGGGCATCGCCCGCAGCACCGTGTTCGACAGCCTGTTCACCCGCGAACGCCTCGGCTCGACCGGGCTCGGTCAGGGCATTGCAATCCCGCACGGCCGCATCAAGGGGCTCAAGGACGCCGCCGGCGCCTTCCTGCGCCTGGCCACCCCGGTGCAGTTCGACGCGCCCGACGGGCGTCCGGTCGACATGCTGTTCGTGCTGCTGGTACCCGAGCAGGCCAACGAAACCCACCTGCAGCTGCTCTCCGAGCTCGCCCAGATGTTCAGCGACCGCGAGTTCCGCGAGACCCTGCACGGCGCGGCCGATGCCGCGCAGATCCACAGCCTGTTCGTGAATTGGGGCGCCGATGCGGCAAACCAGCCTGACCCGGCTGTATGAGGCGCATCGCGAGAGCCTGAGCCTCGTCCACGTCAGCGGACCGATCGGTGCCCGCCTGTCGGTCGCCGAAGAGCGCATCTGGCCGGCGGACCTCGTCGGCCACCTCAACCTGATCCACCCCACCCGGCTGCAGGTGCTCGGCGCCGCAGAGCTCGCGTGGGCGCAGCGCCAGGCGAACGAGAAGGTCGCCCACCACCTCAACGAGATCCTCTCCGCGCGCCCGCCCGCGATCATCGTCGCCGACGGCTGCGAGGTCCCCAACATCCTCCACGGCATCTGCGAGGCCCACGACGTCGCCCTGTTCACGGCGCGCCACCCCTCGGCGAGCGTGATCGACCAGCTCCGCCTCTACCTGTCGCGCGAGCTCGCCGAGAAGGTCTCGCTGCACGGCGTATTCATGGACGTGCTCGGCCTTGGGGTGATGATCACCGGCGACTCGGGCGCCGGCAAGTCCGAGCTCGGCCTCGAGCTGATCTCACGCGGCCACGGCCTGGTCGCCGACGACGTGGTCGAGCTGTCGCGCATCGCACCCACGGTGCTCGAAGGCCGCTGCCCCGAGATGCTGCAGGATTTCATCGAGGTGCGCGGCCTCGGCCTGATCAACATCCGCACCATCTTCGGCGAGACCGCGTGCCGGCGGAAGATGCGCCTGCGCCTGATCTGCCACCTCGACCGCCGCCAGCCAGGCCCCGACGACCCCTGCCGACTGCCGCTGCAGCAGGAGACGCAGGACATCCTCGGCGTCAAGATCGCGCGCGTGGTGCTACCGGTGGCGGCGGGACGCAACCTCGCGGTGCTGCTCGAGGCCGCGGTGCGCTCGAAGATCCTCAAGCTGCGCGGCATCGACTCCACCCAGGAGTTCATCGACCGCCAGGCGCGCGCCCTGCATGCCGAAGGCGCCCAGCGCGCGGACTGAAGCGCGCGCACTTGCGGCGCGCCGCCGCCGGCTGTTACGCTCGATCGCTTTGCAGCAGCCCACTGGCCGGCCATGAGCTCCACACCCGATTACCTGGAACGCATCCTCAACGCGCAGGTGTACGACGTCGCCGTCGAGACCCCGCTCGACCTCGCCGCCAACCTTTCGGCGCGCGTGCACAACCGGATCTACTTCAAGCGCGAGGACATGCAGCCGGTGTTCAGCTTCAAGATCCGCGGCGCCTACAACAAGATGGCGAACCTGTCGCCGCAGGCCCTGAAGCGCGGCGTGATCTGCGCCTCGGCGGGCAACCACGCGCAGGGCGTGGCGCTGTCGGCAGCCAGGTTGGGCGTGCGCGCGGTGATCGTGATGCCGAGCACCACGCCGCAGATCAAGATCGACGCGGTCAAGGCACGCGGCGGCGAGGTGGTGCTCGCCGGCGAGTCCTATTCCGACGCCTACGCCCACGCGCTCGAGCTCGAGAAGGCGGAAAAGCTCACCTTCGTCCACCCCTTCGACGACCCCGACGTGATCGCCGGCCAGGGCACGGTCGGTATGGAGATCCTTCGCGCGCACCCGAAGCCGATCCACGCGGTGTTCTGCTGCGTCGGCGGCGGCGGGCTGATCGCCGGGGTCGCGGCCTACATCAAGCGCCTGCGTCCCGAGACGAAGATCATCGGCGTCGAGGCGGTCGACGCCGACGCGATGACGCGCTCGCTCGCCGCGGGCAGGCGCGTCGCGCTCGAACAGGTCGGCATCTTCGCCGATGGCGCCGCGGTCAAGGAGGTCGGCGCCGAGACCTTCCGCCTGTGCCAGCAGTATGTCGACGAGATGATCGTGGTCGACAACGACGCCATCTGTGCGGCGATCAAGGATGTCTTCGAGGACACCCGCTCCATCCTCGAGCCCGCCGGCGCGCTCGCGGTCGCCGGCGCCAAGGAATACGCCCGCCGCAACAAGCTGCGCGACAAGAGCCTGGTGGCGGTGGCCTCGGGCGCCAACATGAACTTCGACCGCCTGCGCTTCGTCGCCGAGCGCGCCGAGCTCGGCGAGCAGCGCGAGGCCGTGCTCGCGGTGACCATCCCCGAGAAGCCGGGCTCCTTCCGCAAGTTCATCAGCGTGCTCGGCAACCGCAACATCACCGAGTTCAACTACCGCTACGCCGACGCCGAGCGCGCCCACATCTTCGTCGGCGTCACCGTGCACAACCGCAACGAGGCCGGCCGCCTGGTCGAGATGCTGGAGCGCCACGAGCTGCCCGCGCTCGACCTCACCGACGACGAGATGGCCAAGTCGCACGTGCGCTACATGGTGGGCGGGCGCGCACCGCAGGCCGAGAACGAGGTGGTGTACCGCTTCGTCTTCCCCGAGCGCCCGGGCGCACTGATGAATTTCCTCTCCAACCTGCGCTCGGACTGGAACATCTCGCTGTTCCACTACCGCAACCACGGCTCCGACTTCGGCCGCGTACTGGTCGGCATGCAGGTCCCGCCGGCGGACAAGGAGGCCTTCGACGCCTTCCTGCAGCGCGTCGGCTACGACTACGTGGCCGAGACGGACAACCCCGCCTACCGCATGTTCCTGTCCGGCAGCTGAGCTCGCGCGCTGCCACGGACAGGCTGGAGTCGGCGCTCACGCGCGCGGCTTCGCCACCCCCGCCTCGGTCACCAGCCAGTCCATCGGGCGATCGAACTGCTGCGGCAGCGTGTCGGGCACGCGCCCGATCTCGAAGCCCACGCCCACCGCCACGGTGCGCATCACCGCCAGGGTGCGGTCGAAGTAGCCCCCGCCGTAACCGAGGCGGTAGCCGCGATCGTCGAAGGCATTGAGCGGGATCAGCACCAGCTCCGGTTCGACCGCCTCGCCGTCCGCGGGGTGCGGGATGCCATGGCGGTCGAGCGGCATCGGCACGCCTGGCGTCCACGCGCGGAACACCATCGGCGCATGGCGCTCGAGCACCACCGGCAAGGCCGCCACCCGCCCGGGCGCAGCCGCGAGCCAGGCCTGCACCCAGGGGCGTAGGTCGGGCTCGGCGCGGTAGGGCCAGCAGAAGGCGAGCCGGCTCGGCCGCAGCCGTCCGACCAGCGTGTCGAGATGCCCGCCGATCGCGGCGGAGAGGCGCTCACGGCGCTCGGCGGGCAGGCGCTCGCGCAGTTCCAGCGCATGCTCGCGCATGCGCTTGCGACGCGCGCCGGGTTCATGGGGCAAGGGGGCGGAAGTCATCTTTGATATGGTATGGTTGCCAGTCACACGGAGGCATCATCTGGCATGAAGAAGGCATTGGTTGCGGCACTCACCGCCGCGACGTTACTCGCCCCCGCCAGCGCGTTCGCGCAGGTCGGCGACGAGTCGGGCGACGAACGTATCGTCGCCGCTCGCGAGGCCCTGCGCAAGGGCGACCGCGCCACGCTGGAACGCCTCGCCGCCGTGCGCGAAGCCCACCCCCTCGACGCTTATCCGCGCTACTGGCTGCTGATCAACCGCCTCGCACGCGCCGACGAACCCGTGCCGGTCGCGGCCGTGCAGGCCTTCCTCGCCGAGGAAGCGGGCTCCAACCTCGGCGAACGCCTGCGCGCCGAGTGGCTGCGCCGCCTGGCAAGGGACGGCGACTGGCGCGGCTTCCTCGACGCATACGCCGACCTGCGCAACCCCGACGCCGAGCTGCGCTGCAACGCCTGGAGCGCGCGCGTGCTGAGCGGTGATCGCAGCGTCCTCGCCGAGCTCGCGCGCGAGTGGGACACGCTTGCCGACGCCGACGCGGCCTGCGACACGCCGCTGCGTGCGGCGGTCGATGCCGGCGCGGTGGACGAGGAGCGCGTGTGGTGGCGGATCCGTCGCCAGATCGATACCCGCAAGCCCGAGGCCGCGCTCGCCAGCCTCGCCCTGCTGCCCGCAGCCAGCGCGCCCGCCGCCACCGACCTCGGGCAGGCGATCCGCTCGCCTGCACCCTGGCTCGACCGCCTGCCGCCCAACTTCGCGGTGACGCGCGCCGGCCGCGAGCTCGCGCTCGCCGCGCTCGTGCGCCTCGCGCGCGAGGACGTCGCCGCCGCACGCCTGCGCCTGCTGCGCATCCAGGACCGCCTCGGCGCCCCCGAACGCAACTACGCCCACCTGGCGCTCGGCATGCACGCCGCGCTCGACCGCCTGCCCGAGGCGAGCGCGCTCTACGCCGCCGCCGGCGACATCGAGACCACCGCCCAGCAGCGCGCCTGGCGGGTGCGGGCGGCGCTGCGCATCGGCGACTGGCAAGCGGTGCGCGCGGCGATCGAGGCCATGCCTGCCGAAGAGCGCGAAGCCCCCGACTGGATCTACTGGCTGGGCCGCGCCCACGCCGCGGCCGGCCGTCGTGACGCCGCCGAATCGGTCTACGTGCGCATCGCCGGCGAGCCGCACTTCTACGGCATGCTCGCGCGCGAGGAGCTCGGCGAGGCCTTCCCGCCGCCCCCCGCCAGCGCGCCGCTGCCACGCGCCAAGCTCGAGGAGGCCGAGCGCGACCCCGGGCTGCAGCGCGCGCTCGCGCTCTACCGCCTCGACCTGCGCGCCGAGGCGCTGCGCGAGTGGGTGTGGGGCGTGCGCGAGCGCGACGAGCAGTTCCGCCTCGCCGCCGCCCACCTCGCGCTGCGCAACGAGCTCTACGATCGCGCGATCAACACCGCCGAGCTGGCCAATCCGCGCAGCAACTTCGAGCTGCGCTTCCTGACGCCCTACCGCGACCTGGTCGAACCCCAGGTGCGCGCACAGGGGCTCGACCTCGGCTGGGTGTACGGCCTCATGCGCCAGGAAAGCCGCTTCGTGGTCCCGGCGCGCTCCAGCGTCGGCGCCCAGGGCCTCATGCAGGTCATGCCCGCCACCGGCAAGTGGGTGGCCGACCGCATCGGCCTCGCCGGCTACAGCCAGCGCCTGCTCACCGACCCCGAGACCAACGTGCTGCTCGGCACCAGCTACATGCGCCTGATCATGGAGGGGCTCGACGCCCACCCCGTGCTCGCCAGCGCCGGCTACAACGCCGGCCCCGGGCGCGCGCGGCGCTGGCGCGACGCGGCGCCGCTCGAGGGCGCGATCTACACCGAGACGATCCCTTTCGACGAGACCCGCGACTACGTCAAGAAGGTGCTCGCCAACGCGGTGATCTACTCGGCGATGCTCGAAAAGCGGCCGCAATCGCTCAAGGCGCGGCTCGGCACGATCGCGCCCGGGGCGGCCAGCGAGTAAGCTTCCGGGTGCGGCATCCCATTCCAACCACAGCAACAGCACGGTCCAGTCGAAACATGAACCCGAAACGTGTCGTCATCGTCGGCGGCTCCGGCTTTATCGGCAGCGCCATCGCCAATCGCCTCTGCAAGGAAGGCGTCAAGGTCCTCATTCCCACCCGCCGCCGCAGCCGCGCCGGCCACGTGCTGCTGCTGCCCAACGTCGAGGTGGTGGAGGGCAACGTGCACGATGTCGCCCTGCTCGCACGCCTGTTCGAGGGCGCCGACGCGGTGGTGAACACCGTCGGCGTCCTGCACTCGCGCCCCGGCAAGCCCTTCGGCCCCGACTTCGCGCGCGCCCACGTCGAGCTGCCGCAGAAGATCGTCGCCGCCTGTCGCAAGGCGAGCGTGCCGCGCCTGGTGCATATCAGCGCGCTCGGCGCCTACTCCGACGGCCCCTCCGAATACCAGCGCTCGAAAGCGGCCGGAGAGACCGCGATACGCACCGGCTCGCCCGAGATCGGCTGGACCATCCTGCAGCCCTCGGTGGTGTTCGGCCGCGGAGACAGCTTCCTCAACCTCTTCGCCGACCTCGCGCGCATGTTCCCGGTGCTGCCGCTGGCCGGCGCCGGCACGCGCTTCCAGCCGGTGTATGTCGAGGACGTCGCCGAGGCGGTGTGGCAGAGCCTGATCCGCGACGACGCCGCCGGGCAGACCTTCCAGCTCGCCGGCCCCACGGTCTACACGCTGCGCCAGCTCGTCGAGTACGTCTCCGCGCTGGTCGGCAAGCCGCGCCCGATCTACCCCCTCTCCGAGAGGCTCGCGATGATGCAGGCGCGCATGATGGAGCTCGCGCCCCAGCCGCTGATGAGCCGCGACAACGTGCGCTCGATGAAGGTCGACAACGTCGCCACCGGCAGCCCGCAGCCCTTCGGCATGATCCCGACCGCGCTCGAGACCGTGGCCCCGGCCTGGCTCGGCCAGGCCGCGCCGCGCGCCCACTACTACCCCTTCCGCCGCCACGCGCGACGCTGAAGCACAACCCTCCACGGAGCCCGCGATGAAGCTGATCATCGGCAACAAGAACTATTCCTCCTGGTCCCTGCGCGCCTGGCTGGCGGCGCGCGAGGGCGGCTTCACCTTCGAGGAGATCCGCATCCCGCTGTTCATCCCGGGCAGCCGCGACCGCATCCTGTCGCACTCGCCCTCGGGCAAGGTACCCTGCCTGAACGACCACGGCGCGGTGGTGTGGGACTCGCTCGCGATCGGTGAATACCTCGCCGAGAAGCGCCCGGGCCTGCTGCCGGGCGACCCGGTCGCGCGCGCGATGGCGCGTTCGGTGACCGCCGAGATGCACTCCGGCTTCCAGAACCTGCGCAGCCGCATGCCGATGAACGTGCGCAAGGACTACACCGGCTTCGGCCACAGCCCCGAGGTCGATGCCGACATCGCGCGCATCGTGGCGATCTGGAACGACTGCCGCGCGCGCTTCGGCGCCGAGGGTCCCTACCTCTTCGGCCGCTTCAGCCTCGCCGACGCCGCCTTCGCGCCGGTGGCCTTCCGCTTCCAGACCTACGCGGTGAAGCCCGAGGGCGCGGCCGGCGAATACCTCGCCACCCTGCTCGCCAACCCGCACATGCAGGAGTGGGCGGCGGCGGCGCGCGCCGAGACCGAGTCGATCCCGGAAGAGGACCTCTACGGCTGATGCAGGCCTATGTCGTGGGCGGAGCGGTGCGCGACGCCCTGCTCGGCCTACCGGTGAAGGATCGCGACTGGGTGGTGGTCGGCAGCACGCCCGACGAGATGCTCGCGCGCGGCTTCCGCCCGGTCGGGCGCGATTTCCCGGTCTTCCTGCATCCGCATACCAACGAGGAATACGCGCTCGCGCGCACCGAGCGCAAGTCGGGCCACGGCTACACCGGCTTCGTCTGCCACGCCTCGCCCGAGGTCACGCTCGAGGAAGACCTGCAGCGCCGCGACCTCACCATCAACGCGATCGCGCGCGCCGAGGACGGCCGCCTGATCGACCCCTACGGCGGCCGCCGCGACCTCGCCGCGCGCGTCTTCCGCCACGTCTCGCCCGCCTTCGCCGAGGACCCGCTGCGCATCCTGCGCGTGGCGCGCTTCTCGGCCCGCTTCACCGACTTCGAGCTGGCGCCCGAGACGCTGGCGCTGATGCGCGCCATGGTCGCGGCCGGCGAAGTCGACCACCTGGTCGCCGAACGCGTCTGGCAGGAGCTCGCGCGCGGGCTCATGGAGGCGCGCCCCGCGCGCATGATCCGCGTGCTGCGCGCCTGCGGCGCGCTCGCGCGCCTGCTGCCCGAGCTCGACCGCCTGTTCGGCGTGCCCCAGCCCGAGCAGCACCACCCCGAGATCGACACCGGCGAGCACGTGCTGATGGTGATCGACCACGCCGCCGCCGCGGGCGAGCCGCTCGCGGTGCGCTGGGCCTGCCTGCTCCACGACCTCGGCAAGGGCGACACGCCAGCGCATGCATTGCCGCACCATTACGGCCACGAAGCCGCGAGCGCACGCCGCGCGCGCGAGGTGTCCGAGCGCCTGAAGGCCCCCGCCGACTGCCGCGACCTCGCCGAGCTGGTGGCGCGCGAGCACGGCATCCTGGCGCGCGCCGCCGAGCTGCGCGCCGAGACCATGGTCAAGCTGATCGAGCGCTGCGACGGCCTGCGCCGTCCGCAGCGCTTCCTCCTGATGCTGCAGGCCGCCGCCTGCGATCACGCCGGTCGCGGCGACGGCACGGAAAACGCATCGGAATGGAGACCCCTGTCACGCTGGCAGGCCGCGCTGCAGGCCGTGCGCGCCGTCGATGCCGGTAGAATCGCAACCGAGTGCAGCGACAAATCGCTGATTCCTCAGGCCTTGCACGCCGCCCGCGTGGCCGCCGTGAAGGCCCTGGACAAGGACCCCGCATGAACGCAACCCGCTTCGGCGAACTCGAGGTGCTGTGCCACGCACCCGAGCGCGCCACCCATGAACATCCCCTGCTCTTCATCCACGGCGCCTACGTCTCGGCGTGGTGCTGGGAAGAACACTTCCTGCCCTGGTTCGCCCGCCGCGGCTGGCAAGCCTACGCCGTCTCGCTCTCCGGCCACGGCCGCAGCCGCCAGCGCGAGCACCTCGACTCCTACTCGCTCGACGACTACGTGCGCGACGTCGCCGAGGTCGCCGCCCGCCTGCCGGCTCCGCCTGTGCTGGTCGGACACTCGATGGGCGGGATGGTGGTGCAGAAGTATCTCGAGCAACACGACGCCCCCGCCGCGGTGCTGATGTCCGCGGTACCGCCGCAGGGCCTGATGGGCTCGGCCTTCGGCCTCATGTTCAAGCGCCCGCACCTGCTCTCGGACCTCAACCGCATCATGTCCGGCAATGACGTGGACATCGACAGCCTGCGCGAGGCGCTCTTCCACCAGCCGGTGGCGGCCGACGACCTGCAGCGCTACTACCGCCTGAGCCAACCCGAGTCGCACCGCGCGATCTGGGACATGTCACTGTTCAACCTGCCGCAGCCTGCACGCATGCACCGCGTGCCGATGCTGATCCTGGGCGCCGAGCACGACGCCCTGATCCCGCCCGACCAGGTGCACATGACCGCCATGACCTACGGCCGCCAGGCCGAGATCCTCCCCGGCATGGGCCACGGCATGATGCTCGAGCGCGACTGGGAGCTCGGCGCGATGCGGATCGCCGACTGGCTGGCCGAGCGCGCGCTGTAGGCGACGCTGCGCCGCCTCAGAGGGCGTGCGTGCGGTCGCCGCGCGCGAAGCCCAGCAGCGGCCCGTCGATCGCGCGCGCGAGCGCGATCACCTTGAAGAGCTCGCCCATCTCCTGCGGCGCGGTCAGGCGCTGCACGGCGCGCGCGGCGCGGATGTAGTCCGCGCTCTCGCGCGCGCCGCGCCGCTCCAGGCATTCGAGCACGCCGCAGTTGAAGAGGAACTGCGCCTGCGTGGTGTAGCCCTGCACGTCCAGCCCGGCCTCGAAGCCGGCCTCCGCCACCGCGGTAAAGTCCACGAAGGCGGTGATGTCGTTGAGCCCCGGCCACAGGAAGGGGTCGCCGTGGGCGTGGTGGCGGTAGTAGCACAGCAGGGTGCCGCCCGAGCGCGAGGGCAGGTAGTACTCGGCGCGCGGATAGCCGTAGTCGATCAGCAGCAGGGCGCCCGCCTGCAGGCGCTCGGCCCAGGCCGCCACCCAGGCCTTGCCGGCGAGGTTGAGCTCGGTGACGTATTCGCCGCTCTGCGGCACCGGCAGCGCGAGCGCCAGCGCCGCCTCGGCCACCGCGCCCGCCGCCGGCACGTCCGCCCAGCACAGCCGGCGCGCCCCGGCCGCGTCGGCGGCGATCGCCACGCCGCGCTCGAAGAGCCCCTCGGCGCGCGACACCACCAGATGCACCGGCATCACGTCGAGCACCTCGTTGGCCACCACCGCACCGGCGAAGCGCTCCGGCAGCGCGTCCAGCCACTGCACGCGCGCCGCCAGGTGGGGCGCCTTCGCGGCCAGGGTATCGAACTGGCGCTCGCGCAGCTCGCCCGAGAGCTCGAGGATGCCGTAGGACTCGGGCAGGCAGTCGCGGCGCTCGAGCTCGAGCAGCAGGTCGGCGGCGAGCAGGCCGGTGCCGGCGCCGACCTCGATCAGCGCGGGTGCGCTGGCGCGCATCACCTGCTCGACCTGGGCGGCGAGCGCCTGGCCGAAAAGCGGGGTAAGCTCGGGCGCAGTGATGAAATCGCCGCCGGGGCCGAACTTTCGTGCGCCACCGCTGTAATACCCCAGTCCCGGCGCATAGAGCGCGAGCTCCATGTAGCGTGCGAACGGGATCCAGCCGCCGGCCGCGGCCAGCTCGGCCTCGATGGTTTCGAGCAGGCGGGCGCTCTGGGCGAGCGCATCGGCGGAAGGCTGGGGCAATGAAGACATGATCGTTCTGCGGGACAGTTGGGCGAGGCCGCGATTGTAGCGGCACGCCCGCCCAGCCGCCCGGCCGGCGCCGGGCCTCACGGTGAATCCGATGCACACGCCTCCCTTCGAGCTCCACTCCGCAACCGAATCCGAACCCGCCGCGGCACCGCTGATCCTGGTGACCGGCGCCGCGCGCCGCGTCGGCGCGGCGATCGCGCGCCGGCTGCACGCCGGCGGCGCCCGCCTCGCCCTGCACTACCGCCACAGCGCCGCCGAGGCCGAGGGGCTCGCCGCCGAGCTGTGCGCGCTGCGCGCCGAATCCGCCTTCACCGTGGGCGGCGACCTCGCGCGCTTCGGCGCCGCCGCCGAGATCGCCGCGGCGGTGCTGGCGCGCGGCGGCCGCCTCGACGGCCTGGTGAACAACGCCTCCAGCTTCTTCCCCACGCCGCTCGGCAGCATCGACCGCGCAGCCTGGGACGAGCTCATGGGCTCCAACCTGATGGGTCCGCTCTTCCTCACCCAGGCGCTCGCACCCGCGCTGCGCGAGGCGCGCGGCGCAATCGTCAACATCGTGGACATCCACGCCCAGCGCCCGCTCGCCGGCTATCCGGTGTACTGCGCGGCCAAGGCCGGACTGGCGGCGCTGACGCGTTCGCTCGCGATCGAGCTCGCCCCCGCGGTGCGGGTCAACGGCGTCTCGCCCGGGCCGATCGAATGGCCGGAGGACGAGCAGTTCCCGCCCGCCGAGCGCGAGCGCATCGTCGCCCACACCCTGCTCGGCCGCGTCGGCAGCCCGGACGACATCGCGCGCACGGTGGCCTTCCTGATGTTCGACGCGCCCTACGTCACCGGCCAGATCATCGCCGTGGACGGCGGGCGCAGCGCGCACCTCTAGGCGAGAGCCGTTTCCGCGCCGGTTTCTGGGATAATTCACGCCTGATTTTCCCGACGAGCACCGATCGTGACCGCAGCCCCCGCAAGCGCCGCCACCCTCCCCGCCACCGAGGCCGGCGCAGACGCCCGCTTCTCCAACACCTTCCTGCGCCTCAAGAAGAAGCTCGAGCGCGGCGTCGGCGAGGCCATCGGCGACTACAACATGATCGGCGACGGCGACACCGTGATGGTGTGCGTCTCCGGCGGCAAGGACTCCTACACCCTGCTGTCCTGCCTGCTCGCGCTGCGCGAGCGCGCGCCGGTGGACTTCCGCATTGTGGCGATGAACCTCGACCAGAAGCAGCCCGGCTTCCCCGACCACGTGCTGCCGGCCTACTTCGAGTCGATCGGCGTCGAGTACCGCATCGTCACCGAGGACACCTACTCGATCGTCAAGGACAAGATCCCCGAGGGCAAGACCACCTGCTCGCTGTGCTCGCGCCTGCGCCGCGGCATCATCTACCGCACCGCGGCGGAGCTCGGCGCCACCCGCATCGCGCTCGGCCACCACCGCGACGACATGCTCGAGACCCTGTTCCTCAACATGTTCTTTGGCGGCAAGATCAAGGCCATGCCGCCCAAGCTGGTCAGCGACGACGGCAAGCACGTGGTGATCCGTCCGCTCGCCTACTGCACCGAGGCCGACATCGCCCGCTTCGCGCGCACGATGGATTTCCCCATCATCCCCTGCAACCTGTGCGGCTCGCAGGAGAACGCCCAGCGCAAGCTGATCAAGAACATGCTGCAGGGCTGGGCGCGCGACTACCCGGGTCGCATCGAATCGCTCGCCACCGCGCTGAAGAACGTCGTCCCCTCGCACCTTGCCGACCAGCGCCTGTTCGACTTCGTCGGCCTCACGCAGAACACCGTGGTCGAGGAGGGCGACACCGCCTTCGATCCGCCCGAGCTCCCCGACCGCACGCTCGGCGCCAGCGTGACGCTGTTCCGCGCGGGCGACCAGGAAGAGCGTGAATGCGCCTGAGCGATGCGCCGCCGCGCCCGCTGCTGGCGTCGGCGCCTTGCGGATCCGGCGCGACGTCCCCATGATCCTGTTCCGGGCCGGCCGCGCCGGCCACGAGATCTGACACGGAAACCCCTGCGATGTCCGAGCGAAAGAACCTTTGCGTGCTGGTCGCCCTCCACCCGATGGATGCGGTGCTCGCCGAGCGCCTGGGTGCGGACGAGGCACGCCACGCGGCCGAGCGTCACGCGAGGCGGATCGAGCGTGCGGTGGTGATGCAGGGAGGCCAGGTACTGATCGACGATGCGGAGCAGACGGTCGCCGCATTCGAGCGCGGCGACGCTGCCGTGCATGCGGCGAGCGAGGCGCTCGAGCGCATCCATGCCCTGCCTCCCCTGCTCGGCAGCAAGCAGACGGTGCGCATCGGCGTACATTACGGCGCGCTCGAAGGCAGCGCCGAGGAGCCCGTCGGCGATGGCCCCGCGGTGGCCCGCCAGCTCGCTCACCTGGCCGAGAGCGGGCAGGCGTTGATCTCCGGCACGGCGGTGATGCTGCTCGGCGGCGCCGCACGGCAGCTGGTCGGCTCGCAGCCGCTGAGCGGGCCGGTGTGGACGCGCATCGGGATTCCGGTGCACGCGATCGGCCAGCGCAGCGGGCTGGTCACCTCGGTTCCGGGCGCCACCCGCCTGTCGAGCCGGCTGCGCCTGCGTCATCAGCAGGAGGTCGTGTTCGTTGAGGAGCTGCGCCCGGTGCTGCTGCTTGGCCGCGAGCTGGCCAACGACATCACCATCATGGATCCGCGCGCATCGCGCCAGCACGCCCGCATCGAGCGCCGCCCCGAGGGCTTCGTGCTGTTCGACCAGAGCACCAACGGCAGCTTCGTGGCGATCGAGGGCAAGCCGGAGTGCTTCGTGCGTCAGGAGAGCATGCTGCTCGACGGCCCCGGCCGGCTGGGCTGCGGCTTCTCGACGACCGAGGTCGAGCGCGACCTGGTGTTCTTCGACATCGTCTGACCCCACCGACGCGGCGACCGGCGGGACGCATGAAGCGGAGGCGCCCGCGCGCGCAGCGCGCCCCCATGGACACGACCGGATCAGCCGCTCATGCACTCGCCGATGAAGGCCTTGCGCTTGGCCCCGCGCAGCGACTGCTCGGTGGCCGCACGGTTGCAGGCCTTCTGTCGCGCCTTGTCCTCGCTCGAGACCTTCTGCACCGACTCCGCCGCGACCGCTGGCGCTGCAACCGCGGGCGCAACGGCTGCGGGCGCCGGGGCTGCGGCCTGTGCGGGCGCGCCGGCGCCCGCCTGTGCGGGCACAGCGGCCGCGGGCGCCGCGGCGTCATGCTTGCCACGCAGGCAGGTACCCATGAAGGCCTTGCGTGCCTCGCCCTTGAGCGCCTGCTCCTTCGCTTCGGCATTGCAGCGCTTCATGCGTTCGTGCTGGGGGTTTGCCCAGGCCTGCGCGGGAGCGAGCGCCGCAAGTACGAGCACAGCGCAGCCGGCGCCGAGAATTCGCTTCATGATCGTGTCTCCTCATCCTGATTTACGCAAAACGCGTAGCCGGATTTTGCATATGACATACAACCTCGTCAATGCACTTCGCATCGACGGAGCCGCATGGGCGGGACTCCGCGCGAGGCCGCGGTCGTGCTGAGCGGGGAGCTCGCGCCGCTCGCAGGCCTCGCCGCCTCCGCCTTCCTCGCCGCCACCCTGCTGCCGGGCGGCTCGGAGGCGGTGTTCGCCGCCCTGCTGACGCTGCGCCCCGAGCTGACGCCCGCGGCCCTGCTCGTCGCCACCGTGGCCAATACCGCGGGCGGCATGAGCACCTACGCGCTCGGTCGCCTGTTGCCACGCAAGGAGCCCGGCGCGCACGCGCGCACCCTGCAGCGCTGGGGCAGCCTCGCCCTGCTGCTGTCCTGGGTGCCCTTGATCGGCGATGCGCTGTGCGCCGCCGCAGGCGCGCTGCGCCTGAACGCCTTCGCGTGCCTGGCGTGGATGGCGCTCGGCAAGGGCCTGCGCTACGCAGCGATCGCATGGGCGCTGCCATCGGCCGGGGCGTGAGCGCGCGCGGTGGAGAAGACGCCCAGGCCGCCCCCTCGCCTATACTCGACGGCCCCTTTCCCCGCAACGGAGCGCCCCACATGTCCGCCATCGAACGCCACGGCGTCACTGCCCGCTACGCCGACGCCGTCATCCACGCCGGCATCATTCATCTGGTCGAGGTCCCGGCGAGCAGCGCCGGCCCGATCGAGACCCAGACGCGCGAGGTGCTGGAATCCATCGGCCGCCAGCTCGCCAGGCTCGGCAGCGATCCCGCGCGCATCCTGATGGCCACCATCTACCTCGTGGACATGGCCGACTACGCCGGCATGAACACGGTGTGGGACGCCTGGGTTCCGCCCGGGAGCGCCCCGGTGCGCGCCTGCGTCCAGGTCGCCGGGCTCGCCGACCCGGGCTGGCGGATCGAGATCGCGCTCACCGCCGCACGCTGAGGCACACGCCTCGCCAGGCCGCGGAGCACGAATCCATGCTGCTCTTAAGGTCTTGATTTTTGCTGCATGGTGCACTGCGGTTCGCTAGAATGGAACGCTTCCCTGCAGCCGCTTCCGGGTAGCCCAATGAGCCAACGCCTGCGCGAGATTCCGTACAACTACACCTCGTTTTCCGACCGCGAGATCGTCATCCGCCTGCTCGGGGCCGAGGCCTGGGCGGTGCTCGACCAGCTCCGCACCGAACGCGTCACCGGCCGCTCGGCGCGGATGCTGTACGAGGTCCTCGGCGACATCTGGGTGGTGCGCCGCAACCCCTATCTCGAAGACGACCTCCTCACCTCGCGCGAACGCCGCGATGCGCTGATCGGCGCGCTCGACCACCGCCTCAACGAGATCGACAAGCGCCGCCAGGGCAACGACCGCGTCACCCTGCTGGTGGCGCGTGCGCGCGAGGCGGTGTCGAACTTCGAGCGCTGGTTCGACGACACCGCGCGCCGGCGCAAGGCGGTGCTCAAGGCACTGGCGAAGCACACCCGCCGCGACAACGTCTGCTTCGACGGCCACGCCCGCGTCTCCCACGTCACCGACGCCACCGACTGGCGGGTCGAGTATCCCTTCGTGGTGCTCTACCCCGACACCGAGGAAGAGATGGCGCCGCTGGTGCGCGAGTGCATCGCGCTCGGGCTGACCATCATCCCGCGCGGCGGCGGCACCGGCTACACCGGCGGCGCCGTGCCGCTGGACGCAAGCTCGGTGGTGATCAACACCGAGAAGCTGCTCGCGATGAGCGCGGTCGAGCCCACCGTGCTGCCCGGCGTCGACGGCCCGATGGCCGAGCCCTACCCCACCATCCGCACCGGCGCCGGCGTGGTCACCGAGCGCGTGTCGGAAGCGGCCGCGCTCGCCGGGCGCGTGTTCGCGGTCGACCCGACCTCGGCGAGCGCCTCCTGCGTCGGCGGCAACATCGCCATGAACGCCGGCGGCAAGAAGGCCGTGCTGTGGGGCACCGCGCTCGACAACCTGGCGTGGTGGAAGATGGTCACGCCCGACGGCAACTGGCTCGAGGTCGAGCGCCTCGACCACAACTTCGGCAAGATCCACGAGCAGGAGACCGTCCGCTTCCGCCTGCGCCGCTTCGACGGGCTCACCAACGCCGCGCTCGGCGAAGAGATCCTCGCCATGCCGGGCGCCGCCTGCCGCAAGGTCGGCCTGGGCAAGGACGTCACCGACAAGTTCCTCGGCGGCGTACCGGGCGTGCAGAAGGAAGGCACCGACGGCCTCATCGTGGCCGCGCGCTGGGTGCTGCACAAGATGCCGCCGGTCACCCGCACGGTGTGCCTGGAGTTCTTCGGCCAGGTGCGCGAGGCGGTTCCGGCGATCGTCGAGATCACCGACTTCTTCAAGCCGGGCGGCGCCGGCCACGCGGCGGGCGTGCAGCTCGCCGGCCTGGAGCACCTCGACGAGCGCTACGTGAAGGCGGTCGGCTACGCCACCAAGGCGCGCCGCCACGGCCGCCCCAAGATGGTGCTGATCGGCGACATCGTCGGCCACGACGAGGACGCGGTGATGAAGGCCGCCTCCGAGGTGGTGCGCATGACCAACGCACGCGGCTCCGAGGGCTTCATCGCGGTCAGTCCCGAGCAACGCAAGCGCTTCTGGCTCGAGCGCAGCCGCACCGCGGCGATCTCGCGCCACACCAACGCCTTCAAGATCAACGAGGACGTGGTCATCCCGCTGCCGCGCATGGGCGAATACTGCGACGGCATCGAGCGCATCAACATCGAGCTCTCGCTGCAGAACAAGATCGCGCTCTGCGACCGCCTCGCCGAGTTCCTGCAGGGCGAGCTGCCGCTCGACGTCAAGGACGAGGGCCTGGACCGCGAGGCGCTGATCTCCGACCACCGCGCCCAGGCGCTCGAGCAGGTCGCCGGCGTGCGCCGGCGCTGGCAGTGGCTGCTGGACAACCTCGACCTCGCCCTCGCCGAGGCCGAGCCGCAGTTCGCCGCCTATGGCGTCCAGGCCGGCGAGCTCTCCAACCGCGCCGCCAGCCCGACCCTGTTCCACCGCCTGCAGGACTACTCGATCCGGGTGTCGTGGAAGGAGGAGCTGCGCCCGCTGCTCGAGCAGACCTTCGACGGCGCGCTGTTCGCACGCATCCTCGTGCGCGTCGCCGAGATCCACCGCGAGGTGCTGCGCGGCCGCGTCTTCGTCGCCCTGCACATGCACGCCGGCGACGGCAACGTGCACACCAACCTGCCGGTCAACTCCGACCACTACGAGATGCTGCAGACCGCCAACCGCGCGGTCGATCGCATCATGGCGCTGGCGCGCAGCCTGGACGGCGTGATCTCGGGCGAGCACGGCATCGGCATCACCAAGCTCGACTATCTTACCGACGACGAGATGGCGAACTTCTGGGCCTACAAGGAAAAGGTCGACCCGGAAGGCCGCTTCAACCGCGGCAAGCTGATGCGCAAGGGGCCGGTGCGCGGCAACCTCGACAACGCCTACACCCCCAGCTTCAACCTGATGGGCCACGAGTCGCTCATCATGGAGCAGACCGACGTCGGCGACATCGCGCACGACATCAAGGACTGCCTGCGCTGCGGCAAGTGCAAGCCGGTGTGCTCGACCCACGTGCCGCGCGCCAACCTGCTGTACTCCCCGCGCAACAAGATCCTGTCCACCTCGCTGCTGATCGAGGCCTTCCTGTACGAGGAGCAGACCCGCCGCGGCGTGTCGCTCGCGCACTGGGCCGAGTTCGAGGACGTGGCCGACCACTGCACGATCTGCCACAAGTGCGAGAAGCCCTGTCCGGTGGACATCGACTTCGGCGACGTGTCGATCAAGATGCGCAACCTGCTGCGCAAGCAGGGCAAGAAGTCGTTCAACCCGGGCAAGGCCGCGGCGATGGCCTTCCTCACCATCAAGGACCCGACCACGATCAAGGCCATCCGCACCGGCATGATCGACTGGGGCTACAAGGCGCAGCGCTTCGGCTACGAGATGGGCAGGAAGTTCGGCCTCATCCAGCCGCAGGTGAAGGCGCCGCCGGCCACGCTCGGCAAGGCGCCGCTCATTTCACCAACCGTTCGGGCGCAGGTGATCCACTTCATCAACAAGCCCATGCCGGGCAACCTGCCCAAGAAGACCAGCCGCGCGCTGCTCGACATCGAGGACGACAAGGTCATCCCGGTGATCCGCGACCCGCAGAAGGCCAACGGCGAGTCCGAGGCGGTGTTCTACTTCCCCGGCTGCGGCTCGGAGCGCCTGTTCAGCCAGGTGGGGCTGGCCACCCAGGCCATGCTCTACCACGTCGGCGCGCAGACCGTGCTGCCGCCGGGCTACCTGTGCTGCGGCTACCCGCAGACCGCCGCCGGCGAGGAAGACAAGGGCCAGAAGATCACCACCGACAACCGCGTGCTCTTCCACCGTGTCGCCAACACGCTCAACTACCTCGACATCAAGACGGTGATCGTGTCCTGCGGCACCTGCATGGACCAGCTGCAGAAGTACGAATTCGAGAAGATCTTCCCCGGCTGCCGCCTGCTCGACATCCACGAGTACCTGATGGAGAAGGGCGTCAGGCTCGAGGGCGTCGGCGGCGTGAAGTACATGTACCACGAGCCCTGCCACACGCCGATGAAGCAGTACCAGGGCATCAAGGTGGCCAACGAGCTGATGGGCACGCGCGTCGACCTGTCCGACCGCTGCTGCGGCGAGTCCGGCACGCTGGCGGTGGCGCGCCCCGACATCTCCACCCAGGTGCGCTTCCGCAAGCAGGAAGAGATCGAGAAGGGGGCGGCGGCCTTGCGCGAGGGCGACGCCAGCGTCAAGGTGAAGATGCTGACCTCGTGCCCGAGCTGCCTGCAGGGCATGCACCGCTACGCCAACGACGCCGGCGGCATCGAGCCCGACTACATCGTGGTCGAGCTGGCCAAGCACCTGCTCGGCGAGAGCTGGCTGCCGGACTACGTGGCGAAGGCGAACAGCGGGGGGATCGAGCGGGTGTTGCTCTAACCGCGCAATCATCCGGAATTGCCGCGCACCAGGAACACGGAGGCGCTTTGGTTCGCGCCTGCCGGCGCTCCTACATGAGGCGGAGACGCTGCCGCTCGCGCCTGCCGGCGCTCCTGCATGAGGCGGAGACGCTGTCGTTCGCGCCTGCCGGCGCTCCTACATGGGGCGGAGCGCTGCCGCTCGCGCCTGCCGGCGCTCCTGCATGAGGCGGAGACGCTGTCGTTCGCGCCTGCCGGCGCTCCTGCATGAGGCGGAGGCGTGATGGCCCGTGTAGGAGCGCCGGCAGGCGCGAAAGCGGCCGCTCCGATGGCACTGCCCACCGATTGCCGGAGCGCCGTGTTCTCGGCTTCCTCCGCGTCTACAGGGGACGGTCTTCCGCCGGCTCCGCCGGATGCATCCGCTGCCACAGCGCGGGGAGGGCCTCGGCGGCGCACATGCGCAGGCGGTGGTCGACGATCGCGCTCACCGTTGTGTCTCCCGGGTTGATCTCGATCGTGGGCACGCCCTGGCGCGCCGCCCACAGCACCGGGCCGGCGATGTAGGGGAAGACGCTGGTGGTGCCGATCGACACCACCGCATCCATGCCTTGCGACAGCACGCTCTCCAGGCGCTCGATCGCGAGTTCGGGCAAGGCCTCGCCGAACAGCACCACGTCCGGGCGCAGGATGCCGCCGCAGCGCGGGCATTCGGGCGGGATGGAGAGGCCGGCATAGTCCTCCACCCGGCGCCCCTGCCGGCAGGACATGCAGTGCAGGCGATGCACGGTGCCGTGGATCTCGATCACGTTGCGCGAGCCGGCGGCGCGGTGCAGGCCGTCGACGTTCTGGGTGAGCACGCACACCAGCGCCTTCTCCTGCTCGAGCGCGGCGATCAGGCGGTGCGCGGCGTTGGGCTGCGCGCCGCGGCAGCTCGACTCGATCTGGGCGATGTAGCGCCAGGCGATCTCGGGCCGGGTCGCCATCATCTCGCCCGACAAGGCCTCCTCGATGGTGAGCCCCTCTTCGGTGAGGCGGTCGTGGTAGAGCCCGCCGATGCCGCGGTAGGTGGGCAGGCCGGAATCGACCGAGATGCCGGCGCCGGTGACGAAGAGGATGCGCTGCGCGCGCGCGAGGACGTCCGCGACCGCCGCCAGGGTCTTGTCCACGCTCATGCCGGCTCCACCTCCACCAGGCAGTCGTAGAAGGTCGGACCGCCGCCCATGTCGGTGGGGCGCGCGGCGATGACGGCGTTGGCGTTGTGGCCGCCTTCGCACAGCTTGGGCCACCACACCGAGGGGCTGCACACCACGCCGGGGCGCACGTCGGTCGTCACCACCGCATGCGCGACGAAGTCGCCGCGGTCGTTGCGGATGCGCAGCCGCGCGCCGTCCGCGATGCCGCGCGCGGCGGCGTCCTCGGGATGGATCTCGAGCTTGGGTCCGCCCTCCTCGGCGAGGAAGCGCGCCTGGTTGGCGAAGGTGGAGTTGAGGAAGTTGCGCGCCGGCGGGGTGATCAGCGCGAGCGGATAGCGCGCGGCCAGGGCCGGATTGCTCGGCACCGATTCGGCGGGCGGATGCCAGGCCGGCAAGGGATCGAGGCCTTCGCGCGCGAGCGCGGCGGAGAAGAACTCGCACTTGCCCGAGGGCGTGCGGAAGCCGCCGTCGGCGAAGGGCGCATACCCCGCGGGCAGCGCGAGCCGCGCCCAGCCCTGCGTCCGCAGGCCCTCGGCGAGGCCCGCCACGCGTGGGTCGTCGGCGCGGAAGGCCGCCGCCGCGATGGCGTCGTCGCTCTCGTAGAGCGCCGCGGCCGCAAAGCCGAGGCGCTGCGCGAGCGCGCGGAAGACCGCGGTGTTGGAGCGCGCCTCGCCGAGCGGCGCGATCGCCGGCCGGTTATCCACCACGTAGAAATGGCCATAGGCCTTGTGCACGTCGCGGTGCTCGAGCTGGCTGGTGGCGGGCAGCAGGATGTCGGCGTAGTCGGCGGTGTCGGTCTGGAACTGCTCGTGCACCACGCAGAAGAGGTCCTCGCGCGCGAAGCCGGCGCGCACCCGATGGCTGTCGGGCGCGACCGCCACCGGGTTGGCGTTGTAGACGTGGATCGCGCGCACCGGCGGGTCGCGGGTGTCGAGGAGCACGTCGCCGATGAAGGACATGTTGAGCGCGCGCGGCGGGAAGCGCTTCGCATCGGGATAGAGGTCGGGGCGGGCGAGCGCCTGCGCGTCCACCGGGAAATTGCCCGAGGTCGACAGCAGCGCACCGCAGCCGGGATGCCGCCAGGCGCCGGTGAGCGCAGGCAGGCAGGCGACGTTGCGCACCGCCATGCCGCCGCCGGCGCAGCGGTTGAGACCGTAGTTGAGCCGGATCAGGCTGCGCGCGCTGCGCCCGTATTCGATGGCGAGGCTGCGGATGGCCGCGGCGGCGAGGCCGGTGAGCGGCGCCGCCCACTCCGGCGTGCAGGTGCGCACGCGCGCGGCGAGCTCGTCGAAGCCCAGGGTGTGGCGGGCGATGTACTCGCGATCGAGCAGGCCCTCGGCGATCAGCACCTGCATCATCGCGAGCGCGAGCGCGCCGTCGGTGCCGGGCAGCGGGGCGAGGTGCAGGTCGCACTTCTTCGCGGTGTCGGTGCGGCGCGGGTCGATGCACACCAGGCGGGCGCCGCGCCGCTTCGCCTCCTGCAGGTGGCGCCAGCCGTGCAGGTTGGAGACCACCGGGTTGGCGCCCCAGATGAGGATCAGGCGGGCCTCGGTGGCGGCCTCGGGGTCGGCGCCGAGCATGGCGCCCACGGTGGCCCTCCAGCCGTGCGCGCCGGCGGTGGCGCAGATCGTGCGTTCGAGCAGGGACGCGCCGAGGCGGTGGAAGAAGCGCCGATCCAGGCTCTCGCCCTGCACCAGGCCCATGGTGCCGCAGTAGCTGTAGGGCAGGATCGCGCGCGGGTCCTCGGCGGCGATGTCGCGGTATTTCGCCGCGATGGTGTCGAGCGCCTCGTCCCAGGAGATGCGCGCGAAGCGGCCCTCGCCCTTGCGCCCCACCCGCTTCATCGGATGCAGCAGGCGGCGCCCGGAATACACGCGCTCGAGGTAGTGGGCGACCTTGGTGCACAGCGCGCCGTTGGTGAAGGGCATGTCGGCCGCGCCGCGGACCTTCACCGCGCGGCCGTCGGCGACCGTGACCTCCATCGCGCAGGTGTCGGGGCAGTCGTGCGGGCAGGCCGCACGCACGCGGACTTCGGTGGGGATCGACGGGGGCATCGCGGCCTCGTGTTGCGGCCGTCCGGCCCGGCCGGGCCGCACGGCGAAAGACTCAACGCCGCGGCATCGGCGGGATGCGCGCGGACTCGGGCGCCGAGGTGAGCTCGACGTAGCGGCGACGGTGCTCCTCGAAGCGCTCGACCACCGCGCTGCGCTCGCGCAGCTTGGCCGCGACCACGGAGGACTGCGCGGCGATCTCGCTGTCGAGCAGACGGATGTCGGCCTCCAGGCTGGAGGCGACATCGCTGCGCTCCGTGCGCGTGGCCTCTTCGATCAGCCCGTGTTGACGCTCGATGAGCTCGGACTCGCGCGCGCGCAACTCGCGGATGCTGCGGTCCAGATCGCGGAGCTCGCGGTCGCGCCGGCTGTCGAGATCCTGCACGCTGCGATAGGTCTCGAGCAGGGCTTGGTCGAGACGCAGCTGGCGCATGCGCTCGGCCTCCTCGGCGCGACGCTTGTGTTCGGCGGCCGCGCGCTGGGCGATCTCGTCGGCGGTGAGCGGCGCAGGCACGGAGCGGCGCACGATGCCCGAGGGACTCATCTCGCGGTAGGCGCGCCCGTAGCAGGCGGCGGGCAGGATGTCGCCGCACACCGGCTGGCCACCGACGTCGCAGCAATAGATCGAGGCGGCACCCGCCGGCTGCGCCGCCAGCGTGCCGGAAGATACCGCCAGCGCGAATACCCAACTGAAACCGGCGAGGACGCGTTCAGCGCGAGGAAATCCCATACTGTTCCCGATAGGCCTGGACGGCGCCGAGATTGGCCGCGAGTTCGGGACTGTCCGCCAGGTAGGCGATGAGGTCTTCGAGCGTGGCCACCGCGACGACCGGAATGGCGAAATTCTCCTTGACCTCCTCGACCGCGGACAAGGCACTTTTACCGCGTTCCATGCGATCGAGCGCGATCACCACGCCGGCGGGTTCGGCGCCGGCGGCACGGATCAGCTCGACGGATTCACGCACCGAGGTACCGGCCGAGATCACGTCGTCGAGGATCAGCACCTTGCCGCGCAGCGGCGCGCCGATCAGCGTGCCGCCCTCGCCGTGGTCCTTGGCCTCCTTGCGGTTGAACGCGAAGGGCAGGTCCACGCCGTCCTCGGCGAGCCGGATCGCCGTGCCGGCGACGAGTGGGATGCCCTTGTAGGCCGGGCCGAAGAGCATGTCGCAGGCGATGCCCGAGGCGCGGATCGTGCGCGCGTAGTAGCCGCACAGCTCGCGGAACGAGGCGCCGTCGTCGAACAGGCCGGCGTTGAAGAAATACGGCGAGTTGCGTCCCGCCTTGGTGACGAAGGCGCCGAAGCGCAGCACACCCTTGCGACACGCGAGGGCGATGAAATCCCGGCTAAAATCCACGGTTTTTTGGCTGCCTGGCAGCGAAACTGGAAACCGCCGATGTTACGCATCATCACCCTGAACCTCAACGGGATCCGCTCCGCCTGCACCAAGGGCCTGCTCGACTGGCTGCCCGCGCAGCAGGCCGACTTCCTGTGCGTACAGGAGCTCAAGGCGCAGGACGCCGACCTGCGCCCCGAGATGCGCGCGCCCGCGGGCATGCGGGGCTGGTTCCACGCCGCCGAGAAGAAGGGCTACAGCGGCGTGGGCATCTACAGCCGGCACACGCCGGACCGCGTCGTCGAGGGCCTCGGCATCCCCGCGATCGACGCCGAGGGCCGCTTCCTGCAACTCGACTTCGGCAAGCTCTCGGTGGTGTCGCTCTACCTGCCCTCGGGCTCGAGCTCGGAGGAGCGCCAGCAGGTGAAGTTCGACTTCATGGACCGCTTCCTGCCGCACATGGACCAGCTCTTCCAGAGCGGGCAGGAGGTCGTGGTGTGCGGCGACTGGAACATCGCCCACCGTGAGGCCGACCTGAAGAACTGGAAGTCGAACCAGAAGAACTCCGGCTTCCTGCCCGAGGAGCGCGCGTGGTTGAGCCGCCTGTTCGACGAGCAGGGCTGGATCGACGTCTATCGCCGCCTGCACCCCGAGGCCACCGCGGACTGCTACACGTGGTGGTCGAACCGCGGCCAGGCGTGGGCGAAGAACGTCGGCTGGCGCCTGGACTACCAGGTGGCCACCCCAGGGCTGGCCGCGAGCGCGCAAGCGGCGGAGGTCTACAAGGCGCAGCGCTTCTCCGACCACGCGCCGCTGACGGTGGATTACGACTGGACGCTGTAGGGGCCGCGCACGCGGCGATGCGGGAGGGCACCCGACCCCGGGCGGCGGCGCAGCGGCCGGCCGCCCCTGACGCGCCGCGTCAGCGCTCCCAGCCGCAGCCTTCGAGCGCGCCGCCCCCTGCCGGCACCAGCGTCGCGCGCCAGCCGGTAAGCATCTTGCCGTCGGCCGTCCGGCACAGGCCGGGCGTGAAGCTCAGCGCCACGCCCTCGGCCTCGATGCTGCGCGCGCCCTGGTCGTCCTTCACCGCGTCGTAGCTCGTGCGCAGCTCGGGCGCGTCGACGCGCTCGACCCGCAGCGCGCCCGCACCGGCGGCCGCCGCCCACTCGGCCTGCAGGCCGAGCGCGCGCCAGTCTTCCTCGTTCTCGGCTTCACCGAGGCAGCGTGCGCCGGCATGGGCGAAGTTGAGCCCCGACACGCGCAGCAGGCCGCCCTCCTGCACGCCCATCAGCTCGACGTAGAGGTTGTTTCCAGGCGCCAGGCCGAAGTCGCGCAGCGCGGCGAGCACCGCACCCGCCTCGGAAACGTCTTCCACGTTGACATAGCTGCGATCGCGGCAGGGCGCCATGAACACCCGCCCCTCGTGCAGCAGCAACAGGCCGCGGGCGATCTTGGGCTGCGCGGGCGCGGCGGCGGCGGGAAGCTGCGCCAGCGGCGGCGTCGGCGGCGGCGTCGGCACCATCGAGGTCGTCGGCACCATCGGCGCGATCGGCGCGAGCTCCGCGGCCAGCGTGGGCAGGGCGGCCATCGACAGGCCGGCAACGAGTGCGGAAAGCAGAATCTTCATCGGTTCCCCTGAAATCCTTGCGGTGCCACCGGGCAAGCGGCCCGGCGACTTGAAAAAGCCGGAGCGTACTTAATGCGCGGGCCGTCCGTCTGCGCCCTCCTCCAGCACCAGCCGGAAGCCGACGAAGTCGAAGCGCGCCGTGGGCCGGCAATGCATGTGGCGCTTGCTGCAGCGCGCGAAGCCCGCGGGATGCGTCCAGCCGCCGCCGCGCAGCAGGCGCGCCGGACCGCTGGACTGGTAGTGCGGATTCTCGGCCTGATGGTGCAGGTAGGCGTCGGCCGCATAGACGTCCGACACCCACTCCCACAGGTTGCCGCTCATGTCGTGGATGCCGAGCGCGTTGGGCGCATAGCTTCCCACCGGGAGACTGCCATCGCCCTCGCGCTCGGCGCGTTCTGCGGTGTTGGCCCCTTCGGGCGCAGCCTCGCCGCCGAAGCGCTCCGCGCGCCCGCCGCCGCGGCAGGCGTATTCCCACTCTGCCTCGGTGGGGAGGCGGAACACCCGGCCGGGGTTCTTCTCGCCGAGCCGACGAACGAACTCGGCGATGTCGGCCTGGTTGATGCTGTCGACCGGATGCGCCGGCGAGCCGGCGAACACCGACAGGTTGTAGTCCATCAGGCGGGTCCATTGCGCCTGGGTGACCTCGTGGCGGCCGATCCAGTAAGGCGTCATGCACACCTTGTGTACCGGCAGCTCGTTGGTCTCGCCGTCGCCGAAGGTGTCGCCCATGTCGAAGCAGCCCCCCGGCACGCGCACGAACTCCATTCCGGTCGCGGGCTCGCGCCACACCGAGGCCTCCTCGGCGGCAGCCAGTGAAGCCGCCAAGGCGAACGCGACGAAAAACGCGGAGCGCAAACAGGTGCCGGCCGATGAAAGGAATTCCATTTCGTTTTCCTGGATAAAGTCCGAACAATTCAAATGAGAACTCGGCTTTACCATTGCGCGTTCATTCATTGAAAATTCTGCCGACACCCGAAAGACCCGGATCGGGTTGTCAACGCACAAGCGGTCTCGTCGCAAGATGAATCGCCGCAATTCCGAAGCTCAGGTTCTTCCAGCGCACCGAAGAAAAACCGGCCGCCTCGATCATTGCGGCAAAGCGCTGCTGATCCGGGAAATTGCGAATCGACTCGATCAGGTACTGGTACGCCGCCGGATTGGCCGCGACCCACGCACCGAGGCGCGGGATCACGTGGAAGGAATAGGGATCGTAGAACAGCTGCAGCCACTTCATCGGCCGCGAGAACTCCAGGCAGGCGAAGGTGCCGCCGGGCGCCAGCACGCGCGCAGCCTCGGCGAGCGCGACATCGAGCCGCGTGGTGTTGCGCAGGCCGAAGGAGACGGTGAGCGCCTGAACCGACCCGTCGGCGAAGGGCAGGCGCTCGGCCTCGCCCGCGATCCAGCGCACCGTGGCCGCGTCGGCGCGGGTGCTGCCCTCGCGCATCATCGGGATCGACGGGTCGACCACGACCACCCGCCGGCCCGGCTTGCGCGCCAGGAGGGCCGCAACGTCGCCAGTTCCGCCGGCAAGATCGACGAACAGCCCCTGGTCCGGCAGGCCGGCCACGAAGCGACGCTTCCACAGGCGGTGGATGCCAAAGCTCATCAGGTCGTTCATCAGGTCGTAGCGCGAGGCGATGTGGTCGAACACGTCGCGGATGCGCTGCCGGCGCTCGTCGGTCGAGACCGACTGGCGGCCGAAGGTGTTGTCGAGCGGTTTGTCACCGTCGCGAGGAATGCTCATGGGTTTTCCAGGAGGTCGGAGCCGCTGCCGTCCGTTTCCGACCCGAAGACGGGGTCCGCCGGGCGCAGACGAAAGTGCGAATCCGAAAGCAATCAAACCAATTTTGAATTGATCCAGATCAATTTCAATTGACCGGAGATTCAGCGACTTGCCAGCAATGGGCGCCAAGTTTAGATGCCGCAACTGCATTTTTCCATCGCATTCCGGTACAGAGCGTGCACTTGATCCATGTCAAGCTTGCCCGTCGATAAGGAGTCGATAATTCGGGCACGCCAGCGACGGAGGTCGACGCTGCGGCAATGGGAAAAGTTTCACGCCCGTGACCCGCAGGAGCATTCGGGCCATGTTCGGTGAACGTGGCACGCAGCCCCCGGATTCCGCACAGGTGCGGATGCACGACCTCCAGGCATACGGGGGGACGGCCGAGCTGGGCCGCAAGGTGAAGGCAGTTCGAAACTGTTGTTTCTACGGGAGTTTCCAAAATGAAAAAATTCGCAGTAAAAACCACGGCCCTGCTCATCGCGGCGGGTCTCGGCGTGGGTGCGGCCGGCTCGGCGTTCGCCGCGGAGTCGCTGCAGGACGTCATGAAGCGCCGCAACCTCACCCAGCAGGACCTGCTGGCCGCGGCCAAGACCTACACCCCGAGCGGCGGCCGTGACGAGTTCCTCGCCTTCGCCTCGGGCGGCCAGTCCGGCCAGATGATCGTCTACGGTGTCCCGTCGATGCGCATCCTGAAGTACATCGGCGTGTTCACTCCCGAACCCTGGCAGGGCTACGGCTTCGACGAAGAATCCAAGAAGGTGCTCGCCGGCGGCAACATCGACGGCAAGTCGATCACCTGGGGCGACACCCACCACCCGGCGATCTCCGAGACCAACGGCGAGTACGACGGCCAGTTCCTGTTCATCAACGACAAGTCCAACCCGCGCCTGGCCGTGATCGACCTGCGCGACTTCGAGACCAAGCAGATCGTCGCCAACCCGATCATGAAGTCGGAGCACGGCGGCGCATTCGCGACCCCGAACACCGAGTACATCATCGAGGCCTCGCAGTACGCCTCGCCGCTCGAGAACCAGAAGTTCTATCCGCTCGAGCAGTTCAACGAGAAATATCGCGGCGCCGTCACCTACTGGAAGTTCGACCGCGAGCACGGCCAGCTGAAGGCCGACCAGTCCTTCTCGCTCGAGCTGCCGCCCTACTCGCAGGACCTCTCCGACGCCGGCAAGCTGGACTCCGACGGCTGGTCCTTCACCAACAGCTTCTGCACGGAACGCTACGTCGGCGGCATCGAGAAGGGCCGCCCGCCGTATGAGGCCGGTTGCTCCGCAAAGGACACCGACTACATGCACGTGGTGAACTGGAAGCGTGCCGCAGAGATCGCGAAGGACGACAAGAACGTCAAGATCATCAACAACCATCGCGTTATCCCGATGGAAGTGGCGATCCGCGAAGGCATCCTGTTCCTCATCCCCGAGCCCAAGAGCCCGCACGGCGTCGACGTGACCCCGAACGGCAAGTTCATCGTGGTGTCCGGCAAGCTCGACACCCACGTGTCCGTGTATTCCTTCGAGAAGATCATGGACGCGATCAAGAACAAGCGCTTCGAGTCCAAGGACCCATACGGCATCCCCGTCATCGGCATGAAGGACGCGCTGCACACCCAGGTCCAGCTCGGCCTCGGCCCGCTGCACACCCAGTTCGACGCCAAGGAGTGCGTGGCCTACACCTCGCTGTACGTCGACTCGATGGTCGCGAAGTGGAACTTCTGCGAAGGCAAGCTGCTGGACAAGATCGCCATCCACTACAACATCGGCCACCTGATGACGATGGAAGGCGACACCACCAAGCCCAAGGGCAAGTACCTGGTGGCGCTCAACAAGCTGTCGATCGACCGCTTCAACCCGGTGGGCCCGCTGCACCCGCAGAACCACCAGCTGATCGACATCAGCAACGACAAGATGCAGCTCCTGTACGACATGCCGCTGCCGCTGGGCGAGCCGCACTACGTCGTCGGCATCCAGGCCGACAAGCTCAAGCCGGCCGTGCGCTACAAGGTCGGCACCAACAGCCGCACCGACCAGCAGCACGAAGGCAAGGTGCGCGCGGGCGAGGAGAAGACCGTCCGCGAAGGCAACCAGGTCAAGGTGTATGGCACGCTGATCCGCTCGCACATCACCCCGGAGACCATCGAGGTCGAGCAGGGCGACGAGGTCACGATCTACCTGACCAACCTCGAGCGCGCACAGGACGAGACCCACGGCTTCACCGTCTCGACCTACAACGTGCACGCCTCGGTCGAGCCGGGCAAGACCATCTCGGTCAAGTTCAAGGCCGACAAGGAAGGCGTGTATCCGTACTACTGCACCGAGTTCTGCTCGGCGCTGCACCTCGAGATGCAAGGCTACCTGCTGGTCAAGCCGAAGGGCTGGAAGCCCGAGGAGGGCGCGCAGCTCGCCGCCGCCAACTACACCGAGACCGACTACAAGAATACCTTGAAGAAGGTTGCGGACACCCAGGCGGTCATCGACCAGGTCGTCGCCTACATCACCTCGGTGAACTACAAGGCCTATCCGGAAGTCGTCGCGCTGATGGAAGACGCCACCGACCAGCTCGGCAAGATGCCGGAAGCCAAGGCCAAGCACGAGGCCGCCGCCGCCAAGCAGGACTGGGAGCAGGCGAACCTGTGGGCCGAGCAGGTGTGGCAGTACCAGGTCAAGGCGGCCGACATCGGCCTGCGTGCCAAGACCTTCCTGGAGCAGAAGGGCGCCAAGTAAGACCGGCCCCTCGAAGTTGAATCGATAATCCAGTAGTCCGCGTCGGGGAGCGAAGCCAGAGGCGAGCTCCCCGACACTTTAGAAGGAACAGGAATCCATGAAGCTGATCGTCTCCCTGCTGCTGGCGGCCACGGTGTCCGCCCCCGCTTTCGCCGCCCTCGACGGCGCCAAGCTCTACGCCGAGAAGACCTGCAACGCCTGTCACGGCGCCGACGCCAAGAAGCCGCTGCTGCCCACCTATCCCAAGCTCGCCGGCCAGAACGCGGCCTATGCCGAGCAGCAGATGAAGGACATCAAGAGCGGCGCGCGCAACAACGGCCAGACCGCGGCGATGAAGGGCGTGATGCACCTCGTCAACGACGAAGAGATCAAGGCGATCGCCATCTGGCTCGAGAGCCTGAAGTAAGCCTCCACGCTGCCGCGCACCCCGGTGCCCGGCAGATCGAGCCCATTGACGGACCGCCCCCCCTCCGTCCCAATCCCCTAGAGGACCAAAATCATGAAGATCACCGTTCTGCTTGCCGCCCTCCTCTCCGCCAGCGTCGCCTTCGCCGGCCCTCCCGCCCCGAAGAAGACGGGCATCGAAGGTGAAGGCTATGTCTGGAACGCCCAGGAAGGCGAAAAGATCGAAGCCCTGCAGAAGAAGGGCGACATCACCCGCGGCGAGGAAGCCTACGAGGTCTGTGGCGCCTGCCACCTGCCCTCCGGCGCCGGCCGCCCCGACGGCACCTTCCCGCAACTCGCCGGCCAGCACACCACCGTGCTGATCAAGCAGATGGCCGACATCCGCGCCGGCCTGCGCGACAACCCGACGATGTACCCGTTCGCTGCGACCCTGGTCGACCCGCAGGAGTTGGCCGACGTCTCCGCCTACATCGAGAGCCTGTGCATCCCGACCGACCATGGCAAGTACGAGGGCGCCGACGCCGCAATGCAGGTCGCCAAGGGCAAGGACCTCTACGAGAAGCAGTGCAAGGAATGCCACGGTGACACCGGCGCCGGCGACAAGGCCAAGTTCTACCCGGTCATCGCCGGCCAGCACTACAAGTACCTGCTGCGCCAGATGACCGAGATCCGCGACGGCCACCGCCGCAATGCCAACCCCGACATGGTCAAGGTCATCAAGCCCTACACCGACGACCAGCTGGTGGCGATCTCCGCCTACCAGGCCAGCCTGAAGATGCCGGGCTCGATGTGCGGCGACAAGAAGTAAGCCGCTGAGACCACAGCCGTACCGCCCGTCTCGCACCGGGGTGCGCGCACATTCTCGCGCGCCCCCGGGGCTTCCAACCCCTCCCCTTGCGACCGGAGCTCGAAATGTCCGCAACCCAAAACAAGAACGGCCTGATCGCCGGCCTCACGTTCGTGGCGCTGGTGGCATTGGTCGCCGCCTACTTCGCACCCCTGTGGTGGGTATCGCTGACCGCCCCGAACTACCCCGAAGACGCCTTCCCCGACGGCATCCGCATCCACTTCCACTTCGATGGCGTCAAGAACGGCTGCTCCACGCCGCCCAAGACCTCGCGTCTCGCCGAAGAGACCATGGCCGAGGACATGGGCGAGGGCACCGGCCGCTACAACCCGATTCTCGCCGAGCAGACCACGCTGACCGGCAAGGCCACCGCGCTCGATTGCGTTCATGAGATGAACACGATCAACCACTACGTCGGCATGTACCCGATCGCCACCGGCGGTCCGGTCGAGACCAAGCTCTCCAAGTTCTTCGTCGCCTTCTTCGCGGTCATGCTGCTCACCTTCGCGGTGCGCGACCGCAAGCTGCGCCTGGGCATCATGGGCGTCGGCTTCGGCGGTCTGGCCGCATGGATGATCGTGGACCAGTTCGTCATGGGCAACCTCGCCGCGCACGTCAAGCACTACATGGACGAGTCCGCGACCTTCTTCAACGACCCCGAACGCATCGCCGCCTGGGGCAAGAACGTCGAGGTCATCTCCAAGGTCGCCATCTTCGGCATGATCGCCGCCATGGGCGTGGTGATCTTCGGGGTGCTCAAGCTGCGCAACTTCGAGCTGCTGCTCGCGCTGATTCCCGGACTGCTGCCGATCTTCTACCTGATCGAGTACTCCGGCTGGCTGTGGTTCTTCGGCCACAACTTGCACCCCTGGGGCGCCTTCACGGTCAAGCCCTTCATGCCCACGGTGTTCGGCGAGGGCAAGGTGGCGCAGTTCTCCACCTACTCCTATCCGCACTGGGGCTACGGCCTGCTGATGGTCGTCTTCGTCTGCCTGATGCTCGCCCTGCTGCTGCGCCGTAAGCAGCTGCGCGAGGAGCAGGCCCAGGGCAGCGCACGGTAAGGATGCCCCCTCGTGAGCCTCCTTCACCGCTTGACATTGCTCGCCGCGGCAGTGGCCTTGGCCCTGCCCGCGGCCCAGGCCCGGGACAGCGACGATGAGGACCAGGCCCGTGGGCCCGGCTCCGGCGCCGACTTCTCCACCGCACCGCGGGTCGACGTCCATAAGCCGGTCCAGCTGATCCCGCTCTACCTGCGCGACAAGCGCATCCACGGCCTGCAGCCCTTCCAGGAGCTGGTCGACAAAGCCCCGGAAGGCAGCGTGCTCAAGGTCCCGGCCGGCCACTACTCCGGGCCGGTGCATCTGAAGAAGCGCCTGACCATCGAGGGCGAGGGCGAGGTCGTCATCGACGGCGGCGACAAGGGCACGGTCTTCGTCCTGGAGACCAACGAGGCCACGCTGCGCAACCTGACCATCACCGGCTCGGGCGAGTCTCACGACTCCGACGACACCTGCCTGAACATCCGCGGGCACGGCAACCTGGTCGAGAACCTGAACATCGCCGACTGCCTGTTCGGCATCGACCTCAAGCAGGCCGACCACAACATCGTGCGCAACAACAAGGTGCGGTCGAAGGACTTCGAGCTCGGCGTGCGCGGCGACGGCATCCGCCTGTGGTACAGCCACGACAACCTGATCGAGAACAACCTCGTCACCGACACCCGCGACATGGTGGCGTGGTACTCGCACCGCAACATCTACCGCGGCAACGAGGGCCGGCGCAGCCGCTACTCGATCCACTTCATGTTCGCCAACGACAACATCGTCGAGAACAACCGCTTCTACGACAACGCCGTCGGCGTCTACTTCATGTACATGGAGGGCGGCGCGGCGCGCGGCAACATCATCTCGCACGCCACCGGCGCCACGGGCATGGGGCTGGGCTTCAAGGAGTCCTCGGACATCCTGCTCGAGAACAACGAGGTCATCTACTGCGCGGTGGGAGTCGGCTCCGACCTCTCGCCCTTCCAGCCCGACACCACCATCCGCTTCGTCAATAACCGCTTCGCGTTCAACGGCATCGCCATCCAGCTCACCAGCGAACTCGGCGGCAACGAGATGTACGGCAACACCTTCGAGGGCAACCTGACCGACATGTACCAGGCCGGACGGGGCGAAGGCGTCAAGAACAAGTGGGAAGGGAACTACTTCGACACCTACCAGGGGTTCGACCGCGACGAGGACGGCGCCGGCGACACCCCGCACGAAGAATATGCCTACGCCGACCGGATCTGGATGGAGATCCCCAACGCACGCTTCTTCAAGACCTCGCCCGTCCTCGAACTGCTCGATTTCCTCGAGCGCCTCGCGCCGTTCTCGACCCCCGACCTGCAGGCAAGGGACGAAAAGCCCCTCTACATCAAGCCGGAGCGGCGCATCGAAGGGAGTGCATCATGAGCGAGAAGGAAAACACCCCCGCAGCCGCGCCCGCCAAGGGCGAGGTGCCGGTCTCGCGCGAACGCGCGCGCCAGGGCCGGCGCAAGGTTCTGCGTACCATCCTGCTGACCGGCGGCGTGCTCGGCTCCGGCCTGTCCGGCTACCTGCCGCTGGTCTATGCGCGTACCAACCGCCTGCGCCCGCCCGGCGCACTCGACGAGAAGGACTTCCTCTCGTCCTGCATCAAGTGCGGCCAGTGCGTGCAGGTGTGCCCGGTCAACGCGATCAAGCTCGCCGACCTGATCGACGGCTTCGGCGTGGGCGTGCCCTACATCGACGCCCGCGCGCAGGCCTGCGACTTCTCCTGCGATGCGGTACAGTGCATCCTCGCCTGCCCGACCGGCTCGCTGACCTATCACAAGCCCGACTTCCTGCCGGTACGCGAGGGCGCGGCACTGTCGCAGAAGCCCACCCTCATCGCCAAGATGAACGACCCCGAGCCCACGCTCAACATGACCGAGCGCATGGGCGTGGCGCGCCTCACCCGTCCCGAGTCCTGCCTCGCGATGAAGGGCGAGGGCTTCAAGGGCCAGGCCCGCGGCCCCGACTTCAAGGGCACGATGCGCTACATCAAGGTGGATCGCTGGAAGCCCATCCCGGTGGCCGACCACCCCTACGACCTGCCGCTGTGCGACCTGTGCATGCGCGAATGCCCGATCGCCGGCGCCATCTCGCTGGAGAAATTCACCGGCCCCGACGGCAAGACGCGTGCACGTCCGATCGTGCACGAGAACTGCGTCGGCTGTGGCGTGTGCGAGATGATCTGCCCGACCGAACCCGCCTCGATCACCATCATCCCGCGTGAGGTGTGGAAATCATGAGCAAGCTGCTGACCCGCCGCTTCATCGACCAGATCAAGGTGATGTTCGGCAAGGAACCCGCGAAGCCGGCCGAGATTTCCCCGGCCGCACAGAAGATCCACTTCTACAAGAAGAACAACCGCGACGAGATCGCCGAGCTCAAGCACCGCCGCGCGCACGAGAAGCCGAGCCACAAGTGGCGCAACCGCCGCTGGGCGACGCTGATCTTCGCCAACCTGCTGTTCGTGTTCTCCTACTGGCTCGACATCCAGGTGCTCGAGGGCGCGCTCACCGCGTCGCGCTTCGTCGGCTTCCACATGGCCGACCTCAACTCCGCGCTGCAGGTGATGCTCGCGCACAAGCACATCATCACCAACCTGCTGATCGGCACCGCCACCGTGCTGCTGCTGTGGGCCCTGCTCGGCGGGCGAACCTTCTGCTCCTGGGTGTGTCCGTATCACTTGGTTGCGGAATGGGCGGAGAAGATCCACCTGTACCTGGCCAAGAAGAAGCTGGTCACCGACCAGCCGATCGACCGCCGCCTGCGTTCCGTGTTCTGGATCGTGTTCGCGCTGCTCGCCGTGGTGACCGGCTACACCGTGTTCGAGGCCATCTCACCGACGGGTATCCTGTCGCGCGCGCTGATCTACGGTGCGGGACTGTCGCTGCTGTGGGTCGTGGCCCTGCTCGTGTTCGAGGTCTTCTTCTCGCGCCGGGCTTGGTGCCGCTACGCCTGCCCGATCGGCCTGACCTATGGGGTGGTCGGCATCATCTCGCCGGTGCGCATCAAGTACAAGCTGGAGGGCTGTTTCCACGAGGGCGACTGTCGCAAGGTCTGCCTGGTGCCGCACGTGCTCGACACCGTCATCAAGGGCCGCGCGGTCGAGCCCGAGGTGCCGCTCGGCCCGGACTGCACACGCTGCGGCCTGTGCGTGGACGCGTGCCCGACCGGCTCGCTGAGCTTCGAAGTCAAGGGGCTGTCCAAGCTGCTGTGAGGCAGCCCGGGCCCCCAACCCCGGTGATTCCGCAACACATAACAAGAGTCGATAGATGATCCGACTACAGAATGTCCGCAAGACCTTCCGCAGCGCGCGGGTGCTGGACGGCATTTCCCTCGAGGTGGGCCTCGGCGAGCGCATCGCGCTGATCGGCTCCAACGGCGCCGGCAAGACGACGCTGATCCGCTGCCTGCTCGGTGAATACGTCCACGACGGCGAGGTCAGCGTCGACGGCGTCAATCCACGCCGCGAGCGCGCCACGGTGCTGGCCAACGTCGGCTTCGTGCCGCAGCTGCCGCCGCCGCTGAAGATGCCGGTCGGCCAGCTCATCGACTTCGCCGCCGGCCTGTGCGGCACCGCGCCGGCGCGCATCGACGACATCGCGCGCCGGCTCGGCCTCGAGATCGACGCCATCCGCTCGCGCCAGTTCGTCCGCCTCTCGGGCGGCATGAAGCAGAAGCTGCTGATCGCGATCGCCCTCGGCCGCGACGCCAGGCTGCTGATCATGGACGAGCCCGCCGCCAACCTCGACCCCGAGGCGCGCAAGATCTTCTTCGACCTCCTCGCCGAGCGTGTGCAGAACGCCACCATGCTGATCTCCAGCCACCGCCTCGACGAGGTCTCGGCGCTGGTCAACCGCGTGATCGAGATGGACACCGGCCGCATCGTGCTCGACGACCAGGTCGCCGACATGGGCGCGCTGCACAGCCGGCTCGACTGCCGCATCGTGCTCAAGCAGCCCGACCCCGCGATCGCCAAGGCCCTGCAGGGCTGGAAGTTCGCCTTCGATGCCGAGGACACCGCCTGGACCGGCGAGATCGCAGGCGCCGACCGCCTGCGCTTCCTCGGCGTGGTCTCCCGCTACACCGGCTTGGTCACCAAGCTGGACATGACCGAAAGGCCCCACTGACCATGTGCGACCAGCATCGACGCCAGTTCATCGGACGCCTGGCGAAAGGGGGGCTTTTGCTCACGCCGCTCGCCGCCGCGCTGTCGGGTTGCACCGACGACAAGTGGCCCGAGGGCATGAAATCCATCATCTGGGACCGCGACACCTGCGTGCGCTGCAACATGGCGATCTCGGACCGCCGCTTCGCCGCCGAGCTGCGTGGCGGTCCCAAGGACACCGTGTTCAAGTTCGACGATCCGGGCTGCCTCGTCTTCTGGCTGGAGGAAAAGCGCGAGCGCTTCCCGTGGATGGCCGAGGCCGCCACTCGGATGTGGGTCGCGGACTACAACAGCAAGAGCCGCGACGAGATGATCTGGCACGACCCGCGCAAGGTGCGCTACATCACCCGCACCTCGCCGATGGGCTACAACTACGCCGCCGCGGCAGACTCCGCCACGGACAGCGTGAGCTTCGAGGAAATGCGGCAGCAGACGCTGGCGAAGGGAAAATAAGGCAAATGAAACAGTTCTGGCTCACCGCACGTCTGGACATCGTCGAGTCGCTCCGCGCCCGCTGGTTCCAGGTCTACACCCTGGTGTTCGGCGGCATCGTCGCCCTGCTCTTCCTCTTCGGCCTGACCGAATCGCGCGTGCTCGGCTTCATCGGCCTGTCGCGCCTGCTGGTCACCTACATCCAGCTCACCATGGCCATCCTGCCGATCTTCGTGCTCATCACCACGGTGCGCTCGGTGGCGGGCGACCGCGAGGCCGGCGTGTTCGAATACCTGCTGTCGCTGCCGGTCTCGCTGTGGGCCTGGTTCTGGGGCAAGTTCGTCGGCCGCTACATCGTGATCTTCATGCCGGTGTTCGCCGCGATGCTGCTCGCGGTGGGCTGGGCGACGGTGCAGGACATCGAGGTGCCGTGGGAGATGTTCGCCTACTACACCGCGCTGATCGCGGCGATGGCGATGTGCTTCCTCGGTTTCGGCATGCTGATCTCGTCGATCGCACGCAGCACCGACGTCGCCCAGGGCGCGGCCTTCCTGGCGTGGCTGCTCTTCCTGCTCTTCCTCGACCTGATCCTGCTCGGGGTGATGATCCAGGAGCGCATCTCGCCCGAGCTCGCGGTCACGATCGCGCTTGCCAACCCGCTGCAGGTCTTCCGCACCGCCGCGCTGTCGATGTTCGACCCGCAGCTGATCGTGCTGGGCCCCTCGGCCTACGTGATCCTCGACCTCTTCGGCGTCGCCGGCTACAAGGTCTTCGCGGTGGCCTACCCCGCGGCGCTCGGCGTGGTGAGCGCGGCGCTCGGCTTCCTCGTCTTCCGCCGCGGCGACCTGCCCTGATCGACGGCCCGCGCGCATGAGCGTCGACAAGTCCCTCGCCGAACCCGTGCGCGATCCGTTCCCGAACGCGTTCGCGCGCTATCTCGCGGCGACGCGGCCGGCCTTCCTGACGGTGACCTTCGCCGGCTCGCTGATCGGCCTGGGCACGGCCTTCGCCGACGGGCTCTCGATCGACTGGGCACGCGCGCTGGTCACGATCCTGTTCGCGCTCGTCGCCCACGCGGGCGCCAACGTGGTCAACGACTACTTCGACGCCCTCAACGGCACCGACGCGCTCAACACCGAGCTGCTCCACCCCTACACCGGCGGCAGCCGCTTCATCCAGAACGGCTACCTGAGCCTGGCCGAGATGCGCCGCTTCGGCTACCTGCTGCTCGCCGCGGTGATCCCGGGCGGGCTGTGGCTCACCCTCGGCGCCGGCCCCGGCCTGCTCGCGATCGGGCTGGCCGGCCTGCTCGTGGCCTGGGCCTACTCGGCGCCGCCCTTCAAGCTGATGTCGCGCGGCATGGGCGAACTCGCCATCACCGCGGGCTGGCTGCTGGTGGTGCTGGGCACCGACTACGTGCAGCGCGGCGAGCTCGCCGCCCTGCCGCTGGTCGCCGGGCTGCCCTTCGCGCTGCTGGTGGCGGCGATCCTGTACATCAACCAGTTCCCCGACCGGCGTGCGGACGAGGCCGCGGGCAAGCGCACCGTGGTGGTGCGCCTCGGCCCGCGTACGGCCAGCCGCGGCTACGTGGCCCTGGTCGCCTTCGCCCACCTCTGGCTGGCGGGCGCGCTCGCCGTCGGCGCGGTGCCGGCCGGCACAGCGCTCGCCCTGTTGCCGCTGGTGTTCTCGGTGCGGGCCGCGCGCGCGCTGCTCGCCGACGCCGAGCATCCCGCCCGCCTGGTGGCGCCGATCCGCGACACCATCGCCGCCGCCAACCTCTCCGGCCTCCTGCTCGCAATCGGGCTGGGCGCCGCGGGCCTGCTGGCATGAGCCGTCCCTCCGACCGCGTGCTCGCCTTCACGCTCTTCGCCGCCGCGCTCTTCGCCGCCACCTTCGTGGACGCGGGGATCCGGCGCGACGCGCACGAGCCGGCGCTGCAGCGCACCGAGCGCCTCGTCGAAGACCTGCGCCTGTCCGACCTCGTGCTGTTCACCGAGGCGCGCTACACCCGCCACCTCAGCCAGGCCGACCTGCACTCCGCCTTCCAGGACCACCCGGTGGCGCTCGAGCACTTCCCCTCGGGCTCGCTGCTTCCGCCCCCCGCCCTCCTGCTGGACCGCCATGAACCGCTGGATCGAGAAGCAGCGCCATCTGATTGACTTCACCGCCAGCTCGCTGGCGCGGCGCAAGGGCAAGAGCCTCGGCCTGCTGGTCGTCTACACCCTGCTCGTGTTCGTCCTCGCCTCGGTGTCGCTGTATACCCACGCGCTGCGCAACGAGGCCACCCGGGTGCTCGCCGGCACCCCCGAGGTCGTGCTGCAGCGCCTCATCGCCGGCCGCCACGACCTCATCCCGCCCGGCTACATCGAGAAGATCGGTCGCGTGCGCGGCGTGCAGAAGATCGAGGGGCGGCTGTGGGGCTACTACTACGACAGCGTGCTCAAGGCCAACTACACCTTCATGGTGCCGAGCGACCGCCGGATCGCCGAGGGCGAGATCGTCGTCGGCCCCGCACTCGAGCGCTCGCGCGGACTGGCCGAGGGCAACGGCATCTCCTTCCGCGCCTACTCGGGCGAACTCCACACCTTCATCGTCAGCGAGGTGCTGGCGCACGAGTCCGAGCTGGTGAATGCCGACCTGGTGCTGATGAGCGAGGCCGACTTCCGCCGCTTCTTCGCCTATCCGGACGGCCACTACACCGACATCGCGCTGTGGGTGGCCAACCCGCAGGAGGTGCGCAACGTCGGCCTCAAGCTGATCAACGCCCTGCCCGACTCGCGCCCCATCCTGCGCGAGGAAGTGCTGCGCACCTACGCGTCGATCTTCGACTGGCGCGAGGGCATGATGCTGGCCCTGCTGTCGGCCGCCATCCTCGCCTTCGGCATCTTCGCCTGGGAGAAGGCCGCAGGCCTCTCGGCAGAAGAGAAGCGCGAGATCGGCATCCTCAAGGCGATCGGCTGGGAGACCGGGGACGTGATCGCGATGAAGTTCTGGGAAGGCTTCCTGGTCTCGCTGCTCGCCTTCCTGCTCGGCTACGTCGCCGCCTACGTGCACGTGTTCCACTTCGAGTTCGCGCTCTTCGCGCCGGTGCTGCAGGGCTGGGCGGTGCTCTACCCGAGCTTCGCGCTGACGCCGAAGATCGACGGCCTGCAGGTCGCCACGCTGTTCGTGTTCTCGGTGCTGCCCTACACCGCCGCCACCCTGGTGCCGATCTGGCGTGCGGCGACCACCGACCCCGACACCGTGATGCGGAGCTGACGCGATGCTCGAACTCGCCAACATCCGCAAGGCCTTCAACCAGGGCCAACACAACGAATACTGGGCGCTCAAGGGCATCGACCTGGAGATCCCGCCCGCGCGCGTCAACGTGCTGAAGGGCCCCTCGGGCTCGGGCAAGACCACGCTGCTCACCATCCTCGGCTGCCTCGCCCGCCCCACCGAGGGCCGGGTGCGGCTCAAGGGCGAGGACATCTCCGGCCTGCCCGAGCGCTTCCTCACCGAAATCCGCCGCAGCACCTTCGGCTTCATCTTCCAGCAGTTCAACCTGGTGCGCGGCCTGTCGGCGATCGAGAACATCATCCTGCCCGGCTATCCCACCGGCACCCCGCGCGCGCGGCTCGTCGAGCGCGCCGAGGCGCTGCTCGCCGACATGCAGCTCTCGCACCGCCGCGACGCCAAGGTGGAGTGGCTCTCCGGCGGCGAGCAGCAGCGCGTGGCGATCTGCCGCGCGCTCATCAACGACCCCGAGATCCTCGTCGCCGACGAGCCCACCGCCAACCTCGACAGCAAGCTCTCGGCCGAATTCCTCGCCATCCTGCGGCGGCTGGCCGAGGCCGGGCGCACGGTGATCCTCACCAGCCACGACCCGCTGGTGGTGGAGTCCGAGGTGGTCGACCGGGTGTATTCGCTGCGCGACGGCCAGCTCATCGAGGTCGTCGACACGCGCAGGGCCTGGCCATGATCTTCCAGCCCGCCATCATCGCCCTGCTGCTGGCCGCCGGCCTGAGCCTGGCCATGCTGGCGACCGCCTCGCCCTTCGCGGTGCAGCTGATCCGCCACTGGGACCTCGGCAGCGGCAGCGAGCGCCAGCTGCGCCTCGAGCGCCTGACCTACCTGTTCTCGATGATGGTGGCGCTGGTGTGCGGACTGCAGATCCTGTCGACGCTGCTGTTCGTGTTCAACGCCGACAAGATGTCGGTGATGTTCGTCGGCGCGATGTGCGCGGTGGGCGCGCTCAACGCCAACGCCTACGGCTTCCCGGCGCTCTACGCGCAGCTCGCGCTGTTCTTCTTCGCCTCCACCTGGCTGGCGATCAACCGCCTCGACAACCAGGCGCGCGACTATCCGCTCACCCGCCTCAAGTACGTGCTGCTGCTCGCCTACGCGCCGCTCGCCGCGCTGGTGCTGTACCTGCAGTTCAACTACTTCATCCGCCTCGAGGCCGACGTGATCACCTCGTGCTGCGGCAGCATGTTCTCGGAGGAGGCCGACACGGTGGCGAGCGAGGTCAGCGCGATGGCGCCGCGCCAGGCCATCGCGCTGTTCTACGCCGGCCTGGGTACGGCCGTGCTGCTCGCGCTGTGGCACTGGCGCGGCGCGGGGCGGCGGGTGTGGAGCGGGCTCGCGGTGGGCGCGTCCTCCGTGGTCGCCTTCTTCGCCGCGCTGATGGGCATCGTCGCCTTCGTGTCGCTTTACATCTACGAGCACCCGCACCACCACTGCCCGTTCTGCATCCTCAAGCCGGAATACGACTACCAGGGCTACCTGCTCTACGTCCCGCTCTTCGCCGCCGCCGCCGCGGGACTGGCGGCCGGCGTGCTGACCCTGTTCGCGCGCCGGCCCAGCCTCGCCACGCTGGCGCCGCAGGCGAGCGCGCGCCTGGCCGGCATCGCCGCGGCGGGCTTCGCGCTCTTCCTCGCGGTGGCGAGCTTCATGGTGCTGAGCTCCAACCTGATCCTGCTCGAGTGAAGGCGTGCCACCGATGAGATCCTTCCTGCTCGCCCTCGCCTGCGCCCTGCTCGCGGCCTGCGGCGCACCCGACACCGGCCCGAAGATGGGCAGCGCGGCACCGCGCTTCGAGGCGACGGACCTCGACGGCAAGCTGCATCGCTTCCCCGAGGACTTCGCCGGCAAGCCGGTGGTCCTCGACTTCTGGGCCGACTGGTGCCGCTACTGCGCCAACAGCATGACGCAGATCGATCGCCTGCAGCGCGAGCACGCGGCGAGCGGCCTCGTGGTACTGGCGGTGAATGTCGCCCAGGACCGCGCCACCGCCGCCGCCTTCGTCGCCCAGCTCGGCGTCGGCTATCCGGCGCTGCTCGACCCCGACTCGAAGATCACCCGCCAGTACGGCGTGCAGGGCCTGCCGATCACCTACTTCATCGATCGCGATGGCCGCATCGGCGGGAAGATCCTCGGCGAGGCGGATCAGAAACTGCTAATGTCGCAGCTGAAGCGCATACTCCCCGACGCCCGCTAGACCTTCATCAAGGCGCACCGTCGCGCACGCGCGCACGATCGGACCCACCTCGCCTCACCCATCCACCAGCCAGACTCAACCCAGGAGACCAGCCATGGATCGCAGGGAAGCCCTCAAGATGTCCGTCCTCGCCAGCATCGGCCTCGCCGTCGCGGGCAAGGCCAACGCCCAGTCCGCCTGCCCGGGCGACGGCACGCCGGCGCAGTTCACCCCCAGGACCGCGCCGGACCCGCAGCCCCAGGTCGACGACATCGCCAAGTATCCCAAGTGCCCGTACTGCGGCATGGACCGCAAGCAGTTCCACCACTCGCGCATGATCGTGCATTACGCCGACGACGTCGCCGACGGCACCTGCTCGCTGCACTGCTCCGCGATCAGCCTGTCGCTCAACATCGACCGCGACCCCAAGGCGCTGTGGGTCGGCGACAACGCCGCCGCGGGCGACACCAAGCCGCTCGTCGAGGTCGACAAGGCGAGCTTCCTGGTCGGCAGCAAGCTGCCCGGCGTGATGACCGCCCGCAGCAAGGTCGCCTACGGCAACGCCGACGCGGCCAAGGCCTCGCAGGCGGCCAACGGCGGCGAGCTCACCGACTTCGACGGCGCGCTGCTGGCCGCCTACACCGACATGTCGGCCGACGTCGCGCGCATCCGCAAGAACCGCGCCGAGCGTCGGCGCAAGATGATGGAGCAGCAGAACAAGTCATGAAGACCCTGCTCGCCCTCGTCTTCGCGGCCTGGACGAGCTTCGCGCTCGCCCAGGCCCCCGCCGCCGCACTGCCGAAACCGGGCGCGAAGGACCTCTGCCCGGTATGCGGCATGCTCACCGCCAAGTACCCCAACTGGGTGGCGACCATCGTTTACAAGGACGGCCACGCCCACTTCTTCGACGGCGCCAAGGACATGTTCAAGTTCTGGCACGACCCGGGCAAATACGCCGCCGGCCACAGCCGCGAGCAGATCGAGCGCATCGCGGTGACCGAGTACTACGGCCTGCAGGCAATCGACGCCAAGGGCGCGTGGTACGTCGTCGGCTCGGACGTGCTCGGGCCGATGGGGCACGAGTTCGTCCCGCTCGCCAGCGCCGAGGACGCCGCGGACTTCCTCAAGGAGCACAAGGGCGCGCGCATCGTGCGCTTCGACGAGGTGAGCGCCACGCTGCCGGTCATGCTGGACGAAGGGCGCTTCGAGTAGGGCCCGGGATCCGAAGCTGGGCACGCGACGCCGCTGGACCGCCGTATTCGCGCCGGCAGGCGCTCCTACATAAACCCCCGAGGCCAGAAGCGCGGCCGCAGCACGCGACACCGCTGGAGCGCCGTATTCGCGCCTGCCGGCGCTCCTACAGGAAACCGTCGCGCCTCGGGGTTCATGTAGGAGCGCCGGCAGGCGCGAAAGCGGCCCTTCAGCCCTCACCCGCGCCCGTTCTTCCCGTCACTTCAACAAGGCCTGCGCCGCAGCCTCGAGGTCGGCGCGGCGCACCAGGCCCAGCTTGCTGCCGACCGCCTTGCCGTCGCGCCCGATGTACACGGTGAAGGGCATCCCCGCCTGCGGATTGCCGAGCGCCTTCATCAGCGGGATGCCGTCCTTGGCGGCGATCACCACCGGGTAGCGCATGTCGTAGGCCTTGGCGAAGTCCTTCACCGCCTCGAGCTTGTCGTTCTCCTCGATCGCGACGCCGATCACCTCGATCCCGTCCGCGCCCTGCTCCGCGCGCAGCTTCACCAGTTCCGGAATCTCGTCGCGGCAAGGCCCGCACCAGCGCGCCCAGAAATTGACCACCAGCGGGCGGCCGCGGAACTGCTCCATCGCCACCTTCCCGCCGTCGAGGCCGGTCAGCGTGGACGAGAAGAAGGCGGCGGTGTCGATCCCCTCGCCGGCATGGGCGGTGGCGGAGACGAGACCGAGACTGAGGGCGAGCGTGACGGCGAACTTGTGGATCATCGGGAAACCTTTCCTGGCAGACGGGAGTCCGTCATGGCGTGTGCCATGCCGGCAGGGAGCGGGCACCGAGGCGCCCGACGACATCGGCTCCATTTTGCCAAGCATCGCCGCCCGGCGCACCCGCCCGCGTCGGCTCGACCGCTGCGACGCGACATCCGCCTACACCGGCTTCAGCATCCGCTTACGCATCGTTCATTGCGGGCGGGAGCCCCCCGGGGTAGGCTTGCTGCAGGCATGGCACGAAACGCTTCAGGCCATTTTTACCGACCACACTCAGGAGAACCATCATGGCAACGACCCTTCAGCCCTCCAAGGACAAGATCGTCGACGACCTCAAGTCCCTGATCTCGGACGCCGAGGAACTCCTCAAGCTCACCGCCGACCAGCAGGGCGGCAAGCTCGACGATCTGCGCGCGCGCATCAACGGCCGCGTGGCGGTCGCCAAGGACCGCCTGGCCGACGCCGAGGCCGCAATCGTCGACACCGGCAAGAAGGCCGTGCGCGCGACCGACGACTACGTGCATGAGAACCCCTGGCAGTCGGTCGGCGTCGCCGCCGGCGTCGCCTTCCTGCTCGGCCTGCTGGTCAGCCGCCGCTGAGTCGATGAGCACCGAGCCCAGGGCGCCCAGGCCGCGTCTCGCCGACAGCCTGCACGGCATCGTCGATGCCGGCCTGCAGACGGCGCAGACGCGGCTTGAGCTGCTCGCGGTCGAGCTCCAGGAAGAAAAGCTCCGCCTCACCGGCCTCGCGCTCAACACGGTGCTGGCGGGGCTGCTGCTCGGCTTCGGGCTGGTCTTCCTGATGGTGTTCCTGACCGTGCTGTTCTGGGAGGAACACCGCCTGCTCGCGCTGGGCGTCTCGACCGCAGTCTGCCTGGGCGGCGGGCTGCTCGCCGCGAGCAACGCAGCGCGCGCCTTCCGCAGCGGCACGAAGCTGTTCTCCGCCAGCCTCGCCGAGTTCGCACGCGACCGCGCGGCCTTGAAGAAACCCGACTGAGGGCGCGCCGGGCATGGATTCCCGCCACATCGAGCTCGCGCTGCGCAAGCAGAAGCTTCAGCTGCGCGCCGAAGCGCAGCGGACCGACATCGCGCAGCGCCTCGCCGGCATCGACGGCGCGCTCGACCGCGTCGACTCGCTGCGCGACAACCTGGCGTGGGCGAAGGACAAGATTCCGGTGCTGTCGGTCGCACTGCTCGTCGTGCTGGCCGCGAAGCCGAGGCTCACGCTCCGCCTCGCGAAGCGGGCGTGGGTAGGCTGGCTGCTGATGCGCCAGGTGCGCGGCGGCAGGCTGTCGGCGCTGCTGCCCACCGCCGTGCCGCTGCTGCGCGGCCTGCTGGCGATCCTCAGGCGTCGGCTCGAGTCTTCGGAAGGATCAGGTTCAGCAGCACCGCGACGACGCCGCACAGGCTGACGCCCTGCAGGGTCAGGCCGTCGAAGTTCAGCGCCAGGCCGCCGATGCCCATCACCAGCACCGAGGACACGATCACCAGGTTGCGCGGCTCCTCCAGGTCGACGCGCGCCTTGATCAGCGTGTTGAGCCCCACGGCCGCCACCGAGCCGAACATCAGCATCATGATCCCGCCCATGACCGGCACCGGGATCGACGCCAGCAGCGCGTTGAACTTGCCGAAGAAGGCGAGGATCACCGCGAACACCGCCGCCCAGGTCATGATCGCCGGGTTGTAGTTCTTGGTCAGCGTCAGCGCGCCGGTGACCTCGGAATAGGTGGTGATGGGCGGCCCGCCGACGAGGCCGGCGAACAGCACGCCGGCGCCGTCTCCGGCCAGGGTGCGGTGCAGGCCGGGCTTCTCGGTGTAGTCCTTGCCGGTCACACCGCCGATCGCGAGCACGTCGCCGACGTGCTCGATCGCCGGCGCCAGCGCCACCGGCAGCATGAACAGGATGGCGGCGAGCTCGAAGCTCGGGGTGACGAACTGCGGCAGCACGAACCAGGGCGCCGCGCCCACCGCGGCGAAATCCACCAGCCCGAACAGGATCGCCGCCACGTAGCCCGCCCCCACCCCGCACAGGATGGGCACCAGCTTCAGGAAGCCGCGCGCGAACACCGCCACCAGCACCGTGGTGCCGAAGGAGATCCCCGCGACGGTGAGCGCGGTGGCGTAGGGCACGAGCTCGATCTTGCCGTCGCCGCTGCGCCCCATCGCCATGTTGACGCCCACCGCGGCGAGCGACAGGCCGATGATCATGATGATCGGCCCCACCACCACCGGCGGCATGTAGCGATGCACGATGTCGGCGCCGTGCTTCCACACCAGGCCGGCGAAGACGAAGTACATCAGCGACACGCAGGCGAGCGCGCCCATGGTGGCCGGGATACCCCAGGTCTGGATGCTGAAGATGATGGGCGCGATGAAGGCGAAGCTCGAGCCGAGGAAGATCGGCACCTGGCGCCCGGTGATGAGCTGGAACAGCAGCGTGCCGACGCCGGCGCCGAGCAGCGCGAGCGAGGGATTGAGCCCGGTGAGCAGCGGCACCAGCACCAGCGCGCCGAAGGCGACGAAGAGGATCTGGGCGCCGGAGATCGCCTGCCGCCACAACGGCTCGGCAGACTGGATGGGGATTTCACGCATGAGGGTTCTCCGCCAGGCGCACGCGGCCGGGGTGGCGCGCAGCTGGCATGGTTGTCGTTATGGATGAAGCGGTGATGACGCGACGGGCCATCGCCCGCCGTCGCCATGGAATCAGTTGTGCCGCGTGCCGAAGATCTTGTCGCCGGCGTCGCCCAGCCCGGGGATGATGTAGCCGTGCTCGTTGAGGTGGCTGTCGATGCTCGCGGTGTAGATGTCGACGTCGGGGTGCTTGTCGTCCATCAGCGCGATGCCCTCGGGCGCCGCCACCAGCACCAGCGCGCGCACGTGGGTGCAGCCCTTGCGCTTCAGCATGTCCACGGTGGCGACCATGGAGCCGCCGGTGGCGAGCATCGGGTCGATGATCAGCGCCATGCGCTCGTCGAGCTGGCCGACGAACTTCTCGAAGTAGGGCACCGGCTGCAGCGTCTCCTCGTCGCGGGCGATGCCGACCACGCTGACCTTGGCGCTCGGCATCATGTCGAGCACGCCGTCGAGCATGCCCAGGCCGGCGCGCAGGATCGGCACCACGGTGACCTTCTTGCCCTTGATCTGCTCGATCTGCACCGGCCCAGCCCAGCCCTGGATCTCGACCGTCTCGAGCGGGAAGTCCTTGCATGCCTCGTAGGCCAGCAGGCGGGCGATCTCGGCGGTGAGCTCGCGGAACTTCTTGGTGCTGATGTCGCCCTCGCGCATCAGGCCGATCTTGTGGCGCACGAGCGGGTGGCGGATTTCATGGATGGGCATGGCGGTTTCCGGGGCGGCGGGACGAAGATCCGCCTCTTTTACCGCGCCGCCGGCCGGCGCACAAGCGCACAAACCACAGCCTGCCGCATCGCAGCACGCCGCGGGTCCCGGCGCGCCGGCGAAGGCGGCGCCCGCCGGGGATCGGCGCTAGAATGACGCGTCCGAAAACGCACAGGGCAAGCGCCCGCAGCTCATCGACATGTCCCTGAACCTGGAAGAAATCAAGCGCGCGCGCGAAGAGGCCGACTGCCTCGCCGACGCCGCCACCGTGGAGGCTGCGCTCGACCGCATGGCGGCCGAGATCACCGCCCGCCTCGCCGACGCCAACCCGCTCGTCTATGCGGTGATGAACGGCGGCCTGATCCTCGCCGGCCGCATCCTGCCGCGCCTGCCCTTCCCGCTCGAGCTCGCCTACCTGCACGCCACGCGCTACGGCCACGCGATCCAGGGCACCCTGCTCGACTGGCGCGTGCGCCCCACCCAGGACCTGCGCGGGCGCACGGTGCTGGTGCTCGACGACATCCTCGACGAGGGCCACACGCTCGAGGCCATCATCGCGCACCTGAAGGAAGAAGGCGCCGCCGAGGTGCTGTCCGCGGTGCTGGTGCACAAGCTGCACGAGCGCAAGGCGAAGCCCGGCATGCGCGCCGACTTCACCGGCCTCGACATCCCCGACCGCTTCCTGTTCGGCTGCGGGATGGACTACAAGGGCTACTGGCGCAACGCGCCCGGCATCTACGCCGTCAAGGGCCTGTAATAAAGGAGCGACACCCCATGCTGGTCACCTTCAAGTCCCACGCGAGCGCCGACGTAATCATGTTCGGCGACGCCGCCAAGAAGCTCATCGGCATCCTCGGCAAGGACCCCGCCGACGCCAAGGGCATCCTCACCGTACAACAACTCCCCGAGGCCATCGCCCGCCTCAAGGCCGCGATCGAGGAGGAGCGCGCCCGCCAGGCCGAACTCGAACGCCAGCGCGGCCACGCCGACGAGGAGGCCGAAAAGGAAGCCGGCAACACCGGCATGGCCGCGCCGGTCGGCCTCGCCCAGCGCGCCTGGCCGCTGCTCGCCATGCTGGAAGAATCGCTGCGCGAGGAGACGCCGGTGGTCTGGGGGGTCTGATCCCCCCCCCGCTCCACACTCCCTCCCGCGGCGCTCAGCCGCGACCGACGAAGCGCGCGTCCACCTCCGCCATGCGCGCGCAGCCGATCAAGCCGAGCGTGCGCTCCATCTCGCTGCGCACGATCTCCAGCGCGCGCGCAGCGCCCGGCGCGCCGGCGGCGGCGAGGCCGTACAGGGTCGCCCGCCCCGACATCGCTGCATCCGCGCCGAGCGCGCGCGCCTTGACGAAGTCGCTGCCGCGGCGAAAGCCGCTGTCCACGATCACCGTCATCTCCGCCCCCACCGCCTGGCGCACCGCGGCCAGGGTCTCGATCGGCGCCGGCGCGGCGTCGAGCTGGCGTCCGCCGTGGTTCGTCACCACCACGCCGTCGGCGCCCGCCTCCTTCGCGCGCAGCGCGTCCTCGGGCAGCAGCACGCCCTTCACCAGTAGCCGGCGCGGCCACAGCTCGCGCAGGCGGCGCACATCGTCCCAGGTCAGCGAGGTGTCCATCTGCGCGGCGAGGAAGGCAGCGGCGTTCCTCGCGCTGTCCATGCCCGGCGGCAGGAAGTCGCCGAGGTTGCGGAAGCGTGGCATGCCGCGCGGTACCAGCACGTCGAAGATCCAGCGCGGGTGCAGGCCGACATCGAGCACGTTGCGCCAGGTGAGCTTCATCGGCGCGCGGTAGTTGCGGCGGTCCCACTCGCGGTTGCCGAACACCGAGGCGTCGGTGGTCAGCACGATCGCCTCGCAGCCGGCGTGCTCGGCCCGCTTCACCACCGCGGCGAGGTTGTCGCGGTCCTTGAAGGGATAGATCTGCATCCAGTGGCGCACGCCGGTGGCGGCGATGTCCTCCAGCGCCACGGTGGACACCATGCTCTGGCAGAACGGGATGCCCGCCGCGCGCGCCGCCTCGGCGAGCACGCGGTCGCCTTCGTGGGTGAGCAGGCCGTTGAAGCCGGTGGGCGCGATCACCGCCGGCATGGCGATGTCGGTGCCGAACAGCGCTACCGCGAGCTCGCACCGCGACACGTCCACCAGGGTGCGGGGCAGCAGCAGGATGTCGTCGAGCGCACGCCGGTTGCGCGCGAGCGCGAGTTCATCGTCGCCGCCGCCCTCGAGGTATTCGAGGCAAAAGTTCGGCAGCCGGCGCGCCGCCATCGTGCGCAGCTCGGCGATGTTGTGGGCGCGCGCCGGGTTGCGGCCGCGGTAATGCTGTCGTCGGGGATTCACGTCGGGATCGCTCTTTGTGAGGGCGGCGCCGCCACCCGCGGGCACCACCTGCCGCGGCAGCCGCGATCGTTCGATTGTAACCGTGGCCTGCGATGCTCCGCAGCCGCCACCCCGCTGGCGCTGGACGCGCGCCGCTTCGCAGGCTTGCCCGCGAAGCGGGGCAGGCACGATCGCGAATACGTGACCTGCAGGGTACGCCGGCGGCACGTAGTAAACTGTTTGCCCCAACACGCCCCCCCGAGGACCCCGCCATGGCTGGCCGCAAGAAGAACCTGCCGCTCGTCTATTCCTGCTCCGGGTGCTCGAGCGCCGCGCAGATGGCCAACCACGTGGCGCTGCGCCTGGATCGCGAGGGCGAGGCCGAGATGTCCTGCATCGCCGGCGTCGGCGGCAACGTGCCGAACCTGGTGAACATCGCCCGCTCCGGCCGCCCCATCCTCGCCCTCGACGGCTGCGCGCTCGAATGCACGCGCAGCAGCCTGGCCGAGCGCGGCGTGCAGCCCTCCGTCCACCTGCTGCTCAACGAGCAGGGGGTGAAGAAGCGTTACGCCACGGACTTCGACCCGGAAGAAGCCGAGCGTGTGTTCGCGCAGGCCCGCGCAGCCGTGCGCGGCCTGCGTGGGCAAGCCGCCGCAGGGAAGGCGGACGGAACGGCGGACGGAAAGGCCGACGAAAAGGCCGACGGAAAGGCGGACTGAGGCCACCGCCCGCGACCGGCCGCCCCGAGTGGCCGCGCACCCCCGAGGGCTGCGAAGCATCCGCGCCGCAAGCTTCGCGCGCGAAAAACCCTCAGCCGCGCATTCGGCGCGCCGTATCCACCAGCGCCGCCGCGAGCCCCTCCAGCATGCCCTGCTGGGCAGCGTCATCCAGGCGCCCGTCGGCGCCGACCGCCTCGCCGGCCTTGCCCACCGCGAGCTGCTGCGGGATCACCTGCATGCCGAGGTAGCCGAGCACGTCGCGCACGTGGAACAGCACCCGCATGCCGCCGAGCGCGCCCGGCGAACTCCCCACCACCGCCGCCGCCCGCCCCGCGTACACCTTGCCGCCGGAGCGCTCGGGGTCGGCGGGGTTGGGCCGCGAGCACCAGTCGAGCGTGTTCTTGAGCAGCGGCGTGAGCGAGCCGTTGTATTCGGGATTGACCACCAGCAGGCCGTCGCTCGCGTGCAGCACGCGCTGCAGGCGCACGATGCCCTCGGGCAGGCCGGAGGCGGCCTCGAGGTCGCCGTCGTAGAGCGGCGCGGGGTAATCGTCCAGATCGACCAGCTCGACCTCCGCGCCGGCGTCGCGCAGGGCCTGTGCGCACGCGTGCGCCACGCGGCGCGACAAGGCCTCGCGCCGGCGGCTGCCGGCCATCACCACGATTCGGGGCTGCTTCATCGGTGGTCCTCCTTCGCAACGAGATGCCGGCATTATCGTCCCGAACGCTGCGGCGCACGCCATCCCGGCGAGACGCGACGGCCTGCGCGCCCCTCCCTCGCCCGTGCCGATGGACACCGGCCCCTTGAATCCCGCCGCCTCGCCACGATATCAGGGAAGTCTGAAATACTCCGGAGCCCCCCATGTCCGACGCCCTGCACCTGGTCTGTCCGCACTGCGACGCCGTCAATCGCGTCCCCGCCGCCCGCCTGGCCGAGGCGCCCAACTGCGGCAAGTGCGGCAAGCCGCTGTTCACCGCCCACCCGGTGGAGCTCGACGCGGCGAACTTCGACCGTCACGTCGGCCGCAGCGACATCCCGGTGCTGGTCGACTTCTGGGCGCCGTGGTGCGGCCCCTGCCGCACGATGGCGCCCGCCTTCGCGCAGGCCGCCGGCATGCTCGAGCCGCAGGTCCGCCTCGCCAAGCTCGACACCGAGGCCAACCAGGCGCTGGCGGCGCGCTTCGGCATCCGTAGCATCCCCACCCTGGCGCTGTTCCGCGGCGGCCGCGAGGTTGCTCGCCAGGCGGGAGCGATGGGCGCGGCGGACATCGTGCGCTGGGTGCGCGGCCACGCCGGCTGACCACACGCGGCGCGCCGCCTGTGGCGGTCAGCCCCCCGCGAGCGCGATCCAGCCCCGATGGACCACGGCCGCCGCAAGCAGCGACAGCGCCAGATGCAGCAACACGCTGAACAGCGGCCAGCGCCAACTCCCGGTCTCGGTGCGCATCACCGCCAGCGTCGCCACGCAGGGCACGAAGAGCATGGTCGCGGTGAGGAAGGAGAGCGCGGACGCGAGCGGCACGCTCGCAGCCAAGGTCTGCGCGAGCACCTCGCCCTCGGCCTCGATGCCGTAGAGGATGCCGAGCGCCGCGATCGCGTTCTCCTTGGCGACGAAGCTCGCCAGCAGGGCGACGATCAGCCGCCAGTCGAGGCCGAGCAGTTCACCCAGCGGCGCGAGCGCGCGACCGAAGCCGGCCAGCCAGCTGTGCTCGAGCCCCTCGCCGGGAAACCACGCGAGCGCCCACAGCAGCACCGAGAACACCAGGATCAGGCTGCCGGCGTTGCGCAGGAAGGCGAGCACGTGGCCGCGCACGTGGCGCCCGATGGTGCGCAGGCTGGGCACGTGGTAGAGCGGCATCTCCATGATGAAGAAGACCTTCTTGCCGCGGAACAGCGAGCGGTCGAGGAGACTGCCGAGGATCGCGACCAGCGCGAGATTGAGCGCGATGAAGACGAGCGCGACGGGGAGCGCGGCCGCGCCGAAGAACACCGGCGACAAGAAGGCGAGCACCAGCAGGCGCGCGCTGCAAGGCACCAGCGGAGCGAGCAGGATGGTGAGCAGGCGGCCGCTCGGCGAATCGATCACGCGCGCGCCCATGACCGCCGGCACGTTGCAGCCGAAGCCCAGGCACAGGGGCAGGAAGCTCTTGCCGTGCAGGCCGAGGCGGTGCATGTAGCGGTCCATGACGTAGGCCGCGCGCGCGAAGTAGCCGGTGTCCTCGAGCAGCGCGAGCGCGGCGAAGAACACTGCGAGCAGCGGCACGAAGGTGATCACCACCCCGGCACCGCCAAGCACCCCGTCCACCAGCAGCCCCACGAGCCAGGGCGGCGCGCCGGCGAGGCGCTCCGCGAGCCAGGCGCCGAAGGGCTCGATGACGCCGCTCTCCAGCCAGTCCTGCACCGGCCCTGCGAGCTCGAAGGTGAGGCCGAAAATGAGGGCGAACACGCCGAGCAGCATCACCAGGCCCCAGACGGGATGCAGCGCGACGCGATCGAGACGATCGGTGAAGCTCACCTGGCCGAGGCGCGGCCGGCTCACCGCGGCGCGTGCCATGCGTTCGATCCAGGCGTAGCGTCCGGCCGCGATGTCGAGGATGGCGTCCTCGTGCTCGCCGAGCAGCGCTGCCGCACGCTCCCACACCGGCTCGGGCGCCCAGCGGCGGGCGAGCGCGATCAGCTCGGCGTCGCCCTCCAGCAGTTTCAGCGCCACCCAGCGTGCGGGATAGGGCGCAGGCACGTGCGCCGCGAGCAGCGCATGCAGGTCCTCGAGGACCTCGCGATGCGGCTCGGCGATCTCCGGCCGCAGCGGTGCGAAGCAGGCCGGGTCGCGGGCGAGGCGCAGCGCCGCCTCGGTGAGCTCCGCCACCCCCTGGGCGCGTCGCGCCACCAGCGCCACCACCGGCAGACCGAGCGCGGCGGAGAACACCGCCGGATCGATGGTGATGCCCTGAGCGGCGGCCACGTCGGTCATGTTGAGGCCGAGCACCACCGGCGTATCGAGGCCGAGCGCAAGCAGCTCGGCGAGCAGGTAGAGGCTGCGCTCGAGCGCGGAGGCGTCCACGATCACGATCACCGCATCCGGCTTCTCGAAGATCAGGAAATCGCGGGCCACGCGCTCCTCGGCCGAGTTCGCGCTCAGGCTGTAGGTGCCGGGCAGGTCGACCAGGGTGGCTTCGACGTCGCCGTGGCGTAGCCGGCCCTCGGCGCGCTCGACCGTCTTGCCCGCCCAGTTGCCGACATGCTGGTCCAGGCCGGTGAGCAGATTGAACACGGTGGTCTTGCCGACGTTGGGCTGGCCGGCGAGACCGAGCAGAATCGGCCGGACGGGCGAGTTCATGGCGGCACCCGCTCGACCAGGATGCGCTGCGCCTCGCCACGACCGAGCGCCAGCCGGGTGTCGCGCACCCGCACCAGCATCGGGCCCTTGCCCGAGTTCTGCATCACCTGCAGCGCAGCGCCCAGGACCAGGCCCATCGCGGCGAGCCTGCCCGAGAATTCGTTCCCGCCATCGAGCTCGCGCACCACGGCGGTTGCGCCCACGGACAGATGGTCGAGCGTGGAGAGGGCGGGTTTCATTCGTTTTCGGGCTCGGGGAACAAGCGCTCCATCGCCCAGCCGTTGAGCAGGGCAAAGAGCGCGATGAAGAGCGACAGCACCAGCATGTAGGCAAAACCGAAGTAATGCGCGAGCAGCGGCAGCAGCGGCAGCTTGATCGCGCGCGCGTAGAGCAGCACCGCGAGCAGCGCGCTGCGCATGCCGCGCGTGCGCAGATCGGCGAGCAGGCCGTACCACGCATAGGCCGGCCCGGTGGACAGCATGCCCGCGGCGAGCGCCAGCAGCCAGCCCTTCGTGCCCGAGTCCCGTCCCAGCCACGAGCGCGTCCGCGCAGGCGTCAGGAAGCGCTCGGCCAGGTACATCAGCACGAACACGAGGCCGAGCACCGGCAGGATGGTGCGCGTCATGTCGATGAAGGACGCCAGCGCCACCTGCGCGACCGCAGGATCGAGGAGGAGTCCGACGCCATGCGCGGCGAGCCCGAACGCGACGTAGAGCCAGGAAGCGGGGATGCGTGCGGCCTTCTTCATGCGAGCCCCACCAGGCGCAGGCTGGCGACGGTGAGCCAGGCCACCGCGATCGCCGACGCGAAGCACAGCAGGTTGCGCCGCAGGGCGAAGGCACGGCCAAGCGCGAGCGCCTCGGCAGGCAGGTGGACCACCCCCACGGTCACCCAGGCCACCACCAGCGCGCTCACCGCCATGAGGCCGATGCCGCCGGCGAGCAGCTCGCCACCGAGCAGGTAGCCTGCGACCGGGTGCCCCATGGCGATACTGCCGAAGCTCGCGCCGAGCAGCACGTCGAGCCACTCGCTGCGCCCGAACCAGCCGAGCACCGGCGTGCGGGGCAGCCAGGCGACCAGCAGGCTGCTGAGCAGCAGCGTCCCGATCAGGATCGGGAGCATGCGCGCGAAGGCCTGCACGCTGCGGCCGAACGCCCCCTTGCGCGGCGAACCCGCACCGGCGCCCTCGATGTCGGGGCCGGCACCCCTGCGGTTCTTCATCGGTTCGATCTTCATCCGCATTCTCCAAGAAGCCGCACCCGGGCCGCCATCACGGCCCCTGACCCCTGCATCCCGTCCTCCCGCCTCGGCCACTCGCCTGCAAGTGGCAGAGGTCGCTCAAGCCTCCGGCGAATCGACCGCGGAGGCCTGCCATCCTTCTGTCAATTCTGGCAGATGCCTACCGAGCCGTCTGCCGTTTCCGCCCTGGAACGCGGAACTGCGTCTGTCGCTGCGAGGCCCCGACCGCAACTGCACGCTGGCACGGTGAATGCTTGCATGCTGGTGCGATCCGGTGCACCCAGGCCGGGAGCCCCAGCCCCAAGCATGCCGGCGGCGGTTGGAACGGTGATATCCGCCGTCGCCGGTCATGTCGAAGCGGCACCGAACATCCTTGCCAACGCAAGATCCGCACCTGCCAGCATTTCCTCCGGAACCGATCCATGAACGCATCCGCCCACCCGGCCACTGTGCCCGCGACCTTGCGCATCTGCCGAACCGAGCACTTCCCCGTCGCCCTCTTCGCCATCGTGATGGGACTGACCGGGCTCGCGCTCGCCTGGCTCAAGCTGCACCATCTGGGCGGTGCCCCCGCCTTCATCGGCAACGTGCTGCGCCTGCTCGCGAGCGCGCTCTTCGTGTTCCTCGCGGCGATGTACCTGGCGAAGCTCGTGCGCCATCCGCAGGCGGTGCGCGCGGACTGGATGCACCCGGTCAAGCTCAATTTCTTTCCGGCGATCTCGATCGGACTGATCCTGCTCGCGGTGGCGTGGGCGCGCGAGCTGCCCGGCTTCGCGGCCTGGATCTGGGGCCTCGGCGCGGCGCTGCACCTGGCGTTCACGCTGGCGGCGATGAGCAGCTGGATCCACCACCCGCGCTACAAGCTCGAGCACGCCAACCCGGCCTGGTTCATCCCGGTGGTGGGCAACATCCTGGTGCCGATCGCCGGTACCGGCTTCGCACCGGCGGACCTGAGCTGGTTCTTCTTCAGCATCGGCGTGGTGTTCTGGCTGGTGCTGATGACCATCGTGCTGCACCGGCTGTTCTTCAACGAGCCGCTGCCGGAGCGGCTGACGCCGACGCTGTTCATCCTCATCGCCCCGCCGGCCGCCGGCTTCCTCGCCTGGGTCGCGCTCGTCGACCAGATCGACGCCTTCGCCCGCGTGCTCTACTTCACCGCGCTCTTCCTGACCCTGCTGCTGGCGAGCAATGCGCTGCGCTTCCTGCGCCTGCCCTTCGCGATCCCGGCCTGGGCCTATTCCTTCCCGCTCGCGGCGATGACGCTCGCCGCGCTGGAGATGGGCGCGCGCACCGGCTCGGGCTTCCACCACGGCCTCGGCCTGATCCTGCTCGCGCTGCTCACCATGGTGGTGGTGCTGCTCGCGCTGAAGACGCTGGGTGCCGCACGAAAGGGCAGGATCTGCGTGCCCGAGTGAAGGGACGGGCCCGACCGGCGCGGGCTCAGCCCGCCCCGATCGTGCGCTTGGCGCGGAATTCATCGACCGCGACATAGGTCAGGCGCGCCTCGGTCACCTTCACCACCACCGGGCTCTCCGGGTGGCGCTCGGCGTAGACTTCGACATCGACCGTGATCGAGGTGCGTCCCACGCGCACCACCTCGGCGTGGAAGCTGACGATGTCGCCCGTCGACACCGGCTGCTTGAAGACGAAGGAGTCCACCGCCACGGTGGCGACCTTGGAGCGCGCGACGCGGATCGCCGGCACCGCGCCGGCGATGTCCACCATCGACATGATCCAGCCGCCGAACACGTCGCCCGAGGGGTTGAGGTCGGCCGGCATCGGCACCACCCGCAGCACGAGCTCCTTGTCCGCGGGCGGGCGCTCGCCGCCGGGGGGCGAGGTGCTCTCCGGACCCACCACGCGCTTGCAGCCCTCGCGATCGACCGCGACGTAGGTCATGCGCGCCTCGGTCACCTTGACCACCACGGGGTCCGCCGGGTGGCGCTCGGCGAACACATGCACATCGACGGTGATCGAGGACTTGCCCACGGCGACCACGTCGGCGTGGAAGCTGACCACGTCGCCCACCGAGATCGGCTGCCTGAAGACGAAGGAATTGACCGCCATCGTGACCACGTGCGAGCGCGCACGCCGGATCGCGGGCAGGGCGCCGGCGATGTCGACCATCGCCATTACCCAGCCGCCGAACACATCGCCCGCGGAGTTGAGGTCGGCCGGCATCGGCATCAGGCGCAGCGCCGGCTCGGTGGCGGGCGGGGTGGTCGGGAAGGAGGGGCTGGAGGCTGCGGTCATGGGTTGCTCCACGAGTCGGCTAAGGAAGGGGGCGCGCCCGTATCGGGAAGGCGGCGCGCAGAACGATGGACGAGCCTCAGCGCGCGAGGCGCTCGAAGAGCTTGACCAGGGTGTTGGTGTAGCGCAGCAGGCGCTCTCCCTCGTCGAGCACGGAGCGCACCCGGCCGATGCGATGCGGCTGGCGGATCGCGGGGTCGAGCGCGGCAACGAAGCGCGACCACAGACTGGCCGTGGCGTCGATCTGCGCCTCCAGTTCGGGCAAATCGCCGGCATTCTCGCGCAAGCGCTGGAGGTTGTGCTCAAAGGCCCGGCACGAGGCGGCAATCTGCGCTTGCGGGTCGGGGCAGCCCTCGAAGCCCTCGAAGAGGAAGAGCTTCGCCACCCGCTGCGACAGCATGCGGTTGCGCCCGGCGACGTTGACCATGTAGAGGCTGCCGGAAGCGGCGAAGCCGCCGGCCACGGCGTTGAGGAAATCGGCCGCGGTGATGAAGTCCTCGCTCAGCTGAAGCACCCGCGCCGCACCCGCCGGCGGGCGCGCGGCCGCACCCAGCGCATCGCGAAAATCCGCCCACACCCGCCCGACGTCGTCGAGCGCCTCGCCGAGCTCGGGGGCGAGGCTGGCAGCCTGCAGCACCGCGATGCTGCGCTCGAACTCGGCGATGCCCTGGCGCAGGCGCAGCTGCATCTCGACCGGGGCCACGCCGTGGCCGATCAGCACCCAGTCGATCGCCAGGCGCTGCACCTGCAGGCGCAGGCGGCCGCACAGGTTGATCAGCTCACCGACCGACATCGTCTCGTCGCGGCGCGCACCCTTGTTGCGGCGGGCGAAGCTCAGGCGCTGCGGCTGCTCGCCCGCGCCGGTGTCCAGCGTGGCGGCGTTCTGGATGTGGATCAGGCGCTTGTCGACCACGATCACGCCCTTGTCGGCGAGCTCGCGCAGGCTGCGCGAGAAGGCCTCGGGGGTGATGCCGATGCGCGCCGCGAGCACCTTCTTGGTGGAGGCCAGTTCCACCGTGGTCTCGCCGGCGAGCGCGAGACTGCCGCCGGCGAGCTCGACCAGGTAGTCGAGGATGCGCTGCGCGCTGGTGCGGCTGGCGTGATGCCCGGCGACGTCGAACTCGACCTCGCACAGCCGCGTCGCCACCGCCTGCAGCATGCGCCGGGCGAGCGCCAGGCTGCGCCCGGCCACCGCGCGCAGCACGTCGGCGTCGAGCGCGACCAGCGTGCACGCGCTCGCCGTCTCGCAGCCGGATTCGTGGCGGCTGGCCCCGAAGAGCTCGCCGCAGCCGAGCAGCTGCGGGGTATGCACCAGCTCGACGACCTTGCGCGCATCGCCGTCCAGTTCGCGGAAGCGCACCACCGTCCCGCTGCACAGCGCGAACACCTCTGCGAAGGGCTCGCCGCAGCCATGCACCAGCGTGCGCGCCGGCAGCTCGAGCAGGCGTGCCGCGGTGGCGAGCTCGGCGAGCTGGGCGGCGGGCAGGCCGGCGAACAGCGGGACCGCGGCGAGACGATCGCGCAGCGCCCGGCGCTCGGCGGGGGTCGGTGGCGTCATGCCGGGCCGACCTCCCCCTCATCGCCTTCACCGAGCGCATCGAGGCGGGCGAGCCAGGGCGCGCGCTCGGCCGCGGACACGAAGCTCGCCTCCAGGCTGTTGCGTGCGATGCGGCGCAGCTCGGCACGGCCGAGGCCGAGCGCGCGCGCGGTGTCGATATAGTTCTTCGCCACGTAGCCACCGAAGTAGGCCGGGTCGTCGGAGTTGATCGTCACCTTCAGTCCGGCGGCAAGCAGCTGCCCGAGGTTGTGGCTGGCGAGGTCGGGGAACACGCACAGCTTGACGTTGGAGAGCGGGCACACCGTGAGTGGCACCTGCGCGCGCGCGAGGCGCTCGACCAGCGCGGGGTCCTCGGTGCAGCGCACGCCGTGGTCGATGCGTTCGGCCTTCAGCAGGTCGAGCGCCTCGACGATGTAGGCCGGCGGCCCCTCCTCGCCGGCATGGGCGACCACGTGCAGGCCGAGCTCGCGGCAGCGCGCGAACAGGCGGGCGAACTTCGCCGGCGGGTGACCGCGCTCGGACGAGTCCAGGCCCACGCCGTCGATACGCGAAAGATGGGGCAGCGCCTGCTGCAGCGTGGCGAAGCCGTCCTCCTCGCTGAGGTGGCGCAGGAAGCACAGGATCAGCCGCGCGCCGATGCCCCAGCGCCTGCGCGCCTCGACGCAGGCGCGCTCCAGCCCGTCGAGCACGGTCTCGAACGCCACCCCGCGCGCGGTGTGCGTCTGCGGGTCGAAGAAGAGCTCGGCGTGGACCACGCCATCGGCGTGGGCGCGCGCGAAGTAGGCGAGCGCGAGCTCGAAGAAGTCATCCTCGCGCACCAGCACGGCTGCGCCGGCGTAGTAGAGGTCGAGGAAGCTCTGCAGGTCGGTGAAGGCGTAGGCGGCACGCACCGCCTCGACGCTCGCCCAGGGCAGCGCAATGCCGTTGCGGCGGGCGAGCGCGAACATCATCTCGGGCTCGAGCGTGCCTTCAATGTGCAGGTGCAGCTCGGCCTTGGGCAGGGCGCGGACGTAGGATTCGAGCTCCATGACGGATCTCCTGGGCGGGCCTGCAATGCTAGCGCCAATCGTGCCGATGTTCGCGCGCAAGCTGCATCGACAATGCTGAAAATGCGCGAACGGGCAGCACCGTTCGCGCATTTTCAGCGGCGGCGGAACTTGCCCACCGCACAGACCGGTCAATCCACCTCGAGCTTCCCGGTCTCGCCCACGAAGGCGAGGTTCTCCTCCTCCTCCGGGGCATGCACCGCGCTGCGCCCGACCATCGAGATCGCCAGGCCGGCGATCGCCCCCGGGATGGCGAAGGCGAGGAAGTTGGTCTCCAGTGGCATCGAGATCAGCGCACCACCCAGCATCGGGCCGGAGATCGCGCCCAGGCGGCCGACCCCCGAGGCCCAGCCGATGCCGGTGGAGCGGATCCCCAGCGGGTAGTACTGGGCGACGTAGGCGTAGAGCAGGATCTGCGAACCGATCGTGGTCGCACCCGCGATCGCCACCAGCAGGTAGAGGACGACCATGTCGTTCCTGATCGCGAGCGCGCTGATCGACAGCGCCGCGATCGCGAACATGATGGTCAGCACGCGGCGCAGGTGGAAGCGGTCGGCCAGCCAGCCGCCGCCGATCGCGCCGAAGATGGCGCCGAAGTTGAGCACCAGCAGGAAGCTCAGGCTGGAGCCGAGCTCGTAGCCGGCCTTGTTCATCAGCTTGGGCAGCCAGGAGCCGAGCGCATACACCATCAGCAGGCAGCTGAAGAAGGCGACCCAGAACATCAGCGTGCTGACCAGGCGGCCGTTCTGGAACAGCGCGACCAGGGCCACGCTCCTGCCCTTGCCGGTGACGAGGTGGAAGCTGTCGCCGGCCGCAGGCGCATAGGACGGCTCGACGCGAGCGAGCAGGCGGCCCGCCTCCTCCTTGTGGCCCTCCTTGAGCAGGAAGCCGACGGCCTCGGGCAGGAAGATCCAGATCAGCGGCAGCAGCAGCAGCGGGATGCCGGCGACGAAGAATACCGACTGCCAGCCGTAGCTGGGCATCAGGTACATGCCGAGGAAGGCCGAGGTCATGCCGCCGACCGAGTAGCCGCTGAACATCACCGCCACCATGGTGCTGCGGATCCTTTTCGGCATGTACTCGGTCATCAGCGCGACCACGTTGGGCATCACGCCGCCGATGCCCAGGCCGGCGATGAAGCGCATCACACCGAACTGGGTGGGCGTCTGCGCGAAACCGTTGAGGAAGGTCACGCCGCTGAAGATGACCACCGTGATCATGATCACCTTCTTGCGGCCGATGCGGTCCGACAGCGGCCCGAAGATCAGCGCGCCGAACATCATGCCGAACAGCGCTGCGCTGCCGAGCGAACCCGCCTGCAGCGGCGTCAGGTTCCACTCCTGCATCAGTACCGGCAGCACGACCCCGTAGATCACCAGGTCGTAGCCGTCGAAGATGATGACGAGCGCACACCAGAACAGCACGTTCAGGTGAAACCTGTTGAACCTCGCCTCGTCGATTGTTCGATGCACATCTACATTTCTCACGATGGATTCCTGGCGCTTGAGTCGGAGTTGTGGGAGCGACCGAGGACTGCACGGACGCACACGTTCGCGACGCTCGCCCCGCCTCCCGCTCTCTCGGGGATCAGGAACCTTGCTCGTGCGCCGCAATAGCGCAGGCACCTGCCATCGAGGCACCTGAAAGTGCACTATATCTCATCAATTGCGGCATGAACACACATTAAATGCACAATAGTGCATAAACTTCTTCTCTGTCCGGCCAAGGCACGATGGCTTCCACGCACGACTTCCGCTCTGCCAGCGCCCGCTTGCAGCAAGGCGCGGCGCCCGTGCACAAAAGAAACCGCCCCGAACCGGGGCGGTCGGGGCGGTCGTCGTGATGCTGCGGCGTCTTACTGCGTCGAGCGCGCGATCAGCACGGCCATCTTCGGGTTCTGCCCGGCCACTTCCTGGGCAAGCTCGGCCTTGGCACGCTGCCCGCCCTCCTCGGTGTTGAGGATGATGAGGTCGCAGCGAAGCTGCTCGGCCAGGTCGACCACCGCCTTGCCACGACCGAACAGGGTGGACGTCAGGATCTGGCCTTCGGCCGGTACGCCCTGGGCGTTCACCTCGTTCACATACTCCTGCAGGTTCGCCACGTGGCGCGGATCGATGGTCTTGTCGGTCTGGTCGACCTCGGCGGAGAGGACGTGCTCCGGCGCGAGATACACCAGGTGGACCTTCGAGCCGGTGAGCGAGACGAACTCGGACACACGCGCGCGCGTCAGCTTGTTCCCGGTGTGATCGACCACGGCCATGATGGTGCCGTAGAGACGGGACTTGCCGTCCGGCACGGCCGCCGCCGGGGCCGTGGTCGGCGCCACCGCCTGCACGGCCGCCGCCGCCTTGCTCTTCGGGATGATCAGGGTGAGCGCCAGGCCGATGAGGCTGATGCCACCGAGCACATAGAAGATGCTGTGCAGCTCGCCGGCGAACTTCACCGCCAGGAAGGCGCCGAAGATCGGCCCGAAGATGCCGCCGATACGGCCGAAGGCAGCCGTCCAGGCGACACCGGCGCCGCGCACGTTGGTGCGGTAGTAGTTGGCCGCGAGGCCGTAGATCAGGGTCTGCGTGCCCGAGGTCCCCAGGCCGGTGATCGCGATCGTGAGCAGCAGCAGGGCGACGACGATCCCGCCGACGTCGGCGAGTTGCTGGACCTCGCCCGCCTTGGCGACCGCCGGGACATCGATCGTGGAGGCGATCATGCCGATGGCCCCCATGGCGAGCGCACCGACCAGGAAGCCCAGCGCCACGATGCGCTGCGGGCTGTGCTTGTCCGCCAGGGTGGAGCCGTACAGCGTGCCCACCATGGCGCCGGCATTGAGGACCAGCAGCAAGGCCAGCGATCCGTTCTGGCCCATGATCGGCAGCATGATCTTGGGCAGCCAGGTGTTGAGCGAATAGACCAGCAGCAGGCAGAACGCCGACACGAAGCCGATCACGATGGCCGGGACGAGATAGACGGTGAACAGCCCCGCCCAGCCCGCACGCTCGTCGGAAGAGCGGGCCGCCGCGCTGTGCTGCGGCTTGATCTCGGTCTCGGGGATGGGCACGCCCGTGCGCTCGGAGACCCTGCGCGCCTCATCCAGGCGGCCGCGCGAGGCCAGCCAGGCCACCGACTCGGGAAGCTTCCAGATCGCCAGCGGCAGCAGGGTGACGAGCGGCAGCGCGCCGAGCAGGAACATGCCGCGCCAGCCGATGACCGGCAGCAGGAAGATCGCCAGCAAGGCCGACAGCAGCGAGCCGAGCGGAATGCCTGCGTAGGTGAAGGCGGTGGCGAGGTTCTTCTTGCCGGGCGGGGCGAACTCGGCCGCCATCGCGCCGGTGGTGCCGGCGAGCGCGCCGACGCCCAGGCCGGTGATGAAGCGCCAGATACCGAAGGCGGTGACCGATTCGGTCATGGCCGAAACCGCCATGCCGATCGAGAACCAGGCGATCGAGGCGATCATGACCTTGCGGCGGCCGATCAGGTCGCCCAGGGTGCCGGCGACCAGCGCGCCCAGCATCATGCCGACCATCGCATAGGAGCCGAGCATCCCGGCTTCCTGCGGTGTCAGCGCGCGGTCGCCGATCCACTTGGCGGCATCCGGGCCCATGAAGCCGGGCAGGACGGCACCGTAGACCACGAGGTCATAGCCGTCGAAGACCAGGCCGATGAAGGCCAGGCCGATCACCCAGAAGATGGTGCTGCGCCGCTTGCGCGCCATTTCCGGGCTTTCGATTGGAGAAGCGTTCGAATTCAAGATCGTGCCTCTTTGCAGGAAGTGCTGCTGGATGGGGAGCTCGAACGGACGAGCGCTGAAGGGCAAGACGCACTTCAACCGCTGTCACGTGAAAGGCCGACAGGTTATGGCGCAATCCGCCCGATCAATATCCAGGCTCTGCACCATCGATATCCACTTCCTGCACACCCCGGATCGAGGCGGGAGCCGCACGGTGCGGCATTCGCCGTTTCGCCGCCGCGCAACTAGGCCCCGGCGCCTGCCTTGCCGCAGGGTCGGGGCGCGTCGCTCCACTTGCTTGCCGGAAACAGGCTCAGCTGCTGGCCACCGCGCGGTTGGCGATGATGCGTGCATCGACCACCGCATACCCGTCGGCGTAGGCGATCACCGGGTTGAGGTCCAACTCCGACAACTGCGGATAGGCGCTGACGATGCTCGACACCTTCAGCAGCAGCTCGACCAGCGCGGCCTTGTCCACCGGGGGCTCGCCGCGCACGCCGGCGAGGACCTTGCGCGCCTTGAGCTGGTCGACCATGGTCTCGGCGTCGCGCCGCGACAGCGGGATGGCACGGAAGGCGACGTCCTCGAGAATCTCGACGAAGATGCCACCGAGGCCGAACATCAGCACCGGCCCGAAGATGGGGTCGCGAACCACGCCGACGATGACCTCCACCCCCTTCCTCGCCATCGGCGTCAGCAGCACGCCGCGCAGGTCGGCGCCGGGGTCGTAGGCGCGGCAGCTCGCCATGATCTGGTCGTAGGCCTCGCGCAGCGCGGCCTCGCCGACCAGGTTCAGCTTCACGCCGCCGGCGTCGGACTTGTGCAGGATGTCCTTCGACACCACCTTCATCGCCAGCGGCTGGTCGCCGAACCGCTCGATCGCCGCGCCGAGCTCGTCCGCGGTGTGGGCGACGAGCTCGTCCGCGACCGCCACGCCGTGCGTGCGCAGCAGCGCCCGCGCCTCGTGCTCGTAGAGGTCGCGGCCCTCGTTCTGGGCGCGCGCGAACATCGCCTGCATCGCCTCGTCGGGCGCCACGCCGGCCTGAAGCGGCTGGCCGTGGCGGTCCTGCAGGTAGAGGCCGCGCTCGGCGAGCGCCTGCAGCACCTTCACCGCCTGCTCGATCGACGCATACACCGGCAGCCCGGCCTCGTGCAGGCGGCGCAGCGCGGGCGGCTTGACCGGGGCGTAGAGGCTATAGACCACCAGCGGTTTGGCGCTGGCGCGCGCGAGCTCGATCATCGCCTCGGCCGCGCGCATCTCGCCGCCGAGCAGGGACTCGGCGAAGCGGGTGTGGTAGCCGCCGAACATGCCGACGAGGAAGACCGCATCGACGTTGTCGTCGTCGGCGACGATCTCGACGCAGCGCGCCAGCACCTCGGGGTCGGCGTCCGAGCTGCCGGCCACGTCCACCGGATTCGCCAGCGACGCCTGCGCGAACAGGATCGCCGCCAGGCGCTTGCGCGTGGCCTCCGACAGCTCGGCGAGTTCCAGGCCGGACTCCGACAGGCGGTCGGAGGTGATCGTGGCCTGGCCGCCGCCGTCGGCGATCACCGCCACGCGCCGGCCGCGCGCCTGCTGCATCAGCGCCAGGCCCTCGGCCACCGGCAGGATCTCGTCGGAGTGATGCACCACGCTCACGCCGACCTGGCGCAGCAGGTCCACCGTCATCGCGTAGCTGCCGGCGAGCGCGCCGGTGTGGGAGCTGGCGGCCTTCTTGCCGAGCTCGGTGGCGCCCGACTTGTACACCACCACCGGCTTCACCGGGGTGATCTCGCGCGCCGCCTCGAGGAAGCGCTGGCCGTCGCGGAAGCCCTCCACGTACAGCGTGGCCACGCGGGTGTGCTCGTCCTCGCCGAGGTAGCGCAGGTAGTCGTTGAAGCCGACGTCGGTCTGGTTGCCCGGACCGACGTAGGTCGAGAAGCCCACGTGGCCGTTGTGCTCGGCCTCCAGCACCAGCGCCAGCAGCATGTTGCCCGACTGCGAGATGAAGCCGATGTCGCCCGGCCGGGCGTTGCGCAGGTCGAGCAGGTTGACCTTGTGGTGCAGGTTGAACATGCCCGAGGTGTTGGGGCCGATGATGCGCACGCCGCCCGCACGCGCCGCGTCCAGCACCTGCTGCTCGAGCCTGGCGCCCTCCGGCCCGGTCTCGCGGAAGCCGCTGGCGAGGATCACCGCGCCCTTGACGCCCTTGCGCCCGCACTCCTCGAGCAGCCCGGGCAGGGTCTTCGCCGGGGTGCAGATCAGCGCCAGGTCGATCGGCCCGGGAACGTCGTCGAGCGTGGCGCAGGTCGGCACGCCGAGGATCTCGGGCACCTTGGGGTTGATCGGGTAGATGCGCCCGCGGTAGTCGCCCTTGATGAGGCCGACCATGGCCTTGTAGCCGCGCTTGGTGGGATCGGCCGAGGCGCCCACGATCGCGATCGAGGCGGGGGCGAGGAAGTCGTGCAGCGGGCTGCGGCGCGCCGGGCTGCAGGGCACGGGGCTCGGGTTCTCGCTCATGTCATTCCCCCTTGAACACCGGCGCGCGCTTCTCGGCGAAGGCATCCACGCCCTCCTGCCAGTCGCGCGTGGTGCCGACGAACATCATGCCCTCGAGCTCGGCGGTGAGGCAGGCGTCGAGCGTGCGCTCGGCCGAGAGGTTGAGCTGGCGCTTGGCGAGCTCCATCGAGAACGGCGCCTTGGCCGCGATCCTGCGCGCGAAGGCGCGCGCCTCGTCGAGGAAGCCCGCGTCCGCGAACACCCGGTTCGCCAGCCCGATGCGCACCGCCTCCTCGCCGCCGACGCGTTCGCCGAGGAAGACCAGCTCGCGCGCTTTCGCCAGCCCCACCAGGCGCGGCAGCAGCCAGGTCACGCCGCCGCCGAGGAAGTTGCCGATCGAGATCTCCGGCAGGCCGAGCTGCGCGCCTTCGGCCATCAGCAGGAAGTCGGAGGCGAGCGCCATCTCGGCGCCGGCGCCGAGCGCATAGCCGTTGACCGCGGCGACCACTGGCTTCTGGAGATCGATCAGGCGGCGGCACACGTCCTGCTCGCCCTTGAGGTACTGGCGGCGGTCGAAGGCGGTGCGCCCGACCTTGTGCTCCTTGAGGTCGGCACCGACGCAGAAGGCGCGGCCCTCGCCGGTCAGCAGCACCACGCGCGCCTCGCGCGCGGCCTCGGCGCGGCCGAGCGCGTCGTTCAGTTCGTCGTAGAGCTGCTGCGTGACCGCGTTGAGGCGCTGCGGGCGGTTGAGACGGATCTCGGCAATGCCGTCGGAGAGGTCGTAGAGGAGGGTTTCGTAGCTCATGGGGACTCCCGGTCGGGGTTGGGGGGAGGGGAAGAAGCGGCAGTCGCTGCGGCCACCGGCGGCGCGGGCTTGTGCATCAGCACCACGTCCTTTGCCGGCAGCTCGCAGCGCCAGCCGAAGCGGGCGGCGATCGCCCGGAAGGTGGCCGCGCGGTAGAACACCACGTGGGTGGGGTCGCGCCGGTAGTGCCAGGCGGCGAAGCGCGCGTCCTCGGTCTGCAGGCAGGTGGTGATGCCGAGCCAGCCGCCCGGGCGCAACAGGCCGTCGAGGCGGGCGAACTCGGCCGCGGGGGCGTGGAAGTGCTCCACCACCTCGGTGCAGGTGACGAAGTCGTAGCGGCGCGCGAGTGCGTCGGGATCGGGGGCGAAGAAGGGATCCCACACCCGCATCGGATGGCCGGCCTCGCGCAGCATCGCGGCCAGCGCCGGTCCCGGGCCGCAGCCGTAGTCCAGCCCCTGCGCCGCGGGCGCGAGGCGGGCGCGCAGCGGATCGACCAGGCGCGCGAGGAAGCGGCGGTAGCCGGGGTCGCCGGGGTCGTTGCGGTGGAGGCGGTATTCGGCGCACTCGACATCCGCCGCCGGCCGTTGGGCCGGGTGCAGGAAGGTCGCCTCGCAGGCTTCGCAGCGCAGATAGTCGCGCCCGCCCGCGTGCAGGAAGGGGCGCACGGATGCGCCAAGACAGACCGGGCAGCAGGACGCCGTCCCGGGAATCGGCTGATTCATGCGGACCATTGTATCGACCCGCGCCGGCGCTGCCCATGGCGGAGATCCCGCACTCGGGAAGGTCGGCGCAGGCAGGGGGCCGAGGCTCACGCCTGCCGGCGCTCCTGCAAAAACCGGTCTCAGCGCTGCCAGCACCCCGTGTAGGAGCGCCGCAAGGCGCGAATCCATCGACGAAAGGAGCGCCGGCGCATGGACAGCCGCCCGTTCGCGCCTGCCGACGCTCCTACAGGGCCGCGCTCGGGGCCTGGAAGCGCGGTGCGCGGGTTCACTCGCTGCGCGCAATCGCCGACAATGCGCGCCGGACCAGCGTGCCGATCCTTCGTATCGGCCTTCCACGCCGCGGGCAGGCCCCGCACACGGCCGCCGGCAACGGCCAGACATCAAGCCCCGGCGGCATCCCGCACCGGGGCGGCTTCGCTCATCGGGAGAACTCATGAACCGCCGCAACTTCCTGCGCGCCGGCAGCCTCGCGGCCGGCCTCGCGCTGCCTGCGCTCGCGCGTGCCCGGCAACCGGCCTCGGCCGCGGTCACCGCGCCGCTCGCCACCCCCACCCCGCTCGCCGAACCGCCCGCCTTCGCGCCCACGCCGGAGACCGGCTGGCGCCGCTTCGAGCTCGTCAGCCGCATCGAGCCGCTGCCCGGCGACGGCCCGCTGCGCGTGTGGGTCCCGCTGCCGGCGATGCACGAGACCGCCTGGCAGCGCCCGATGGGCAGCCTCTGGCAGGGCAATGCCGAGCTCATGGAGCGCGTGCGCGACCGCTCCGGCGCGGAGATGGTCTATGCCGAGTGGGCGCCGGGCGTCGCCCAGCCCCAGCTCGAGATCCTCAGCCGCTTCGCCACCCGCGACCGCGCCACCGACTTCACCCAGCCCAGCGCAGAACCCCAGCGGCTGACGCGCGCCGAGCGCATGCTCTATCTGCGCCCCACCGCGCTGCTGCCCACCGACGGCATCGTGCGCGACACCGCACGCGACATCGTCCAGGGCGCGAAGGGCGACGAGGACAAGGCGCGCGCGATCTACGACTGGATCGTGGACAACACCTTCCGCGAGCCCAAGGTGCGCGGCTGCGGCATCGGCGACATCCGCAGCATGCTGGAGACCGGCAACCTCTCGGGCAAGTGCGCCGACCTCAACGCCCTCTTCGTCGGCCTCGCGCGCGCGGCCGGGCTGCCGGCGCGCGACGTCTACGGCATCCGCGTCGCCGACTCCCGCTTCGGCTACAAGAGCCTGGGCAAGAGCGGCAACGTGTCCAAGGCCCAGCACTGCCGCGCCGAGGTGTTCCTGGAGCGCTTCGGCTGGGTGCCGGTGGACCCGGCGGACGTGCGCAAGGTCGTGCTCGAGGAGCCCCCGGGCAAGCTCTCCATGGTCGATCCCAAGGTCGCCGCGGTGCGCAGGCAGCTCTTCGGCGCCTGGGAGATGAACTGGCTGGCCTACAACGACGCCCACGACCTGCGCCTGCCCAACAGCACCGGCAAGGAGATCCCCTTCCTGATGTACCCCCAGGGCGAGCTTGCCGGCCAGCGCTTCGACAGCCTCGACCCCGACGCCTTCAGCTACACGCTGAGCGCGCGGGAAATCTCCTGAGGCGGGGCCGCGGCGGAGCGGCGCTCGCCCGCCGCAGCGCCGCATTCGCGCCTGCCGGCGCTCCTACAGGAAGCGTCGCGAGCGCCCCTCCGGGTACGGCGGTAGCCACGGACGAGGCCGCTGCATTCGCGCCTGCCGGCGCTCCTACATGAAGCGTCGCGAGCGCCCTTCCGGGTACGGCGGTAGCCGCGGACAGGGCAGCCGCATTCGCGCCTGCCGGCGCTCCTACAGGAAGGGTCGCGAGCTCCTGGCCTTCCCTGCACACGTCCGGGCCACGCCACGTCGGCGGACCGACGCCTGCCCGTCATCCGCCAGCCGCTAGAATGTCGGACCCCACATTCCCACGAGAGGAAGCCCGCATGACCTACCCCGACACCCGCCTGCTGATCGACGGCCAATGGTGCGACGCCCTCGACGGCCGCACGCTGGCGGTGCACAACCCCGCCACCGGCGAGGAGATCGGCCGCGTCGCGCATGCCGCGATCGCCGACCTCGACCTCGCCGTCGCTGCCGCCGTGAAGGGCTTCCAGGCCTGGCGCCGCACCCCGGCGATCGAGCGCGCCAAGACGCTGCGCCGCGCCGCCGCGCTGATGCGCGAGCGCGCCGGCGACATCGCCCGCCTGCTCACCCAGGAACAGGGCAAGCCGCTGCCCGAGGCCAAGATGGAGACGCTCGCCGCGGCCGACATCATCGAGTGGTTCGCCGACGAGGGCCTGCGCGTGTATGGCCGCATCGTGCCCGGCCGCAACCTCGCCGCGACGCAGATGGTCATCAAGGACCCGGTCGGCCCGGTCGCCGCGTTCACGCCGTGGAACTTCCCCATCAACCAGGTCGTGCGCAAGGCCGCCGCCGCGCTCGCCACCGGCTGCTCCATCCTGGTCAAGGCCGCCGAGGAGACGCCCGCGGCGCCCGCCGAGCTGGTGCGCGCCTTCGTCGATGCCGGCGTGCCGGCAGGCGCGATCGGGCTGGTGTACGGAACGCCGGCGGAGATCTCCAGCTACCTGATCGCCCATCCGGCGATCCGCAAGATCACCTTCACCGGCTCCACCCCGGTGGGCAAGCAGCTCGCCGCGCTGGCCGGCCAGCACATGAAGCGGGTGACCATGGAGCTCGGCGGCCACGCGCCGGTGATCGTGTGCGAGGACGCCGACCTGGAGCTGGCGATCAAGGTGTCGGCGGGGTCGAAGTTCCGCAACGCCGGCCAGGTGTGCATCTCGCCGACGCGCTTCCTGGTGCATGAGGCGGTGCGCGAGAACTTCGCCGCGGCGCTGGCCAGGCATGCGAGCACGCTGAAGGTCGGCGACGGCCTGGCAGAGGGCACGCAGATGGGCCCGCTGGCCAATTCGCGCCGCGTGGCGGCGATGGCGGACTTCGTGCAGGACGCGGTGGCGCGCGGCGCGACCGTGGCGGCGGGCGGCGAGTGCATCGGCGCCGCGGGCAACTTCTTCGCGCCCACGGTGCTGACCGGCGTGCCGCTGGATGCGAAGGTGTTCAACGAGGAGCCCTTCGGGCCGGTGGCGGCGATCCGCGGCTTCACCACGCTGGACGAGGCCATCGCCGAGGCGAACCGGCTGTCCTTCGGGCTGGCGGGCTACGCCTTCACCGGCTCGCTGAAGAACGCGCACCGCCTGGCGCACGAGCTCGAGGTCGGCATGCTGTACATCAACCAGCCGGCGACGCCGAGCGCGGAGATGCCCTTCGGCGGCATCAAGGATTCGGGCTACGGCACCGAGGGCGGGCCGGAGGCGCTCGACGCCTACCTGAACACCCGCGCGGTGACGGTCATGAACGTGTGACTTGCGCGGCTGCGATGCGGCGGTGGAGCGGGGATAGCGGGCGCCGCCTGCACTCGCGCCTCACGCGTCACGCGTCACGCGTCACGCGTCAGAAATGCCATTCCATCTGGAAGGTCGGCGCGTTGGTGTCGATGCCGGGCTTCTCGACGCCGTTGGCGTAGGCGTGGTTGCCGAACTTGTTGCGCCAGTACTCGTAGCCGACGCCCATCAGGAAGGTGTTCTTCCTGCCCCAGGCCATCTGGCCGACGTCTACCATCAGAGAGGTGCGCATCAGGGTCTCGGTGTGGGTCTTCACGCCCGCGTAGTCCTTGCCCTTCTCGCCGTTGACGTTGATGAAGCCCTGGAACTTCAGCGGCAGCGGGCCGGCGCTGAACGGGATACCCCAGGCCGCGCTCACGATCCATTGCGGGTCGAAGCTCACCTCGGTCTTGGGGCAGGGATCGAAGGTCGACGGCGCGACGGGGTCGAGACCGCAACGGTTCCACTCCTTGCCGACGAGCAGGCTGACGTCGAGGAAGCCCGGCACGTCGAACTTGAGCGTGGGCCCGAGCACCACCAGGCGCTTGCGCGGCGAGAACGCGGTGTTCTTGGTGTTGAGATCGAAGCCCGCGGTGACCGCGACCTCCTTGACCGGCCCGAAGGCGAAGCTGCGGTCGAAGGCCTTGCCGAGATGGACCTGGTGGCGATAGGTCAGGTAGAACTCGGTCGCGCCGCTGGCGCCACCACTGGCCGGGTCGGCCTTGTCCGACTGCAGCACGTCCAGGTTCACGAAGTTCTGCCCCACCGAGTAGCCGCTGGCGTGGGTGAACTGCAGGACGTGCTTGTCGACGTCCTTGGTGTTGGTCGGCTCGCGGAAGTCGCTGCCGTAGCGGTAGCCGACGAAGGTGTCGCTCCAGGTCGCGGCCTGGCCTGCGGCAGGCATGGCCAGCAGCGCGCCGGCCGCGGCGAGCGTCTGGATGCGGGTGCTGAGTCTTGTCATTTCTTGTCTCCGGTCCTGTCTCTGGTTTGGCTCTCGGGCGCAAGGCATTGCGCGCGGTCGCAAAACTAACAGGCCGGGAAACGTCATGAATCCCGCCCAGCTGATACAGCACATCACGAATCCGGATGGTCGGCCGCGGGCCGCCGTGCGGAAATGCCGCAGGCAACACCGCGGCGGCGGCACGGGGACGGGTGCGCCTTGCTCCTCACGCCCTCAGAAGTGCCACTCCGCCTGGAAGGTCGGCGCATCGACTTCGACACCCGGGATGCCGTGGTTGCCGAACTTGTTGCGCCAGTATTCATAGCCCACGCCCATCAGGAAGGTGTTCTTCCTGCCGGAGACCATCTGGCCGACGTCGACCATCAGCGCTGCGCGCATGAGGGTCTCGGCCTTGGTCTTCCTGCCGTTGTAGTCCTCACCGCGCTTGCTCAGGTGGTTGGCGAAGCCCTGGAACTTGAGCGGCACGGGGCCGACGGTGAACGGGATGCCCCAGGCGGCGTTGAGGATCCACTGCGGGTCGAACGCGATGCGCTGCTTCGGCGAGCCGAGCTTGTTCTGGTTCCACTCCCTCCCGAACAGCAGGCTCACATCGAGGAAGCCGGGCACGTCGAACTTCAGCGTGGGACCCGCGACGAGCACGCGCTTGCGCGGCTGCACCGGCGAATCCTTGGTGTTGAGATCGAAACCGGCGGTAAGCGCAAGCTCCTTCACCGGACCGAAGGCGAAGCGCTTTCCGAGCGCCTTGCCCAGGTGCAGTTGATGCCGATAGACGAGATAGAACTCGGTCGCGCCCTTGTCGCCCCCGCGCACGGTCGGGTCCGCCTCGTCCGAGCGGAAGATGTCCAGGTTGAGGAAGTTCTGTCCCATGGTGTAGCCGCTGGCGTGGGAGAACTGCACGATGTGCTTCTCGACATCCCGGGGATTGTTGGGCTCGTGGAACTCGCTGCCGTGGCGATAGCCGACGAAGGTGTCGCTCCAGGTCACGGCCTGGCTCGCTCCGGAGGTGGCGACCAGGGCGCAGGCGAGGGCGAGCGCGGGAAGGCTTCGGAGCTTTGTCATCTTGTACATGCGGTCTTGTCCAGGGATTGGCTTGTTGCGGCGCGGCCTCATGCGCACGGCCGGCAAGCTAGCAGGGTCGAGGGGAGATCAGAAGCCGTATTTGCGGCGGCACCACATCAGAAGCGACGAATATTCCTGCGTGCGGGCGTGCAATTCGTCCTTGCCCGGCGCGTCCGCAGCAGCTGAAATCCGTCATCGAGGCAACCCCGTAGAGGCCGGACGGAACGATGAGCGAAGACACGAGCAACGCAGAACTGCGCGACGACGAGCATGCGGACGGACAGGACGAGGTAGAGGCGCAGCGCGGCTTCACCTTCGAGGACATGCGTCTGGCCGTCGGCGACCGCCTGCAGATCGAATGCACCGCGAGCACGGGCGTGTGGCGGGCCTTCGTGCGCGTGGTCGGCTACATGGACGGCGTCAGCCTGCTGGTGACCACGCCGGTGGCGGGCGGACGGCGGGTGGAGCTGGTCGAGAACGACCCGGTGATCGTGCGGGTGTTCTCGCGCCAGAGCGCCTTCGCATTTCGCGCCTCGGTGCTGCGCGCGTGCAAGCTGCCCTTCGACTATGTGCACCTGAGCTTTCCGACCGTCATCCAGGGCAGCGTGATCCGCAAATCGACGCGGGTGCGCACCCAGTTCCCGGTGGGATTGAGCTCGCCGACCGGCGGCGAGCCGAGCGAGGGCACCATGCTGAACCTGAGCGCGACCGGCGCGCTGATCCACACCCGCGCCGCGCTGGGCGAACAGGGCTCGATCATCCGCCTGCGCTTCGACGTGATCCTCCACGAGCTGCACTCCGAGCTGGACATCGCGGCCGAGATCCGCAACGTGCAGCAGGAGCCCGATGCGGAGGGCGAAGGCATCGAATACCACTACGGGGTGGACTTCCACGAGCTCGGCGCGGAAGACCGCATGAAGATCAAGAGCCTGGTCTACCAGACCATCATCGAGCAGCCGCGCCGCATCATCTAGTGCCGCGGCGACGCGCGGCCCTACAGCATCTTGCCCGGGTTGAGGATGCCGCGCGGGTCCAGCGCCGTCTTCAGCGTGCGCATCAGCGCGAGCTCCGCCGGCGTGCGCGAATACGCCAGCCAGTCGCGCTTGAGCACGCCGATGCCGTGCTCGGCCGACACCGAGCCGCCGTAGTCGCGCATCACGCCATACACCGCCTCTTCGATCGAGTGCAGGCTGTCGGCGTCCTGCGGCACCTTGCACACCACCACGTGCACGTTGCCGTCGCCGACGTGGCCGAAGAACAGCGCCTGCAGCTGCGGCCAGCCGCGCTCCAGGTTGGCACGCATGCGCGCCACACACTCGCCGATCCGGCCCACCGGCACGGAGACGTCGAAGTTCAGCGTCGGCGCCCGCTCGCGCAGCACCTCGGCGATGCCGTCGCGGATCGCCCACAGCGCCTCGGCGTCGGCCATCGACTGCGCCACCGCGGCGTCGAGCACCCAGCCGGACTCGATCGCCTGCTCCAGCATGGTCTCGAAGCGGCGGGCGTCGGTCTCGGGCTGGCCGCAGTGCATGTCGGTCAGCACATACACCGGGTAGTCGGCGGCGAAGGGGCGGCGCAGGTGGTTGGTGGCGACCGCGACGTCGAGATATTCGCGCCACATGATCTCGAAGGCGCTGACCTGCCCCGACAGGCTCTGCTGCGCGTGGCGCAGGAAGCTCAGCGCGGCGTCGAAGTCGGCGAGCGCCACCAGCGCGGTGCTGGTGCCGCGCGGCAGCGGATGCAGCTTGAGGACGACGCGGGTGACGATGCCGAGCACGCCCTCGCTGCCGATGAACAGGTGCTTGAGGTCGACGCCGGCGTTGTTCTTGGCCATGCGGTTCATCATCGGCAGCACGGTGCCGTCGGCGAGCACGGCCTCCAGGCCGAGCACCGATTCGCGCGTGTTGCCGTAGCGGATCACGCGGTTGCCGCCCGCGTTGGTCGACACGTTGCCGCCGATCTGGCACGAGCCGCGCGCGCCGAGGTCGATCGCCAGCAGCGCGCCGGCCTCGTGACAGGCCTCCTGCAGTGTCTGCAGCACTGCGCCGGCCTGCACGGTCACGGTGCCCGAGCCGAGGTCGATCTCCTCGATCGCGTTCATGCGCTCGAGCGACACCACCACCTGGCCCTCGCCCGGCACCGCGCCGCCGACCAGGCCGGTGAGGCCGCCCTGCGGCACCACGGCCTGGCCGTGGGTGTTGCAGATCGCGAGCATGCGCGAGAGCTCCGCGGTGCTGCGCGGACGCAGGATGGCGAGCGGCGTGCCACCGCTGGCCGTGCTCCAGTCCTTGAGGTGGCGCGGGCTGGCGTTGCCGGCGAGGACCTCGTCGGCGCCGAAGGCGGTGCGCAGTTCGTCCAGTACGGCACTGCGGCCTGGTTCTTGGGACATGCGGTTCTCCTGCGGGCCTCGCACCCGATATCGCGATTTGCTGCACGGCGCCACCTGCTGGCGGTGGCGCCGCAGTTCAGATGAAGACCGGCTCGGGCTCCAGGCGCACGCCGAAGCGCGCGTCGACGTCGGCGATGATGGCCTGCGCGATGCGGCGCACGTCGTCGCCGGTAGCGCCGCCGCGATTGACCAGCACCAGGGCCTGGCGCTCGTAGCAGCCCACCGGGCCGAGGTCGCGCCCCTTCCAGCCGGCGTGCTCGATCAGCCAGCCGGCGGCGAGCTTCTCGCTGCCGTCGGCCTGCGGGTAGTGCGGCAGCGCGGGGTGCTCGGCGAGCAGGCGCGCGCAGCGCGCGGCGTCGACCACCGGGTTCTTGAAGAAGCTGCCGGCGTTGCCGAGCACCGCCGGGTCGGGCAGCTTGCGGCGCCGGATCGCGATCACCGCGTCCGAGACCTCGAGCGCACCAGGCTGCGCGAGACCGCGCGCCTCGAGCTCGCGCGCCACGTCGGCGTAGCGCGTGAGCGCGCGCCACGGCCGCGGCAGGCGGAAACGCACCGCGACGACCATCCACCTGCCGGGATTGCGCTTGAACACGCTGTCACGGTAGCCGAAGGCGCAGGCGGCGGCATCGAAGCGGCACAGCTCGCCGGTGTCGAGCTCGACCGCGTCGAGCGACTCGAAGCGCTCGACCAGCTCCAGCCCGTAGGCGCCGATGTTCTGGATCGGCGCGGCGCCGACCGTGCCGGGGATCAGCGACAGGTTCTCCAGCCCGGGCCAGCCCTGCGCCAGCGTCCACCGAACGAAGTCGTGCCAGCTCTCGCCGGCGCCGGCCTCGACGATCCAGGCCTCTGCGTCACTGCGCAGCAGGCGGCGGCCGGGAATCTCCACGCGCAGCACCGTGCCGGGGAAATCGCCACCGAACACGAGGTTGCTGCCACCGCCGAGCACCAGGCGCGGCGTCTCGGTCCAGCCCGGCGCGGCGATCGCCGCGCGCAGCGTCTCGACCGAACGCACGCGCAGCAGGCGGGCCGCGCGCGCGCGCAGGCCGAAGGTGTTGAGGGCGGAGAGGTCGGCGTCGGCGACGACCTGCGAATCCGCGTCGACGCGCGGGCTGCAGCCAGCGGCCGTCATGTCAGCGCTCCGCCGCCAGCCCGGCCGCGGCCGCCGCGTTGCCGTCGGCGGGCGCGATCGGGAACAGGCGGTCGTAGCCGAGATTGAACAGGAAGGCGTAGATCGTGTAGGTGATCGCCAGGCCGATGTCGGCGATCAGCGCCTCGACCCAGCCCATGCCGGTCCACCACACGATCACCGGCAGCGTCATCAGCAGCAGGCCGGACTCGAAGCCGAGCGCATGCAGGGCGCGCAGCCGGAACGGGCGGCGGTCGGCGGTGCGCCCGGTGAGCCGGCCCTCGATCCAGTCGAAGGTGGTGTTGTAGGCGCCGTTCCAGATCGCCGCCATCAGCGCCAGCAGCGCGAGCAGACCGATGGATTCGCGGATCGGCACCCCGCTCGCCCAGGCGAAGGGCGGGGTGACCAGCAAGAGGCCGCCGATCTCGAACATCGCGATCTGGCGCAGGCGGTCGGGGAAGGTACGAAGCTTGGGTTTTGCGGACACGGGAGGAAACTCGGGCGGCAGCGGGCCGGTCGGGCCCGCGCCTCGTCCTGCGGGTCGTCCCGCGGGAAACCGACGGTCGCTGCGCGATGCGCGCATGGCGGGCGGGGTCGTCCCCGCGTCGGACCGGATCGGGTGTCGCCGACACCCGGGCGGACTTTTAGCAAGTCGCGCGCGGATTGGCAAGCCGAACGTGGTGATCCCTCCCCAGGCGGTGGCCGGGAAGGCAGCCGGCAACCCAATGCTGCTAAAATGTTTGCACAAAAACTAATTTCTGCCGCACGGCGACCGCCCCCACCCGGGACGGACAGCAGTGCGGCGCCCGCCCATGCTGCCCACCCTCGTCCCGATCGGCGCACTGCTCGCCGGCATCGCCCTGCTCCTGCTCGGCTCCGGCCTGCTCAACACTGTGGTGTCGCTGCGCGGCAACCTCGAAGGCTTCTCCGAGACCACGCTGGGCCTGATCGGCTCGACCTACTTCCTCGGCTTCTTCCTCGGCACCTTCGTCGCCCCCAAGCTGATCCGGCGCATGGGCCATATCCGCGCCTTCGCCTTCTTCGGCGCCACCGTCGCGGCCTGCATCCTGCTGCACGCGCTCGTCGTCCATCCCTGGTTCTGGATGGGGCTGCGCGTACTGACCGGCATGAGCCTGGTCGGCTTCTACGCGGTGATCGAGAGCTGGCTCAACGACCAGACCGCGCCCGAACGCCGCGGCCAGGTGTTCGCGGCCTACATGATCGTGAACCTCGCCGCGCTCGCCGGCGCCCAGCAGCTGCTGCGCCTGGACACGCCGGCCAGCTTCACCCTGTTCGCGGTCGCGGCCATGTTCGTCTGCCTGTCGCTGCTGCCGGTGACGATGACGCGCTTCCCACAGCCGCAGATCGCCACGCGCGTGCGCCTGCGCCTCAGGATGACCTGGCGCGCGGCGCCCGCGGCCTACGTGGGCGCGCTGTCCTCCGGCCTGTCGATGGGGGCGTTCTGGAGCCTGACCCCGGTGTATGGCGAGCGCGTCGGCCTCGACGAGGCCGGGATCGGCCTGCTGATGACCGCCGCGATCGTCGGCGGCGCGCTGCTGCAGTGGCCGATGGGGCGCTTCTCCGACGCCGGCGACCGCCGCCTCGCGCTCTCCGTCGCGGCCTTCGGCGCAGCGCTCGCCGCGGTCGCGGTGGCGCTCTTCGGCCACGTCGAGCACGTCCCGCTGGCGGGGCTCTTCCTCTACGGCGGCATGGCCTTCGCGGTGTATCCGATCGTGGTCGCGCACCTCATCGACCACCTGCCGCAGGACCAGATCCTCGCCGGCAACACCACCGTGCTCTTCCTGCACGGCGTGGGGGCCGCGGTCGGCCCGGGCATCGCCGGCGCGCTGATGGGCTGGGTGGGGACGATCGCGCTGCCGCTGCACCTCGGCCTCGCCTTCGTGCCGCTGGGCCTGTTCGCACTCCTGCTGTCGCGCCGCAGCGAGGACGAGATCGTCGAGGAGGCCGCCCAGTTCACCCCGATGATGCGCACCTCGCACACGGTGCTGGAGATGGTGTCGCCCGAGGGAGCCGAGGCGGACGCCGAAGCGGCGGAGGGGGCTGGGGTGGAGGCGACGGACGTCGCCGACACGGATGTGCCGCCCCCTGCAGCCGACGTGGTTGAAGACGTTGAAGCACCGGCAGTGCTGGCGCCGCTCGAGGACACTGCCGCGGCGCCGGAAGCGCAGACCGCAGACCGCGAGGGCGAGGAGGACGCCCCCGCCTGCGGCGGCGCGGAGTCGCAGACCGCGGCGGAAGCCACGCTCCCGCCCCCGCCCGTCGCCGACCCCGGCGCCCTGCTCAGGCCCCCGCCATCGTCTGCGCCCACCACAGGTACAGCGGGATCCCGAGCAGCAGATTGAAGGGGAAGGTGACCGCGAGCGCCGCCGCCACCCCGAGCGCCGGGTTGGCCTCGGGCACGGCGATCCGCATCGCGGTCGGCGCGGCGATGTAGGACGCACTGCCGGCCAGCGTCATCATCAGCACCGTGCCGCCCACGCCCAGGCCCATCAGCTGCGCCACGCCCCAGCCGGCCAGCGCCAGCACCGGCGGCAGGGCGAGTGCGCTGCCGACCAGGAACAGCCCCGCCTTCTTCAGGTCCGGCAGGCGGTCGGCGGCGATCAGGCCCATCTCGAGCAGGAACAGGCACAGCGCGCCCTTGAACAGATCGACGAACAGCGGCGACAGCGGCTCCAGACCCTGCGGCCCGGCGACCCAGCCGATCAGGATGCCGCCGCCGAGCAGCACCACGCTCTTGTTGGCGAACACCTCATGTACCAGCGCGCCCGCGGTGGAGCTGCCGTCGGCCGACTTCACCCCCCAGCGCGCGATCAGCGTGGCCACGATCAGCGCCGGCGCCTCCATCAGCGCGGCGAGCAGGGCGAGGTGGCCCTCGACCTCGATGCCGCGCCCGGCCAGCACCGCCGCGCCCACCGCGAAGGTCACGATGGAGACCGAGCCGTAGTGCGCCGACAGCGAGGCGGCGTCGGGGCGCGAGAAGCGCAGGCGGAAGAGCGGGAAGACCAGCAGCGGGATGACCGCGCCCAGCCCGATCGCCAGCAGCGCATCGACCCACAGCGTGGCGCTCTCGGAGCGCGCGATCTCCACGCCGCCCTTGAGGCCGATGGCCAGCAGCAGGTAGATCGACAGGGTCTCGAACACGGCGGCGGGCAGGCGCAGGCCGGAGCGGGCGAGCGAGGCCACCGCGCCGAGGGCGAAGAAGAAGGGAACGGCATCGACCATGTGTTGTTTTCCTTGATGAGCGGACCGCGCAGGAGCGGAACCGGGAGAGCGCCGCGACGGACCTTCGGAGGGCGCGGCTGCGTCAGTGCGGTGCGAATTTTGCCGCGGCGCACACATGTAGAAAAATCATTTATTTCTGCGTTTAAAATAGACTTTTATCTATGTAAATCGCCCAGCCCGTCCGCCACCCATGCGCCTCACCTTCCACCAGCTCCGCCTCCTGCTCGCGGTCTCGCGCGAGGGCAGCGTTTCGCGCGCCGCCCAGCGCCTGCACCTGACCCAGCCCACGCTGTCGGCGCAGCTGCGCCAGCTCGCCGAGCAGGTCGGCCTGCCGCTGTTCGAGCGCGTCGGCCGCAAGCTGCACCTCACCGCAGCCGGGCGCGTGGTGCTCGACACCGCGAACCGGGTCGAGCAGGAGCTGGAGCGCCTGGACGAGACGCTGGCCGAGCTGCGCGGCGACGTGGTCGGGCGGCTGCGGCTGGCGGTGGTCAGCACCGCGGAGACCTTCATCCCGCGCCTGCTCGGCGACTTCCGCCGCGAACGCCCGGCGGTGGAGGTGTCGCTGGTGGTGCTCAACCGCGACGCAGTGATCCGGCGGCTCGCCGACAACCTCGACGACCTCTACATCATGAGCCGGCCGCCGCAGGCGCCGCCGGTGGTGGCCACGCCCTTCCTGTCGAATCCGCTGGTCGTGGTGGCATCCACCGAGCATCCGCTCGCCGGATGCAGGAGAAAGCTTCCGCTCGAGGCGCTCGCCGACGAGGAGTTCGTATTGCGCGAACCCGGTTCCGGCACCCGCCAGGCCGTCGAGCAGTTCTTCGCCACCCACGGCCTCGCGCTGCGCCCGCGCCTGGAGCTGGGCAGCAACGAGGCGGTGAAGCAGGCGGTGGCGGGCGGGCTGGGGCTGTCGCTGCTATCGGCCCACGCGCTCGCCCACGCGGTCGACGAGGGCATCGCGGTGCTGCGCGTGGACGGGACCCCGCTGCCGACCCAGTGGCAGGTGGTGTATCCGGCCGGCAAGCGCCTCACCCCGCTCGCCGGCGCCTTCCTCGAGTTCCTGCGCGAACGCGCCGCCGAGCTCGAGCGCAGCGCGCAGGAGCGCCTGGACGCTGCGCGGCGTTGAGGACCCGCGAGGGCGCAGCCCTCATGCGGGCGCGGTGCCAATGAACCGGCAGGAATAAACTCTGCGCCATTCGATCTTTGTGAAGCATAAAGGCGGCGATAAGCTGCAGCGCCATCCACACTGCGCCCCTGCCCCGCCTCCATGCTGCTCCCCGAGCTCCACGCCCCCCTCTTCGTCGGCCTCGTCCTCGTCGTCCTCTTCCTCGCCTTCGTGCGCGAATGGGCGAAGCCCGACGTCGCGGTCATGGTGGCGGTGGGCGTGCTGCTCGCCGCGGGCATGCTGAACAGCAAGGAAGTGCTCGGCGTGTTCGGGAACAGCGCACCGATCACCATCGCCTGCCTGTTCATCATCAGCGGCGCGCTGTCGCGCACCGGCTGCGTGGACCAGCTCGGCGAGTGGCTCGCCGCCGCGGCCGGCGCGGGCGAGCGCAGGTTGCTGCTGGCGCTGATCGCCGCCTGCCTGCTGGTGTCGCCCTTCATCAACAACACTCCGGTGGTGATGGTGATGATCCCGGCGGTGATCGCGGTGGCCGCCCGCCAGGGCCTGGCGCCCTCGCGCCTGCTGATCCCGCTCTCCTACGCCACCATCCTCGGCGGCCTGATCACCATGGTCGGCACCTCGACCAACATCCTGGTCGATGGCGTCGCGCGCGAGCAGGGCCTGGCGCCCTTCTCGATGTTCGAGATCAGCCTGCCGGCGATCCTGATGGCGCTGGTGGGGAGCGCCTTCATGCTGGTGTTCGCCCCCCGCCTGCTGCCGGTGCGCGAGACCCTGAGCCAGCAGTTCGGCGCCGGCGAGCGCTGGTTCATGACCGAGCTCTTCGTGCCCGAGGGCTCGCATCTGGCCGGCCGGACGCTGCGCGAGGCGCGCCTGTCCAACGGCATCATCCAGGTGCTGAACCTGGTGCGCGGCGACACCGAGCTCGCCGACCCCGCGCCCGACACCCGGCTCGAGGTCGGCGACCGCGTGGTCGTGCACAGCCGCAGCGACGCCATGATGGCGCTGCGCAGCAGCGACGGCGTCGGCCTGCAGGCGCCGGCGGGCACCGCGACCCACGACGTCGAGACCCTGCGCCGGCGCGACCTGGTGATGGTGGAGGCGATCGTCGGCCAGACCTCGCGCTACATCCTGCGCCCGATCCGCGACCTCGACCTGCTCGCGCGCTATGGCATCCACCTGGTCGCGGTGCACCGGCGCGACGCCTCGTTCGCGCAGATCGGCGAGGACTTCCAGCTGCTCGGCGGCGACGTGCTGCTGGTGGAGGGCACGCCGGCGCAGATCCAGCGCTTCTGCGACAACGGCGATCTGTTCGCGATCACCGAGGGCCGGCAGATGACCAGCCGCCGCCACAAGGCGCCGGTCGCGCTCGCCACCATCGTCGGCGTGATGCTGCTCGCCGCGCTCAACGTGATGCCGATCGAGGGCCTGGCGCTGATCGGCGCGGCGATCGTGATCGCCACCGGCTGCCTCACCAGCGACGAGGCCTACAAGTCGATCGAGTGGCCGATCCTGGTGCTGATCTTCGGCATGCTGGCGATCAGCATCGCGATGCGCAACTCCGGCCTCGACCAGCTACTCGCCGGCCAGCTCGCCGCGCTCGGCGAGGGCATGTCGCCATGGCTGATGCTGTCGCTGGTGATCCTGATCACCTCCGTGGCCACCGAGGCGCTGAGCAACAACGCGATCGCGGTGCTGTTCACCCCGGTGGCGATCGGCCTGGCGCAGCAGATGGGGGTGGATCCGCGCCCCTTCGTGGTCGGCGTCATGTTCGCCGCCAGCTGCAGTTTCGCCACCCCGATCGGTTACCAGACCAACACCCTGGTCTACAGCGCCGGCAACTACCGATTCGCCGACTTCGCCCGCCTCGGCGTGCCGATGAACGTCCTCACCTGGCTGCTGTGCAGCGTGCTGATCCCGCTGTTCTGGCCCTTCCACCCGTAAGCCGGGGGTGCAGCCTGCCGCCTACTCGGCAGGCGTCGGCTGCGGCGCAGACTCGGGTCCCCCGGACAGCGGCGGCGGCCGGCAGGCGTCCGCGCGTGCCGGCTCCAGGTGCGGGATCAGCAAGGGCCCCATCGACTTGAGGATCTGCACCGGCAGCCCGGAGGTGAAGCGGTAGCTCGCCGCCTCGGGGCCGATCACGTAGGCGGTGAGCGTGCCGAAGTGGCGCGGGCCGAGGTAGAACACGAAGGTGGCGGTGCGGTTGAGCGCGAGGCCGGCGCGCCCGCGCACGACGATGCGGTTGTCGCCGGTGCCGGTCTTGCCGCCGAGCGCCAGCTCGCTGCCGTCGGCGAGCTTGAAGGCACCCGCCAGCCGGCGCGCGGTGCCGCCCTCGACCACGTCGGACAAGGCCCCGCGCAGCGCGCGTGCGACCTCGGGCGCCATCACCGCGTCGCCTTCCACCGGACGGATCGCAAACGCCGTCTCGTAGGGCGTGGCGCGCGCGAAGCGCACCGTGTCGATGCGCTGCACGGGCAGGCGCAGGCCGTCATTGACGATGATGCCCATCAGCTCGGCGAGCGCCGCCGGGCGATCGCCCGAGCTGCCGAGCGCGGTGGCGAGCGAGGGCACGAGGTGACCGAAGGGATAGCCCAGGCGCGCCCAGCGGCGGTGGATCTCGAGGAAGGCCTCGACCTCGAGCAAGGTGAAGATGCGCGAGTCCTGCGCCCCCTTGGCGCGGGTGCGGAACAGCCAGCGATATACCTGCTGGCGCTCCTCGGCGCTCGTCGCCACCGCCTCGGCCAGCGTGGCCTCGGGATGCTGCAGGCGGAAGGCGACCAGCCACAGCTCGAGCGGATGCACGCGCGCGACATAGCCGCGGTCGGGCAGGTCGAAGGCCTCCGGTGCGTTGCGCGCGTAGAGCTGGGCGAGGCGCGCGGCGGCGGGCGGCTCGCCGAGGCGGCGGGCGAGGAAGTCGGCGAGCGCCTGCGGCGGCGCTTCGGGCTCGAGGTAGCGGAACACCGCGGCGAGGCGATCGGCGCCCGGGCGCAGGCCGTCGAGCAGGGTCGAGCGCATCTCCTCGGGCGTGCTGTCCTGGTACTTGCGCCAGAAACGGCGCAGGAAGAGCTGGCCCTCGCGGTCCGCGAAGCGGACGAGGTAGTCGACGCGGCGCGGGTCGTCGTTGTCCTCGAGCAGGCGCGCGGTACTGCCCGGCACCTGGTACATGGTGTGGCGCACGAGCTCGCGCATCAGGCGCACGAAGGGCAGGTTGATCGAGGCCTGCAGCGCCTCGCGCAGCGTGGGCTCGCGGGCGTTGTCGCCGGCGTTGAAGTTGCCGAAGCTGTGGCGCCCGCCACCGGTGAAGAAGCCCTCGCCCGGACTCGCCGAGAAGCGGCGCTCCAGGGCGGCCTCCAGCATCGCCGGCAGGCTGCGGTCGGGCGTGCTGGCGAGATGATCGATCGCCCAGCGCGTCAGGCGGTCCTGTCCGTCCACCTCGACGCGGCGCAGCGCCGGAGGGTCGAGCACGGCGAGCCGGGCGTGGAGCTCGGCGACCAGCTCGAGGTAGGTGGCCAGCACGCGCAGCTTGGCGGTGGAGCCGAGCTCGAGCTTGCTGCCCTCGTTGATGTCGAGCGGCTGGTCGGTGGTGTCGGTCTGTATGCGCACGCGGTTGCCGCCCGCGGTGCGCTCGACCAGAGTGAAGCTGTAGCGCACCGCGCCGAGCGTCGCCGGATCGAGCATGCGCTCGCCGATCAGCCCCTGGCTGCGCGCGAAGGCCGGGTCGGCGAGGCGCCCGAGGTAGTCGCCCACCGCCTGCTGCAGGCCGCCGTGCAGCGTGGTGCCGAGCTCGGCGTCGAGGCGGTCGAGGCCGTACAGCGAGGTGTCGAGCAGGCCGGCGAGCCGGGTGCGCACCGCGGTCGTGCCCTTGCCGGGCGTCGCCGGAACCCAGGCCGGATCGGCGACGAGGTCGCGGAAGGCGAGCGGGCGGGCGAGCGCAGCGTCGCGTAGCCCGGCGCCGATCAGGCCGGCCTCGGCGAACAGGCGCAGGTAGGCGTCGGTGGTGCGCGCGAGCTCCTCGCGCCCGCCGGCGAGATACCACGAGGGGCGGCGGTGCGCGATCATCAGCGCCACCACCTGACGCAAGGCCTGGCCCTGGGCGATGCGCGCATCCCCCTCGCCCTCCGGCGCCGCCAGCAAGGCGTTCACGCGCTCGAAATCGGCCCCGAACCACACCCACAGCCCGTCGCCCAGGCCATTGACCTCGCCATGCCCGGGCGCGGCCGACAGCGGCACGGTGTTCAGGTAGTCCAGCACCAGCCGGCGGCGGACGGGCAGGGTGTGCTCGCCGTCGCGGTAGGCGCGCACCGAGGCCGACACCATCTGGCGCAGCTTCTCGCGCGCGTCCAGGGTGATGCCGGCGGGCGAGTGGCGGTACTTCTCGATCTGGGTGGCGAGCGTGCTGCCGCCGGGGGCGTCGAGGTCGGCATCGACCATGCGTCCGAGCTGGCCGAGCGCCGCGCGCGCGAAGCGCACCCAGTCCACCGCCGGGTTGAGCGTCGGCCGCGACTCGTCGAGCAGCTCGCGGTTCTCGATGAAGAGCAGGGCCTGGGCAACGATCGCCGGCACGTCCTCGAAGCGCGCGTAGCCGCGCCAGGGATAGCGGAAGCCGTACAGCGGCTCGCCGCGGCAGTCGAAGACGTCCAGGCCGGCGCGCGTCTTCTCGGCGTAGGGCGGGAAGAGGCCGCGCTCGACGTGGGCGAGCAGCGCATCGTCGAAGCGCACCTGCTCGACGAGCGCGAAGCCGCGCGCCTGCAGGCGCTCGGCAAAGCGCGCCAGCTCGGTGTAGCCGAGGCGGCGGTCGAAGGGGCCGTGGGCGGGAAAGCGGATCGCCTCGCTCGGCCCCGCCACCAGCGCGTAGTCGAGGCGCGCGGCGTAGCGCGCGAGCTCGCGCGCCTGCAGGCGCGAGGTGGCGGACTCGTGCCACAGCAGCAGGCCGCCAGCCACGCTCGCCACCAGCAGCGCCACGAACACGGCGGCGCCCAGTACTTGCCGGGGATGCAGGCGGCGCCCGGGCGGCGCCGGCAGAGCCTCCGGAGCGGAAGGCGGAAGATCGGGGGTCACGGACGGGCGGATCGATGTTGCATTGCGGAAATTATGCGCATCCTGCAGCAAGAAAATGACACTGTTACAACCCCGCCACAGGCTTGAAGTCTTCCGCAGGCCGCCCGCATCGCCCAGGGGTCAAGCGCATGCAGGCATGCGTCGCAACCGCAGCCGACGTGGCGCCACAGCGCGGGCCAGGAGACGGTGCCCTGCCCGCTCCGTTCGGGATGTGGTGGCGCGCCGGCCGCCGCTCAGCCGCGGTGCACCGACAGACCGGCGAAGGATTGCGCCACCGGCATCAGCTCGATGGTGTTGATGTTCACATGCGCCGGCCGGGTGGCGATCCAGTACACCGAGTCGGCGATGTCCTCGGCGGTCAGCGGCTGCACGTCGGCATAGACCCTGGCCGCCTTGTCGTCGTCGCCATGGAAGCGCACGTTGGAGAACTCGGTGCCGCCGCACAGGCCGGGCTCGATGTCGGTCACGCGCAGCGCGGTGCCGAGCAGGTCGGCGCGCAGGTTGAGGCTGAACTGGCGCACGAAGGCCTTGGTGGCGCCGTACACGTTGCCGCCGGCGTAGGGCCAGCGCCCGGCCACCGAGCCGAGGTTGAAGATGTGGCCGCGGTTGCGCGCCACCATGCCGGGCAGGAAGGCACGGGTGACCTGCACCAGCCCGGTGCAGTTGGTGTCGATCATGGTGTGCCAGTCGTCCAGCGAGGCCTGGTGCGCCGGCTCGAGGCCGAGCGCGAGGCCGGCGTTATTGACCAGCACATCCACCTCGGCGAAGCCGGCGGGCAGCGCACCCGGCACCGCGGCCACCGCGTCGGCGTCGCGCACGTCGAGCTCGATCGGCAACAGCGCGTCGCCGAGCTCGGCGGCGAGCGCATCCAGGCGGTCCTTGCGACGGGCGGTGGCGACCACGCGGTGGCCGCCCTTGACGAAGCTGCGCGCGATGGCGGCGCCGAAGCCGGCGGAGGCGCCGGTGACGAAGACGATCATGGGTGGGACTCCTCGACGAATGCGGTGAACGCTATGCCCCGCCCCTGCAGCGGGGCGGACGCGCAAACGCGAGATGGTAGCGAAGCCGGCGGCCGATGCCAAAGCGGGTTTGCCGCTTGGAGCGCGCGCCGGCCCGCGCGCCCTCAGCCGCGGTAATAGCGCTGCGGCACGAAGGGCGTGCTCGCGACCTCCACCGGCACCGGCTTGCCGCGCACCATCGCGGCGAGCTGCGTGCCCGGCTTGGCGAGCGCGGTCTCCACGTAGCCCATCGCCACCGGCGCCTCCAGCGTCGGTCCAAAGCCGCCGCTGGTCACCACGCCGACCTTGCGGCCATCGGCGTCCACCAGTTCGGCGCCTTCGCGCACCGGCACGCGCGCGGTCGGGCGCAGGCCCACGCGCTTGCGCGCCACGCCCTTGGCGATGTGCTCGAACACCACCGCGGCGCCGGGGTAGCCGCCCGGGCGCGCACCGTCGGCGCGGCGCACCTTGGACAGCGCCCACAGCAGGCTGCTCTCGACCGGCGAGGTGTTCTGGTCGAGGTCGTGGCCGTACAGGCACAGGCCGGCCTCCAGGCGCAGCGAGTCGCGCGCGCCCAGGCCGATGGGAGCGACCTCGGGGTGGCTCAGCAGCTCCTTGGCCAGCGCCTCGGCCTTGTCGGCGGGCACCGAGATCTCGAAGCCGTCCTCGCCGGTGTAGCCCGAGCGGCTGATGTAGCACTCGGCGCCGACCAGGGTGACGGTGGCGGTGTTCATGAACACCATGTTCGCGGTCGCGGGCGCGAGGCGCGCCATCACCGCCCCCGCCGCCGGCCCCTGCAGCGCGAGCAGCGCGCGGTCGGCCAGCACCTCGACCTTGCAGCGGGCGGACAGGTGCTGCTGCATGTGCGCGATGTCCTGCGCCTTGCAGGCGGCATTGACGACGACGAACAGGCGACCGTCGCCGAAGTTGGCGACCATCAGGTCGTCCATCACGCCGCCCTGGTCGTTGAGGAAGAGCGCGTAGCGCTGCATGCCCGCCGGCAGGTCGACGATGTCGACCGGCACCAGGGTCTCCAGCGCGGCGGCCGCATCGGCGCCCACGAGCATCACCTGGCCCATGTGCGAAACGTCGAACAGGCCGGCCTGGCTGCGGGTATGGATGTGCTCCTTGAGGATTCCGGCAGGGTACTGCACCGGCATCTCATAGCCGGCGAAGGGCACCATCCTGGCGCCGAGGGAGACGTGCAGGTCGTACAGCGGGGTGCGCAGCATCTGCGCGGTAGCGTCGTGGTCGCTCATCATGTGTCCTTTGGGCAGTTGCGAAGTTGAGTCGGCTGTCAATCGCGTGCACGCTGAGATCGCTGCGCTCAGCGCCCGTACACCGGGAAGCGGGCGCACAGCGCCGACACCTTCGCGCGCACCGCATCGATGACCGCCGGGTTGTCGATGTCGTCGAGGATGTCGCAGATCCAGCCCGCGAGCGCGGTGACCTCGGCGACGCCGAAGCCGCGCGTGGTGGCTGCGGGCGTGCCGATGCGCACGCCGCTGGTGACGAAGGGCGACTGCGGGTCGTTGGGGACGGTGTTCTTGTTCACCGTGATGTGCGCCGCGCCCAGCGCAGCGTCGGCAGCCTTGCCGGTGATGCCCTTGGCGATCAGGTCGACCAGGAACAGGTGGTCGTCGGTGCCGCCGGAGACGATCTTGTAGCCGCGCTCGACGAACACGCCCGCCATCGCGCGCGCGTTGGCGATCACCTGCTGCTGGTATTCCTTGAACGAAGGCTCGAGCGCCTCCTTGAAGGCCACCGCCTTGGCGGCGATCACGTGCATCAGCGGCCCGCCCTGGGTGCCGGGGAAGACCATCGAGGCGATCTTCTTCTCGATGTCGGGGTTGGCGCGGCCGACGATGATGCCGCCGCGCGGGCCGCGCAGCGTCTTGTGGGTGGTGCTGGTGACGATGTCGGCGAAGGGCACCGGGTTGGGGTAGAGGCCGGCGGCGACCAGCCCGGCGACGTGGGCCATGTCGACGAAGAGCAGCGCACCGACCTTGTCCGCGATCGCACGGAAGCGGGGGAAGTCGAGGTGGCGGGCATAGGCCGAGAAGCCGGCGACGATCATCTTCGGCTTGCACTCGAGCGCCTGGGCCTCGAGCGCGTCGTAGTCGATCACGCCGTCGTCGGTGACGCCGTACTGCACCGCGTTGAAGATCTTGCCGGAGAAGTTGACCTTGGCGCCGTGGGTCAGGTGGCCGCCGTGGGCGAGGCTCATGCCCAGGATGGTGTCGTGCGGCTGCAGCAGCGCGAGATACACCGCGGCGTTGGCCTGCGAGCCCGAGTGCGGCTGCACGTTGGCCCAGTCGGCACCGAAGAGTTGCTTGGCACGGTCGATGGCGAGCTGCTCGACCACGTCGACATGCTCGCAGCCGCCGTAGTAGCGCTTGCCGGGATAGCCCTCGGCGTACTTGTTGGTCAGCACCGTGCCCTGCGCCTGCATCACGCGCGGGCTGGCGTAGTTCTCGGAGGCGATGAGCTCGATGTGGTCTTCCTGGCGTGCGCGCTCGGCCTCGATGGCCTGCCACAGGGCATCGTCATAGCCGGCGATCTGCATCTGCTTGTCGAACATGGTGATTCTCCGCTTGTAGTGACCGAATGGAGGGGGTCGGCACCCCGGGAAGGGCTGCATCAGGCCGGAGCAGGCCGGCGTATCGGTTCAGGTCAGGCGCCGGTCTCCAGCTTGAGGTCCACCATCAGCTCGTTGGCCAGCGACTCGAGCGCCGCCTGCACTTCGCCGGCCGAGACGCTCGCCGGCACGCGGACCTCGAGCTCGGCGCGGAACATCGCCTCGCCGCTGAAGGACGCGCTCTCGCAGGCGCTGTCCATGCGCTCGATGCTCGCCCCGTGCCGCGCCAGCACCGAGGAGATGTCGCGCACGATGCCGGGGCGGTCGTGGGCGAGCAGCTCCATGCGGATCAGCTCGCCGCCCGCCGTGCCCGCCGCGGCGGTGCCGCGCTCGATGCTCAGGCTCAGTCCGGTCGAGGACAGCGCGCGCAGCGCCGCCTCGAGGCGGTCGGCGTCCGCTTCGGCCACGTCGAGGCGCACGATGCCGGCGAACTTGCCGGCCAGATGCGCCATGCTGCTGTCGAGCCAGTTGGCGCCGTTCGCGGCCGCGCGCTCGGCGAGCGCGCTGACCAGGCCCGGGCGATCCTCGCCCACCAGGGTGACGATGAAAGAGACGTTCATGTGCGGGGCTCCTCAGGCTTGTTCGTAGTCGGACATCGGCGGGCAGGCGCACACCAGGTTGCGGTCGCCGTACACGTTGTCCACGCGGCCGACCGGCGACCAGTACTTGTTGCCGCGCAGGCTGGCCACCGGGTAGGCGGCGAGCTCGCGGCTGTAGGGGTGGGTCCACTCGCCGGCGATCGCCTCGGCGGTGTGCGGGGCGTTGACCAGCGGGTTGTCCCTGGCGTCGAACTCGCCGCTGGCGACCTTGGCGATCTCCGCGCGGATCGCGATCATCGCGTCGCAGAAGCGGTCGAGCTCGGCCTTCGACTCGCTCTCGGTCGGCTCGATCATCAGCGTGCCGGGCACCGGGAAGGACATCGTCGGCGCATGGAAGCCGAAGTCCATCAGGCGCTTGGCCACGTCATCGACCGTGACCCCGGTGCTGTCCTTGAGCGGGCGCAGGTCGAGGATGCACTCGTGCGCGACCAGGCCGTTCTCGCCGCGGTAGAGCACCGGGTAGTGCGGCTCGAGGCGCTGGGCGATGTAGTTGGCGTTGAGGATCGCCATCACCGTGGCGTGGCGCAGGCCATCGCGGCCCATCAGCGTGATGTAGGTCCAGGTGATCGGCAGGATGCTGGCGCTGCCCCAGGGTGCGGCCGCCACCGCGCCGATGCCCTCGAGGCCCACCGCAGCGTGGCCCGGCAGGAAGGGCGCGAGGTGCGACTTGACGCCGATCGGACCGACGCCCGGGCCGCCGCCGCCGTGCGGGATGCAGAAGGTCTTGTGCAGGTTCAGGTGCGAGACGTCGCCGCCGAACTGGCCCGGGCCGCACAGGCCGACCATGGCGTTGAGGTTGGCGCCGTCGATGTACACCTGGCCGCCGTGGGCGTGCACGATGTCGGTGATCTCGCGCACCGCGGTCTCGAACACGCCGTGGGTGGACGGGTAGGTGATCATGATCGCGGCGAGCTGCTCGGCATGCTGCGCGGCCTTGGCCTTGAGGTCGGCGACGTCGACGTTGCCGTTGGTGTCGCAAGCCACCACGACCACGCGCATGCCGGCCATGTTCGCCGTCGCCGGGTTGGTGCCGTGCGCGGAGCTCGGGATCAGGCACACGTCGCGATGGCCCTCGCCGCGGCTGGCGTGATAGGCGCGGATCGCCAGCAGGCCGGCGTATTCGCCCTGCGAGCCGGCGTTGGGCTGCAGCGACACCGCGTCGTAGCCGGTGCAGGCGCACAGCATCTGCTCGAGCTCGGCGGTGAGCTGGGCGTAGCCCGCGGTCTGGTCGGCGGGCGCGAAGGGGTGCAGGGCGCCGAACTCGGGCCAGGTCACCGGGATCATCTCGGTGGTGGCGTTGAGCTTCATGGTGCACGAGCCGAGCGGGATCATCGTGCGGTCGAGCGCAAGGTCCTTGTCGGCCAGGCTGCGCAGGTAGCGCAGCATGCGGGTCTCGGACCGGTAGGCGCTGAACACCGGGTGGGTCAGGAAGGCCGAGCTGCGCAGTTGCGCGGCCGGCAGGGCCTCCTGCACCTGGGCTTCGACGGCGGCGAAATCCAGCGCCGCGGCACCCGTGCCGAACACCGCCCACAGCGCCTCGACATCCGCGCGGCGGGTGGTCTCGTCGAGGGAGATGCCGACCGTGCCGGCGTCGATCTCGCGCAGGTTCATGCCCGCGGCGCGCGCGGCGGCATGCACCGCGGCTGCGTCGGCGACGCGCACGGTGATCGTGTCGAAGAAGGCCGTCGTCGGCACGTCGACGCCGAGACGGCGCAGGCCGGCGGCCAGGGTCGCGGTGAGGCGATGCACGCGGCGCGCGATCGTGGTCAGGCCGTCCGGGCCGTGGTAGCAGGCGTACATGCTGGCCATGATGGCGAGCAGGGCCTGCGCGGTGCAGATGTTGGAGGTGGCCTTCTCGCGCCGGATGTGCTGCTCGCGGGTCTGCATCGCCAGGCGGTAGGCCTTCTTGCCGTGGCTGTCGATCGACACGCCGACCACGCGCCCGGGCATCACGCGCTTGTGCTCGTCGCGGGTGGCGAAGTAGGCGGCGTGCGGGCCGCCGAAACCCATCGGGATGCCGAAGCGCTGCGTCGAGCCGATGGCGACGTCGGCACCGAACTCGCCCGGGGGCTTGAGCAGGGTGAGCGCGAGCAGGTCGGCGGCGACCACCACCAGCGCCTTCCTGTCGTGCGCGGCGGCGACGATGGCGGCGTAATCGACCACCTCGCCGGTGCTCGCCGGGTACTGCAGCAGCACGCCGAAGACCTCGTGCGCAGCGAGTTCGGTCGCGGCGTCGCCGACGATGACCTCGAAGCCGAGCGGCTCGGCGCGGGTGCGCACCACCTCGATGGTCTGCGGGTGGCAGTCGCGCGAGACGAAGAAGGCCTTCGCCTTGCTCTTCGACAGGCGCTGGCAGAAGGCCATGGCCTCGGCCGCGGCGGTGGCCTCGTCGAGCAGCGAGGCGTTGGCGATCTCCAGGCCGGTGAGGTCGGTGACCATGGTCTGGAAGTTCAGCAGCGCCTCCAGGCGACCCTGCGAGATCTCCGGCTGGTACGGGGTGTAGGCGGTGTACCAGGCCGGGTTCTCGAGCACGTTGCGCAGGATGACCGTGGGCGTGAAGGTGTCGTGGTAGCCCGTGCCGATGAACGAGCGCAGCACCCGGTTCTTGCCCGCGATCGCGCGCAGCATCGCCAGCGCCTCGGGTTCGCTGCGGCCTTCGGGCAGGGCCAGCGGGGCCGCCGACAGGATGGCGGCGGGGATGACCTTGTCGATCAGCTGGTCGAGCGAGTCGAGGCCGAGCACGTCGAGCATGGCGCGCGTCTCGGCGCCGTCCGGGCCCACATGGCGGCCGACGAAGTCGTCGCGCTGCTCGAGCTGGGCGAGCGTCGCAGGGAAGCGGATGTCGTGGATGTTCATGGCAGGGGCGGTCCAGGAAGAGGCGATGCAGGCGGGATCGAGCGGACGGCGCCGATCAGGCGGTCAGCTTTTCGTAGGCGGCCTGGTCCAGCAGCGCCTCGGCGGCGGAGGGGTCGTCCAGGCGGACGCGGATGAACCAGCCTGCGCCGAGCGGATCCTCGTTGACCGTCGCCGGCGCATCGACCAGCGCCGGGTTCACCTCGACGACGGTGCCGGCGAGCGGCATCTTCAGCTCACCGGCGGCCTTCACCGACTCGATCACGGCCGCTTCGTCGCCCCGGGCGAAGCTGGCGCCTACATCGGGCAACTGCACGAACACGATGTCGCCGAGCGCGTTCTGCGCGTAGTCGGTGATGCCGACGGTGGCGACATCGCCTTCGACTCGCAGCCACTCGTGGTCTTCGGTAAATTTCAGGATGCTCATGATGTCTCCCTCAGTCTGATTGATCGGGCAGGCCGCCAGCAGCGGTCGCCAATGCATCTTAACCGTGGGGTTTCATTTGCGAAGTTGATAGTTCCAATGAAATAATTAATCTTGGAAATGAATGCGAGGCCATGATGAATCTGCCCACGGAGCTTCTTCGCACCTTCATCAAGGCCGTGGATCTGGGCAGCTTCACGCGCGCCGGCGACGCGGTGGGCCGGACGCAATCGGCGGTCAGCCTGCAGATGCGGCGACTCGAGGAAATGCTCGACACCCAGCTCGTCGAGCGCGGCACGCATCGCGTCAAACTCACCGAGGAAGGGGCCACGCTCGCCAGCTATGCCCGACGCATGCTGGCGCTCAACGACGAGGCGGTGGCGAGCCTGCAGCGGTCGCGGGTGGCGGGCAGCGTGCGCCTGGGCGCACCGCACGAGTACATGGCCTCGCTGCTGCCGACCATCCTCGGCAAGTTCGCGCAGTCACACCCGGGCGTCACGCTGGAGGTGACCTGCGACCTGAGCAAGAACCTGCTCGAGCGCCAGCAGAAGGGTGAATTCGACCTCGTCATCGCCTTGCACGATCAGGGTCAGGCGAGCGGGGGCGTGCAGGTCCATACCGAACCGCTGGTGTGGATCACCAGCGCGGACCACACGCGTCACGAGCAGCAACCCCTGTCGCTGGTGCTGGCCCCGCCGCCCTGCATCTACCGCAACCGGATCCTGCAGACCCTGGGCCGGCTGAATCGCAGCTGGCGGATCGCCTACACCAGCTCCAGCTACAGCGGCATCATCGCCGCCGTGCGCGCCGGCCTGGGCGTGACCCTGCTGGCGGAGAGCACGGTGCCGGCGGGCGTGCGCACGCTGGGCGCACGGGAGGGGTTCCCCGAGATGGGACTCCTCGACGTCTGCGTGCACCGCAGCCGCGAGAACGCTTCGGAAGCGGCGGAGTGCCTGGCGGAGTACGTCGCCGGCAGCTTCAGCTGAGCGCGGCGAACCGCCGGCGCCGGGCTGGCCGCCCCGCGCGCTCAGTCGGCGAATGTGCCGAGCGCCGCGCGCAGGTCGGCCTCGTCGACGCCTTCCGCCAGCGTCGCCACCTGCGCGCCCTCCAGCCACAGGACCCCGTCCCTCATCTCGAAGGCAGCGCCCTGCTTGAGCGCCGCCACCGCAGCCCCCGCCTCGCGCGGCGAGGCGAAGCCCGCGCCCTGCAGCAGCAGGCGGCCGTCGGCGTCGACCAGCTTGAAGTGGAAGCGACCGTCGGCCTCGCGGTACTGCTTGAACTGCGGCAGCGCGGCCTTCGCCTTCGCCGCCCTGGCCGCCTGCGGCACGCTGGCCAGGTTGCGCAGTCCCACCGCGTGGCGCAGCTCGGCGAGGAAGGGGGTGGCGATCGCGCGCGCCTTGGCGGCGCCCTCGTGCAGGTGCTTCTCGATGCGCGCCGGCTCGGCGATCAGCGCCAGGTAGTGCTCGCGCATCGGCGCCACCGCAGCCTCGATCTTGTCGAACAGCGCCTGCTTGGCCTCGCCCCAGCCGATGCCCTCATCGAAGGCGGTGCGCATCGCGCGCGTCTCCTCGGCGGTGGAAAACGCCTGATAGAGCTGGAACAGCGCCGAGCCGTCGGCGTCCTTGGGCTCGCCCGGGGCCTTCGAGTCGGTGACGATGGAGAAGATCAGCTTCTTGAGCTCGGCGGTGGGCACGAACAGCGGGATGGTGTTGTCGTAGCTCTTGCTCATCTTGCGGCCGTCCAGCCCGGGCAGGGTGGCGACCGAGGCGTCGATCGCGGCCTCGGGGAGCACGAAATGCTCGCCGTAGAGGTGGTTGAAGCTGCCCGCCATGTCGCGCGCCATCTCGATGTGCTGGATCTGGTCGCGCCCGACCGGCACCGAGTGCGCCTTGAACATCAGGATGTCGGCGGCCATCAGCACCGGGTACATGTACAGGCCCATGTTGACCCCGGCGTCCGGGTCCACGCCCTCGGCGGTGTTGCGATCGACTGCCGCCTTGTAGGCGTGGGCGCGGTTGAGCAGGCCCTTGCCGGCGACGCAGGTGAGCAGCCAGGTGAGCTCGGGGATCTCGGGGATGTCGGACTGGCGGTAGAACCACACCCGGTCGGTGTCCAGCCCGGCGGCGATCCAGGTGGCGGCGATCTCCAGCGTCGAGCGCTGCACGCGCAGCGGGTCGGTGGTCTTGATGAGCGCGTGGTAGTCGGCCAGGAAGTAGAAGCTCTCGACGCCGGGCTGGCGGCTGGCGGCGACCGCCGGGCGGATGGCGCCGGCGTAGTTGCCGAGGTGGGGCGTGCCCGAGGTGGTGATCCCGGTGAGGACGCGCTGGACAGACATGGATCGCTCCGGCTCGAATAGGTCAGGGAGCGCGAGTTTAACGGCTTCGACGCGTGCGGATAAGGCGGATGCGTCGCGCGAGCGGGCTCGCCGGGGCGATCGCGCTCACTCCTGCCAGCGCAGCGACAGGCGGGCGCCGCCCTGTGGCACGAGATCGACCCAGTGCTCCTGGCGCTCGCCGGCGTAGGACGCGGAGATGCGGTAGCGCCCCGGCGTGGGCACGTCGACCTGGCCGATCGGCCCGCAGGACGCCTCGACGCGCTGGCCCGAGAGCGGCTCGTCGACCTGCGTCTCGACGTCGGTGACCCAGCCGCCCCCGGTGGTCGAGAAAAACACGGTCAGTGCGTGCATGCCGACCTCGGCCCGCATGCGCTCCGACTCCTCGAGCCCGATGCCGCCGCAGTCGAGCCGGAGCATGGGCGCATCCTCCACCACAGCCTGCGTCCAGGCAGGCAGGGCGAGCACGAGCAGGGCGAGGGCGACGAACGCACGTTTGCAGGGTTTCATCATCAGCTGCGACTCCCGGAACCGCCCGAAGCGGGCACCCGCATTGTTCCCGGCTCCCTGCGCGCGGGCAAGCGCCCTCGCGCGAGGCCCGCCGCGCTCAACCCGCTCCGGAGCGGCTGCGCGACCACAACGGGCGCAGCGCCAGCAGGCCCAGCACCGGCCCCGGCAGCAGCAGCCACGCGACGCGGTCGCCGATCGAGGGCCACAGCCGGGTGACGAGCTCGATCGACACCATGGTGATCGCGAAGCCGATCGCGTTCTGGAAGGCGAGCGCGCTGCCCACGCTCTCGGGCGGGCAGGCGCGCGCGGACAGCGCGGAGAAGTGCGGCGAATCGGCCACCACGCTCGCCCCCCACAGCAGCATCAGGCCGGCCAGCGCCAGCGGCGGCCAGGCGGTCGCGAAGGGATACAGCGCGCAGCACAGCGCCGACACCGCCAGCGCCAGCGCGGCCACCCGCGCGCTGCCGATGCGGCGGCTGAGCCAGCCGCCGAGCACGCAGCCGACGGCACCGATGCCGATCACCGCGAAGGCCGGCCCGGACGGCAAACCGGCCTCGGCCCCGCGCGCCGCGCTCACCAGCAGCGGCACCAGCGTCCAGAAGGCGTACAGCTCCCATTGGTGCCCGAAGTAGCCGAAGGCGGAGGCACGAAAGGCCGGCGAACGCAGCGCGTACAGCCCCTCGCCAAGGCGCAGCCGCGGCGCCCCGGCGCGACGGGCAAGATGCGGGCCGTCCCCTAGCTTGAAGATCATCGCCGCCGCCAGCAGCGCGAGCAGCGAGGACACCAGCAGCGTGGCCTGCCAGCCCCAGCCGGCATCGAGAAAGCGCACCCCGTGCGGCAGCGCCGTGCCCAGGGTCAGCATGCCGACCAGCCAGGCCAGCGCCGCGCCCGCCTGCTGCGGCACCCAGCTCACCACCAGCTTCATCCCGAGCGGATACACCCCGGCGAGCGCGAGTCCTACCGCGAAGCGCCACACCAGGCCCTCGCCCAGCCCTTGCGCAAGCAGCGCGAAGCCGGCGTTGGCCAGCGCCCCGACGACCGCGCAGACGGCGAAGATGCGGCTCGCCGCGAAGCGGTCGGCCAGGCCGCTGAGCGAGAAGCCGAGGGTGCCAGCGATGAAGCCGAGCTGCACCGCGATCGTCAGCCGACCGATGTCGGCCGGCTGCAGCGACCAGGTGCGCAGGAGGTCCTCGCCTGCGGCATTCGCGGAGAACCACAGCGAGGTACCGAAGAGCTGGGCGAGGACGATGACGAGGAGCGGAGGGGCACGCATGGCGCAGCAGTGTGCGACGCCGGGCGCGGGCGCTCAAGCCGGGGAATCCCTCGCGCAGGACGTCACGCCCGCCAGGCCGTGCCGCTTCCGCCAGCGGCGCCCGTGGGCGCGGCTGCCCGAACGGGTTAACATTGTGCCTCCCGGCCGCATGCGCACCGCAGGTGTGCGCGGCCCGCATCGTCAGCCTCCCAGCCGGGCCCTCGCTGCCGGCCCCTCGTTACCCGTTCCCTCCTTGCCAGCCCACACCGTGACCCAGCCCCTCACCGAACGTCCCCGCGTCCCCATCATCACCGTGGGCCTGCGCCCCCACCCCACCAGCCCGGACGCCGAGGCGCCCGGCCAGGGCCTGGTCGGCCGCCTGCTCGCCACCATGTTCGCCCTGCCCGAAGGCGGTGCGGTGTTCGAGTTCCGCCTCGAGGACAGCCGCGTCGCCCAGCTCGCCGTCCCGACGCCGGCCACGCCCGGCCCCGCCGACGAGTTGTGGAAGCACACCTGCTTCGAGGTCTTCCTCGGCGCGCCGGGCGAGCCCGGGTATCGCGAGTACAACTTCTCGCCCTCCGGGCAGTGGGCGGTGTACGGTTTCCGCGCCTGGCGCGAGCGCATCGAGGACTACGTCCCCGCGGCCGCGCCCGAGATCCTCTTCAGCCAGGCCGACGACGGCCTGGTGCTGGAGGCGCGCGTGCCGGCCGAGCTGCTGCCGGCGGTGCCCGCCGGCAGCGACCTGCAGGTGAGCCTGGCCGCGGTCGTCGAGCGCAAGGACGGCACCCTCGAATACTGGGCGCTGCGCCACGCCGCCGCGCAACCCGACTTCCACGCCCGCGACACCTTCGTGCTGACCCTGGCCACCGCGACGCACAAGGCGGACTGAAGCCATGGCGCACCCCGTCCGCTTCGGCCTCGACCGCCTGCTGCAGGAGCCCGAGCTGCGCCGCCCGTTGGCGGGCAGGCGCGTCGCCCTGCTCGCCCACCCGGCCTCGGTCACCCGCGACCTGACCCACTCGCTCGACGCCCTCGCCGCCCTGCCCGACCTCGAGCTGTCGGCCGCCTTCGGCCCCCAGCACGGCCTGCGCGGCGACAAGCAGGACAATATGGTGGAGTCGCCCGACTACACCGACCCGCTGCTCGGCATCCCGGTGTTCAGCCTGTACGGCGAGGTTCGCCGCCCGACCGCGGCGATGATGGACACGTTCGACGTGCTGCTGGTCGACCTGCAGGACCTCGGCTGCCGGATCTACACCTTCATCACCACGCTGCGCTACGTGCTGGAAGAGGCGGCACGACACGGCAAGGCGGTGTGGGTGCTCGATCGCCCCAACCCCGCCGGCCGCCCAGTCGAGGGCACGCTGCTGCGCCCCGGCTGGGAGAGCTTCGTCGGCGCCGGCCCCCTGCCGATGCGCCACGGCATGACCATGGGCGAGCTCGCGCACTGGTTCGTCGCCACCCTCGAGCTCGACGTCGAGCTGCGCGTGATCGAGATGCAGGGCTGGCGTCCGGAAGCCGCCCCCGGCTACGGCTGGCCGCTCGGCGAGCGCAGCTGGATCAACCCCAGCCCCAACGCGCCCAACCTGTGGATGGCGCGCGCCTACGCCGGCACCGTGATGCTCGAGGGCACGACGCTGTCGGAGGGCCGCGGCACCACCCGGCCGCTGGAGCTCTTCGGCGCGCCCGATCTCGACGCGCGCGCGCTGATCGCCGAGATGCGCGGCCTGGCACCCGAGTGGCTGCAGGGCTGCGTGCTGCGCGAGTGCTGGTTCGAGCCCACCTTCCACAAGCACACCGGCAGGCTGTGCAACGGCGTGCAGATCCATGTCGAGGACCCCGCGCACTACCAGCACGCGGCGTTTCGCCCGTGGCGGGTGCAGGCGCTCGCCTTCAAGGCGATCCGCAGGCTGTGGCCCGACTATCCCCTGTGGCGTGACTTCCCCTACGAATACGAGCACGACCGCCTCGCCATCGACCTCATCAACGGCTCGCCGCTGCTGCGCGAGTGGGTGGACGACACGGCGGCTGCGCCTGCGGAACTCGACGCCCTTGCAATGACGGACGAGAGGCGATGGCGGCATGAACGCGAACGATTCATGCTATATGAATGAAATCGGATGAATTTGGGATAAATCGCGATAACTGTCGATTTTTTTTACACTACCTCCCTGAGGCTGCCCGTTGAAGATTCACAAGGCATTGTTTTTGATGGCTTTTTAATTTTAGGCACGGCTTATGCGTGATTTCCTGCGACGGTGGAGAGGTCCACGATCCCAGGAGGTGCATCATGAAAGCCACGACCCGTAAATCCCTGAAGACCACCATGTGCGCGATGGCCACTGCGCTTGCCGCACTTGGCGCTCCGGCTGCGCATGCGACCCTAATCAACGGAATTGTCGATACCTGGACGGTCAAGGTCGATGCCAAGTTCCTGACCAGCACGGTCCTTTGGGACGACACCAACGGCAGTGGCGGTACGACCACCGTCAGCGACACCCAACTCGTCTGGGGCCAGCCCGCCACGAGTTCAGGCCAGAGCAGCTTGACCCTCACCGACTTCAACACCACGAAGCAGGTGGCCACGAACGGAGCGTCGGTGTCGAACCTGACCCTGACCCACGCCAACAACCCTGTCACCGGCAGGACCCTCGACCAGGTGAGTCTGTCATCGACCCTGACCCTGACGCCTTTTAGCCCGTCGGCGACGGGTCTGTCTCCGGTGACGCTGAGCTTCCTGATCAACTTCGACGAGACGACCAATAACGCGAATCCGTGCGCAAACGGCGGAGCCAACGGGACCGGCGTGAACAGTAACGGCTGCGGCGACATCTTCGTGATCGACAAGGATTCGCTGAATTTCCCGTTTTTCTATGACCTCGACGGTGTTGGTGGTCCGCTGCAGAACCAAAAGTACTTCATCAGTTTCTTCGAGCAGACCTCCGGCCTGACACCGCTTTCGACCGCAGCCTGCACCGCCGCAGGCGCTTCGACACCCTGCCTCGGCTTCGTCACGCCGGAGCAGGCGACGACGCCGGCGATCTTCGCGGCACTGATCACCACCGAACCGGTGACCATCCCCGAGCCGGGTACGCTGGCGATCCTCGGTCTCGGCCTCGCGGGTCTTGGCCTCATGCGCGGACGGCGTAAAGCCTGAGCACCCGCATCGCACGCATCCGATGCAATTTCCAGCAGAGGCGGCCGAAGAGGCCGCCTTTTCTTTGGTGTGCAGCGCTTCTGAGCGGTGCTTACGCCATTTCACGCGCCTCCGCGAGCGCCCTGTCGAGATCATCCCGGAGGATTGCGGCCGGCAGCTGCGGCGCGCCCAGGCGCAGCAGCTGGGCGTGGATTTCCGGCGGCACCACCACCCGCGCCGCGATCGACTGCGCGTGCAGGCCCTCGATCATCTCCTCCAGCGCGAACTGCGCCGACAGGTCCATGAAGGGCACCCGGCTGCAGTCGAAGACGACCACGCGGGTGCCGATCACCTGGTCCACCCGGTCGAGCAGCTGGCTCGCCGAACCGAAGAAGAAGGCGCCCTCGATCTCGATCACGCGGACGCCGCTGTCCAGCCCGGGGAGTTCATGGCCGGCAGGTTCGCCACCGCCCTCCTCCACATGGGGTAGCGGGCGCACGCGCAGGCGGCTCTGGCGGGCAAGGCGGTGGATGATCAGTGCCATCGACAGGATCACGCCCGCCCCCACCGCGACGATCAGGTCCACCAGCACGGTAAGTGCGAACACGGCCGCCATCACGCCCACGTCGGCGCGCGGCGCGGTGCGCACCAGCCGCAGCATGCGGTAGTCGAGGATGTCCACGCCGACCTTGATCAGGATGCCGGCGAGCACCGCGAGCGGGATGCGCTCGGCGAGCGGCCCCAGCCCGAGCAGCAGGGCGAGCAGGAAGAGCGCGTGCACCACGCCCGAGCCGCGCCCCCGCCCGCCCGACTTGATGTTGATCACCGTGCGCATGGTCGCCCCCGCACCCGGCAGGCCGCCGACGAAGGCGCACAGCAGGTTGCCGATGCCCTGGCCGATCAGCTCGCGGTTGGAATGGTGGCGGGTGCGCGTGATCGAATCCGCCACCAGCGAGGTGAGCAGGCTGTCGATGCTGCCGAGCACCCCGAGGGTGATGCCGAGCAGCGCCACGGTGGTCCAGGTCTCGAGCGTGAAGCTGGGCAGCACCAGCTCGGGCAGCCCGGCGGGGATGTCGCCGATCACCGGCACCTGCAGGCCGGCGGCGACCGACAGCGCGCTCATCCCCACCAGCGCGACCAGGGGCGCGGGCACGATCCGGCTCACCGCCATCGGGGTGCGGAACACGATCAGCAGCGTGAGCCCGCCGAGCAGCAGGGCCTCGCCATTCACGTTCGCCAGCACCCCGGGCAGCGCCAGCACCGCGCCCTGCGGCGAGGGCGCCGGCGCCACGCCGAGCAGCGGCGCGCTCTGCAGCAGCACGATGATCACGCCGATGCCGCTCATGAAGCCGGAGACCACCGGATAGGGGATGAAGCGCACCAACCCGCCAGCGCGCAGCACGCCGAGGCCGATCTGCACCAACCCGCCCACCAGCACCGCCGCCATCGCCACGGCGAGGTCGCCACCCACCGCCACGAGCGCGGAGGCGAACACCACCGTCATCGGCCCGGTGGGACCGGAGATCTGCATGCGGGTGCCGCCGAGCAGCGCGGCGACGAAGCCGAGCACGATCGCGCCGTAGAGCCCGGCCGCCGCGCCCGCGCCGCTGGCGACGCCGAAGGCGAGCGCGAGCGGCAGCGCCACGATGCCGGCGGTGAGTCCGCCGAAGAAGTCCCCGCGCAAACGGCCGAGCGCCGAAGCCAGCGCATTCATGAGCGCCTCGATTCGAGTCTCGTCCGGGCGGCTCGGACGGGTTCGTGGGTGCTGTCCCCGACCGCCGTGTTTTGCGCCACGATGTGGCAAAAGACGGCGCTCCGCAAGCCCCCCGCGGCGGCGCCTCCCGGCTTCTCCCGAAGCCCCGCTTCGGGAGGCATTCAGCTTCCTGATTCGCCCGCGGCCAGTCTCTTCCCGTAGCATGGCGCCTGCGCCCGGAACCGCAACCCGCGCCTCCGATGCGGCGCCGCGCGAACCCACCACAGGAGCCTCCACCGATGATCAAGCACGGCCTGCAGATCTTCGCCTGCAACGCCAGCCGCGAGCTCGCGTGCGACATCAGCAACCGCCTCGGCATGCGCCCGGGCAGGATCGACATCGCGCGCTTCTCCAACGACAACCTGCGCGTGCAGATCCAGGAGAACGTGCGCGAGCGCGACGTCTTCGTCGTGCAATCCTTCACCGAGCCGGTGAGCGAGCACATCATGGAATTGATGATCACGCTCGACGCGCTGCGCAGCGCCTCGGCGCAGCGCATCACCGCGGTGATCCCCTATTACTCCTACGCGCGCTCGGACAAGAAGGACGCGCCGCGCATCTCGATCACCGGCCGCCTGATCGCCGACCTGCTGCAGACCGCCGGGGCGAACCGCGTGCTGACCATGGACCTGCACGCCGACCAGGTGCATGGCTTCTTCAGCGTGCCGGTCGACCACCTCACCGCGGTGTCGCTGATCGCCGACCACTTCCGCAACCGCCACGACCTGTCGAACATGGTCGCAGTGGCCACCGACGCGGGCGGCGCCAAGCGCACCGGGCGCTTCTCGGAGAAGCTCGGCATCCCGATGGCGATCATCGACAAGCGCCGCGTCTCGGACACCGCGGTCAAGCAGGGCGCCGTGGTCGGCGAGGTCGCCGGGCGCGACGTGGTGATCTTCGAGGACGAGATCGCCACCGCCGGCACCCTGGTGTCGTCGGTCGACACCCTGAAGGCTGCCGGCGCGCGCAGCATCCACGCCGCCGCCACCCACGGCGTGCTGTGCGGGCCGGCGATCGAGCGCCTGCGCGCGGCGGCGATCGACTCGGTGGTGGTGACCAACACCGTGGCGCTGCCCGAGGACAAGCGCCTCGACAAGCTCACCGTGCTCAACGTCGCGCCGCTGTTCGCCGCGGCGATCGAGCGCATCCACAGCGGCCAGAGCGTGGGCGCGCTGTTCGAGTGAGGCGAGCCGCGGGCGCGGCCGTCAGTCTCCCGGCCGCGCCGACACCAGCCAGTAGGTCACGCCGAGCGCGAGCACGATCACGCCGATCGCGAACAGGTACATCGGCTCGAGCGTCGTCAGGTCGAGCACGATCACCTTGCGCGCGATCGCCATCAGCGCGGTGGCGATCACCAGCTTGACGTGGATGACGTCGTCGCGCAGGTAGAGCGTGATGTTGACGAAGATCTCGATCGCGATCAGCACCGCCAGGAAGGCGGCGAAGACCACGAAGATGTCGTTGAGGTCGAGCAGCAGGAAGGGCGGATCGGACAGCTTCTCGTAGAGCACGAGGACGACGTCGGCCACCGTCCACAGGATCACCGCCACCATCAGCACCGCCAGCACGCGGATCGCCTGGCGGATGATCCAGTGCAGGCGATCGATCAGCGGGTCGTCGACACGATCGCCGAGGTGATTGTCGTGGGCCTTGCCGGTGCCGGGCCTCATTGCCTCCATGACTGCCTCCGTGGTGGTGGCGGCGAAGCGGCCGGACCATTTTCCAGCCGCGCTCGCCGCCTCGTTCTTTCGGTTGCGCCCTAGTGCGGGCGCGAGCCCCACTTCTCCAGCGCGCGGGCCAGCACCTCGACCTCGGCCGAGGTCTCCACGCCGTCGGCGCTGACGATGTCCTGCATGGTGCGCAGCAGGGCCTGCTGCAGCCTGGGATCGGCGATGTCCTCGAGCAGCAGGTCGAGCACCTCGTCGGCCACCTTCAGGCGCACGCCGTCGAGGTAGTGCGCACTCAACATCAGGTCGTCGCAGTATTCGCGCAGGATGCGCTCGAACTCGACGCTGCCGATGCCGAGGCGGCGGGCGAGGTCGGTGTGCATCATCGTGTCGACCTCGTTGCGGTCCAGGCCGCCGTCGGCGAGCACGGTGAGGGCAAGCAGGCGGGCGGCCGCCGGGGTGCTGTTCGTTTCGTAGTGGCGCATGGCGTGGTCTCCTTTCGTGTGCGGTCTCTTGCGTCGCCGCGCGCTCCCGGGGGAAGCGCCGCAGCCGACGAGTGCAGACTACGGGAGAAGCCTTCGCCGAAAAAGTCGACTACGATTAGTCGATTGATCGATTTTTTCGACGGAACCGCCAGCCATGGTCAATAGCGACCTCAACTACAAGCACCTGCGCTACTTCTGGACCGTGGCACGCGTGGGCACCATCGCCGAGGCCGGGCGGGTGCTCGGGCTGGCGCCGCACTCGATCAGCGCGCAGCTCGCGACCTTCGAGGGCGCGCTCGGCGTCACCCTGTTCCGCCGCAGCGGCCGCCGCCTGGCGCTCACCGAGGCGGGCGAGCGCATCCTGGGACAGGCCGAGGAGATCTTCGCGCTCGGCGACCAGATCGTGGAGACGCTGCGCGACGACAGCCTGCGCCGCAGCCTGCCCTTTCGCATCGGCATCCCGGACTCGATGCCCAAGTCGATGGTGCATCGCCTGATCGAGCCGGCGCTGCGCCTGGAGCGCCCGGGTCGGCTGGTGTGCCGCGAGTCGCCGCTGTCCGAGCTGCTTGCCGAGCTCGCGGTGCACCGCCTCGACCTGGTGATCGCCGACCGCCCGATCCCGCCCGAGGTCAGCGTGCGCGGCCACGAGAGCCTGCTCGGCGAGAGCACGCTGAGCGTGTTCGCCGCGCCGGCGCTGGCCGCGCGCCTGCAGGGCGGTTTTCCGCGCCTGCTCGACGGCGCGCCCTTCCTGCTGCCTGGGGAGGACGTCGCCCACCGCGGCGCGCTGCTGCAGTGGTTCGAGCGCATGCGCATCCGCCCGGCGATCGTCGCCGAGTTCGACGACAGCGCCCTGATGAAGGCCTTCGGCCAGGCCGGCGACGGCGTCTTCGCCGCGCCCACCACGATTGCCGACTACGTGTGCCGGCAGTACGGGGTGCGCCTGCTCGGCGAGGTGCCCGATGCGCGCGCGCGGGTGTACGCGATCACCACCGAGCGCCGCCTCTTACATCCGGCGATGCAGGCCATCCGCAACGCGGCCGCGCGCGCACTGACACCCGCACCACCTGGCTGAGCGGCGGCCGCCATCCTGCTCGAGCGTCGTTCAGCCCTGCTGCGCGCCCGCCTGCTGCTGGGCGATCTCGGCACGCACCTGGTCCATGTCGAGCCCGCGCACGCCCTCGATCACCTGGTTCAGCGCGCTCGCCGGCAGCGCACCGGATTCGCGGAACACCATGACGCCCTCGCGGATCACCGCGATGGTGGGGATGGAGCGGATCTGGAAGGCGGCGGCGAGGTCCTGCTGCGCCTCGGTGTCGACCTTGCCGAACACGATGTCGGGGTTGGCCTCGGCCGCCGCCTCGTAGGTCGGCGCGAAGTTGCGGCAGGGGCCGCACCAGGCCGCCCAGAAGTCGAGGAACACGATGGGGTTCTGCTCCACGGTTTCGTTGAAGTTCTCGGCGGTGAGTTCGAGGGTGGCCATGTGCGGCTCCAGTGAATATTAGCGAATGACGATGATACGCCGCCACGCAGCGTGGGTCACGGACGTGGCGGGCGTTTCGCCTAGAATACCCGTTTGGACCCAATCGAAAAGGAAATCCCATGATCCGCTCCCGTGCCGCCGTCGCCTGGGCTGCCAAGCAGCCGCTCGAAGTCACCGAAGTGGACGTCGCCCCGCCCAGGGCGGGCGAAGTGCTGGTTCGCATCATCGCCACCGGTGTCTGCCACACCGACGCCTACACGCTCTCCGGCGCGGACCCGGAAGGCATCTTCCCGGCCATCCTCGGCCACGAGGGCGGCGGCATCGTCGAAGCGATCGGCGAAGGCGTGAGCTCGGTGGCGGTGGGCGACCACGTGATCCCGCTGTACACACCCGAATGCGGCAAGTGCAAGTTCTGCCTGTCGGGCAAGACCAACCTCTGCCAGGCGATCCGCGCCACCCAAGGCAAGGGCCTGATGCCGGACGGCAGCAGCCGCTTCAGCAAGGACGGCAAGCCGATCTTCCACTACATGGGCACGTCGACCTTCTCGGAATACACCGTGCTGCCCGAGATCAGCGTGGCGAAGATCCGCAAGGACGCCCCGCTCGACAAGGTCTGCCTGCTCGGCTGCGGCGTCACCACCGGCATCGGCGCGGTGCGCAACACCGCCAAGGTCGAGGCGGGCGCCAGCGTGGCGGTGTTCGGCCTCGGCGGCATCGGCCTGTCGGCGATCATCGGCGCGGTCATGAACAAGGCCGGGCGCATCGTCGCGGTCGACATCAACCCCGAGAAGTTCGAGATCGCGCGCCAGCTCGGCGCCACCGACTGCATCAACCCGCTCGACTACGATCGCCCGATCCAGGAGGTCATCGTCGACCTCACCGACGGCGGCGTGGACTACTCCTTCGAGTGCATCGGCAACGTCAAGGTGATGCGCTCGGCGCTGGAGTGCTGCCACAAGGGCTGGGGCGAGTCGGTGATCATCGGCGTGGCCGGCGCGGGCGAGGAGATCTCCACCCGCCCCTTCCAGCTCGTCACCGGCCGGGTGTGGCGCGGCTCGGCCTTCGGCGGCGTGCGCGGGCGCAGCGAGCTGCCCGGCTACGTCGACATGGCGCAGCGCGGCGAGATCCCGCTCGACACCTTCATCACCCACCGCATGGGGCTGGAGGACATCAACAAGGCCTTCGACCTCATGCACGAGGGCAAGAGCATCCGCTCGGTGATCCTGTACTGATGGCGGAGGCCGCGATGACGACCGCCCCCGAGCAGCTCGCCGCCAACCGCAGCTTCGGCGGCTGGCACCGCCGCTTCCGCCACCGCTCGGCGGCGCTGGGCTGCGACATGGTGTTCGCGATCTACCTGCCACCGCAGGCCGAGGCCGGCCCGGTGCCGGTGCTGTACTGGCTGTCCGGGCTCACCTGCACCGATGAGAACTTCATGCAGAAGGCCGGCGCCCAGCGCCTGGCCGCCGAGCTCGGCATCGCGATCGTGGCGCCCGACACCAGCCCGCGCGGCACCGGCGTGCCGGGCGACCCGGACGGCGCGTGGGACTTCGGGCTGGGCGCGGGCTTCTACGTCAACGCGACCGAGGAGCCGTGGCGCCGCCACTACCGCATGTACGACTACGTGGTGGAGGAGCTCCCCGCGCTCGTGGAGGCGCACTTCCCGGTGAGCGACGCGCGCGCGATCTCGGGGCATTCGATGGGCGGGCACGGCGCGCTGGTGTGCGCGCTGAAGAACCCGGGGCGCTACCGCGCGGTGTCGGCCTTCGCGCCGATCGCCAACCCGAGCGCCTGCCCCTGGGGCGAGAAGGCCTTCGCGCGCTACCTCGGCGCGGATCGCGCGCGCTGGCTGGAGTGGGACGCCTGCGCGCTGATCGCCGGCACCCGCGAGCGCCTGCCGCTGCTGGTGGACCAGGGCGAGGCCGACGGCTTCCTCGCCGAACAGCTCCGCCCCGAGGCCCTGCGCGCCGCCTGCGCCGCCGCCGGCCACCCGCTGAACCTGCGCCTGCAGCCGGGCTACGACCACAGCTACTACTTCATCGCCAGCTTCATCGACGACCACCTGCGCCACCACGCCGCCGCGCTGCGCGGCTGAAGCGCCGCATTCGCGCCTGCCGGCGCTCCTACACGAAAACCCTCGCGCGCTCCCCGCAGGAGCGCCGGCAGGCGCGAAGCGGGCGGTGCGGAGGCGACGCGTTCAGGGGCTGGGACGCTGCATTCGCGCCTGCCGGCGCCCCTACATGAAAACCGTCGCGGATCCCCTGTAGGAGCGCCGGCAGGCGCGAACCGGGCGGCGGGACGGGCGCCCGCTCAGAGCAGCGGCGCCAGCCAGCGTGCGGCCTCGTCGACCTCCATGCCGGTGCGGCGCGCCCAGTCCTCGAGCTGGTCGCGACCGATCTTCGGGATGGCGAAGTAGTGGCTCTCGGGGTGGGCGAAGTAGAAGCCGCTCACCGCCGCCGCCGGCATCATCGCGTAGCTCTCGGTCAGCTCCATGCCGATGCGCTCGCGTGCACCGAGCAGCTCGAACAGCGGGCCCTTGACGGTGTGGTCCGGGCAGGCCGGATAGCCTGGCGCCGGGCGGATGCCGCGGTATTCCTCGCGGATCAGCGCCTCGTTGCCCAGCGTCTCGTCGGCGGCGTAGCCCCAGCACTCGCGGCGCACACGCTCGTGCAGCCACTCGGCGCAGGCCTCGGCGAGGCGGTCGGCCAGGCTCTTGAGCATGATCGCGTGGTAGTCGTCGTGCGCGGCCTCGAACTCGGCGAGTTTCGCCTCGATGCCGAGGCCGGCGGTCACCGCGAAGGCGCCGACCCAGTCGGGCACGCCCGAGTCCCTGGGCGCGACGAAGTCGGCCAGGCACCAGTGCGGCTTGCCCGTCGGGCGCTCGTGCTGCTGGCGCAGGCCGTGCCACACCATGGCGAGGTGCTTGCGGTCCTCGCCGGTGTAGAGCTCGATGTCGTCGTCCACCGCATTGGCCGGGAACAGGCCGAACACCGCCTTGGCCTGCAGCCACTCCTCGGCGACGATCCTGTCGAGCATCGCCTTGCCGTCGGCGAAGACGTTGCGCGCGGTCTCGCCCACGACTTCGTCATCGAGGATGGCGGGGAAGCGGCCGGCGAGGTCCCAGGTCTGGAAGAAGGGGCCCCAGTCGATGTAGTTCACCAGCTCGCCGAGCTCGACGTCGATCGCCTGCACGCCGAGCATGTTCGGCCGCGGCGGCTGGTAGGGCGCGTAGCCCGCCTGGTGGGCGGTGCTGCACGCAGCCACGCGCTCGGCCGTCCAGTCCGTGCGGAAGCCATTGGCGCGCGCGGCCTCCAGGCTCACCAGCTGCACGCCCTTCTTGTTCGCATGCAGGGCACGGATCTTCTCGTAGTCGGCGGCGACCTCGGCCTTGAAGGCCTCGCTCTGGCCTTCGGACAGCAGCGCAGTGACCACGCCCACCGCACGCGAGGCGTCCGGGACGTACACCACCGGCTGGTCGTAGTGCGGGGCGATCTTGATCGCGGTGTGGTTGCGGCTGGTGGTGGCGCCACCGATCAGCAGGGGCACGGAGAAGCCCTGGCGCTTCATCTCGGCGGCGACGTGGCTCATCTCCTCCAGCGAAGGCGTGATCAGGCCGGACAGGCCGATCGCCTGCGCGCCGTGCTCCTTCGCCGCTTCGAGGATCTTCGCCGCCGGCACCATGACGCCGAGGTCGATCACCTCGTAGCCGTTGCAGCCCAGCACCACGCCGACGATGTTCTTGCCGATGTCGTGCACGTCGCCCTTGACCGTGGCGATGACGATGCGGCCCTTGCTGCTGGCGCCGGTGCGCAGCTTCTCGGCCTCGATGTAGGGAATGAGGTGGGCCACCGCCTGCTTCATCACGCGCGCCGACTTCACCACCTGGGGCAGGAACATCTTGCCCGCGCCGAAGAGGTCGCCGACCACGTTCATGCCCGCCATCAGCGGGCCTTCGATGACCGCCAGCGGCGGCCTGCCTTCGGCTTCCAGCTTCGCCCGAACCTCCTCGGTGTCGGCGACGACGAACTCGGTGATGCCCTTGACCAGGGCGTGGGACAGGCGCTCCTCCACCGGCCACTCGCGCCAGGCGAGGTCCTGCGCGGATTCCTTGGCCTGGCCCTTCACCGTCTGCGCGAACTCGACCAGCGCCTCGCCGGCACCCGGGCGACGGTTCATCACCACGTCCTCGACCTTGTCGCGCAGCTCGGGGACGAGCTCGTCATACACGCCGAGCTGGCCGGCGTTGACGATGCCCATCGACAGGCCGGCCTTGATCGCGTGGTACAGGAAGACGGTGTGGATGGCCTCGCGCACCGGGTCGTTGCCGCGGAAGCTGAAGGACACGTTCGACACCCCGCCCGAGGTCTTGGCGTACGGGAGGTTCTCCTTGATCCACGCCACCGCGTTGATGAAGTCGACCGCGTAGTTGTCGTGCTCCTCGATGCCGGTGGCGATGGCGAAGATGTTGGGGTCGAAGATGATGTCCTCGGCCGGGAAGCCGGCGCCGCCCTCGGCCACGGGCTTGGTCAGCAGCGTGTAGGCGCGCGCGCAGATCTCGGTCTTGCGGCGGAAGGTGTCGGCCTGGCCCTGTTCGTCGAAGGCCATCACGATCACCGCGGCACCGTAGCGGCGCGCGAGCCGGGCCTGGCGCAGGAACTCGGCCTCGCCCTCCTTCATCGAGATCGAGTTCACCACCCCCTTGCCCTGGATGCACTTGAGGCCGGTCTCGATCACCGACCATTTCGACGAGTCGAGCATGATCGGCACGCGCGAGATGTCGGGCTCGGAGGCGATCAGCTTGCAGAAGCGCTCCATGGCGGCGACCGAGTCGAGCATCGCCTCGTCCATGTTGATGTCGATGACCTGGGCGCCGTTCTCCACCTGCTGGCGCGCGACCGCGAGCGCGTCGTCGAAGCGGCCCTCGAGGATCATGCGCGCGAAGGCCTTGGAGCCGGTGACGTTGGTGCGCTCGCCGACGTTGACGAACAGGCTGTCGCCGCCGACGTTGAAAGGCTCCAGGCCCGACAGGCGAAGCTTCTTCTCCAGCACCGGCACCGCACGCGGAGCGAGCCCCGCCACGGCCTGCGCGATCGCCGCGATGTGCGCCGGGGTGGTGCCGCAGCAGCCGCCGACGATGTTCACCAGGCCGCTCTGCGCCCACTCGCGGATCTCGCCGGCGAGATGCTCGGGCGTCTCGTCGTAGCCGGTGGGCGACAGCGGGTTGGGCAGGCCGGCGTTGGGATGGGCGGAGACGTGCGTGTCACAGACGCTGGACAGCTCCTCGACGTACTGGCGCAGCTGGTCGGCGCCGAGCGCGCAGTTGAGGCCGAAGCTGATCGGCTGCGCGTGGCTGAGCGAGTTCCAGAAGGCCTCGGCGGTCTGGCCCGACAGCGTGCGGCCGGAAGCGTCGGTGATGGTTCCGGAGATCATCACCGGCCAGCGGCGGCCGAGGTCCTCGAACAGCCTCTCGATCGCGAACACCGCCGCCTTGGCGTTGAGGGTGTCGAAGATGGTCTCGATCAGCAGCAGGTCGGCGCCGCCTTCGAGCAGGCCCTTGGCCGAGTCGTAGTAGTCGTCGACCAGCGCATCGAAGCTGACGTTGCGGTAGCCGGGGTCGTTCACGTCCGGCGAGATCGACAGGGTGCGCGAGGTCGGCCCGAGCACGCCGGCGCAGTAGCGCGGCCTGGCGGGATTGCGCGCGGTGTATTCGTCGCACAGCCGGCGCACCAGGCGCGCGCCTTCGACGTTGAGCTCGTAGGCCAGCGCCTCCAGCCCGTACTCGGCCTGCGATACCCGGGTGGCGTTGAAGGTGTTGGTCTCGATGATGTCCGCGCCGGCCTCGAGATAGGCGCGGTGGATGCCGGCGATGACCTGCGGGCGCGTCAGCACCAGCAGGTCGTTGTTGCCCTTGAGGTCCTTGGGGTGATCGAGGAAGCGCTCGCCGCGGTAGTCCGCCTCGCCCAGCTTCTCCTGCTGGATCATGGTGCCCATCGCGCCGTCCAGGATCAGGATGCGCTCGGCGAGAAGCTGGCGGAGTTCGGTCGTGCGGTCGGCTTGCATGGCGTGTTCCTCGGTCGTTCGACGGTCGCCGGGCAACGCCACGCACAAAAGCGAACGGCGCCACAAACCGGCTGAAGGTTTGTGAGCGCCGTTGATCGGTTGCCGAGCCTGGCCCCGGGACGATCAGGGGGTCGCAGCGCTCCTCGGCAGGCCCAGGATTCTATCGGCAGCACGCGCCCGCTGCCAAGCGCGGCGGCCTACCAGAAGAAGGGATGCCCGAAGGGCCGCGGGAAGAACGGGCCGGGATAGCCAAAGCCGATGCCCCAACCCCAGGGATGGCCGTAATAGCCACTCCAGCCGCCGAAGACCGCGCCGTCTCGCGGATACACATAGGTCTGGCTGGTGCGCACCACCTTGCCGTCGATGAAGTGCACGTTGAACAGCGTTGCGATGCCGGGGCCGTCGTTGCGGATGTTCCAGTCCCAAACCTCCTCGCCCGAGTTGCGGAAGCGCTGTTCGGAGCGGTGGGTGCCGAGCAGGCGCGACACCTGCTCCTTGTCCATGCCGCGCTCGACGCGAGCGAGGTTCTCGGCGGCGAGCGCATCCCACTGGCGCAGCACGATCCCGCCCTGGTCGACCTGGACCATCAGGCAGGTCCGTCCGTTGGGCTGGGTGGAATATTCCAGCGTGGTCGTGCCGTCGTCATTGCTCCAGCGCCGGGTGGGTTCGCCGCGTGCGGACAGCGCCTCGGCTTCGGTGGTGTAGGGCCGTGGCGGCGCGAAGCTGGCGCAGCCGGCCAGCATCGCGGCGACCAGCAGGAGCAGCAACCAGCCTGCCGCGCGCGGCAGGCTGGGCAAAGAAGCGTGCGTGCGGGCAGACATGTCGACCTCCCGTCTAGTGCTTGTACTGCGTATATCGCCCGGTACCCGTGACCCGGCCATCGTTGTTGAAGCTCACGGTGAAGAAGACCGGATCGCTCGTGCCGTTGGGTCCGTGCGAGATCCTCCACTCCCACACCGTCTCCTGCTTGAGCTGGAAGAACTGGCTGGAGGCCGGCTTGCCGAGCAGGCGACGAACCTGGTCGCCGTTCATGCCGTTTTGGACCTTGGCGAAGGTCTCCTCGTTCAACACCTGGTCGATGCGGCGCAGGATCTGATCGGCCCCGATCGTGATCATGAAGCACTCGACGCCCTGCGGCTGGCGGCTGAACTCCCAGGTGAGCGAGCCATCCTCGTTGCGCCACTCCATGTGCGGCGGACCGAAGCGCTCGCGCACCTCGGCCGACGTGGACACGCCCGGCTGGAGTTCCTTGACGTTGATGTAGTCGCAGGCGGTGATGCCGATCGCGGACAGCAGCCCGCAGATCCAGGCGAGGAAGCGCTTCATGTTGGCTCTCCGTTGATCGACGGCATGCGCAGCGCGCCGTCGGGACACCCTCCAGCCAAGCACGAGCCCGGCCGGGAGCGGATCGACGCCAAAAGGATCGACCATGGCGACCCGTTTTGCAATCGGGGAAAGGTGACGCTTTGCAATCGTGCGCAGCGGCTGCAAGGGTTCGCGGCTGCCGCCGCTCCTGCACGAGCCCTGAACGAAGGGTTTTGTAGGAGCGGCGGCAGCCGCGAATGGCCTGCATTGCCAGGGAACCCGCCCGCGATTCGGGCGGGCCGGGATCACTTCATGTCCGCGATCGACTCGTAGCCCGTGCCGCTGACCTTGAAGAAGGCGTAGTTGCCCGGCACGTCGCCGGCGGCATCGAACTCGTGGTCGCCACCGGCGCCCTTGTAGTCGATGTCCTTGCCCTCGGCGATCAGCTTCTTGGCCTTGGCCCACTCGCCTGCCAGGATCGGCTCGCCCGGCGCGCTCGCCACCGCGCGCAGCGACTCTGCGAGCTTGGCCTTGTCGCCGCCAGCCTTCTCGATCGCCAGCGCGGCGAGGAAGGCGGCGTCGTACGAGGTGGTGGCGAACACCGCGTCGATGTTCTCGCCAGCGGCCTTGTAAGCCTTGTTGAAGTTGTCGAGCGAGGCCGAGGCCTCGCCCACCGGCGCCGAGACGAAGAAGCCGCCGAGGTTGGCCGCGCCGATCGCCTTCACCAGGCCCTCGGACTTCATGCCGTCGGCGCCGACGAAGGTCTTGAAGAAGTTGTTCTCCAGCGCCTGGCGCAGGATGCTCAGGCCGGTGCCGTCGCCATAGTCGAAGATGACCAGGGTGTCGGCGCCGCCGCGCGCGAGCGTGGCCAGCTCGGAGCGGTAGGAGGCCTTGCCTTCCTCGTGGCCCGAATAACCGGCGAGCGTGCCGCCGTTGGCCTCGAACTCGGCCTTGAAGGATTCGGCCAGGCCCTTGCCGTAGTCGTTGTTCAGGTAGGCCACCGCCACCTTGGAGATGCCGCGCGCCTTGAGCGTGCGCGCCAGCGCACGGCCCTGGTAGTCGTCGGACGGCAGGGTGCGGTAGACGAGGTCCTTGTCCTTGAGCTTGGTGATCTCGGGCGAGGTGCCGGAGGGGGTGATCATCAGCACGCCGGCGGGGATGGTCACCGAGTTCGCCGAGGCCAGCACCGCGCCCGAGCAGGCCGGGCCGACCACCGCCAGCACACGGTCGATGTTTACCGCCTTGGTGGCGACGTCGGTGGCGTTCTGCGGGTTGCAGGCGCTGTCGCCGAGCACGGCCTCGAGCTTGCCGCCCTTGAGGATGCCGCCCTGCTCGTTGACATGCGCCACCGCCAGCTTCGAGGCCGCCGCCATCGGCGGCGCGAGCGCCGCGATCGGGCCCGAGATGGCCGCCATCAGGCCGAGCTTGACGTCCTGGGCGTGGGCCGGTGCGGCGACGACCGCGGCACCGAGCATGGCGCCGACCAGACCTGCGATTGCTTTCTTGTTCACCTTGTCACCTCCTGAATGTGCCGAAGCACCTGATGGACGATGCAGGCCCGCGCCGCGGGCCCGCCACGAAGTTCTGGTTGTTGTCGCGCGCACCTCAGCGATGCGGCGGCGAGCCCGGCTGGCGCTCGGGCAGGATGCCCTCGGGGCGGAAGCGCAGCACCAGCTGCAGGGTCAGGCCGATGATGAACACGCGCGCGTACTTGGCCTGCACCGCGATCTCGGTGGGCAGGCGGTCGGTGAGCAGCTCGGACACCGACCAGATGATCCAGATGACTGCCGCGCCGAGGATGGCGCCGCGGTTGTTGCCCGAGCCGCCCAGGATGAGCATGATCCAGATCAGGAAGGTGGCGATCATCGGGTCGATCGCCTCGGGCGTGACCGAGCGGTTGAAGTGCACGAACAGCGCGCCCGCCAGCCCCATCAGCGCCGAACCGAACACGAAGGCCTGCAGCCGGCGCGCCTCGACCTGCTTGCCCATCGCCGCAGCGGCGAGTTCGTTGTCGCGGATCGCACGCATCATGCGACCCCAGGGCGCCTTCACCTGGCGCTCGACGAGCAGGTAGGCCACCAGCACCAGCGTGGCGACGATGGCCAGGTAGGCGATCTGCGAGGGCATGTAGTCGAGCTCGCCGAAGGGGCGCGGGATGCCGGTGACGCCGCGCACGCCGCCGGTGAGCCAGCCCTCGGTGCGGATCACCAGGCGGATGATCTCGGCGATGCCGATGGTGGCGATGGCGAGGTAGTCGGAGCGGAAGCGCAGGCAGATCTTGCCGATCGGCCAGGCGATCGCCGCCGCCGCGACCATCGACGCCGCCCAGCCCAGCAGCAGCGGCAGTTCGTAGCCGCCCAGCCGCCCGCTCGCGGGCAGGCTGGTGAGGATGGCCGAGGTGTAGGCGCCGACCGCGAAGAAGCCCGCGATGCCGGCGTTGAAGAGGCCGGTGAAGCCCCACTGGATGTTCAGCCCGAGCGCGAGCAGCGCATAGATGCCGATCAGGATGGCCATGAAGACCGCGTAGTTGGCGAGACCGAGCAGATCCATCAGAGCACCTTGCCGTTGAGCAGACCGCGCGGGCGGACGAGCAGGATCAGCAGCAGCAGCACGAAGGCGGTGGCCGCCTTGTACTGCGCCGGCAGGATGAAGATCGACATCTCCTCGGCGATGCCCACGATCAGGCCGCCGAGCACCGCGCCCTCGACCCTCCCGACGCCGCCGAGGATGGCCGCGGCGAACATCGGCAGCAGCACCTGCCAGCCCATCATCGAGTGCAGCTCGTTGTTGATGCCGAGCATGAAGCCCGAGGCCGCGCACAGCGCGCCGACGATCGCCCAGGTCAGCATGGTGACCTTGCGGTTGTCCACGCCCGACAGGCGCGCGAGGTCGGGGTTGTCCGACATCGCGCGCATCGCCTTGCCCCAGCGCGAGTGACGCAGGAAGAGGCTCAACCCGACCACGAGCAGCACCACCGCGGCCAGCGTGTAGAGCTCGCGGTCGCGCAGCAGGATGCCGAAATACTCGTCCGGGCGCACGATGCCGGTGGCGTAGGTGCGCGGATCGACGCCGAACACCACCTGAACCACCGCGCGCAGCATCAGCGCGACACCGAGCGAGGCCATCACGGTCATGATCTTGGGCCGCGCCTTGAGGTAGTCGTAGAACAACTTGTCGACGACGATCGCCACCACCGCCACCGCCGCCATCGCGATCGGCAGCGCCGCCCAGGGGGTGAGCCCGGCAGTGACCAGCGCGAGCGCGACGAAGGCGCCGAGCGTGGCCATGTCGCCGTGGGCGAAGTGGGCGAAGCGCAGGATGCCGAACACCAGCGTGATGCCGATCGCGCCCACCGCGTAGATCGACCCGAGCACGACGCCCGGCACGAGGTGGAAGTTGAGGAATTCCAGGAAGCTCATGTGCGCCGGACTCCCTCAGCCGCCGAGGAACATTTCGGCCACCTCGCGATCGGCGAGCAGGGCCTGCCCGCTGCCCTCGTGGCGGTTGGCGCCGGTGGCGAGCACGTAGCCGCGATCGCAGAAGGCGAGCGCCTGCTTGGCGTGCTGCTCGACGAGCAGGATGGAGACACCGGCGTCGCGCACGTCGCGGGTGATCTGGAAGATCTGTTCCATGTACTTGGGCGAAAGACCGGCGGTGGGTTCGTCGAGCAGCAGCAGCTTGGGGTCGAGCATCAGCGCACGCCCCATCGCCACCATCTGGCGCTGGCCGCCGGAGAGGTCGCCGGCGAGGTTGCGGCGCTTGGCCTTGAGGTCGGGGAAGAGCCCGTAGATCCGGTCGTAGGCGGCGGAGAGGTCGCCACGGCGCAGGAAGGCGCCCATCTCGAAGTTCTCGTGCACCGTCATCTCGCGGAACACGTTGTCCACCTGCGGCACGTAGCAGATGCCGCGCTGCACGATGCGGTCGGGCGCCCAGCCGGTGATGTCCTCGCCGTCGAAGACGATGCTGCCGCCACGGATCGTGAGCAGGCCGAACACGGATTTCATCGCGGTGGATTTTCCCGCGCCGTTGGGGCCGACGATGACCACGACCTCGCGCTCGCCGACCGTCATCGACACCCCGTGCAGGATGTCGGCGTCGCCGTAGCCGCCGCGCACGTCCTTCATGTCGAGGAGCGCCATCACAGGTCCTCCCGGTGCAGTTCCTGCTCGCGCAGTTCCTCCACCTTGGGGTCGTGCTCGGCGGCCTCGCGCTCGACCGCAGTCGGCGTCTCGCCGAGGTAGGCCTCGAGCACGCGGGAATCGGAGCGCACGGTCTGGAAGTCGCCCTGGATCAGCACCTTGCCCTCGGCCATGCACACCACCGGGTCGCACAGCTTCTCGATCATCTCCATGTCGTGCTCGATCAGGATGAAGGTATAGCCGCGCTCGCGGTTGAGGATGAGGATCTTCTCCTCGAGCTTGCGCAGCAGGGTGCGGTTGACGCCGGCTGCGGGCTCGTCGAGCAGCACCAGCTTCGCCTCGGTCATCATCGTGCGGCCGAGCTCGAGCAGCTTCTTCTGCCCGCCGGAGAGGTTGCCCGCACGCTCGTCGGCGACGTGGGTCAGCTCCAGGAAGGCGAGCGTGTCATCGGCCTTCTTCCGCACCGCCTCCTCGGCGGCACGCACCTTGCCGGCGGCGAACCAGTTGGCGAAGAGGTTTTCGCCCGGCTGGCGGGGCGGCACCATCATCAGGTTCTCGCGCGCGCTGAGGTTGTGGAACTCGTGCGGGATCTGGAAGGTGCGCACGAGGCCCTTGTGGAAGCGCGCGTCGGTCGGCAGCGCGGTGATGTCCTCGCCGAGAAAGCGGATCGTTCCCAGGGTCGGCTGCAGGGCACCGGCAACGAGGTTGAAGAGCGTGGTCTTGCCCGCGCCGTTCGGGCCGATGAGGCCGAGGATCTCGCCCTTGCCCACCCGCAGGGTGCAGCCGTCGACGGCACGGAAGCCGCCGAAGGCTTTGACGAGGCCATCCACTTCGAGCATAGCGTTGCGATTCCTTGCGGCGAGAGGAGCGGGAGGAGCGGAGTCCGGGCACACGAGCGCCACGGCCCGGGCAGCCCGCAAACTCAGGATTCTAGAATGAGGCGTGACCTTAGCCGAAGGCGTCCACGACAAAAATAAGGGCCAACCACTACGGCCGCGGCGCCATCTCGCCAAGCCGTGCCGTCGCCGGCCCGCGCCCTGCCAGCCGCCGCCACGCCAACCAGGTGCACAGGCCGAGCGCGGCGAACATGCCCATCCCCGAAGCCAGCCCGAGCGGACTCGACCACAGCGCCGGCGCCACCAGCGCCGAGCTTGCGGCGTTGAAGCCGATCTGCAGGAAGCTCTGGCAGCTCGACGCCATGCCGCGGCGCTCGGGGAAGAGCTCCAGCCCGAGCAGGCTCATGCTCGGCATCGCCACCGCCATGCCGCAGCTGAACAAGCCGATCGGCAGCACCGAGCGCGGCACCCCGGGGGCGAACAGGCCCGACACGGCGGCGTTGGCGACGACCGCGGCGAACATCAGCACGAAGCCCGTTCCGACCGTACGCACCGGAGACCAGCGCCCGGCCATGCGCTCGGAGAGCATCGAGCCGATCATCATCCCGCCCACCGCCGGACCGAACAGCCACACGAAGCCGCCGCTGCCGAGGCCCAGATGCTCGAGGATGAAGACCGGCGCCGACAGCACATAGAGGAAGAAGCCGTTGAAGTTCAGCGCCACCCCGAGCGCCAGCAGCAGGAAGCCCGGGTGGCGGAAGATCGCCAGGTAGGCGCGCAGCAGCGCCAGCGGATGCAGCGGCTGGCGGTCCTCCTCGGCGAGCGTCTCGGGCAGGAAGCGCCAGGTCACCCACGCGAGCACGAAGCCGAACAGGGTCAGGAAGAGGAAGATCGCCCGCCAGCCCGCGAGCGCGAGCAGGCCCGCGCCGACCAGGGGTGCCAGCGCCGGTGCGAGCGCGAAGATCAGCATCACCCGCGACATCAGGCGCTGCGCCTGCGGCCCCTCGTGCAGGTCGCGCACCACCGCGCGTCCGACCACGATCCCCGCTCCGCCGCTCAGACCCTGCAACGCGCGCCCGACCCAGAGCCACTCGATGCTCGGTGCCAGCGCGCACACCAGCGAGGCGAGCGCAAACACCACGGTCAGCGCGATCAACACGCGGCGGCGGCCGAAGCGGTCGGCGAGGGCGCCATGCCAGAGCACCATGGCGGCGAGCGCGGCCATGTAGATCGTCAGGGTCTGCTGCACCTCCAGCTGGCTGGCGCCGAGCGCCGCGCCGATCGCGGGGAAGGCGGGCAGATAGGCGTCGATCGCGAACGGGCCGATCGAGGACAGGGCGGCCAGCAGCGAGGCGAGGCGGGCATGGGTGAGCGGTCGGGTCATGTGCGCCTTGAGGCGGATTCTTGATGTTGTTGTCCGGCGCCGGAGACGCGAGACGCGCCGATTCGTTCAGCGCGTGTCGAGGCTGCGCCGGTACTGGATGGCCTCGGCCACCTGGGCGGCCCCCGGGCGCTCCGCGCCGGCGAGATCGGCGAGCGTGCGCGCGACGCGCAGGACACGATGATACGCCCGCGCCGACAGGCCGAGCCGCTGCATCGCCTGCCGCAGCAGGGTCTCGCCACCCGGATCGGGGCGACACTGCCGCTCCACCTCGCCGGCCGGCAGGCGGGCGTTGGGACAGCCCTGGCGCGCCGCCTGCAGCGCACGCGCGGCGACCACCCGCGCGCGCACCGCGGCGGAGGGCTCGCCCGGCGGACTCTGGAACAGTGCCTCGGGCGCGATCGCCGGCACCTCGACGGTGAGGTCGATGCGGTCGAGCAGCGGGCCCGACAGCCGACCGCGGTAACGCGCGACCTGATCCGGCGTGCACCGGCAGGCACGGCGCGGGTCACCGAGGTGGCCGCAGGGACAGGGGTTCATCGCGGCGACGAGCTGGAAGCGGGCAGGGAACTCCGCGCGCCGGCGCGCACGCGACACCGTGACGGTGCCGGTCTCGAGCGGCTCGCGCAGGGACTCGAGCACGCGGCGGTCGAACTCGGGCAACTCGTCGAGGAACAGCACGCCATGGTGCGCGAGCGAGATCTCGCCCGGGCGCGGCACCGCGCCGCCGCCCACCAGCGCCGCCGCCGAGGCCGAGTGGTGCGGCGCGCGGAACGGCCGGCGGTGGAAGCCCTGCGGATCGAAGCGCCCCTCGATCGAGGCCACCGCGGCGGCCTCGATCGCCTCGTCCTCGTCCATCGCCGGCAGCACGCCCGGCAGGCGCTGCGCCAGCATCGACTTGCCCGTGCCCGGCGGCCCGAACAGCAGCAGCGAGTGCCCGCCCGCCGCGGCGACCTCGAGCGCGCGCCGCGCCTGCAGCTGGCCGCGCACGTCGGCGAGATCGGGCAGCGCAGCGCCGACCTCGCCCTCCGGATCGGGGGCCGCCGCGGGTTCGAGGCGGGTGTGTCCGTTGAGATGCGCGCACACCGCGCCGAGGCTGTCGGCCGGCAGCACCGTGGCGCTGCGCGCCAGCGCGGCCTCGGCGGCATTGGCGGGCGCCAGCACCAGCGCGCGCCCGGCTCGCGCGGCGGCAAGCGCTGCGGCGAGCACCCCGCGCACCGGGCGCAGACCGCCGTTCAGCGAGAGCTCGCCGCACAGCTCCAGGCGCGCGAGCTGCCGCTCGGCCACCTGGCCCGAGGCGGCGAGAATGCCGATCGCGATCGCCAGGTCGAAGCGCCCGCCCTCCTTGGGCAGGTCGGCCGGTGCCAGGTTGACGGTGATGCGGCGCTGGGGAAACTCGAACTGCGCCGACTGGATCGCCGCACGCACGCGGTCGCGCGCCTCGCGCACTTCGGTGTCGGCGAGGCCGACGAGGTGGAACTGGGGCAGGCCGTTGCCGAGATGGACTTCGACCGTGACCGGCGGCGCCTCGATCCCGTCGAGCGCGCGTGCATGCACGAGGGCGAGCGACATCGGCGACTCCGGGGGAAAAGGAGCCGTCAGTCTAGCGGAGCCTCGATCGATGACAAAGAATTATGCGAAGCGCGCGATCGAGGAACGCTCGGCCGCGAGCCGCATACGGTGGTTCATGCGGGACCGAACGCAGCATGTCGAAAGCCACAGCGCCCGTCGCCGCCTTGTTCGCGGCTGCCGCCGCTCCTACAGAAACCGGCGAGCCCCCGAAAACCTTGTAGGAGCGCCGGCAGGCGCGAACGCGGAAACCGGCGAGCCCTGGAAAGCCCTGTAGGAGCGCCGGCAGGCGCGAACGCGGAAACCGGCGAGCCCCCGAAAGCCCTGTAGGAGCGCCGGCAGGCGCGAATGCGGATACCGGCGAGCCCTGGAAAGCCCTGTTGGAGCGCCGGCAGGCGCGAACGCGGAAACCGGCGAGCCCTGGAAAGCCCTGTAGGAGCGCCGGCAGGCGCGAATGCGGCGCATGAGGCCGCGCCAGGATCAGGCCTTGTCGCCGCCGGTCAGCTTGGCTTCCAGCTCGGCGACGCGCGCCTCGAGCTCGGCGAGCTTGCGCCGCGCCTGCGCGAGGACCTCGCGCTGCACCTCGAATTCCTCGCGGGTGACGAGGTCGAGCTTGCCGAAGGCCGAGCCGAGCATGGCCTTGGCGTTCTTCTCGATGTCGCGGACGGGGCTGTTGGCGGCGAGTTCGGAGAGGCGTGCGCCGATTTCGTCGAGGATGCGGGGCGTGCTCATGATGGCGTGGATTCCGGATTGCAGAGGCGTCGAAGTCTAGCACGCAGGCCCCTGCTCGCCGGAGGGCAGCGGACCCGGAGCGACGCGCTCGCGAAAGACACGACGCGCCCGGCACTCCGCGCCGCATCAGACGCACCAGATTGGTGCGCAGCGCCCCGAAATCGCGCGCCAACCCCTGCCGCAGCGCAGCAAGACCGGCCGGGCTACGAGCCGAGAACCACGAATTCACTGGCTTTCCGCGCCCTGGCACGCCCCATGCTTAGGGAGTCTCGTCGCGAACTTCGAAACCCTCGTCAGGAGATGACCATGCGCACGAAACCGCTCGCCACCGCGCTCGCCGCCCTCGCCACGATCGCCGCCGCCGGCGCCGCCCACGCCGGCGACGGCCCCTTCACCGCCAACGTCGGCCTGGTGTCCGACTACGCCTACCGCGGCTCGAGCCAGACCGACGAGCGCCCCGCGCTGCAGGGCGGCTTCGACTACGCCCACGACAGTGGCCTCTATGCCGGCGTGTGGGGCTCGAACGTGTCGTGGCTGTCCGACAGCAACCTGAACGTCCACAACAGCCTCGAGCTCGACATCTACGGCGGCTACAAGGGCACGATCGGCGCCATCGGCTACGACGTCGGCCTGCTGCAGTACTACTACCCGGGCAGCTACCCCAAGGGCTTCAACAGCCCGGACACGCTCGAAGGCTACATCGGCCTGTCGTGGGAGTTCCTCTCCTTCAAGTACTCCTACGCCTTCACCGACCTGTTCGGCTACGAGAAGTCGGACGGCAGCCAGTACTACGACCTCGGCGCCGCAGTGGATGTCGGCGGCGGCTTCACCCTCGCCGCCCACGTCGGCTACAGCGACATCAAGGGCGAGGACGACTACACCGACTGGAAGCTGGGCGTCACCAAGGAGTTCGGCGGCTTCAACTTCGGCCTGCACTACGTCGACACCGATGTGAACAACGCGGACCTCGCCGACGAGCGCGTGATCCTGTCGATCGCCAAGAGCTTCTGATCACCGCCCCCTGGAACCGGAGAAAGACATGAAATTCATCGCCGCAATCATCAAGCCCTTCAAGCTCGACGAGGTCCGCGAGGCGCTCTCGGCCATCGGCGTGCAGGGCATCACCGTCACCGAGGTCAAGGGCTTCGGCCGCCAGAAGGGCCACACCGAGCTCTATCGCGGCGCCGAGTACGTCGTCGACTTCCTGCCCAAGGTCAAGGTCGAGGCCGCCATCCCCGACGACATCCTCGACCAGGCGATCGAGGCGATCGAGAAGTCCGCCGCCACCGGCAAGATCGGCGACGGCAAGATCTTCGTCTTCGAACTCGAGCAGGCCATCCGCATCCGCACCGGCGAGACCGGCCCGGAAGCGCTGTAAGGGAGCAACGCAAAATGAGAAAACTCTTCGCACTCCTGCCGGCGGCAGCCCTGCTCGCCGGCGCGTCGGGCGGCGCCTTCGCCCAGGAGGCCGCAGCCGCCGCGGCCGAGGTGCACAAGGGCGACGTGGCCTGGATCATGACCTCGACGCTGCTCGTGCTGATGATGGCCCTGCCCGGCCTGGCGCTGTTCTACGGCGGCATGGTGCGCGCCAAGAACATGCTCTCGGTGCTGATGCAGGTGATGACCGTGTTCTCGCTCAACGCGCTGCTGTTCGCGATCTACGGCTACAGCCTGACCTTCACCGAAGCCAGCCCCTTCATCGGCTCGCTCGACAAGGTCTTCCTGTCCGGGGTGACGATCGAGACGCTCGCCGACACCTTCACCGAGACCGTGAAGCTGCCCGAGTTCGCCTTCATCGCCTTCCAGGCCACCTTCGCGGGCATCACCGGCGCGCTGATCGTGGGCGCCTTCGCCGAACGCATGAAGTTCTCCGCCGTGCTGATCTTCTCGGTGATCTGGTTCACGCTGTGCTACCTGCCGATCTGCCACATGGTGTGGGGCCCGGGCGGCTACCTGCTCGAGGACGGCGCGCTCGACTTCGCCGGCGGCACCGTGGTGCACATCAACGCCGGCATCGCCGGCCTGGTGGGCGCCTGGATGGTGGGCAAGCGCATCGGCTACGGCCGCGAGGCGCTCGCGCCGCACAGCCTGACCCTGACCATGGTCGGCGCCTCGCTGCTGTGGGTGGGCTGGTTCGGCTTCAACGCCGGCTCCAACCTCGAGGCCACCGCCGGCGCCGCGCTCGCCTTCATCAACACCCTGGTCGCCACCGCTGCCGCGGTGCTGGCGTGGTCGCTCGGCGAAGCGCTGATCAAGGGCAAGCCCTCGATGCTGGGCGCGGCCTCGGGCGCGGTCGCCGGCCTGGTGGCGATCACCCCGGCCTGCGGTTCGGTGGGCCCGATGGGTGCGATCGTGATCGGCACGCTGTCCGGCTTCATCTGCATCTGGGGCGTGAATGGCCTCAAGCGCATGCTCGGCGCGGACGACGCACTCGACGTGTTCGGCGTGCATGGCGTGGGCGGCATCGTCGGCGCGATCCTGACCGGCGTGTTCGCCGCACCCAGCCTGGGCGGCACCGGCGCGGAGGACTTCTCGATCGCCTCGCAGGTGTGGATCCAGACCTGGAGCGTGCTCGTGACCATCGTGTGGTCGGCCGTCGTCGCCTTCGTCGCCTACAAGGTCGCGGACCTGCTGGTCGGGCTGCGCGTGCCGGAAGACGAGGAGCGCCAGGGCCTCGACACCACGGCGCACGGCGAGACCGCCTACCGCTACTGAGCAGCCCTCTCCCGGAACCGTCCTCCTCCGGTTCCGATCCACTCGCGGCGCCCCTCGGGGCGCCGTTTTTTCTGTGGCGCGCAGGACGCGCGAGCATCCGGCGCGGCCCCGGGGCGGGCGGCCCGGGCATCGGGCGAGCCCCCGGGGCGGTTAAACTGAGGCCTTGTCGACCGCGCAAGCGAGCCCCCGATGCTCTTCTCCGACTGGCACAGCTACGACCACTACGGCCTCGCCTTCGTCGCCTTCTTCGGCACCCTCGCCGCCGTGTTCCTGATCCAGTGGGTGATGATGCGCTCGCGCTGGGCGGGCTGGATGCAGTCGCTGCAGGGGGTGGCGCCGCCGTTCATGAACGCGCTCGGCGTGCTCTTCGGCCTGGTGCTCGCCTTTCTCGCCAACGACACCTGGAGCGCGCACGATCGCGCGATGAGCGCCGTGTATCGCGAGGCGGACGGCCTGCGCAGCATCGGCGCACTCGCCGCCACCGTGCCCGAGCCGCTCGGCAGCGAGCTGCGCACGGCGGCGGCCGCTTACGCGCGCGCCAGCGCCGCCGAATGGACGGAACTCGCACGCCGCCGCGAGGCACCGGAGGTGCTCGCCCGCGCCGATGCGCTGCTGGCCCTACTTGCCGCCCCGGCGGTCGCCGAGGCCGCCGGCACCAACGTGCAGGCCCTGCTGCTGCGCAAGGCCAGCGACATCCGCGCCGATCACGACCTGCGCGTGGCGCTCAGCCAGACCCACGTCAACCCGCTGAAGTGGCTCGGCATGGCCTTCCTGGGTTTCCTGACCCTGGTCTCGGTGGCCATGGCCCACCTCGAACGCCCGCGTGCGGCGTTCGCGGCGGTGCTGCTGTTCGCCCTCGCCGCGGCCCCCACCGCCGCCATCGTGCTGATCCAGGGCAACCCCTTCCAGCAGCCGAGCTCGGTCACCGCGGCACCGATCACGGCGGTCGCCAAGGCATTGGAGCGCTGAGGCGCAGTGCCTCCGGGAGCGCGCGGCGCCGTCTCAGCCGCTGGGCGTACCGTGCACCGCCAGCCATAGCGCGTCCGCCGAGGTCGACTCGACGCGGTGCCGGGAATGCGCCGGGATGGCGATCCAGTCGCCCGCCTTCAAGGCCACGTCGCCACCCCTCTCGAAGCGCAGCACCGCATCGCCGGCCAGCAGGACCACCCACTCGTCGCCGTCCTGGTCGTACCAGTCGCCCGGAGCGCTCGCATGGCCGTGCGAGACGATGCGTTCGACACGGCAGCCTGGACCGGCGAACAGGGTCTGGAAGATCTCGCCACCGCCGGGCGGAGGCAGCGCCGTGAAGAGATTGCCGCGCCCCGCGGCCCGAAGCTCGGCGCTCATTCCCCGCCGCTCACGAGACGATGTACGCCGCCGAACCGGTGGACAGCAGCTTGCCGTCGGCGTCGAGGAAGCTCATCCGCGTCGATGCGACGCGCGAGCCCAGGCGCAGGACCTCGGCCTCCATGCGGAAGGACTCGCCGATGCCGGGGCGCAGGTAGTCGATGCGCAGGTCGATGGTGCCGAGCTTGGAGAAGCGGTGCAGGCGCTGGAAGGGCGGCTCGTCGAGGTGGCGGGCGCCGATCGCCGCCATCACCGCCAGCCCGCCCATGGCGTCGAGGCAGGCGGCGATCACGCCGCCATGGATGCGGTTATGAACGAAATGGCCGACGAGCTCGTGGCGCATCGCGATGCGGCCATGCACGCGCTCGCCGCCGATGTCGTCGATCTGCAGGCCGAGCAGCGCATTGAAGGCGATCTTCTGCTCGAAGATCTCACGGACACCGGTGATGAACTCCGGCTCGAACTGCACCGGCAGATCCGGCGGGGTGGCGTGTTTCGGCATGGATGCAAGCTCCCTTGCGAGAAATGGCACAGCCCCGGGCGTGACGGACACGCGCCGGGGCCGTGGACAGTCTTGCGGGCGCGGACTGTATGCCCGCAAGACTGTTGCGCCCTGCGGGGGCGCGACGGAAGGATCAGGCGCGCGGCACCGGCACGCCGGGCGTCACGCACAGCGAATGGTTGAGGGCGATGATCGCCTGCTTGTAGTCGCTGCGCTCGATGATGAACTGCATGTTCACCTGGCGCAGGGTCTGCGACACGCAGTTCACGTTGATCTGCGCGTCGGCGAGCGCCTGCGCCGCGCGCGCGAGCACGCCGGGGATGCTGATGTTGGAACCGATCGCGCACACGATCGCGCTGTTCTTGACCGTGACCACCTGGTAGCGCGCCTCCAGCTCGGCGACCAGCTCGGGCGTCACCGAGCTCTCCCACAGCACGTGGGCGATCGAGTTGGCGTTGGTCGCCTTGAGGATGTAGGAGACGTCGTGCTTGAAGAAGATCTCCATGATCCCGAGATCGAAGCCGACGGTGCCGACCATGCTGGGGTCGTGGATCTCGACCAGAGTGACCTTGTCGCTGCCGGTCACCATCTCGACGCGGGCGCGCTCGCCGACGTAGTCCTTGGTGATCAGCGTACCCGGGTGATCGGGCTCGAAGGTGTTCTTGAGGCGGATCGGAATGCCGGCGAGCTCCATCGGCTTGGCCGCCTTGGGGTGGATGGCCTCCATGCCGACGTCGGCGAGCTGGTCGGCGACGTCGTAGTTGGTCGCACCCACGATCACCGCGTTCTCCAGGCCGACGATGTTGGGGTCGGCCGAGGAGAGGTGGAACTCCTTGTGGATCACCGCCTCGGCGGGGCGCACCTCGACCGCGATCTTGCTGAAGGTGACCTCGGAGTAGCCGCGGTCGAACTCGCGCATGATGCCCTCGGTGCCCTTGGTGTAGCCGGTCGCGACGATCACGCTGTTGTCGAGGTCGAGGCCCTTGAAGCTGTTGTGGATGCGCTCGTCGATCGTCCACGCCTTGTCGTCGTGGAAGCCGGCGAGGTCGAGCAGGATGGCATTGACGCCGTTGGCCTTGAGCATCTCCACGCTGTTGAAGGCGCTGTGCGACTCGCCCACCGAGGCCAGCACCTCGCGCGCGGCGAGCAGCACGTCCTGGCGGCGGATGTAGCCGCTGGCGAGCACGTGCTGCATCGCGTCGAGATACTTCTTGACCTCGCCGATGCGGGTGTCGACGAAGGCGTCGGCGACATCCAGCGGCAGGGCGAGCTCGGCGAAGCCGGCGTTGAGCTTCTTGAGGCTGGCCGCAAGCGCGTCGAGCGCGCCGTGGTAGTCCGAACCTTCCGCGAACAGCGCGTAGATGCCGCGCTCGCCGGTCTTCTTGTGCTCCAGCAGCTGGTTGGTCACGCCGGAATAGGCCGACACCACGTAGATGCGGCCGAGGATGCGCGCCTTGTCGTAGAGCATGATGTGGCGCAGCACATCCCCGAAGGCCGACATCGAGGTGCCACCGATCTTTTCAACCGAGATCATCCGTTTTCCCGAGCTTTGCATGACGTGTATTCCAGTTCTGATTAGAGACCGACCGAAACCCGTCATCGTATTGTTTTGGCGCGGAAATGGACATAGCCGCGGACGAAATCGGCGCCACTTCGGCGCGATTTTCTCGTCCAGGCCACCAGAAACGCTGCCCGCGGGCGACTGCGCCCGGAACCGAGCCGCCCGCCGACGGGCTCAGCAGGCAGCCACCGTCGCCGCGCCCGATGCAGCCGCAACGGGCGGCTCCGCGGCGATGAAGCCGAACAGGTCCTTCGGATCGTCCAGCTCCGGGATCAGCGCCAGCCGCTCGCCCATGCCCGACTCCAGCGCGAGGTCGCGCATGTAGCGCAGCGCCGAATAGTCCTCCAGCGCAAAGCCGACCGAGTCGAAGATCGTGACCTGGGCCGCGCTCGTGCGCCCCTGGACACGACCGGCGAGCACCTGCCAGAGCTCGGTGACCGGGAAATCGGCGGGCATCTGCTGCATGTCGCCCTCGATGCGCGACTGCGGCTCGAACTCGCAGAACACCGGGCCGAGGCGCAGCACGTCGGCGTGCAGCTCGGTCTTGCCCGGGCAGTCACCACCCACGGCATTGAGGTGCATGCCCGGCTCGATGATGTCGGCGGTGAGGATGGCGGCGTTGGTCTTGTCGGCGGTCGCCGTGGTCACGATGTCGCAGCCGCGCACGGCCGCGCCCACGCTGTCGAAGGCGCGCCAGGCCAGGCCCAGGCGCTCGAGGTTGGCGGCGAGCTTGCGGGTGGCGGCGGTGTCGACGTCGAACAGATGGAAGACCTCGACGCCCAGCAGGTGGTGGAAGGCGAGCGCCTGAAACTCGCTCTGCGCGCCGTTGCCGATCAGCGCCATGCTGCGCACGTCCTCGCGCGCCAGCGCCCGTGCGGCCACCGCCGACATCGCGGCGGTGCGGATCGCGGTGGTCAGGGTCAGCTCGCTGACCAGCTCGGGGGTGCCGGTCTCGACGTCCGCGAGCACGCCGAAGGCCATCACGGTCGGCAGCCTGAAGCGATGGTTCGACGGGTGCCCATTCACATACTTGAAGGCATAGCTGCGGGCGTCCGACACCGGCATCAGCTCGATCACGCCGACCTCGGAGTGGCTGGCGACGCGGGCGCACTTGTCGAAATCGTTCCAGCGCAGGAAGTCCTGGCGGATGTAGCTGGCGACGCCGGCGATGCAGTTGGCGAGCCCCTTGCGGCGCACGATCTCGGCGACGCGCTCGGCGCTCAGGTACTGGGTGTTCAGACGTCTGGCTGCAGGGGCGCTCATGATCGGTCTCCGTCCTCGTTATTGGATGTGGCGCTGTGCTGGCGTCATCTTGACCGAATGCGCCGCCAAACAGAATCCGCAACTCTGTATCGAAAACGTCAGCCTTTAGGCAGAATCGCCAGGCCAAATTGCCGGAATGCTCGAATGGACACCCTGGATCACCAGTTGATCGGCCTGCTGCGCAACGACGCCCGCCTGAGCGTGGCCGCGCTCGCGCACAAGCTCCAGGTCTCGCGCGGCACCGTCACCAACCGCATCGCGCGCCTCGAGGACCAGGGCATCATCGTCGGCTACACCGTGCGCCTGCGCCCCGACGCGCAGCCCAACGAGATCCGCGCCTGGACCAGCATCGCCGTCGAAGGCAACGAAACCCGCATGGTGATCGCCAGCCTGCTCGGCGAACCCGCGGTCGCCGAGCTGCACGACACCAACGGCCGCTGGGACCTGCTCGTCGGCCTGCGCGCAGCCAACCTCACCGAGCTGTCGACGGTGCTCGAGCGCATCCGCCTGATCAAGGGCATCCACAGCAGCGAGACCAGCATCCACCTGAAGACCTACCGGGTCTGAGCTTCGGCAAGCTTGCGGTGCGCTTGCCTGGCCGTGTTTTCGACTATAACCACGGCATTGTCCATCCGGTCGGTCGCCCAACCATGCAAGCCGAAGCCCCCCGCACCTGCTCCCGCCGTATCCTGCTCGCCGTCACCGGCCTGTCGCCGCAGATCGTCACCGAAACGCTCTATGCGCTCGCGATCGCCACGGATCCGCCCTTCATCCCGACCGAGATCCATCTCGTCACCACCGCCGAAGGCGCCGAGCGTGCCCGCCTCGCGCTGCTCTCGGACAAGCTCGGCTGGTTCCATCGCCTGTGCCACGACTACGCACTGCCGCCGATCGCCTTCGACGCCACGCACATTCATGTACTACGCGACACCGACGGTCGGCCCATGAGCGACATCCGCAGCCCGCAGGACAACCTCGCCTGCGCCGACTTCATCACCGAGCAGGTGCGCACCCTCACCGCCGATCCCGACACTGCCCTCCACGTCTCGATCGCCGGCGGGCGCAAGACCATGGGCTTTTTCCTCGGCTACGCTCTGTCGCTGTTCGGCCGCCCGCAGGACCGCCTCTCGCACGTGCTGGTCTCGGAACCCTTCGAGAACACCTGGTCGTTCTTCTACCCCACCCCCTACGAGAACGTCATCGAGACCGCGGACAAGAAACTGGCCGACGCGCGCGACGCCCGCGTCAGCCTGGCCGAGATCCCCTTCGTCAGCCTGCGCCACGGCCTGCCGAGCGCGCTGCTGGACGGCCGCGCCAGCTTCAACGCCACCGTCGACGCCGCGCGCGCCGCCCTCGGCCCCGCGCGCCTGGAGATCGACCTCGGCAGTCGCGAAGTCCGCGCCGCCGGCCGCAGCTTCCGCCTGCCACCGGCCGAACTGGCCATCCTCGCGGTCTTCGCGCGGCGCGCGCTCGCCGGCGAGCCCGCCCTGCCCGCACCGCCCAAGGACGTCCCGGACATGGCCTGGGCCGCACGCTACCTGCGCGAGCTGCGCGCCATCGTCGGCCCCATGCGCGACATGAGCTCGGCCGAGCACGCCCTGCGCGGCGGCATGGACGGCAGCTACTTCTCGTCGCGGCTGTCGAAGCTGCGCAGCGCACTCGACAAACACCTCGGCCCCGCCGCCAGCACCTACCGGATCGATGACGGCGGCAACCGGCCGCATCGGTATCGACTGGCACTGGAGGCGGAGGCTGTCCAACTGCTCGAGCCGAATGCACGCAAGCTTGCGATAGCAGGGCGCGGCATTTCGCACGGCTAGACTTTTCAGGCCATGCGAATATGCCTTCGCCAAGCTCGATAACCTACAAAGTCCAAACCTTTCAGCCGGAGCAACCATGCCACACCCATTGATGGACGCGTCGAGTCGAGTTGCGCTGGCGGCCTACCTGCACGATCTGGGCAAGTTCGCGGAGCGTGCGCGCGTCTTTCATGACGACCCGCGACTGGACGTTCATCTGACGCTGTACTGCCCATTCCATGTGGATGGAAAATGGTTCAGCCACCAGCACGCCGCACACACCGCGCTCGCCTTCGGCGCAATCGAAGGACGACTGCCCGACACGCTGCGTGGAGACACCACGCCGTTTGCCGGACGCCGCCATGCCGGCGACGACGACTCGCACAATGCAACCGATTCACTCGTCAATGCCGCCGCAGCCCACCATCGGCCCGACACCTCTCTACAGTGGATAATCGCCACCGCAGACCGAGTCGCGTCCGGCTTCGAGCGCGAGGAGTTCGACCGATACAACGAGGCAGGCGAAAAGCGCGCGAACGGCCTGAACCACTACACCTCACGCCAACTCACGTTGTTCGAACAGCTCAGACTGGGCAACGATGCATCGGCAGAATCGACGCTGCTCCACCGCTATCCGCTGCGCATGTTGTCGCCTCGCAGCCTCTTCCCAATGCCGGCAACGACTTGCGAAGGACGCGACGACAAGGCTGCGCAAGCTGAGTACCGGTCGCTGTGGAACCAGTTCCTTGCCGGCCTGGATCAGATTCCGCCGAGCCATCGCGGCAATCTGCCGCTTTGGCTCGATCACTTCGACAGCTTGTGGCTGACGTGTACTCACGCCATTCCTGCTGCCACCGCCTTTGGCGTGCGCCCTGAGGTCTCGCTCTACGACCACTCCCGCGCCGCCGCAGCGCTGGCCGTCGCCCTGTGGCGTTGGCATGACGCGAACGGGCAACTGGACGCCGATGCCGCAAGCCGCCTCCGCGGCCGGGTCGACTTCAACGAACAGAAGTTCTTGCTTGTGCAGGGCGACTTCTTCGGCATTCAGGACTTCATCTTTGCCAGCGGCGCCGAATCACGCAAGCATGCAGCCAAGTTGCTCCGCGGACGCTCGTTTCAGGTCTCTCTGTTCACCGAATTGGCCGCCTTGCGCATCCTCGACGAACTCGGCCTGCCGCCGACCAGCCAGATCATCAATGCTGCAGGCAAGTTCATGATCGTTGCGCCAAACACGGACGACGTTCGCGACCGGCTCCAGACCTTGCGAAATGAACTGAACCAATGGTTCCTCGAACGCACGTTCGGGTTGGCGGGTGTTGGCCTCGCCTGGACGTCGGCCGCCTGCGCCGACTTCCTGCGCAAGAACGGTGAAAGGAATGAGAACACGCCGTTCGCGAAGCTCATGACCCGACTCCATGAGCAGCTCGATATCGCCAAGCATCAGCGCTTCGGTCTTTGCGCGCTCGGTGGCAAAGTCTTCACCGACGCGAGCTACGTCCATGGCGCGTGCGCCTATAACGGCCGGCTACCGGCTGACTCGTCGAACACCGCAGTACCGTCCTGTGCCCTGTCGCGAGACCAGATCACCATCGGCGAGTCGCTGGTCAGGCTCGACCGGCTACTGGTCGTGAATGCCGCGGCGGCAGAAGATCTGCGCGAACACGCCAGGTTGCGCAAGCTCGAAGTCGATCTTTTCGGCTACGCGATCGCCTTCACAGCAAATGAGGAGGCCACCGGCCGCTTCGGAGAACTGGCGAGCACAGCCGCACTGCGCCGCTGCTGGGACTTCTCCCTCCCCGACGTCAGTGACACGGACGGCACAACCGCACTCTGGAACGGCTTTGCCCGACGTTTCATCAGCGGCTACGTGCCGCGGACGGGCGCCGACGACCTCGGTCCACTCGCTGACCGCTACCGCGAGTTGCTCGGGGGAGAAGAACTACCGGGAGTCGATGAGCTGAAGACACTGGACATGCTCGCCTGCGACGACAGGCAACCTTCGGACGACAATCCCGATCGCTGGGTCGGCGTAGCCGCGCTCGGCGTGCTCAAGGGCGACATCGACAATCTCGGCGAGTTGTTCCGCGTCGGTCTCCAACAGCCAACTTTTGCCAAGATGGCCGCGCTTTCCCGGCAGGTGAACGGATTCTTCGCGATCTACTTGCCCTGGCTGCTGGCGCGAGAGTTTCCCAGCGTCTACACGGTGTTCGCCGGCGGCGACGATTTCTTCCTGATCGGCCCCTGGCGCAGCGTACAGAAACTGGCCGCACGCCTGCGCGACGAGTTCAATCACTATGTCGCCGAGAATGGGCGCATCCACTTTTCAGCCGGTATCGCCACACAGAAACCCGGTGCCCCCATCCACAGTCTTGCCGAACTCGCCGAAGACGCACTGGCGGAAGCCAAGAAACACCCAGGCAAGAACGCCGTTACCTGTTTCGGCGAAACCATCGCCTGGAAGCATTGGTGCGAACTCGAGGCCGCATTGACTCGACTCACCGTGCTGCGAGACGAACTCCGGCTGTCCACTGGTTTCGTCTACGGCCTTCAACAGTTCGTCGACATGCGCCAGAAGGAAAAGGAAGAACGCGTCGCCGAAGCCGCAATGTGGCGCTCCAGACTCGCCTACCGCACACGTCGCTTCGTCGACGACAAGCTACGCAAACTGGACGAGCAATCGCGCCGCCAGCAGACCAACCGCATCATCCAGGACATCGGCGGCCTGGGCATCGAAACCCTCGGCCCCGCTTACCGCATTGTCCTCTTCAACCACCTGTACGAATTCCGCGACCGCTGAAGGAGATAACGTTCATGGCATTCAACAACCCCGGCCGCAGCTTTGGCGGTCAATCCCGAGCCAACACGTCCGGCCCGGGCTATCGGGGCGGCGACGACCGCAGCAACCGCAGCCCAGAGCCGACGATCAGCACCTCGCGCATTCTGTTCGGCGAGAAGCTCATGCCGACCTTGTATTCCGACGTGGCCGAAGACTGCGCGAAAGAAGTCGCGAGGCAGATCGGTGGCCGCGACGTAAACAAAGGCACCCAGCTTCGCCGCTTCTACGATGAACTCGTGATGCTGCAAGGCAAGGTCGGAAGCAGCGCCGAACGCTACGACGCGCAAGCACCTTACATCCAGATGCTCAAGGCGAAGGTCGCGTATGCCATGGGCCGGAACAAAGTCGACGTGAATTTCGACCGGCTGCTGCGCCACGTCATCGACCAGGCGACAGACCACAAGAGCCTCGCCCAGGCCAAGCTCTTCATGGAAGCCTTCATGGCGTTCTACAAAGTTCATGGGCCGAAAGACTGAGCACCGCCCCAATACCGACATCAAGGGAACAACACGACATGCAACTCATCAAGATTCAGACGCTCGAAGGCACGCTCGAATTGCTCTCCGGCCTGCGCATCGGCGCCAGCGAAGGCGAGATCCGTATCGGCGGCGTCGATAATCAGGTCATCCGCAATCCGATCAACAACGAACCCTACATCCCCGGCTCCAGCCTGAAAGGCAAGGTGCGCAGCCTGCTGGAGTGGCGCAGCGGCGCGGTGAAGTCCGTACCACTCGGTATCCGGGACATGGATCCGCGCTACCCGGGTGTGCGCCCGATCCTGCAACTGTTCGGGGTCGGCGGCGGAGATCAGCTCAGCGACCAGCAAGCGCAGGACCTCGGCCCGACCCGACTTGCGTTCTGGGATGCGGCGCTGCAAAAGGAATGGGCCCGGCAAATGGACGCCGACAACCTGATGCTGACCGAGATCAAGACGGAGAACCGCATCGACCGCATCAAGGGCGTCGCGGAGCATCCGCGTCAGACCGAGCGCGTGCCCGCCGGCTCGCGCTTCGACTTCCGCCTGTCGATCAAGGTCCTGGATATCGACGGCGACGGGCGCTCGCTGCGTGCCACCGTACTCGACGGCCTTCGTTTGCTCGAGTTGGATAGCCTTGGTGGGTCGGGTTCGCGCGGCTATGGCAAGGTGAAGTTTCGCGACCTCAAGTTGGACGGGGTCGATATCCAGGCAGAGTTCGACGCACTCGCCCCCTTCGCGACGGCCGCGGCCTGAACACGGCGATGGAAACCTATCTGCTCACGATTCAGCCGCATTCGGCGTTCGGCACACCACTCGCCGGAGACACGCTGTTCGGCCAACTGTGCTGGGCGGTCCGCGAACGTTTTGGCCAAGCCCGCCTGACGAGCCTGCTCGAAGGCTATACCGAGGGGCGCCCCTTCCTGGCGGTATCCGACGCGTTTCCTGCCGGCTGGTTGCCGCGCCCTCAACTTCCGAGCTTCCTGCTTGGGCGCGACATCGACCCGGCACAGCGCAAGATGGAAAAGCAGAAGGTCTGGCTGCCTGCCCGCGACGCGGGGTTGCCTCTGCGTGACTGGCTCGCGCGTGCCGAGTCCCTGCCAGCCGTTCGGCACAGTGTGGTGACCCAGAACACGATCAACCGCTTTACTGGAACCACGGGCACCGGCCCCTTTGCGCCGCGCCAGGTGAGCAGGCTCAGCCACGGCTGCGGAGCAGCGCTCGACATCTATTGCGTGGTGGATACTTCGCGCCTTGCATTGTCCGAACTGGCGCAAGTTGTGACTGACATCGGCCACACGGGCTACGGGCGAGATGCAAGCACCGGCCTGGGCAAATTCGCCCTTGGTGCCGCTCGCGCTCACCACTGGCCTGCCGGAGAGAGCACGCACGCACTCACGCTGGCCCCCTGCGCCCCTGAACCCGCCGCGCTGGCTCCGCTGTTGTGCTTCTACCAGCCGCTCACCCGTTTCGGTCGTCATGGCAATGTGGCAGCCCTTACCGGTCAGCCCTTCAAGCGCCCGGTACTGACCCTGCGTACCAGCGCCTTTCTGACGTTCCGCGACGACCGGGTGCCTGCCCTCCACGGCACGGGCTTGGGCGGCACAAGGCAACCGCTATCCGCCGCAATTCCAGCCACCGTGCATCAGGGTTACGCCCCGCTCGTTCCATTGAATGCCGAGTTGCGCCAATGAAGACCAACATCCAGCCGACAGCGCTCGCCCTCACGCCGCTCACACCCATCCACATCGGTTGCGGACTGGACTTCGAGCCGACCAACTATGTGATCGACGACGGGGTGCTATATCACTTCGAACCCGCTCGCGCCACGCTCACGAAGGCCGACCGGGACGCACTGATTGCGGCAGTCAATCGGCGCGGTGACGAGGCCATTCGTGATGTGCAGCGATTCTTCCACGCACGCAGGGCGCTGTTCGCCGGCGTGGCGCATGGTGCCGTCGAAGTGGCTAGAGGGGTTGCGGTGCAATACGACCGGCGCATCGGTCAGGTCGCCCAGCATGAATCCGGTGGACGAAGAGTCACCAACCTGTTGGAGATCGAGCGGACCGCTCATCACCCGCACAGCGGCATAGCCTACGTGCCCGGCTCGAGCCTCAAGGGCGCCATCCGCACCGCTTGGCTGGACTTCCTGAATGGGGGGCGTGGCAAGGAGCGCGAAGAGCGCGCGCAGGACATCGAGAAACGCCTGCTGAATTCGCGCGATGGCTTCCATGCCGATCCGTTTCGGCTGATTCGCCTTGCCGACGCCAGCGGCGCCGACGTGCAAGCCCGGATCGTTTTTGCCACGAACCACAAGAAGCGTCTGGTTCATGACAAGGATGGACGCGTCGTTGACGCGAAGGGGCCTGCGACACGCCGGGAGACCATTGCCGGCGGACAGCACCGGGTGCTCAGCGGAGAGATCCGCTTCGACACGCTGTGCGGCATCGAAGACCCGAGGCGGACGCCAGCGCCGGCAAACCGGATTCCAGGCTTCACGGAACTGGCCCGGGCCTGCAACCGCTACTACCTGCCCCGCCTGCACAACTTGCTGCAGACGCTGTCCGGACGCGGATTTGCTTCACCGGAATGGCTGGGCTCGATGCAGAAACTGCTTGCCGACTTGCAGCCGCAATTCGTTGAAGGCAGCGTGATGCTGTTGCGCGTCGGGCGCCATTCCGGCGCAGAAAGCGTAACGCTGGACGGCGTGCGATCAATCAAGATCATGGGGGGACGAGGGCAGCAGCCCGAATATTCCAGCGAAGGTGCCAAAACGGTATGGCTCGCGGCGGAGCACGAGAACGAGCGCTCCGGCATGCTGCCGTTCGGCTGGATGATCGTCGAGCAGGCTGCGTCCGGCTCCATCGCCAGTCTGCAAGCGTGGTGCGCCAAGCAACCACAATCACGGATTGCCGCCATCAGGGCGGAGCTGGAAACCGCTCGCGCGCGCGCCGCTGCCGAAGCCGAGCGCACACGCCAATTGGACGCCGAACGCAAAGCGCAAGCCGAAGCCGAAGCGGCCGAACAGGCCGCACGTGCGGCAGCCTTCGCGCAGCTCACGCCGCAAGAAAAGGAAATCGCGACGTTCGTCACTGCATGCGCAGCGAAGGACGGACGCAAGGACCCGCTCAACCCCGGCAATGGTCTGTACGCAGAAGCGCTGCGGCTGAGCAAGGCAGCCCTGGCAGAAGACACGGCATGGAGCGATGCCAACCGGCTGCAACTGGCCGATGTGCTCTTGGAATGGCTGCCAAAAGTCATCGACAAGCTCGATCGCAAGGACGACTGGAAGGACGCCCGCAAGAAGTTGCGGCTTGCCGCGCTGAGGGGCGAATGAACCATGAATGAACTGGTCTTCTTCGAAACCGAAGGCGGAACCGTCGAAGTCCGCGTCGAGCAGGAGACCGTCTGGCTGTCGCAGGAACAGATGGCAAGGATCTTCGAGCGCGAACGCTCGGTGATCACCAAGCACCTGCGCAACGTGTTCAGGGACAGTGAACTGGTCGAGGAAGCAGTATGTGCAAATTTTGCACATACTGCCGCCGACGGGAAAACCTACCAGACGAAGTTCTTCAACCTGGACGCCATCCTGTCGGTCGGTTACCGCGTCAACTCCAGACGGGGCGTCCAGTTCCGCCAGTGGGCCAGCCGCATCCTCAAGGACCACCTCACCCGCGGCTACACCCTCGACCGCCAGCGCCTCGAGCACAACGCGCGCGAACTGGAAGCCGCGCTGCTGCTGGTGCGCCGCACGCTATCCAACGCCGAACTGGCGCACGACGCCGGCAGCGGCCTGGCAGAGATCGTGGTGCGCTACACGCAGACCTTCCTGTGGCTGCAACGCTACGACGAGGGCCTGCTCACTGACCCACGCGGCCATGCCGGCGGCGAGCTGCCGCCGGTGGCCGAAGCGCGCGCCGGCATCGCCACGCTGAAAGCCGACCTGATGGCCAAGGGCCAGGCCAGCATGCTCTTCGGCAACGAACGCGAGGACGGCCTCGCCGCCCTGCTCGGCAACCTCGACCAGACCGTGTTCGGCGAGCCGGCCTACCCCACGCTGGAATCCCGCGCCGCGCATCTGCTGTATTTCGTCGTCAAGAACCATCCATTTTCGGATGGCAACAAGCGCATCGGCGCCTTCCTGTTCGCCGGCTTCCTGCACCGCAACGGCCGCCTGTTCACCGACGACGGCACCCCGGTCGTCAATGACGTCGGCCTCGCCGCGCTGTCCCTGCTGGTCGCGCAGTCGCGGCCCGAGGAAAAGGACGTGCTGATCCGGCTGATCATGAACATGCTCGCCGGGGAGGCGGCGTGACCACCTGGTTCGTCGTCCACAGCTTCAGCGCTGTCGCGGGGCGATTGTCCTCTTGCCGCCCGCGACCTTGCGCACCACCGTGTCGCCCAGCAAAAGCCAGGGCGGTTCGTTTGAACGATTTGGCGTCCTACACTGCCTATACTGACATCACGCAATAAGTCTGGAGATTCGATCATGCATTACATGAAAATGTCAGACGGTGGCCGTGTTGTCATTCCGGCCGAGATCCGCCACTCCCTCGGTCTCAAGGAGGGCGACACCGTCTTGTTCGAACTGCTCGACGGCGAGGCAAGGATCACCAGCCGACAGGCACAACTGCAACGCGCGAGAGCGTTATTTCGTCGCTATGTGCGGGCCGATGCACCGTCACCCGCCGACGAGTTGATCGCCGAGCGACGCGCCGAGGCCGCGCGCGAATGAGCGCGCCTGTCATCCTCGACGCCTCGGCGGTGCTGGCCTGGCTGAACGGCGAGCCCGGCGCAGAAGCAATCGATGCACTGCTTCAGGCGGGCGCCCCCTGCCTGGTGTCGGCCGCCAACCATGCCGAGATCATCGCCAAGGCGCTCGACCACGGCGTCGCCGCGGACGCCGTGCGCGACATCATCACGAGCATCGGCTACACGGTCATCGACACATCCGCCGACGATGGCGCGGCTGCGGGCTGGATGCGCCCGGTCACGCGGGCGCACGGTCTCAGCCTGGGCGACCGGCTCTGCCTGGCAGCCGCGCAGCGACTGAAGGCTCAGGTGCATACCGCCGACCGCGCGTGGCTCGATGTTGCCGATGCGCTGCAACTCGACATTCGCTGCATTCGTCCGGGTACGAACTGAATGCGCAAGCTTCAAACCATGAGCACTGCGCAATGACCACCTGGTTCGTCACCCGCCACCCCGGCGCCGTGGAGTGGGCGGCACGCAGGGGCTTGCAGATCGATCGACACGTCACACACCTCGACCCCGACACGGTTGCCCCCGGGGATACGGTCATCGGCATCCTGCCGGTGCATCTCGTCGCACGACTCTGCATGCGCGGTGCGGTTTACCTGCACCTCTCACTGGATCTGCCGACCACGGCGCGCGGCCGTGAGCTCTCGGCCGACGATCTCGAAGCCTATGGGGCTAGGCTCCAGGCCTTCATTGTGGAATCCGCAACATGACCCCGAA
>JACKMB010000005.1 GCA_024235615.1 Thauera sp. | reverse complement strand
CCCGCGCATCCGCATCACAAAGGCCAGCATGTTGTCCTTGCCGCTGACCTTGATGCGCTTGAGCTGCAGCGGATCGGGGCGCGGCGTGCGCGCGTCGATGCCGTCGAGGGTCGTCACCGCGGTGGTGTAGCCGGCCTCGCGCGCGAGCGCGACGTCCTCTTCGCCGTAGATGCCGAAGGGGTAGGCGAAGCTCGTCATCGCCTGCCCGGTCTTCGCCTGCAGCAGGCGGCGCGATTCGGCCAGCTCGCGGCGCTTGTCGTCCGCGGCCGTGGTGGCCAGGTTGATGTGGGTGAGCGTGTGCGAGCCGATCTCGATGCGGCCGCTGGCGACCAGGCGCTGCAGTTCCTCATCGCTGAGCTTGGGTTCGCGTGCAAGCTCCCCGGTGTTGTGATGCGCCTTCTTGGCGGTGGACCAGTCGCGCTCGTGGCGGTCGACGACCATGTAGATCGTGGCCCTGGCGTCGTATTTCTCCAGCAGCGGCAGGGCGTTGTGCAGGTTGTCGGCGTAGCCGTCGTCGAAGGTGAGGGCGACGCTCTTCGCGGGCAGGGTGTCCCACTGCTCCCACAGCTCGCTGACGGTGAAGAACTGCCAGCCCTCCCGCTGCAGCCAGGCGAGTTGGGCTTCGAAATGTTCGGGCGTCACGCGCAGGCCGTTGAACTTCGCGCCCGGGCGGTGCGGACTGACCATGTGGTACATCAGCACGCGCGGATGGCGCGGGTCGACCGGCCGCCGCCACCAGGCGTAGCGGTTGGAGAACCAGCCGGCGATGAGCACTGCGCCGAGGACGAGCCACAGGGTCATGCGAGCACTCCGTACACCGCCAGCGTCTGCGCCTGCATGCGTTCGAGCAGGAAGCGCGTGTTGTGCGCCACCACCGGCGTGCGCGCCTGCAGCACGTCCGCCACCCGCGCCGCCGCGCCGCCGACATCCCCCTTCCCTACCGCCCCCTGCGGAAACAGTTCCCCCAGAATCTCCGCCACCCCCCCATGCGCATACCCCACCACCGGCCGCCCCATCGCCAGCGGCTCCAGCACGGTGCGCCCGAAGGATTCCGGCGTGCTCGACAGGCTCAGCACGCAGTCCGACACCGCATAAATCTCGCGCACGTCGCTGCGATGCCCGGTGAACACGATGCGCTCGCCCAGCCCTTCCGCCTGCACGCGCTCAAGGATCTCCTTCGCGTAGCCCGGCCGCTTGGGGTCTTCGCCGCCGACGATCAGCCCCGCCACGTCCAGCCCTTCGCCAACCAGCCTGGCAACGAGGCTGATGAAGTCGTGATGCCCCTTGAGCCGCGTCAGCCGCCCCGGCAGCGTCAGCACCTTGCGCCCGGCGATCTGCGGAAACTCGGCATGGAAGCGCACCAGCCACTCATCCGACGGTTGATAGTCGCGCGGAAACTCCGCCGGGTCGATGCCGCGCGGGATCACCGTGATGCGCTCGTCCGCCAGATGCGGCCAACGGCTCGGCGGGTAGTGGGTGCGGATGTAGTCGCGCACCGTGTCGCTGACCGCGATCACCCGCTCGCCGGCGCACATGATGGCGCTGTAGCGGCTCACCGAGTGCATGCCGTGCACCGTGGTGACGAAGTGCGGGCGGGCGCCTGCCGGCATGCCGCGCCAGGCGAGCCAGGCCACCCAGGCCGGCAGGCGCGAGCGGGCGTGGACGATGTCGAAGCGCTCGGCCTCGAACAGCCTGCGCAGCGCGCGGTACTGCAGGAAGGTGGCCGGCGACTTGCGTCCGAGGTCGCGCGCGAGGTGGCGCGAGCCTTCGTGCTGCAGCTGCTCGACCATGCGCCCGCCCTTGGACAGCACCACCGATTCGTGCCCGGCCGTCACCAGCGCACGCGCGATCTCCAGCGTGCCGCGCTCGACGCCGCCGCTGTCGAGCGCGGGGAGCAGTTGCAGGACCTTGAGGGCTTTCATTCGTGCCTCATCCCTCGAAGAGATCCGCATGGGTGCCCGCGCGGACGAAGGTGATCTGCTGGTCGTCGGCGGTGTAGATGAGCAGGAAATCGCCGCCGACGTGGCATTCGCGGTGATCGGCCCACTCGCCCTTGAGCGGGTGGTCGAACCACTCCGGGCCGAGCGGGGCGTCGTTGGCGATGAGCAGCAGCATGACTTCCTTGAGCCGCTTCAGGTCGAAGCGGCCGGAACGGCCCAGGCGTTCCCAGTCCTTGTGGAAGCCCTTGCTGACATCCGCTGTGCGGGGCAGCGCTGCCCGCTTGGCCTCAGCGGGCTCTTTCGAGTGCATCGAAGAGGGCGTCTGTCGACTCGAAACGTGCTTGGCGCGCTTTCATCATGGCGCGCGCCTCTTCCATGGCGGCGCGCGTTTCGGCGTTGGGGACCTTGAGTTCGAGCGGGAAGGCCTGGTCGTTGACGACGCGCTTGAGGAAGATGCGCACGGCGTCCGACATCGACAGACCCATGGCTGCCAGCGCCTCGGTGGCCTGGGTCTTGGTTTCGTCGTCGATGCGGATGTGGAGCATTGAACTCTGTGCCATGGCTTCCTCGCTTGCAGCGTGCGGATTATGTGTCGCATATGAGATGCGATCAAGCCGAGCGGTTCCTGTCATGGGGGCGAGAGCGGGTCGGCCAAATCAATACTCCGGCTTCGGCAGACGAGTCACGAGCGCGTCCCAGGCGATCGACACGCCTGGCAGCACGCCGATCGGGGTCGCGTCCTTCAGTTCGTAGATCTCCGGGCGACCGTAGCGGCCGTTTTCGAGCAGGTAGACGGTGAGCGTGCGGTCGCCCGGATGCACCAGCCAGTAATCGCGCACCCCGGCGCGCTCGTAGGTGCGGCGCTTGGCGATCTGGTCGTGGGCGGCGGTGCTTGGCGAGAGCACCTCGAGCACCCAGTCGGGCGCACCGCGCACGCCGCGGCGGTCGATCTTGCTCGGGTCGCACACCACCAGGACGTCGGGCTGGACGACGGTGTCAATGGCGGCATCGGCCTCATCCGCGCGCGGCAGGCGGACGTCGACCGGCGCGATGTAGGGGCGGCAGGGCTGGCCGTCGAGCTGGTTGGCGAGCTGGCAATACACTTCGCCGGCGATCTCCTGATGTTCGATCAGCGGTGTCGGCGCCATCCGGAAGGCCTCACCGTCGATCAGCTCGTAGCGCGTATCGTCCGGCCACTGCAGGTAGTCGGCGTAGGTGTAGTGCTTTTCCGTGCGCAGCGCGAGACCCATGGCGGTGCTCCGATCCGGTTCGGGGGATAGCGGTATTGTAGGCCGGCGGCGGGCCCCGAGCCCCGAAGACGCGATGGGTTTCTGTAGGAGCGCCGGCAGGCGCGAATGCGGCAGTCGGGCTTCTTCCCCCGCGCCGTGCACCGCAAGGCGGCTTTCGCGCCTGCCGGCGCTCCTACAGGAAACCGTCGCGGTGCATGGGACTCGAAATTGTGCTCACGCTCCGAACCGCGCCAGCACCGCCTCGGCCACGCGGTCGGCTTCGGCCAGGCGCTCGGGGGACGTGCTCAGGCGGCCGGTGCGCTGCCAATCGGCGAACGGGGTGACGAAGCCTGCCCGCTGCAACTCGGCGACACCGGCGGTGATGCGCGTCTCGCCCAGGCGCGGCACGGCGAGCAGGCCGGTGGCAGCGCCGGCGGTGAGGCTCTCGTACACCATCGACACGCTGTCCTCCGTCACCCACGCCCGTGCGCTGCGCGCGACCTGCTCCATCGCCCAGCCGGGCGGGGTGTCGTGCACCGGGCGCACGTCCACGCCGCGCCCGCGCAGCGCGAGCAGGGCGGCTTCGGTGTCGGCGGGTGTGCGCCGCGAGGTGGTGAGCGTCCATCGCATGTCCGGCGTGGCGGCGAGGATGGCGTCGAGCTGGGCGAGCAGGCCGGCGGTGTCCCAGCCGTGGTGCTTCGACGGTCCGCCGATCAGGAACAGGCCGCGGTCGGCTGCGCGCTCGGCGCTCGGACGCGCGGTGTTGAGCACGCCGCGGGTGGCGATGACGTTGGCGCGGGCGGGCGGGGCGTCGTGCTGGGGGATCACGCACAGGTCGAACCAGCGCATCGGCAGGCTGGGCCGCATCAGCGCGATCAATCTGCCACCGCGCGCGCGTCGGGCGGCGAGGCCGGCGAGGTGCGTGCGGTGGCCGGCGACGAGGATGAGATCCGGGTCGGGCAGTCCGGCGCCGGGTGGAAAGCGGCCGGCCAGCCAGTGCCACAACGCGCTCCGCCCGGCGGGCGCGTCGATCCAGTGCGCGTCTACCTTCGTGCGTGCCGCCAGCGCCTGCGCAAGCCCCTGCAATTGGCTGCGGTGGCCGGGTTTGTTGTCGGTGATGAGCCAGAGGATCGTCATGTCGGAGCGGGTGGCGGTGGTCAATTGCAGGCATCGACCGCAGTCTGGTGTGGAAACGGAATGGGATGGATGGTTGTGCTCACGTGCGGCCAAGGCGGCTCGCAAACCAAATGTCGTACTCTGAATTTGTACTGCGCGGGTGCGGCCTTGGCGCGCGTGGCCTCAGCGATTGAACCACTTCAGCACCGTGCCCCAGCTTTCCACATCGATCCGCGTCACCTGCCCGCAGCCGAAGTCGAGCCCGATCCAGCGCTCGGGCGGCAGGCCGAGGAGGTGGCCGGCGAGCACGCGCAGCGGGCCGCCGTGGGCGACGACGACGAGGTGAGCCGACTCCGATCCGGCATCCGGCGTCCGCGGAGTCACCCCATGCTCCTCCAGCCACGCCAGCACCCGCGCCGCCATCTCGCGCGGCGACTCACCGCCCGGCGCCCGGAACCCGAGCGGATCGGCGGCCCAGTCGTCGATGGCGGCGCCGATGTCGTCGAAGCTGCGCCCCTCCCAGTCGCCGAAGTGGATCTCCTTGAGGCGATTGTCGAGGCGCGGGGTGCCCAGTGCCTCGGCGAGCAGGCGCGCGCGCGCGAGCGGACTGGCGTGCAGTGCGAACGATTCCGGCAGCAGCGGCCGCAGCCGCGCGGCTACCGCGGCCGCGGATTCGGCGAGGCCGAGGTCGGTCTGCCCGTAGCAGATGCCGGGCGCGACGTCCGGGCGGGGGTGGCGGATGAGGTGCAGTTGCATGGCTTCGAGGGCAGCAGGCGGAGAGATCAGGCAGTGCCCCGATGATGCCACGCCGCGACCTGGCGTACCGCAGGCGCGAATGCAGCCGTCGGATTGGACAACAGCGCCAAATGCTGCACCGTCGTGTTCGCGGCTGCCGCCGCTCCACAGGGGCTGCGGGTGCGTGGTGGTTTGCGTAGGAGCGCCGGGAGGCGCGAATGCAGCCGTCCGATTGGGCAACAGCGTCAAATGCCGCGCCGCCGTGTTCGCGGCTGCCGCCGCTCCTACAGGGGCGCCACCACGAGCAGGCCGAGGTAGATGGAGAGCTCGCTCGCCTGCTGGGTGGCGCCGAGCAGGTCGCCGGTGTAGCCGCCGAGCCGGCGCAGGAAGAGGCGCGCGGTCCAGGCCGTCGCCACCATGGCGGCGAGCAGGGCGCAGAACGCGCCGGCAGGCGGCAGCAGCAGCAGCGGCAGCAGGCCGCAGGTGGCGGCCAGCGCGAGCTCGGCCGGCGCAAGTGGGCGCGCGACGGCGGCCGACTTGGCAGAGTCGTCGGCGCGCACGTAGGGCAGGCGGTGCATCACCACGGTGGCGGCCAGGCGCGACAGCGGATGGGCGACGAGCAGGGCGAGCGCCACGCCCACGCCTGGCGGCAAGAGGTCGGCAGGCGGAACGGACGCAGCCGAGCCGGCGAGTGGGGCCACCGCCGACGGGGCAGCCAACTCCATCAGCGCTGCCGCCTTGGCGAGCAGCATCAGCACCATGCCGATGGTGCCGTAGCTGCCGATGCGCGAGTCCTTCATGATCGCCAGCACCTGCGCCTTGTCCCAGCCGCCGCCGAGGCCGTCGCAGCTGTCGGCGAAGCCGTCCTCGTGAAAGGCGCCGGTCAGGCGGATGGTGAGCGCCATCGACAGGATCACCGCCACGGCGGGCGGCAGCAGCGAGGCAAGGGCGAGGTAGCCGAGCGCACCGGCTGCGCCCACCACCCAGCCCACGAGCGCGAAGTAGCGCGCCGCGTGGCTCATGCGCTCGGACGACCACGGCACCCAGGCGGGCACCGGGACGCGGGTGAAGAAGCCGAGCGCGGTAAGGAAGAGTTCGAGCTGGTAACGCATCAGTCCGGGCTGCGGGCCTGGTCGCTCACCCCGGCGGACTCGAAGCTCGCCATCTCGTTCATGAAATTGACTGCAGCCTGCACGAGCGGGAAGGCGAGCGCCGCGCCGGTGCCTTCGCCGAGGCGCAGGTCGAGCTCCATCAGCGGCTCGGCCTGCAGGAAGTCGAGCTGCACGCGGTGGCCGGGCTCCTGCGAGCGGTGCGCGAACACACAGTACGACAGCACCGCCGGCGCCAGGCCGTGGGCGACGAGCAGGGCCGAGGTGACGATGAAGCCGTCGATCAGCACCAGCATGCGGCGCTCGGCCGCGCCGAGGATCGCGCCCGCCATCATGGCGATCTCGAAGCCGCCGTACTGCGCCAGCACCTCCAGCGGGTCGTGTGTCCGCCCGCCGCGCTGCAGCGCCTGGGCGAGCAGGCTGCGCTTGCGGTAGAGGCCGGGGTCGTCGAGGCCGGTGCCGCGGCCGGTGACGGTGTACAGTTCGGCGTCGTGCTCGGCACCCACCAGGCAGTGGGTGAGCAGCGAGGCCGACGCGGTGTTGCCGATGCCCATCTCGCCCAGGCCGATGCAGTTGCAGCCGTTGTCGGCGAGCGCGTGCGCGATGCCGCGCCCGCGCTCGAGCGCTGCGTCGCGCTGCGCTGCGCTGATCGCAGGCTCTTCGATGTAGTTGGCCGTTCCGGGCGCGATCTTGGCGTCGATCAGCCCTGCGCGCTTGCCGAAGTCGTGGTTGACGCCTGCGTCGACGACGGTGAGGTCCAGCCCGAGCTGGCGGGTGAAGACGTTGATTGCCGCGCCGCCGGCGAGGAAGTTCTCCACCATCTGCCAGGTCACGTCCTGCGGATAGGCCGACACCCCGGCGTGCGCCGCGCCATGGTCGCCGGCGAAGACGACGATGTGCGGCTGGCGCAGCTCGGGGTCCAGGGTCTGCTGGACCAGCGCGATCTGGTGCGCGAGCCCCTCCAGGCGGCCGAGCGCGCCGTGCGGCTTGGTCTTGCGGTCGATCTTGTGGCGGATCGCGGCGGAGAGCAGGGGATCGGGCGAGGCGATGGCGTAGGGCTTCATGCGGCGGGGGGCGGGCGTGGTGTGGAGGGAGGGAGGATGGGCGCCGGGTCGGTGGCTTCCGCGTCCGGCAGGTCGCGATAGAGGTCGGCGAGCGCGAGCTCGAAGTCGAAGGCGGGCAGGGCGAGGCGGGCCGTTTCGCCGCTCGCCTCGCTCAGCACCCAGCGCCCGTCGTCGCCGCGGGTGAAGCACTCGACGTGGGCACGGTCCTGCGACAGGAAGAGCACGGTCTTCAGTCCCGCAAAGCGGCGATAGGCGGCGAACTTGTCGCCGCGGTCATGGGCCTCGGTCGAGGGCGACAGCACCTCGGCGATGAGGACCGGGTCTTCCTTGACCTGGCGACGGGCGCGGTCCGCGTCGGAGCATGTGACGAAGACGTCGGGGTAGAAGAGGTCGTCCGATTCGGCCAGGCGCAGGCGGACGTCGGACATGAAGACGTTGCAGCGCGTGCCACGCAGGGTCTGGCGCAAGGCGAAAGCCGTGTTGAGGCTGATCGCGTTGTGGACGTCCGACCCCCCCGCCATCATGAAGGCCTCGCCGTTGAAGAACTCCCAGCGCTCGGGCTGCTCCGCCTCCCAGGCCAGGAAGTCTTCCAGCGTCATCTTGTGCTTCTGTGCAGGCAGCCCCACAGCCCTCTCCCGGAAAGTGTGCTTCGCCGCGAAGTTTAGCCTTCCTTCAGCACCAGCGGCAGGCCGGCGGCGACGAAGACAACCCGGCGGCATGCGCTCGCCACCATCTGGTTGAGACGTCCGGCCTCGTCGCGGAACAGCCGCCCGAGCGGCGTCTCCGGCACCAGGCCGAGCCCCACCTCGTTGGCGACGAGGACGATGCGGCCGGGCAGCGTCGGCAGCGCGGCCAGCAGCCCGTCGCGCTCGTGGCGGAAACGCGGCAGGTCCTCGGCCGTGGCGCCTGCGGGCAGGGTGTGGGCGTCGGCGAGCAGGTTGGAGAGCCACAGCGTGAGGCAGTCGACGATCAGGCAGCGCTCGGCCGCGGCCTCGCGCCGCAGCGCCTCGGCGAGCGCCAGCGGAGCCTCGACCGTGCGCCAGCCCGCCGGCCGGTCGGCCTGGTGGCGGCGGATGCGTGCCCCCATCTCCTCGTCGAGCGCCTCGGCGGTGGCGATCACCGTGACCGCCAGCCCGGAGCCGGCGGCACGCCGTTCGGCCTCGCGGCTCTTGCCCGAGCGCGCGCCGCCGAGGATGAGTTCGCATGTCATCGTCTTGCCTGGCCTTGCATGGTGAATTGCCTGTCTCTTTTTGCAGTGCACGATACTGCCCCGTACGGTATCATCCGCCCCCACTGCCCCGGAAGGGGCAACGCGTTATCGGTGCCCGCGGGCGTTTCTCGCCCCGGGTTAAACGGGAAACAGGTGCGCGGCCCCTCGCAAACGAGGCCGCAATGCCTGTGCTGCCCCCGCAACGGTAAGTGCGCGCAAGGTGCGTCATGCAGCCACTGGGCATCCATGTCCGGGAAGGCGACCCACCCGTCCGGCCATCAGGCCGGCACAGCGCACGAGCCCGGAGACCGGCCGGAACGCGGATTGGCGGATGTGCCGCGGGGTGGCGGCGACGGGCGCGGTTTGTTCTCCTGCTCTCTTCGGTTCGACTCGGCTCGCGGTGCGTCCATGTGAGGTTGCCATGGCGTGCGGGGACGCGCGGCATGGCGAAGGGAGTTCTGACAATGAAAATCCGTCTTTCCGCGCTCGTTTCCGCGTGCGCGCTCGCTTGTTCCGTCGCGCCGACCGTCCATGCGGCCGATGCCCAACTCGGCCACGTCGTCGTGACCGCCACCCGCCAGCCAATCAGCGCCGACGCGGCACTGGCCAGCGTCGATGTGATCGAGCGCGACGAGATCGCCCGCGCCGGGCACTCCAGTCTCCTCGGGCTGCTCTCCTCACGGCCCGGTGTGCAGATGGCGCGCAACGGCGGGCCTGGTTCGAGCGGCAGCATCTTCATTCGCGGGGCGAATTCCGGACACACGCTCGTGCTGGTCGACGGGGTGCGCATCGGCTCCGCCACCAGCGGCTCTCCGGTGCTGGAGACGATCCCGCTCGAACTCATCGAGCGGATCGAGATCCTGCGCGGCCCCGGCAGCGCGCTGTACGGCGCGGACGCGCTCGGTGGCGTGATCCAGGTGTTCACCCGCAAGGGCCGCGAGGGCTTTCAGCCCTCCGTGCGCGTCGGAGCCGGCACCGACGGCGCACGCGAGGCGAGCGCCACGCTGGCGGGTGGGAGCGAGCGTCTGCGCTACAGCCTGACCGCGGGGCACGAGCGTGGCGACGGCTTTAACGCGCGGCCGAATTCGGCGAGCGCTGCCGATGCCGACGACGACGGCTTCCGCGAGGATTACCTGAGCGCATCGCTGGCATTGGACCTGGGCGGCAATGACGAGCTCGGCGCCAACGTGCTGTATTCCGACATGCGCAACTGGTACGACGCGGCACAGCCCTTCGACTCCTACCTCGACAAGCGGGCCGAGACCTTCGGCGCGTATCTGCGCAAGCAGCATTCCGCCGACTGGACCAGCACCCTGCGCTTCGGGCACGGTGTGGACGCCCTCGACAACCAGTCGAACGCGAGCACGCGTTCGCGTTTCGACACCACGCAGCGCCAGTTGGGCTGGCAGCACGACATCGCCCTTGGTGGCGGCTCGCTGATGGCGGCGTACGAGTTCCTGCAGCAGCGCGTGAAGAGCACCTCCGACTTCGAGAAGACGCGTCGCCACATCAACGCCTTCCTGATCGGCTGGGGCGGAGAATTCGATCGACATAACGTCCAGCTAAATGCGCGTCACGACCGTAACTCGCAATTCGGCGGTAAGACCACAGGCAGTGCTGCCTACGGTTACCGACTCAGCCCCGAGTGGCGCGCTCACGCCAGCATCGGCACTGCGTTCAAGGCACCGAGCTTCAACGATCTTTATTTCCCGGTCGAGTGCTACGGTGCCTGGGGCTGCTTCGGCGGCAATCCCGACCTCGAGCCCGAGGAGGCCCTCAACCGCGAGCTGGGCGTGGCCTGGGAGCGGAACGGCGTCGGTGTCGACCTGACCTATTTCAACAATCGCATCAGGAACCTGATCGACTGGAGCACCGGCATCGCCTCCAATGTGGGCAGGGCCAACATCCAGGGGGTCGAGGCGGCGCTGTCCGCGGCGCTCGGCGACTACCGGCTGCGCGCCAGCGTCGACCTGCTCGACGCGGAGGACGACAAGACCGGCGATCAGCTCGGCCGCCGAGCGCGCGTCGGCGGCGCGCTCGCGCTGGAGCGTGCGGTGGGCGCGTGGACCTGGGGGGTGGAGTGGAACGGCAAGGGGCGGCGCTATGATCAGGTGCCGAACGCGGTGTCCAACCGCCTCGGAGGTTACGGTCTGGTCGATGCCTACGCCCACTACGCCATGGCGCGCGACTGGAGCGTCGAAGTTCGTGCCAACAATCTTCTCGACAAGGACCATGAGCTTGCGAAGGGGTTCGCAACACCGGGGAGGAGTGCCTTCGTCGCGTTGCGCTACGCGATGCACTGACCGGCGATGCCTGCCGTCGCCCTGCGCGGGGAGTCGCGCTTGAGTCCGGCCATGCGCTGCAGGCGTTCGCCGCCGGCGATCGCAGCGGTGCTGCTGTCCGCCGCGGCGGTGGCCTTGTTGTGGGCGCTGGTCGCCGGCGATCTTCCCGTCGGGGCGACCGATGTCGTCGCCGCGCTGGTCGGCGGAGACGGCATGGGTGCGACCGTGATTCGCGAACTCCGCCTCCCCCGCGCCCTCGCCGCCTTCGCCTGCGGCGGCCTGCTCGCCACCGCGGGCGCCCTCATGCAGGTGCTGCTGCGCAACCCGCTCGCCGATCCCTACATCCTTGGCATCTCCGGCGGGGCGGCGGTGGGGGCGCTGGGGGCGATGGTGCTCGGGGCAGCGATGTTCTGGGTGGACGTGTCGGCCTTTGCCGGGGCGCTGGCGGCGATGCTGCTCGTCTTCGGGCTCGCCCACGGTGACGGCAGCTGGACGCAGACGCGGCTGCTGCTGACCGGCGTCATCGTCGCCGCCGGCTGCGGCGCGGCGGTGTCCTTGATGCTGGCGCTGGCGCCCGATACGCGGGTCATGTCGATGCTGTTCTGGATGATGGGCGATGCCAGCGCGGCGTCGCGGCCGTGGCCGGCGCTGGCGGTGCTGGCGCTGGCGCTGGTCGCGGTGATGCCCTTCGCGCGCGACCTCAACGTGCTCGCACGCGGGGAGCTCACGGCGCGCGCGCTCGGCGTGCGCGTCGGGCATCTGCGCGTCGCGCTCTACGTGCTCGCCTCGCTGCTCACCGCCACGGCGGTGACGCTGGTGGGCTCGGTGGGCTTCGTCGGCCTGGTGGTGCCGCACCTGGTGCGGCTGGCGCTCGGCAACGACCAGCGCGTGCTGATCCCCGCCGCCGCGCTCGCCGGCGGCACCCTGCTGACCCTGGCCGACACCGCCGCGCGCACCGTGATGGCGCCGCAGCAGCTGCCGGTGGGCGTGCTCACCGCGCTGATCGGCGTGCCGGTCTTCCTCTTCCTGCTCTCGCGCAGCCCGCGCGGCACGCCATGAACGCCGCCCGCCGCGTGCTGCCCGTGGATGACGCTCCGCTGCTCGAGGCCGAGCGCCTCGCGCTCAAGGTGGGCGAGCGCTGGCTGTGCTGCGAGTTCAGCCTGAGCCTGGCGGCAGGCGAGTGCCTGGTGCTGCTCGGTCCCAACGGCGCGGGCAAGACCACGCTGCTGCACACCCTGGCCGGCCTGCGCGAGCCCACGGTGGGCGAGGTGCGCATCGGCGGGCTGCCCTATGCGGCCTGGCCGGCCCTGGAGGCGGCGCGCTTTCGCGGCCTGCTCGCCCAGCAGCAGCCCGATCTCTTCGCCGCGAGCGTGCTCGAGACCGTGCTGGTCGGCCGCCATCCGCACCTGGGGCGCTGGGGCTGGGAGGGGCCGCAGGACGTCGCGATCGCGCGTGCGGCGCTGGAGTCGGTAGGCCTGGCCGGCTTCGAGCAGCGCGACGTGCAGACCCTGTCCGGGGGCGAACGCCAACGCGTGGCGATCGCGACCCTGCTCACACAGGCGCCGCGCCTCTTCCTGCTCGACGAGCCGCTCAACCATCTCGACCTGCACCACCAGATCGCTGCGCTCGATCTCTTCCAGCGCCTGGTGCGCGAGGACGGCGCCGGGCGCGGCAGCGTGCTGGTGCTGCACGACATCAACCTCGCCGCGCGCTACGCCGACCACATCATCCTGCTCGACGGCCGCGGCGGCGTGATGGCCGGCGACCGCGACGCCGTGCTGCGCGCCGACCTGCTCAGCCAGGCCTTCGGCCACCCGCTGCGGCGGATCGAGCACGCGGGGCGGGCGGTGTTCCTGCCGGATTGAGCGGGGCGGCTCCGGATTGGCTGCAGCGCTCGATATCGGGATTTTCGATTTCTTGCTTTTATCGAGAAAGGCGATATCCTGGATTTATCGAGATCATCGATACGACGCCATGTCCAGACTCTACTCTCCGCAACAAGCCGCCGAACTGCTCGTCGGCCGGCGCAAGGCACTCGGTCTGTCGCAAGCCGAGGTCGCAGCGCGGCTCGGCATCAGCCAGAACCGGCTCTCCGAACTGGAGACACGCCCGGAGCGCCTGACCTTCGACCGTCTGCTCGCGCTCGCGGGCGTGCTCGGGCTGGAACTGGCCCTCGGTGAGCGCAAACCCGTCGAGGCGGAAGGCGAATGGTAGGCCCGGGGAAGCGCACGCAGGCGCGCGTGCTCGATGTCTGGATCAACGGCCTGCGCGTCGGTCAGTGGCAGGTCACGGCGCAGGGCGAAGATCGCTTCCGCTATGCGCCCGAGTGGCTCGAGTCGGCCGAGGCGCGCCCGCTGTCGCTCTCGCTGCCGATGCCGCTCGACGCAGCCGCCCCGGCGCTGAGAGGCCTGCGGGTACGCAATTACTTCGACAACCTGCTGCCCGACAGCGAGCAGATCCGCATGCGCCTGCAGGCACGCTTTCGCACGCCGGGAAGGGGCGTCTTCGAACTGCTGCAGGCGATCGGGCGCGATTGCGTGGGCGCGGTCCAGTTGTTGCCCGAAGGGCAGGGGCCGGAAGGTGTCTTCCGGATCGACGCGGAGCCACTCGACGAGGCCGATGTCGAGCACCTCCTGCGTGCGGCCGTCGCGCCGGTGCGCGCCTTTGGCGAGGTAGCGACCGACCTGGACGATTTCCGCATCTCGATCGCCGGCGCACAGGAGAAGACCGCGCTGACCCGCCACGCGGGGCGCTGGTGCCGCCCGCTCGGGGCGACGCCGACCACCCACATCTTCAAGCTGCCGCTCGGCCTGGTCGGCAACAGGCAGGCGGACATGCGCACCTCGGTCGAGAACGAGTGGCTGTGCGCGCGCCTGCTGGCGGCGTTCGGATTGCCGGTGGCGCAATGCGAGATCGAACACTTTGGCGCGCAGAAGGTGCTCGTGGTCGAACGCTTCGATCGTCGCCTGTCCGCTACGGGCGATTACTGGCTGCGCCTGCCGCAGGAGGACTTCTGCCAGGCCACCGCCACTCCGCCGGCGCTGAAGTACGAGGCCGATGGCGGCCCGGGCCTGCTCGACCTCGCCCGCATCCTGCAGGGCTCGGTGCGCCGTGACGATGATCTGCGCATCGTGCTGAAGGCGCAGTTGCTGTTCTGGATGCTCGCTGCCTCCGACGGGCACGCGAAGAACTTCTCCATCTTCCTGCTCGCGGGCGGGCGCTACCGGCTCGCGCCCTTGTACGACGTGCTGTCGGCGTGGCCGGTTGCGGGGACAGGCGAGAACCGGCTCGATCCGGCGCGCTTGCGCCTCGCCATGGCGCTGCGCGGGCGCAACGCTCATTACCGGCTGCGCGACATTCAGCGCAGGCACTTCAACGCGATGGCGCACCGGTGCGGCCTCGGCGCCGACATGGAGGACATCGTCGAGGACGTGCTCGCGCAACTCGACCCGGTGCTCGACAAGCTTGGCGCCGAACTGCCGGCCGGGTTCCCCGAGGATGTCTTCGCCACGATCGCCGCTGGCATGCGCGCCAGCGCGCGCCGACTTCAGAACCAAAAAAGGACGATAGACCCGACATGACCCAGACCCCCGACCGCGACACCCGCCACAACGCCCGCATGGTGCGCAAGAAGGACGTCGTCGACGACAGGATCGCCGCCGCGCAGGCCGAGCGCGGCGTGCTGCTGGTCAACACCGGCAACGGCAAGGGCAAGTCCAGCGCGGGCTTCGGTCTGGTGGCGCGCGCGCTCGGCCACGGCATGCGGGTGGGCGTGGTGCAGTTCATCAAGGGACGCTCGGACACCGGCGAGGAGGCCTTCTTCCGCACCCAGCCCGGCGTGTCCTGGCACGTGATGGGCGAGGGCTTCACCTGGGAGACGCAGGACCGCGCGCGCGACGTCGCGACGGCTGAGGCCGCCTGGGCGGTGGCACGCGAAATGCTTCAGAATCCGGGCTTCGGCCTCGTGGTGCTGGACGAGCTCAACATCGCGCTCAAGTACCAGTACCTCGATGTGGACCGGGTGATCGCCGACCTGCGCGCCCGGCCGCCGATGCAGCACGTGGTGGTCACCGGCCGCGGGGCGCCGCCCGCGCTGGTCGAGGCCGCCGACACCGTCACCGACATGACGCCGGTCAAGCACGCCTTCGCCGCGGGGGTGAAGGCGATGCCCGGCATGGAGTGGTAAGCATGGCAGTTCCCGATCTTGCGGTTCATCGTCCCGGTCCGCTGCCGGGCTGGGTCTATCTGGTGGGCGCCGGCCCGGGTGACCCGGAGCTGTTCACGCTGCGCGGCGCGCGCCTGGTGGCGGGGGCGGACGTCATCGTCTATGACAACCTCGTCGCGCCGCCCATCCTCGAGCTGGCGCCGGTCGAGGCCGAGCGCATCTACGTCGGCAAGAAGGCCGCCGACCACTCGCTGCCGCAGGACGAGATCAACCTGCTGCTGCTCAAGCTGGCGCGCGAGAACAAGCGCGTGGTGCGGCTCAAGGGCGGCGACCCCTTCATCTTCGGCCGCGGTGGCGAGGAGATGGAGCTGCTGGTCGACGCGGGCATCCATGTCGAGGTGGTGCCGGGCGTGACCGCGGCGGCGGGCGTCTCCGCCTACGCGGGCATCCCGCTCACCCATCGCGAGCACGCGCAGTCGGTGGTGTTCGCCACCGGCTTCCTCAAGGAAGGGAAGATCGACCTCGACTGGCCGATGCTCGCGCGCCCGCAGCAGACCGTGGTGATCTACATGGGGATCTCGCGCCTGGCCGACATCTGTGCCCAGCTCGTCGCTCACGGCCTGCCGCCGAGCACGCCCGCGGGGGTGATCGAGCGCGGCACCACGCACGCGCAGCGCGTGGTCGTTGCCGACCTCGCCACCCTGGCGCGGCGCGTGCTGGAAGAAGGCGTGCGCCCGCCCTCGCTGACCGTGGTCGGCAGCGTCGTCGGGCTGTATCCCAAGCTGGCCTGGTTCGAGCCCGAGGACCAGCCCAAGGCCTCGCCGCTGCCGCACGCCGGCTGTGCGGTGGTACATGGGAAGGGCGAGGCTTGAGGGGCGCGGGCGCGCGGCCGGGTGCGGCCGCTACGCAGCGCGGCGAGGGCGCGTCCAGCGGCGATGAGGCGATGAGCCCCGCCGCACGGGGGGATTGCGCGCCCGACGGTTCCCACGGTCGCGGCGGGGCAGGGGCCGTCCAGTGCCCCGCGCTCTTCGTCGCCGCGCCGGCCTCCGGCCAGGGCAAGACCACCGTCACCGCCGCGCTCGCGCGCCTGCACGCCCGCCTCGGGCGGCGGGTGCGCGTGTTCAAGTGCGGGCCGGACTTCCTCGACCCGCAGATCCACGCGGTGGCGAGCGGCGCGCCGGTACATAACGTCGACCTCGGCATGTGCGGCGAGGCCGACATCGCCTGGCGGCTGCACGCCGCGGCGCGCGAATCCGACCTGATCCTGGTCGAGGGCGTGATGGGACTCTACGACGGCGCGCCCTCGGGCGCCGACATCGCGCGCCGCTTCGGCATCCCGGTGATGGCGGTGATCGACGCGCGCGCGATGGCGCAGACCTTCGGCGCGGTGGCCTACGGGCTGGCGCACTACCAGCCCGGCCTGCCCTTCGCCGGCGTGCTCGCCAACCACGTCGGCAGCGCGCGCCACGCCGACATGTTGCGCGAGTCCTTGCCTGAAGGCATGCGCTGGTTCGGCGCGGTGATGCGCGATGCGGAGGCCGCGCTGCCCGAGCGCCACCTCGGCCTGCTGCAGGCGGCGGAGATCGAGGATCTCGGCGCCCGGCTCGACCGCGTCGCCGATCATCTGGCGCGCACCGGCGCGGCGGAACTGCCGGCGGTGGTGGCGTTTCCTGCCGTGGCGGCACCGGCGATCCCGCCCTTGCTCGCCGGCAAGCGCGTTGCGATCGCGCGCGACGCCGCCTACGGCTTCCTCTACCCGGCCAACATCGACACCCTGCGCGCGCTCGGCGCAGAGCTCGCCTTCTTCTCGCCGCTCGCCGGCGAGGGCCTGCCCACGCAGTGCGACGCGGTGTGGCTGCCGGGCGGCTATCCCGAGCTGCACGGCGCCGCGCTCGCCGCCAACGCCGGGCTGTGGACCGATCTGCGTGCCCATGTGGCTGCGGGCAAGCCGGTGCTGGCCGAGTGCGGCGGCCTGATGAGCCTGCTCGAGGCCATCGTCGACAAGGCCGGGGTGGAGCAAACCTTCGCGGGCCTGTTGCCCGGGCGTGCGGTGATGCAGTCCCGCCTCGCGGCGCTCGGCCTGCAGGAGGTCGATTTGCCGGGCGGGCGACTGAGCGGGCACACCTTCCATTACTCGCGCACCGAGACGCCGCTCGCGCCCTGCCTGCACGCGCGTCGTCCGGATGGCGGCGAGGGCGAGGCGATCTACCGCTACGGGCCGATCATCGCCTCGTACGTCCATTTCTGGTTCCCGTCGAATCCGGTGGCGGCCGCGGGGCTTTTCGGCGCTTGAGCGCGCGCGCCGGGCGGCGAACTGCACCGGCGCACAATCCCGCGGCCGCCTTCGCGCCTGCCGGCGCTCCTACAAGAAGCCTCACGCCCGCGGTGGCCCCTGTAGGAGCGGCGGCAGCCGCGAACAGGCGTTCGAGCCATCGACGCGGCGAACGAAGACACCCGCCGCCTTCGCGCCTGCCGGCGCTCCTGCACGAAGCCTCACGCCCGCGGTGGCCCCTGTAGGAGCGGCGGCAGCCGCGAACGGGCGGTCGAGCAATCGCCACCGCGGACGAAGACGCCCACCGCCTTCGCGCCCGCCGGCGGGCCTACGCGGCGGGCGTTGGCGCCGCCAGGGCCTTGCCGGCGGCGTCCCCGATCGCCCTGGCCAGCCTCGCCATCACCGGCGACTGCACCTGCCAATGGTGCCAGTACAACACCACTTCCTCGCGCTCCGGTGCCAGGTCGACCAGTTCGCCGCGCGCGAGGTGGACGCGGGCCTGGATCTCGGGGATGAAGCCGTACCCCAGGCCGGCGACCGCGAAGGCCATGAAGCCCTCGGAAGAGGGCACGACGTGGTGCGGATAGCGCCGCGCATCCAGCCCGAAGTGGTGCAGCAGGAAGGCCTCGTGCATGTCGTCGTGGCGGCCGAAGACGATCGCCGGCGCCTGCGCCAGCGCCGCCGGGGTGAGCCCGTGCGGGAACCAGCGCGCGCGGAAGGCCGGCGAGCCGGCGCACAGGTAGGGCATGGCCCCGAGGCGCACGGCGGCGCAGCCGCGCATCGGGTCGGCGCGGGTGGACACGCAGCCCAGCACCTCGCCGTCGGCGAGCAGCGCGTGGGTGTGGTCCTGGTCGTCGACCACGCAGTCGAGCACGATGCCCTCGTCGCGGACCACCTCGGCGACCGCGCCGATGAACCAGGTGGCGAGCGAGTCGGCGTTGACGCCCACCGCCAGGCGTAGCGGTCCGTCCGCCTGGCGCGGCGACAGCGCGCGCCGCGCCTCGGCCTCCATCAGCCGCAGCTGCGCCAGGTAGGGCAGCAGCCGGCGCCCGGCCGGCGTGGGCCGCACCGGCTTGCTGCGTACCAGCAGCACCTGGCCGAGCTCGGCCTCGAGCAGCTTGACGCGTTGCGACACCGCGGACTGGGTGAGCGAGAGCCGGCGCGCCGCGCGCTCGAATCCGCCCTCCTGCAGCACCGCCTCGAAGGCGAGCAGACGTTGATCGATCATTAGCCATTCTACTCGAAACGAAAATAAATCGATTCTTCTTAACTTAAAGCGGCTCCGGGCCTATCTTCGCGCCTGCCGGCGCTCCTACACGAAGCATCGCGCCCGCGGCGGCCCCTGTAGGAGCGGCGGCAGCCGCGAATGGGCGCTCGAGCCATCGACGCTGCGGACGAAGACGTACGCCGCCTTCGCGCCTGCCGGCGCTCCTACACGAAGCATCACGATCGCGACGGCCTTTGTTGGAGCGGCGGCAGCCGCGAGGACGGCGGTGCGGCGGCGATGGGCGTTGTCGTGCGCGGATGCGCCGCATTCGCGCCTGCCGGCGCTCCAAAATGAGCCGCGCGGCTCCGGAGTCCCGATGTAGGAGCGGCAGCAGCCGCGAACGGCCTGCGGCCACGGAAACGCAAAACAATAAAGGAACACACCATGAGCAACGTCTATTTCAACGGCTTCCTCCTTACCCTCGGCCTGATCATGGCGATCGGCGCGCAGAACGCGCACGTGCTGCGCCAGGGCTTGCGTGGCGAGCACGTGCTGCTGACGATCGGCGTGTCGGCAGCGTGCGACATCCTGTTGATCGGCCTTGGTATCGCCGGTGTCGGCAGTCTCTTCGTCGCCAATCCCGACCTGATGACGGTGGCGCGCTACGGTGGGGCGGCCTTCCTCGTCTGGTACGGCACGCGCGCGCTGCTCTCCGCCCTGCGCGGCGGGCGGGCGCTGGATCTCGCCGAGCACAAGCGCATGTCGCGCGGGCAGGCGCTGCTCGCGGCAGCCGGCTTCAGCCTGCTCAACCCGCACGCCTACCTCGACACCGTGGTCCTCCTCGGTTCCATCGGCAGCCAGCAGGCCGAGGACCTGCGCCCGCTCTTCGCGGCCGGCGCGATCAGCGCGTCGATCGTGTGGTTCCTGCTGCTCGGCTATGGTGCCCGCCTGCTCGCGCCGCTGTTCGCCAAGCCAGTGGCGTGGCGTGTGCTGGACGCGTTGGTGGCGCTGATGCTGTGGGCGATCGCGGCGTCGTTGCTGCTGGCGTGAGGGGGACGGAGCGACGGAAGACGCGACTCCGGTATGGGGAAGGGCGGCGTGTGCACGGTCTCGAGCGTCGTCTTCGCGCCTGCCGGCGCTCCTACGCGAGCTGCCGGGCTTCCGCCCCTCCCCGTGCGAGCGTCGGCAGGCGCGAAAATGGCGCCCGCTCGGCCGCATCGCGCTCTCCATGCGGAGTAGCCCCTGCTGCAACAGGATGTTCGCGTGGCGGAGCGGGTGAACCAGGCCCGCTATAATCGTTGCCTTCGCGCACCTCGTGCGCACGCATCAGGATCCCCGCCGTGTCCGAACGCCTCGCCGTCGCCCTCCAGTACGCCCTGCCCAAGCGCCTCCTGACCCAGCTTGCCGGAAAGCTCGCCGGCCTCGAGGGAGGCAAGGTGACGACCGCGGTGATCCGCTGGTTCGCGAAGCGCTACGGCGTGAACATGGCGGAGGCGGCGAACCCCGATCCGGCGAGCTACGCGAGCTTCAACCAGTTCTTCACCCGCCCGCTGCGTGAGGGTGCGCGGCCGATCGCGGATGCGGACTTCGTCTGCCCGGTCGACGGTGCGATCAGCCAGTTCGGGCCGATCGAGTTCGACCAGGTCTTCCAGGCCAAGGGCCACTTCTATTCCACCACTGCGCTCGTCGGCGGCGACCGTGCGCTCGCCGCGCGCTTCGAGAGCGGCGATTTCGCCACCATCTATCTGTCGCCGCGCGACTACCACCGCATCCACATGCCCTGCGCCGGCAGGCTGACTCAGATGATCTACGTGCCCGGGGAGCTGTTCTCGGTGAATCCGGCCACGGCGCGCGGCGTGCCCGGCCTGTTCGCGCGCAACGAGCGCGTGGTGTGCGTGTTCGAGGGCGAGTTCGGTCCCTTCGTGATGGTGCTGGTGGGCGCGACCATCGTCGGCAGCATGGCGACCGTGTGGCACGGCGTGGTCAATCCGCCGCGCCGCCCGGACATCGCCAAGCGCAGCTACGTCGAGGGCGAGGTGGTGCTGGAAAAGGGCGCCGAGATGGGCCGCTTCCTGCTCGGTTCGACGGTGGTGATGCTGTTTCCCAAGGATACGCTGCGCTTCGGCTCCGACTGGGCGCCGGGCGGGCCGGTGCGGATGGGCGAGCCGATGGCGCGCGCGAAGTCGTCCGCGCCCTCCGATGGTGCGCCGGCGCAGGTCGATGCACCGTGATGGTGGCGGGGGCCGCTGCCGGCCAGCAGGACGGCCGGTCACCTTTCGGTCACGATGCTGAAAGAATCCTGCGCTAGAACAGCGGCTTGGCCTTTCGTCCGGAAGGCCTGGCGCCCAAGCCCCAAGCTGGCACGATTGAAGCTAGGGATCGGGTGCCGTCCAACAACGAGCATCAGGAGACAGATCATGCCCAGCCGTCCGATCCATCAGATCCTTTCCGATCGTCCCTTCGTCGGCGTATCGGCCGACACCCCGGTGCGCGAGGTGGTGCGCCAGATGAACGCCCTGCAGCGCAGCGCCGCCCTGGTCACCGAGCATGGCGTGCTCACCGGCATCTTCACCGAGCGCGACGCCGCCTTCGGCGTGCTGGCTGCCGGGCTGGACGCCGATACCACGCCGGTGGGCGCGGTGATGACGCACAACCCGGTGACGCTCACCGAGGACCGGCCCTTCGGCCACGCCCTGCACCTGATGTACGAGAACGGCGTGCGCCACGTGCCGATCGTCGATGCCAACCGCCGCCCGCTCGGCGTGGTCACCGCACGCGACGCGCTGCAACTCGACGCGCTGACCTTCAGTGCCGAGCTGGTGCGGCGCGAAGAGATCACGGTCATCCTGTAAGCGCCATGTTCGCGGCTGCCGCCGCTCCTACAGGGGCGGGTGCGCGGCGGTTCATGTAGGAGCGCCGGCAGGCGCGAATGCGGCGCCTCCGCGCACGACAACGCCCATCGCCGCCGCACCGCCATGTTCGCGGCTGCCGCCGCTCCTACAGGGGGCGGGTGCGCGGCGGTTCATGTAGGAGCGCCGGCAGGCGCGAATGCGGCGCCTCCGCGCACGACAACGCCCATCGCCGCCGCACCGCCGTGTTCGCGGCTGCCGCCGCTCCTACAGGGGCGGGTGCGCGGCGGTTCATGTAGGAGCGCCGGCAGGCGCGAATGCGGCGCCTCCGCGCACGACAACGCCCATCGCCGCCGCACCGCCGTGTTCGCGGCTGCCGCCGCTCCTACAGGGGCGGGTGCGCGGCGGTTCATGTAGGAGCGCCGGCAGGCGCGAATGCGGCGCCTCCGCGCACGACAACGCCCATCGCCGCCGCACCGCCGTGTTCGCGGCTGCCGCCGCTCCTACAGGGGCGGGTGCGCGGCGGTTCATGTAGGAGCGCCGGCAGGCGCGAATGCGGCGCCTCCGCGCACGACAACGCCCATCGCCGCCGCACCGCCGTGTTCGCGGCTGCCGCCGCTCCTACAGGGGCGGGTGCGCGGCGGTTCATGTAGGAGCGCCGGCAGGCGCGAATGCGGCGGTCGAGGTCCGCCCACGCACCTCGCTTGCCGGAGCGTCTCCCAAGCCGTCCGGCAGCCGCCCCCTCAGAGCAGGCTCATCTTCCGCGCGGCCTCGCGCAGTTCGCCGCGGAAGTCCGGGTGCGCGATGCCGATCAGTGCCTCGGCGCGCTGTTTGGCGGTCTTGCCGCGCAGCTGCGCGACGCCGTACTCGGTCACCACGTAGTTGATGTCGTTCTTGCTGGTGGTGACGTGGGTGCCCGGCGACAGCACGGGTGCGATCCGTGACACCGTTCCGTTCTTCGCCGTCGACGGCAGCACGATGAAGGCCTTGCCGCCCTTCGAGCGGTTGGCGGCGCGTACGAAATCCGCCTGGCCGCCGGTGCCCGAGTAGGGCAGGTGGCCCAGGGTCTCCGAGCCGCACTGGCCGATCAGGTCGATCTGCATGGTGGCGTTGATCGCGCACAGCTTGTCGTTGCGCGCAGCGAGGTAGGGATCGTTGGTGAACTCCACCGGGTGCATCTCGATGCCCGGGTTGCGGTGCATGCTGCGGTACAGGCGCCGCGAGCCGAGCGCGAAGGTGGCGATCGTCCGGCCCGGCATGAAGGTCTTCCTGCGGTTGGTGACCGCGCCCGACTCGATCAGCGACAGGATGCCGTCGCCCAGCATCTCGGTGTGGATGCCGAGGTCGCGCTTGTGCTGCAGCTGCATCACCACCGCGTCGGGGATGCCGCCATAGCCGATCTGCAGGGTGGAGCCGTCGTCGATGAGCTCGGCGACGTGCTTGCCGATCGCCTGCTGCACCGGGCCGATCTCGGGCAGGCCGACCTCGAACAGCTCCTCGTCGCTCTCCACCAGGCCGGCGACCTGGGAGATGTGCACCAGGCAGTCGCCGTTGGCGAAGGGCACGTTCGGGTTCACCTCGAGCAGCACCACGCGTGCGCGCCGGATCGCCGCCATGGTGTAGTCGGGCGCGAGCGAGAGGCTGAAGTAGCCGTGCTCGTCCATCGGCGAGGCCAGCGACACCACCACCTCGGCCGGCAGCAGGCCGCGGTCGATCAGCATGGGCAGCTCGGAGAAATAGGCCGGCACGTAGTCCACCCAGCCGGCCTGGCCGCCCGGGCGGGATGCGCCGCCGAAGAAGTAGGCGTCGTGGCGGATGTTGGCGCGCGTGTCGGGGTCGAGGTAGGCGAACTTGCGCAGCGGCAGGATCTGGCTCACCGCGACGTCGCGCAGTTCGTGGCGGCGCGCGGAGAGCGCGTGCAGCAGCGCGGGCGGCTCGCCCACGCCGGTGGGCACGACCACGGTGTCGCCGTCGCGGACCAGGCCCGCGGCGTCGGTGGGCATCATGCGCTTGCTGTCGTAGAGGGCCTGCAGGCGGCTCATGGTCGTTCTCCCCGAAGGTTCTGCTGCATTGCAAAAATGGGATTATAAGCGGTTTCCATACTGATGCGTATGGGCGTCGTACCCACGCCCGCCGGATTGTCCGCGGCGGTTCGCGGAGAGCCGGTCAGCCGGTCAGACCGGCGCTTCCGCGCCGGCGAGCGCGACGCGGATGTAAGCCTCGGGCAGGCGGTAGGTGTCGGCAAGTTCGGTGGCGCTGCGCCCGCTGGCGCGGATCGTCGCCAGCCATCCTTCGAGGCCGGTCGATAGCGAGCGTCCGGATTGTTCGCCGTCGACGGTGGCGCGCTCGCCTGCATCGAGCGCGTACTTGCTGGCATACCCGCGCGGGGTGACCATCAGGCCGTCGCGCACGAAGGTCTGCGAATTGCCGATGAGCACCGTGGTCAGCATGCCGATGTCGGCCTCGGTCATGCGTTCGAGCGTGGTGAACTCGATGCGCTGCTTCGGCCGGTAGGCGGACTTGACGATCGCCACCGGCGTGGCCGGGTCGCGATGCCGCAGGAACAGGCGTTGCGCCTCCACGATCTGCCCGGTGCGCCGCCCGCTCCTGGGGTTGTAGAGGGCGACCACGAAGTCGGCGTAGGCCACGGCGTCCAGGCGGCGGGCGATGGTCGGCCAGGGCGTGAGCAGGTCGGAGAGCGAGATCGCGCAGAAATCGTGCGTCAGTGGCGCACCGACCAGGGCGGCGCAGGTGTTCAGCGCCGAGGCGCCGGGCACGATCTCGACCTCGATGCCCGAGTCGGGCGTCCACCCGGCCTGGAACAGGACCTCGAAGGTGGGGCCGGCCATGCCGTAGACGCCGGCGTCGCCCGACGAGATCAGCGCGACCTTGCGACCCTGGCGAGCACGCGCAAGCGCCTCGATGGCGCGGTCGAGCTCCTCGGTCATCGACTTGCGGATGACCTCCTTGCCCTCGAGCAGCTCGGCGACCAGGCGGATGTAGGTGACGTAGCCGATCACGGTGTCGGCCTCGGCGATCGCGGCGCGGGCGCGTGCGGTGAGGTGCTCGTGCGCTCCGGGGCCGAGGCCGACGAGCATGATGCGGCCGCCGGGAATGGCGGGGCGAAGGGGTTCGGTGGGGTTCATCGGGGCATCCTTGCGATGGAGACGGTGGCGTTGCGGCCGTCGGCGCCGCGCAGCCGGTGTTTTTCGACGAGCAGCGCGCCGGGGTCGGCAGCGAGCGAGGTGCCGGCCGCGAGCAGCGCCGCGGCCTCGGAGACCGAGGGCGTGCCGGTGTATCTGCGCACCGTCGCCGATGGGTTGGGGACGGTGACGCCGGCCAGGCGCTCCGCATCGTAGAAGTGCAGCGCCCAGCCCGCGGCTGCGGCCACCTCGAGCAGGCCCGCCTCGTCGGCCTTGAGGGTGATGCTGGCCGCGGCGGTGACCTCGAGCGCGGGCGTGCCGAGCCGGATGGCCGCCTGGGTCAGGGCCTCGGCCACCGCCTGCGCGATCGTCTCCGCCGGCGTGCCGCGGTCGCAGCCGAGGCCGAGCGCGACGCAGACCGGGAGGCTGGCGACGCGGCCGAGCGTGCCGCAGCCGGGCCCCGTTGCGCTCGGTGCGGGCGCGGCAGGGGCCGCGCCGCCTTGCGATGGCGGCGGGCTCATGCTTGCTCGACGCCTGGGCGATAGATCACGCGCTTGCCCGCCAGGCGTGCCTCGTAGGCGGCAGGCAGCGTGCGGTGGGTGATCCACAGCACGGCGCCGAAGCACTCGGGCTCGACTTCTTCCAGGCGGTCGAAGCAGTGCAGGTTCGCCGGCAGCGGCCCGCTGCGGCCGTTGGCGTGGCCCGGCCACCAATCGCGGCGGCCGGCTTCCTGCACCAGCGCCACCGCTTCGTCATTCACCATCGCCGCGCTCGCGCGCACGAGCTCGTCGTGGCTGGCCTCGAGGCTCCAGCCGAGCTCGCGCCCGAGCAGGTCCACCGCCAGCGTCCCGCGCGCGTCCGAGGCCGTGGTCAGCACCGCAGTGGCGCCGATCGCCGTCTGCAGCGCGGCGGCGATCGCGTTGGCGCCGCCGAGGTGGCCGGACAGTACTGGGATCGCCCAGCGTGCGGCCTCGTCGAGCACGACCACGCCGGGATCGCTGTCCTTGTCCTTCAGGTGGGGGGCGATCAGGCGCACCACCGCGCCGAGCGAGACGATGGCGACGAGGCCGTCGAAGTTCGCGAACAGCGCGGGCACCTGCGCGCCGACCTTGCCCTCGTAGCAGGCGCAGGCGCCGGGTGCGGCGGCGTGCGCCTCGCTGTGGTATTTCCGCGGTGCGAACAGGCGCGCGCCGGGAAGCGCGGCGACGACGCGGCCGGCGAGCGCGATGCCGTGGCGGGTGATCGCGACCACCGCCAGGCGCCCGGGCGGAAAGGGCAGCAGGGCCTCGGGGCACGGCGCGCCGGCTTCTGCCGGGGCGGGGTGCGTGCCGGCCTGCGGGGGAGCGCCCGCGCTCACGGTGCGAGGCCTTCCACGCTGTTTGCGAGCGCAGCTTCCACGGCGTGCGCAGGCGGGATCGACCGGGCGGCCGCGTGTTCGGCTCGCCGGCGGCAGCCCCGGCGCAGTTCGCCGCGCGCGCGCTTGGGGTTGCTCACCAGCAGCAGGGACAGGTAATTGACCGTCTCGCCGCGCAGGCTGGCGACATTGCGCACCACGCGCTCGCCGGGGGCGCCGGCCTTCTCGATGAAGCAGCTCGTGGCGAGCAGGCCGCGGCGCTCGAGCAGTTCGATCACCTCGTCGAGCAGCGGCTTCACCTTCATCAGCACCAGGGTGTCGAACTCGTCGAGCAGGTGCTCGATGAGCGCGGTGCCGTAGGCGGCGGGGATCACCGCCACGGTCTCGTCCTCCTCGGCCAGCGCCACGTCGGCGAGCGCCGCAGCGGCGGCGAAGGAGCTGACTCCGGCGATGGTCTCCACCTCGATCTCGGCTGCGAGCTCGCGCGCCGCGCGCGCGAGGTGGCGGAAGGTGGAGTAGGTGGAGGCGTCGCCCTCGACCAGGAAGACGAGATCGCGGCCTTCGGCGAGCAGCTGCACCGTCTGCGCGGCGGCGCGCGCCCAGGCCCGCGCCAGCGCCTCGGCGTCGCGCGTCATCGGGAACACGAGCTCGACCGCATCCTGCGGGATGTCGAGTCCGCCGCGGCGCGCGATGTCGAGGGCGTAGGAGCGCTCCGCCGCCTTCTTGACCGGATAGGCCCAGCGCGCGCCCGACTGCAGCGCGGCCCAGCCGCGGCGGGTGATCAGTTCGGGGTCGCCCGGACCCAGCGAGACGCCGATCAGGCGGCCGAAGCGTGGGGTGGGTGGGGTGGCGTTCATCGGGAAGTCTCCTTGCGGGCGGTGAGGATCCACACCGGGTTCTGCGCAGCGAGGCGGTGCATGTCGAGGATGGGCTGGCTGCGCGCGGCCGACAGCAGGGTGAGCTCCCAGGCGGCAGCGGCGGCATCCAGCGTGGCGGTGGCGGTGGCGAGGTTCTCCACGGTGACGAAGTTCATCACCAGGCGGCCACCGGGTTTCAGGCGCTGCAGGGCGAGGACGATCAGTTCGGCGAGCTCGCCGCCCGAGCCGCCGATGAAGACCGCATCCGGGTCGGGCCAGGCGTCCAGCCCGGCTGGCGCCTTGCCCTCGAGCAGGCTGTAGTTGCTCGCGCGCAGGCGGCGGGCGTTGCGGCGGGCGTTGGCGGCGTCGGCGGGGTTCTTCTCGATCGCCCACACATGGCCGCGGTGCGCGATGCGGCTGGCCTCCAGGCCCACCGAGCCGGCGCCGGCGCCGATGTCCCACACCAGGCTGTCGGCGCGCAGCGCGAGGCGGGCGAGCGAGACCGCGCGGACCTCGAGCTTGGTGATCAGGCCGTTCTCCGGGCTGCGCTGCAGATAGTCGAGGTCTTCGAGGCCGAACAGCGGGGTGGTGGCGGGCAAGGCGTCGGCATGGCGGTCCGCCTCGGCGGCCGGGCGGCGCTCGATCACCAGCACGTTGGGCTCGGGGAAGCTTCGTGCAGCGGCGTCCTCCAGGCTCAGCGCGGGGAACACCGCTTCGTCGTCCAGGCACAGGCGTGCGACCACCGAGAGGCGGACCTGCTCGCCGCTGCCTGGGTCGCCGTAGCCGGCGGCGAGCAGGGCGCGGGCGATGCGGTCGGGGCTGTTGGCCGGGCTGGTGAAGGCGAGCACCAGCGCGTGCCCGGCGACTGCGCGCACGAGGCGGTAGAGGCCGTGTGCCGGGCCGGGGGAAGGAGCCGGCGCGCCAGGCTGCAGCGCGTCGGACGGGGGCGGGGCGGTCATCCACTCGCCGGCATCGGCGCCGTGGCAGGAGGCGATGCGCGCGTCCTGCCACGGCAGGCGCAGGCGTGCGCATGCGAGCTGCAGGGTGGATGGGGCGGGCAGCACCTCCACCGCGTGCGCGCCGAGCTTGTCGATCAGGCTTGCGGCGATGCCGTTGCAGAGCGGGTCCCCGGTGGCGAGCACGACGCTGTGGGCGCCGGCGCCGCGGGCGGCCTCGATCCAGCCGGGGAGGCGGAAGAAGGCGCCGTCCATCGTATGGCACGTCGACTGCGGGTCGAGGTGCTCGGCGACCCGCTCCAGCGTGCGCGCGGCACCGATCACGCAGCCTGCGCTGGCGATGCGTGCGCGTGCCGCGGCGGAGAGGCCGCTCCAGCCGTCGTCGAGGAGGCCGACCACGCTGCAGTGCGCGCCGGAGGGCGGGGAGGAATGCGAGGGTGCGGACATCGTGTGCAGGCTTCAGCAGGTTTCGCCGCGGGCCGGACCGGGTGCGGTGTCCGGTGCGGAGCAAGGGGGGAAAAGCGAGGTGGCTGGGGAGGGTGCGCCATCGTCCTCGACCGTCACGATGGGCTCGCCCTCGAAGTTGCAGGCGAGCACGGTGAGGCGGTGTGGCCCGGGGTAGCGGGTACGCAGGCTGCGGAGCGCGCGTTCGGCGAGGGCGCGGTGGAAGGCGACGGCGAGGCCGAGTTCGGCCAGGCGTTCGGCGGCGAAGCGGGCGGTCTCGGCGGCGCGGATCTCGGCGACGAGTGCGCGCGGGGCGCCGACCTCCTGCGCGGCCTCGGCGATCAGCGCACGGTCGACCTCCTCGCGCCAGGCATGGGTCACCGACAGGCCCTGGGCGATCTTGGTGAGCTTGCCGACCATGGCGCCGAGCACGATGTGGCGGATGTCGTGGCGGATCGCGGTGGTGAAAGCCGCCTTGACGAAGTCGCCGAACTGCACGAAGCAGGCCTCGTCGAGCTGCGGGAAGCTGCGCATCGCGCATTTCTCGGTGCGCCCGCCGGTGGTCAGCACCAGCGTGGTCCGCCCCTGCGCCGCGGCGACCTCGATCGCCTGCACCACGCTGGCGCGCCAGGCCGCCGTGGAGAAGGGGCGCACGATGCCGGTGGTGCCGAGGATGCTGATGCCGCCGAGGATGCCGAGGCGGGCGTTGAGGGTCTTCTTCGCCATCTCTTCGCCCCCGGGCACGGAGATCCTCACCGCCAGGCTGTCGCCGGCCTGCAGGATGGCGGCACCGGCCGCAGCGACGTTGGCGGTGATGTTGCGCCGCGGCACGGGGTTGATCGCGGGGCCGCCCACCTCGAGCCCCAGCCCCGGTCTGGTGACGATGCCGACGCCGGGGCCGCCTTCGAGCACGACTGCGCCGCCACCGTTGGAGATGCGGCGGACCTCCACCGTGATGTGGGCGCCGTGGGTGGCGTCGGGGTCGTCGCCGCCGTCCTTGATCGCTACCGCCTGCGCGCACTCGCTGCCGTTGATCCGCCCGACGCGACCGTCGAGGATGGCGAAGTCGACCCGCATGCCGTTGGGCAGCTCGCACTCCACCCGCCCGGGCACGGCGCCGCGCACGAGGCCTAGGGTGGCTGCGGTCGCGGCGGCGGCCGCGGTGGCGCCGGTGGTGAAGCCGGTCCGGTCGCCGCGCTGGCGACGGCGGTCGCCTTTGCGGACCTTCTCGGGGGGGGAAGCCAGGGAAGACATCGGGGCGTCAGGAGGGCGGGGTCGGGCGTGGCGAATCGGGAGCGGGAGGGGCGGCGAATGCGGGCGTGTCGAGGGCAGACACCCGCCTCAGCCCTGTGGGGCCTGGCGCTGGCGGGTCTCGGCGAGGCCGAGCAGCGCGTGGAGGGCGGCGACGACCAGGGTGGAGCCGCCCTTGCGGCCACGGATGGTGATCCAGGGAACCGCGTCCACGCCGCCGAGCAGGGCCTTGGATTCGGCCGCCGACACGAAGCCGACCGGCATGCCGATCACCAGGGCGGGGCGCACGCCGTCCTCGCGGATCATGCGCACGAGCTCGATCAGCGCGGTGGGGGCGTTGCCGATGCCGACGATGGCGCCGTCGAGCAGGCCGAGGCGATGCGCCTTCTTCATCGCCTGCACGGCGCGCGTGGTGCCGGCGGCCCGCGCGGCCTCGATGACGTCGGGATCGGAGATGTACTCGTGGGGGTGCAGGCCGAAGTGTGCGAGGCGGTTCTTCGACAGCCCGACGCAGATCATCTCGACGTCGGCGACGATCGGCGTGGCGCCGGCGAGGATCGCCTTCAGCCCGGCCTCGACCGCTTCGGGGTGGAATTCCGTGAGGCCGTTGAACTCGAAGTCCGCGTTGGCGTGGATCATGCGGCGCACGATCGGCCACTGCTCCGCGCTGTAGGCGTGCGCGCCGGCCTCGGCGTCGATGATGGCGAAGGAGTCGTGCTCGATCGCGCGGCCGGCGGCGGTGAGCTGTTCGGTGATGGTGTTGGCATGCATGGGGTGGCCTTCGTGCTCAGACGTGGGCGGAATGGGGATGGGAGCCGCCGTGTCCTGCCGTGCAGCCGTGGTCCGCGTCGTGGGTGTGGTCCACATCCGGGTGGGAGTGGTGGCACGCGGTGTGGCTGTGGTCGTGCAGGTGCTCGTCCTCGGCGGCGAGGCGATAGCGGCAGCCGTCGCACTCGAGCAGGCCGTGGGCGGCCGCGGCATCGGCGAGGCCCGCGCAGCCCTCGGCGACGCGTGCGTCGAGCAGGTTGAAGATGCCCTCGTCGAAGCCGAAGTGGGTGCCGAGCGCGAAGGCGACCTGCGGGTACTGGTGCTGCAGGCGCTCGACCTGGGCGTGGATGCGCTCCATCAGCACGCCGGTGAAGAGGTACGCCGGCACGATGCAGACCTGTGTCATGCCGAGGCGGGCCTGGCGTTGCACCACGGTCTCGAGCCGCGGCCAGGTCACGCCGGTGAAGGCGAGGTCGACCAGCTCGTGGTCGCCGTCCTCGAAGATCCAGCGCGCCATCCTGGCGAGCTCGCCGTTGGCGCCGGCGTCCGACGAGCCGCGGCCGAGCAGGACCACGCCGGTGGTCTGCGGATCGGGCATGGCGAGCTGGCGCATCAGGCGATCGAGCTGGCCGCGCAGCACGGCGAAGATCTCCCTGCCCATGCCGAGGTGGCGGGTGCAGGCGAAGCCGACGCCGGGGTGACGCGCGCGGGCGCGTGCGAGCGCGGCGGGCAGTTCCATCTTGACGTGGCCGGCGGCATTGAGGATGAAGGGGATCGCGAGCACGTGGCGGGTGTCGCGCGCGGCGCGGTCGAGGCCCTCGTCGAGCAGCACGTCGGCGTGCTCGATGAAGCAGGTCTCGATGCGCCAGCCGGGATGGCGCTCGCGCCATTGCGCGGCGAAGTGCAGGATCTCCTTGTTGCCCTCGCGCTTGCGCGAGCCGTGGCCGACGAGGAGGAGGACGGTGTCGTTCATGCGGATTCTCCGGTGGCGATGCCGGCCGGCATCGACGCCTTGCGGAAGCGGTGGCCGAAGCCGGGGTCGTAGAGCTTGGAGCGCGCGATGTCCGGCCACAGGCGGGCGCCGAGCGCGGGGCTGGCGAGGATCATGGCCTGGCTGGCGATCTTCTCGTCCTGGCAGCGGCGCTTGATGTCGGCCAGGGTGCCGCGCACGACCTTCTCCGCGCCCGGCCAGCTCGCCTTGTGCACCACCACGATCGGAGCATCTTCCGGCCAGCCGGCGGCGCGCAGCGCGCGCTGCACCTCGTGCAGCAGCGTGATCGACAGGAAGATGCACAAGGTGCTGCGGTGGGCGGCGAGGGCTTCGAGTTCCTCGCCCGCGGGCATCGGGGTGCGCCCGGCGACGCGGGTGAGGATGACGGTCTGGGTGACTTCGGGCAGGGTCAGGGTCTCGCCGGCCGCGGCGGCGGCGGCCATCGCTGAGGACACCCCCGGCACCACCCGCCAGGGGATGCCGGCGGCGTCGAGCGGGCGGGTCAGCTCGACCAGTGCGCCGTACAGGCCGGGGTCGCCGGTCTGCAGGCGCACCACGGTCTCGTGGCGCGCGCAGGCTTCGGCCAGCCAGGCGTTCATCTCTTCGAGCGTCATGTCGCGCGAGTCGCGGATCTCGCAGCCCTGCGGCGCGTGCTGTGTCGCCGCCTGATCGACCAGCGAGCCCGCGAACAGGATCGCGCCCGCCTGCTCGAGCAGGCGGCGGCCCTTCACCGTGATCAGGTCCGGGTCGCCGGGGCCGGCGCCGACGAACCAGACCGTGCCGCGCAGGGCGCTCATCAGCCGCGCGCCGGGACGGCGAAGCAGAGTTGCACGAGTGGGCGGTGGGCCTGCGACTGCAGCAGCCTGACCGCGGCCACGGTGAACACCGGCTCGATCAGCACCACCGGCAGGTAGGCGGCGGCGAACGCCGTCCACTCCGCGAAGGGCGTGGCGACCTCGCCCATGGCCAGCCAGAAGCCGACCATCAGCGCGACGCCGGCGTAGTAGGCGGCGTCGAGTCTGAGCACCGCGCCGATGCGGGTGGCGGCGCCGGCGGCGAGCCTGCGGCCGAGGGTGGCATGGAGCGCGAGCAGCGGTACGGCGAGCGAAAGGAAATTCACCCCCAGGTGCAGCAGGTCGGCCGGCTCGAAGACCACGCCCTGCAGCAGCAGGCCAAGCCCGAAGCCGAGCAGCGCGGGCACGAAGCCGAGCGTGAGGTAGATCGGCATCGCGCCGATGAAGTGCAGCTCCGACGCGCCCGCGGGCAGGTGGAAGCTCTGCATGAAGACGGAGAAGAGCAGCGCCGCGAGCAGCGTGCGCAGGACGAGCTGCGGTTTGCGCAAGAGCTGCGGCGCCTGGGCGGCGACGAGCGCGATGGCGGCGAGGTTGGCGGCGGCGATCTTGGCGCCGGAAAGGATGCCGGGTTCGATGTGCATGGTGACTCCCCACGAGTGCATGGAACGACGATGCGAACCACGCGGGCGGGGGGCGGCAGGCCTTGGCAGGCACGGGCGGCCGACGCACGGACGCGGCGAAACCGCGGACGTACCTCGGGCACGGCAGTGCCTGATGACGCTTGCACGACGAGTCGGCTGGAGCTTCCGGCGCACGCGGGCAGCCGGCGGAAAACCAGTCGGATCGAACCCACACCCCGGGGCTCACATCAACCTGGAACCTCGCACGGCGCCGTTTTCACGGCGGCTGCGAGATTCCGTACTCGATCGGGCCGGTCTTCTGGCTCGCCGTCTTCCTCTTCCGCCGACCTTCCCGAGCGCGAGGCTCAGTGGCGTGATGGCGGATTCGTCAGGCTTACAGCAGCGGGGGCTGCGCCGGAATGGTCGTGCGCGCGCAAGGCGGACGACTTCACCGGACTTCCCGTTTCACCTCGTCATATGAAGATAGGACGAGGCACCCGGATCGAATGCGGGGCGAAGGATAGGCGAAGCGGGTGCGGGAACGCAAGCGCGCCGAGGCGAACGCGCTGCGCGCGCCATGGCATGGGAGCGGGCTTGCCTGCAAGGGTCGCCGGTACAGACCCATTTTTTCGCGGGCAAGCCCCCTCCACGGGGAGGATGCGGGGCGTGAATGCGGCAAGCGCGAGCTGCCTCGTGCCTGAAGGGAAATACACGGTTTCCGCGCGGGCGACTGCGCCGAAACCGCTCGGGAGGCGTGGGGGCGGCGCGAATCCCGGGTCCGGGGTTCAGCCTCGCCGCGCCCGATCGTTCAGCGCTTGTCGCCGCCCGGCTTGGCGGCGAACAGGGCCGCGCGCGGCTGCGGGCGGCGCTGCGGCGCGTGGCCGGCGTTGCCTTCCGGGCGACGGTTGGCGGACGGCGCGCGGTTGCCGTCGGCCTCGGCGCGGCGGGCGGGCGTGGCGCGGTTGCCATCGACCTCCGGGCGCGGTGCCGGGGCGCGGTTGCCGTTGGGCTCGCGCGCCTCGCCTGCGCGTGCGGCACGGTTGCCGTCGGCCTCCGCGCGGGGCGTGCGGGGGCACGTCCGCCGGGCTGGGACGGGGCGCGTCCGCCGCCAGCGCGGTCGCCGCTGCGCGCGGGCGTGGCGGCCGGGTTGCGGCCCTGGCCGTTGCGGCCGCCGCGGCGCTGCAGCGGCTCGCGCTCGTGGTCGGCGTCGTGCGCGGCCTCGCCACCGGCGCTGGGCACGAAGTCCTCTGCCACCGCGCGGTCGATGCGGCGCTTGATCAGGCGCTCGATCGCGGTCAGCAGGTTGGCTTCTTCCTTGTCGACCAGCGAGATCGCATGGCCGGCGGCGCCCGCGCGCCCGGTGCGACCGATACGGTGCACGTAGTCTTCGGGCACGTTGGGCAGCTCGAAGTTCACCACCTGCGGCAGCTGGTCGATGTCCAGCCCGCGCGCGGCGATGTCGGTGGCGACCAGCACCGGCAGCGAGCCGTCCTTGAACTGCGCCAGCGCACGGGTGCGCGCGGCCTGGCTCTTGTTGCCGTGGATGGCGGCCGAGTCGATGCCGTGCTTGGTCAGGTACTCGGCGAGCTTGTTGGCGCCATGCTTGGTGCGGGTGAACACCAGCGCCTGGAACCACTGCTTTTCCTTGATCAGGTGGGCGAGCAGCTCGCGCTTCTGCTTCTGGCCGATCATGTAGACGGCCTGGTCGACGCGCTCGGCGGTGGTGTTGCGCGGCGCCACCTCGACCGTGGCCGGGTCGTGCAGCAGGCCCTGGGTGAGCTGGCGGATCTCGTCGGAGAAGGTGGCCGAGAACAGCAGGTTCTGGCGCTTCTTCGGCAGCAGTGCGAGCACCTTGCGGATGTCGCGGATGAAGCCCATGTCGAGCATGCGGTCGGCTTCGTCCAGCACCAGGAACTCGACGCCCGAGAGGTCGAGCGTGCGCTGGCCGACGTGGTCGAGCAGGCGGCCCGGGGTGGCGACGAGGATGTCCACGCGCTTCTTCAGCGCGCCGATCTGCGGGTTGATGTTGACGCCGCCGAACATCACCAGCGAAGTGAGCGGCAGATGCTTGCCGTAGGTCTGCACCGATTCTTCCACCTGGGCGGCGAGCTCGCGCGTGGGGGTGAGGATCAGGCAGCGCGGGCGGCCGGGCGGGTGCGGGTGGGTGTGGGTCGCAGCCAGCATGTGCAGCAGCGGCAGCGTGAAGCCGGCGGTCTTGCCGGTGCCGGTCTGCGCGGCGGCGAGCAGGTCGCGGCCGGCGAGCACCTGGGGAATGGCCTGGGCCTGGATGGGCGTGGGGTGGGTGTACCCCGCCTCGTCGATCGCACGCAGGATGGGTTCGGCCAGCCCGAGGCTGGCGAAGTTTGCTTGGGGATTCATTCGATGGTCCGGCGCGAGCCCGCCGCATGCATCGATGCGACACCAATCCGGGCTGCGGGAGGGATCCGCGCCGCGTGGGGGCGAACGGATCGTTGCAGGAAACGCCGCGGGTGACTGGTGCACCGCAGCGAAGCCGGCACTATAAGCGCTCCACCCCGGAATGGCGAGCCATTTCGGCCGAGGAAGGGGCTCCCCGCTCCTTGTTCCGGAGGCGTTTGCGCGAATCTTGCGAAGAATAGTGTTATGGCATGAAGAATTCGTTACAATCCGACACAACCCGGATCCCGGTAGGGGTATTGCCGTGCGTGAAATCCAGCTCTCCGAAGACCTTGGCGACCAATACGATCGGCTCGCCCGCGACCTCGGCGGCCGCGCGCTGGCCGGCCTGCTCGCCGTGGCCGGTTCGGCCCTGCTCTTGCTCGGCGGCGCGGTCGTGGGGGCCGTGGCGACCTGGGACGCGATCGTCCGCGGCGCGCCGATGGAGACCCTGGTCTGGGTGCTCTTCATGCTTGGCAGCGTCGCCGCGATCTGGGCCACGCTGGCGTCCCTGCTGAGCCTCGCGCCGCGCCCGTCCGGAGTGGAGGTCGCGCGCGCCCAGGTGGGCGAGCTCTACGCGTTGGCGGATGCGCTCACCGATGCGGCCGGCGCGCGGCCGATCCGACGCATCTACGTGACGGGCGACATCAACGCCTCGATCGTGCAGCGGCCACGGCAGCTCGGCGTCGGCGCGATCGCCACCGACCTGCTGATCGGCCTGCCGCTGGCGCATGCGCTCGACCCCCGCCAGCTTGCGGCGGTGATCGCCCACGAGATCGGCCATGTCGTCGCGCGCCAGCGCGGCATGCGCGGCCGCAGCGCCTGGCTGCAGGCGTGGTGGATGCGCACCCTCGACGAGCTGGCCGCCGCGCTGCCGCGCGGCTTCCCCTGGTTCGAATCCCGGGGCGACGACCTGTGCGCCAGGATGCTGGTGCTGGCGCAGATGGAGGAATACGCCGCAGACCAGACGGCCGCAAGCCTGGTGGGGGGCGAGCTGCTCGCCGGGACCTTGCTCGAGCTCTGCTGCAAGGCGGACTTCCTCGCCAACGACTACCTCCCGCGCGTGCATGCCCTGAGCGAGCGCGACGAGGCGTCGTGCGTACGGCCCTACCGCGAGATGGGGCACGGTTTCGCGGCAGGCTTCGCGCAGTCCGGCGCCGCCATGGATCCACAGCGCCTGCTGCGCGCGGACGCCGGCGATCCTTTCCACCCCGCGCTGCAGGATCGGCTCGATGCGATCGGCGTCGGCATGCCCGAGCGGCAGCAGGCGTCGGGCCCTTCTGCGGCGCAGCATTTCTTCGGCGACAGCCTGCCCTTCCTCGCCTGGCATTTCGACCGGGCCTGGCTGGAGAGCCTGCGCGAGACGCGTCGGGCGGCGCTCAGTCCTTGCGAGCAGGCGCCGGAGCTGCAGCTGGAGTCGGAGCCGGCGCTGCGGACGGCGTGAGCGCAGCGGCGCCCCGCGCGCGCCGGCTGCGTGCGGTGTCGATCTGGCCGCACAGTCGTTCCGCGCCGTCGAGGATGCGCGGCGTATGGCGCTGGATCAGCTCGGGCGGGATGAAGAACAGGTTGTCCCGGTGCGCCGCCTCGAGCTGCGGCCAGCGCGCCCACTGGTCCAGCCACTCGGGACGCGCCTCGCCCATGCCCGAGGCCACGATCACCTCCGGATTGGCCGCGAGCACCGCCTCGACGCCGATCGTCGGGGTCAGGTGGGCGATCTCCCCGAACACGTTGGCGCCGCCGCACAGGCGGATCACGTCGGCGATCAGGTGGCGGTCGTTCACCGTCATCAGCGGGCGATCCCAGATCTGATAGAACACGCGCACCTTGTCGAGCCCCGAGTAGGTCGCGGCGAGGTGCTCGCGGCGCGCACGGAAGGTGCTCGCGGCGGCCTGGGCGGTGCGCTCGCTGCCGGCGAGCCGGCCGAGCCGCTCCAGGTTGCGCGCCACGTCCTCCAGGTTGCGCGGCTCGCTCAGGTACACCGGGATGCCGAGCGCCCGCAGGCGAGCGAGGTCGCCGTCGCGGTTGCCGCTTTGCCAGCCGATCACCAGGTCCGGGCGCAGCGCCGCCACCGCCTCGAGGTCGATCCGGGTATAGCCGCCCACGCGCGTGATGTGCTGCGCGGCCTCCGGGTAGTCGCTGTAGTCCACCGCGCCCACCACGCGTTCGCCCGCGCCGGCGGCGAAGAGCATCTCGGTGACGTGCGGGGCGAGGCTGACGATGCGCTGCGCCGGTGCGGCCAGCGCGAGCTTGCGCCCGGTGTCGTCCTCCAGCTCGATGCCCGCGGCCGCGGCGGGGCTGCCGAGCGTGAGCAGGGTTGCCAGTGCGGCCGAGGCCGCTGCGGTGGAGATACGGAAGGGGGGCAAGCGCATCAGGGCTCCTTCAAGAGATTCGGGCAGTCTGCGAGGGCGGCTTCCAGCCTCGCCCACCCGGATTCGTCCGCGGGCAGGCCGAAGCGCAGCGCAGGTGGCTCGTCGAAGCGGCGCAGCAGGATGCCGCGGCGGGCGAAGGCCTCGTGCAACCGCATCGCATCTGGCCGGCGGACGTACTGGAACAAGGCCGGCCCGTGGCTCTCCAGCCCATGGGCCTGCAGCAGGCGGCGCAGGCGCGCGCCCGCGGCGTCCAGGCGGGCGCGCTGCGCAGCCTGCCAGGCGGTGTCGACGAGCGCGTGGCGCGCCGCCCAACGTGCCGGGCCGGCCAACGTCCATGGTCCGAGGCGCTCGGCGAGCGCCGTGCGCACCTCCGCGGGCGCGAACACGAAGCCGACGCGCGCGCCGGCCAGGCCGAAGAACTTTCCGAGCGAGCGCAGCACCACCAGGCCGGGGCGGCCGGCGAGCGCCACCAGGCTGTGCGCCGGGGTGGTGTCGGCGAAGGCCTCGTCCACCACCAGCCAGCCGCCGCGGCGAGCGAGCCGGGCGTGCCAGTCGAGCAGTCGAGCGCGCTCGAAGTGCACGCCGGTCGGGTTGTTGGGCTGCACCAGCACCAGCACGTCGCTGTCGTCGATCGCGTCCTCGATTGCCGCCGCGTCGATCAACCGTGGCCGGCGCTCGCGCCAGGCGTGGGCGTGCTCGGCGTAGCCCGGCGCCAGCAGGCGGACGCGCGCGCCGGGCAGGACCGCCGGCAAGGCCTGGATCGCCGGCTGCGAGCCCGCCACCGCGAGCAGCTCGGCGCTGCCGTAGTAGCGCGTGGCGGCGGCGTCCAGGCCGTCGTCGTCCTCGGGCAGGCGCTGCCAGGCCGCCTCCGGCACCGGCGGCACCGGGTAGGCCCACGGGCTGATCCCGGTGGACAGGTCCACCCAGTCGGCGAGCGCGATGCCGTAGTGCTCCGCGGCGCGGCGCAGGCGGCCGCCGTGCTCAAGCACCGCCGCCTCCGGCCAGCGTGGTCGTGACGCCGAGCACTGCGGTCAAGCCCAGCCACAGCAGCGCGCCGCGCCGCACCAGCGCCACCGCCGCGCGGAGGGTGCCGACGTCGGCGCTGCGGCCCTCGCCCAGTCGCGGTCGGTGTTCCTCGCGGCCGTGGTAGATGGCTGTGCCACCCAGGCATACGCCGAGCGCGCCTGCGCCCGCCGCCATCACCGGTCCGGCGTTCGGGCTGTCCCATTGCGGCGCCTGCGCGCGCCAGCAGGCGAGCGCGTGCCACGTGTGCCCGAGCAGCGCGTAGGTGAGCGCAGTCAGCCGCGCCGGCAGCCAGCCGAGCAGGTCGTCGATGCGTGCCGCGGCCCAGCCGAAGTGCAGGTGGCGCGGCGTGCGGTAGCCCCACATCGCGTCGAGCGTGTTCGCCAGGCGGAACAGCACCACCCCCGCGCCGCCACCGAGCACGAACCAGAGCAGCGCGCCGAACACGGCGTCGTTGCCGTTCTCCAGCACCGACTCGGTGGCCGCCCTGGCCACGCCCTCGGTGTCGAGCGCGCGGGTGTCGCGGCTCACGATCCAGCCCACCCGCTCGCGTGCGGCGTCGAGCTCGCCTGCCGCGAGCGGCGTCGCCACTGCCTGTGCGTGCTCGGCCAGGCTGCGCCCGCCGAGCGCGAAGTACAGCAGCGCGCTGTCCACCACCCAGTGCGCCTGCGGGTGGAGCGCGCGCAGCCACAGCGCGAGCGCCACCCAGGGCAGCACCGCGAGCGCCCAGGCGAGCAGCCCCGCCAGGCGCATGCCGGTCTCGCTGGTGCCGAAGAACAGCTGGCGGCAAACCTGCTCCACCCAGCCCGCCCAGCGCCCGAACCCGACCAGCGGATGAAAGCGCCTCGCCTCGCCGAACACGCGATCGGCGAGCAGGCCGGCGGCCATCTTGACGGCGAGGACGAGGAGCAGGGAGAGCGACATGGCGGGTGGGAGCGGAGGGAAGCGGGGCGTTGCGCCGGCCCGGCCGGCAGGCGCCGGCGCGCAGGGGCGCCTTTGCGCAGCGGGCAAGGTCCGAATCGGCGATAATTCGGCCCCTTTTTGCAACGAGGCGGGATTCTACGCGATGTCCTCCCCGATCACGCTGATGGTCCAGGGCACCACCTCCGACGCGGGCAAGAGCACGCTCGTCGCCGGGCTCGCGCGCTGCCTGCGCCGGCGCGGCCTGCGCGTGGCGCCGTTCAAGCCGCAGAACATGGCGCTCAACTCCGCCGTCACCGCTGACGGTGGCGAGATCGGCCGCGCCCAGGCGCTGCAGGCGCTCGCCGCCGGCGTCGCCCCGCACACCGACTTCAACCCGGTGCTGCTCAAGCCCTCCACCGACATCGGCGCCCAGGTCGTCATCCACGGCCGCGCTGTCGCCAGCCTGTCGGCGCGCGATTACCACGCCTACAAGCCCACCGCGATGGCCGCGGTGATGCAGAGCTGGGACCGCCTGTGCAGCGGCTACGAGGCGGTGCTGGTCGAGGGCGCCGGAAGCCCGGCCGAGATCAACCTGCGCGACCGCGACATCGCCAACATGGGTTTCGCGGAGGCTGCCGACGTGCCTGTCGTGCTGGTCGCCGACATCGACCGCGGCGGCGTGTTCGCCCACCTCGTCGGTACCCTCGAGCTGCTCTCACCCTCGGAACAGGCGCGGGTAAAGGGCTTCGTGATCAACCGCTTCCGCGGCGATCTCGGCCTGCTGCAGTCCGGCCTGGACTGGCTGGAGGCGCGCACCGGGCGGCCGGTGTTCGGCGTGCTGCCCTACCTGCACGGGCTCTTCCTCGACGCCGAGGACGCGCTCGCCGACAGCGCCGCCGACGTGCGCGCGGGCGCGGCCGCGCTGCGCGTGATCGCACCGGTGTATTCGCGCATCTCCAACCACACCGACCTCGACCCGCTGCGCCTGCACCCGCAGGTGGATTTCCGCTGGATCGGCCCCGGGCAGGCGATCCCGCCCGCCGACCTGATCGTGCTGCCCGGCTCCAAGAGCGTGCAGGCCGACCTCGCCTGGCTGCGCGCCCAGGGCTGGGAGGCGGCGATCCGCCGCCACCTGCGCTACGGCGGCAAGGTGATCGGCATCTGCGGCGGCTTCCAGATGCTCGGCCGCGAGCTCGCCGATCCGCTCGGCCTCGAAGGCGCGCCCGGTACCATGGCCGGGCTGGGCCTGCTCGAGGTGGACACCGTGCTCGAGCAGCACAAGCAGCTGCGCAACCTGCGCGGCCGGCTCGCGAACCTGTCGCGCCACGACCGGTCCGATGCACAGCACGGGCTCGACGCGGACGTGACCGGCTACGAGATCCACATGGGCGTCACCTCCGGCCCGGCGCTGGCGAGGCCGGCACTGTGGCTGGCCCAGGAGGGGGACGAGGCCGCGCCGACCCGGCCCGACGGCGCGATCTCCGCCGACGGGCAGCTCCTCGGCACCTACGTCCACGGCCTCTTCGACGCCCCTGCGGCGCTGTCGGCGCTGCTCGCCTGGGCGGGGCTGGACGCGCAGGCGCTGGAAGGGGCTGGCGCGGTCGATCTCGCCGCCCGCCGCGAGGCCGATCTCGACCGCCTCGCCGACGCGATCGAGGCCCATGTCGACCTGGCGGCCCTGTTCGCCCCCGACCGGATCTGAATGCTCGCAGGACCCACGATGAACCCAGACACGCCCCGCCGCCACGGCGCAGAAGAATCCCTGCTCGGCCAGGCGGTCGCCTACCGCGACACCTATGCCCCGGAGCTGCTGTTCCCGATCGCCCGCCAGTTGAAGCGCGATGAGCTCGGGCTGCGCGCCGACGCGCTGCCCTTCGTCGGCGAAGACCTGTGGAACGCCTACGAGCTGTCCTGGCTGGACGCACGCGGCAAGCCGGTGGTGGCGCTCGGCGAGTTCCGCGTGCCGGCCGCCTCGCCGCGGCTGATCGAGTCGAAGTCGCTCAAGCTCTACCTGAACTCCTTCAACCAGCAGCGCTGCGCGAGTGTTGAGGAGGTGCGCGCGACCATCGCGCGCGACCTGTCGGCGGCGGCAGGTGCCGCGGTGGCCGTGATGCTGTGGCCGCTGCACGATCGACCCGTGCGCCGCTTTGGCTACCCCGACGGTGTCTGCCTCGACGCGCTCGAGATCGACGTCGAGCGCTATCAGCCCTGCCCGGAGACCCTGCGCGCCGAGGGGCCAGAGGTCGAGGAGACGCTGTACTCGCACCTGCTGAAGTCGAACTGCCTCGTCACCGGCCAGCCCGACTGGGGCATGCTGGTGGTGCGTTACCGCGGCGCGGCGATCGACCGCGAAGGCCTGCTGCGCTACGTCGTGTCCTTCCGCGGCCACAACGAGTTCCATGAGCAGTGCGTGGAGCGCGTGTTCTGCGACCTCATGGCGCGCTGCAAGCCGCAGGAGCTGGCTGTCTGGGCGCGCTACACCCGCCGCGGCGGGCTGGACATCAACCCCTTCCGTGCCAGCCGCGCCGGGCTGCGGCCGGACGAGGCCATGGAGTTGCGCCAGTGAGCGCCGCGCATGCCGTGACGGCGTGCGCGGCAAATGTGCAACATCGTGTGCGGGGGGCTGCCCAAACGCGCGCGCGGGGTGGTTTAATAGATCCCGGTAACAACCAACACCAAGAGGTAAGGAATATGAAGGCTCTCGTTGCTGCTGCGGTCGCTGCAGGTCTCCTCTCCGCTTCGCCCGCGTTCGCGTCCGAGGCGCTGGCCAAGTCCAAGAACTGCCTGGCCTGTCACGCGGTGGACAAGAAGCTGGTCGGCCCCTCCTACAAGGAAATCGCGGCCAAGTACGCCGGCCAGGCCGATGCCGCGGCGATGCTCGCCGACAAGGTGCAAAAGGGTGGCGTGGGCACCTGGGGCAAGGTCCCGATGCCCCCCAACCCGCAGGTCAATGCCGCCGATGCGAAGACCCTGGTCGACTGGGTTCTGTCGCTCAAGTAATGCCGCATTCCGGGCCGGCGCAGCCGGTCCGCATGCCTCCAGGGCCGGCGCAAGCCGGCTTTTTTACGCCGGTGCGGCCTGCAGGCCGGCGTTGCCGGCGCCGAGGAAGAGGTGCTCGGGCTGGCGCAGCCAGCCGAGCACCTCGGCGGCCGGTGCGGGGCGGGCGAACAGGTAGCCCTGCATGACCTCGCAGCCGAGCGCGCGCAGCGCATCGGCCTGCTCGAGGCTCTCCACCCCTTCGGCGACCAGGTCGAGCTCGAAGCCGCGCGCGATGCCGGTGATCGCCGAGATGATCGGGTTGGTCATCGGGCCCTCGAGGTCGCGCACGAAGCTGCGGTCGATCTTCAGCGTGCTGACCGGGAAGCGCTGCAGGTAGGCGAGCGCCGAGTAGCCGGTGCCGAAGTCGTCGATCGCCACGCTGATGCCGGCCTCGCGCAGCGCGCGCACCTTGGCGGCGATGTCGGCGGTGTCGTCCATCATCAGGCTCTCGGTGATCTCCACCTCGAGGCATTCCGGCGCCACGTCGTGGCGGCCGAGGCAGGCGCGGATCTTGCCGACCACGTCGCCGCGCTGGAAGTCGCAGGCCGACAGGTTGATCGACACGCGCGGCGCGATCACGCCGTCCGCCCGCCAGCGCGCGAGCTGCGTGCACGCGGTCTCCAGCACCCAGTTGCTGAGTTCGCCGATGAGCCCGACCTCCTCGGCCACCTGGATGAAGGTCGTCGGCGGAATCGCGCCCAGGCTCGGATGGTTCCAGCGCAGCAGGGCCTCGAGGCCGACGATGTCGCGCGTGGCCAGGCTGACCTGGGGCTGGTAGTGGAGGTCGAACTCGCCGCGCGTGACGGCGCCGCGCAGGTCGTTCTCGAGCGCGATGCGGTCGCGGTGGCGGCTGTTGAGCTCGGGGTCGAAGAAGCGGAAGGCGTTCTTGCCCGAGCGCTTGACCTGGTACATGGCCGCGTCGGCGTGGCGGGTGAGGTCCTCTGCGGTGGTGCCGTCGCGCGGGAAGAGCGCGATGCCCACGCTGACCGTGGCGCGGAACTCGCCCTGACTCAGCCGCACCGGGGTCGCGAGGGCATCGAGCACCTTGCGCGCGATCACCTCGGCGTCCTCGGGCTGGTTGATGTCCGGCAGCAGCACGGTGAACTCGTCGCCGCCGAGGCGGGCGAGGGTGTCGCCGCGGCGCAGCGTGGCCGACAGCCGGCTCGCGATCGCACGCAGCAGTAGGTCGCCCTCGGCGTGGCCGAAGGTGTCGTTGACCAGCTTGAAGCGGTCGATGTCGATGAACATCACCGCGAGCGCGCCGGTGCGGCGCTGCGCCTGCGCGATCGCGAGCTCGAGGCGATCCTTGAACAGCACCCGGTTGGGCAGGTGGGTGAGCTGGTCGTGGTAGGCCTGGAAGGAGATGATCTCCTCGGCGCGCTTGCGCTCGGAGATGTCGCGCGCGACGCCGTAGAGGCCGATCACGCGGCGGTCGTTCTCCTGCGTGACCATCGGGATGCCGGTCAGCGAAACGGTCACGCTGCCGCCCTCGCCGCCGCCGTCGCGCCGCGAGCGCAGGCGCAGCTCGACGTGAAAGCTCTCGCCGGGCAGGCTGCTCGGCTGGCTGAGCAGGGTGTCGATGCGGTCGAGGTCCTCGGGCATCACCAGGGTGGTGAAGGGGCGCTTGATGAGGGTGCTGCGCTCGTGGCCGAGCAGGGCCTTGACGCGCGGGTTGATGTAGGTGAAGCGTCCGCTGCCGTCGAGCGTGAAGATCATGTCGGGGGAGCTCTCCACCAGATAGCGGTGGAGTTTCTCCGAATCCTTCAGGCGCTGGCTCATCAGCTTGTTGGCGCGTTCGAGCGTGCCCTTGTGCAGGGCGCCATCGACCGCACGCTGCAACTGCGCGACGTGGTAGGGCTTGCGCACGTAGTCGTCGGCGCCGCCGCGCAGTGCGCCGATGGCCGCGTCGATCGCGTCCTCGCCGCTGATGATGATCACCGCTTCGTCGCGCTGGTGGTCGGACAGCCAGTCGAGCAGGGCGAGGCCGTTGGCGTCGGGCAGGCGGTAGTCGAGCAGGATCAGCGCGTAGCGCTGCTTCTCCAGGCGGCCGACCGCCTCGGCGATGCTGCCGCATTCGTCGAAGAGTCGCCCGGGGCGGGCGAGCACGTGCGGAAAGGTGCGGCGCAGGGCCGGATCGTCATCGACGATCAGGATGCGCACGCTGTCGGCGTCGTCGCCGGCACTGGCGTCGATCCGAGGCCTGAACCCGTTTTCGGCCGGAGTGACCATGGCTCCCGGAGGCTGCGAGGTGGAGGGTTTGTTCGCGCGCATGATGCAACACTCAGGCGCTTTGTTCCAGCGGAACGAAGATCTGGAAGCTCGTGCCGGCGCCGGCCTGGGTGCGGCACAGCAGGGTGCCGCCCCATTGCGCGAGGATCTCGCGCACCACCGCGAGCCCCAGCCCCTGGTGCTCGGCGCCCTTGGCGCTCGGGCGCGGGCTGAGCGGATCCTGGGCACGCTCGACGGGCAGGCCGGGGCCGTTGTCGACGAAGCGGATCTCGAGGCAGTTGTGGCCATCGACATTGACCAGCGGCAGCACCGAGACGACCAGGCGCTGGCCCGGCTGGAGCGCCTCGGAGGCGTTGCGCAGCAGGTTGAGCAGGACCTGCTTGAGTGCCGAGGCGGGGATCGCGGCCGGCGGCACGTCGCGCGCGGCACGCAGCTCGAGCTGGATGTGGCGGCTGCCGAAGAGCGGCTCGCCGTACAGCGTGCGCATGTCCAGCAGCAGCTCCGGTACCCGGCAGGAGCGCATCTCGGCGGTCTCGGCGGGTAGCTCGGCGGCGCTGCGCAGGAGCTTGTCGATGCGGTCGAGCTCGGCGTTGAGCAGGCTCATCTCGTCCTGCAGCGTGCTGTCGCCGGGGCGCTCCTGGGCGAGCATGTCGATGCGGGTCTTGAGCACGGTGAGCGGGTTGCTCGCCTCGTGGGCGATCCGGCGCACATGGTCGCGGAAGCGGCGGTGAAGCGCCGCCTCGCGTTCGGCGATCGCATCGCGCTGGCGGGCGTGGCTGCGCAGCGCGCGCGCCGCGGCGCCGAGCAGGGCGGCGTAGCGCCAGCGCAGCTCGCTGTCGAGCGCCTGGGCGGAGGCGGTGGCGACCAGGGCCACGCTGGTGTCGCCCGCTCCTCCGAGCGGGATGACGTGGAAGCCCGGCTGGCCGAGCCAGCGTGCGACCTGCCAGTCCGCGACGCTGCGCCCGGGCGGACCACCGTCGCCGAAATGCGAGCAGGGCTGTTCGCTGCGCGCACCGAGGGCGATGCAGCTGGTCTCGTCGTCCAGGCGCAGGCGCAGCTCTCCGATCAGCAGGTCGGGGCTGGCCGCAGCGGCACCGAGCAGCGGGCGCAGCCGTCCGTCCTCGCCGCAGCCGAGCAGCACCGGCGGGGTGTGCAGGCCGAACAGCGGGCAGGCGATCGCCAGGCGGTCGCGGATGGTCGCCGCGTCCAGGTCGACGAAGGCGGCGGTGAGCAGGCCGAGCATGCCGGCGTAGCGATAGGGGTCGTCCGCAAGGCGCAGGGGCGGGCAGGCGGCGCCCGTGCCGGGGAAGCCGGGCGGGGACGGATAGGCCGCATGGCCCGAGAGGATGTAGCCGACGTCGGTGCGCAGCGCGACCACGCTCCCGCTCTCCAGGCCGGTCAGCCCGGCGGCCTCGTCGATACGCTCCTGCCAGTCGGCGCCCGCGAGCCGGCGTGCGGCGGCGAGCAGGGTGAGCAGCGGATGCATCGCGCCGCCGGCGATGGGGTCGACATCCTCGAGTTCGAGCGCGTCGGCGAGGCTCGCGGGCAGGCCGCAGTCGGCGACCAGGGCCGGCAGCGTCGGACGGCGCCCTGCGATCCACTGCGCCGATCGCGGCAGGCCGTACCACAGCCCGGCGAGGTAGGCCTCGTCGGGGCGCGGGTAGTCGGTCTCGATCGCGAGGTGGAGCGCACATTCGGCGCGCAGCAGCGCGGCGTCGGGGGTTTCGTCCGGGGCGTTGCCGACGTGTCCGAGACCGAGCAGCCAGGCGCGCAGCAGGTCGGTGCCGAGGCGCTCCAGCCGACGCCGCAAGGCGGCATTGAGACCATCCTGCAGTTCGCCCGCGCCCAGCGGGTCGGCCATCAGCAAGGCCAGGCTCAGGGCTGGATCGCGCGCGGCCACGAGGGCGATCTCCGCCCAGTTCGGCGTCTGCGCCGCGAGCATGCGCAGGATCGTCGACGCGCCGTCGGGCAGGGGCTGGAGCTCGAAGGCGCTGAAGTGGGCGGCGAACATGCGATGGACGGTTGGAGGGAGGGCCGGCGGATTCTAGCCCACCCCCTCCCCAATCACCGTGACCGATGTTGCGGTGTACGGGAATGGGGGGCGAGAAGGATGAGACTTACCCGTGCAGGCTGTCGGCGAAGCCGAGACCGACCAACTGGGCGCGGTTGACCTGTTCGCAGCCGAGGTGGAGCTGGTCGACCGCCGCCTGCAGGGCCTTGGGGTCGAAGCTCTCGCAGCACTGCGCCAGATGCAGGAAGGGGGCGAAGTCGCCCTGGCCATAGAGGAGCGCCTCGCTGACCCGGGGTGGCAGGTTCATCTCCTCGAGCAGGGTCTGGATCGAGGTGCCGAGCAGGGTGTGCAGCAGCGAGAAGGCGCCGGTGATGAAGAGATTGTCGCGCTCGGCGGCGTCGAAGAAGCCGGCGCCGATCTCTTCCATGAAGCGGCCGCGCGCGATCGCGGTCTGCATCAGCGCCGGCGCGCTGGGGTCGCGGCTGGCAGTGACCAGCAGCAGCGACAGCCACTTGTTGAGGGCGTCGTAGCCGAGGATGCTGACCGCGTGGCGGAAGGACTGGATCTCGACCATCAGGCCGAAGCCGGCCGAATTGATGTAGCGCAGCAGCTTGAAGGAGAGCGCCACGTCCTGCTTGAGCACCGCCTCGATGTCGCGGATCTCGCCGTTGTTGCGGACCAGGTTGAGCAGACGCACGATCTGCGCGTGCCCCGGCGAAAGGCTCTTCGCCGGCGGGTTGCCGTGCAGGAAGAACCATCCCGAGGCGCCGTCGTATCCGGCGCCCACCGCCTGGCGGAAGGCGCCGATGTCCGGGAGGCCCCACGCCAGGCTGAGGCCGGGCGAGCCGGTGGGGGCGGCATGGCGGCGCGCATCGATGAGCACGAAGCGCCAGTCGTGGCCCGCGGGGAGGGCTGTCTCGGGCTGGTACCAGGTCAGGCACATGCCGGTACCGGCGTCGCGCAGGCGCGCCATCAGCGCCTGGGTGTGCGGATGGGCGAGCGTCTGCACCGGGATCTCGATCGCGACGTTCGCGGGGATCGCCCAGTCCATCAGCTCGGGCGTGGGCACGAGGCGGCCCAGGCTGATGAATACCGGATGATGGGTCGGCCACACCTCGGCCTGCGCCGAGAGCGCCTCGACCACCGCGGCGATGTTTGGGCCGTGGGCGATGAGGCGGTTGGCGGTGATCGCGCGGTTCTTGTTGACGACCGGCTCGCGGGTCAGCAGGGTGGTCTGGCTCATCGGGCGTTCCGGGTCAGCGGGTGGAGGGCTGGGCGAAGGTGAAGGCGTCGGCGAAGAAGGCGTCCTCGGGCAGGCCGCGGTCGGTGCAGAAGCGGGCGCGTGCGGCATCGATCATCGCCGGGGCGCCGCAGGCATAGACCTCGTGGGCGGAGAGGTCGGCGAAGTCCTCGAGCACCGCCTCATGCACCAGGCCGACGCGTCCTTCCCAGGGCTCGTCGGAGAGCACCGGCACGTAGCGCAGGCCGGGCAGCGCGGCCTCCCATGAGCGCGCGAGCGCGTCGAGGTAGAGCCCGTCGCGCCGGCGCGCGCCCCAGTACAGCGCGATCGGGCGCTGCAGGCCGAGCCGGATCGCATGCTCGACGATGCCCTTGATCGGCGCGAAGCCGGTGCCGCCCGCCACCATCACGATCGGCCGCGGGGAGTCCTCGCGCAGGAAGAAGCTGCCGAGCGGACCCTCGAAGCGCAGGATCTCCTTCTCCAGCATGGTCTCGAAGACGTGGCCGGTAAAACGGCCGCCGTCGATGCGGCGCACGTGCAGCTCGAGATGACCCGCATCGTGGGGCGGGTTGGCGATCGAGAAGCTGCGGCGCTGGCCATCGGCGAGCAGGATGTCGATGTATTGCCCGGCGCGGAAGGCGAAGTTCTCGCTCGCCGGCAGCTTGAGCTCGATCCGCATCACGTCCTCGGCCAGGCGCTCGAGCTTCTGCACCCGACAGGGCAGCCTCTTGACCTGGATGTCGCCCGCGCGCGTCACGCTGCGCGCCTGCACCACCAGGTCGCCGAGCGGCTTCGCGCAGCAGAACAGCGCCAGGCCCTCGCCGCGCTCGGCCTCGCTCAGCGCCCCGGAGGAGTGCTCGCCGTGCTCGACCTCGCCCTCGAGGACACGTCCCTTGCAGGCGCCGCAGGCGCCGTCGCGGCAGCCGTGCGGCAGCAGCAGGCCGGCGGCGAGCGCGGCCTCGAGCACGGTCTGGTCGTCGTCGGCCTGGAAGGAGTGGTTGCCGGGCTGGAGGGAAATCCGGTGGCTCATGGTGCGTGAGATAATCAAACGATGAAAAGAATACTGATCGTGGGCAGCGGCGATGTCGCCCGCCGCGCGCTGCCCTGGCTGTTGCGCCGCTTTCGCGTCTTCGCGCTCGTCCGCCAGCCCGAGGCGGCGGTCGAACTGCGCGCACTCGGCGCGGTGCCGGTGGTGGGCGACCTCGACGATCGCCAAAGCCTGCGCCGCCTGGCCGGCATCGCCGACGCGGTGCTGCACTTCGCGCCGCCGCCGCAGACGGGCCACGGCGACCCGCGCATGGCGCGGCTGCTGGCCGCGCTGGCAGGGCGGTCGAGTCTACCACAGGGGGTGGTATACATAAGCACGACAGGGGTTTACGGCGATTGTGCGGGGGGCCGTGTGGACGAGACGCGGCCGTGCCGGGCGCAGACCGCGCGCGGCCGCCGGCGGGTGGATGCCGAGCGCCGCCTGCGCGCCTTCGGCCGGCGCAACCAGGTGCGCGTGGCCCTGCTGCGCGCGCCCGGCATCTACGCCGCCGACCGCCTGCCGCTCGAGCGCCTGCGCCGCGGCGACCCGGTGCTCGCCGCCGACGAGGACGTGCACACCAACCACATCCACGCCGAGGACCTCGCCCGCATCGCCTGCCTGGCGCTGTTCCGCGCCGGTCCCGGGCGGGCCTACAACGCCAGCGACGACTCCGGCCTGCGCATGGGCGAATACTTCGACGCGGTCGCCGAGCGCTTCGGCCTGGCGCGGCCGCCGCGCATGGCGCGCGCCGAGATCGTCCACCACCTGTCGCCGCTCACGCTGTCCTTCATGAGCGAGTCGCGCCGCCTCGACAACCGCCGCCTGAAGCGGGAACTGCGCCTGCGCTTGCGCTATCCGACGGTGGCCGACGGGCTGCGAGCCGCGACCGTCCCCGCCGCCTGAGCCGCGGCACCGCAAGACACCCTCTTCGATCGAACCTGGAGCCCTTCCCCGCATGCTGACCCTCAAGGCCTTTCACATCGTCTTCGTCGTGAGCTGGTTTGCCGGCCTCTTCTACCTGCCGCGCCTCTTCGTCAACCACGCCATGGTCGAGGACGCCGCCACCCGCGATCGCCTGGCCATGATGGAGATGAAGCTCTACCGCTTCATGACCCCGCTCGGCATCCTCGCCGTGGGCCTCGGCCTGTGGCTGTGGTTCGGCTACGGCTTCGCAGGTGGCTGGCTGCACGCGAAGACCCTGCTGGTGGTGTTCCTGATCGCCTACCACCTGTATTGCGGCCGCCTGATGCGCGCCTTCGCCGAAGGACGCAACACGCGCAGCCACGTGTGGTACCGCTATTTCAACGAGATCCCCGTGCTGGTGCTGTTCGTGGTGGTGTTCCTCGTGGTGCTGAAGCCCTTCTGAGCATGGTCGCGAAACCTCACGGCGGAGACTGCGGGGCGGCCGCAGCAGGGGCGGGCGCGGCGCCGGGGGAGGGCATCGCGCCTGCGCGCCCGGTGGAGCTCGCCGACTACGACTGGCCGGCGCACTCGGTGCTGGTGGTGGACGACGAGGAGGGCATGCGCAACTTCCTCGAGCGCACGCTCGCGCGCCGCTGCGGCATGGTGCAGTCGGCCGCCGATGCCGAGCACGCCGCGGCGCTGATGGCGCGGCTGCACTTCGACCTGCTCGTGCTCGACATCGCCCTGCCCGGCAAGTCGGGCATCGAGTGGCTGCACGAGCTGCGCGAGCACGGCTACGCCGGCGACGTGATCCTGATCACCGCCTTCGCCGACATGGAGACCGCGATCGACGCCCTCCGCGGCGGCGCCTCGGACTTCATCCTCAAGCCCTTCCGCGTCGACCAGATCCTCAATTCGATCAAGCGCTGCTTCGAGCGCGCCGGCCTCGCGCGCGAGAACTTCGTGCTGCGCCGCGAACTCGCCGGCCTGGGCGCCGAACCCACCGGGCTGATCGGCCATTCGCCCGCGATGGAGCAACTGCGCGCGCTGGTGCGCCGCGTCGGACAGATGCCGAGCACGGTGCTGCTGCTGGGCGAGTCCGGTACCGGCAAGGAGGTGGTGGCGCGCGCCCTGCACCAGACCAGCCCGCGCGCGCAGCGCCCCTTCGTGCCGCTCAACTGCGCGGCGATCGCCTCCGAGCTGATCGAGAGCGAGCTCTTCGGCCACGTCAAGGGCGCCTTCACCGGTGCCAGCGAGAGCCGCAATGGCCTGTTCTACTACGCCCACGGCGGCACGCTCTTCCTCGACGAGATCAGCGAGCTGCCGCTGGCGATGCAGACCCGGCTGCTGCGCGTGCTCGAGGAGCGCAAGCTGCGTCCGGTCGGCTCCGAGCGCGAGCTGCCGGTGGACGTGCGCATCATCGCCGCCTCCAATCGCGACCTCGCTGCCGAGGTGCGCGCCGGACGCTTCCGCGAGGACCTCTACTACCGGCTCGCCGTGGTGGATATCGCCCTGCCGCCGCTGCGCGCCCGGGCGGAGGACATCCCCGAGCTGATGCGCCACTTCATGCAGCAGCTCGCCGTCCAGCTCGGCGTGCCGCCGCTGCCGCTGTCGCACGAGGTGGTGAGCCGGCTGGCCGGCTATTCCTGGCCGGGCAACGTGCGCGAGCTGCGCAACTACGTCGAGCGCTCGCTGATCCTGGGCTGTTTCCCGCCGCAGCCGAGCGCGGCGCCCACTGCCGCGCCGACGCCGGCGGGCGAGCTGGAGCTGAGCCTGGCCGAGGTCGAGCGCCGCCACATCGAGCGCGTGACCGCGGCCTGCGAGGGCAACAAGACCGAGGCCGCGCGCCGGCTCGGTGTCTCGCGCAAGACGCTCGAGCGCAAGTTTGCCGAGTGGGCGCTCGAGGACGCCGCGGCAACGCGCGCGGAGCGGCGGGCCTGAGCGTGGCGAGGGTCGGGGCGGGCAGGTCGCGCCGCACGGCAGGCGCTTGCGCGGGGGCGTGGCGATGAGCCTCGCCGAACGCCTGCGCGGCTCCGTCCGCGCCAAGCTGCTCGCCCTCGTGCTCGCGCCGCTGATGCTCGGCTTCCCGCTGATCATGGGCCTGCTGTGGTACTGGGGCGAGGTCTACTACCACCGCCTGATGGTATCTCGCGTCGCCAGCGACCTGGCGACCGCGCACGGCTACTTCGAGCGCGTGATCGACGGCGTCGGCAGCCGCGTGCAGGCGCTCGCCGGGTCGCACGCGCTCGCGCAGTCCCTGGCGCACGAGACGCCGGAGGCGGTCGCGGCGCTGCTCGGCGCGCGCAAGGGCGGGCTCGCGCTCGACTTCCTCAACCTGCTCGATGTGAACGGCCGTGTGCTGCACTCCTCGACCGCGATGGCGGCAGGCAGCGCGCGCAGCGACTGGAGCGTCGTGCAGCGGGCCATCGGCGCTCGCGGCGGCAGCGTCGTCGAGCGCTTCGCTGCCGCCGAGCTCGCGGCGATCGACGTCGGGCTGCGCGAGCGCGCCCGCCTCGCCCTGGTGGCGACTCCGCGCGCGCGGCCCGATCCGCGTCCCGAGGAAGAGCGCGGACTGGTCGTGCACGCCGCGGCCCCGGTGCTCGACGCCGCGGGCAATCTGGTCGCGGTGCTCGAAGGCGGCGTGCTGCTCAACGGCAACCTCGACTTCGTCGACACGCTCAACGCCATCGTCTACCGCGAGGGCAGCCTGCCCGAGGGCAGCGAGGGCACCGCCACGCTCTTCGTCGACGATGTGCGCATCGCCACCAACGTGCGCCTGTTCGAGGGCGCGCGCGCGCTCGGCACGCGCGCGTCGGACGAGGTGCGCGCGCATGTGCTCGACCATGGGCGCACCTGGCTGGAGACCGCGTTCGTGGTCAACGACTGGTACGTGTCCGCCTACGAGCCGGTGATGGACAGCCGCGGCGAGCGCGTCGGCATGCTCTACGTCGGCTTCCTCGAGGCCCCCTTCCGCGCCGCCAAGCGCACGGCCCTGCTCGTGGTCGGCGCGCTCGCGCTGCTGGTGAGTGCCGCGGGCGCGCTGCTGACGCTGTTCTGGGCGCGCGGCATCTTCCGCCCGATCGAGCGCATGCACGCCACCATCGGTCGCATCGACGCCGGCGACGAGCATGCGCGTGTCGGCGACGTCGCCAGCCGCGACGAGCTCGGCCGCCTGGCCACGGCCTTCGACCATCTGCTCGAAGAGCAGGCCGCGCGGCGTGCCGAGCTGCAGGCGCTCAACGCCTCGCTGGACCGCAAGGTCGCCGAGCGCACCGCCGACCTCGCCGCGGCCAACGAAGAGCTGCGTGCAGCGCAGCACCGCCTGGTGATGAGCGAGAAGCTCGCCGCGATCGGCGAGCTCACCGCCGGCGTCGCACACGAGATCAGCAACCCGACCGCGGTGATCCAGGGCAACCTCGACCTGCTGCGCGAGGAACTCGGCCCGGCGGCGCAGCCGGTGGCCAACGAGATTCGCCTGATCCACGAGCAGGTCGGGCGCATCCGCCTGATCGTCACCAAGCTGCTGCAGTTCGCCCGCCCGGACGAGTTCGCCGGCTACGTCGAGGACGTCGACGTCAATGCCGCGCTCGCCGACTGCCTGGTGCTGACGCGCCAGCATCTGGCGCGCGCCGAGGTGAAGGTGGTGCAGCGCCTCGGCGCCAGCGGCCGGGTGCAGATCAACCTGCAGGAGCTGCAGCAGGTGCTGATCAACCTCATCGTCAATGCCGTGCAGGCCATGCCGGCCGGCGGCACGCTGACGCTGGAAACGGTCGACCGCGACCCGGTGCGCGATGCACGCGGCGTGCGCATCACCGTGCGCGACACCGGCGGCGGCATCCGCGCCGAGGACCTGGCGCGCATCTTCGACCCCTTCTTCACCACCAAGAAGCGCCAGGGCACCGGCCTGGGGCTGTCGATCAGCCACACCCTGGTCGAGCGCTACGGCGGCCGCATCGAGGTGGACAGCGCGCCCGGCGAGGGCGCGGCCTTCACGGTGAGCCTGCTCGCCGAGCCGGTGTATCGCAAGGATCCCGCGCCGCCGCCCGGCGGACGGGAAGACGGAACAGGACAAACGGAAGCGACATGAAAGTGATGGGTTTCGCCGGCTGGTCCGGCAGCGGCAAGACGACGCTGGTCGAGCAGGTGATCGCGGCGCTGAGCGCGCGCGGCCTGGTGGTGTCGCTGGTCAAGCACGCCCACCACAGCTTCGATATCGACCATGCCGGCAAGGACTCCTGGCGCCATCGCCGGGCCGGCTGCCGCGAGGTCATGGTGAGCTCGGACCAGCGCTGGTCGCTGACGCGCGAGCTGCGCGGCGCGCCCGAGGCCGGCCTCGACGAGCTGCTCGGCCACCTCGGGCCGTGCGACCTGGTGCTGGTCGAGGGCTTCAAGCGCGCGGCGATTCCAAAGATCGAGGTCTGGCGCAGCGTGGTCGGCGAGCCCCTGCTGCATCCGCACGATCCCTGGATCGTCGCGTTGGCGACCGACATGCCTGTGGAGAGTGCGCTCCCCCGGCTCGACATCAACGATCCCGAGGCGGTGGCGGATTTCATCGTCGAGCACCTCGGGCTGCGCACCGGCGCCCGCTCCGCCCGGTAGGCGCGGCGGTAGCCGCGGACGGGGTGGTCCGGCAAGGACCCGGGTTCCTGCTCCCGCGCTGCATTCGCGCCTGCCGGCGCTCCTACATGAGACATCACGCGCCCCCAAGGCACGGGCCGCGGCAGCGGCGACGGTCTCCGTAGGAGCGGCGGCAGCCGCGAAGACGGCCGTGCCGCAGGCGACGCGGGTGACGGGAACTCACCGCGTTCGCGCCGGCCGGCGCGAAGCGGCGGTCCGTGTTGCGGACGGCGCCCATCGCCGGGGCGTCGTCCGATCGCGCCCCCCCGAGCGGTCTTCGGCGGTGGCTCAGTCCAGGCCGATGATCTTGCCCAGCGGTGCCAGGTCGTAGCCGCCGAGGCGCTGGGCGAGGGCGCGGGCCGACGGGCTGGCGCAGGCGGAGAGCAGGTCCTGGAACAGGCGGCGGAAGAGGATCTCGCGTGGCAGCGCGAGGTCGAAGGCCTCCCAGCCCAGGGGCAGGAAGCCCAGCCCGAACTCGGTGGCCGCGGCGCGCGTGCCGGGCGCGCAGTCGGCGTCCTCGCGCGCGACCACGGCGGCGGCCTCGCGCTCGGTGTGGGCGGTCGCGACCGCGCTGCAGTCGGCGGCGGAGAAGCCGCGGCCGGCGAGGGCGGATTCGAGGAAGTGCGCCGAGCCCGCGCCGGGCTGGCGCATCGCCCAGCGGTAGTCGAAGGCGGCGAGCGTCTCGATGCCGTCGACCTGCAGGCCGCGGCGCAGGATCACCCCCTGCTCGCGCAGCGCCAGGCGCACCAGCGCCCACTTGCGGTGCGGGCCGAAGCGGCGCAGCAGCATGGCGTGCTGCTGGACGCTGTGCTCGACACCGCCCCAGTGCAGGGCGCACACGTTGGCGCGGCGGCGGGCGAGCAGCTCCAGTCCGGCCAGGGTCCCGGTGGGGCTGTAGGCGACGAAGGCCTCGGCGCCGAGCGCCGGCGCGAGCGCAGCCACGGTGGCTGACAGCAGCGGATCGTCGCTGCCGGTGATGAGCAGGCGGTCGCTGAGTGCGCCGCCGTGCGCCTGTTCGAGCAGCCACTCCTCCAGCAGGGCGCGCGGAAACAGCCACTTTCCACCCACGCGCGCGGCGGGGAGCTCGCCGTTCTTGGCGAGCTCGTAGAGCTTCTTCTCGTTGAGGTGCAGGAAGGCGGCCGCCTCGCGCGTGTCGAGGCAGGGGCCGGGGAGGCCGGCGGGCGTCCGTTCCGCCATTCCCTGTGCCGCGAAGAAGCTTGCGGGCGTCGTATGTTCCGCACCGGGCGGGATGGACGCGTCGTGCGGGTCAGCGAGGCAGGCTGCTGCCGCAGGCGAGATGGGCGGTGTCTTGCGGGCCGGCATCGGCGTGCGCGCGCCGGCTCAGGCGGCGCCGGCCGGCAGGTCCTTCGCCGCCGCGGCGAGTTCGTCGCGGGTGTTGATGTTGCGGAAGGCGGCCTCCTCGTCGTCGAAGGCGACCTCGACCACCTTCAGGCTGCCGTACCAGCGGTCGATCTTGCGGCCGCCGCCGGCGAGGAAGGTGCCGAGGTGCTCGGCGAGATCGCGCCGGCACAGGCAGAACACCGGATGCGGCTGGTCGAAGGTCTTGGCCACCGCGAGCTGGGCGCCTGCGGCGTGCAAGGCGGTGGCGAGGCGCTCGACGAGGTCGGCGGGGAGGAAGGGCGAGTCGCAGGGCGCGGTCACCACGAGCGGGTGGCGGGCGCGCACGAGCGCCGCGTGCAGGCCGGCGAGCGGGCCGGCGAAGCCGCCGATGTCGTCGCCGAACACCGGATGACCGAAGGCCTGCCACGCCGACGGGTTCTGGTTGGCGTTGATGATCAGCTCGTCGACCTGGGGGGCGAGGCGCGCCAGCGCGTGTGCCGCCATCGGCCGCCCGGCGAGTTCGACCAGGCCCTTGTCCACGCCGCCCATGCGGCTGCCCTGGCCGCCGGCGAGCAGCACCCCGGTGATGCGGCGGTCGGCGGGGCGGGGGGAGGTGGTTGGGTTCATCGTGGGGTGGTCTCGTCTTCGTGTGTGGGCGCGCTGCAGTCGCGCTCGAAGCGGTCCGCGCCGGAAAACAGCAGGTAGTGCTTGCCCTGGGCGCGGCCGATCATGGTGAGGCCGATCTTCTGTGCGATCTGCCAGCCCATGTGGGTGAGGCCGGAGCGCGAGACGAGGAAGGGAATGCCCATCTGCGCGGTCTTGATCACCATCTCGGAGGTGAGCCGGCCGGTGGTGTAGAAGATCTTGTCGGCGCCGTCGAGGGCGTCGAGCCACATCTGGCCAGCGATCGCGTCCACCGCGTTGTGGCGGCCGACGTCCTCGAAGAACATCAGGATCTCGCAGCCGCCGGGCGTGGCCCGGGCGAGCGCGCAGCCGTGCACGGCGCCGGCCTGCTTGTAGATGGACTCGTGGTGGCGCACGGCGTCCATGAGGGCGTAGAGCGTGGATTGGCGGAGGTGGCGGTCGTGCGGCAGGCGCACCTGGTCGATCTCGTCCATCAGCCCGCCGAACACCGTGCCCTGCCCGCAGCCGGTGGTGACGGTGCGGCTGCCGAGCTTGCGCTCGGCGTCCTGCATGCCGGCGCGGGTGGTGACGACAACCGCGTCGGTCTCCCAGTCCACCTGCACGGCGGCGATCTCGTCGAGGCTGCGCACCAGGCGCTGGTTGCGCAGCCAGCCGATGGCGAGCGCCTCGGGTGCGGCGCCGAGCGTCATCAGCGTGACGATCTCGCGCTTGTCGACGTAGAGGGTGAGCGGGTGCTCGCCGGCGATCGAGGTCGGCACCGTCTCGCCGCGTTCGTTCACCGCGGGGATGTCGATGGTGAGCGGACGGCTGGCCTGGCTCAGCAGGGGGCGTTCGGGAGGAGTCATCGGGGCACGGCCGGGGATGCGTGAGCGGTCGATTGTAGCCGCAAGTCTCGCGCTGCATGGATGGTGGCGGTCTGCATGCGGGCACGCGCGTCCCGTGTCGGAACGCCCTGTTCGCGGCTGCCGCCGCTCCTGCAAAGGCCGTCGCCGCTTCCGCCGCCCGTGCCTCGGGGCCGCGTGATGGTTCCTGTAGGAGCGCCGGCAGGCGCGAAGGCGGCGGTGGAGCCCTGCACGCGCGTCGCTTGCCGGGCCGCCGGGTTCGCAGCTGCCGCAGCTCCTACAGAGGGCGTCGCCACCTCCGCAGCTCCTACAGAGGCCGTCGCCGCTTCCGCCGCCCGTGCATCGGGGCCGCGTGATGGTTCATGCAGGAGCGCCGGCAGGCGCGAAAGCGGCGCCTTTGTCGCCGGGGTCGCCGCCGCGGGTTTCCACGGTCGCGCGCTGCCGGGCGGGCACGTATGCTATGAAAGACATAGGCCTTCCTTTCCGGGTGCAGCACGATGAAAGAATTCCCCATCGCGGTGATCATGGAGCGCCGCCGCCTGAACAACCCCTGGGTCGACGCCGCCTGGGAGGCGGTGGGGGTGGTGCCGGCCTTCGACGACGCCGAGCCGGCGCCGCGCCGCATCGTCGACGAGCCCGAGCGCAGCCAGTGGCGCTGCGGGGGCTTCGCGCTCGAGCTCTTCCGCGACGAGGCGGAAAACTACTTCGCCAACCTTTCCGCGCCCATCCCCAAGGTCTTCGTGCTGTGGCGCATGGACGGCGAGTTCGCCCGGCCGGCGACGGTGTCGGTGAGCTACGGCGAGGCGGCGCGCTGGCTGGACTCGGGCGAGCAGGTCGATGGGGTGGCGATGCCGCGCGAGATCGCCGACTGGGTGGGGGATTTCGTGAACATCCACTACAAGCCGGAGCCCAAGAAGAAGGCGAAGCGCAACGATCCGCTCGGGCTGGACCGGAGGCGGGCGTGAGCGGCGGTTTTCTCTCGCGCTGGTCGCGGCGCAAGCTCGCCGCGGTGGCACAGGCCGAGGCCGTGGTGCCGGTGGCGGGCGAGTCGCCCGCGCCGCTGCGGTCGGAGGCTGCGGATCCGCTTTCGGTCGTGCCCGCCGCTCCGGATGGAGCTGCCTCGGCGGAGACGCTGGCGGGCGCCGCGGCCGAGGCGGGCTTGCCGCCGGTCGAGAGTCTGTCGCTGTCTTCGGACTTCACCGCCTTCCTGAAGGACGAGGTGAGCGAGGCGCTGCGCCGCAAGGCCCTGCACAAGCTGTTCTCCGACCCGCACTTCAACCAGATGGACGGGCTGGACATCTACATCGACGACTACTCCCGGCCCGACCCGATCCCGCCGGAGATCCTGGCCAAGCTCCAGCATGCGCGCGAATGGCTGGCGGACGACGCCGCGGCAGGACCCGCTCCCGATGGCGCGACGGAGCTCGTCGACGCGGTGCCCGTCGACCACGAAGGGGGGCAGGCGGCTACTGCGGCGGAGGCCGCTTCCGCGCAGGGAAGGTCGGCGCAAGCCGCGGACGCTTCGGATGGACGATGCGGCGACGAGCTGGCGGCGGGCGAGGCAGCGTCGGAGTCGCAGCGAGAGCCGGGACAAAACGCACCCTGAGCGACAAATTGTCGCGCGTGGGTTTCCGGTATCGCTTGGTCATGCCTTTTCGGTGATTCCCGCGGTTTTTCCTGCGGTCGCGGCTGGCCTATGAAGTGCTTTGCTTAAGGGAATCGATGGAAAAACACATGAGCGAACGCCACGACCCGACAGCCCGTATCCACCTGTGCGACTGCAACCGCAGCTTCGTGCTCGACGCCGGGCGCCTTGCTGCGAACGCGGGCGCCACGGTGCAGTGTCATCACGCGCTGTGCGCCGGCGAGCTCCCCGCGCTCGATGCTTCGCTCGCCAGCGGACAGGCCGTGCTTGTCGCCTGTACGCAGGAGACCGCGCTCTTCGGCGAGCTGGCCGAGGAGGCCGGCGCAGGCGAGCGCATCCGCTTCTTCAACCTGCGCGAGAACGCCGGCTGGTCGTCCGAGGCTGCTGCGGCGACCCCCAAGCTCGCCGCGCTGATCGCCGCCGCGACCACGCTGGCCGATCCCGAGCCGGTGCCCGCGGTGCAGATGGCGGCCGGACGCAGCCTCCTGATCGTCGGCGAGGCAGGCGCGGCGCTGGGTTGGGCGGAGCGCCTGGCCGGCAGCTTCGAGCCGGCGGTGCTGATCACTGCGCGCACGCAGGATGCGGAGCTGCCCGCGGTCAATGCCTACCCGGTGTGGTCAGGCAAGCCAGTGGCGCTCTCCGGCCACCTCGGCGCCTACGAGCTCGAATGGACGCAGCAGAACCCGATCGACCTCGAGCTGTGCGTGCGCTGCAACGCCTGCGTCAAGGCCTGTCCCGAGGCTGCGATCGGCTGGGACCTGCAGGTCGATGTCGACGCCTGTCGCAGCCATCGCGCCTGCGTCGCCGCCTGTGGCGAGATCGGCGCGATCGACTTCGCGCGCGCCGACGTGGTGCGCCGCGAGCGCTTCGACCTCGTGCTCGACCTCTCCACCGAGCCGCTCCTCAAGCGTGTTGAACTCCCCGACGGCTATGCCGCGCCGGGGCGCGACCCCTTCGAGCAGGCGCTCGCGGTGCAGGCCCTGGGCGAGTTCGTCGGCGAGTTCGAGAAGCCGCGCTACGTGGCCTTCGAGGCCGGCCTGTGCGCGCACAGCCGGGCCAAGAAGACCGGCTGCACGAACTGCATCGAGGCCTGTGCCACCGCGGCGATCCGTAGCCAGGGCGACGTGATCGCGGTCGATCCCTGGCTGTGCAAGGGCTGCGGCACCTGCAGCACGGTGTGCCCCTCGGGCGCGCTGTCCTTCCAGTATCCGCGCGTGCCCGAGCTCGGCCAGCGCGTGAAGACCCTGCTCGCCGAGTACGCCCGCGCCGGTGGCAGCGATGCCTGCGTGCTGTTCCACTCCGCCGCGGCCGGCGACGCGACCATCGCGCGCCTGGCTCGCCGCGGCCGCGGCCTGCCGGCGCGGGTGATCCCGGTCGAGGTGTGGAGTGCGGACGCGGTCGGGCTGGACCTGATGCTCGGCAGCCTCGCGCTCGGCGCCTGCCAGGTTGCGGTGCTCGCCGCTGGCAGCCACGACGCCGCGCCGCTGCAGGCGCAGGCGGGCCACGGCCAGGTCATCCTCTCCGCGCTCGGCTATGGCGGTGAGCACCTGCGCGTGATCGAGGCCGACGCCGACGACTGGCAGGCGCTCGAGCGTGCGCTCCACGACTGGGCGCCGGCGATCGGCGTTGCCGAGCCGGCGCGCTTCCAGTTGCTGCCGAAGAAGCGCGAGACGCTGGACTTCGCGCTGCGCCACCTGGTCGCGCACGCCCCGGCGGCACACACGCCTGCCGGGCTGCCCGCTACGATCGCCTTGAAGACCGGCGCGCCCTTCGGCCAGGTGCTGGTGTCGGACGCCTGTACGCTGTGCATGTCCTGTACCGGCGCCTGTCCGGCCGGCGCCCTGCGCGCCGCGAGCGATGCCTACCGGCTCGAGTTCGTCGAGAAGAACTGCCTGCAGTGCGGGCTGTGCGAGGTCTCCTGTCCGGAGTCGGCGATCACCCTCGAGCCACGTCTGCTCCTTGGCGAGGACGCACGCAAGGCCCGCGCGCTGCGCGAGGCCGACGTCTTCCACTGCACCGCCTGCGGCAAGGCCATGGGCGCCGCGCCGCTGATCGAATCCATGATCGCCCGCCTGTCCGGCCACTCGATGTTCGCCGGCGAGGCCGAGCGTGCGCGCCTGCGCATGTGCGCCGACTGCCGGGTGATCGACATGATGAAGGCCGGATCCGCCGTGAAGGCCTGGGACCTCACTGAATGAACGACTCCGAATGAAAGACGCCGCCATCTCCATTCAGCCGCAGCCGACCTGGTCGGACGAGGATCGCGCGCGCGCCGAGCACTACGCGCTGATCGCCCGCCTGTTCCACGCCGCGCCCGACGACGCGCTGCTGGCGGCGCTCGCGCAGGCCGGCGGGACGCTCGGCGGCGAGGGCGGCGAGTTGCCACGTGCCTGGGCCGCCCTGGGCGCCGCGGCGCAGGCGATGCCGGCGCAGGCGGTGGCCGACGAGTTCGATGCGCTCTTCGTGTCGGTCGGCAAGCCCGAGGTCATGTGCAACGGCTCCTGGTACCTCACCGGCTTCCTGCAGGAAGAGCCGCTCGCCGAGCTGCGCGACGACCTCGCCGAACTCGGCCTCGGCCGTCGGGCGGGCGTCACCGAGACCGAGGACCACATCGCCGCGCTCGCCGAGGTCATGCGCCATCTGGTGTTGACCGGGCCGGACGCCGCGGGGCTGGAGCGCCAGCGGCGCTTCTTCGGGCGCCATCTCGCGCCTTGGTATGCGCAGTTCGCCGGCGCGCTGGCGGTGGTACCGGGGGCGGATTTCTACGCGAAGGTCGGCGACCTGCTGGCGGCCTTCATGGACATCGAGCGCGAGGCGTTCGACATGCTGGAGGCGGAAGCGCGTTGAGCGCGGCCGCCATGGAAACGAGGCCGGGCCGGCACGAGCCGCTCCGGCGCATAGAGGGGAGAGCGAGGATGAAGGACGAAAACACCAAGCTGTCGCGCCGCAACTTCCTGGCCGCGATCGGTGCCGGCGGGGCAGCCGGCGCTGCCGCGCTGGCCGCCACCGCCGCGCAGGCCACGCCGGTCACCGCCAAGGTGGTCGAGGAAGCGCGCCGTGAGGTCGCCGATCAGGGCGTGAGCGCGCACATGCGCAACTACTACCGCACGACGCGGATCTGAGGAGGACGCGAGGATGTTGACGAAGAAATCCGCGACCGCAGCCACCAGTGCGCGTCGCCTGCGTGGTGCCGCCGCGCGCCAGCTCGGCCAGACCATGGACCGCCGCGCCTTCCTCAAGCGCTCCGGCCTGGGCGTGGGCGCCGGCGCGCTCGCCGCCCAGCTGCCCTACAACTTCATCGGCGCCGCCGAGGCCGCCGCGCCCGCGGGCGCCTCGCGCGCCGAAGGCAAGGCCGAGGTGCGCCGCACCGTGTGCACCCACTGTTCGGTGGGCTGTGCCAGTGATGCCATCGTGCGCAATGGCGTGTGGGTGCACCAGGAGCCGGTGTTCGACTCGCCGATCAACCTCGGTTCGCACTGCGCCAAGGGCGCGGCGCTGCGCGAGCACGGTCACGGCGAATACCGCCTCAAGTACCCGATGAAGCTGGTCGATGGCAAATACCAGAAGATCTCGTGGGAACAGGCCCTCAACGAGGTCGGCGACCGCTTGCTGAAGATCCGCGAGGAGTCCGGTCCCGACGCGGTGTACTTCATCGGCTCGTCGAAGCACAACAACGAGCAGGCCTATCTGCTGCGCAAGTTCGTCTCCTTCTGGGGCACCAACAACACCGACCACCAGGCGCGCATCTGCCACTCCACCACCGTGGCGGGCGTGGCGAACACCTGGGGTTACGGCGCGATGACGAACTCCTACAACGACATGCAGAACGCCAAGGCGATGCTGTTCATCGGCTCGAACGCGGCCGAGGCGCACCCGGTGTCGCTGCTGCACATCCTGCACGCCAAGGAGAACGGCGCGAAGATGATCGTGGTGGATCCGCGCTTCACCCGCACCGCGGCCAAGGCCCACCAGTACATCCGTATCCGCTCGGGCACCGACGTGCCCTTCCTGTTCGGCCTGCTGTACCACATCTTCCAGAACGGCTGGGAAGACAAGCAGTACATCGACGACCGCGTCTTCGGCATGGACAAGATCCGCGAGGAGGTGCTCGCCAAGTGGACGCCGGACAAGGTGGAAGAGGCCTGCGGCGTGCCCGAGGACCAGATGCTGCTGGCCGCACGCACCATGGCCGAGAACCGCCCGAGCACCATCGTCTGGTGCATGGGCCAGACCCAGCACACCATCGGCAATGCGATGGTGCGCGCCTCGTGCATCCTGCAGCTCGCGCTCGGCAACATCGGCAAGTCGGGTGGGGGCGCCAACATCTTCCGCGGCCACGACAACGTGCAGGGCGCGACCGACGTCGGCCCCAACCCCGACTCGCTCCCCGGCTACTACGGCCTCGCGACCGGCTCGTGGAAGCACTGGTGCAGCGTGTGGGGCGTGGACTACGAGTGGGTCAAGGGGCGCTACGCCTCGCAGGCGATGATGGAGAAGTCCGGCATCACCGTGTCGCGCTGGATCGACGGCGTGCTCGAGAACAAGGAGCTCATCGACCAGCCCGCCGGCAACCTGCGCGCAGTGGTTTATTGGGGCCACGCGCCCAATTCGCAGACGCGCGGCGCCGAGATGGTCGAGGCGATGAAGGCGCTCGACACCCTGGTGGTGATCGATCCCTACCCGTCGGCCACCGCGTCGATGGCGGCGATGGTCAGGAAGGACGGCGTCTACCTGCTGCCGGCCTGCACCCAGTTCGAGACCACGGGTTCGTGTACCGCATCGAACCGCTCGCTGCAGTGGCGCGAGAAGGTCATCGAGCCGCTGTTCGAGTCCAAGCCCGACCACACCATCATGTACGCCTTCGCGAAGAAGTTCGGCTGGGGCGAGCAGTTCGTGAAGAACATCAAGCTCGAGAAGGACGCCCAGGGCTGGGACGAGCCGAGCATGGAGGACACGCTGCGCGAGATCAACCGCGGCACCTGGACCATCGGCTACACCGGCCAGTCGCCCGAGCGCCTCAAGCTGCACATGAAGAACATGCACACCTTCGACGTGAAGACGCTGAAGGCGGTGGGCGGGCCCTGCGACGGCGAATACTTCGGGCTGCCCTGGCCGTGCTTCGGCACCCCCGAGATGAAGCACCCGGGCACGCCCAACCTGTACGACACCTCCAAGCATGTCATGGACGGCGGCGGCAACTTCCGCGCCAACTTCGGCGTCGAGAAGGATGGCGTGTCGCTGCTCGCCGGCGAGGGCTCGGCCTCCAAGGGCGCGGACCTGCAGATGGGCTACCCCGAGTTCGACCACGTGCTGCTCAAGAAGCTGGGCTGGTGGGACGAACTCACCGAGGCCGAGAAGGCCGCTGCCGAGGGCAAGAACTGGAAGACCGATCTGTCCGGTGGCATCCAGCGCGTGGTGATGAAGAACCACGGCTGCCACCCCTTCGGCAACGCGCGCGCGCGCGCCGTGGTGTGGAACTTCCCCGACCCCGTCCCGCAGCACCGCGAGCCGATCTACTCGCCGCGCCCGGACCTGGTCGCCAAGTACCCGACCCACGACGACAAGATGAAGTTCTGGCGCCTGCCCACCCTGTACAAGTCGATGCAGGAGAAGGTGAAGGACATCTCCAAGGACTATCCGCTGGTGATGACCTCCGGCCGCCTGGTCGAGTACGAGGGCGGCGGCGAGGAGACGCGCTCCAACCCCTGGCTGGCCGAGCTGCAGCAGGAGATGTTTGCCGAGGTGAACCCGAAGGACGCCAACGACGCGGGCTTCCGCAACGGCGAGTACATCTGGGTCGAGTCACCCACCAAGGCCCGCCTCAAGGTGCGCGCCCAGGTCACCCAGCGCGTAGCGCCGGGCACGGTCTTCCTGCCTTTCCACTTCTCCGGCTGGTGGCAGGGCAAGGACATGCTCGAGTGGTACCCCGAGGGTGCGGCGCCGGTCGTGCGTGGCGAGGCGGTCAACACCGCCACGACCTACGGCTACGACTCGGTGACCATGATGCAGGAAACCAAGACCACCCTGTGCCGCGTGAGCAAGGCGTAAGGACGAGGAGAGAACACGATGGGACGCATGAAATTTCTCTGTGACGCCGAGCGCTGCATCGAATGCAACGGCTGCGTCACCGCGTGCAAGAACGAGCACGAGGTGCCCTGGGGCGTGAACCGCCGCCGGGTGGTGACGATGAACGACGGCGTGCCGGGCGAGCGCTCGATCTCGGTGGCCTGCATGCACTGCTCGGACGCGCCGTGCATGGCGGTGTGCCCGACCGACTGCTTCTACAAGACCGAAGACGGCGTGGTGCTGCACGACAAGGACAAGTGCATCGGCTGTGGCTACTGCTTCTTCGCCTGTCCGTTCGGCGCGCCGCAGTTCCCCAATGGCCCGGCGGCCTTCGGCGCGCGCGGCAAGATGGACAAGTGCACCTTCTGCGCCGGCGGCCCGGAAGAGACCGGTTCGGCCGCCGAGTACGAGAAGTACGGCTCCAACCGCCTCGCCCAGGGCAAGTTGCCGCTGTGCGCCGAGATGTGCTCGACCAAGGCGCTGATCGCCGGGGATGCCGACGTGGTGGCCAACATCTTCCGCGAGCGCGTGCTGCGCCGCGGCACCGGCGCCGAGGTGTGGGGCTGGGACGCCGCCTATGGCGGCGGCGAGCGCAAGCAGGAACGCAAGCGGGAGGGTCAGTCATGAGCAGCACGCTGAAGTCGATCGCGCTCGCCGCGCTGGCCGGCAGCACGCTGCTCGGCCTGTCCGCCTGCAGCGAGGTGCCGCAGGTCACCGTCTACGAGCAGGGCCAGTACCGCGGCAAGGCCGACACCCGCCCCTGGGAGGGCGGCGAGTTCAAGGGCGACCGTGCGGCCTGGGAGAAGGCGCTCAAGGAGCGCGCCCGCGGCCAGAACGAGTACAACCGCATCCAGTGAGGAGAGCGCCATGACGACACCATCGATGCGGGTGCGGCACGGCGGCTGGCTGGCCGTGCTGTTGCTCGCGCTCATGCTGTGGGCGGTGGCGCTGCCGCTGCAGGCGGCCGAACCGCCGCCCGGCAGCAGCGCCGCGGACCAGGCCCAGCGCCAGGTCGAGCGGCCGCTCAACAACGCGCCGGTGTGGCGCGCGGTGCGCTCCGGCGAGGAGCACTTCACCACCGTGCGTGGCCCCGAGGCCGGCGTGCTGATCCAGAGCGAGGGCAACACCTGGCGCCAGCTGCGTAATGGCCCGCTCACGCTGTACGGCGGCTGGCTGCTCATCCTCGTGCCTTCGGCCATCCTGCTGTTCTGGCTGATCAAGGGCACGATGAAGCTGCACGGTGCCAGGACCGGGCGCAAGATGCTGCGCTTCTCGGGCTTCGAGCGCTTCGTGCACTGGGGCACGGCGATCAGCTTCCTGCTGCTCGCCGTCACCGGGCTGGCGATCCTGTTCGGCAAGCACGTGCTGCTGCCGCTCATCGGCCATGATGGCCTGGGCCTGCTGCTCAACGCCGGCAAGCTGGTGCACAACTACGTCGGCCCGCTGTTCGCGGTCTTCGTGCTGCTGATGTTCTTCGCCTTCCTGCGCGACAACGTGTGGCGGCCGATCGACGCGGTGTGGATCCGCCGTGCCGGCGGCCTGCTCGACGGCAGCCACGTGCCCTCCGGGCGCTTCAACTTCGGCGAGAAGACCTGGTTCTGGTTCGGCGTCACCATCCTCGGCTTCACCGTGGCGGCGTCCGGGCTGATCATGGATTTCCCGAACCTGGGCGAGTGGACGCGCTCCGACATGCAGACCGCGAACATCGTGCACGCGATCGGCGCCATCCTGATGCTGGCGCTGGCCTTCGGCCACATCTACATGGGCACGCTCGGCGCCGAAGGCGCCTACGAGTCGATGAAGACCGGCTACGTCGACGAGACCTGGGCGCGCGAGCACCACGAGCAGTGGTATCTCGACATCAAGGCGGGCAAGTCCGGGCATCCCTGAGCCGGGCGCCGAGTCCCCCTTTCCCTCTACCTCTCCCTCGCCCGGGCCGCCCTCCCTTCGGCCCGGGACGATTCGGCCCCGAGCGGCGAACCCGCCGCCCGGGGTCGCGTTTTTTTGGAGCACGCTTTCCCGTCCGAGCGCAGCGCAGCGGCTCCGCGCCTCACCCCTCACCCCTTGAGTTGCGCACCGCACGCTCCACGTGGGGCGGCGGTGTGTCGAGCCAGGCGCGGATCTCGCCGGCGGGCAGCGGCTTGGCGAACAGGAAGCCCTGCGCGGAGTCGCAGCCGTGGCGCGCGAGGAAGGCGAGCTGGGACTCGGTCTCCACGCCCTCGGCCACCACCTCGATGCCCAGGCCGTGCGCGAGTGCGATGGTGCTGCGCACGATCGCCGCGTCGTCGCTGTCCTTGGCGATGTCGCTGACGAAGCTCTTGTCGATCTTCAGCTCGGAGATCGGGAAGCGTTTGAGCAGCGAGAGGGAGGAATATCCGGTGCCGAAGTCGTCCACCGCGATGCCCGCGCCGAGCGCGTGGATGCTGCGCAGCAGCTCGGCGGCGCGCTCCGGGTCGCGCATCGCTGTGGACTCGGTGAGCTCGACCTTGAACATGCGAGGCTCCAGCCCGGTGTCGGCGAGGGTCGTGCGGATGGTGTCGACGATCGCCATGTCCGAGCACTGGCGCGCGGACACGTTCACGGCCAGGGGCGCACCGAGCAGGCCGTCCTGATGCCAGCGCGCGGCCTGCTCGGCCGCCTCGTGGATCGCCCATTCGCCGATGCTGCGGATGATCCCGCTCTCTTCCGCGGCCGGGATGAACTCGTCCGGCCGTACGAGGCCGCGCTCGGGCCGGTGCCAGCGGATCAGCGATTCCAGTCCTGCGAGGCGGCCGCTGGCGACGTCGATCTGCGGCTGGTAGAAGAGCTCGAACTCGCGGTTCGCGAGGCCGTGGCGCAGCGCCGCCTCCAGGCTCAGGCGGTCGCGCGACCAGGTGTTCATCTCCGGTCCGTAGAAGGTGTAGCGGCTACCGCCCTCGAGCTTGGCGCGGTACATCGCCTTGTCCGCCATCGACAGCAGGGTCTGGGCGTCAGCGCTGTCCTGCGGGCCGATGCTGATGCCGACGCTGCACGACAGCACGATGCCGGTGCCGCCGGTGGTCTCGACCTCGCGCTCGAGCAGGTCGATGAGCTTGCGCGCCACCCTCACCACCGCGCTGTGATCGGCAAGGTTGTCCATCAGGATGATGAATTCGTCGCCGCCCCAGCGCGCTACCGTGTCGCCCGCCCGCACCGAGGCCTGCAAGCGCTCCGCGACCACGCGCAGCACCTCGTCGCCGACGTAGTGGCCCAGGCTGTCATTGATGCGCTTGAAGCGGTCGAGGTCGACGAAGAGCATTGCGACCAGGCTGCCGCGGCGGATCGCTCCGGCGAGCGCCTGCTGCAATCGGTCAAGCAGCAAGGCGCGGTTGGGCAGGCCGGTGAGCAGGTCGTGGGTGGCTTCGTGCTGCAGGCGGGCGGTGATCGCGAGCGTCTCGGTGACGTCGCTGAGCACAATGACAGCGCCTTCACCGTCTTTGCCAACTTCGCCGATCGGCGCGGTGGTCATGCGCAGGGCGCGCTCGCTGCCGTCGGGCGCGCGCCAGCGCAGCGGCTCGGGAAGACGCACGCTCTCGCGGCGTCCGAGGGCGTCGTGGACCGCGGCGCTCGCGGCGTCCGCTTGTGCACTGAAATCTCCGATCAGCTCGGCGAGTGTGAGCCCGCGCGCGGCGGTGCGGCCTAGTCCGGTCAGGCGCTCGGCGACCGGGTTGATCATGGTGACGCGACCGCGCTCATCGATGGTGATCACCGCGTCGGTGATCGAGCGCAGCGTCGCGTCGGCGTCGTGGCGGGCGCGGACCAGCGAACCGCGCGTACTGCGCAGCCGGCGCAGCAGCCATAGCAGGCCGCCGACGGCGAGCGTGAGCCAGGCCGCGGTGGGCGGGATCCAAAGCTTCAGGCTGCCGAGCGCGAGGACGCTCAGCGCGGGCGGTACCGCCGCGAGGACGCCGAGCGTGAGCGCGCCGCCGTGCCGATTGCGTCCGAGCAGCCAGGCTGCTGCGGCGGCGAGCGCGAGCGCCAGCCCGGTGGGAAGCAGTGCGGAAGTGCTGCGGTACACGGTGCCGGTGCGCAGCGCCTCGTACGCGCGCGCGTGGAACTCCACCGCGGCCATCGGCTTGCCGGCGAGCGAGGCGGGGGTCGCCAGGCCGCCGTCCAAGCCGGCCGCGGTGACGCCGATGAAGACCGCGCGGCCAGCGAGTTCGTATGCGCGTGCGGGCTGCTCGAGCAGGCTGTGGTAGGAGAGCGTGCGCGGGTGTCCCTGCGCATCCGGCACCGGCAGCAGCAGCTCGCCCTCGCGCACCCAGGGCAGGCTGGCGCCGACACGGCGCAGGCCGCCGCCACGGCGGGCGTCGATGCCGTCACCTCCCGCGGTTCCGGTGCGAGCTGCGACCTCGAGGGTGGCGAGCGCAAGCGCGCTCCAGTGCGCGTGCTCGCTGCCGGCGCGGGCGAAGGTGCGTCGTGCGAGTCCGTCGGCGTCGAGCGCGACATCCACGTGCCCGAGCGCCGCGGCTCGGGGTGCGAGGGTGGAGTTGGGCAGCAGCTCGCCGACTCCGCCGCCTTCGCGGTCCGCCGTGCGCGGCGCCACCGCAAGCACGACGCGGCCGGAGGCGGCGAGCGCGGCGGCGAGCTCGTCGTCGCCGGGTGCGGCTTCGGACAACAACAGCGGCATGCCGATCGCGCGCACGCCCGAGGCCGTCAGTCGATCGATCAGCTCGGCATGCACCGCGCGGTTCCACGGCCAGCGCCCGAGCGCCTCCAGCGTGGCCTCGTCCACCGCGACCACGACTGCGTCCGGTGGGGTGAGCGCGGGTCGGGAAAGCGGTTCGAGGTTGTCGTAGGCGAGCAGGTCGACGCGAGCGAGCGGGGCCCAGCCGGTGAACAGCGCGGAGCCTGCCAGCGCGACTGCGAGGATCCAGCCGCCCTGGGCGGCGAGCGCTGCGCGCAGGCGCTCCCGGCTCATGGGGCGACTCCCCTGGCGTCATGCACCCGCGTCACAAGGGGGCGGCAGTACGCCATCGCGCGAGCAGTCGCCGGTTGCCTCATGGTACGAGCAGCAGGGGCAGCAGGACGAGCAGTGCGCGCCAGTGGTCGTGCGGTACCTCCACCTGCTGCGGCTTGCTCCATGGTCCCGGCGGGCTACCCGGCTCCTGGCTGCGGATACGTACGTGCCAGAGGCCGCCCTCGGGGCGCTCCATCACCAGTTCGGGCTCTCGCGTCTCGAGGTGGTGCGCAGGGGTGGAGAAATCGGCGTCGCGGGCGAACTCAACCTGGTAGGCCACGGCGCCTGCGCTTGCGCGCCAGCGCAGCTGCAGGGTGTCGCCGTCAACGTCGGGGGGCTCGGCCTGCGGGCCGGGCGGGGGGCGGCGGAAGCGCTGCACGTTCGAGTAGGGGCCGCGGCCCTCTTCCGCGGTGCTCAGCCCGACGCGCCAATGGTAGTCACCGGCGGGCAGCGCCTCGTCAAGGGCGAGCCCGGCCTCGCGAAGATCGTCGCGCTGGACGAGGATGCGTTCGAAGCCTGCGTCTGCGGCGAGCTGGAAGTGGTAGGCGGTGGCCTGGGGATCGTGTGCCCAGGCGAAGCGGATCTTGTCCTCGGTGGCGAAGCCGTCTGCGGGCGGCACGCTCGGGAAGGGGGGTTCGGGGCGGGCGTCGATGAGGATCTCGCGCTCGCCGTCATGTCCCTCCAGCCCGCGGGCGTCCACCGCGCGCACGCGCACGCGGTAGCGCCCATCGGGGAGCTCGCCGCCGCCAAGCGCCGCGGCCTCGTCGGCGCTGCGGTCGGAGGCGAGAACGGTGAAGCCGCCCGCGGGGGCGATCTGGGTGCGGTAGCGTAGCGCGCCGCCCACCGGCGCGATCGGGATGCGGAAGGGGACGCGGTCGATCACCGTGGGCAAGCCGCCCAGATCGGGCGCCGGCAGCAGCTCGGAGGAGCGCTCCGGAAACTTGCCGCGCTCGGCGTAGCTGCCGCGGCCTGCGGGCAGGCGGGTCTGGCCGCGTGCGTTTTGCAGTGCGACCTCGCCCTCCAGTGTCTCGGCGCGCACGCCGTCAAGGACTGCGGTGATGCGGAAGTCGGTGCCGCGCACCGCCGCCACCGCGGCCGGGGTTTGGATGATGTAGCGTCCGCCGCTGCGCACCGGATTGACCAGGTTCTCGATGTAGCCGCGCTCGAGCTGGAGCTCGAGCTGCTGTGCCCCCGAGGCGCGCAGGCGCTCGAGCTTGCGCATGCCGAAGGTGGTGTCGGCGCCGACCAGGCTGCGGCTGCCGTCGGGAAACTCCAGCGTCAGGCTGCTGTTCGCGCCGCTGCGCACCTGCATGCCGGGAAGCACCTGCATACCGGGTACGAGCGCCTCGCTGCGGCCGGCCCGGTGTGCCTCGACGTCGCCGCGCACGTCGATCACCTGTGCGCCGCCGCGCTCGCCGCGCATCCACGCCACCGGGATGCGCAGCACGCTGCCGGGCTGGATGGTTTCCGGTTCGAGGATGCGGTTGTAGTCCTGGATGCGCGGCCAGTAGTCGATGCCCTTGAGGTAGCGCCGGGTCAGGTTCCACGGATTGTCGCCGGGCTGCACGACATAGACGAAGTCCTCCGCGAGCGCGGGGCTCGCACAGGCTGCCAGCAAGAGGCAGGCGAAGGTGCGGCGCAGACTGCGCAGCTGCGGGCGGACAGGGGAGGACATCGGCATTTCTGGGCCATGGGTGGGCGACCACGAATTCTTCTCCAGGAATGCGCGGGATGCGCGGAAATAATTCCTTGCTGACCAGGGGAAAAGGGCAGCGGGTGCCCGCGCCGGGGTGTCCGTGGCGAGGTTCTCGGGGGGCGCCCGGCGGGCGGTACAATGCCGGCTTTTCCAGCGCGCGGAGCGACCCATGGCCGAAACCTTCTTTTCCCCCTGTCCTCGCGGCCTCGAGGCGCTGCTGGCCGAAGAGCTGGCGAGCTTCGGCGCGCGCGCGGCGCGCGTGGTGCATGGCGGGGTGAACTGGGAGGGCGACTGGGATGCCTGCCGGCGCGCCAACCTCGAGAGCCGGCTCGCCACCCGCGTGCTGTGGCGGGTGGGGCAGGGGCGCTACCGTGCCGAAGTCGACATCTACAAGCTCGCCTACAGCGTGACCTGGGCGAAGTGGTTCACCGCCGACGACACCATCCGCATCTACGTCACCGCGCAGAAGTCGCCGCTGAAGAGCCTGGAGTTCATCACCCTGCGGGTGAAGGACGCGGTGTGCGACCACTTCCGCACCGTGGCCGGGCGGCGGCCGAGCGTGGATACCGCCAACCCGGCGGTGCGCATCCACCTGTTCCTCACCGCCGACACCGCCACGCTGTACGTCGACACCAGCGGCGAGCCGCTCTACAAGCGCGGCTACAAGCCGGCGGCGGTGGAGGCGCCGCTGAAGGAGAACCTCGCCGCCGGCATCCTGCGCCTGACCGGCTGGCAGGCGGACGAGGCCCTGGTCGATCCGATGTGCGGCAGCGGAACCTTCCTGATCGAGGCCGCGCAGATGGCGCTCGACATCGCGCCCGGTCTGGGCCGCGGCTTCGCCTTCGAGCGCCTGCGCATCCACGACCGCACTGCCTGGGCCGCGCAGCGGCGCGCCGCCGAGCAGCGCCGCAAGCCGGCGCGCGTGCTGCCCGTCTTCGGTTCGGACGTGGTGGGCGAGTGGGTGCGGCGCAGCCGCATGAACCTCGACGCCGCCGGGCTGGCCGATTGTGTGCGCCTGGATCGCGCCGACGTGCTCGAGCGCACGCCGCCGGCCGCTGCGGGGGTGATGGTGGCGAATCCGCCCTACGGGGTGCGCATCGGCGAGGCGGAGGAACTCCTCGCCTTCTATCCCCGCCTGGGCGACGCGCTCAAGCAGCGCTGGGGCGGCTGGCGCTGCTACCTGTTCAGCGCCGATCCCGAGCTGCCCAAGCGCATCGGCCTCAAGGCGACGCGGCGCACGCCGCTCTTCAACGGGGCGCTCGAGTGCCGCCTGTTCGAGTACCGCATGGTGGCCGGCAGCAACCGCGAGCGCGCGCCGCGTCCGCAGGAGTGAGGACGCGCGCGGCGGCCTGTCCCTAAAGGATGCCGAGGTTCTTGATGCCGCCGCCGGGTGCGCCCGGGTCGCCGTGGCGGCTGTTGAGCTTGATCTGCAGGCGCAGGTCGTTGACCGAGTCGGCGTTGCGCAGCGCGTCCTCGTAGCTGATGAGCTCGTCCTCGTAGAGCTGGAACAGCGACTGGTCGAAGGTCTGCATGCCGAGCTCGCGCGAGCGCTTCATGACGTCCTTGATCTCGGGGACGTTGCCCTTGAAGACCAGGTCGGCGATCAGCGGCGAGTTGAGCAGCACCTCGACGGCCGGCACCCGGCCCTTGCGATCCTTCATCGGCAGCAGGCGCTGCGAGACCATCGCCCGCAGGTTCAGCGACAGGTCCATCAGCAGCTGCTGGCGGCGGTCTTCCGGGAAGAAGTTGATGATGCGGTCGATCGCCTGGTTGGCGCTGTTGGCGTGCAGCGTGGCGAGGCAGAGGTGGCCGGTCTCGGCGAAGGCGATCGCGTAGTCCATGGTCTCGCGGTCGCGGATCTCGCCCATCAGGATCACGTCGGGCGCCTGCCGCAGGGTGTTCTTCAGCGCGGTCATCCAGGACTCGGTGTCGATGCCGATCTCGCGCTGCGAGACGATGCAGTTCTTGTGCTGGTGTACGAACTCGATCGGGTCCTCGATGGTGATGATGTGGCCGTAGGTGTTCTCGTTGCGGTAGTCGACCAGCGAGGCGAGCGAGGTCGTCTTGCCGGTGCCGGTGCCGCCGACGAAGATCACCAGGCCGCGCTTGGCGAGGGCGATCTCGGTGAGCACCGGCGGCAGGCCGAGTTCCTGGAAGTTGGGGATCTTCTGCGGGATGGTGCGCAGCACCAGCGCGACGCGGCCCTGCTGTACGAAGGCGTTGGCGCGGAAGCGGCCGATGCCGGCCGGCGAGATGCCGAAGTTGCACTCCTTGTGGGTCTCGAAGTCGGCGGCCTGGCGGTCGTTCATGATCGCGCGCGCCAGCTCCGTGGTGTGCTGCGGCTGCAGGATCTGGTTCGATTGCGGCACGATGCGACCGTCGACCTTGATCGCGGGCGGAAAGCCGGCGGTGATGAAGAGGTCCGAGCCGTTCTTCTGCAGCATCAGCCGCAGCAGGTCGTGCATGAACTTGAGGGCCTGGTCGCGTTCCATGGTGTGCGTGCTCCTTCCCGGGTGGGCGGGTGAGTGCCGCTCAGGCGGCGAAGCTGTCCTTGTTCTGCGCCTTCACGCGCGCTTCCGCGGCCGACACCACGTTGCGCCGCACCAGGTCGACGAGGCACTGGTCGAGGGTCTGCATGCCGATATTCTGACCGGTCTGGATCGAGGAATACATCTGCGCGATCTTGTTCTCGCGGATCAGGTTGCGGATCGCCGGCGTGCCGATCATGATCTCGTGCGCCGCGACCCGGCCCTGCCCGTCCTTGGTCTTGAGCAGGGTCTGCGAGATCACCGCGCGCAGGGATTCGGAAAGCATCGAGCGCACCATGTCCTTCTCGGCCGCGGGGAAGACGTCGACGATACGGTCGATGGTCTTGGCCGCCGACGAGGTGTGCAGGGTGCCGAACACCAGATGGCCGGTCTCGGCAGCGGTCAGCGCCAGGCGGATGGTCTCGAGGTCGCGCATCTCGCCCACCAGGATCACGTCGGGGTCCTCGCGCAGCGCGGCGCGCAGCGCGTTGTTGAAGGACTGGGTGTCGCGGTGCACCTCGCGCTGGTTCACCAGGCAGCGCTTGGACTCATGCACGAACTCGATCGGGTCCTCCACGGTGAGGATGTGTCCGTACTCGTTTTCGTTCACGTAGTCGAGCATCGCCGCCAGCGTGGTGGACTTGCCCGAGCCGGTCGGCCCGGTCACCAGCACGATGCCGCGCGGCTGGTGGGCGATCTCCTTGAAGATCTTCGGGCAGTTGAGCTCCTCCAGGGTCAGCACCTTGCTCGGGATGGTGCGGAACACCGCGCCCGCGCCGCGGTTCTGCTGGAAGGCGTTGACGCGGAAGCGCGCGAGGTTGGGCACGGCGAAGGAGAAGTCGCACTCCCAGGACTCCTCGAACTGCTTGCGCTGCGCATCGTTCATGATGTCGTACACCATGGCGTGCACTTCCTTGTGCTCGAGCGGCGGCAGGTTGATGCGGCGCACGTCGCCATGCACGCGGATCATCGGCGGCAGGCCGGCGGAGAGGTGGAGGTCGGAAGCCTTGTTCTTGACCGCGAAGGCGAGCAGTTCGGTGATGTCCATGGTATTCCGGCGCGATGGGCGGCCCGGTCGCCTGCGGGGTGGGGCGCAGGCCGGGCCTCAGGGTGGGCAATGGAGCGATGCTATACTTTCGCCGCCCCGAAATCCCAGGAAATAGGCCACGGAACATGACGACGATCGCTGCGCGCCTCGACGCGGTGCGCGCCCGCATCGCCGCCGCGGCGCGACATGCCGGGCGCGAGCCCGCCGACGTGACGCTGCTCGCGGTGAGCAAGACCTGGCCCGCGGAGGCGGTGCGCGAGGCCGCCGCCGCCGGGCAGCGCGCCTTCGGCGAGAACTACGTGCAGGAAGGCGTGGACAAGGTCGAGGCGCTGCGCGCGCTCGACCTCGAATGGCATTTCATCGGCCCGCTGCAGAGCAACAAGACGCGTCCGGTGGCGAATGCCTTCGACTGGGTGCATGGCATCGACCGCCTCCGGATCGCCGAGCGCCTGTCGGCCCAGCGCGACGTCCATCTGCCGCCGCTCAACGTCTGCATCCAGGTCAACGTCAGCGGCGAGGACAGCAAGAGCGGCGTGGCGCCGGCCGAGGCCGGCGCGCTCGCGCACGCGGTCGCAGCCCTGCCGCGGCTGCGCCTGCGCGGCCTCATGTGCATCCCCGAGCCGAGCGCCGACGAGGCCGTGCTGCGCGCGCGCTTCGCCGTGCTGCGCGGGTTGCGCGACGAGCTGCGCAGCGCCGGGCTCGTGCTCGACACCTTGTCGATGGGCATGTCGCACGACCTCGAGCCGGCGATCGCCGAGGGCGCGAGCATCGTGCGCGTGGGCACGGCGATCTTCGGCGAGCGCCCCCGCCCCGCTTCCACCCCTTCGGCCTGACGCGCGCACGCGCGCCCCGGCCCCAACCTGCAGGTTCATCCATGAAGATCACCTTTCTCGGCGGCGGCAACATGGCCACCGCCCTCATCGGCGGCTTGCTCGAACGCGGCTTCGCCGCCGCCGACCTCCAGGTCGTCGAGCTCGGCGACGCGGCGCGCGACGCGCTCGTGCAGCGCTTCGGCGTGCGTGCGGTCGGGGCCTTCGACGACGCGGCGCTCGCCTGCGACGTCCTCGTGCTGGCGGTCAAGCCGCAGCAGATGAAGGCCGCGCTGGCGCCGCTCGCAGGCCGCCTCTCCGGCCAGCTCGTCATCAGCATCGCCGCCGGACTGCGCATGGCAGACCTCGGGCGCTGGCTGGGTGCCGCCGGGCGCCCGTATGCCCGTCTGGTGCGCGTGATGCCCAACACCCCGGCGCTGATCGGCGCGGGCGTCACCGGCCTGTACGCCGATCCGTCGGTGGACGCCGCCGGCCGCGAGGCCGCCGGGCGCATCCTGGGCGCGGTCGGCAGCACCGTGTGGGCGGGCGCCGAGGCGCAGATGGATGCGGTCACCGCGATCTCGGGCAGCGGCCCTGCCTACGTGTTCCACTTCATCGAGGCGCTCGAGTCCGCCGGGCGCAGCCTCGGCTTCGACGAGGCCGGGGCGCGCCGGCTGGCGATCGATACCGTGCTCGGCGCGGCGAAGCTGGCGGCGGACTCGGAAGACGCGCCCGCCGTCCTGCGTCAGAAGGTCACCTCGAAGGGGGGCACCACCGAGGCCGCCCTCGCCAGCCTGGCGGCGGCCGGCTGGCACGACGCCCTGGTCGCTGCGGTCGCTGCCGCCGAGGCACGCGGCCGCGAGCTCGGCGAACAACTCGGCAAGGACTGACCCATGCTCGCCAACATCCTGCTGCTGGTGATCGACGTCGCCGCCAGCTTCCTGACGCTGATGCTGCTCGCGCGCTTCTTCATGCAGTGGCAGCGCATCTCCTTCCGCAACCAGCTCGGCCAGTTCGTGGTCAGCACCACCGACTGGATCGTGCGCCCGCTGCGCCGCTTCATCCCCGGGCTGTTCGGCCTCGACATGGCGAGCCTGCTGCCGGCCTGGGTGGTGCAGGTGCTGCTGGTGATGTTCGAGCTCAGCCTGCGCGGCGCGGCCTTCAGCGGCAATACCGCCGCGGTGCTCGCCGGCCTGTGGGGCGTGGGCCTGATCGAGCTGATCCGCATGATGGTGTACCTGGTGTTCGCGGTGGTGCTGGGCTCGGCCGTGCTGTCCTGGGTGAGCCCGCACGCACCGCTGGCGCCGCTGCTGCACTCGATCGCCGCGCCCTTCCTGCGCCCCTTCCGCCGCGTGATCCCGAGCATCGCCAACGTCGACCTGTCGCCGCTGGTGCTACTGCTGGTGCTGCAGATCGTGCTCATGCTGCTCGCCGAGGCGCGCAACGGCTTCGCGCCGCTGCTGTTCGGAGGCTGAGCGCCGCGCGCACATGCGGGGAGCCGCGGCCCGAGCGGGCCGCGAGCTTCACATCGAATCGCGCGTCGGCCGGGGCTGCCCTCAGCCCTCGAACATCACCTGGCCCTCGACCAGCGTGTAGCGCACCTTGCCGGGCAGCTCCATGCCGAGGAAGGGCGTGTTCTTGCCCTGGCTGCGCAGGCCCTCGCGCGTGATCTTGACGTGCGCGGCCGGGTCGAACACGCACACGTCGGCACGCGCGCCCGGCGACAGGTGCCCGGCCTTGGTGATGCCGACGATCTTCGCCGCGTCGGAGGTGATGCGCGCGAGCCCGTCGAGCAGCGGCAGTCCCGCGGCGTCCGCCCACTTCAGCGTCAGCGGCAGCAGCAGCTCGAGGCCGGTGGCGCCGGGCTCGGACTCCGAGAACGGCGTCTGCTTGGCGTCGTCGTCCACCGGGGTGTGGTCGGAGCACAGTGCGTCGATGCGCCCGTCGGCGAGGCCCCTGGCGAGCGCCTCGCGGTCGCGCTGGCTGCGCAGCGGCGGGACGAGGTGGCAGTTGGGGTTGAAGTAGCCGATGTCCATGTCGCACAGGTGCACATGGTTGATCGACACGTCGCAGCTCACGTCCATGCCTTCGGCGCGCGCCTGGTCGATGAGCGCGAGGCCGGCCGCGGAGGACAGGCGGGTGATGTGCAGGCGGGCGCCGGTGAGGCGCGCGAGCTCGAGATAGGTGTACAGCGCCACGGTCTCGGCGGCGACCGGGATGCCGGACAGGCCGAGGCGGGTCGACACCTCGCCGTCGTGGGCGTGGCCCACGCGTGACAGGAAGGGCGCCAGCGGCTGCAGCCAGACGCGGAAGCCGAAGGTGGCGGCGTACTGCAGCGCGCGCATCAGCACGGTGTTGTCCACCACCGGCACGTTGGCCTGCGAGAAGGCGACGCAGCCGGCCTCGACCAGCTCGGCCATCTCCGACAGGCGTTCGCCCTTGAGACCGAGGGTGAGGGCACCGACCGGGTAGATGTGGGCGCGGTTCAGCTTCTTGGCGCGGTAGGTCAGCATCTCGACCAGGCCGGGCTCGTCGAGCGCGGGGTCGGTGTCGGGCGGGATCGCCAGGCTGGTGACGCCGCCGGCCATCGCCGCCTCCATCTCGGATTCGAGCGTGGCGCGGTATTCGTAGCCGGGCTCGCGCAGGCGCGCGGCGAGGTCGATGAAGCCGGGAGCGACGACCAGCCCGCTGGCGTCGATGGTGCGCTCGGCCTTGAAACCGTCGGGCGCAGCGCCGAGGGCGACGATCTTGCCGCCGGAGACATAGACGTCATGCACCGCGTCGACGCGGTTGGCCGGATCGACGACGCGGCCGTTGGAGATCAGGATGTTCATGCGTGGTTCCTTGTTCCTGTGCTGTCCGCGGCTTCAGCGGCTGCCGAGCATGCTCATCACCGCCATGCGCACGGCGATGCCGAAGGTGACCTGGGGCAGGATGACCGCCTGCGCGCCGTCGGCCACCGCGGAGTCGATCTCGACGCCGCGGTTCATCGGGCCGGGGTGCATCACGATCGCGTCGGGCCTGGCCAGCGCCAGCTTCTCGGCGGTGAGGCCCCAGATCTTGTAGTACTCCTGCGGCGTGGGCAGCAGCGCGCCGTTCATGCGCTCGTTCTGCAGGCGCAGCATCATCACCACGTCCACGCCCCTGAGGCCCTCGCTCATGTCGTGGAAGACGCGCACGCCGAGGCGCTCGACCTCGGTCGGCAGCAGGGTCTTGGGCCCGATCACGCGCACTTCGGGCACGCCGAGCGTGGTCAGCGCGGCGATCTGGCTGCGCGCCACGCGCGAGTGCAGCACGTCGCCGACGATCGCCACCGTGAGATTGGTGAAGTCGCGCTTGAAGTGGCGGATGGTGTACATGTCGAGCAGGCCCTGCGTCGGGTGCGCATGGCGGCCGTCGCCGGCGTTGACCACGTGGATGTGGTCGCGCCCGGTGTTCTGCAGGTGCTGGGCGATCAGCATCGGTGCGCCGCTGGCGGCGTGGCGCACGACGAACATGTCGGCCTGCATCGCGCACAGGTTGTCGACGGTGTCGAGCAGGCTCTCGCCCTTGGCGGCCGAGCTGGTGTTGATGTTGAGGTTCACCACGTCGGCCGACAGGCGCTTGGCGGCGATCTCGAAGGTGGTGCGGGTGCGCGTGGAGTTCTCGAAGAAGAGGTTGAACACGCTCTTGCCGCGCAGCAGCGGCAGCTTCTTCACTTCGCGCTCGGCCACCTCGGTGAACGGGGCGGCGGTGTCGAGGATGGCGGTGAGGATGTCGCGCGGCAGACCGTCGAGCGTGAGCAGGTGCTGCAGTTCGCCGTGCTGGTTGAGCTGGGGGTTTCGCATCGGGCGTGCCTCGGAGTCAGCGGTGGGCAAGGGGAAAGGGGGAGGTGCGGGATCAGGCGCGCTGGGTCAGCTTCAGGCTGAACTGCCCGTGGTCGTCGCGCTGCAGCTCCAGGTTCTGCTCGCGCGCGAGCGGCGCGGACAGGGTGTGGGCGCAGTAGCGCGCGGCCACCGGCAGCTCGCGCCCGCCGCGGTCGACCAGCACGGCGAGCTCGACCCGGGCCGGGCGGCCGAAGTCGAACAGCTCGTTGAGCGCGGCGCGGGTGGTGCGGCCGGTGTAGAGCACGTCGTCGATCAGGATCACGTGGGCGGCGTCGACGTCGAAGGGGATCTCGGTCTTCTTCGGGCTGGCGTGCAGGCCCTTGCTGGCGTAGTCGTCGCGGTAGAAGGAGACGTCGATCGCGCCCAGCGGCTGGGCGATGCCGAGCTCGGCGTGCAGGCGCTCGGCCAGCCACAGGCCGCCGGTGTAGATGCCGACGAGCGCGGTGGCGGGGCCGACGTGGGGGCGGATCTGTTCGGCGAGCTGCCGGCACAGGGCTTCGGCGTCAAGGTCTTTCATGGCGTCGTGTGTCCAGGAAGGTTTGCAGGAGGATGCGGGCGGCGGCGGCGTCGAGCACCGCCTTGCGCTCGCGCCAGCCCTTGCGGCCGGCCTCGGCGAGCTCGGCCTCGGCGGCGACCGAGGACAGGCGCTCGTCGACGGTGAACACCGGCAGGGCGTGGCGGCCGTGGAGCTGGTTGGCGAAGCGGCGGCAGCGCGCGGTGAGCTCGTGCTCGCGGCCGTCGAGGTGGGTGGGGATGCCGACCACCAGCGCGACCGGTTGCCATTCGCCGATCAGCCTGGCGATGGCGGCGAAGCGTTCATCGTTCGCCTCGGCGTGAAGCGTGGTGAGCGCGCTGGCCAGGCCGGTCTCGAGCTCGCCGCTGGCGACGCCGATGCGCGCCAGGCCGAAGTCGAAGCCGAGCACGCTGCCGCGCGCGGGGAGGGTGTCCGGGGCGGACCGGGTGGCGCTGTTGTCCGCAGGGGACCGTGCGGCAGCGGCCGCCTCAGGCATGTCCGGCGACATCGCTCAGGTTGGTGAAGTCGATGCCGAGCTTCTGCATGGCGGCGACGAGGCGCTCCTCGGGCGGAAGCTCGAACACGATCCCGAGGTCGGCGGGGACGGTGAGCCAGGCGTTGTCGAGGAGCTCCTGCTCGAGCTGGCCGGCGGCCCAGCCGGCGTAGCCGAGGGTGACGATGACGTCCCTGGGTTCGCCCCCGGCACCGATCGCCTGCAGCACGTCGCGGCTGCTGGTGAGGCCGATCTCGTCGGTGACCTTGAGCGTGGAGTGCCATTCGCCGAGCGGGCGGTGCAGCACGAAGCCGCGGTCGGTCTGCACCGGACCGCCGAAATACACCGGTTGCGCGGCGAAGCCCTCGGCCTCGAGCGGGACCTCGATGCGCTCGAAGAGGCTTGCGAGGGTCATGTCGATCGGCCGGTTCACGATGATGCCGAGCGCGCCCTGTTCGTTGTGCTCGGCGATGTAGGTGAGCGTGCGCGTGAAGTGCGGATCGACCATGTTCGGCATGGCGATCAGGAAGTGGTGCGTGAAGTTGGCCGTGGGCGTTTCCATGCGCGGCATTCTACGCCGATCGCCGGGCTTCTTGGCGTGGGGGCGCGCGCGTGCGTGGTCCGGATGCGTCATAATTCCGTGTCTTTGTCCTGGACAAAAAACATGTCTTCCGCCCTCGTCTGGTTCCGCCGCGACCTGCGCAGCTTCGATCACGCTGCGCTCTACCATGCCCTGCGCTTCGCCGACCGCGTGCATTGCGTCTTCGTCTTCGATACCGCGATCCTCGACGCGCTGCCCTCGCGCCATGATCGCCGCGTCGACTTCATCCATGCCAGCCTCGCCGAGCTCGATGCGGCGCTCGACGCCATGGCGCGCGCCGCGGGCGGCGCGGGTGGCGGGCTGATCGTGCGGCATGGCCGCGCCGAGGACGAGATCCCGCGCCTGGCCGTCGCGCTCGGCGTCGACAAGGTCTTCGCCAACCGCGACTACGAGCCCGACGCCATCGTGCGCGACAGCCGGGTGGCGCAGGCGCTGGCCGAGGCCGGCATCGGCTACGAGGACTTCAAGGACCAGGTGATCTTCGAGCGCGACGAGGTGCTCACCCAGACGGGCAAGCCCTACAGCGTGTTCACGCCCTACAAGAACGCCTGGCTGAAGAAGCTCGACGACTTCAACGTCCGCTCGTACGCGGTGGAGAAGTGCGCCGCGCACCTGGCGCCGAAGCCCGCCGGCGAGACCCTGCCGGGCCTCGCCGAAATCGGCTTCGCGCCCACCAACCTTGCCGAGCTGAACATGCCGGTCGGCATGAGCGGCGGCAGGCGCCTGTTCGACGACTTCACCGCGCGCATCGAGCGCTACAAGCGCGCGCGCGACTTTCCGGCGGTGAAGGGGGTCAGCTATCTGTCGACGCACCTGCGCTTCGGCACGGTGTCGATCCGCCAGCTCGCCGCCCACGCCCGCGCGCGCGGCGGCGAGGGCGCCGAGACCTGGCTGTCGGAGCTGATCTGGCGCGACTTCTACCACCAGATCCTGTGGCACCACCCGCAGGTGGTCGAGCGCGCCTTCCGCCCCGAATACGACGCGGTGAAGTGGGACGACGCGCCCGAGCTCTTCGTCGCCTGGTGCGAGGCGCGCACCGGCTACCCGATCGTGGACGCGGCGATGCGCCAGCTCAACCAGACCGGGTACATGCACAACCGCCTGCGCATGATCGTCGCATCCTTCCTCACCAAGGACCTCGGTGTGGACTGGCGCCTGGGCGAGCGCTATTTTGCCGTCCACCTCAACGACTACGACCTCGCCGCCAACAACGGCGGCTGGCAGTGGGCGGCCTCGACCGGTTGCGACGCCCAGCCCTGGTTCCGCATCTTCAACCCGGTCACCCAGTCCGAGAAGTTCGACCCCGAGGGCCGCTTCATCCGCCGCTACCTGCCCGAACTCGCGCGCGTGCCCGACAAGTTCATCCACGCCCCGTGGACCATGGGCGGCATCGACCAGACCGCGTGCCGGACGAAGATCGGCGTCGACTACCCGGGACCGGTCGTGGACCACGCCGCCGCGCGCGAACGCACGCTGCAACGCTTCGGCGTGGTGAAGAACGACGCCCAGGGCGGGTAGAACAAACCGTTCGGCCATTTCTCACGCAAGGCCGCGGGACCGGGGTGGCGGGCGCCGTCTGCATTCGCGGCCCTTCGCTTCGCTGCGGGCTGCCCTCGGTGGAGGACACCGCGGGGGCGGCGACGCAAACTCGGCGCTCCTGAAGTTGGCACCCGCCACCCCGGTGCCGCGGCCGAAGCGGAGCCGTGCCGCCCTGCGCCGCCCTTCGCCAATTGCGGGACAATGACGCCCCACAACCCCTTACCGGACGCCCCTCCATGACCGACGCCGCCTTCGACTTCGACCGCCTCATCGACCGCCGCAGCCTGCCGAGCGAGAAGTGGGGCCGCTACGCCGGCCGCGACGTGCTGCCGCTGTGGGTCGCCGACATGGACTTCGCCGCGCCGCCCGCCGTCCTCGCCGCCCTGCACCGGCGCATCGACCACGGCGTCTTCGGCTACACCGACGCCTGGCCTTCGCTGATCGACGCCGTGATCGAAGGCGTGCGGCGCGACCACGGCTGGACCATCGAGGCCGACTGGCTGGTCTGGCTGCCCGGCGTCGTCACCGGCTTCAACCTCGCCTGCAGCCTCGCTGGCCAGCCCGGCGACGGCGTGCTCACCGCGACGCCGGTGTACCCGCCCTTCCTCACTGCTCCCGCCAACACCGGCCGCGTGCTGCAGCGCGTCGAGCTGGTCCTGCGCGACGGGCGCTGGCAGTGGGACTGGGAAGCGCTCGAGGCCGCGTGCACGCCCTCGACCCGCCTGCTGCTGCTGTGCAGCCCGCACAACCCGGTCGGTCGGGTGTTCGACGCGGACGAACTGCGGCGCCTCGCCGACTTCGCCGCGCGCCACGACCTGCTGGTGTGCTCCGACGAGATCCACTGCGGCCTGGTGCTCGACGCGGACCGCCCGCATCGCCCGCTCGCAGCGCTCGACGAGGCCACCGCACGGCGCACCATCACCCTGATGGCGCCGTCCAAGACCTGGAACATCCCGGCGCTCTACTGCGCCTTCGCGATCATCCCCGACCCCGCGCTGCGCCGGCGCTACCGCCACGCCATGCGCGGTGTCGTCCCGCATGTGAACGTGCTCGGCATGGTGGCCGCCGAGGCCGCCTACCGCGACGGCGACGCCTGGCGGCAGGCGCTGCTCGCCTACCTGCGCGGCAACCGCGAGCGCGTGCTGGAGGCGGTCGCGGCGGTGCCCGGGCTCGCGACGACGCGCCCCGAGGCCACCTATCTCGCCTGGATCGACTGCCGCGCGATGATGGCCGCGCGCGGCATCGCCAACCCGGCGGCCTTCTTCGAGGCCGCCGGGGTCGGGCTATCGGATGGCGAGGCCTTCGGCGCCCCCGGCTTCGTCCGGCTCAATTTCGGCTGCCCGCGCGCGACGCTCGACGAGGCACTCGCGCGCATGGGGCGTGCGCTGGCCGAATAGCCGCCGCGCCGCCTCTCGCTCCTTGCGCCTGACGCCTTACGGTCGACGCATCAGGCCTCACCCGCCCTCGCGTAGCGCGCCACCAGGGCGAGCAGCTCTTCCTCCTGATAGGGCTTGCCGAGATAGTGGTCGGCACCGACCTCCAATGCATAGCGGCGGTGCTTTTCCGCCAGGCGAGAGGTGATCACCACCACCGGCAGGTCGTGCAGGCGGGCGTCGGCGCGGATGTTGCGGACGAGGTCGAAGCCGTCCATGCGCGGCATCTCGATGTCGGTGAGCACCACGTCGGGCTTCAGGTCGATGAGCTGCTCGAGCGCGTCCACGCCGTCCTTGGCGGTGATCACGCGATAGCCCTCGCGCTCGAGCAGGCGGCCGGTGATCTTGCGCACGGTCAGCGAGTCGTCCACCACCATCACCGTCGGCAGGTGCAGCGGAGGCGGTGCCTCGGTGGCGGGGCCGAACAACCCCTCGTGCGTCTCGTCCGTCCCGGAGGTACGTGAAGCGAGCGCGACCGGGTTGAGGATCAGCACGATCTCGCCGTCGCCGAGCACGGTCGCGCCGCTCATGCCGATGATGCGGGTGAGCTGCGGGCCGGCGTTCTTGACGATGACCTCCTGGTTGCCGCGCAGCCCGTCCACATGCAGCGCCAGCGTCTGCGCGCCCGCGCGCAGCAGCAGCACCCAGCTGTAGCGCGCCTCGGCGGGGCGCGCCTCGCCATCGCCGAGCAGGCGCGGCAGGTAGCGGTAGGGATAGTGTTCGCCCTGCCATTCGGTGCCGTGCGCCTGCTGCATGGCCTGCAGCGCGTCGGGCTTGAGTTCCATCGCCTGCACGATCATGTTCGCGGGTACGGCCCAGCTGCGGCCGAGCGCCTCCACCAGCAGGGTCTGCGTCACCGCGAGGGTGAGCGGCAGCCGGATCGAGAAGCGGGTGCCTGCGCCCGCACGACTGGCGACCTCGACGCGGCCACCGGCGGCGGCGGTCTGGGCCTTCACCACGTCCATGCCGACGCCGCGGCCGGAGACGGCGGACACCTCGCGCGCGGTGCTGAAGCCGGAGACGAAGATCAGGTTGACCAGGCGGCGCTCGTCGACACGCTCGTCGGCGCCAAGCAGGCCGCGTGCGCGTGCCTGCGCCGCGATGCGCTCGAGGTCCAGGCCGGCGCCGTCGTCGGCGATCTCGATGGCGATCTCGTTGCCTTCCTGGCGCACCGTCAACTCGATGTTGCCGGTCTCGGGCTTGCCGGCCGCGAGGCGCTCGCCCGGCAGCTCGATGCCGTGCGCGATCGCGTTGCGCAGCAGGTGTTCGAGCGGTGCGGCCATCTGCTCCAGTACGCTGCGGTCGACCTCGATGCGTCCGCCGCGCAGGTCGAGCGCGGCGCGCTTGCCGAGTTCGCGTGCGCTCTGCCGCACCACCCGGTAGAGCCGGCTGGCGAGGCTGTCGAAGGGCAGCATGCGCACCTGCATCAGGCCTTGCTGCAGCTCGCGCGCCATGCGCGCCTGGCTGCCGAGCGCGAGTTCGGCGCCGTCCAGGTTGTGCAGCAGGCCCTGCTGCACGGTGGTCACGTCGTTCACGCTCTCCGCCATCATCCGCGTGAGCTCCTGCAGGCGGGTGTAGCGGTCGAGCTCGAGCGGATCGAAGTCGGTGTCCCGGGTGCCGGCCTGGGCGATGCGCGACTGCATCTGCACCTCGGCCTGGATCTCGACCTCGCGCAGCTGGTTGCGCAGGCGGATCACGTTCTCGGTGAGGTCGAGCAGCGAACGCCGCAGGCTGCGCAGCTCGCCCTCGACCCGGCTGCGCGCGACGCCGATCTCGCCGGCCTGGTTGACGAAGCGGTCGACGCGCTCGGCGCGCACCCGCAAGGTGGGGGTGGCGAGGGGCTCGGCCTCGGGCGCGGCCTCCCTGCCACCTTCTTCCGCGCTGGCGGGCGCGGGGGGCGCCTGCAGCGCCGCTTCGCCGAGGGCGAGTTCGTCGATGACCTGCTCGCAGCGGTCGATGCCGTGCGCGAGCGCCTCGGCGAGCACTGCGGCCGGCTCACGCGCGGCGAGACCGTCCTCCAGATGCGATTCGAGCTCGTGCAGGTGGGCGCCGAGGCGCATTGCCCCCGCCATGCGCGCGCTGCCCTTGAGCGAGTGCAGCAGGCGTGCGACCGCGCGCGGTGCCTCCTCGTCGTCAGCCTGCGTGCGCCAGCGGCGCAGGGTGGCGTGGAGCTCGGCGGTGGTCTCGGCGGCCTCTTCGAGGAAGATCGGCAGCAGCTGGGTGTCGATGTCGTCCTGCGCATGCTCCGCCGCGCCCGGCTCCGCGCTGCGGACCGCCATGGGCACGACTGCGGGCGCGACCGCCGTATCGTCCCGGGAGATCGTGGCGGCTGCGGTGTCGGCGTCCGCAGCGGTGACCGTTTCCGCGGAGCGCCCTGGCGGCGCGGTGAAAACCTCTTCGTCGATGGCCTCGAAGCGTGCGACGAGTTCGTCCGCCGACGTAGGTGTGCGTCCTGCGGCGATCTCCTCGCGCATCGCGCGCAGGGCGTCGAGGGTGTCGCCGAACAGCGCCAGATCGTCCACCCCCGGTACCCGGCCGGTATCGGCGAGCCGCTCCAGCCTGTGCTCCAGAGCGCGGCCGAGGCGATGCGCGGCCTCGGCGCGCACGGTGCCCGAGATGCCGGCGAGGGTGTGGGCGGCGCGTATCCCCGCGGTCGAGGGCGGATGGTCTGCGCCGTGCAGCGCGCGCAACTCCTGTTCGAGCGCGGCGAGGTGCTGGGCCGATTCGCTGCAGTAGAGCTCGTGCAGCGCGCGCGAGACCTCGCCATCGCCGATGCGCTGCGTGTCGCCGGGAAGGCTGTCGCCGGGTTCGCGGGCGCCGAGCTCGTCCGCCCCGTCGTGCGATGCTTCGAGCGCCGGGATGCCTTCTGCATGCGCTTCGATCGGCGCTTCGCCGAGCGCTGTCGGCAAGGGCTCGAAGGCTTCGAGCAGGATCGGGGCGCCCTCGTCGAGCGGCTCGATGAACTCGATCAGGTCTTCCTCGGCTTGCGCCGCGAAGGCCGGAACGTCGGCCGCCGCCGCAGGCGGCGGGTTTTCGCCGATGTCGCCGTCGAGCAGGAAGTCCACGCTGTCGATGTGCATTGCTTCGGGGGCGGACTCCGTGGGCGCGGGCTCCGCCGCGATTGCCGCCATCGGCTTGGGGAGTGTGGGGAGCTGTCCGGAGGAGCCGGCGAGGCCGGCATCGTGCACCGGCTCGGCCGCTTCGTGCAGGCGCCTCGCCTCGGCGATGAGGGCTGCGGTGTCGCCGCCGCCCGCCTCTCCATGTTCGAGCTGCGCCACCCAGGTGGAGAACACGCGGTGGCCTTCGGCAACGAGGGCCAGCAGGGCGGGCGTGAGCGGCCAGTCGAACTGCAGCCAGCGATTGAGCGCCTGCTCCACCGCCCATGCGGTGTCGCCGAGCTGGGCGAGCCCGACCATGCGGCCACTGCCCTTGAGGGTGTGGAAACCACGCCGGATGGTGACCAGCTGCGCGAGCTCGTCCGCTTCGCCGCGCAGGTCATCTAGCCCGGCTGCGATCCCAGCGAGCACCTCGTGGGCCTCCTCGATGAAGATCGCCAGCAGTTCGGCGTCGATCTCGGCCTCGATGGGGACTGGCGTCGGGGGCGTGGAGGGAGGGGATGCGTCCGTTCGTGCAGCCTGCGGGGCCGGCGCACGCGCCTGTGCGCTGGCGTCGGCGTGGCCGAGGTCGCTCTCCGGGAGGGGCAGCGTCATGCTGGCCCCCGTTCGAGCCGCCTCGGTGGGGGCTTCGAGTTCGTCGAGGACGCTGAAATCGAGGTCCGGGAAATCGACGCCGAACGGGTTCCCGGTCATGTCCCGGGACGCCGATTCCGTCGGCGGTGCTGCGATGCCCGGGCTTGCCGAAGCGGTGCCCGCGAGCGCCGCGACCGGCACGGTCTCGGCTGCCGGTGTGTCGCCGAGGTCGGGTTCTGCAGTCGCCTGTTCACGCCAAACGAGCTCGGGCACCGCGAGCTCGGGCACCGCGAGTTCGGGCACCGCGGCTTCGGGTACCGCGGGTTCGGGCACCAGGGGCGGTGCGGCGGGCGCGGGTTCGACTTCCCAGGCGCTGAGCGGTACGGCTGGCGTGGCGGGAGGGGTGGAGGCCGACAGTGCCGGCTCCGACGCCTCTTCGGCGGCTGGTGCGCGCCTGCGCCGCAGGCCCGGATCGAGCAACTCGTCCAGGCTGGCGCCGCCATGCGGCAGCGCCTCGATGTAGAAACCGAGCGCGGAGAGGTCGCGAGCGAGGCGTTCGAACTCGGCCTGGCCCGCTTGGCTGTCCTCGCGCGCGAGGCTGGCGATGTGGATCGCGGCGTCGCGTACCAGGGCGAGCGCGTCGGTCTCGCCGAGCATGCTCAGCGCGCCGATGATCTGCTGCAGCGGCTGGTGGAGCTGCAGCAGTGGGTCGCGCCGTGCCGGGTTGCGGAAGAAGTCGTCCAGCACCTGCTCGACATGGGCGAGGCTGGCGAGCATCTCCTTCGCCACTTGCTCGAGCGCGGCGCGCTCCTGCGCCTGGCGGGCATCCGCCGGTTCCGCAACGATCGTGCCGTCGGGCAGGACCTCGCCGCGCTGCAGGGCGAGCAGCCGGGAGGCGATGCCTTCCGCGCGCGTGCCGAATCCGGTCGGCGGCGGGCGACGCTCGAGTGCGCCCTCCAGGCCCAGCAGGGCGGTGGCGACCTCCATGCCCGCAGCCTCGGCGAACTGCAGCGGGTCGCGGCGCAGCCAGCGCGCGAAGTCGAGCAGCGCGACGCACAGCGTGCGCACGCCGGGTCGGCCGAGCGCCTCGGCGGGCGTCGTCATCGCTGCGAGGTCGTCCTCGAAGCGGGGCAGGGCCACCGCGGTACCGGCGCAGAAGGCTTCCCAGTGCTCGCGTGCCTGGCCGAGGCGGGTGCGGAGCGCGTCGAGCAGGGGGCTGATCGGCGTCTCTCCGACCTCCGTTCCCGGCTCCGGGATCTGCGCGTCGAGCTGCCAGCATGCGCGCACCGCGCGCTGCTGTTCGGTTTGTGCGGGTGCGCGCGCGATCTGGTACAGGAGCTCGCGCAGCAGACGGTCGGGGACCGAGGGTGTGCCCCCCAGCAGGCGGCGGAACTGTGCGTCGAGCTGGGTGCACAGGCGCTTGACCGCCGGATCGGGTTGCAACCCGCCGTGGATCAGGGCGTCGTAGAAGGCGAGGCTGGCCCACCACAGGCTGCGCGCGGCCGGGCTGCGCTGCTGCGCCTCGACTTCGGCGATCGCGTCGCGCATCGTCCGGGCACCTTCGCCCGCAGCGCCCTTGCGCAGCCACTCCAGCAGGCCGCGCTCGAAGCGGCTGCGCGCAGCGCGCAGCGCCTGCGCCTCGGTGTCGGCAGCGCCCGCGGGCACGGCTGCGCGTGCCGGCGGCCGGCGCGACAGGTCCGGATGGAAGAGGTCGGCGGCGCTGGCGTCGTGCCGGCCGCGTGCGGCGGCGAGCTCGAGGTAGCGCGTGGCGAGTCGCAGCGGCTGGTCGGGCGCACCATCGGCGAGTTCCTCGAGGTAGTTGCCGATCATCGCCAGCGCGCGCAGGGCGAGCGCGTGGCGAGCGGCGTCGGCCGGGACCTCGCCGCGCGCCATGGCGCCGAGCAGCTGTTCGACGGCGTCGGTGAACAGGGTCAGGCCGTCGAGGCCGACGATGTCGAGGGCGCCGCGCACCTGGTGCAGGTGCGACTGCGCGAACTGCAGGCCGGCGGCTCCGCTGCCCGCGCAGCCGCGCTCGAGGATTTCACGCGCGCGTCCCAGCGCGGCGTCGATCTCGCCCTTGACCCAGGTCAGCGGTCCCAGGTCCGGCTCGGTGGCGTGTGTCATGCTGTTCTTCCGGGCGACAGCCAGCGTTGTCAGACCTTGAAGCCCGAGACCGAGCCCTTCAGCTCCACCGCCAGCTCGGCGAGCTGGTCGATCGACACGGCGGTCTGGCGGGTGCCGAGCGAGGTCTGTTCGGTGACCGCGAGGATGTCCTTCATCGCCGCGGCGACGCGGCCGGCGGTCGCGGCCTGCTCCTGCACGTCGGCCGAGATGCGCTCGATGAGGCTGGCAGTCTCGGTGGACACCAGGCCGATCTCGGCCAGCGCCTGGCCGGCGGCGTCGGAGAGCTGGGTGCCCTCGACCACGTCGCGGGTGGCGTTCTCCATCGCCCCCACGGCGTCCTGGGTGTCGGTCTGGATGGTCTTGACGATCGCGGCGATCTGCTTGGTCGCCTCGGCCGAGCGTTCGGCGAGGCGCTGCACTTCTTCCGCGACGACGGTGAAGCCGCGCCCGGCCTCGCCGGCGGTGGCGGCCTGGATCGCGGCGTTGAGCGCGAGCACGTTGGTCTGCTCGGTGATGTCCGAGATGAGCTCGACGATCTCGCCGATCTCCTGCGAGGACTCGCCGAGGCGCTTGATGCGCTTGGCGGTCTCCTGGATCTGGCTGCGGATGTCGTTCATGCCGCGGATGCTGTTCTGCACCGCGTCCGCACCCTTGCGCGCGGACTCGAGCGAGCGCCGCGCCACCTGGGCGGACTGCAGGGCGCGCGCGGACGAGTCGGTCATCGACTGCGCCATGCGCTCGGCGTTGGCGCCGGCCTCCTCGATCTCCTGCGACTGGCGGTCGGTGGCGGCAAGCAGCTCGGTGGAGGTGCGGCGGGCCGACTCGGTCGCGGAGGTGACCCGCGTGGCGGCGTCGTTGATGCGGCGCACCAGCACCGAGAGCTCCTCGATGGTGTAGTTCACCGAGTCGGCGATCGCCCCGGTGATGTCCTCGGTGACCGTGGCGCGCACGGTGAGGTCGCCGTCGGCGAGGTCGCCCATCTCGTTCATGAGGCGCAGGATGGCCTGCTGGGTGAGGTTGCGCTCGTCCTCGGCCTGGCGGCGCTCGGCCTCCGAGGCGCTGCGGCGCGCCGCAGCGTCGGCGGCGTAGGCGCGCGCCATCATGAACAGGGCGAGGAGGGCGAGCAGGGCGGCGACTGCCGCGCCCGCGTGCAGCGGACCGAAGCCTCCGGTGCGCCCGGCGAGTGCCGCGCCGAGGGCGGAGCTCGCGGCGAGCAGGGCGGGGGTGTTCGCGGTGAGGCCTGCGCTCGCTTGGTTGGCCTGCTGCAGGGCACCGGCATTGGCGCCGATGTTCTCCGTCGCGTCGAGGATCGGCGTTGCGGCGGCGCGAAGTGTGCGCAGGCTGTCGTCGAGGGCGCCGCCGCTGCCCATGCGCTCGAGCTCTGCCAGGCGCTGGCGCAGCTGTTCGGCCTCGCCGGCGAGCGCGCCAGCGGTGGAGGACAGGTCCGCATCGGTGGCGAAGAGTGCGTTGGCGTGCAGTGCGGCACGTTGCGCATGGAGCAGGAGGGCGTGGGTGGCGCGCAGTGCCGAGGCGTCGCCATTCACGGCCAGCATGCGGCGGCCGAGCTGGTCGGCCGCGTCGACGAAGGCGGCGCTGGCGGCGTTGACCTCCTGCACGGCGGCGCGGGTACCTGCGAGCGTCGCGCCCTGTCCGCCGAGGCCGGCAGCCAGCGTGGCGCTCTTCTGCCACTGCGTGTCGAGCTCCTGCAGCAGCGGCTGCATGCTCGCGGGGAGCGGCGGGAGCATGGCGCCGGCGTGGCTGCCGCCTTCGCCCAGGACCTGCATCAGGCTCGCGAAGCGTGTCCTGGCCTGGTCCAGTTCGGTGAGCGCGGCGCTCTCGCCGAGGCGGGCGAGGCGGCCCGACTTGGCCATCTGTCCCGGCAGGGCCTGCAGTTCGCTCGCCGCACCGAGCTGGAGTGCGGAGAGGCTCGCCTCGCGCGCCTGATACACGAGCAGCCCGGCGCTGATCGCCGCGCATGCCACGAAGATGCCGCCGAGCATGCCGAGCCGGCCGCCGGGCCGGGCGGGAGCGGGGGGGAGCTTGCTGGCGGTCGCCTGCTCCGGTGCGGAGGTCTCGATGATCGTCTGTGCCTCGGTGCCGGTCGCGGAGGCCGGGGTTTTCTTGCCGAACGGGTTCAATGCCATGATCGATGCTCGATTGCGGTCGGGGTCTTTCGGGGGCGGGCGCGAGCTATTCCAGCCCGGCGTCGAGGAAGGCGGGCTGTGCGAGCAGGCGAGCAGGGTCGAGCTGCAGCCACTCGCGGCCCTGCATGTCGCGCAGCCGGCGTGCCACCCAGGGCGGGGCGCCGTCGGCCGGGGCAGGCTCGAAGTCTTCGTGGCTGCGCAGCCCGCTCGAGGAGGACACCAGCAGCGCGCTGTGGACGCCATGGCGCGCGCCGATCAGCAGCAGGCGCGCCCGCCCGGCGGGGCTGATCGGCGGCTGACCGTTGAAGGCGGCGAAGTCGACCACGCCGTAGAGGCTGCCGCGCACGTTGGCGAGGCCGCGGAACCAGGGGCGGGTGAGCGGCACCGGCGACAACGGAGGTGGAGGCAGGATCTCGCCAGCATCGGCGAGTTCGATCAGCCAGTTGTTCTCGCCGCACTGGAAGCCGAGCAGGCCGCGGCGCTCGCTGCCGGCGGCCTCGGCCAGGCGGCGGGCGAGGCGTTCCTGGAATTCGCGCAGGCTGCTGCGGGCCATGGAGGATCAGCCCATCGCCCGGATGCGGGCAAGCAGTTCGTCGTGGTCGACCGGCTTGACCAGGTAGTCGAGGGCGCCCTGGCGCATGCCCCAGATCTTGTCGGTCTCCTGGCCCTTGCTGGTGCACATGATGATCGGGATGTCGCGCGTCTCGTCGTGGCGCGAGATCGTGCGCGTGGCCTGGTAGCCGTTCATGCCCGGCATCACCACGTCCATCAGGATCAGGTCGGGATGGTCGCTGCGGCTGCGCGCGATGGCCTGCTCGCCGTTCTCGGCGGTCAGCACCTGGTAGCCGTTGCGGGTAAGCACTTCCTGCAGGGCGAGGCGTTCGACGGGGGAGTCGTCGGCCACGAGGATCTTGCGGATCGGCATCGGTCGTCTCCGGCTTGGTTCAGCCCGTGTGCGCGGCGCCGTCGCCGCGCCGCGCGTGGCTGGCGACCGCCCGCAACAGGCTGTCCTTGGTGAAGGGTTTCGTGAGGTATTCGTCGGATCCCGCCATGCGTCCGCGCGCGCGGTCGAAGAGGCCGTCGCGCGAGGACAGCATGATCACCGGGGTCGGGGACAGGCGAGGGTTCTTCTTGATCAGCGCGCAGGTCTGGTAGCCATCGAGGCGCGGCATCATGATGTCCACGAAGATGACGTCGGGGTGGTGGTCGGCGATCTTCGCGAGCGCGTCGAAACCGTCTTCGGCGAGCACGACCTCGCAACCCGCCTGGGCGAGGAAGATCTCGGCGCTGCGCCGGATCGTGTTGCTGTCGTCGATGACCATCACCTTCAGGCCGGCAAGGTCCATGCTGTATTCCTGGTGGGTTGTCGGGCGGCAGGGTCGGGGCCTAGATCTCGACCATCTCGAAGTCTTCCTTGCGCGCGTTGCACTCGGGGCAGGTCCAGTTCGGCGGCACATCCTCCCAGCGCGTGCCCGGCGCAATGCCCTCGTCGGGCAGGCCGGAGGCCTCATCGTAGATGAAGCCGCAGATCAGGCACATGTAGGTCTTCCAGGGCGTATCGGCCATGTTCCAGCGTGACTTTAGGGTTGGGGGTAGAATCGGTCGCCTATCTTAACGCATCCGCCCGCGCCCCATCCGCGCTGCATTTCCGCCTCCCATGCCGCTCGCCATTCCCGAAACTCCCCCATGCGTGCTGTGCCTGTCGGCGGGCGATGCCACGGCCGGCAGCGGGCTCGCGGCCGACATCCTGACTTTGGCGAGCATGGGCTGCCACCCCTTGCCGGTGCAGACTGCGGCGCTGGTGCGCGACACCCGTGGCATCGACGAGCTATGGCCGGCCGCGCCCGAACTCATCGCCATGCAGGCGCGCGCGGTGCTCGAGGACGTGCCGGTGGCGGCGTTCAAGCTCGGCTTCTGCGGCAGCGTCGAGAACGTCGCGGTGATCGCGGAGATCCTCGCCGATTATCCGGACGTGCCGCTGGTGGTGGAGCCCGGCCTGCACGCCGCGGCGCTGCTCGGCGAGGCGGGGGAGGAGATCGCTGCCGCGCTCGCCGACCTGATCCTGCCGCAGACCACGCTGCTGGTGGCCGACCGCCACGAGCTGCTGCGCCTGACCGGGCTGGCCGGGGACGAGGCGGGCGAGCTCGACGACGATGAAGATGCGGGCGAGGCGGGCGATGGCGGGGCGGGCAGCGCGGAGGTCGACGAAGCGCTGGAGCGCCTGCTCGGCAATGGCACCGAGTACGTGCTGCTCACCGGCGGCGGAGACCACGGCCCGCAACTGGTCGACACCCTCTTCGGCAGCGAGGGCATCGTGCGCACCGACGCCGGCCCGCGCCCTGCGGCGCCCTGCCTGGGGGCTGGCACCACGCTCGCCGCCGCCGCGGTGGCGGCGATGGCGCACGGCATGGAACTGCCCGAGGCGGTGCGCGAGGCACAGGAGTTCACCCGCCAGGCCTTGCGTCACGCCTACCGCGCAGGCATGGGGCGGGCGCTGCCCGACCGCTTCTTCTGGGCGCGCGGCAAGGACGCGGGCGATGACTGAGCGTTTCCCGGCGCGCGCGCTGCGCGGCCTCTACGCGGTCACCCCCGAGGAGCCCGACACCGGGCGCCTGCTCGCACGCGCGCAGGCCGTGCTCGCGGGCCGTCCGGCACTGCTGCAGTACCGCAACAAGGGCGCCGACGCCGGCCTGCGCCGCGAGCAGGCGCAGGCGCTGCGCGACGCCTGCCGGGTCGCCGGCGTGCCCTTCATCGTCAATGACGACCTCGCGCTGGCGCTCGAGATCGACGCCGACGGCGCCCATCTCGGGCGTGAGGATGGCCCGCCCGCAGAGGCGCGCGCGGCGCTGGGCGCGCAGCGCATCCTCGGCCTTACCTGCTATGCCGACTGGCCCCGTGCCACCGAGGGTGCCGCGGTCGGCGCCGACTACATCGCCTTCGGCGCGATGTTCCCTTCCATGACCAAGCCTCACGCGCCGCCCGCGCCCTTCGCGCTGATCGGACGTGCGCAGCGCGAGCTCGGCCTGCCGGTGGCGGCGATCGGCGGCATCACGCTGGAGCGCGCGCCGCAGGTGATCGCCGCCGGCGCCGACCTGCTCGCGGTGGTCGGCGACGTCTTCGGCGCTACCGATCCGGCGGCGCGTGCGCTGGCCTACGGCGCCCTTTTCCGCGCGCCTTGACCTGCACGGTGGACCCGGCGCGTGTGCGGCGCGACAATGCCGCCTTTCGCACGCAGCACAGGAACCCTCTGCCATGACCAGCCGTAACGAAGCCCTCTTCCAGCGCGCCCAGCGCAGCATCCCCGGTGGCGTCAACTCGCCCGTCCGCGCCTTCCGCTCGGTGGGCGGCACGCCGCGCTTCCTCGCGCGCGCCGAGGGTGCCCGGGTGTGGGACGCGGACGGCAAGGAATACATCGACTACGTGGGCTCCTGGGGTCCGGCCATCGCCGGCCACGCCCACCCGGCGATCGTCGAGGCGGTGCGCGAGGCGGCGCTGAAGGGCCTGTCCTTCGGCGCCCCCACCGAGAGCGAGGTCGACATGGCCGAGCTGATCTGCGCGATGCTGCCCTCGGTCGAGATGGTGCGCCTGGTGAGCTCCGGCACCGAGGCGACGATGAGCGCGATCCGCCTCGCCCGCGGCTTCACCGGCCGCGACGCGATCGTGAAGTTCGAGGGCTGCTACCACGGCCACGCCGACAGCCTGCTGGTGAAGGCCGGCTCCGGCCTGCTGACCTTCGGCAACCCGTCCTCGGGCGGGGTGCCGGCCGACTTCGCCAAGCACACCATCGTGCTCGACTACAACGACCTGCAGCAGGTCGAGGACGTGTTCAAGGCACGCGGCGACGAGATCGCCGCCATCATCGTCGAGCCGGTGGCCGGCAACATGAACCTGATCAAGCCGCAGCCCGGCTTCCTCGAAGGCCTGCGCCGCATCTGCACCGAGTACGGCGCCGTGCTGATCTTCGACGAGGTGATGACCGGCTTCCGCGTCGGCCCGCAGGGCGTGCAGGGCCTGTACGGCATCACCCCCGACCTGACCACGCTCGGCAAGGTGATCGGGGGCGGCATGCCGGTGGGCGCCTTCGGCGGCCGCCGCGACATCATGGAGAAGATCGCGCCGCTCGGTAGCGTGTACCAGGCCGGCACGCTGTCGGGCAGCCCGGTGGCGGTGGCAGCGGGGATGGTGTCGCTGAAGCTGACGCGCGAGGCGGGCTTCTACGACAAGCTGACGGCGAGCACGCAGCGCCTGGTCGCGGGTCTCGCGGCGGCGGCGCGCGATGCCGGCGTGACCTTCAGCGCGGACTCGGTGGGTGGCATGTTCGGCGTCTATTTCGCCGACAAGGTGCCGGCGTCCTTCGCCCAGGTGATGGCGACGGACAAGGACCGCTTCAACCGCTTCTTCCACGCCATGCTGGAGGCCGGCCACTACTTCGCGCCTTCTGCCTTCGAGGCCGGCTTCGTGTCGGTGGCGCATGGCGAGGCCGAGATCGACGCCACGTTGGCCGTGGCGCGCGAGGTCTTCGCCCAGCTGGGCTGACCCTCCCCGCAGGCCCGCCGCGCGGGCCTGCCGCCTCGCTCCTCCCTCCTAACGCCCAACGCTTCACAGCAGAAACAGCGTCGCCAGCCCCAGGAAGATGAAGAACCCGCCCGAGTCGGTGAGCGCGGTGATCATCACCGAGCCGCCGAGCGCGGGGTCGGCGCCGAGGCGCTGGCGCAGCATCGGGATCACCACGCCGGCGCAGGCCGCCAGCAGCAGGTTCAGCGTCATCGCCGCGGTCATCACCAGGCCGAGATCGACGTTGCCGTAGAGCCACCACGACAGCACGCCGAGCAGGCTGCCCCACACCAGGCCGTTGATCAGCGCCACGCCGAGCTCCTTGCGCAGCAGGCGGGTCATCGCCGAGGGCTCGACCTGGCCCATCGCGATCGCGCGCACGATCATCGTCACCGTCTGGTTGCCCGAGTTGCCGCCGATGCCGGCGACGATCGGCATCAGCGCAGCGAGCGCCACCAGCTTCTCGATCGACTCCTCGAACAGGCCGATGACGCGCGAGGCCACGAAGGCGGTGACGAGGTTGATCGCCAGCCAGGCCCAGCGGTTCTTCACCGAGCTCCACACCGAGGCGAAGATGTCCTCCTCTTCGCGCAGGCCGGCCTGGGACAGGATCTCGGCCTCCGACTCCTCGCGGATGAAGTCGACCGCGTCGGCCACGGTGATGCGGCCGATCACCCGCCGCTCGGAGTCGATCACCGGCGCCGACACCAGGTCGTAGCGCTCGAAGGCCTGGGCGGCATCGTCGGCCTCGTCCTCGGGGGTGAAGCTGATCACCGGCTCGGAGCGCATCACCTCGGCCACCGTCTTCTCCGGATCGCTGATCAGCAGCGTCTCCAGGGTCAGGATGCCCTCGAGGTGGTCCTCGCGGTCGACCACGAAGAGCTTGTCGGTGTGGTCGGGGAGCTCGTCGAAGCGGCGCAGGTAGCGCAGCACGACCTCCAGGGTGACGTCGTCGCGCACCGTCACCATGTCGAAGTCCATCAGCGCGCCGACCGAGTCCTCGGGGTAGGACATCGCCGCGCGCAGCTGCTCGCGGCCCTCGGTGTCGAGCGACTGGAAGACGTCCTCGATGACCTCGGGCGGCAGGTCGGGGGCGAGGTCGGCGAGCTCGTCGGCGTCGAGCGACCCGGCCGCAGCCTTGAGCTCCTCCGGCGCCATGGTCTCGATGAGCGACTCGCGCACCGCATCGGAGACCTCGAGCAGGATCTCGCCGTCGCGCTCCGCCTTGACCAGGTCCCAGACGTAGAGGCGTTCTTCGCGCGGCAGCGCCTCGAGGATGTAGGCGATGTCGGCCGGGTGCAGGGTGTCGAGCTTGGCACGCAGGCCGGCCTCGTGCTGCTTGTGCACGAGGTTTTCCACCAGTTCGTGGCGCGGCATGTCCTGGCGATGGACGAGACCCTCCACCACCTTCTGGCGGGCGAGCAGATCCTGCACTTCCTTGAGGTGGTGCTGGACGTCGTCGGGGTGGAGTTCTTCGGGCTCGGTCATCGCGCGCAAGGCCGGCGGAGGGGGCAAGCCGCGAATTCTACGGACTCCCCTCCGCGCATGCGACCCCGATCATGTGACAGAGGGCGAAAAAGCCCCCATTCCCGCCCCTCGCACCTCACACCTCACGCCTCACGCTCACGGCACCTGCGAATTGACCATCCGCCGCTGCACCCGCGCCGCGTGCGCGGCCAGGCGGGGGCCGAAGGACTTCTCGTAGCGCCGCGGGTTGGGCAGCATCACCGCCAGGCGCGCGGCCTCGGCCGGGCCCAGGCTGGCGGCGGGGCGGCCGTGGTAATGGCGGGCGGCGGCTTCGGCGCCGAATACGCCATTGCCCCATTCGGCCACGTTCAGGTACACCTCGAGGATGCGGCGCTTGTCCCAGGTCGCCTCGATCATCATCGTGATCGCCGCCTCCTGGCCCTTGCGCAGCCACGAGCGCGACGAGGACAGGAACAGATTCTTGGCGAGCTGCTGGCTGATCGTCGAGCCGCCGGCGGTGATGCGGCCCTCCTCGGCGTTGCGCTCGAGGGCGCGCTCGATGCCCTCCCAGTCGAAGCCGTCATGATCGAGGAAGCGGTCGTCTTCGGCGGCGACCACCGCGCGCTTGAGATGGATCGAGATGCGCTCGTAGGGCACCCATCGGTGGCGCAGCTCGGCCTGCGGGTCGCTCTTGCGCAGCTCGGCGAGGCGGATGCGCATGAAGCTGGTGCTGCCGGGGTCGAAGCGGCTCCACCACACCACCTGGGTCAGCAGCACCGCCTGCCAGAACAGCGCCAGCAGCAGCGCGATGCCCAGCCCGCGTGCGAGCCAGCCGAGCATGCGGCGCGGCGCGGGCATCGGCACGGCGGCCTCAGCCGGCTTCGACGAGCCGGCGCAGCTCGGTCAGCACCGGCGCGGAGTCGGGGCGCACCCCGCGCCACAGCGCGAAGCTCTCGGCGGCCTGCTCGACCAGCATGCCGAGCCCGTCGGCCACCCGCGCCGCGCCGTCGGCAAGCGCCGCGCGCAGGAAGGGGGTGTGGCCGCGTCCGTACATCATGTCGTAGGCCAGCGCGCCGTCTGCGTACAGCCCGGGCGGCAGCGGCGGCAGCTCGCCGGAGAGGCTTGCCGCCGTGGCGTTGATCACGAGGTCGAAGCGCTCGCCGGCGAGCACGTCGAAACCGCAGCCGTCGATGCGCGTGGTGCCGGCGTGGGGGGCGAAGCCCTGCGCCAGCTCCACCGCCTTGTGCGGCGTGCGGTTTGCGATGCACAGGCGCGCGGGGGCGCTGTCGAGCAGCGGCAGCAACACGCCGCGGGTCGCGCCGCCGGCGCCCAGCAGCAGGATGCGACGACCGGCGAGCGAGCATCCCAGGTTGATCGCGAGGTCGCGCACCAGGCCGGCGCCGTCGGTGTTGTCGCCGAGGAGGCCGTCTGCCCCGAAGGCGAGCGTGTTGACCGCGCCGGCCGCCTCGGCGCGCGGCGTGCGCTGGCCGGCGAGGGCGAAGGCCTCGAGCTTGAAGGGCACGGTGACGTTGAGGCCGCGTCCGCCCTCGGCGCGGAAGCGCGCCACCGTGCCGGCGAAGTCGTCGAGGGGGGCGAGCAGGGCCTCGTAGGCGAGCGCCTGCCCGGTCTGGCGCGCGAAGGCGGCGTGGATCCAGGGCGACTTGCTGTGGGCGATCGGGTTGCCGACGACGGCGTAGCGGTCCATGGGCGGGGTCTCAGTTGGCGCGCACCTGGTCGCTGTTGGTGAAGGTCCAGGTGCGGGTGATCTCGATCACGTCGTAGTCCTTGCGGATGTCGGGCGGGAAGGGCGCGTAGGGCGCGGCCATCTTGACGATGCGCAGCGCGGCGTCGTCGAGCACCTTGTGGCCCGAGCTGCGATGCACGCCCACCCGTTCCACGGTGCCGTCGGAGCGGATCGTCACCGACAGCAGCAGGCTGCCATACAGCCGGCCGCGCGCGGCCTCGGGGTAGTTCAGGGTGCCGATGCGCTCGACCTTCTGCCGCCAGTCCTCGACATACTGCGCGAAGCGGTATTCCTGCGCGCGCGCGCCGATGAACTTCTTGCGCGGGCGCTTGGCCAGCTCCTTGAGGTCGCGGTCGATCTGGGCTTCGATGCGGGCCACCGCGGCGGCGCTGTCGAGCAGGTCGAGGCCGCTGATCTCGCGCTGCGGCTCGGGCGTCGGTGCGGGCTGCTCGACCTTCTTCGGCGCCGCCGCGACCCTGGCCGGCGCCTTGTCGCGGGTGATCACCTGCTTCTGCTCGCGCACCGGCTCGGGCGTGCGGCGCTTGGCCTCGACCAGGGCGTCGCCGTCCTGGCGGTTGGGCTGCGGCGGCAGCGGCGTGCTTGCGCGCACCTCCTGCTCGGTGTTGCCACCGGCATCGATGTTGGCCTGGGCGAGCACCTCGGCCTTCTCGGGCGCCTGCGCGTGGCGGGCGTTGACCAGCACCACCTCCAGGCCCTTGTCGCGCGCCGGCTTGGCCTCGGGCAGGCGGAAGTGGATCAACAGCAACAGCGCGTGCAGGCTGATCGAGACGATGAAGGCCGCCGCCAGCAGCGGTCCGCCGAAGCGCCGCAGGCGTCCGCTCCACGCCCCCGGCAGGGCGCCGGCGGGCAGGTTGGGGGCGGCGGTCGCGCTCATGCGTGGATCAGGCGAAACCGAAGCCGGTCTCGTCCACCGTCGCGGGGTCGGGTTCGGCGAGCGTCTGCACGAAGCGCGCCTCGACCTCGACGTCGAGCAGGTCGGTGCGCTCGACGAAGAGCTTGACCCGGCTGCCCGGCATCTGCAGCGGCATCGAGGGTACGCGGAAGACCAGCGGGATCTCGGTGAGGCGCACCACGCTCTCGCGCAGCACCGTGGCCTCGACCTCGCCCCGGCCGTGCTGGCGCAGCCAGCGCAGGCACCAATAGCGCTCCATGCCGCGCTGGAATTCGGCGTACTCGGCGTAGGTGAGCTCGAAGTCGCGCATCGCCGCCATCAGCTCGGCCGACTTGGGCGCGAAGGCGGGGTCGGTGCCCTGCAGCACCGAAACGATCTGCCACTGGTTGACCAGATCCACGTAGCGCCGCAGCGGCGAGCTCGACCAGGCGTAGCAGTCCACCCCGAGGCCTTCGTGCGGCGCGGCGACCGTGGTCATGCGCACCTTGCCGCCGCCCTGGGCGCGGTACAGGCCGGGGATGCCGGAGGTGTCGAGGAGCTTGCCCCAGGTCATGTTGGCGTAAATCATCAGCTCGGCGACGAGCTTGTCCATCGGCGAGCCGCGCAGGCGCCGGCCGATGCTGACGCGCCCCGGGCCGTCGGCGGTCTCCTCGGTCCAGTCCACGCTGAAGCCGAAATCGATGCGATCCTCGTTGCCTGCGGCCTTGCCGCGTCCGGCCTCGAGGACGGTGGCGAGATCCCACAGCAGGGTCAGCTCGCGCTTCCACTGGAAGTCGGGGCCGCCGTTGTGCACGGTGTCGTCGTTGAAGACGGGCTCGATGTCGTGGTGGCGCAGGTTGGCCACGATCGGCACGAGCTCGACCCGGCTCTCTTCGCCGACGATCGCCAGCCCCGGGGTGATGTCGAGGTAGAGCGACACCGCCGGGCAGTCGCGGCCCTCGGCCAGGGTGAAGGTCTGCACGATTTCGTCGGGCAGCATGGTGATCTTGTTGCCCGGCATATAGACGGTGGACAGGCGCCGGCGCGCGATCGCGTCGAGCGCCGAGCCGCGCGCGAAGCCGAGCGCGGGCGCGGCGATGTGGATGCCGATGCGCCAGCCGCCCTCGGCGCGCGGCGTCACCGAGAAGGCGTCGTCGATCTCGGTGGTGGAGGCGTCGTCGATCGAGAACGCGGCGACCTCGGCGCGCGGCAGCGCGGTGGGGAGCACGGGCACGTCGATCGCCGGGAATGCGGTGCCTTCCGGGAAGTGCTCGAAGAGGAAGCGGTTGTAGTGGAAGTCGTAGCTCGACGCGAGTGCGCCGCACGCCAGCAGCAGGCGCGCGGCCGACAGCCCGCTGTCGACGCAGGCGGCCTCGAGCGCCTTGATCTCGGGGCGGTTGCGGTCGGGGCGATAGAGCGCCTGCGGCAGCAGGGCGGCGAGTTCGGGCGGCAGGCGCCCGGCGACGAGCTCGGTGCGCATGTGCTCGATCGCGGCGGCCTGCTGGCGCTTCTTCTCCAGGCCGGCGAGCGCGGCCTGCAGGATGTCGGCGGGGGCCTTGCGGAAGCGGCCGCGTCCCTTGCGGTGGAACCAGATCGGCGCCGAGTGCAGGCGAAGCAGCAGGGCGGCCGATTCGACCGCGGTGGGCGCACGGCCCTGGTATTCGGCGGCGAAGTCGGCGAAGGCGAATTCGTCGTCGCTGCAGACCTCCCAGAGGAACTCGACGTCCAGCCCTTCGGCCTCGGCCTCGGCGCGCGCGAGCAGGTCGGACGGCCCGGGCTCGCGGAATTCCATCAGCACATGGGCACGCTTGAGCTTCACCCGCTTGCCGTGGGTGTTCTCGACCTGCAGCGTGGCGTCGTTATCGGCGAGGATGGTCCCGGCCTTGAAGGCCCCGTCCTCTTCATACAGCACGAACATCGGCATCCGCCTGAAGAAAGCAAGCGCGCTAGTTTACTGGATTCGGGCCGCCGGCCCTATCGCGGGGTGCGAATGGAAGGCGATGGGGTGCGGGGGCGATCCGGCGGGACTCCGGGCCGGCGTAGCTCCCGATCGGCGCAACTCCAATCCGGCGGGACTCCAATCCGGCGCGACTCCGGTCTGGCGCGACTCCGGTCTGGCGGGACGCCGGTCCGGCCGCGGGGCCGGGGTGGTGGGCGCCGCCTGCCGTCGCGGCCCCTCGCGTCGCTCGGGGCTACCCTCGGCGGCGGACGCCGCGGGGGCGGCGACGCAAACTCGTCGCTGCGCTCCTCGGACATGCGTCGCCTTGTTTCCCCCGCGACGCCCTCCACCTCGGCGCTCCTGAAGTTGGCCCCCACCACCCCGGCCCCGCGGCCTCGCGGATTCGGTGCTCGAGGCGTGTTGCGTTCCGGGCGCTTCCACCGAAGGCCTTGGTCTGCGACGGTTCTGTAGGAGCGGCGGCAGCGGCGAATATGGCGCATGGAATTCGCGCCGCGGCAGCGTCACCGCCGCATTCGCGCCTGCCGGCGCTCCTGCAGAAACCGACGCGGTCCGGGCCCATGCAGGAGCGGCGGCAGCCGCGAATACGGCGGTGCGGTGGCGACGGGCGTTGTCGTGCGCGGAGGCGCCGCAATCGCGCCTGCCGGCGCTCCCGGAATCCGCCGTGAGGGCAGCGCTCTTCCCGGATCCCCGTGGCGAGCATCGGACGGTCGGGTCGAAGTGCTTCCTTCAGCGCGCGCGCCGGGCTGCCTGCCGCCCGGCGCGGACCATGTCCGCCGAATACACCGCGAGCGCGAGCCAGATGAGCGCGAAGCCGACGAGCTGGGTGGTGTCGAAGGGCTCGCGGAAGAGCAGCACCGCCACCAGGAAGTTCAGGCTGGGGGCGATGTACTGCAGGAAGCCGACGGTGGCCAGCGGCAGGCGGCGGGCGCCGACCGCGAACAGCATCAGCGGGATGGCGGTGATCACGCCGGTGAGCGGCAGCAGCCACTCGGCCGGGTTGCCGCTGCCGAAGGCGAGGCTGCCCTGCGCGTGCAGCCACAGCAGCCAGGCGAGCGCGAGCGGGGCGACCACCAGGGTCTCGATGAACAGGCCGCCCACGGCGTCCACCGGGGCGCGCTTGCGCAGCAGGCCGTAGAGCCCGAAGGTGCCGGCGAGGAAGAGCGGGATCCACGGCAGGCTGCCGAGCTGCCAGACCCGCCAGGCCACGCCGGCGCAGGCGATCGCCACCGCCGTGGCCTGCAGCGGGCGCAGGCGTTCGCCGAGGAAGATCGCGCCCAGCGCCACGCTGACCAGCGGGTTGATGAAGTAGCCGAGGCTGGCCTCGAGCAGGCGACCGGCGTCGATCGCCCAGATGAAGACCAGCCAGTTGCTGCTGGTGAGCAGCGAGGTGAGCGCGAGCAGGGCGAGCAGGCGCGGCTGCCGCAGCACGGCTCCCACGCGCTCGAAGCCGCCGGTGAAGTGCAGCGTGGCCAGCATCAGCGCGAGCAGGAGCGCCGACCACAGCACGCGGTGGGCGACGATCTCGAACGGGGGGACGCTGCCGAGGGCGCGGAAGTAGAGCGGTGCCAGACCCCAGGTTACGAAGGCGGCGAGCGCGGCGAACATGCCCTGGCGGGCGGCGCGGGCGTTGGCTTCGGCGGGGGAGGAGGGGAGTGCCGCGGCGCGGGCGCGGGGCTGGGGGGCGGACAAGTCGGGATCCGGGGAACGAATGGGGGGAGGGGAGAAGGCTGAGGGCGGAAGGCCGCGGTAAGGGCGGAACGGCGAGACAAGGACGGACTGAGGCGGAAGGTCGAGGTGCCGGGAAGTCGGGAGAAAGGACCCGGGCCGCCCGCGCGCGGCGTGGACGGCCGGGGTCGCTCGGGCGAGGATCAGTCCGGTCGGCGGGCGCTCGCCACCAGGGTCCGGGCCGGCATGAGGAAGCCGCCGCGGCCGTCGTCGCAGCAGTGATGGGCGAGGTCGTCCGCGACCGCCGCGCGCAGTTGCGCCTGTACCGGCTCGGGCAGGCGGCCGAGCGCCTCCGCAGCGCCGCCGGCGAGGTCGAGGAAGGCCTGCCAGTAGGCATCGGCGTCGGCGAAGTGGCAGGAGAACGCGCACGGGCGGATGTCGATGTCGTCGAAACCGGCGGCCGCGAGCGTGGCGGAGAGCACTTCGGGCTCGCCGTAGCGGAACACCGACGGGCGTGCCACCTTGGGCGGCGGCAGCAGGCGGGCGATGGTGTCCTGGGCGCGGTGGATCAGCGGCACGGTCTCGCGCGCGCCCCAGACCGACAGCGCCACCCGGCCGCCGGGCACGAGCACGCGGTGCATCTCGGCAAGCGCGCGCTCGGGGTGCGGGAAGATGAACAGCGCGAGCCCGGCGAGCACGCGGTCCATGCAGGCATCGGCGAGGCACAGGTGTTCGGCGTCGGCGGCGGCGAAGCAGGGGGTGTCGGCGTGTTCGCCGCAGCGGCGCGCGCCCTCGGCGAGCATGCCCTCGGCGATGTCGGTGGCGAGCACGCTGCCGCCGGGGACGACGCGCAGCGCGGCCTGGCCGGCGAGCAGGCCGGGGCCGCTGGCGAGGTCGAGCACGCGCTGACCGGGAGCGAGCGCGGCGGCATCGAGCAGGGCTTCGGCGAGGTCGGCGCGCAGGTGGGCGCCTTCCGCGTAGCGCGCGGCAATGCGGTTGAAGCCGGCGCGCTCCATGGCCTTGAAGCGGCGGGCGTCGAAGCCGGGCTGGGCGGGATCGTTGGGATGGCTCATCGGCTGCGCTCCGAGTGCGGATGGGTCAGGGACGGGGGGCGGCGGGCTTGGCGCCACCGAGCCGCGCGAGAGGGGCGTCGCCGAGTCCCGCGTAGGCGATCACCTCGTCGAGGTAGTCGTTCCAGCGTGAGAAGCCGTGGTCGCCGCCTTCGAGCACGGTCTGGCGGGCACCGGCGTATCTTTCCACCGCGTGGCGGTAGTCGAGCACCTCGTCGCCGGTCTCCACCATCAGCCAGAAGCGCTGTGGCCGGGTGATCGTCGGCACCTCGAGCGCGCGCAGTTCGTCGATGTGGCCGCGGGTGAACTCGAAGCGCTCGCCGGTGTAGAGGTTGTCCTGCATGCCGACATAGGCCTCGAGCGACAGCGGTGCGACCACCGCCGGATTGACCAGCACCGCGCGCAGGTCGTGGCGTTCGGCGAGCCAGGTGGCGTAGTAGCCGCCGAGCGAGCTGCCGACCACCGTGGGATCCAGGCCGGCGGCGCGCGCGCGCGCGATCTCGCCCTCGGCGAGCGCGATCGCCGCGCGCGGCGACACCGGCAGCTGCTCGCACCAGAAGCGCTCGGCGAGGCCGCGCTCGGTCATGCGCGCCTTCAGGGCGCGCGCCTTGATCGATGCCGGTGCGGAACGGAAACCGTGCAGGTAGATGATCATCTTGCGTGCCTCGATCAGGGCTCGGACCACTCGACCCAGCCGAAGTACCAGGTCGCGAGCACGAAGATGCCGAAGGCGATGCGGTACCAGGCGAAGACGATGAAGGTGTGGTTGGAGATGAACTTGATGAAGCTCTTCACCGCCCACATCGCGGCGACGAAGGAGGCGACGAAGCCGACCGCGAACACCGGCAGGTCCTCGAGGCGAAGCAGCGTCCAGTTCTTGTACAGGTCGTAGGCGGTGGCGGCGAACATGGTCGGGATCGCCAGGAAGAAGGAGAACTCCGCCGCCGTCTTGCGCGACAGGCCGAAGATCACGCCGCCCATGATGGTGGCGCCCGAGCGCGAGGTGCCCGGGATCATCGCCAGCGCCTGGGCGAAGCCGACCTTGAGGGCGTCGGTCCAGCGCATGTCGTCCACGTCGTTGATGCGCGGGTGGTAGGCGCGCTTTTCCACGTACAGGATGATCAGGCCGCCGACCACGAGCGCGGTCGCCACCGTGATCGGGTTGAACAGCAGGCCCTTGATCGTGGAGTGGAACATCAGGCCGAGGATGGCCGCGGGCAGGAAGCCGATGAACAGCAGCCACACGAAGCGCTGCGCGCTCGGTTCGGTAGTGACCCCGCCCGCGACCTTGATCAGGCGCTCGCGATAGTCCCAGCACACGGCGAGGATGGCGGCGAGCTGGATGACGATCTTGAACACCTTGCTGGTGTCGTCGTTGTAGCCGAGCAGGTCGCCGATGATGATCAGGTGGCCGGTGGAGGATACCGGCAGGAATTCGGTCAGGCCTTCGACGATGCCGAGGACGAGCGCGACGAGAAGGAGGGAGAGGTCCATGCGGCGGGGCTGTGGGTATGGGAGGAGGAGGCGGGATTATAGCCGGCGGAATGTTGCGCCGCGGTAGGGGTGGCGCTCACGCCGCCGTCATCGTCTCGAGGGTGGCGAGGAAGTGCAGGGCATGCTCGCGGTCGGTGCCGCACATCTCGGCGCCGGGCTTCAGGCTGGAACACACCGCCGGCCGGCGCGGATCGCCGAACAGGCGGCAGTGCCCGGATTCGTCGAGCTGCACGCAGCGCACGCCCGCCGGCTTGCCGTCCGGCATGCCCGGAATGGGCGAGGAGATCGACGGCGCGATGCAGCAGGCGGCGCAACCCGGGCGGCAGTCCATGCCTCAGCCGGCCCGCGGGGCCGACCACCAGGCGAGGATGGCGTCCAGTGTGGGTTCGAGCAGCACGCCCTCGCCGCCGGTGAATTCCTTCCACTCGGCGAGGAAGCGCTCGCCTACCGCGGTGAGGAGGGGGACGCCGGCGACGACGGTCTCGGCCATCTCGTCGCGCAGGCCGGAGCCAGCCACCTCCTGGGCGCCGAACTTGTTGATGATGATCAGATCGACGCCGCGTGCGATCGCGCCGCGCACCGCCATCGAGCCGCGCGCGAGCGCGTCCGGGTCGACCCGGCAGGAGATCGAGCCGCGGCCGAGCTCCTGTGACAACGGGATGCTCTCGCCGGTCTCGAGGTTCTCGAGCTGCATCGCGCAGGGGTCCTCGATGACCGTTGCGATGTCGTGCTGCAGCACGCCGCCGAGGCGCACGCCGCGCTCGCCCAGAGCGCGCGCGGCGCGCGCGAGCAGGGCCTCGATGTTGTCGGTGGGTTTGTAGACGACGGCGGCGATGGCGTGTGCGGGCATGGTCGGGCTCGGCGGGCGGCTCGTTCGTGGATGGGCATCATTGTCGCACTGCGGCGCCAACAAGGCGAAGATGCGGGAGATAATGCGCGGCCCGACGAAGCCGAAATCGATCCATGAGGGCTGAACACAAGGGCGAGCGCCGCCCGTCCGCGCTGCCGAACTTCGACGACTGCCTGAGCGTCGATCGCCCGCGCCTGCGCCGCATGGCGCGCGACCTCTCTCGGCCGCCGCGCGCCGACGAGCGTGCGGCAGCGCAGCGCCTGCGCCTGCAGGCGGACTTCGACGCGCTGCTCGAGCGCTCGCGTGCGGCATTGCTCGCACGCCGCGCGGCGCTGCCGGTGCCCGACTTTCCGGCAGAACTGCCGGTGTCGGCGCGTCGCGACGAGATCGCCGGGGCCCTGGCAGCGCATCAGGTCATCATCGTGTGCGGCGAGACCGGCTCGGGCAAGACCACCCAGCTGCCCAAGATCGCGATGACGCTGGGGCGTGGCGTCGCCGGACTCATCGGCCACACCCAGCCGCGCCGGCTCGCCGCGCGCGCCACCGCCAGCCGCATCGCGCAGGAGCTCAGGAGCGCGCTCGGCGAGGTCGTCGGCTACAAGATCCGCTTCACCGACAAGACCAGCGAGCGCAGCCACGTCAAGCTGATGACCGACGGCATCCTGCTCGCCGAGACCCAGACCGACCCGCTGCTTGCGGCCTACGACACGCTGATCATCGACGAGGCGCACGAGCGCAGCCTCAACATCGACTTCCTGCTCGGCTACCTGAAGACCCTGCTGCCGCGCCGGCCCGACCTGAAGGTGGTCGTCACCTCGGCGACGCTGGATGCGGAGCGTTTCGCGAAGCACTTCGCCGACGCGGCGGGCAAGCCTGCGCCGGTGATCGAGGTTTCCGGCCGCCTGTATCCGATCGAGATGCGCTACCGGCCGGTGGAGAGCGAGGACGTCGACCCGGCGGCCGCGGCGCGCGCGTCCGCGAGAGGTGGGAAGGAGGGCGACAAATCGAGAGCGGGTGGCAGGGACAAGAGCCGCGACCTGATGGACGCGCTGGTCGACGCGGTTGACGAGGCGCAGCGCTGCGGCCCGGGCGACGTCCTCGTCTTCCTGCCCGGCGAGCGCGAGATCCGCGAGGCCGCCGAGGCGCTGAGGAAGGCCCATCACCTGCCCGGCACCGAGATCCTGCCGCTGTTCGCGCGCCAGTCGGCGCAGGAGCAGGCGCGCGTGTTCTCGGCCTCGAACGGGCGCAGGGTGGTGCTGTCGACCAACGTCGCCGAGACCTCGCTGACCGTGCCGGGCATCCGCTACGTGGTCGACACGGGCCTGGCGCGTATCAAGCGCTACTCGCCGCGCAACAAGGTCGAGCAGCTGCAGGTCGAGAAGATCGCGCAGTCGGCCGCACAGCAGCGCGCCGGGCGCTGCGGGCGGGTGATGGACGGGATCTGCATCCGTCTGTACGACGAGGATGATTTCAACCGCCGTCCCGAGCATACCGATCCCGAGATCCTGCGCTCCTCGCTCGCCGGCGTGATCCTGCGCATGAAGGCCTTGAAGCTCGGTGCGGTGGAGGACTTCCCCTTCATCGACGCGCCTGGCTCGCGCCTGATCGGTGACGGCTACGCGCTGCTCGCCGAGCTCGGCGCGGTCACCGACGACGACGAGCGCAAGCTGACGCCGACCGGCATTGAACTGGCGAAGCTGCCGCTCGATCCGCGCATCGGCCGCATGATCCTCGCCGCGCGCGACCGCGGCGCGCTCGCCGAGCTGCTGGTGATCGCCGCCGCGCTGTCGGTGCAGGACCCGCGCGAGCGTCCGCAGGACAGCCCGGGCGCGGCCGACCAGGCGCACGCGAGGTTTCGCGGCGGCGAGCAGGACCAGAAGTCCGAGTTCCTGTGGTACTGGCACCTGTGGAAGGCCTGGGACGAGGTGCAGCGCCACGAGACCTCGAGCAAGCAGAAGGCCTGGTGCAAGAAGCACTTCCTCAACTACATGCGCATGCGCGAGTGGCGCGACGTGTTCGCCCAGCTCCATACCCTGTGCGCCGAGCACGGCTGGAAGGAGAACGCGCAGCCGGCGAACTACGAGGCGATCCACAAGGCGCTGCTCGCCGGCCTGCTCGGCAACATCGGCTGCAAGGCGGATGAAGGCGAGCCGGCGGGCAAGGGCCCGCAGGCCGGCTCCTACCTCGGCGCGCGCGGCATCCGCTTCTGGCCGCACCCCGGCTCGGCGCTGGCGAAGAAGGCCGGCAAGTGGATCATGGCCGCCGAGCAGGTCGAGACCTCGCGCCTGTTCGGGCGCTGCATCGCGCGCATCGAGCCGGAGTGGGTGGAGGAGGTCGGCGGCCACCTGGTCAAGCGCCAGGTCTTCGAGCCGCACTGGTCGAAGTCCTCCGGTGCGGTGCGCGCCTGGGAGCGCGGCACGCTCTACGGCCTGGTGATCTACCCGCGCCGCGGCGTGGCCTACCGCGACATCGACCCCGCGCTGTGCCGCGAGCTCTTCATCCGCGAGGGGCTGGTGCAGGGCGAGATCGCCGAGGGGCCGGCGCGCGCGATGGCCTTCCTGGCCCACAACCAGCGCCTGGTGGCGGAGATCGAGCGCCTCGAGCACAAGTCGCGCCGCCCCGACGTGCTGGTGGACGAGACCCTGATCGAGGCCTTCTACGACAGCAAGCTGCCTGCGGACGTGTGTGACGTCGCCGGCCTGGAGGCCTGGCGCAAGGCGGCGGAGAAGGCCGAGCCAAAGCTGCTGCACCTGTCGCGCGAGCAGCTGATGCGCCACGAGGCCGAGGGCGTCACCACCGACCGCTTCCCGCCCGCGCTGGAGGTGCTCGGGCAGAAGCTCAAACTCACCTATCTGCACCAGCCCGGCGAGGCCGACGATGGCGTGACGCTCGCCGTGCCGCTGGCCATGCTCAACCAGGTCCCTGCAAACCGCTGCGAGTGGCTGGTGCCGGGACTGCTGGAGGAGAAGGTCGCGGCGCTGATGAAGACCGTGCCGCAGAAGCATCGCCACCGCCTGCAGCCGGTGGCCGAGAGCGCGGCGGCCTTCATGGCGGCCTTCGAGGCCGGCGAGTTCGACGCCGACGAGCCGCTGCTGAAGATGCTGCAGCGCTTCGTCGAGGAGCGCGTGCAGTTGAAGCTGCCGCTGGAGAGCTTCCGCGCCGAGAACCTCAAGCCGCACTGCTTCATGAACTTCCGCGTGATCGACGAGCACGGCCGGGTCATGGGTCAGTCGCGCAACCTGATGGAGCTGCGCGCGCGCTTCCGCGAGCAGGTGGCGGCGCGCTTCTCGGCGGCGAAGATCGGCGGCGCGCTCGCGGGCGCGCTGTCGGCGGCGGGCGTCGCGGGGGCGGAGGCGGGGCAGGGCCGTGGTGAGGGCGCGGACGGGATGGCGCGTCGCGCGGGTGCTGCCGAGGCGGCTGGCGCGGCGGCGGGCACTGCTCAGCCCGGGCGCAAGGGGAGCGGCAAGGCGGCGGGCGACGCCCCGGGGCGCGGCGCCGCAGCGGCCGAGCTGCCGGCGCAGGCGCTGTCCGGCTTCTCCGCCTGGACCTTCGGCGCCCTGCCCGAACTGCTCGAGGTGCGCGTCGCCGGCCGCGAGGTGATCGGCTTCCCGGCGCTGCACGACGACGGCGACAGCGTCTCGCTGCGCCCTCACGACACGCCCGAGGAGGCTGCGCGTGTGCATCGCCGCGGTCTCGCCCGCCTGTTCGCGCTCAACCTCAAGGATCAGGTGCGCGCGGTCGAGCGCCTGCCCGGCCTGCGCGAGCTCGCGCTGCAGTACATGAGCTTCGGCACCGAGGCCGAGCTCAAGGCCCGCCTCGTCGAGGCGACGCTGAGCCGCTGCTGTCTGCTCGAGCCCTTGCCGACCGATGCCGATGCGTTCGCGCGGCGTTGCGCCGAGGCCAAGTCGCGGGTGAGCCTGGTCGCGCAGGAGTTCATGCGCCTGACCGGCCAGCTGCTGGTGGAACATGCGGCGCTGCAGAAGCGCCTGTCCGGGCTGAAGACCTTCCCCGAGGTGGTCGCCGATCTCCAGGCCCAGCTCGGCGCGCTGCTGCCGAAGGATTTTCTCGTCGCTTTCGAGTGGGACAAGCTCGCGCACTTCCCGCGCTACCTCAAGGGCGCCTCGGTCCGGCTCGACAAGCTCCGCAACAATCCGGCGCGCGACGCGCAGTCGATGAGCGAGTGGAAGCAGCTCGCCCAGGCCTGGGAGCGCGAGCGCCTCGCGCGCCGACGGGCCGGGGTCGAGGACCCGGCGCTGGAGGAGTTTCGCTGGCTGCTGGAGGAGCTGCGCGTCGGCCTGTACGCGCAGGAACTGAGGACGCCGATGCCGGTGTCGGTCAAGCGCCTGCAGAAGATCTGGGAGAGCCGGCCGCGCTGACTCGCGCGGCCGGCTCGGCAGGGTGCGGGGCCAGGGGAGTGGCTCCGCACCCTGCGAACGGACAGGGAACGGGCGTGTTCAGCGCAGCGGAATCACCAGCGGCGGGATATCCACGCCGATCACCACGGCGGGCGAGCGGCTGTAGCTGTACGAACGGTGGGGGCGCTCGTAGTAGTGGTTGTGGATCTCCGGTTCGCGGTAGTAGCGCGGGCGTTCGCGGATGATGACCTTCTCGCGATACACGGTGCGCTCGTCCCAGTGGCGACGATGCTTGTGATCGTGCTTGTAGTGGTGCTTGTGGTGGCCCCAGCGCGGGCCACGGTCGTCGCGGTCCGCATGCGCGGCGGGCGCGGCAGCGGCAAGGATGCCGCCGCAGAGCAGGGCGGTGACGATCTTGCGGGTCAGGGTCGTGTTCATGGTCTGCCTCGTTCGATTTCTTCGTTGCAGGGCAGGGCCCCGGTGATCCGGATACTAGGCGAGGCGTGCGCCGCGAGGCAGTCGCAGAGTGTAAGCGGGCTTTTGTAACTGCCATCCCGGTTCGCGGTTTTTCAGTGCCTTTGATTTTTCGGGATTTCTTGTTAGACTGGCGAGCTTCCCTTGCTCCACCGGACCGCATGCCGGGGGGCTGCAACAACCAACCGCAAGGAGTTTGCATGCGACATTACGAAATCGTCTTCATCGTGCACCCGGATCAGTCCGAGCAGGTGCCGGCGATGGTCGAGCGCTACAAGTCCATCGTGACCACCCGCAACGGCCAGATCCACCGCCTCGAAGACTGGGGGCGCCGCCAGATGGCCTACCCGATCCAGAAGGTGCACAAGGCCCACTACGTGCTGATGAACATCGAGTGCGACGGCGAGACGCTGGCCGAGCTCGAGCACGCGTTCAAGTTCAACGACGCCGTGCTGCGTCACCTCACCATCAAGATGAAGAAGGCTGTCACCACGCCTTCGCCGATGATGAAGGAAGAGAAGTCGCGCTCCCTGAGCACCGCTTCCGACGACAAGCCGGCCGACAGCGAAGCTGCTGCCGCCTGAGTTGCCTGAGCCGGGTCTGAACGAACTGCGCCTCGATGCGCGCGTGGCCGAAGTGCTGCCGCTGCGTCGAACCCCTGCCGGAATACCGGTCGCCAGCTGTGTGCTGGCGCACGAATCGAAACAAGTCGAAGCGGGCCTGACCCGCGAGGTTTCGGTGGAAGTGCAGGCGGTTGCGCTGGGCGATCTGGCGGGCGTGCTGGCTGCGGCGGTTCCGGGATGTGCGCTGCGCGCCACCGGATTCCTCGCCGCGAAGAGCCTGCGCAGCCGTAGCCCGGTCCTGCACCTGAACACAATCGAATTTCTCGAAGGAAACTGAAAATGGCCTTCAAGCCCAAATCCAAGTTCAAGAAGAAGGACGACCGTGGTGGTCGTGGTCTGTTCAAGCGTCGCAAGTTCTGCCGCTTCACCGCGGAGAAGATCGAGGAAGTCGACTACAAGGATGTGGACATCCTGAAGGACTTCATCACCGAGAACGCCAAGATCATGCCGGCGCGCATCACCGGCACCAAGGCGGGTTACCAGCGTCAGCTGTCGGTTGCGGTCAAGCGTGCCCGCTTCCTGGCCCTGATGCCCTACACCGACCTGCACCAGTAAGAGGAGAACGGAAACATGCAGATCATTCTTCTCGAGAAGGTCGTGAACCTCGGTGGCCTCGGCGACGTCGTCAAGGTCAAGGACGGCTACGCCCGCAACTACCTGATCCCGCAAGGCAAGGCCAAGCGTGCGACGCAGGCCAACCTGGCCGAGTTTGAAGCGCGCCGTGCCGAGCTCGAGCGTGCCCAGGCCGAAAAGCTGGCCGCCGCGCAGGAACTGGCCGGCAAGCTCGAAGGCGTCAGCGTCGAAGTCGCCCGCAAGGCCGGCATGGACGGCCGCCTGTTCGGCTCGGTCGGCAACGCCGACATCTCCGAGGCGCTCGCCGCCAAGGGCTTCGACATCGACCGCTCCGCCATCCGCATGCCGGACGGCCCGCTCAAGCAGGTCGGCGAGACCTCGCTCGAGGTGTCGCTGCACGCCGACGTGCTCGCCAGCATCACCGTCGTGGTGGCTGCCGAGCAGTAATCGCGTTCCGGCGTGAATCACGAAAAGGGCTGCCGCTGGCAGCCCTTTTCGTTTCCTGTGCCCCCGAGGCGCGTCCCCTTCACCAACGTCCCGCGGTCCGGCTCGCTACAATGCGCGATCCGGCCCCGATGGTGCATCCGATGAGCTCTGCGTCCTCCCGCTTCTCCGATTTCTCCGCCGATCCGCAGCTCGCGCAGATCAAGCTGCCGCCGCATTCGCTGGAGGCCGAGCAGTCGCTGATCGGCGGCATCCTGCTCGACAACCAGGCCTGGGAGCGCGTCGCCGATCTGGTCAATGAGGCCGATTTCTATCGCGACGACCATCGCCGCATCTACCGTCACATCACCAAGCTGATCGACCAGGGGCGGCCCGCGGATGCGGTCACCGTGTTCGAGTCGCTGGAGAAGAACGGCGAGGCCGAGCAGGCTGGCGGACTCGCGTACATTGCCGAGCTCGCCAACAACACGCCTTCGGCGGCGAACATCCGGCGCTATGCGGAGATCGTCCGCGAGCGCGCGATCCTGCGCAAGCTCGTGGCGGTGGGCGACGAGATCGCCGCGAGCGCGCTCAGCCCCTCGGGCAAGGACGCCAAGGCCTTGCTCGACGAGGCCGAGGCCAAGGTCTTCGAGATCGCCGAGGCGGGCGCGCGCCACGCCAGCGGCTTCGTGTCGATCCAGCCCATCCTCAAGCAGGTGGTGGATCGCGTGCAGGAGCTCTACGACCGCGACAACCCCTCCGAGGTCACCGGCGTGCCGACCGGCCTGGTCGACCTCGACGACAAGACCTCCGGCCTGCAGCCATCCGACATGATCATCGTCGCCGGACGTCCGGCGATGGGCAAGACCACCTTCGCGCTCAACCTCGCCGAGCACATCGCGATCGAGCAGCGCCTGCCGGTGGCGATTTTCTCGATGGAGATGCCGGGCACCCAGCTCGCGACGCGCTTCATCTCCTCGGTCGGCCGCATCGACATGCAGAAGATCCGCAGTGGCCGCCTCACCGACGACGATTGGCAGCGCCTGACCATGGCGATGGGCAAGCTCTACGATGCGCCGCTGTACATCGACGAGACGCCGGGCCTGAACCCCATCGACCTGCGCGCGCGCGCGCGTCGCCTGGCACGGCAGTGCGGCAGGCTGGGCCTGATCGTGATCGACTACCTGCAGCTGATGAGCGGCACGCGCGAGGGCGACAACCGTGCCTCCGAGCTGTCGGAAATCTCGCGCTCGGTGAAGTCGCTCGCCAAGGAGCTGAACGTGCCGATCATGGCGCTCTCCCAGCTCAACCGCAGCCTGGAGCAGCGCCCCAACAAGCGCCCGGTGATGTCCGACCTGCGCGAGTCCGGCGCCATCGAGCAGGACGCGGACATCATCATGTTCATCTACCGCGACGAGGTGTACAACCCCGACTCGCCGGACAAGGGGACGGCCGAGCTGATCATCGGCAAGCACCGTAATGGCCCCACCGGCACGGTGCGCCTCACCTTCATCGGCGAGAACACGCGCTTCGAGAACTACGCCGCAGCCCCGGGCATGTACTGAGCGCCATCGCAGGAGGCGCCGGGCTCCGAGGCTTCTGCAGGGTTTTGCGCTGGGGCGAACCCCGGCTCCCGGTCTGACGACAGGCGTCGGCGGGGTCGAGCGCGCGGGCGTTCGCGCCCACCGGCGCGGCCCTGCCTGAAGCGGTTCCTGCAGGAGGGCCGGCAGGCGCGAACGGCGGCTGCAGCGTTCTGGATGGTTGCATCAGTATTTTTGCTGTTTTTTGTAGTTGACCGTTGGATTCGGGTGTCTATAATGCGCACCTCTTCCAGCGCGGCAGTGCTTGAACGCAGGCGCAGCGGTGCAGGGAGGGTTGGAGCGGTTGGGTGTTTCGGGGTCGGGTCGTTCGGGTGTTTGCCGGGGCGGCGCAAAAAAAGATTCGCGAGATGCTTGACAGGGTGATGTAGGTTCTACATAATCTCGCTTCTTCGCTGCGGCAACGCAGCGATTCTTTAAAAACTTGGACAACCGATAAGTGTGGGTGCTTGGTTGTTGCGGTCGGCGACTTTGGTCGCGGAAGTATCGCAATGATTGGTGCTCATGCTGATGAAAGTCAGTTATTTGAGTACTTTGCTGGATTGAACTTAAGAGTTTGATCCTGGCTCAGATTGAACGCTGGCGGCATGCTTTACACATGCAAGTCGAACGGCAGCGGGGGCTTCGGCCTGCCGGCGAGTGGCGAACGGGTGAGTAATGCATCGGAACGTGCCCATGTCGTGGGGGATAACGTAGCGAAAGCTACGCTAATACCGCATACGTCCTGAGGGAGAAAGCGGGGGATCTTCGGACCTCGCGCGATTGGAGCGGCCGATGTCGGATTAGCTAGTTGGTGGGGTAAAGGCCCACCAAGGCGACGATCCGTAGCGGGTCTGAGAGGATGATCCGCCACACTGGGACTGAGACACGGCCCAGACTCCTACGGGAGGCAGCAGTGGGGAATTTTGGACAATGGGCGCAAGCCTGATCCAGCCATGCCGCGTGAGTGAAGAAGGCCTTCGGGTTGTAAAGCTCTTTCGGCCGGGAAGAAATCGTGTTCTCTAACATAGGACATGGATGACGGTACCGGACTAAGAAGCACCGGCTAACTACGTGCCAGCAGCCGCGGTAATACGTAGGGTGCGAGCGTTAATCGGAATTACTGGGCGTAAAGCGTGCGCAGGCGGTTTGCTAAGACAGGTGTGAAATCCCCGGGCTTAACCTGGGAACTGCGCTTGTGACTGGCAGGCTAGAGTACGGCAGAGGGGGGTGGAATTCCTGGTGTAGCAGTGAAATGCGTAGAGATCAGGAGGAACACCGATGGCGAAGGCAGCCCCCTGGGCCTGTACTGACGCTCATGCACGAAAGCGTGGGGAGCAAACAGGATTAGATACCCTGGTAGTCCACGCCCTAAACGATGTCGACTAGTCGTTCGGAGCAGCAATGCACTGAGTGACGCAGCTAACGCGTGAAGTCGACCGCCTGGGGAGTACGGCCGCAAGGTTAAAACTCAAAGGAATTGACGGGGACCCGCACAAGCGGTGGATGATGTGGATTAATTCGATGCAACGCGAAAAACCTTACCTACCCTTGACATGTCTGGAACCTTGCTGAGAGGCGAGGGTGCCTTCGGGAGCCAGAACACAGGTGCTGCATGGCTGTCGTCAGCTCGTGTCGTGAGATGTTGGGTTAAGTCCCGCAACGAGCGCAACCCTTGTCACTAGTTGCCATCATTTGGTTGGGCACTCTAGTGAGACTGCCGGTGACAAACCGGAGGAAGGTGGGGATGACGTCAAGTCCTCATGGCCCTTATGGGTAGGGCTTCACACGTCATACAATGGTCGGTACAGAGGGTTGCCAAGCCGCGAGGTGGAGCCAATCCCTTAAAGCCGATCGTAGTCCGGATCGTAGTCTGCAACTCGACTACGTGAAGTCGGAATCGCTAGTAATCGCAGATCAGCATGCTGCGGTGAATACGTTCCCGGGTCTTGTACACACCGCCCGTCACACCATGGGAGTGGGTTTCACCAGAAGTAGGTAGCTTAACCTTCGGGAGGGCGCTTACCACGGTGAGATTCATGACTGGGGTGAAGTCGTAACAAGGTAGCCGTATCGGAAGGTGCGGCTGGATCACCTCCTTTCAAGAGATCAGGCCGCGACGGCCAAGTATCCACAACTTATCGGTTGTTCAGGCGAGAAGAGCCTCGGATGAGGGTCTGTAGCTCAGCTGGTTAGAGCACCGTCTTGATAAGGCGGGGGTCGTTGGTTCGAACCCAACCAGACCCACCAAATCAAGGGATGCTCGAGACAGGGGGGCTGTAGCTCAGCTGGGAGAGCGGCGGCTTTGCAAGCCGTAGGTCGTCGGTTCGATCCCGACCAGCTCCACCAGCGCAGGGTGGAAAATCCTGCAGTGTGGAAAGTCCTCGAGGGGTGTGTGGCGTCAGGCGTGACGAGTGGGACGTGCGTGGTGTGCACGGCACTCCTTACTCCTGACTCTTCACGAGTCGTGCTCTTTAACAAAGTGGAAGAAGTGTAGTACGTACCGAGCCGGTGCGTACTGCAAGTTGTGTGATTGCATTGATCCGGCGCTGAGCTTGTCAGCGTAGCGTCGGGTCGCACAAACGAGTTCGTTCCTGTACGCGGGCCTTCGCGGTGGCAACATCGAGGAGGGTCCAAGGTTATAGGATCAAGCGACTAAGTGCATGTGGTGGATGCCTTGGCGATCACAGGCGATGAAGGACGTGTAAGCCTGCGAAAAGCGTGGGGGAGCTGGCAATAGAGCTTTGATCCCACGATGTCCGAATGGGGAAACCCACCCCGCAAGGGGTATCCCAGACTGAATCCATAGGTCTGAGGAGGCGAACCGAGCGAACTGAAACATCTAAGTAGCTCGAGGAAAAGAAATCAACCGAGATTCCGCAAGTAGTGGCGAGCGAACGCGGAAGAGCCTGCACGACTAAACCATCAGCTTAGCAAAACGGTCTGGAAAGTCCGACGATACAGGGTGATAGTCCCGTATGCGAAAAGCCGGTGGCGGGTCTGAGCGTGCGACAAGTAGGGCGGGACACGAGAAATCCTGTCTGAAGATGGGGGGACCATCCTCCAAGGCTAAATACTCGTGATCGACCGATAGTGAACCAGTACCGTGAGGGAAAGGCGAAAAGAACCCCGGGAGGGGAGTGAAATAGATCCTGAAACCGCATGCATACAAACAGTGGGAGCCCCTGCACAAAGCATCTTCGGGTTCTTTCGACGAGGCGCGAGCCGAGTCAAAAGAACAAGCTCGAAATCGATCTTGTGCAGGACAAAGAACCCGTAGGGTTCTTTGTGCAGGGGTGACTGCGTACCTTTTGTATAATGGGTCAGCGACTTACGTTCAGTTGCGAGCTTAACCGAATAGGGGAGGCGTAGCGAAAGCGAGTCTGATAAGGGCGTCAGAGTAGCTGGGCGTAGACCCGAAACCGGATGATCTATCCATGGCCAGGATGAAGGTGCCGTAACAGGTACTGGAGGTCCGAACCCACTAACGTTGAAAAGTTAGGGGATGAGCTGTGGATAGGGGTGAAAGGCTAAACAAATCCGGAAATAGCTGGTTCTCCCCGAAAACTATTTAGGTAGTGCGTCGTACGGACACTTGCGGGGGTAGAGCACTGTAATCGTTGGGGGGGTCATTGCGATCTACCCCGCGATAGCAAACTCCGAATACCGCAAAGTGATATACGGCAGACAGACATCGGGTGCTAACGTCCGGTGTCAAGAGGGAAACAACCCAGACCGCCAGCTAAGGTCCCAAATGCATGGCTAAGTGGCAAACGAGGTGGGAAGGCATAGACAGCTAGGAGGTTGGCTTAGAAGCAGCCACCCTTTAAAGAAAGCGTAATAGCTCACTAGTCGAGTCGTCCTGCGCGGAAGATGTAACGGGGCTCAAGCCATGAACCGAAGCTGCGGATGTGTCTTTGACACGTGGTAGGGGAGCGTTCCGTAAGCCTGCGAAGGTGTCTCGTAAGGGATGCTGGAGGTATCGGAAGTGCGAATGCTGACATGAGTAGCGATAAAGGGTGTGAAAAGCACCCTCGCCGTAAGCCCAAGGTTTCCTGCGCAACGTTCATCGGCGCAGGGTGAGTCGGCCCCTAAGGCGAGGCAGAAATGCGTAGTCGATGGGAAACAGGTCAATATTCCTGTACCGCTCTATGATGCGATGGGGGGACGGAGAAGGTTAGCTCGGCCATCTGTTGGAATAGGTGGTTTAAGCGTGTAGTCGTGCCGCGTAGGCAAATCCGCGTGGCTTAGATGAGGCGTGATGACGAGGATCCTCGGATCCGAAGTGAGTGATACCCAGCTTCCAGGAAAAGCCTCTAAGCTTCAGTCATAGAGTGACCGTACCGCAAACCGACACAGGTGGGCTGGTAGAGAATACCAAGGCGCTTGAGAGAACTCAGGAGAAGGAACTCGGCAAATTGATACCGTAACTTCGGGAGAAGGTATGCCCCTGGTACGTGAAGGCCCTCGCGGCCGGAGCGGAACGGGGTCGCAGAGAATCGGTGGCTGCGACTGTTTATTAAAAACACAGCACTCTGCAAACACGAAAGTGGACGTATAGGGTGTGACGCCTGCCCGGTGCCGGAAGGTTAAGTGATGGGGTGCAAGCTCTTGATCGAAGCCCCGGTAAACGGCGGCCGTAACTATAACGGTCCTAAGGTAGCGAAATTCCTTGTCGGGTAAGTTCCGACCTGCACGAATGGCGTAACGATGGCCACACTGTCTCCTCCTGAGACTCAGCGAAGTTGAAATGTTTGTGAAGATGCAATCTCCCCGCGGCTAGACGGAAAGACCCCATGAACCTTTACTGTAGCTTTGCATTGGACTTTGACGGGACTTGTGTAGGATAGGTGGGAGGCTATGAAACCGGGACGCCAGTTCCGGTGGAGCCATCCTTGAAATACCACCCTGGTGTCGTCGAGGTTCTAACCCAGGCCTGTGAATCCAGGTCGGGGACCGTGCATGGTGGGCAGTTTGACTGGGGCGGTCTCCTCCCAAAAGGTAACGGAGGAGTACGAAGGTCACCTAGGTACGGTCGGACATCGTACTGATAGTGCAATGGCAAAAGGTGGCTTGACTGCGAGACCCACAAGTCGAGCAGGTGCGAAAGCAGGTCATAGTGATCCGGTGGTTCTGTATGGAAGGGCCATCGCTCAACGGATAAAAGGTACTCTGGGGATAACAGGCTGATTCCGCCCAAGAGTTCACATCGACGGCGGAGTTTGGCACCTCGATGTCGGCTCATCACATCCTGGGGCTGTAGCCGGTCCCAAGGGTATGGCTGTTCGCCATTTAAAGTGGTACGTGAGCTGGGTTTAAAACGTCGTGAGACAGTTTGGTCCCTATCTGCCGTGGGCGCTGGAAGTTTGAGAGGGCCTGCTCCTAGTACGAGAGGACCGGAGTGGACGCACCCCTGGTGTACCGGTTGTGACGCCAGTCGCATCGCCGGGTAGCTATGTGCGGAAGAGATAACCGCTGAAAGCATCTAAGCGGGAAACTCGCCTCAAGATGAGACTTCCCCGGGGCCTCGAGCCCCCTGAAGGGTCGTTGAAGACCACAACGTTGATAGGCCGGGTGTGTAAGCGTGGCAACACGTTCAGCTAACCGGTACTAATTGCCCGTGTGGCTTGATCCTATAACCTTCAAAACAAAACGAACTCGATCCTCTGGACATCACACGATCTCCAGACAATCACACAACACTTCTTCCAATCTTTGCTTCAGCAGCCAAAACGCTGAAGAACAAGTCAAAGTCTGACGACCATAGCTGTGTGGAACCACCCCTTCCCTTCCCGAACAGGACCGTGAAACGCACACGCGCCGATGATAGTGAGGTCCGCCCTCGTGAAAGTAGGTCATCGTCAGACTAACCCACAAAACAACGCCCCACGCACCTCTTCGTGCCTGGGGCGTTGCGCCGTCTACGTCCCGTAGAACCCCTCCCCCAAAAACGACACGCCGCGCCTGACTGCGAACCAATCCACGCCCGAGACGCCCCCAGACACGGGTACGCAGCAAGACACGCATGGCAGGCGTGACGGCGAGGTGCGCCCTCGGGCACAATTCCGGGCTGTGCTGAAGTGTCGGGAATGGTCATGAAATTCGATCTCATCATCGTCGGCGGCGGCCTCGCCGGTGCGGCGCTGGCGGTGGCGCTGCGGCGCAGTGCGCTGCGCATCGCCGTGGTCGAGCATGCCGCGCCGCGTCGTCCCACGGGCTGGGATGCGCGCATCTACGCCTATAGTCCGGCGAGCGCGCGCTTCCTCGACGAACTCGGTGTGTGGGCGCATCTCGACCATGACCGACTCGGCCCGGTCTCCGAGATGCGTATTCACGGCGACGCCGGTGGAGAGCTCGTGTTCTCGGCCTACGACAGCGGCCTCGAGGAGCTGGCCTGGATCGGCGAGTCCAGCCTGGTGCACGTGGAGATCTGGGAGAGCCTCAAGCGCCAGCACAACGTCACGCTGTTCTGCCCGGCGACGCCGGCTGCGCTGGAGATCGATGCGGACGTGGCTACGCTGCGCCTCGACGACGGCCGCAGCCTGCAGGCCGCGCTGGTGATCGGTGCGGACGGGCGCGACTCCTGGGTGCGCGAACGTGCCGGGATCGAGGCCACGGTCAAGCCTTACGGCGAGCGCGGTGTGGTGGCGAACTTCGTCTGCGAGCGCCCCAATCACGGGGTGGCCTTCCAGTGGTTCCGCGCCGACGGTGTGCTCGCCTGGCTGCCCCTGCCCGGGCGCACCATGTCGTTGGTGTGGTCGGCGCCCGACGCCCTCGCCGACGAGTTGCTCGCGCTCGACCCGGAGCCCTTCTGCGCGCGCGTGGAGGCCGCCGGCGGGAGGGCACTCGGCAAGCTCGAGCTCGCCGGGCAGCGCGCGGCGTTCCCGCTGCGCCTGATGCGGGTGGAAGAGGTGGTGCGTCCGCGCGTCGCGCTGATCGGCGATGCCGCGCACGCGATCCACCCGCTCTCGGGGCACGGGATCAACCTCGGCTTCCAGGATGCGAAGGCGCTGGCGGAGGTCCTCGCGGCGCTGCCTTCCTGGCGGGATGCGGGAGAGCTTTCGGTGCTGCGGCGTTACGCCCGCATGCGCGCCGAGGAGCCCTTTTTGCTCCAATACACCACCCACGCGTTGAGCCGACTGTTCGGGCGCCAAGACCCCTTGCTGTCGTCGCTGCGCAACGTCGGAATGAACCTGACCGGGCAGCTTCCGGTCTTAAAGAACGCGCTTGTGCGCTACGCGGCCAACGGCCGTTTCTGAATCCTGTGGAGAACCTGATGAATGTTTCCGTCCCATCCCTGATCCGGCCGCTCGGCCTCGCCCTGGCGCTCTGCGCGGCCACGCTCGCGCACGCGGACGAAGCCGAGGTCAAGAAGAGCATGGAGGCCTTCATCGGCGCGCCGGCGGTGGAGAAGGTCACGCGCACCGACTACGCCGGGCTGTACGAGGTCGTGCTGAAGAACGGCCAGCTCGTCTATACCGACGCCAAGAACAGCTTCATCATCGACGGCAGCATCATCGACACCGCAAGCCGTCGTGACGTGACCCAGGCGCGCCTGAACCAGCTCTCCGCGATCGATTTCTCGACCCTCCCGCTCGACCAGGCGGTGAAGGTGGTCAAGGGCAAGGGTACGCGCGTGATCGCCACCTTCGAGGATCCCAACTGCGGCTACTGCAAGCGCCTTGGCAAGGATCTCGCGCAGATGGAAGACGTCACCGTCTACACCTTCCTCTATCCGATCCTGAGCGAGGATTCTCGCAACAAATCCGACAACATCTGGTGCGCGAAGGACAAGGGCAAGGCGTGGACCGACTGGGTGGTCGACGGCAAGGAGCCGGCGAAGGCGAGCTGCGACACCGCGACCATCGCGCGCAACGTCGAACTCGGCCAGAGCCTGCGCATCAGCGGCACGCCGACGATCTTCCTTGCCGACGGTTCGCGTATCGGCGGCTACCTGCCGAAAGCCGAGCTCGAGAAGGCGATCGACGCCGCCAAGCGTTGACCGTCTGCCTACCGCGGGCGGGCATCAGCGCGGCACGGGCGGCTTCATGCCTTTCGGCAACAGCACCCACATCCGCCCCTGCTGGCGCATCTTGCCCGCCTCGCGGCCGGCTTCCGCGCCGAAGCCCCAAAAGAAGTCCGCGCGCACCGCACCCTTGATCGCACCCCCGGTGTCCTGCGCCATCACCAGGCGCTCGAGCGGCCGCTCGCTCAGCGGCTGCGTCGTCGCCAGGAAAACCGGCGCCCCCAGCGGGACGTAGCGCGGATCCACCGCAATGCTGCGTCCCTCGGACAGCGGCACGCCGAGCGCCCCGACCGGTCCGCCGCCCGAGGCCGGCATCTCGCGGAAGAACACGTAGCTCGGGTTGGCGTTGAGCAGCTCCTGCAGGCGCTGCGGGTTGTCCTGCGCCCAGCGCTTGATTCCATCCATCGAGGCCTTGTCCAGCGTCAGCTCGCCCTGGGCGACCAGCCAGCGTCCGATCGACTGGTAGGGGTGGCCGTTCTGGTCGGCGTAGCCGATCCGCACCAGGCTGCCGTCGGGAAGCTGCACGCGCCCCGAACCCTGTACCTGGAGGAAGAAGAGCTCGATCGGGTCGTCCGCCCATAGCAGTACCGGGGCGGGGACCTGGCGTTCGGCGAGCTGCTGGCGATTCCAGTACGGCAGCACCTTGTTGCCGACCAGACGGCCGCGCAGGCGCAGGCTCTTCAGTTCGGGATACACGTCGGCGAGCTCGATCGTCAGCATGTCCTGCGGCACGCCGTGGATCGGCCAGGGGCTGCGCGCGTTGCGGCTGCGGCTGCCGCGGATCAGTGGCTCGTAGTAGCCGGTGACCAGGCCGTTCGCGCTGCCGTCGGCATTGACCAGCTGCCATGGCGTGAAGCGGCTCTCGAAGAAGCGGCGCACCGTGCCGCCGTCGGGCGCGCCACCCAGGCGCGCGGCCTCGTCGCACACCGTCTTCCATTGCGCCTGCCGCACCAGGGTGGAGCAGGACGCGCGCAGCGCCGGCCAGGCCGCCGACAGTTCGTCACGCTGCCAGCCCTCGATCGCGCTCCAGTCGCTCGCCTGCGGTGCGGCGGCAGCAGGGGTGGCCGGGGCTGCGGGGGCGCCCGGCGCAGCAACCGACGGCGCGCCGGGGCAAGGCGGGCAACTCGGGCAGGGGACGCAGGCGCGCTCGCCCGAGGGTTCGGGCGTGCCCGGCAGGGCGGCGCAGGCGGCCAGCAGCAAGGCAGGGAGGGAGGGCAGGAGGGTGCTGCGGGTGCGGCGGAACATCTTGCGGGGCATCGGTTGAACTCGGCTGTCTTTGCCGCCAGTATACCGGGCCCCCACGGACTGCCGGAGACGGACGGTGTGGCTGATCTTTCTAGAACTCGGCGTCGCGCTCGCGCTGCTCCTGGTCGTCGGGCTCGCCCTGCGCCAGCCGTCCGCGCCCGCTTGCGACCGGGACGATTGCGGAAACCCCGATGACCAAGGAACTCGCTGACCTGCTCGCCCGCGCCGAAGGGGTGCTGGCACGCCTCGAAACCCTGCTGCCCGGCCCCGCCGCCGCGCCCGACTGGGACGCTGCGCTCGCCTTCCGCTGGCAGCGCCGCCACGGCCGCGCCGAGCTGCGTCCCGTGCGCGCGCCGCACCGCATCACGCTCGCCGATATCCAGGACGTGGATGACCAGAAGGCGCGCATCGACCGCAACACCCGCCAGTTCCTCGCCGGCCGGCGTGCCAACAACGTGCTCCTCACCGGCGCGCGCGGCACCGGCAAGTCCTCGCTGGTCAAGGCCCTGCTCACCGAATACGCTGCGCGTGGCCTGCGCCTGATCGAGGTCGACAAGACCGATCTGGTCGACCTGCCCGAGATCGTCGAGCTGATCGCCGGCCGGCCGGAGCGCTTCATCCTGTTCTGCGACGATCTCTCCTTCGAGGAGGGTGAGGACGCCTACAAGGCCTTGAAGAGCGTGCTCGACGGCTCGGTGTCGGCGATGTCGGACAACGTACTGATCTACGCCACCTCCAACCGCCGCCACCTCATGCCGGAGTACCACGACGAGAACCTGCAGGCCCGCCACGTCGATGGCGAGCTGCACCCGGGCGAGGCGGTGGAGGAGAAGATCTCGCTGTCCGAGCGCTTCGGCCTGTGGATCTCCTTCTACCCCTTCAGCCAGGACGAGTACCTCGACATCGTCGCACACTGGCTGCGCAGCTTCGGCGCAAGCGAAGACGAAATTGCCTCGTCCCGCCAGGAGGCGCTGCAGTGGGCGCTGATGCGGGGCTCGCGCTCGGGCCGCGTCGCCTGGCAGTTCGCCCGCGACCACGCCGGCCGCCTGCTGGACGACGCACGATGACGCGCAAGCGGGTGGAGGTCGCCGCTGGCGTGCTGCTGCGCGAGGACGGTTGCTACCTGCTCGGCCAGCGCGCGCCCGATACTGTGTATGCGGGCTACTGGGAGTTTCCCGGCGGCAAGGTCGAGCCCGGCGAGAGCCCGGCGCAGGCGCTGATCCGCGAGCTCGACGAGGAGCTCGGCATCCGCGTCACCCGGCTGCGGCCCTGGCTGTGCCGCGAGCACCTCTACGAGCACGCCCATGTGCGCCTGCACTTCCACGAGGTGGTGGCCTGGGAGGGCGAGCTCGCCGACCGGGTGCACAGCGCGCTCGCCTGGGTGCGTCCCGAGGGCCCCGCGCGCGAGCCGATGCTGCCCGCCAACGGACCGATCCTGAAGGCCTTGCGCCTGCCGCGCACGATGGCCATCACCCACGCCGCGGAGATCGGCGTCGACGCCCAGCTCGAGGCCCTGGAGCGCGCGCTCGCCGCCGGCCTGCGCCTGGTGCAGGTGCGTGAGGGCGCGCTGCCCGAAGATGCGCGCGAGGACTTCGCGCGCGCGGTGCTGGCGCGTGTGCGCGCACATGGCGGCCTGCTGCTGGTGAATGGGGACGAGGCGCTTGCGCGCCGCATCGGTGCCGACGGCGTGCATCTGCCGGCGCGTCGCCTGATGGCGGCGCAGGGACGACCGGATTTCCCCTGGGTGGGGGCGTCCTGTCACGATCGCACGGAGCTCGAGCGTGCCGCGGCGCTGGAACTCGACTACGCCCTGCTCGGACCGGTGCTGCCGACCCTGACCCATCCCGGGCAGGCCGGCATGGGCTGGGAAGGGTTCGCCGCCACGGCGGCGGGCCTGCCGCTGCCGGTATTCGCGCTCGGCGGGCTGGCGGCGGACGACATGGAGCGCGCGCGCGACGCCGGCGCGCACGGCATCGCCGCGATCCGCGCGATCTGGAGAACCGCCCGGGAGTGAGCGCGTGCTTGCCGCGTGAGGGGGCGCGGAGCTGCGCCGTTCAGCGTCGCCGAATCTCGCCCGCGCCGGGCGGCTGATAGTCGATCTCGTCGAGCGGTGCGTCGGGCGGTGAGCTCGGCACGCGGTAGCCTTCCGAGGCCCACTCGCCGAGATCGATCTGCTTGCAGCGCGCCGAGCAGAACGGCCGCCAGCGGCTCTCCGGCTTCCACTCGACGTCCTTGCCGCAGGTGGGGCAGCGCACGGTGCGGACGCGGGTGCTCATGTTCACAGGCTGCAGAAGGTGAGCTCGAAGGCGACGTCGCGTTCGGCGACGCGCGGGCGCGCGACCGTCTCGGGCAGCATGAAGCGCACGTTGAGCGCGTACTTGTTGGCGCTGATCTCGGGCACCACGGTCTCGGACTGCGCCAGGCGCACGCGCAGCATCTGCGCGGTGCGTCCCGCCATGGTCAGCTGGAAGGCGCCGGCGCGCGCATGCAGCGGCTCGGGGTGGCCGCTGGCGCGCAGCAGGCGCAGCACGATCTCGATGCCGTCGCGGATCGGCGCCATCGGCTGGATCCAGGTGCCGAGGTCGCCGCGGCGCACGGCCGGGTCGCGGTTGAGCCAGTAGTGGTAGGAGGGCAGGTCGAACTGGCACACCCCGCCGGGGATCGCCGCGCGGCTGCGGATGCTCATCAGCCACTCGTTCTCGCGCAGGTAGTGGCCGATCTTCCCCGCCATCGCGAGCAGCCCGGTGGAGGCCTGCTCGATCTCGTAGAGCGCGCCCGCGAGCGCCTCTTCGGAGATCTCGGGGTTGTTGCGGAAGGACATCAGGATCTGACGCTGGCGTTCAAGTTCCTGCACCAGGTCGACCTTGAGGTCGGCGCGGCTGGCGACCTCGAGCGTCTCGAAGATGGTCAGCAGCGCGACGTGGTGATCCTGCGGCGCGGCGCCTGCGGTGAAATGGGCGATCTTGAGGAACAGGTCCTCCAGGCGCAACAGGGTGCGGATGCGCTCGTTGAGAGGATATTCGTAGCTAATCACCGCAGCGTGTCCGCCTGTATCGCACCTGTTCTGATTCGCGCCGATGATAGCACAGGCCCCCTTGCCGCCACGGCGAGGCACGGTTTCAGTGCGTCGTGGCGGCGAGGTAGGCGGCGTGCAGGCGATCGACCTGCGCGTGCAGGGAGGCGAGCGTGCCGGCGTTGTCGATCACGTCGTCGGCAGCGGCCAGGCGCTGCGCTCGGCTGGCCTGTGCGGCCATGATGGCGCGGATCTGTTCGTCGGCGAGGCCGTTGCGCGCGCGCACGCGCTCGAGCTGCAGCGCCTCGGGGCAGTCGACCACGCAGATGCGGTCGCAGCGCTCGCGGTAGCCGCCCGACTCCACCAGCAAGGGTACGGCGAGGATCACGTAGGGGCCGCCGGCTGCCACGCACTGGCGGGCGCTCTCGGCGCGGATCATCGGGTGCAGGATGGCCTCGAGGCGGCGGCGCGCATCCGGCTCGCGGAAGGCGAGCGCGCGCATCGCGGTGCGGTCGAGGCTGCCGTCTGGAGCGATCATGGCGTCGCCGAAGGCTGTGTGGATGGCCTCGATGGCGCCGCCCCCGGGGGCGGTGAGTTCGTGGGCGATGCGGTCGGTGTCGACCACGCTCGCGCCGAGCGCGGCGAAGCGGTCGGTGGCGGCGCTCTTGCCGCTACCGATGCCGCCGGTGAGGCCGACGATGTAGGGACGCTTCACGCTCATGCCCTTCTCCGCTTCAGCGCGTGCAGGCCTGGCGCTTGGCGCGCAGCCCGGGCGCGGCCGACTCGACGATGCGCAGCTCGTTGGCCGGGACGTTGGCCTGGATGCGGTAGCTCGTGCTCATGCGCGGCTCGATGCCCGCATTCTCGACGCCCTTGGCGCGTAGCTGGCCGAGCAGGATGCGGGCGCGGTTCTCGGTCTTGAAGAGGCCGAGCGAGACCGCGTTCTGGTTGGGGCCGGACTCCTGAACGATGAAGGTGTCGCTGACGCCGAGCAGGTTGAGTTCGACGACGCGACGCTCGGCCTCGCCGCGGTTGCGTTGCGGCGGGATGCGCACCCACCAGGCCTCGGGCGTCTCGCTGCGGCTGCGCGCCGCGGTGATGCCGATGCGGCGCAGGCGCTGGACGAGGCGGTCGGCCTCGCTGGCGCTGAGGTCGGCCCACGCATGGCAGAGTGCGGGCGGCGCCGGCGAGGGGGCGGGAACCACGGCCGGCTCGGCGGGTGGGGGCTCGGCAGGGGCAGGCTCGGTGGGGGCGGGCTCGGCAGGGGCAGGCTCGACCGGGGGCGCGATCTCGGGCGCCGGGAGTGGGGACGACTCGGCGTCGACGCGGGCCGCGGGCAGCGTGGCGTCCTGTGCGGTGGACGGGGCGGGGGCGTCTTCCGTCGCGGCGTCCGCTGTCGCGGGTGCCGGGGTATCCGGCGCGGAGGCTGCGCGGGTGACGACTGCGGAGGACAAGGACGGCTCGGCAGCGACGGGCGCGAGTCCGGTGGCACCGGTCTCGTTCGCCAGGCGGATGCGTTCCGGGTGCAGCTGGGTGGCGATGCGCGCCGCCTCGCCCGTCGCCGGCTCGCCACCCAGCCAGCCGCCGATCGCCGCGAAGGCGAGGGCGTTGAGGATCAGCAGCAGGATGAGCAGGAGGCGCAGGATCGTCATGCCGAGGCGCGTGCCAGGGGGGTCAGTGAGGCCGCCGGACGAGCCGGCGGCCGCGGGTCGCTCAGCCGACCTTGGGCAGGTGGGCGAGCGAGGCCGCCACCGCATCGGCCGGATAGTCGAAGTCCTCGAGCTTGCCCGAGAAATAGCGCTCGTACGAACTCATGTCGAAGTGGCCGTGGCCGGTGAGGTTGAACAGGATGGTCTTGGCCTCGCCGCTCGCCTTGCAGGCCAGCGCCTCGTCGATGGCCTGGCGGATCGCGTGGCAGGACTCGGGCGCCGGGATGATGCCCTCGGCACGCGCGAACTGCACGCCCGCATCGAAGGTCGCCAGCTGCGGCACGGCGGCGGCCTCGATGAGGCCGGCGTGCAGCAGGTTCGACACCAGCGGCGAGTCGCCATGGTAGCGCAGTCCGCCGGCGTGGATGCCGGGCGGCATGAAGTCGTGGCCCAGCGTATACATCTTCATCAGCGGGGTGAAGCCGGAGGCGTCGCCGTAGTCGTAGGCGTACTGCCCCTTGGTCAGCGTCGGGCAGGAGCTCGGCTCCACCGCCACGCAGCGCAGCTTGTCGGCGCGCTTGTCGCCCGCGGCCTTGTCGGCGAGGAAGGGGAAGGCGATGCCGGCGAAGCTGGAGCCGCCGCCGCAGGGGCCGATGACGACGTCGGGGTAAAGGCCGACCTTGTCGAGCTGCTTCTTTGCTTCCAGGCCGATGATGCTCTGGTGCAGCACCACGTGGTTGAGCACCGAGCCGAGGGTGTAGTTGGTGTCGGCGCGGCCGGCGGCCTCTTCCACTGCCTCGGAGATGGCGATCCCGAGCGAGCCGGGGTTGTTCGAGTCCTCGGCGAGCAGGCGGCGGCCGGTCTCGGTGTGCGGCGAGGGGCTGGCGAAGACCTCTCCGCCCCAGGTCTGCATCATCAGGCGACGGTAGGGCTTCTGGTCGTAGCTCACCTTGACCATGTAGATGCGCACCTCCAGCCCGAACATCTGCCCGGCGAAGGCGATCGACGAGCCCCACTGTCCGGCGCCGGTCTCGGTGGTCAGGCGCTTGATGCCGGCCTGCTTGTTGTAGAAGGCCTGCGGCACCGCCGAGTTGGGCTTGTGCGAGCCGGCGGGCGAGACGCCCTCGTACTTGAAGAAGATCTTCGCCGGGGTGCCGAGCGCCTGCTCCAAGCGCACTGCGCGACACAGCGGGCTGGGCCGCCACAGGCGGTAGATCTCGCGCACCTCCTGCGGGATGGCGATCCAGCGCTCCGCGCTCATCTCCTGCTCGAGGATCGCAGGCGGGAAGATGGCCCCCATCTGCTCGGGCGTGGCCGGCTTGCCGTCGGGGCCGAGCGGCGGCGCGAGCGGGGTCGGCAGGTCGGCGGCGACGTTGTACCAGTGCGTCGGGATGTCGGCGGCGTCGAGCAGGATGCGGGTGGCTTCCATCGTTGTTTTCTCCCTTTCGGTATTGTCAGCGTGTGGGCGGGGCGGGCAGGGTGGCGACCGTGCCCAGGCCGGTCAGCACCAGATTGTCGATCCGTCGCAGCGGAATCTCGAGCAGGTCGGCGAAGCTGTCGGCGGCGCCGCCGCCGAGCAGGCAGAGCGCATCGGGCTGCGCCGCGATCTGGCGGAACATGCGCTCGACCGCGCCGGTCTGGGCCTGCAGGCATCCCGAGCGGATCGCATCCACCGTGCGCCGCGGCTGCCATGCGAAGCGGCCCTCGGCGAGCGGCAGCTGCGCGGTGCCGCGGGCGAGCGCCTGCTGCATCAGCTCGACCCCGGGCAGGATCAGGCCACCGAGGAAGTCGCCCGCCGCGGACAGCAGGTCCACCGTGGTGGCGGTGCCTGCGGTGACCACCAGGCAGGCACCGGCGTGGCTGTGGCGGGCGCCGATCAGCGCCGCCCAGCGATCGGCGCCGAGGCGCTCGGGGTTGTCGTAGAGGTTGCGCACGCCGGCGCAGGCCGCGGTGGGCAGCAGCCAGTCCACCCGCAGCGGTGCGCAGGCGGCGGCGACGCGCGCAGCGACGCTGGTGCCGGCGACGTTGCAGCCGAGCACGCGCACCAGCCCGGGCCAGGCGCGGCATGCGGCGGCGAGCATGTCGATCTCGGCGTGGCCCACCGCGCCCTCGGCGAGCGCACGGGCGGGGGAATCCATGGAGACCACGCGCCATTTCACGCGGGTGTTGCCGGCATCGACGAGCAGGATCATCGCGGGCCGTCCATCAGCGGGCGCAGCGAGACGTCGCCCGCCAGCACGCGCTGGATGCCGTCCTCTCCGCGCAGCAGCAGGGCGCCGTCGTCGTCCACTCCGATGCAGGTGCCGTACAGCGTGGCCGACTCGCCGCGGACCGCCACCGGCAGGTCGGCGAAGGCGTTGCGCTGCTCCCAGGCCCCGCGCAGGGCGGGGAAGCCGGCGGCGGCGTAGGTCTCGAAGAGGCGGTGGAACTCGCCGAGGATGGCCGCCAGCAGCGCCGGACGCGAGGGCGGTTCGCCGCCGAGCGCACCGGCGAGGTCGGCGACGCCCGCCTGGTCGGGGACGACGGCGTCGGCCGGCAGGCGCAGGTTCAGGCCGATGCCGATCACCGCCGCGGGCGGGCGGCCGCGCATGGGGAGGAGCTCGACCAGGATGCCGGCGAGCTTGTCGCCATGCACCAGCACGTCGTTGGGCCACTTGAGCTGCACGCCCTCGACGCCGAGCTGCTCGAGCGCGCGCGCGAGCGCGAGCCCGGCAGCGAGCGAGAGCCCGGCCGGGGCCGGCGTCCCCGGGGCGAAGCGCCACAGCAGCGAGAAGGTGAGGCTGGCGCCCTCCCAGGACAGCCACTGCCGCCCGCGTCGCCCGCGCCCGGCGGTCTGGCGGTCGGTCACGAGCACATGCACGCGGCCGTCGTCGGCGGGCGGGGCGTCGACCAGGAGGGCGTTGGTCGAGTCGCAGCACGCCACCCATTCGATGGCGAAATCGTGCGCGCGTGCGCCGAGGAGGGAGGCCAGTTCGGTCGCGCAGGCGCGCGTCGAAGGCGTGGATGGAGGGATGGAGGACAAGTGCGGGAGCGGCGGACCGAAAACCGCATTATCCGCCAAGACCGCGGCGGATGTGCCTCCCGCGGCATGGATGCGATCGGGGAACGCTCAGCGCCCGCTCTCCTCCGCCTCCGGCGTACGTTCCTCGTCCATGCCCAGCTCCTGGATCTTGCGGCTGATCGTGTTGCGGCCGATGCCGAGCAGCTGCGCGGCCTCGATGCGGCGCCCGCCGGTGGCGGCGAGCGCGCGGCGGATCAGGGTGCGCTCGAACTCGCGCGTGAGGCGATCGAAGACCTCGCCCGGGCGCGAGGCGATCAGGCGGTCGGCCTCGCTGCCGAGGCCCTCCATCCAGTTCGACGGCGACTCGCGGCCAGGCTGCTCGCGCATCTCGGGCGGCAGGTCGGCCACCTCCACCACCTGCGCCGGCGCCATCACGGTCAGCCAGTGGCACAGGTTCTCGAGCTGGCGCACGTTGCCGGGGAAGGGCTGGGCCTGCAGGTATTCGAGCGTGGCGTCCGAGATGCGCTTGCGCTCGACGCCGAGCTCCTGCGCACTCTTCTGCAGGAAGTGGCGCACCAGCAGCGGAATGTCCTCGCGGCGCTCGCGCAGCGGTGGCAGGCGCAGGCGGATGACGTTGAGGCGGTGGAAGAGGTCCTCGCGGAACAGGCCCTGGCGCACGCGCTCCTCCAGGTCCTGGTGGGTGGCGGCGATCACGCGCACGTTGGCGCGGATCGGCTGCTGGCCGCCGACGCGGTAGAAGTGGCCGTCGGAGAGCACGCGCAGCAGCCGGGTCTGCAGCTCGGCCGGCATGTCGCCGATCTCGTCGAGGAAGAGCGTGCCGCCGTCGGCCTGCTCGAAGCGGCCGCGGCGCTGGGTGGCGGCGCCGGTGAAGGCGCCGCGCTCGTGGCCGAAGAGCTCGGATTCGAGCAGGTCGCGCGGGATGGCGGCGGTGTTGATGGCGATGAACGGCGCGTCGCGGCGCGGGCTGTGGCGGTGCAGCGCGCGCGCGACCAGCTCCTTGCCACTGCCCGACTCGCCGTTGATCAGCACCGTGGCGTGGGAGTGCGCGAGCCGGCCGATGGCGCGGAAGACCTCCTGCATCGCCGGGGCCTGGCCGAGAATCTCGGGAGCGAGGGTGGCTTCCTCGCTTGCACCGTTCTGGTGCGCGGTCTGCTCCAATGCACGCCGGACGAGCGCGACCGCCTGGTCGACGTCGAAGGGCTTGGGCAGGTACTCGAAGGCGCCGCCCTGGAAGGCCGCCACTGCGCTGTCGAGGTCGGAGTAGGCGGTCATGATGATGACCGGCAGCTGCGGGTGGCGCTCCTTGACCTTCTGCAGCAGGTCCAGCCCCGACTCGCCGGGCATGCGGATGTCCGACAGCAGCGCGGCCGGCGGCTGCGGCGCGCGCTCGAGCTCGGCGAGGGCGTCGCCGGCGGAGCTGAAGCTGGCGTGGTCGATGCCCTCGCGGCCGAGCGCCTTTTCAAGCACCCAGCGGATCGAGCGGTCGTCGTCGATGATCCAGACGGTATTCATATCGTATGCACTATTCTGGTGCGCGCTGCTCGCCCGGCGTTCCGCGGGAGGGACGCCGGATGCGCTCAGTTGCGCTCGGTAATCGGCAGCAGGATCGTGAAGCAGGTGCGCCCGGGACGGCTTTCCACCTCGATCATGCCCTGGTGTTGCTCGATGAAGCTCTGCGCGAGCGACAGGCCCAGCCCGCTGCCGCCCTCGCGTCCCGACACCAGCGGATAGAAGATCCGGTCGCGGATCTCCTCGGGGATGCCGGGGCCGTCGTCGATCACTTGCAATTCGAGTGCCAGCTTGTGGCGGCGCTTGGCGAGCGTCACCTGGCGCGCGATGCGGGTGCGCAGCAGGATTTCGCCGCGGCCGCCGAGCGCCTGCGCGGCATTGCGCACGATGTTGAGCACCGCCTGGATGAGCTGCTCGCGGTCGGCGGTGAGCTCGGGCAGGCTGAGGTCGTAGTCGGGGACGATCCGGATCGACGGGAACTCGGCGAGGATCAGGCGCCGCACGCGCTCGAGCACGTCGTGGAGGTTGATCGTCGCCGGTCGCATCATGCAGTGCGAGCTCAGCAGTCGGTTCATCAGATCCTGCAGGCGGTCGGCCTCGGCGATGATGACGTCGGTGAATTCGCGTAGCTGCGGATCGTCGAGCTCGTGCTGCAGCAGCTGCGCCGAGCCGCGGATGCCGCCGAGCGGGTTCTTGATCTCGTGCGCGAGGTTGCGGATGAGTTCGCGGTTGGCCTGCTGCTGGTGCAGCAGCTGCTCCTCGCGCGCCACGCGCAGTTGGGCGTCGATCGGGCGGAACTCGAGCAGCAGGCGCACGCCGGCGGTGTCGACCGGGGTCACCGTGCAGTCGAGCCGCAGCGGTTCGGCGTCGCCGCGCTGCACGCTGATGTCCTGGCCGGTGTAGCTCCAGTTGGTGCGCAGCGCGTTGTCGAGCGCCGCGCCCAGGCCGGGAGGGCTGCCGAGCAGGCGCTCGAGCGGCTGGCCGAGCAGCTTGCGCTGGCTGATCGCGAACAGGTTCTCCGCGCCCGCGTTGAGGTAGCGGATCGCCAGCCCGGCGTCGACGAGCACGACCGCCGAGGACAGCAGATCGAGCCCGGCGAAAGGGCTGCCGGGGTCGCTTGTGGCGTGGGTGGGTTGCGATGGCATGGGCGCGTCCTGTTGTTTGGCGGAGGACATGCAAGATGCGCGCCAGGTCCGGGTCATCGCAGGCCGGAGATCTCCCGGCGCAGCGCCTCGACGTTGCGCTTGTGCAGTTCGACGCGGTCCTTGAAGGGCTGCACGCGGTCGAGCACCTTCTGGTAGTTGCGCTCGTCACCGAGGCGGATGGACTCCTGCTCGGCGAGCGCCTTCTCGGCTTCGGCCAGCTTCTGCTCCTCGGTGCGCAGCTCTTCCTGCAACACCTGGCGGCGGGCGTCGTCGCGGCCGCGCTGCTCGTTCGGGCTCACGCGCGGGAAGTCGGCCGATTGCGCAGTGTCGCGGGCCGCCGGTGCGGCAGGACGGCGCACCGGTGCCGGCACCGAGGATACCGGCTGGTCGGATTGCAGGCGCACGCAGCCACGCGCCAGGGATCGGTCGTTGGTATAGGTCACCCGACCGGCGGCGTCGGTGCACTTGTAGATTTCGGCAAGGGCCGGCGAGGCAAGGCCGGCGAGCAGGAGCAGCGGAAGGATTCGATACGTTCGCATGCGCATGTCCGGAGGGTCGCGGGGACGGCGGGAGCGGGCTGCAATGCCGTCATCCTTGCGGGTCAGGCCCGATTAGACCCCAGAAAAAAGGGACGGGCAACGCCCGTCCCTTCCGTCCTGCGCAGGATCTCCCGGCTTACAGGCTGTAGTACATGTCGAATTCCACCGGGTGGGTGGTGATGCGCATGCGGTCGACCTCTTCCATCTTCAGCGCGATGTAGGCGTCGATGAAGTCGTTGGAGAACACACCGCCACGGGTCAGGAACTCGCGATCCTTGTCCAGGTACTCCAGCGCCTGGTCGAGGCTGGTGCACACGGTCGGGATCAGCGCGTCCTCTTCCGGCGGCAGGTCGTAGAGGTTCTTGTCGGCCGGGTCGCCCGGGTGGATCTTGTTCTGGATGCCGTCCAGGCCCGCCATCATCAGCGCGGCGAAGCACATGTACGGGTTGGCCAGGGGGTCCGGGAAGCGCGACTCGATGCGACGGCCCTTCGGGTTGGCGGTGTAGGGGATGCGGATCGAAGCCGAGCGGTTGCGTGCCGAGTAGGCAAGCTTGGTCGGGGCCTCGTAGTGCGGCACCAGGCGCTTGTACGAGTTCGTGCCCGGGTTGGTGATGGCGTTGAGCGCGCGGGCGTGCTTGATGATGCCGCCGATGTAGTACAGCGCGGTCTCGGACAGGCCGGCGTAGCCGTTGCCCGCGAACAGGTTCTTGCCGTCCTTCCAGATCGACTGGTGCACGTGCATGCCGGAGCCGTTGTCGCCGACGATGGGCTTGGGCATGAAGGTGGCGGTCTTGCCGTACTGGTGGGCGACGTTATGCACGATGTACTTGAGCACCTGGGTCCAGTCGGCGCGCTGGGTCAGCGTGCTGAACTTGGTGCCGATCTCGCACTGGCCGGCGTTGGCCACCTCGTGGTGGTGCACCTCGACCGGCACGCCGCAGGCCTCGAGCGCGAGCACCATGGCGGCGCGCACGTCGTTGAGGCTGTCGACCGGCGGGACCGGGAAGTAGCCGCCCTTGACGCGCGGACGGTGGCCGGTGTTGCCGCCTTCGAACTTGTCGGCAGTGGACCAGGCGGCCTCTTCCGAGATGATCTTGCTATACACGCCCGACATGTCGACCGACCACTCGACCGAGTCGAAGATGAAGAATTCGGGCTCGGGGCCGAAGAAGGCGGTGTCGCCGATACCGGTGCTCTTCAGGTAGGCCTCGGCGCGCTTGGCGATCGAGCGCGGATCGCGATCGTAGCCCTTGCCGTCGGAGGGCTCGATGACGTCGCAGGTGATGACCAGCGTGGTCTCGTCGAAGAAGGGGTCGATGTAGGCGGTCGAGGGCTCCGGCATGAGGATCATGTCCGAGGCCTGGATGCCCTTCCAGCCCGCCAGCGAGGAGCCGTCGAAGGGGTGGCCGTGCTCGAAGTGCTCTTCCTCGAAGGCCGACACCGGCAGGCCGACGTGGTGCTCCTTGCCGCGAATATCCGTGAAGCGCAGGTCCACGAAGCGCACTTCGTTTTCCTGGATCATCTTCATGACGTCTTGGGCGTTCATTTTCACTCCTGGTGAGATGAGGCGTTGTTGCGTTGAGCGGGTGGTGCAGCGGCCTGGGGTCGATGCGCCGGATTCGTGTGAGCAGGGCTAAGCACTTAGCGTGCCAGCCCGGTTTCAGCGCGCAGGGCATTGTGCCACAAGGGCGCGAGCCCGAAATCGGTGCTCCGGTCCGACTTCAATGCACCAGAGTGGTGCGTCGTTGGTCGCGTAATGCACTGTTATGGTGCTGTCTCCACGAAGACGCGGATGTTGCGGTAATGGGGATGCTCCGCGAGCCACGCCTTGCGCCGCGATTGCAGCATCTCGAGCGCTTCGGCCGCGGGGGCCGAGGGCAGGATGATCTCCACCTCCACGCGCTGGCCGAGGTAGTGGATCTGAACCCGCCGGGGCTCGGCGAACGCGGGGCCAAGGAGTTCGCGCATGCGCGCGAGGATCTCGACGCGCTCGGGGAGCGGGCCGGGGGGGACGACCTGCAGCTCGCCGTCGTCCTCGGGGTCGATGTGCACCAGCACGTCGCGCACCTCGGGGTGGGCGGCGCGTACGCGCAGGTATACCGCGTCCGAGACGCGGTGGCCCTCGGAGACGGTCAGCCGCGGGTCGACCTGGACGTGGGCGTCGCACAGCACGCGATCGGCCATCCGCCGGGTGCGCATGTCGTGCAGCCCGATCACGCCCGGGGTCTCGCGGATCGTCGCGCGCAGGCGCTCGAGCTCTTCCTCCGGCAGACCGGTGTCGATCAGCTCGCCGATCGATTTCCACGCCAGGCGCAGGCCCATGTGCAGGATCAGGAAGCCGACCACGGCCGCAGCGAGCGGCTCGAGGAAGGGGTAGCCGGCCAGGCTGCCGCCGATGCCGGCGGCCACCACCAGCGATGACGCAGCGTCGGAGCGTGCATGCCAGGCGTTGGCCTCGAGCATGGGGGCGTTGAGCCGGCGTGCGGCGGCCAGCGTGTAGCGGAACAGGCCCTCCTTGGCGGCGAGGGTCAGCAGCGCCATGACCAGGGCCGCCGGGTGCAGCACCGGCAAGGCCTCGATGTCCTGCAGGCGGATCCCCGAGCTCCACAGGAAGCCGACGCCCACCGCCCCCAGCACCGCCCCCAGCACCAGGGTGGTGACGGTCTCGATGCGGCCGTGGCCGTAGGGGTGGTTGGTATCGGCCGGATCGGCGCTGTGACGGCCGGCGAGCAGGACCAGCAGGTCGGTGACCAGGTCGGACAGGGTGTGGGCCGCGTCGGCCACGAGGCTGAAGGCGCCGGCGAACAGGCCGATGACCACCTGGCCGATGGTGAGCAGCGAGTTGGTCAGGATCGCCACCAGGGTGGCGCGCTGGATGCCGCGGCTGCGGGCGAGTTCGTCCGTGGCCGCAGGGGCGGCCGGGACCGGGGAATGGGCTTGGCGGGAGGGCATGAGGGGGGCGCGGCGGACGCGCTATACTTCGACCGCTTTCATTTTAGACGGATGTGCGCATGGGAACCCTGTCGGAACTGTTGACGCTCGCCCACGAGCGCGCCGAAAGCCTTGGGCTGCCCTACCAGGGCGCGCTCACCCCCGCCGAAACCTGGCAGGTGATGCAGCTCGCCCCCGGTGCCAAGCTGGTCGATGTGCGCACGCGCGCCGAGCTCGACTGGGTGGGGCGCGTGCCCGGCGCGATCGAGATCGAGTGGAAGAGCTATCCCTCGATGCAGGAGAACCCGAACTTCCTCGCCCAGCTGAAGCATCAGGTGGATCCCGAGGCGCTGGTGCTGTTCCTGTGCCGTTCCGCCGTGCGCTCCGACTCCGCGGCGCGGCTCGCCAGCGCCAACGGCTACGCCAACTGCTACAACGTGCTGGAAGGCTTCGAAGGCGACAAGGACGCCAACAACCAGCGCAACCGCATCGGCGGCTGGCGCCTCGCCGGCCTGCCCTGGTACCAGGGCTGAGCGGCAACAAATCCTTACCCGGCCCCGCCTGCCGCGGTCGAACCTGCGGCCGCACGCGGGGTCCGATGCCCGTAACCCCGGGATTGCCCCCTCCCACGGATCCGGATACCGAAACAATGCAAGTCTCCACCATCAGCTTCGACCGCTTCAACGTGCTCGCCGACAACGAGGCGCAGGAGCGCATCCGCGCCGCCCGTGCACGCCTCGGCGAGCGGGCGGTGCTGCTCTGCCACCACTACCAGCGCGCCGACGTCTATCAGCACGCCGACCTCACCGGCGACTCGCTCAAGCTCGCCCGCCTGGCCTCGCAGACCGACGCCGAGTTCATCGTGTTCTGCGGCGTGCACTTCATGGCCGAGGTCGCCGACATCCTGTCCAAGCCCAGCCAGATCGCCATCCTGCCCGACCTCGCCGCCGGCTGCTCGATGGCCGACATGGCGAGCCTGGCCAAGGTCGAGCGCTGCTGGCGCGAGCTCGCCGAGGTGCTCGACAAGCCCGACGAAATCATCACGCCGGTGACCTACATCAACTCGGCGGCCGATCTCAAGGCCTTCTGCGGCGAGCATGGCGGCATCGTGTGCACCTCGACCAACGCCCCGACCATCCTCGACTGGGCGTTCGCCAAGCGCGAGAAGGTGCTGTTCTTCCCCGACCAGCACCTCGGGCGCTGGACCGGCTTCAAGAAGGGCATCCCGCTCGACGAGATGGTGGTGTGGGACCCCGACCTCGAGTACGGCGGCCTCACCGCCGAGCAGATCCGCAAGGCGAAGATCCTGCTTTGGAAGGGACACTGCTCGGTGCACCAGATGTTCCAGCCGGTGCATATCGACCGCTGGCGCGAGAAGCACCCGCACGGCTTCGTGATCTCCCACCCCGAGAGCATGCTCGAGGTGTGCCAGAAGTCCGACTACGTCGGCTCCACCGAATTCATCCTCAACACCATCACCCAGGCGCCGCCCAACACCCACTGGCTGGTGGGCACCGAGCTCAACCTGGTGAGCCGCCTCGCCGAGGAGATGAAGCCGCAGGGCAAGGTGGTGCAGTTCATGGCGCCGACCGTGTGCATGTGCTCGACCATGCAGCGCATCGACCCGCAGCACCTGGCGTGGACGCTGGAGAACCTCGCCGAGGGCAAGGTGGTGAACCAGATCAAGGTCCCCGCGCACGAGGCCGAGCTCGCCCGCATCGCGCTCGACCGCATGCTGGCCGTCTCCTGACCGACGCGCACGAGGTCCGACGGCCATGGCGCTGAGGATCTGCAGCTACAACATCCACAAGGGCTTCTCGCAGTTCAACCGCCGCATGGTGGTGCATGAGCTGCGCGACCGCCTGCGCAGCCTGGATGCCGACCTCGTCTTCCTGCAGGAGGTGCAGGGACTGCACCTGCGTCATCCGGCTCGCCATCCCGACTGGCCCGCGCTGCCGCAGCACGAGTTCCTCGCCGAGGACGCCTGGCAGGAGATCGCGTATGGCGGCAACGCGATCTACGACCACGGCCATCACGGCAACGCCATCCTCAGCCGCCACCTCATCCTCAGCACCGCCAACCAGGACGTCTCCGACCATCGCTTCGAGCGCCGCGGCCTGTTGCACTGCGAGGTGAGGCTGCCCGAGTTCGACGTGCCGGTGCATTGCGTGTGCGTGCATCTGGGCCTGATGGCGGGCAGTCGGCGGCGGCAGATGGAGGCGCTCGCCGAGCGCATGGAAGAGCTCGCCCCGGGCGACGCGCCGCTGATCATCGCCGGCGACTTCAACGACTGGCGCAACCGCGCCGACGACCTGCTCGGGCGCCGGCTCGGGCTTGCCGAGGCCTTCGGCAGCGGACGCGGGCGGCCGGCGCGCAGCTATCCGAGCACGCTGCCCTTCTTCCGCCTCGACCGCATCTACGTGCGCGGCTTCCGCGTGCGCCAGGCGCAGGTGCATTACGGCGCGCCGTGGGCGCAGATCTCCGACCACGCGGCGCTGACCGCCGACCTGGAGCCCATCGGCTGATGCAGTTCCTCGCGGGCAACGCGGTCGCGTTGCTGGAGAACGGCGGGCAGTACTTCCCGGCGCTGGAAGCCGAGATCGACCGTGCCGAGCGCGAGATCTTCCTGCAGAGCTACATCTTCGAGGACGACGGCACCGGCGCGCGCATCGCCGCGGCGCTCGCGCGCGCGGCAGGGCGCGGGGTGGCGGTGCGGGTGATGGTGGACGGCTTCGGCGGGCGCAACTTCGTCCCCACGCTGATGCCGCGCCTGCGCGAGGCCGGCGTGCAGGTGCTGATCTACCGCCGCGAGCTGCGCCCGCTCTCGCTGCGCCGCCACCGCCTGCGCCGGCTGCACCGCAAGGTGGTGGCGATCGACGGCCGCGTGGCCTTCGTCGGTGGCATCAACGTGGTGGACGACTTCGACGCCGGCGCGCTGGCGAACCCGCGCTACGACTACGCGGTGCGCGTCGAGGGGCCGGTGCTCGCGCCCGTGGTGGCCTCGGCGCAGCGGCTGTGGCGGCTGGTGGCGTGGGCGAGCTTTCGCAGGCGCGCCGCGCAGCCGCTGCTGGCGCCGCCGCGCACCGAGGCCGCGGGCTCGATCCGCGCCACCTTCGTGGTGCGCGACAACCTGCGCCACCGCCACGCCATCGAGGAGGCCTACCTCGAGGCGATCGCCGGCGCGCGCGAGGAGATCGTGCTCGCCAACGCCTACTTCTTCCCGGGTCGGCGTTTCCGCCAGGCGCTGATCGATGCCGCCCGGCGCGGCGTGCGGGTGACTCTGCTGCTGCAGGGCGTGTCGGACCACCCGATGCAGGTGTATGCGACGCGCGCGCTGTATCCGATCTTCCTCGACGCCGGCATCCGCCTGTTCGAGTACCACCGCAGCCACCTGCACGCCAAGGTGGCGGTGATCGACCACCAATGGGCCACCGTCGGCTCGAGCAACATCGACGCCTTCAGCCTGCTGCTCGCGCGCGAGGCCAACGTCTTCGTGGACGATCGCGGCTTCGCGGCGGAGCTGCGCGCGAGCCTGGAGACCGCCTTGTGCGCCGGTGCGCGCGAGCTCCGGCGTTCGGACTGGCGGCGCCTGCCCTTGCTGCGCCGCGGTCTGAGCTGGCTTGCCTACCAGCTCGTGCGCCTGGCGATCGGCATCGCCGGCTATGGCGGCGCGCACTGACACCACGCCGATGCCGACCCCTGCGCCGACGCGGGCAACGCGGGCCGAGTCGGGCCGGGCCGCGCCGAATTCGCGGCTGCCGCCGCTCCTACGGGGGTGCGAGGGTTCTTGTAGGAGCGCCGGAAGGCGCGAATAGTGCGCTGGAGCGGCGTCGGCGCGTATTCCATGCGCCGGATTCGCGGCTGCCGCCGCTCCTACAGGCGGTTGCGATGGTTTCTGCGGGAGCGCCGGAAGGTGCGAATAATGCGCTCGAGCGGCGCCGGCGCGTATTCCATGCGCCGCATCCACGGTTTCAGCCGATCAGGCGGCGGTGCTCGATCTTGGTGCAGCGGTCGCTCACCACCTTCAACCCGGCGGCGGCGGCCTTGTCCGCGGCGTCGGGCGCGATCACCCCGAGCTGCAGCCACACACTGCCGGCGCCCACGGCGATGGCCTCGTCCACCACCGCCATCACTTCCGCCGGCTTGCGGAACACGTCGACGAGGTCGATCTTTACCGGCACCTCGTGCAGGTTGGGGTAGCACTTCTGCCCCAGCACCTCCTCGTAGGCCGGGTTGACCGGGATGATGGTGTAGCCGGCACGCTGCAGGTAGTGCGCGACCTCGTGGCTGGGGCGGTCGTGCCTGGCCGAGATGCCGACCACGGCGATCGTGCGCGCCTGCTGCAGCAGGCTGCGGATGGCTTCGGGCTGGGTGCTGATGTCGTTCGGGTGCATGGAGTTTCCTCAAAAGAAGCCGTCGGCCACGGCCTGGCGGCGGCGCGGCACGGCGGCGAGCGACCAGTGGGCGCGCGCCCACGCCCACGTTTCGACGAGCGGCGCGGCGGTGAGCATGTCGGGTGGATTGTGGCCGAGAAAGCGCAGCGCGGCCAGCAAGGCGGCCTGCGGCGGATGCTCGTCGATCGCGCGCGCCAGCGTCTGCTTGGAGAGCTTCTCGCCCGCGGGGTTGGTGGCCAGCGGCAGGTGGGCGTAGGCGGGCACCGGATGACCGAGCAGGCCGAGGAGGTGGATCTGGCGCGCGGTCGAGTCGAGCAGGTCGGCGCCGCGCACGACGTGGGTCACCCCCGCTTCGGCGTCGTCCACCACCACCGCGAGCTGATAGGCGAAGAGGCCGTCGGCGCGCTTGACCACGTAGTCGCCGGCGTCGGCGGCGAGGTCGATCTCCTGCTCGCCCTGCACCGCGTCGCAAAAGCGCACCACGCCCTCGGCGCGCACCCGCCAGGCGCGGCCGGTCCGTCCCGGCGGCAGGCCGTCGCGGCAGGTGCCGGGATAGCGGCGCGAGCCGTCGCGCGCGAGCGGCTGGCCGGCGAGCTCGCGCCGGGTGCACGCACAGGGATAGGCGAGGCCGGCCGCGCGCAGGCGCTCGAGCGCGGCCGCATAGGCTTCGCCGCGTTCGCTCTGGCGCACGATCGCGCCGTCCCATTCGAAGCCGAAGCGTTCCAGCGTGGCGAGGATGCCTGCGGCGGCGCCGGGCACCGTGCGCGGGGTGTCCACGTCCTCGATGCGCAGCAGCCAGCGTCCGCCGTGCGCGCGCGCATCCAGGAAGCTGCCCACGGCGGCGACCAGCGAGCCGAAGTGCAGCGCGCCGCTGGGCGAGGGGGCGAAGCGGCCGACGTAGGGGTTTGCGCAGGGGCTGGCGAGGAGACCCGCATCGGGGTCGGGGGAAGGGATGGACGGCTGCATGGCGGGGATCCTATCGACCGGGCGGACGCTTGTGCAATTCGCGCGTGCCACATGCGTGGCTACCGACCCGTCAGGCCGAATCTTGCGCCAAGGGATGCTGCGCGGGCGCGTCCGTAGCCGCAGCCCCGGCCGCGCCGCATCGCGCTAGCAGGACGGAGCGGTCGTCCCGACCTCGGGGGCATCGAACGCTGCGAAGCGAGCAGGGCGCAGGCCGGCAGCGGCGAGATCGGCGAGGTATTCGGCGGAGGCGAGGTAGGCGAGCTCGGCCTCGCGCGGGGTGGTCAGCGGATCGCAGGCGCGCAGGGCGGCGTCCACCCGGCCGGGATGCACATGCACCAGCGGGCGTGGGCCGGTGCCGGCGAGGAAGCGGCGCATCTTCGCTGCGAAGGGACGCTCGACGGAGAAGTCGTGCAGGCCGCTGAAGCCCTCGTTGCAGGGCAGGCCGGCCTCGCGCAACTGGCGGTGCAGTCCGCGCGCGAGGGCGGAGATGAACCAGGCCTTGCCCGCCGCCTCCCGCCGCTGCAGGCTGCGCAGCGGCGGCTCGACGCAGTCGCGCACCCACACGCGGCCGCGCGGGTGGCGGCGCAGCAGCTCGGCGACGAGGCGCTCGCGCACGCCGGGCAGCACATGCACGTGCTGGTGGCCGTCGACGTGGTCGGGCGCGTCCCCCCAGGCGTCCTCGAAGGCGTCGAGCTGGGCGCGGATCTCGTCCGCCACGGCCTGCGCCGGCAGGCGGCGGGCGAGGGCGGCGGCGAGCAGGCGGCCGAGCGGGGGCAGGCGCTCGCCCCAGGCCCGGCGCGCCGCGGCGCTGAGCGGGGGCTGGTCGGTCAGGGTCAGGTGCAGGCCGACGTCGGCCGGCGCGCTTGCCATCAGTGCGCGCAGGGGGGGCGCAGCGCGGTGCCAGTCGGGCAGCGCGCTCATGCAGCTGGTGGCCGACAGCCGGCCGGTCGCGACGAGTGCGGCGATCGCCTCGCTGACCCCGGGGGCGAGGCCGTAGTCGTCGGCGCACACCACCACCGGACGGGTGGCCGGCGCGCCAGGGCGGGAAGGGGCTTGCATGCGATCGGGGCTGCGGGCGGAAAGTCCGAAGTATCGCGCACCCTGGCCCGCGCGGGGCACGCCGGGCAGGGCACGAATGGTTTATCGTGCACGCCTTCGCTCCGGCTGCGGAGCCCACTCGCCGGTAGTTTCATCGTGTCGCACTCCGACTCGCTCGACGCCCACCCCCATGTGCCGCCCGCCTCCTCGGCACACCCCCGACTCTCGGTCGTGGTCCCGCTCTACAACGAGGGCGAAACGGTGGAGGCGCTGCATCGGCGCCTGTCGCAGGTGCTCGCGGGCCTGGAGCTGTCGGGCTGGGACATTGTCTGCGTGGACGACGGTAGCCGCGACGACACGTATGCGCGCGTCGCCACGTTGTGCGCCGGTGACCGCCACCTCAAGGCGATCCGCTTCGCGCGCAACTTCGGCAAGGAAGCCGCGATGGCCGCTGGCCTCCAGGCGGCGACGGGCGACGTGATCGTGCTGATGGACGGCGACCTGCAGCATCCGCCCGAGCTGATCCCCGAGATGCTCGCGCGCTGGCGCGGCGGCGCGATGATGGTGACCGCGGTGCGGCGCTCGCGCGTCACCGACCCCTGGCTGCGACGCAAGCTCACCCGCGGTTTCTACGCCTTCTTCAGCAAGGTCTCCGAGGTCGAGCTCGCCGAGGGCGGCGGCGACTTTCGTGTGTTCGACCGTGCGGTGGTCGATGCGATCAACAGCCTGCCCGAGCGCACCCGCTTCATGAAGGGCATCACGAGCTGGGTGGGCTTCCGCCAGGAGGTCGTCGAGTTCGAGCCCGCGCAGCGCGCCGGCGGTGTGTCCGGATGGTCGATGCTGCGCCTGCTGCGCTACGCGATCGACGGGCTGTCCGCCTTCAGCACCCTGCCGCTGCGGGTGTGGTCGGTGATCGGCCTGATGATGGCGGGGCTGTCCGGCCTGTACGGCGTGTTTCTCGTGCTGCGCACGATGCTGTTCGGCATCGACCTGCCGGGCTACGTGTCGCTGATGGTGTCGGGGCTGTTCCTGTCCGGGATCCAGCTCATCAGCCTCGGCGTGCTCGGCGAGTACGTGGGGCGGATCTTCACCGAGGTGAAGGGCCGTCCGCTGTTTCTGGTTTCGGAGCGGCTCGGCTTCGAGCGCAGGCCGGAGCGCGATCGATGATCCCGCCGCGCGCGGCGGCGCGGGCGCCGGCCGCGGCGGGGGAGGCACCGGCCGTGACCCTTGAGGCCGCAACGCATGGCGCGCTCGCACGCCGGATCGCGCTCGCCGTGCTGGCGCTGGCCGGGATGTTCGTGCTGCTCACCTTCGACCGGCACGGCATCAGCAACGACGAGGAGGTCCAGCATGTCTACGGCCGCCTGCTGCTCGACTTCTACCTGTCGGGGTTTGCCGACCGCCAGGCCTTCGAATACAAGAACCTCTATCTGTATGGCGGCTTCTTCGACCTCGTCGCGGCTGCCCTGGAGCGCGCCGGCGCGGCCGAGGGGCCGGCGCTGTGGGACCTGCGCCACCTGATCTCGGCCGGCTTCGGCCTTCTCGGGCTGGCCGGTACCTGGCTGCTCGCGCGTCGGCTGGCCGGCGAGTGGGCGGGGCTGGCGGCGCTCGTGCTGCTGCTGATCACCGGTTCGTGGTCGGGGGCGATGTTCACCCACACCAAGGACATCCCCTTCGCCACCACGATGCTGTGGGCCCTGTACTTCAGCGTGCGCGTGCTCGACACCCTGCCCGCGCCGCCCTGGCGCGTACTGGCGGGGCTGGGCGTCGCGCTCGGCTGCGCCTTCGGGCTGCGCATCGGAGCGGTGTTTGCGGTCTTCTACCTCGGCGTCGGCATGCTCGCGGCTGCGGCCCTGCAGGCGCACGGGCGCCTGCGCTTCCTCCTGCGCGGCGTACTCGCGCTGCTGCCGGCGGCGGCGATCGCGCTGGCCCTCGGCGCGCTGTTCTGGCCGTGGGCGGCGATGGCGCCGGGCAATGTGTTCACCGCGATGAGCGCGTTCTCGCATTTCAGTTTCGACCTCGACACGGTGCTGGCCGGGCGCGTGATGAACGTCGGCGAGGTGCCGGGCCATTACCTCGCGGCCTACCTGCTGGTGCGCCTGCCGGAGCTGTTCCTCGCCGGGGTCGCGCTGGCGCTGCTCGCCGGTGTGCGCGCCCTGGCGGCGCTCGCCACGGCGCCGGGCCGACGATCGGCCCTGCCCTGGCTGCCGGTGGTGCTGGCGGCGCTGTTCCCGCTCGCCTACACCCTGGTCGCAGCGCCGCCGCTGTACAACGGCCTGCGCCATTTCAGCTTCGTGCTGCCGCCGCTCGCGGTGCTGGCGGGCGCGGGGCTGGTCCATGCCTGGCAGGGCCTGCGGGCCCGTCCGCCGCTGCTGCGCCGCGCCGTGCTGCTCGCGTGCGCGCTGGCGGTGCTCGGCCAGGCGGGCCTGCTCGCCCGCCTGCATCCTTACGGATATCTCGCCTACAACCAACTCGTCGGCGGTGTGCCGGGAGCGGCCGGGGGCTGGGAGCAGGACTACTGGGCGAGCAGCCTGCGCGAGGCGGTGCTTGCGCTCAACGCCCTGGTCGCGCGCGAGGGCGTGCCGGCGCAGGGCTACGCCGTGGCGGTGTGCGCCGAGCCGTTGCAGGCGCAGGTCTGGCTCGCGCCCGGGCTGCGCGCGACGCGCGACTGGTGGGGCGCGGACTTCTACCTCTCGCCCACCCACATGGGTTGTGAGCAGGCGCTGCAGGGGCGCGTGGTGGCGCAGGTGGAGCGCGCGGGGCGGGTGCTGGCGGTCGTCAAGGATCGCCGCGCGCTGGTCGGCGAGGACAGGAGGCCGCGATGAGCGCATCCGGGGGGCTGGCGCGCTTCCTGCGCTTTGCCGCGGTCGGGGCGGTGGGCACGCTCGCCCACTACGCCTTGCTGGTCGCGCTCGTGGAGGGCGCGGGCGCGCCGCCGCTGGCGGGCGCGACCGCCGGCTTCGTGCTCGGCGCGCTGGTCAACTATGCGCTCGCGCGCCGGCTGGTGTTCGCCTCCACCCGCAGCCACGCCCAGGCGCTGCCGCGCTTCTTCGCCGTGGCGCTGGCCGGGCTGGCGTGGACGGCGCTGCTGATGAGCCTGTTCATGGAACTGCTCGGCCTGCACTACCTGCTCGCCCAGGTGCTGACCACCGCGCTGCTGCTGCTCTGGCATTACGCCGGCAACGCCCTGTGGACCTTCCGCAGCCGTCGCCGCGACGTGGAGGTGCGATGAGCGTGCAGGGCCCCGGCGGCGCGGCGCCGAATCGGCTCGAGGCCGACCTCCTGCTCACCCTCACCACGTTGATCGCGGCGGCGGGCTGGATCTTCTCCAAGGAGGCGCTCGCAGGCATCCCGCCGCTGATCTTCATCGGCCTGCGCTTCACGATCGCCGGGCTGGTGCTGGCAATGTTCTCGCTGCCGCAGCTGCGCGCGCTCGATCGGCGCGCGCTGCGCAACAGCCTGCTCGTCGGCGCCCTGTTCGCCGGCGGCATGGTGCTGTGGATCCTCGGCCTGTCGCACAGCAGCCACCTCGGCGAAGCCTCGTTCATCTCCAGCATGGGCATCGTCATGGTGCCGGTGTTCGCGCGCCTGTTCTTCGGCGACCGTCCGCCGGCGAGCACCTGGGTCGCGCTGCCGCTCGCGCTCGCCGGCTTCGCCTGCCTGTCGCTCGACGGCGGCTTCGAGGTCGAGCCCGGCCAGCTGTTCTTCCTCGGCGCCGCGCTGGTGTTCGCGCTGATGTTCAACGTCAACTCGCACGTCGTGCGCAACGTGCCGGTGCGCGCGCTCAGCGTGGTGCAGATGCTCGCCGTCGGCGTGCTGGTGCTGCCACCGGCCTTGCTGATCGAGCCCTGGCCCGAGACCTGGGGCGCGCCGATGTTCGGCTGGCTGCTCGCCAGCGCGCTGCTCGCCACCACGCTGCGCTTCCTGCTCCAGCTCCATGGCCAGAGCCTGACCACGCCCAGCCACGCGGCGCTGATCATGATGCTCGAGCCGGTGTGGACCGCGCTCGCTGCGGCGTGGTGGTTCGCCGAGACCATGAGCGCGCTGCAGCTCGCCGGCTGCGGGCTGATCTTCCTCGCCCTGGTGGTGAGCCGCTGGGCGTGGCTCCGCGGCCTCTTCGGCGGGCGCGGCTGAACGAACGAGGAGAGAGAGCCGATGACTGTCCGTACCCTTCTGCGCATGGGCGATGCGCGACTGCTGCAGCCTGCCGCGCCGGTCGGCGAGTTCGGCACGCCCGAACTCGCGGGGCTGGTCGAGGATATGTTCGACACCATGGCCGCGCACGGCGGCGTGGGCCTGGCCGCGCCGCAGATCGGCGTCGGCCTGCAGGTGGTGATCTTCGGCTTCGAGCACAGCGAGCGCTACCCGGACGCCGCGCCGGTGCCGCGCACCATCCTGGTGAACCCGGTGATCACGCCGCTCACCGAGGACCGCGAGGAGGGCTGGGAGGGCTGCCTGTCGGTGCCCGGCCTGCGCGGCATGGTGCCGCGCGCCACGCGCATCCATTACACCGGCTCCACCCCCGCGGGCGAGCCGATCGAGCGCTTCGCCGAGGGCTTCCATGCGCGCGTGGTGCAGCACGAGTGCGACCACCTCGACGGCGTGCTCTATCCGATGCGGGTGCGGGATTTCCGTCGCTTCGGGTTTACGGACGTGCTGTTTCCTGAGCTATCGGGGTAGCCCCAAGCTGTCCGTGCCCGGGGGCGAGCGCAGAAGAGAAACCCCGTCGCGCAGGCTTGCCAGGACGGGGTCTGGATAGGCAGGCTGGGCGCGCTTGCGCCCGGCGTGTCAGACGTTGAACAGGAAGTTCAGCACGTCACCGTCCTTGACCACGTACTCCTTGCCTTCGGCGCGCATCTTGCCCGCCTCCTTGGCGCCGGCCTCGCCCTTGTACTGGATGAAGTCGTCGAAGGCGATGGTCTGGGCGCGGATGAAGCCGCGCTCGAAGTCGGTGTGGATGACGCCGGCGGCCTGCGGCGCGGTGTCGCCGACATGGATGGTCCAGGCGCGCACTTCCTTCACGCCGGCGGTGAAGTAGGTCTGCAGGCCGAGCAGCTTGTAGCCGGCACGGATCAGGCGGTCGAGGCCGGGCTCCTCGAGGCCCATGGTCTCGAGGAATTCCTTCTTGTCGGCGTCCTCGAGGTCGGCGATCTCGGCCTCGATCGCCGCGCACAGGGCGACCACCTCGGCACCCTCGGCCGCGGCGTGGGCGCGCACGGCGTCCAGGTGCGGGTTGCCCTCGAAGCCGTCCTCGGCGACGTTGGCGGCGTACAGCACCGGCTTGGCGGTGATCAGGCAGAAGGGCTTGAGGCTGGCCCATTCCTCCTTCGAAAGGTCGAGCGCGCGCACGGCCTTGCCCTGGTCGAGCTGGGCGAAGCACTTCTCGAGCACCGCGACGAGGATCTTGGCTTCCTTGTCGCCCGCGGCTGCGGGGCGCTTGTAGCGGTTGAGCGCCTTCTCGACCGTGGCCATGTCGGCGAGCGCGAGCTCGGTGTCGATGACCTCGATGTCGCGGATCGGGTCGACGCTGCCGGAGACGTGGATCACGTTGTCGTCGGCGAAGCAGCGCACCACGTGCACGATGGCGTCGGTCTCGCGGATGTTGGCGAGGAACTGGTTGCCCAGGCCCTCGCCCTTGGAGGCACCGGCGACCAGGCCGGCGATGTCGACGAACTCGACGATGGCGGGCTGGATCTTCTGCGGCTTGACGATCTCGGACAGCGCAGCCAGGCGCGGGTCGGGGACCTCGACGATGCCGACGTTGGGCTCGATGGTGCAGAAGGGGTAGTTCTCGGCCTGGATGCCGGCCTTGGTCAGCGCGTTGAAGAGGGTCGACTTGCCGACGTTGGGCAGGCCGACGATTCCGCATTTCAGGCTCATGTGAATCCTTGATCGTTCCGGTGGCTGCGTCGCCGCGTCGTGGGGCTACGGCCTTGATCCGGTGTGGAAAACGCGGGATTGTACCGTGTCGCGGGGTAGGGCTCCAAAAGCGGGCGCGGGGGTGGTCGCGCTCGGGCGGTGGGGATGGCTGCGGTGAAGCTTGCGGAAATGGCGCCGGCGCCGCCATGCAAGCGCCGCCTTCGCGCCTGCCGGCGCTCCTACAGAAAGCACGGCGTTTCCCGCCGGCCTGCAGGAACTGCGGCAGCTGCGAACCGGGCGATCGGGCAGGCGCGCGTGCAGGGCCCCGCCGCCGCTTTCGCGCCTGCCGGCGCTCCTACAGAACCGTTGCGCGCCCTGCCTTCTGTGCCGCGAGGCTTTGGCGCCTCCCGTCATGGTCGTTGCCGGCCCATTCGTGTCGCGGTCGGCCTACAATTCCCTGTCCTGCATTTGCCCAAAAATATACCGGAGGAGAAGGCATGAGGACCAACTGGATCGAGGCGATCGATGCGCGCAGCGCGGCGGCGTTGGCGTCGGGGGCGCTGGTGCCGGTGGAGGCCGAACAGGTCGAGATGGACGACGCGGGCATGCGCTTCATCGTGCGCTGGGTGTCCTCGCTCGCGGCCAAGGATGCGAGCCGGAGCGCCGCGGCCGCCGGAGGGGCGGCAGAAATGGCGGGCAAGGGCGGAGGCGTGCAAGGTGCTGCGGCGCGGGCCGAGGGCGCCGGCGCAGAGGCTGCCAGGGACGCCAAGACGGTGGCGATCCCCGGCGGGCCGCGCGATCCGAATTTCAACCCTTTCCTCAATCCCGACCCGGAGCTCACGGTCGGGCCGGTGGGCGATGCCCACGTTGCGATCCTGAACAAGTTCCCGCTGTGCGCGCGCCACCTGGTGCTGGCGCGGCGGGCGTTCGAGGAGCAGCTGCTGCCGCTGGCGCGCAGCGACTTCGCCGCGCTCGCCGCGCTGATGGTCGAGGCGGGCGGGATCGGGCTCTACAACGGCGGCACCGCCGCGGGGGCGAGCCAGCGCCACAAGCATGTGCAGTGGATGCCGGACGACGCCGGCAACGCCAGCCTGCGGCTGTTCGTGCCCGGGCTGCCGGCGGGGCTGGCGGAGCAGGGCGTGGCGACGCATGCGGCGCTGTCGATGCGGCATTGCTTTGTGCGCGTGCGCTGCGGTCGCGGCGAGGCGGTGGAGGACGCGGCCGACAGCCTGCACGCGGGCTTCGAGCGCGCGCGCGCCGAGCTGGGCCTGGAGGCGGGGGAGGATGGGCTGCTGCCGCCCTTCAACCTGCTCGCGGGCGAGGGCTGGCTGCTGGCGATTCCGCGCAGGCGGGAGCACTTCGAAGGCATCTCGATGAGCGCGGTGTGCTTTGGCGGCACGCTGTACACCCGCCACCGCGAGCAGATCGAGGCGATCCGCGCGGTCGGCCCGCTGCGCGCGCTGGCGGCGGTGGGCTACTGAGCGGGCTCAGGCGGCGGAGCCGTCCGTCGTGGGCGGCGCCTCGGCGCCGGCGTCTGGCGGCACGGGCCTGGGCGCCTTGGGAGGCTTCGGCGGCTTGGGCGGCGCAGGGCGGACGTTGAGCTTGGTGGCGGCGGCGTTGAGCTCGCCGCGCACGATCTGCGGCCAGAGCGCGAGCGCCTTGTCGATGGCCTCGTCGATCTGTTGCTGCTCCTCGCGCCGCGCCGGCTTGAGGACGAAGTTCACCACCTCGTTGCGGTCGCCGGGATGGCCGATGCCGATGCGCAGGCGCCAGTAATCGTTGGTGCCGAGGTGGGCGGAGGTGTCCTTGAGGCCGTTGTGGCCACCGAGGCCGCCGCCGAACTTGAGGCGCAATTGGCCGGGAGGGATGTCGAGCTCGTCGTGCACGACGAGGATCTCGGCCGGTTCGATGCGGTAGAAGCGCGCAAGCGCGCCGATCGCCTGGCCGGAGCGGTTCATGAAGGTCTGCGGCATCAGCAGCCACATGCCGGCTTCACGCGCGTTGGCCACCAGGCCATGAAAGCGGGATTCGTGCGAGAAGCGCACGCCGAGCTGGTCGGCGAGGCGCTCGCAAAACCAAAACCCGGCGTTGTGCCGGGTTTCGGAGTATTCGGCGCCCGGATTGCCGAGGCCGACGATCAGACGGGGCGGACGCGCGGCGGCGTTGCTCATCGGTCGTCGGTCTCCTGCATCCGGGTCGGGCGATCAGGCCTGCTGCTCGCCTTCGCCTTCGGCTTCCGCCGCGCCCTTCACCAGCAGCGCGGTCGCGACCACCGGGTCGCCTTCGCCGTGCTGGACCAGCTCGACGCCGGCCGGCAGCTTGATCTGCGAGATGTGCACCGACTGGCCGGCTTCCATCGTCGACAGGTCGACCTCGATGAACTCGGGCAGGTCCTTGGGCAGGCACTGCACGTCGAGTTCGTTGATGGTGTGCGAGATCATGCAGCCGCCGAGCTTGACGGCCGGAGCCACGTCGGCGCCGACGAAGTGCAGCGGCACCTTCAGGTGCATCTTCTCGCCCGCGGCGATGCGCTGGAAGTCGAGGTGCAGCACCTGCTGCTTGAACGGGTGCCATTGCACGTCGCGCAGCACGGCGTTCTGCTTCGCGCCATCGACCTCGATCGACAGCACGGAGGCGTGGAAGGCCTCCTTGCGCAGCAGGTGGAAGAGCTCGTTGTGGTCCATCGACACCGGCTGGGCTTCGCCCGCGCCGCCGTAGATGATGCCCGGGATCTGGCCGGCGCGACGCAGGCGGCGGCTCGCACCCGTACCCTGCGCGTCACGCTTGGTGGCCTTGAATTCGATTTGCATGTGATGCTCCTGAGTGGGTTGTCCCCGCCCGCGACCAGGCGGAGACGGTGGATGCCCGCCCGGCGCGAGGCCGGACGGGCGAAAGCCTTATTCCATGAACAGCGAGGAGACCGACTCCTCGTTGCTGATGCGCAGGATGGTGTCGGCGAGCAGCGAGGCCACCGAGATCTGGCGGATGCGCGGGCAGGCCTTGGCGTCGTCGCGCAGCGGGATGGTGTCGGTGACCACCAGCTCGTCGAGCTCGGACTCGTTGATGCGCGACACGGCCGCGCCCGACAGCACCGCGTGGGTGCAGTAGGACAGCACGCGCTTGGCGCCGTGCTTCTTGAGCGCAGCGGCGGCCTTGCACAGGGTGCCGGCGGTGTCGACGATGTCGTCCATGATCACGCAGGTGCGACCCTCGACCTCGCCGATGATGTTCATGACTTCCGACACGTTGGCCTTGGGGCGGCGCTTGTCGATGATCGCCAGGTCGCACTCCATGCGCTTGGCGAAGGCGCGCGCGCGCACCACGCCACCGACGTCGGGCGACACGACGAGCAGGTCGTCGTACTTCTGCTTGTCGAGGTCGGCGAGCAGCACCGGGGCGGCATAGACGTTATCGACCGCGATGTCGAAGAAGCCCTGGATCTGGTCGGCGTGCAGGTCCATGGTCAGCAGGCGCTGCACACCCACCGCCTGCAGCATGTTGGCGACCACCTTGGCCGTGATCGGCACGCGCGCCGAGCGCGGGCGGCGGTCCTGGCGGGCGTAGCCGAAGTAGGGGATGGCGGCGGTGATGCGGCCGGCGGAGGCGCGCTTCAGGGCGTCGACCAGCACCAGCAGTTCCATCAGGTTGTCGTTGGTCGGAGAGCAGGTGGGCTGCAGGACGAAGACATCCTTGCCGCGCACGTTCTCGAGCAGTTCGACGTTGACCTCGCCGTCCGAGAAGCGGCCGACGGTGGCCGAGCCGAGGGAGATCCCCAGGCGTCGCGTCACGTCGGCGCCAAGTTTGGGGTTGGCGTTGCCGGTGAAGACCATCAGGCTGCCGTGGGGCATTTCTGCTACTCCGATTGCCGTAAGGAACGACGCGCGAATATTCGGTGCGTAAAAACGACTCGGGCAGACCCATGGTCTGCCCGTCGTTGTATGGCTGGGGAGGAAGGATTCGAACCCTCGAATGCCGGAATCAAAATCCGGTGCCTTAACCGACTTGGCGACTCCCCAAGAAACCTTTTCGCTGCGCGTCGAGCGCTGCGCGGGCGCTATTGTAACCACTCGTAAAGCGGATGGCGAGCGGTGCTGCGTGCCTTCCATGCCTTCCAGGGTGGCGGACAATCTTTCGTAATGCGCTCAGCCTCATCTTCCGACGAGACTTCCGCGAAAACGCAGGCGCCCGAGCCTGTCATGCGGGCCGGTGCATGCACATCCAGCCACTCGATCACGCGCAAGACTTCCGGGTAACGGCTGCACGCCACCGGCTGCAGATCGTTTCGGGTAGTGCTTGCTGCGAAGTCCGCTATTATTAAGGGCGGTGTATTCCTCGTCAAGTCCTGCGCCGAAAAAATTTCGGCGGTCGGGACTTCGACTCCGGGCGAGATCACCACGTACCACGCTGGCGCAAGCTCGAGCGGCTGCAGCGCCTCGCCCACGCCCTCGGCGAAGGCGTCGCGGCCGAACACGAACACCGGTACGTCGGCGCCAAGCTGCAGCCCGAGCGCCTGCAGCCGCTCGCGCGACAATCCGCAGCCCCACAGGCGGTTCAGTGCGATCAGCGTGGTCGCCGCGTCCGAGCTGCCGCCGCCGAGCCCGCCGCCCATCGGCAGCACCTTGTTCACCGTGATGTCGGCGCCGAGCGTACAGCCGGTGTGCGACTGCAACAGGCGGGCGGCGCGCACGACGAGGTCGTCGGCCTCGGGGACGCCGGGCACCGCGTTGACGCGGCGGATCGTGCCGTCGTCGCGCACGGCGAAGTCGATCGTGTCACCCCAGTCGAGCAGGCGGAAAGCGGTCTGCAGCAGGTGATAGCCGTCGGCGCGACGGCCGACGACGTGGAGGAAGAGGTTGAGCTTGGCCGGGGCGGGGCAGCCGAAGAGCCGCGTCGGGTCGCTGCAGTCCGGCGTGCGCAGGATGTTCAGGGCAGGGCAGTCCATGAGTCGATGATCAGCCGCACGCGGGCGTCGCCGCGCGAGATTTCCAGGCGACGCGGCAAGGCCGCGGCGGTGTCGTCGGCATAGCCGGTGTAGTCGATGCGCCAGCCTTGGTCGAAGACCTGCTGCGGCCGGCCGGCGGTATCGAGGTCGCGGACCTCTGCGTCTGCGGCGGGCGCGGCCTGGATCCAGCGCGGAAGCCGTGCGGCGGGCAGCTCGACGCCGAGCAACTCGGGCAGCAACGCGTTCACGTCGGCAGCCTCGCGCCGGTTGCCGTCGGCGGACTCCAGGCTCGCGCTCGCCGGGCCGCCTTCGAGCAGGGCGACGACCTGGCCGAGCGGGCTGAAGAGCGTAAGGCGGTCATGTTGGGCGGCGTGCACCCATTCGAAGCGTCCGCTCGCCGCCTCGCGGCCGTCGGTCGCCGATAGCCGTCCTTCGGCCGTGAAGGCCTGCAGGAAGGGGCGTGCGGCAGGCTGCGAGCCTTCGCGCACCAGCGTCGGCGTGCAGGCCCCGAGCAGCAGTGCACTGGCGGCGCCCAGCAGAACCCGGCTCAGGTCCGGTGCGCGATGCGAAGCCCGCCTGCTCACTGGATGCCCAGCCGGCGGCCGGTGTCGCTCAGCAGGCGATTGTCGGGGTGTGCGGCGAGGGCGTCGGCGAAGATGCGCCGCGCCTCGTCCCGGCGCCCGAGCGTCCACAGCACCTCGCCGAGGTGCGCGGCGATCTCGGCGTCCTGGCGCATGCCGTAGGCGCGCTGCAGGTGGGCGAGTGCGCCGTCGTGGTCGCCGCGGCGGAAGCGCACCCAGCCGAGGCTGTCGAGGATGAAGGGGTCTTGCGGCATGAGCTCGTGCGCGCGTGCGATCAGCGCCTCGGCTTCCTCCAGGCGCAGGCCGCGGTCGGCGAGCGAGTAGCCGAGCGCGTTGAGCGCATGCGCATGGTCGGGCTGCAGCTCCAGCACCCGGCGCAGGCGGGATTCGAGCAGGTCCATGCGGTCGAGGCGTTCGGCCAGCATGGCGGCCTCGTAGAGCAGGCCGGTGTCTTCGGGGCTCTCGCGCAGGGCGGCATCCAGCAGCGCGAGCGCTTCGGCAGGGCGCTCGGCGTCGCGCAGGATCTGGGTCTCGGCGAGCAGGTAGCGGCGGGCCAGGTCGGGGTCCTCGATGTCCCTCTGCAGCAGGGCGCGCGCCTCGTCGATACGGTTTTCGCGCGCCAGGCTCAAGGCGCTGCGGATATCGGCCTCGGGACGCAGTTCCTCGCTCTCGATCTCGCCGAACCATTTGCGCGCACTCTCGCCCTCGCCACGGTCGGCGGCGATCTGGCCGAGGTGCAGGCGGACCAGGTCGGGTTGTGGATGGCCGGCGGCGAGCGCGCGCGCGAAGTGCAGCTCGGCCGCGCCGGGGTCGTCGAGCTGTAGGGACAGCAGCCCCACCGCGTAGAGCAGCTCCGGGTCCTGCGGCGAGGCCTCGAGCAACTGGTTGAAGGCCGCGCGCGCCTCGGCGAAGCGCTGTGCGCTCACCAGTGCGCGCGCCTTCGCCAGGCGCAGCGGCCGGCTCGCCGGTGCGCGCGCCACCTCGGCCTCGAGCACGCGCAAGGCCTCCGCATGCGCGCCGGCCTGCTGGAGGATCTGCACCTTCAGCAGCACCGCTGGTTCCCAGCCGTTGCGCAGCTCGAGCGCACGATCCACCGCGGCGAGCGCGCCCATCCTGTCCTCCACCGCCTGCGCCGCCTGTGCGCGGGCGATGTGCGCCTCGGGGACCTCGACGTAGGGCTCGGTCAGGCGCATCACGATGCTGCGCACGGCCTGCTTGTCCGGCACGCGGGCGAGCGTGTGGCCGAGGCTCAGCAGGTTCTGCGGCAGGCGGCCGTTCGACTGCGCCAGCACGCGCGCGAGCTGGAACTGGATGGCGTCGAGGTTGATGTCCTCGGCGCGGCCGGCGCCGCTCAGGCCGGCGAGCACGCGGCGCGCCTCCTCCGAGTCGGGTGCGACCTCCATCCAGATCTCCGCCGCGCCGCGCGCCATGACCAGGTTGCGCGAGTACATCGCGATCTCGGTGGCGCGGCGGGCGATGCGCGGGTCGCGCGTGCTGCGGGCGAGGTCCAGGTAGAGCTGGGCCGACAGGCCGATCTGCCCGCGCGCGCCTGCGATTTCGGCGAGCAGGAAGTGATAGAGCGTGCGCGGGGTGAGCTCCTGCGCAGGCAGGTTGCCCTCGGCGGCGTCGCCGCTGGCCGCCGTCGCGACGCCGCCGGTGCCGAGCGCGAAGGCCAGGCAGAGGGAGCGGGCGATGCGGGCGAGCTGGGTTTTCATGGGAGGCATTCCGGAGCTTCGGTGGGTTGCGGCAGAGCCGGAGCGCAGCGACCGCCAGGCGCCCGCTGGGCGCCGCGAACGCTTCGAGTGCTCGGCTACAATTCGGTTCATGCCATGGTAGGCAGATCGCTGCCCCTGCCGCAACCCGTCCTCCGCGTGCGCCTGCGTGCAGAGCGTTTCCAGGTTCCGCTCCAATGCCCGAACTGCCCGAAGTCGAGACCACCTGCCGCGGCATCCGTCCGCATGTTCAAGGCCGCAGCCTGAGCCGGCTGGTGGTGCGCAATCCGCGCCTGCGCGTGGCAGTGGCCGCCGACCTGCCTGCGCACATCGAGGGGGCCAGGCTCGACACCGTGGAGCGGCGGGCCAAATACCTGTTGCTGCGCTTTTCCGCGGGCACGGTGATCGTGCACCTGGGGATGTCGGGCAGCCTGCGGGTGGTCGCGGCGGCCGAGCCGCCAGGGGGACACGATCACGTCGACTTCGTCTTCGGTGAGGAGGCGCTGCGCCTGCGCGATCCGCGCCGTTTCGGCATGGTGGTGTGGCAGCCCGGCGAGGCGGCGGCGCATCCGCTGCTCGCCCACCTGGGGCCCGAGCCCCTCGGCGACGGCTTCGACGCCGCCTACCTGCTGCGCATCACGCGCGGGCTGCGTGCGCCGATCAAACACGTGCTGATGGACGGCCGCAAGCTCGTCGGCGTGGGCAACATCTATGCGTCCGAGAGCCTCTTCCGCGCCCGCATCCATCCGCTCGAGCCTGCCGGCAGTCTCGGGCCGCGCCGCTGCGCGCGCCTGGTGGCGTGCGTGCGCGAGACCCTCGCCGACGCGATCGCAGCCGGCGGAAGCACGCTGCGCGACTTCGTCGGCGGCGACGGTCGGCCGGGCTATTTCCAGCAGCAGTATTTCGTCTATGGCCGCGATGGCGAGCCCTGCAGGGTGTGCGGCACGCCGGTGCGGCGCATCGTCAGCGCGCAGCGCGCCAGCTTCTACTGCCCGCGCTGCCAGCGGCGCGGCTGAAACCAGCGCCATCCCCGGCGCGCATGCAGTCGGCGTGCAATATGGCACGCGCGCGCGCCGCGAAGCGGGTTATGGTGAATAATGGATTGTGATGCGGGACGCAGCGGCCCTGCCCGCGCGCGCCCCGAGCCCACCAGCCTGCCGGACGAGCACGCCGATGACCGATCTCACCGAACAGTTTTCCGCCTATGGCCGCTGGCGCGGCCAGGCCAGCGACGCGGTGGCCCGCCTGCGTGCGTGGCTGGCGCGCAACGACGTCGGCAACGCACAGGCCGATCTGCGTCTTCAGTACCTGCTCGACCGCCTGCGCGACGACAAGCTCACCGTGGCCTTCGTCGCCGAGTTCTCGCGCGGCAAGTCCGAGCTCATCAACGCGATCTTCTTTGCCGACCATGGCGACCGCATCCTGCCCTCGAGCGCAGGTCGCACCACGATGTGCCCGACTGAGCTGCAGTGGCACAAGGGGGCGCAGCCCGAGCTGCGCCTGCTGCCGATCCGCAGCCGCGCGCGCCAGACGCCGGTGAGCGAGCTCAAGCGCTATCCCGAAGAATGGACCGTGCTCGCGCTCGACTCGATCGACGCGCCCGGCCTGCAGGCCGCGCTCGCGCGCGTGGGCGAGATCGAGCGCGTCGAGGTCGGCGAGGCGCAGGCGCTCGGCTTCCGCGTCGATCCCGCCGGGGACGACGGCATCCGCCCCGACGCCGAGGGCCGCATCGAGATCCCGCGCTGGCGCCATGCGGTGATCCAGTTCCCGCACCCCCTGCTCGAGCAGGGCCTGGTGGTGCTCGACACGCCGGGCCTCAACGCGATCGGCGCCGAGCCCGAGCTCACCCTGTCGATGCTGCCCAACGCGCACGCGGTGCTGTTCATCCTCGCCGCCGACACCGGCGTCACCCAGAGCGATCTCGCGGTGTGGCGCAACTACGTGCAGGCTGGTGCAGAGCGTCAGCGCGGTCGCCTGGTCGTGCTCAACAAGATCGACGGCCTCTGGGACGGGCTGCGCGACGAGGCCCGCATCGAGGCCGAGATCGGCCGCCAGGTCGACTCGGTCGCCGCCACGCTGGGCGTGGAGCCCGCCGCGGTGTTCCCGGTATCGGCGCAGAAGGGCTTGGTGGCGCGCATCCAGGGCGACGAGGCCGTGCTCGCGCGCAGCCGCATCCCGCAGCTCGAGCGCGCGCTCGCCGAGGACCTGCTGCCCGCCAAGCAGGAGATCGTGCGCGAGGACATCCTCGCCGAGTCTGCGGAGGTCGCCGCCGCGACGCGCAGCCTGCTCGAGGCGCGCCTGGCCGGCTTGCGCGAGCAGCTCCAGGAACTCACCGACCTGCGCGGCAAGAACCAGAGCGTCATCGAATACATGATGCGCAAGATCCGCAGCGAGAAGGACGAGTTCGAGCAGGGGCTGCAGAAGTACTACGCGGTGCGGACGGTGTTCACCGACCTCGCCAACAACCTGTTCGCGCACATGGGCCTCGACGCCGTGCGCGACGAGACCCGGCGCACGCGCGAGGCGATGCTCGAATCGAGCTTCACGCGCGGGCTGCGCAACGCCATGCAGGGCTACTTCCGCAGCCTGCGCGGCAACCTGCAGCGCTCGACCGAGGAGATCGCCGAGATCACCCGCATGCTCGACGCGATGTACAAGCGCTTCAGCGTAGAGCACGGGCTCAAGCTCACCGCACCCGAAGGCTTCTCGACGCTGCGCTACGAGAAGGAGCTCGATCGCCTCGAGTCGGCCTTCAACCGCCAGATCAACACCGCGCTGACCCTGGTCACCACCGAGAAGCACGCGCTCACGCAGAAGTTCTTCGAGACCGTGGCGGTACAGGCGCGCCAGACCTTCGAACTCGCCAACCGCGACGTCGAGCAGTGGCTGCGCGCGGTGATGTCGCCGCTCGAGACCCAGGTGCGCGAGTACCAGATCCAGCTCAAGCGCCGGCTCGAGAGCGTCAAGCGCATCCACGAGGCCACCGACACGCTGGAGAGCCGCGTGGAGGAACTGGTGCAGGGCGAGGAGGCGCTGCGCGCGCTGCTGGCCGAGCTCGACACCCTCGAGGCGGCGATCGCCGACACGCTCGGCGTGCCCGGCAGCGCGCCGGCCATGGGCGTGCGCGCGGCCGCCTGAGCGGCGCGGGCTCATGCGCGCATTCGAAATGCGGACGGGGGCGCGCCGAAGGCCGCCCCCGTCGTTCCGTCCGGCGGGACGGGCTCCCGCCGGCTGCGATCAGGCCTTGCCGGTCAGCTTGAGGAACTTGGCCATCAGCTGGTCCTTGGTCTCCTCGTGCTTGGGGTCGAGCGGGATACAGTCGACCGGGCACACCTGCTGGCACTGCGGCTCGTCGAAGTGGCCGACGCACTCGGTGCACTTGTTGGGGTCGATCTCATAGATCTCTTCGCCCTGGTAGATGGCGCCGTTGGGGCACTCCGGTTCGCAGACGTCGCAGTTGATGCATTCGTCGGTAATCATCAGAGCCATGGTCTTCGCTTCCTTGCGTTTACTTTGATTTGAGTCTTTCCTGCAGCCGTGCGAGCACCCTGGGCTGCACGAACTTGCTCACGTCGCCGCCGAGGCGGGCGATCTCCCGCACCATCGTGGCGGAGATGAACATGAACTCCTCGCCGGGCGTCAGGAACACCGTCTCGACGTCCGGATAGAGCTTGCGGTTCATCCCCGCCATCTGGAATTCATATTCGAAGTCGGATACCGCGCGCAGTCCGCGGATGATCACGCGCGCGTCCTGCTGCTTGAGGAACTCCATCAGCAGGCAGTCGAAGCCGACCACTTCGACGTTGGGAAAGGCGGATACGGCGTCGCGGGCGATGTCGACCCGGTCGTCCAGTCCGAAGATCGGGTTCTTGCTGTTGCTGCGCGCGACCGCGACGACCACCTTCTCGAACAGGATCGAGGCGCGCCGCACGAGGTCCTCGTGGCCGCGGGTGAACGGGTCGAAGGTGCCCGGATAGACCGCGATCGCTTCCTTCATTCCTCGCTCCTGCGCATGAGATGGAAATGAACCTGTCCGGCGCGGCCCTGCTTGACCGTGCGCCATGCGCCGAGGCTGTCCACGGCGGCTTCGGATTCGACATAGAGCCACCCGTCGGGACGAACCAGCCGGTCCAGCCAGGGCGACACCTGCTCGAGCCAGCCCTGCTTGTAGGGCGGGTCGAGGAACACGCCGTCGAACGTCTGCGGCGTCGTTTGCACGAATCTTACCGCATCGCCGCGCACGATCTCTACTTGCGCCGCCTGTAGGGTCTTTGCGGCCTTGTGCAGCGCGTCGAGCGCACGTGCGTCGCGCTCGACCATCAGCACGCTGGCGGCGCCGCGCGAGGCGGCCTCGAAGCCGAGGATGCCGGTGCCGGCGAAGAGGTCGAGGCAGGCCTGACCGTCGAGATCCTGGCCCAGCCAGTTGAACAGCGTCTCGCGCACGCGGTCGGGCGTCGGGCGCAGGCCCGGCACGGACGTCACGTCGAGCAGGCGCGAGCGCCACTCTCCGCCGACGATGCGGACCCGGCTCACTGCGCGGCTTCCGCGGGGGGCGTGGCGGAGGCTGCCTCAGCGGCGGCGGGGCGGTCGCCGTCGCCGCCGGCGATCACGGTGACGAGCTGTTCCGGGCGGATGCGGCGCTGCCAGGCCTCGCGCACGGCGGCCACATCGACCGCCGCGACCTGCTGCGGGTAGCGCTCCAGCCAGTCGAGCGGCAGGCGGTAGAAGCCGATCATCGACACGTAGTCGAGCAGCTTGGCGTTGGAGTCCAGGCGCAGGCCGAAGCCATTGACCAGGTTGTCCTTGGCGGCCTGCAGCTCCTCGGCGCTGGGGCCTTCGGCGAGGAAGCCCGCGAGCGTCGCGCGCACCACCGCGAGCGCCTCCTCGGCCTGGCCGCCGCGCGTCTGCAGGCCGATCTGGAAGGGGCCGGCGACCTGCTGCGGCGACAGCGCGCTATACACGCTGTAGGCGAAGCCGCGCTTCTCGCGCACCTCGGCGGTCAGCCGTGACACGAAGCCGCCGCCGCCGAGCACGTAGTTGCCGACCAGCAGCGGGAAGTAGTCCGCGTCCTCGCGCGCCATGCCGGGCTGGCCGACGAGGATGTGGGCCTGCGCCGAGGGGTGCGGGATGCGGAAGACCTGCGCCGTGGTCGGCGCCGGCGCGGGCAGCGGGGCTGCGGCCTCCGTCGTGGGCAGGTCCGCGGTGAGACGGATCGCGATGCGCTCGGCAGCGGCGCGGTCCACGTCGCCGACGATCGCCACCGCGGCGCGGTTGGCGCCGTAGTGGCGGCGGTGGAAGTCGATCAGGTCCTCGCGTCCGATCGCGGCGAGCGACTCGGGCGTGCTGTCGTGGCCATACGGGTGGCCGGCGTAGAGCGCGGCGTTGAACTGGCGGGCGGCGAGCGTGGCGGGCTTGGTCAGCGCCTCGCGCAGGCCGGCGATCGCGCGGCTGCGCTCGCGCTCGAGCACGTCGGAGGGAAAGTCGGGGCGGGCGAGCAGGGTCGCGGCCAGCTCGACCGCGGCGTCGAGCTCGGCCGCGGAGGACAGGCTGCGCAGCGTCAGGCTGGCGCGGTCGTTGTCGGTGCCGCCGGAGACCACGACGCCGAGGTCGGCCTTGCGGTCGGCGATGGTCTGCTCGTCGAGGCCGCCGGCGCCGGCGTCGAGCAGGGCCTGGGTCATGCTCGCCAGGCCGGCCTTGCCTGCGGGGTCGAGCGCGCCGCCGGCGGCGAAGGAGACCTGGATGTCGACCAGCGGCAGCGCGCGGCTCTCGACGAAGTGCACCCGCGCGCCGTTGGGCGCGGTCCATTCGATGATCTCGGGGGCGGCGAGCGCGCCGGCCGCGGCGCTGGCGCCGAGGACGAGCGCGGCGGTACGCAGCAGGTCGGACAGCGACCGGGAGGGCTTTGCGATCAGGGCGGAGGCGGTCATGGGGGCGGGGCTTCCTGGCGGCGCCATCAGTGGCGCGGGGCGGCGAAAGGCGAGCGCGGGCGCTTTTCGGCGAGCGGCTGCGGATCGAGGCGGGCGGTGTTGAGGCTGGTGTCGTCGAAGTAACGCTTCGCCACCGCCTGCACTTCCTCCGCGGTGACTGCGCGCAGGCCGTCGAGGAGTCGTTGTTCGTCGCGCCAGGACAGGCCGGCAGATTCGAGATAGCCGATCTCCATCGCCTGGCCCATCAGCGAGTCGCGCTTGTATACCTGCGTGGCGATCGCCTGCGTCTTGACGCGCGCGAGCTCCGCGGCGCTGATGCCTTCGTCGGCGATGCGGCGCACCTCGGCGCGCAAGGCCTCGGCGAGCGCCTCCGGGCTGGTGCCGGCGGCGGGCACGCCGTGCAGGTGGAACAGCGCCGGGCCGCGGTTGCCGGTGTCGTAGCCGGCGCCCACGCTGACCGCGATGCGCTGGTCGCGCACCAGGCTGCGGGTGAGGCGGGCGCCGTCGTAGCCGTCGAGCACCGCGGCGAGCACATCGAGCGCGTAGGCCTCGCGGTCGCCCGCGGGGTCGCGCAACGCGGGCGCGTGCCAGCTCATCGCGATGTAGGGCAGCTCGGCGGGGGCCTTCACCACCGCGGTGCGCGGGCCGCGCTGCGCCGGCTCGGGCGAGATGCGGCGCGCCGGCAGCTCGGCGGCGGGAATGGTGCCGTAGGTCCGCTCGGCGTCGCGGAACACCTCGCGGTGGTCCACATCGCCCACCACCACCAGGTAGGCGTTATTGGGCGCGTACCAGCGCCGGTACCACGCGCGCGCATCCTCCGGCTGCATGGCCTCGAGGTCGGGCATCCAGCCGATCACCGGGCGGCGATAGGGGTGGGCCTGGTAGGCGGTGGCCATCAGCTGCTCGAACACCAGCGCGCGCGGCTGGTCGTCGGTGCGCAGGCGGCGTTCTTCCTTGACCACCTCGATCTCGCGCGCGAACTCCTCGTCGGTGAGCACGAGGTTCTTCATGCGGTCGGCCTCGAGCGCCATCATCGCCGGCAGCTGCGCCGGCGGCACCTGCTGGAAGTAGGCGGTGTAGTCCTTGCCGGTGAAGGCGTTGTCGCGTCCGCCGACGGCGGCCACGCGCCTGTTGAACTCGCCCGGGCCGACCTCCTTGGTACCCTTGAACATCATGTGCTCGAGCACGTGGGCGACACCCGAGACGCCGTCCGGCTCGTCCATCGCGCCGGCGCGGTACCACACCATGTGCACCACCGAGGGCGCGCGGCGATCTTCCTTGACGATCAGCTTCATGCCGTTGGCGAGCGTGGTCTCGAAGGGGTTGGCGAGGGCGGGTGCGGCGAGCGCGGCGGAGAGCGCCGCGCCGAGCAGCAGGCTGCGCGCGAGGCGACTTCCGGGGAGGCTGGCGAGGGTGTGGCGAAACATGGACTTGTCCTGCATCTGTTAGAATCCGCGGCACTCCGCAAGGCCCGCTGCGCGTGGCGCAGCCCGTGCCGGGGAGCCGCATCTTAGCGTGATCGGCGGTGCGCGCCCATGCTTGCCGGGCCGCGCGCGTCGACGCAAAACGTCCCCTCTGACCCGAGCGTTTCATGTTTGGTTTCCTGAAGAAGAAGTTCGGCAAGTCCGCCGACGAGGCCAGGCCCGTCGAGCAGGCGGCCGAGGAGCAGGCCGCAGCCGAGGTCCCGGCCGAAGACCTCGCCGGCGCGCACGCGCCCGTCGAGCCGCAGGTGGAGATGCCGGCGGTCGAGGAGGCGCGGGTCGACACGGCGACTGCCGAGGCGAGCGTGGCGGGCGAGGTGCTCCCTGCCGCCCATGAACCCGGGACGCGGGCCGAGGCTGCGGCGCCGCCGGAATCGGCCGCGGAGCCCGTCGCGGACGGGGCGACGAGCGCGGGCGCGCCCGCGCAGGCGTCCGAGTCGCTGCGGGAAGCCGAGCCCGAGCCGGAGCCCGAGCTGGCAGCGGAGGCCGCGTCTGCCGGAGCAGCCGGGGGGCAATCTGAAGCAGAGCCCCTAGCCGAGGTCGAAGCCGAAGCGGAGCCCGAAACCGAAGCGGAGCCCGAGCCCGCGGTGCAGCAGCCGGCCGCCGCTGCGGTCGCGAAGAAGTCGTGGACCGAGCGCCTCAAGGCCGGCCTCGCGCGCACCCGCAACCAGATCGGCGGCGGGCTGGCGAGCCTGTTCGGGCTGCGCAAGATCGACGAGGATCTGCTCGAGGAGCTCGAGTCCACCCTGCTGATGGCCGACTGCGGTGTCGACGCCACCCAGCACCTGATCGACGACCTGCGCCAGCGCTGGAAGCGCGACCGCCTGGAGACCGCCGACCAGCTCCAGAAGGCGCTCGCCGACGGCCTGCACGAGATCATCGCCCCGCTCGAGGAGCCGCTCGACGTCGCCGGCCATCGCCCCTTCATCATCATGATCGCGGGCGTCAACGGCTCCGGAAAGACGACCTCGATCGGCAAGCTGGCGAAGTACTTCCAGGCCCACGGCAAGAGCGTGCTGCTCGCCGCCGGCGACACCTTCCGCGCCGCCGCGCGCGAGCAGCTGATGACCTGGGGCGAGCGCAACAACGTCACCGTGGTGGCGCAGGACAGCGGCGACGCCGCGGCGGTGATCTTCGACGCGATCAACGCCGCGCGGGCGCGCAAGATCGACGTCGTGCTCGCCGACACCGCCGGCCGCCTGCCCACCCAGCTCCACCTCATGGAAGAGATCGCCAAGGTGCGCCGAGTGATCGCCAAGGCCGACCCGAGCGGGCCGCACGAGGTGCTGCTGGTGCTCGACGCCAACATCGGCCAGAACGCGCTCGCGCAGGTGAAGGCCTTCGACAAGGCGATCGGCGTCACCGGCCTGGTGGTGACCAAGCTCGACGGCACCGCCAAGGGCGGCGTGCTGGCGGCGATCGCGCGCCAGTGTCCGAAGCCGCTGCGCTTCATCGGCGTCGGCGAGGGCATCGACGACCTGCAGCCCTTCAAGGCGCGCGAGTTCGTCGATGCGCTGTTCGAACCGGGCGCCGGCGCGGTCAAGGCGGGGGCGGAAGCGCGCAGATGATCGTCTTCGAGGACGTGGCCAAGCGCTATGCGGGCGGCTACACGGCGCTGGCGGGGGTCAGCTTCGAGATCCGCCATGGCGAGCTGGTCGTGCTCTCCGGCCATTCCGGCGCGGGCAAGAGCACGCTGTTCAAGCTCATCCCGGTGATCGAGCGCCCCACCGCCGGGCGCGTGCTGATCAACGGCCAGGACGTCTCGCACCTGCCGCGCACGGCCATCCCCTACCTGCGCCGCAACCTCGGCCTGGTGCTGCAGGAGAGCCGCCTGCTGTTCGACCGCAACGTGTACGACAACGTGATGCTGCCGCTGGTGATCACCGGCCATCCCGCCGCCGATGCCGCGAAGCGGGTGGCGGCGGCGCTCGAGCGCGTCGGTCTCGACGGGCGCGGCAAGGAGATGCCGGCAGGCCTGTCGGGCGGCGAGCAGCAGCGCGTGGCGATCGCGCGCGCGATCGTTAACCGGCCGTCGATCCTGATCGCCGACGAGCCCACGGCCCACCTCGACCCCGCCTACGCCGCCGACATCGCGGCGCTGTTCCGCTCCTTCAACCAGGCCGGGGTCACCGTGCTCGTGTCCACCCACGACGCCAGCCTGTTCGCGGCCAGCCGTCCGCGCCGGCTGGTGCTGGCCAAGGGGCTGCTGGTGGAGGATTCGCGCCCGGGCGGACGGCCGGCACACGAGGAGGCCGCGGCATGAGCAACTGGTTCTACCTGCACCTGCGCGCGCTCGCCCACGCGCTACGCCGGCTGGTGGCGCAGCCGCTCGGCACCCTGCTTTCGGCGCTGGTGGTCGGCATCGCGCTGTCGTTGCCGGGCGGCGGCTACCTGCTGCTCGACAATGTCGGCTCGCTTGCGCGCGGCGTCTCGGGCACGCCCGAGATCAGCTTGTTCCTGGCCATGGACGCCGGCGCGGCCGAGATCGCTGCGATCGAGCAGCGCCTGAAGGGCGAGAACGAGCTCGCCAGCTACCGCTTCGTGCCGCGCGACGAGGGCCTGCGCCAGCTCGAGGCCGCCGGCCTGGGCGACGTGCTCGGCGGGCTCAAGGCCAACCCGCTGCCCGACGCCTTCGTGCTCGCGCTGCGGCGCGAGGATCCGGCCTTGTTCGAGCGCATGGCCGAGCGCATGCGCACCTGGCCCAAGGTGGCGCACGTGCAGCTCGACGCGGCCTGGGTCGAGCGCCTGCACGCGCTGCTCGCCCTCGGGCGCTCGGCGGTGCTGATGCTCGCCGGCCTGCTCGGTTTTGCGCTGGTGGTGGTCACCTTCAACACCATCCGCCTGCAGATCCTCACCCAGCACCAGGAGATCGCGGTGAGCCGGCTGCTCGGCGCCACCGACCCCTTCATCCGCCGCCCCTTCTACTGGTTCGGCAGCCTGCAGGGCGCGCTCGGCGGCCTGGTCGCGCTCGGCACCATGGCGCTCGGGGTCGAGGCGCTCGCCGCCCCGGTGGCGCGGCTAGCCGAGACCTACGGTGCGGTCTTCGCGCTGAGCGGGCCCGACCTCGAGGCCAGCCTGGCGATCGTCGCCTTCGCTGCCTTCCTCGGCTGGCTGGGCGCGGCGATCTCGGTGCGGCGACATCTCGCCGGGACTTGAATTTCCGTCATCCGCCCCAATTTACAGTGTGCCTCCGCGTGGTGGTTCATCGTCCCGCATCCGTCGGGGCAGTGGCTGCGCGATCGGCAACAGGTTCCGCCAATCGGGAGTTCATAGGGACTTCCAATCGTCTGGATCTCGATAATCAATTAGAGCAATTCAAGGAACGGGTCTAAACTTTGGTCCATCGAGTTTCGCAACACCGTTCAAACAACCCTTCTGGAGGATTACAGATGTCGCTGATCAACACCCAGGTTCAACCGTTCAAAGCCCAAGCCTTCCTCAACGGCAAGTTCGTCGAAGTCTCCGACGAGAGCATGAAGGGCAAGTGGTCCGTGGTGATCTTCATGCCGGCCGCCTTCACCTTCAACTGCCCGACCGAGATCGAGGACGCGGCCGAGCACTACGCCGAGTTCCAGAAGGCGGGCGCCGAGGTGTACATCGTCACCACCGACACCCACTTCTCGCACAAGGTGTGGCACGAGACCTCGCCGGCCGTCGGCAAGGCCAAGTTCCCGCTCGTCGGCGACCCGACGCACCAGCTGACCCGCGCCTTCGGCGTGCACATCGAGGAAGCCGGCCTGGCCCTGCGCGGCACCTTCGTGATCGATCCGGACGGCGTCATCAAGACGATGGAAGTGCACGACAACGCCATCGCCCGTGACGTGACCGAGACCGTTCGCAAGCTCAAGGCCGCGCAGTACGTCGCCTCGCACCCGAACGAAGTGTGCCCGGCGAAGTGGAAGGAAGGCGAAGCCACGCTGGCCCCGTCGATCGACCTGGTCGGCAAGATCTAAGGTAGCGCTGCACATCCCCCGGGCCACCGCGGCCCCGGGGCGCAAGTTCCGCAGCCGGCCACGCGCCGGCTGCGTCGTATCCGGACTGCCGTAAACAGCGGCGGTCGCAAAACAGAAAGGGAGTGACCATCATGCTGGACGCCAACATCAAGACTCAACTGAAAGCCTACCTGGAGCGGGTGACGCAGCCGATCGAGATCGTGGCGTCGCTGGATGATGGTCCGAAGTCGAAGGAGCTGCTCGAGCTGCTGCACGACGTCGCCGAGCAGTCGAAGCTGATCACCCTGGTCGAGCGTCGCGACGACGACGAACGCAAGCCCTCCTTCTCGGTCGGCCCGCGCGGCGGTGAGGCGCGCGTGCGCTTCGCCGGCCTGCCCATGGGCCACGAGTTCACTTCGCTGATCCTCGCCCTGCTGCAGGCCGGCGGCTACCCGCCCAAGGTCGAGGCCGAGGTGGTCGAGCAGATCAAGGCCCTCGACGTCGAGCTCAACTTCGAGACCTACATCTCGCTGTCCTGCCACAACTGCCCGGACGTGGTGCAGGCGCTCAACCTGATGGCGGTGCTCAACCCGAAGATCCGCCACACCATGATCGACGGCGCACTGTTCCAGAAGGAGGTCGAGGAGCGCCAGATCATGGCGGTGCCGACGGTGTACCTGAACGGCGAGGAGTTCGACCAGGGCCGCCTCGAGCTCGGCCAGATCCTCGCCAAGGTCGACACCGGCGCCGCCGCACGCGACGCGAAGAAGCTGTCCGAGAAGTCTGCGTTCGACGTGCTCGTCGTCGGCGGTGGCCCGGCCGGCGCGGCGGCGGCGATCTATGCCGCGCGCAAGGGTATCCGCACCGGCGTGGTGGCCGAGCGCTTCGGCGGCCAGGTCATGGACACGATGGCGATCGAGAACTTCATCTCGGTCAAATACACCGAAGGCCCCAAGCTGGTCGCAGCCCTTGAGGAGCACGTCAAGGAATACGAAGTCGACGTGATGAACCTGCAGCGCGTCGCCGGCGTGGTGCCGGGCGAAAACCTGCACGAAGTGAAGATGGAGAACGGCGCCAGCCTCAAGGCCAAGACCGTGATCGTCGCCACCGGTGCGCGCTGGCGCGAGATGAACGTGCCCGGCGAGAAGGAGTTCCGCGGCAAGGGCGTGGCCTACTGCCCGCACTGCGACGGCCCCCTGTTCAAGGGCAAGCGTGTGGCGGTGATCGGCGGCGGCAACTCCGGCGTCGAGGCCGCGATCGACCTCGCCGGCGTGGTTGCCCATGTGACCCTGCTCGAGTTCGCCGACGACCTGCGCGCCGACGCCGTGCTGCAGAAGAAGCTCTACAGCCTGCCTAACGTCACCGTGATCAAGAGCGCGCAGACCACCGAGGTCACCGGCGCCGACAAGGTCAACGGCCTGGTGTACAAGGACCGCAACACCGAGCAGGTGCACCGCGTCGAACTGGAGGGCATCTTCGTACAGATCGGCTTGCTGCCCAACACCGATTTCCTCAAGGGCACGGTAGAGCTGTCGCGCTTCGGCGAGATCATCGTCGATGCCAAGGGGCAGACCTCGGTCCCGGGCATCTTCGCCGCCGGCGACTGCACCACGGTGCCCTACAAGCAGATCATCATCGCCATGGGCGAAGGCTCGAAGGCCTCGCTGTCGGCCTTCGATCACCTGATCCGCAGCAGCGCGCCGGCCGCCTGATTCCTGCCCGCCGCCCCGTGCCGGGTGGCGGCAGCCGCGAGCCCCGCCCCGCTTCGTGCGGGGCGCATTGCTTTGCGAGCGCGACTTCCGCCGGGAATGTTCGCGGGTGATCCCGGTCCCATGGGCTCGTGCATTCCTCTGGAGATCTCTGGTGCCTTTCAGCTGGTTTGAACGCCGCGTCGACCCCTACCCCGAAGCCGCCCCCGGCCCCGCGCCGCGCGGCTTCTTCGCCTTCCTGTGGGCGGGTACCGAGGGCATGCGGCCCTTCATCCTCGGCATGATGCTGCTCACTGCGACCATCGGCGCCTTCGAGGCCCTGCTGTTCGCCATGCTCGGCCGTGTCGTCGACTGGCTGGCCGCGGTCGAACCCGCGCGCCTGTGGGCGGACGAAGGCGGAACCCTGCTGCTGCTCGCCGCCATCATCGTCGGCAGCATCGCGCTGGTCGCGGTGCAGACCATGCTCAAGCACCAGAGCCTGGCGGGCAACTTCCCGATGCGGCTGCGCTGGCGCTTCCACCGCCTGATGCTCGGCCAGAGCATGAGCTTCTACCAGGACGAATTCGCCGGCCGGGTGTCGGCCAAGGTCATGCAGACCGCGCTCGCGGTGCGCGACACCTGCCTGATCCTGACCGACATCCTGGTCTTCGTGAGCATCTATTTCTTCACCATGACCGCGGTGGTGGCGAGCTTCGACGCCTGGCTGCTCGTCCCATTCCTCGGCTGGCTGGCGCTCTACCTCGCCGCGCTGCGCTGGTTCGTGCCGCGCCTGTCCAGGGTGTCGCGCGCCCAGGCCGACGCGCGCGCGCTGATGACCGGGCGCATCACCGATGCCTACACCAACATCGCCACCGTCAAGCTGTTCTCCCACGCCGGCCGCGAGGCGGGCTACGCGCGCGGTGCGATGCAGGAGTTCCTCGCCACCGTGCATGCGCAGATGCGCCTGGTGAGCGGCATCGAGATCGTCAATCACACCCTGTCGATGGGGCTGATCCTCGCCACCGGCGGCACCACGCTGTGGCTATGGAGCCAGGGCCAGGTCGGCGTCGGCGCGGTGGCGGCGGCGACCGCGATGGCGTTGCGGCTCAACGGCATGTCGCACTGGGTGATGTGGGAGATGGCCTCGCTGTTCGAGAACGTCGGCACCGTGCAGGACGGCATCAACACCCTGGCGCGCCCGCACGCGGTGGTCGACCGCGCCGACGCGCAGCCCCTGATGGTGAGCCGCGGCGAGCTGCGCTTCGAGCGGCTCGTGTTCGCTTACGGCGCCACCGGGCCCCAGGCGCGACGGGTGATCGACGACTTCACCCTGACCATCCGCCCGGGCGAGAAGATCGGCGTGGTCGGGCGCTCGGGCGCGGGCAAGTCGACGCTGGTGAACCTGCTGCTGCGCTTCTACGACCTCGAGCAGGGCCGCATCCTGATCGATGGCCAGGACATCGCCGGCGTGACGCAGGACAGCCTGCGGGCGCAGATCGGCATGGTCACCCAGGACACCTCGCTGCTGCATCGTTCGGTGCGCGACAACATCCTCTACGGCCGCCCCGACGCGACCGACGCCGACATGGTCGCCGCCGCGAAAAGGGCCGAGGCGCACGAGTTCGTCCTCGGGCTGACCGACCCCAAGGGGCGCAGCGGCTACGACGCCCACGTCGGCGAGCGCGGCGTGAAGCTCTCCGGCGGCCAGCGCCAGCGTATCGCGATCGCGCGCGTGATGCTCAAGGACGCGCCCATCCTGCTCCTCGACGAGGCCACCAGCGCGCTCGACTCCGAGGTCGAGGCGGCGATCCAGGCCAGCCTGTACCGCCTGATGGAGGGCAAGACCGTGGTCGCGATCGCGCACCGGCTGTCGACGATCGCGGCGATGGACCGCCTGGTGGTGATGGACAAGGGCAGGATCGTCGAGGAGGGCGACCACCATAGCCTCCTCGCCCGCGGCGGCTTGTACGCGCGCCTGTGGGCCCACCAGAGCGGCGGTTTCCTCGGCGAGGAAGCCGAGGACGGCACGCCGCTGCATCCGGCCTGCCCGGCGTGAGGAAACGGATCACGCTCCCGCGCATGCTTTGTCCATAGAATGGGGCATGCTCACCGGAGGCGATGACATGGAGTCGGAGCGCGCATCCGGCGATGCGCATCCCGCGCGCGTCGTCGCGCTCATCTATCTCTGTGGCGTGCTGCTGTTCGGCACGCTGCTCGCGCTGGAGTGGCGGCTGATCGACCGCACGGTCGCGGCGATCGCGCGCGAGCGCGGTGCCGCGCTGTTCTCGCTGATCGAGACCACCCGCGAGTGGAACGCCATGCACGGCGGCGTGTATGTCGTGGTGGACGAGACGACCCGGCCCAATCCCTGGCTGAAGCACCCCGCGCGCGACCTGCAGACCAGCGACGGCGTGCGTCTGACCATGGTCAACCCCGCCTACATGACGCGCCAGATCGCCGACCTCGCCCTGCACGCGGACGGCGCGCGCCTGCACATCACCAGCCTGAAGCCGATCCGCCCCGAGAACCGCGCCGACGACTGGGAGGCCGAGGCGCTCGCCCGTTTCGAGGCCGGCGAGCGCGAGGTGCTGGCGCTGGTGGAGGGCGGCGAGCAGGGCAGGGGCCCGGTGCATCGCTACATGGCGCCGCTGCTGGTGCGCGAGCCCTGCCTGCAATGCCACGCCGAGCAGGGTTACGTGTTGGGGGACATCCGCGGCGGCATCTCGGTGACGATGCCGGCCGAGGTACTGATCGCCCGGCGCGACCAGTTGCGCACGCGCGCGGTCTTCGCCTACGTGCTCGCCGGCCTGCTCGCCGCCGGCCTGGTGCACGGGCTGCTGCGCGCCAACCGGCGCCACGTCGCCCAGGTACGGCGCATCAACGCCGAGCAGGAGCGCCTGATCGAACGGCGCACCGGCGAACTCGCCGAGGCCAATCGCCAGCTCGCCGGCGAGGTCGAGCTGCATCGGCGCAGCGAGCGCAGGCTGGCAGCGAGCGAGTCGCGCTACCGCGCGATCTTCGACAGCGCGGCCGAGGGCATCATGCTGCTGGACGCGGACTTGCGCATCGTCCAGGTCAATCCCGCCTTCAGCGAGATCACCGGCTACATGGCGGAAGAAGTGGTCGGCCGCACGCCATCCATGCTCGGCTCGGGGCGCCACGATCCGGCCTTCTTCGGCGATCTCCTCGCCACGCTGCTCGCTACCGGGCGCTGGCAGGGCGAGGTGTGGAACCGGCGCAAGGACGGCGATCTCTACGTGCAGTGGATGTCTGCGGTGCGGATCGGCGAGGTGGACGCGCCCGAAGGCTTCGTCGCCACGATGACCGACATCACCTCGCGCAAGCAGACCGAGGAGAAGCTGCGCTTCCGTGCCAACCACGACGCCCTCACCGGCCTGCCCAACCGTCGCCTGTTCGAGGACCGCCTGCAGTCCGCGATCGCCAGCGCGCTGCGCCATGGCGAGCGCTTCGCATTGATGCTGGTCGACCTCGACCGTTTCAAGGGCGTCAATGACCGCTTCGGCCACCTCGCGGGCGATGCGCTGCTGGTCGAGGTCGGGCGCAGGCTGCAGCGCTGCGTGCGCGCCTCCGACACGGTGGCGCGTCTCGGTGGCGACGAGTTCGCGGTGATCCTCGGCGAGGTCGGCGGTCGCGAGGATGCCGTGGAGGTGGCGGCGCGCATCTGCGCGTCCATGGCCGAGCCCTTCGAGCTCGGCGAGGGCGTGGCGCAGATCGGCGCCTCGGTCGGCATCGCCCTCGGCCCGCAGGACGACGCCGATGCCGAGGAACTGCAGCGCCGCGCAGACGCCGCGCTCTACACCGTCAAGCACGGCGGCCGCGGCGGCTTCCGCTTCCACGCCGAGCAGGGCTGATCCGCACGCGCGGCGGCCCTGCCCGCCGAATTCGCGCCTGCCGGCGCGCCTACACAAAACCGCGCCTGTGCAAGCCCTTGTAGGAGCGGCGGCAGCCGCGAACGGGGCCGTGCAGGGATCGCCGCGGGCGCCACGGACCACCGCCGAATTCGCGCCTGCCGGCGCTCCTACACAAACCCGCGCCTGTGCAAGCCCTTGTAGGAGCGGCGGCAGCCGCGAACACGGCCGTGCAGGGATCGCCGCGGGCGCCGCGGACCACCGCCGAATTCGCGCCTGCCGGCGCTCCTACACGAACCCGCGCCTGTGCAAGCCCTTGTAGGAGCGGCGGCAGCCGCGAACGGGGCCGTGCAGGGATCGCCGCGGGCGCCGCGGACCACCGCCGAATTCGCGCTTGCCGGCGCTCCTACAGAAAACCGCGCTTGTGCAAGCCCTTGTAGGAGCGGCGGCAGCCGCGAACAGGGCCGTGCAGGGATCGACGCGGGCGCCGCGGACCACCGCCGAATTCGCGCCTGCCGGCGCGCCTACACAAACCCGCGCCTGTGCAAGCCCTTGTAGGAGCGGCGGCAGCCGCGAACACGGCCGTGCAGGGATCGACGCGGGCGCCGCGGACCACCGCCGAATTCGCGCCTGCCGGCGCTCCTACGGAAAACCGCGCCTGTGCAAGCCCTTGTAGGAGCGGCGGCAGCCGCGAACGGGGCCGCGCAGTCCCGCGATTCAGGCCGAGAGGTGGAACACCTCGGGGTCGTCCCAGTGTTCGACGAGCACGCGCCGCACGCGGTCCTGCCACAGCTGCGCGAAGCGCTGTGCGTCGGGGGGGGCGGCCTCGTCGCGCATGCAGCGGCGCATCAGCTCGGCCATCTCGGGGTGGGGCTGCACCTTGGACAGCTCGGCCGCGGCGTGCACCGTGGCGCCGCTGTCGCTGCGGACGAAGCGCAGCGCGAGCGGCTGGTGTTCGCCGAAGTGCTGCAGGTTGCGGCGCACGAAACGACCGGCGATGCCCTTGAAGCCGCCGTCCTGGGCGCTGCCGCTGAGCAGGCCGACCACCGCGGCGATGACGCCGGTCACGCCTTCGTCGAGCGGATGCTGGAAGCTCACCTGCACCATGCCGCGCACCGGCAGTTCGCCCGGGAAGAGCCGGGTGAGCGCGTGGTGGGCGAGGGCGTAGGCCGAGGCCACGGTCGGGCAGGAGTGACCGGCCAGGCGCACCGCGTCGGCGTAGCCGTACTCGAGCACACCCCCCTCGGCGGCGCCGAGGAATTCGGCGAGCGGATCGCGCACCACGAGGCGCGGCACCTGGTCGAAGAAGGCGGGGAAACGTTCGCTGGACATGCTCGCTCCGGGGCGTGGGGGAGCGCCGATTCTCCGCCCGTGCCGACCTCACCCGCCTTGATGTGGCTCAGCCGGCCGGCTTGCCCAGCTGACGCTCGATCGCATCCGCCGCCGCGCGCACCCGGCTGGCGGTGGCGCCCGTCCAGTCCGGATCGACGCTGCCGACCGGTCCCATCGCGGTGAGCGCGAGCGCGAGCTGGCCGCCAGCGTCGAAGACCGGCGCGGAGAACGCGTGGATGCCCGGGATGGGATTGCCGAGCGCGCGCGCGAGGCGGTGCGCGCGGATCTCGTCGAGCACCGCGTGCACGTCGCCGGGAGACATCTCCAGCGGCGGCGCGCTCACCGCCACCGCCTCGGCGGCGAGCACGGGGGCGACGATGCGCTGCGGCAGGAAGGCCGCGAACACGCGCCCGGTGGCAGACAGCAGCAGGGGGGTCATCACCGTACCCGGGCGCATGTTGATGTGGATCTGGCGGCTGCACTCGGCGATGTGCACAACGGTGGGTCCGTGGTTGCCCCACACCGCGATCGCCACGTTGAGATCGATGTCGTCGGCGAGCCGGGCCGCCTCGGGCAGGGCCGCCTTGATCGGGTCGAGGCCATGCAGCGCGGTGAGGCCCATCTGCAGCGCGAACGGACCCAGGCCGTAGCGGCCGGTGAGCGCGTCCTGCTCGACCAGGCCGAGCTTGCCGAAGCTCACCAGGTAGGGGTGCGCCTTGGCTGCCGGCATGCCGGCCTCGCGCGCGAGGTCCTTCAGCATCATCGGCTTGCCCTCGCGCACGAGGGCGGACAGCAGGCTGCCGCCCACCTCGATGGACTGGATGCCGCGGCGCTCGCCGGCGGAATCGGCCGCGTCGCGCACGGTCGAAGGGGATGGGTTAGGGATGTCCTGCATGCTGCTCTCCGGATTCGCGGCGCATCTTAACAGTCCACCGCACGGGCTGCGTGCCCCGAAAATTAAGCTATAACGAACGAATTGACGATTAACAAATCGCTGGCTAGTATCCACCCATCGCCGCACATCACAGGAGCCCCCGCATGAGCACCAAGAAATTCGCCTCCCAGGCCGACCTCGAAGAGAAGCAGATCAGCTGGGAGAAGCTGTCCGACAACGCCTGGGCCTACACCGCCGAGGGCGACCCCAACACCGGCGTGATCATCGGCGACGACGGCGTGATGATCATCGATGCCACCGCCACCCCGGTGGCCGCGCAGGGCGTGATCGCCAAGGTGCGCGAGATCACCGACCTGCCGATCAAGTACGTCGTGCTGACCCACTACCACGCGGTGCGCGTGCTCGGCGCCTCGGGCTACAAGGGCGAGGGCCTGGAGCAGATCATCGCCAGCAAGGACACCTGGGACCTCATCGTCGAGCGCGGCCAGCAGGACATGGACTCCGAGATCGGCCGTTTCCCGCGCCTCTTCCAGGCCGTCGAGAGCGTGCCCGGGCTGACCTGGCCGACCATGACCTTCAGCGGCGAGATGACCGTGTGGATGGGCAAGCTCGAGGTGCGCATCAAGCAGCTCGGCCGCGGCCACACCAAGGGCGACACCATCGTCTATCTGCCCGCGCAGGACATCTGCTTCTCGGGCGACCTGGTCGAGGCCGACGCCGCCTGCTACACCGGCGATGCCTACCTCGCCGACTGGCCGCAGACCCTCGACAACCTGGCGGCGATGAACTTCGCCAAGCTCGTGCCCGGCCGCGGCCCGGCACTGATGACGCCCGAGAAGGTGCAGGCCGGCCTCGCCTACACCCGCGACTTCGTGTCCACCCTGTATCGCAGCGCGCAGGAAGCGGTCGCGAAGGGCATGGACCTCAAGGCGACGATGGCGCACACCCGCGCCAACATGGACCCGAAGTTCGGCCAGGTCTTCATCTACGAGCACTGCCTGCCCTTCGACGTCACCCGCGCCCACGACGAGGCGAGCGGCATCCGCGACCCGCGCATCTGGACCGCCGAGCGCGACCAGCAGATGTGGCACGCGCTGCAGCAGGGCTGAGCGCTCGATCCGCGGGGCCCCGTGTGGAGCCCCGCCTTTCGCACCCCTGATTTCCAGCAGAGCCGGGCGCCCGTCGCGGCGCCCCGTACCGGTAGCCCGCGCGCCAAGACGCAGCGTCGGTGCACACGAACAATCCTGGAGGAGACCGCCGTGCTGAGCACGTATCAATACCCCAAGTTCGACTACGTCCGTCCGCCCGAGCTCGACGAAGGCCGCGACGGCCACTACCCGGTGGTGATCGTCGGCGCCGGCCCGGTCGGCCTGTGCACCGCGATCGACCTCGCCCGCCAGGGCCGGCAGGTGCTGCTGCTCGACAACGACGACACCGTGTCCATCGGCTCGCGTGGCGTGTGCTACGCCAAGCGCACGCTCGAGGTGCTCGACCGCCTCGGCTGCGGCGAGGAGATGGTGCAGAAGGGCGTGTCGTGGAACGTCGGCCGCACCTTCTTCCGCGAGGACGAGGTGTTCAACTTCAACCTCTGCCCCGAGCCCGACCACCACCGCCCGGGCATGATCAACCTGCAGCAGTACTACCTCGAGGACTACCTGGTGCAGCGCGCGCGCAAGCTCCCGAACCTCGAGATGCGCTTCAGGAACAGCGTGATCGCGGTCACCCCCGGCGAGGACCAGGCGAGCCTGCGCGTGGAGACGCCCGACGGCACCTACACGCTCACCACCGACTGGCTGGTGGTCGCCGACGGCGCGCGCAGCCCGATCCGCACCATGCTCGGGCTGGACATCGACGGCAAGATCTTCATGGACCGCTTCCTGATCGCCGACGTGGTCATGAAGGCGGACTTCCCCACCGAGCGCTGGTTCTGGTTCGACCCGCCCTTCCATCCCAACCAGTCGGTGCTGCTGCACCGCCAGGCCGACAACGTCTTCCGCATCGACTTCCAGCTCGGCTGGCAGGCCGACCCGGAGCACGAGAAGAAGCCCGAGAACGTGATCCCGCGCATCCAGGCGATGATCGGCGACGACCGCGAGTTCGAGCTCGAGTGGGTCAGCGTGTACACCTTCCAGTGCCGCCGCATGAACCGCTTCAACCATGGCCGCGTGCTCTTCGTCGGCGACTCGGCGCACCAGGTCTCGCCCTTCGGCGCGCGCGGCGCCAACTCCGGGATCCAGGACGCCGACAACCTGGTGTGGAAGCTCGCGCTGGTGATGGACGGCAAGGCCCCCGCCACGCTGCTCGACACCTACGGCGACGAGCGCGGCTTCGCGGCCGACGAGAACATCATGAACTCGACGCGCTCGACCGACTTCATCACCCCCAAGAGTCGCACCAGCAAGACCTTCCGCAACGCGGTGCTGGGCCTCGCCGAGCACCACGCCTTCGCGCGCGCGCTGGTCAACTCCGGGCGCCTGTCGGTGCCGAGCTTCCTCGTCGATTCGCGCCTCAATACGGCCGACGACGCAGTGTTTGCCGGCAACATGGTCCCGGGCGCGCCGATGGACGACGCCCCGATCGCCACCGCCGACGGCGAGTCCTGGCTGCTGCAGGCGCTCGGCGACCGCTTCCAGGTGCTGCACTACGTCGCCGATGCGGCCGACCTCGACGCCGCGAGCGCGGCGGCGCTGCAGTCGCTCGCCGAGGGCGCAATTCCGGTCGAGCCGATTGTGGTCGCCGCGCGCGGCCAGGCCCCGGCCGGCCTGCGCACCCTGACCGACGCCAAGGGTCGCATCCGCGAGCGCTACGACCTGCAGCCCGGCACCACCTACCTCGTCCGCCCCGACCAGCACGTCACCGCGCGCTGGCGCGCCCTCGACCCGGCCCGCGTGCGCGCCGCAGTCGCCCGCGCCACCTGCAACGCCTGAAGGAGATCGCCATGGCCCTGAACACCCAACCCAACCTGTTCGAACCCGGCAAGCGCTACTTCCGCGCCTTCTCGCCCGGCGACGATTTCTACGAGGCCCTCATCGAGACCCACCGCGAGCTCAGCGACGAGCAGAGCGAGATGGTGAATGCCCGCCTGATCCTGCTGCTCGCCAACCATATCGGCGACATCTCGGTGCTGCGCGAGGCGATGAGCATCGCGCGCGCAGGAGTGGCGAGCAAGGATTGAGCACCGCGCGAACCGGCCCGTGGCGGCCGTGCCGCAGAGGATGTGCAGCGAGCGAGATCGCTGCAATGATGATGCCCGGACCGTATCGCTCGGTGAACTGGCCGAAATGCCACCACGGCGCGACGGCACTGAACAAGGACGAGGAGACCGCAATGACCCCGATCGTGAAGAAGATCCATCACGTCGCCTACCGCTGCAAGGACGCGCTCGAGACCGCGCGCTGGTACGAGAAGCACCTCGGCATGAAGCTCGTGCTGTCGATCGCCGAGGACGCCGTGCCCTCGACCGGCGAGCCCGACCCCTACATGCACATCTTCATGGACGCCGGCATGGGCAACGTGCTCGCCTTCTTCGAGCTGCCCACGCGCGCGCCGATGGGCCGCGACGAGAACACCCCGGCCTGGACCCAGCACCTGGCGCTGGAGGTCGACTCGATGGAGACCCTGCTCGCCGCCAAGGCCCGCCTCGAATCCGCGGGCATCCAGGTCGTCGGCCCCACCGACCACGCCCTCTTCCAGTCGATCTACTTCTTCGATCCCAACGGCCACCGCCTCGAGCTCGCCTGCAACACGAACCGACCCGGCATGCTGGAGGCGCTCGACAAGGTCAAGTGGGACATGCTCGAGGAGTGGGCGCAGACGAAGAAGGCCCCCAAGCACGCCGCCTGGATGCATGACGGCAGCTACAAGGAGATGTTCCAGTGAAACTCGCCACCCTCAAGCAAGGCGGCCGCGACGGCACCCTGGTCGTCGTCAGCCGCGACCTCGCCCGCTGCCGCGCCGTGCCGGCGATCGCCCGCAGCCTGCAGGCCGCGCTCGACGACTGGCAGGCCTGCGAGCCGCAGCTGCGCCAGGTGTACGAGGCGCTCAACAGCGGCGCGGTCGACGCCCAGCCCTTCGACCAGGCCGCCTGCGCCTCGCCGCTGCCGCGCGCCTACCAGTGGGCCGACGGCTCGGCCTACATCAACCACGTCGAGCTGGTGCGCAAGGCCCGCAACGCCGAGATGCCGCCCTCGTTCTACACCGACCCGCTGATGTACCAGGGCGGCTCGGACAGCTTCATCGGCCCGCGCGACGCGGTGGTGGCCGACGAGGCCTGGGGCATCGACTTCGAGGCCGAGGTCACCGTGGTGACCGGCGACGTGCCGATGGGCGCCACCCCCGCCGAGGCGGCGAAGGCGATCCGCCTGGTGATGCTGGTGAACGACGTCAGCCTGCGCAACCTCATCCCCAACGAGCTCGCCAAGGGCTTCGGCTTCTTCCAGTCCAAGCCGGCCTCGGCCTTCAGCCCGGTGGCGGTCACGCCCGACGAACTCGGCGACGCCTGGCAGGACGCCAAGGTGCATCTGCCGCTGGTGGTGCACCTCAACGACAAGCTCTTCGGCAAGCCCGAGGCCGGCGTCGACATGACCTTCGACTTCGGCCAACTCGTCGCCCACGTGGCGAAGACGCGCGAGCTCGAGGCCGGCTCGATCATCGGCTCGGGCACGGTGTCGAACAAGCAGGGCGACCTGTGGGGGTCGTCCATCGACCACGGCGGCGTCGGCTACTGCTGCCTCGCCGAGGTGCGCACCTACGAGACCATCGAGCAGGGCAAGCCGGCCACGCCCTTCATGCGCGACGGCGACGTCGTGCGCATCGAGATGTTCGACCGCCAGGGCGCCAGCGTCTTCGGCACCATCGAGAACCGGGTGGCGGCGCGCAAGGGCTGAGGGGATGAAGCTCCACACCTATTTCCGCAGCTCCGCCGCCTATCGCGTGCGCATCGCGTTGCACCTCAAGGGCCTGGACTACGAGGCCGTGCCGGTGCACCTGGTGCGCGGCGGCGGCGAGCACCGCCAGCCGGCCTACCTCGGGCTCAACCCCGCCGGGCTGGTGCCGGCGCTGGAGGATGCGGGCCAGGTGCTGACGCAGTCGCTGGCGATCGTCGAGTATCTCGAGGAGACCCACCCGCAGCCCGCGTTGCTGCCCGCCGCGGCGCTCGACCGCGCCCGCGTGCGCGCGATCGCGCAGGCGATCGCCTGCGACATCCACCCGGTGAACAACCTGCGCGTGCTGCAGTACCTCACGCGCGAGCTCGGCGCGAGCGAGGCGCAGAAGAACGCCTGGTACCGGCACTGGATCGGCGTCGGCCTGCAGGCGGTCGAGGCGATGCTCGCCGGCGATGCGCGCACCGGCGCGTTCTGCCACGGCGACACCCCCGGCCTGGCCGACTGCTGCCTGGTGCCGCAGGTCTTCAACGCCCGCCGCTTCGGCTGCGAGCTGTCGGCGATGCCGACGGTGCTGCGCATCGCGGACCGCTGCGCCGGCCTGGAGGCCTTCCGCCGCGCCGCGCCCGAGGCCCAGCCCGACGCCGAGTGAGCAGCCTGCACGGTCGCTCCGACGCCGCCGGCGAGGGCTCGGAAACGGTGGGCGCAGGGGCTCGGGCTTGATGCGCGCGAGGTTGCCGGGGGGCGAACTGTTCACCCTTTCGCCCGCCGCCGGCGCTATGTTGCGTGGGCTTGCTTTCCCCCTTGTCGGAGTCCCGATGTCGACCGCCTTCATCGTCCTCGTCCTGTCGCTGCTGCTCGGCCTCCAGCCGGTTACCACCGATCTCTACCTGCCGGCGCTGCCCGCGCTCACCCAGGACCTCGGCGCCACGGTGGCCCAGGCGCAGCTCACGCTGTCCGGACTGCTGCTCGCCTTCGGCCTGTCGCAGCTGGTGTGGGGGCCGATCTCGGACCGCTTCGGCCGCCGGCCGGTGCTCCTGCTCGGGCTGGCGACCTATGTCGTGGGGGCGGTGGGCGGCGCGCTCGCTGGGTCGATGGAGGCGCTGCTGCTGTGGCGGATCGTCCAGGGTGCGGCGCTGGGGGCCTCGGTGATGTGCGCGCGTGCGCTGGTGCGCGACCTCTACAGTCCCGAGCTCGGTGCGCGCGCGATCAGCAAGGGGCTCACCGGGCTGGGCGTGATCGCCTGCCTGAGCATCCCGCTCGGCGGCGTGCTCGCGGAGTTCTTCGGCTGGCGCATCGCGCTGTCGGCGCCGGCGCTGTTCGGTGCCGCCACGCTGGCGCTGATCGCGCTGCGCTTCGAGGAGACGCTGCAGCGCCCCGATCCGGATGCGCTGCGCCCGGGCACGCTGGTGCGCACCTGGCTCGCCATCCTGCGCAACCCCACCTTCCTCGCCTTCGCGCTGCTGGCCGCGGCGACCTACGGCGGCCTGTTCACCCTGCTGGCGGCCTCGTCCTTCGTGTTCATCCGCCTGATGGAGCTGTCGCGCATCGAGTATGCCGCGCTGATGTTCGTGATCGTCCTGGCCTATGTGGGCGGGACCCTGCTGTGCCGGCGCCTGCTGGTGCGCTTCGGGGTGCAGCGCACGGTGGCGATCGGCGGCGTGTTCTCGCTGCTGGGTGGCAGCCTGCTCGGGCTCGGCGGGATGGCCGGCCTGGAGGGGGTGTGGCCGATCCTGCTGCCGATGCTGATCTACATGCTCGGGCATGGCATCCACCAGCCCTGCGGCCAGGCGGGCGCGGTCGGGCCCTTCCCGAAGGCGGCGGGCGCCGCCTCGGCGATGAGCGGCTTCGTGATGATGGTGGTGGCCTTCGCGATGGGGCAGTGGCTGGGCGCGAGCATGGACGGTACGTCGCTGCCGATGATCCACGGCGTGTGGTTCTGGAGCGTGGCGACCGCGGCGGTGGCCTGGGGGCTGGTCGGCCGGGTGCCGCGCCAGGCTTGACTGCGTGGGGCGGGTGAGGCGAGGCGGGCGGCGCCGATGGGGGCGGCGCTTGTTTCAGCGCTGTATTCGCGCCTGCCGGCGCTCCTGCATGGGCCTCCCGCATGGAGATCCGGGCCTGGAGATCGCCGGATCAGATCGCGCCGGCCGCGCGCAGCGCGGCGATGCGGGCCTCGTCGTAACCCAGCCCCGCCAGCACCGCGTCGGTGTGTTCGCCCAGCGCCGGCCCGATCCACTCGCTGCCGCCCGGCGTGGCCGACAGCCTGGGCACCACGCCCGGCATGCGGCAGTCGCGGCCGTCGGGCAGCGTCACCGTGTGCAGCATCTCGCGGGCGAGGAATTGCGGATCGGCGAACATGTCGGCCACCGAGTAGATGCGCGAGGCCGGCACCTCGGCGGCGGCCAGCGTCGCCAGCACCGCGGCCTCGTCGTGCTGCGCCACCCAGGCGTCGATGAGCGCGTACAACTCGTCGCGGCGCGCGTCGCGGCCGGCGTTGTCGGCGAGCGTCGGGTCCTCGGCGAGGTCCTCGCGGCCCATCGCGCGCATCAGGCGGCGGAAGATCGCGTCGCCGTTGGCACCGATGGTGATGTGGCGGCCGTCGCGGGTGGTGTGGGTGTTCGACGGCGTGATGCCCGGCATGATGTTGCCGGTGCGCTCGCGCACGAAGCCGAACACGTCGAACTCCGGCACCAGCGACTCCATCATCGCGAACACCGCCTCGTAGAGCGCGACATCCACCACCTGGCCCGCGCCGCCATTGACCTCCTTGTGGCGCAGCGCCATCAGCGCGCCGAGCGCTCCCCACAGCGCGGCGATCGAGTCGCCGATCGAGATCCCGGTCTTCACCGGCGGGCGGTCGGGAAAGCCGGTCACGTAGCGCAGCCCGCCCATCGACTCGCCGATGGCGCCGAAGCCCGGCTGCTGCGCCATCGGCCCGCTCTGGCCGAAGCCCGACAGGCGCACCATGACCAGGCCGGAGTTGATCTTCGACAGCGCCTCCCAGCCCAGGCCGAGCTTGTCGAGCACGCCGGGGCGGAAGTTCTCCACCACGATGTCGGCCTCGGCCACCAGCCGGCGCACCACCTCGACGCCGTCCGGGTGCTTCAGGTTCACCGTCACCGACTTCTTGTTGCGCGCCTGCAGGTACCACCACAGCGAGGTGCCCTCGTAGAGCTTGCGCCACTTGCGCAACGGGTCGCCGCCGTCGGGGGATTCGATCTTGATCACCTCGGCGCCGAACTCGGCGAGGATGCGCGCGGCGAAGGGGCCGGCGATGAGCGTGCCGAGCTCGACGACCTTGATGCCGGCGAGGGGTTTGGTGGGTGTGGTCATGGCGGGGTGGGGCGGTGATAGGAATGGGGTCATTATCCCCGTGTCGGCAGGAAGATCCTTGCATCGCGTCGCCGAGCCGGAGCGGGCGATAATCGAAACCTCATTCAACAAGCCCGTCGAACTCCATGTCTCCTTTCGACCGCCGCCAGTTCTCGCCCTCCGCCGCGCGTAACCGCGACCCCATCCTCGCCGTGCTGCAGCGCGTGCTGCCGAGCGCAGGGCTGGTGCTTGAGCTCGGCAGCGGCACCGGCGAGCACGCGGTGCATTTTGCCCGCCACCTCTCCGCGCTGCGCTGGCAGCCGAGCGAGGCCGACCCCGCGGCGCTGGCCTCGATCACCGACTGGGTGGTGCACGCCGCGCTGCCCAACGTGTTGCCGCCGCTGTGCTTCGACCTCGCCGCCACGCCCTGGCCGGTCGCCGCGGCGGATGCCGTCGTGGCGATCAACGTGCTGCATTACTCGCCCTGGCCGACCACGCCCGCGCTGTTTGCCGGCGCGGCCGAGGTCCTGCCCGCGGGCGGCGTGGTGGTCTGCTACGGCCCCTACCGCCGGGGCAGCGCGCACACCGCGCCGAGCAACGCCGAGTTCGACGAGTGGCTGCGCAGCATCGATGCGCGCTTCGCGGTGCGCGACCTGGAGACGGTGGAAGCCGAGGCGCAGCGCTGCGGCTTCGTGCTGGAGGAGGTGGTGGGCATGCCGGCCAACAACCTCAGCCTGGTCTTCCGTCGCGGGGCAGGGTGCGACGCCGTCGCGTGATGCCCGCGGCGGCGGCATCGGCGACAATCCTGCGCGCCGCCTTTCCACGACCCTGAACGGCTCCCGAGACTCCCATGCCCATCTTCTGGCGACCGCAATTCCGTATCGGCCAAGACGACATCGACGCCGACCACCGCTACCTGATCCTGCTCATCAACACGGTCGAGCTCGTGCTGCGCTTCCCGGACGACCCGCGCAACGTCGACCTGGCGCTGATCGAGCTGCGGCGCTACGCCGAATACCACTTCGAGCGCGAGGAGCGCATCCAGATCGCCTACGGCTACCTCCATCTCGACCAGCACAAGCGCGAGCACCGCGCGCTGCTGGCCGAGATCGACATCCTCGCGCAGCGCATCCATGCCACCCTCGAGGATCCCGACGGCGGGGTGGAGGGCATCAAGGCGCAGAGCGGCGAGATCACCGCCTTCCTGCGCAAGTGGCTGGTGGATCACGTGATGAAGGCGGACATGCTGCTCGTGCCGCTGTTCCGCAAGCCGGTCGTGCGTTAGGAGTGGCGATTTGAGCGACAAGCCCTCGATGAATGGCGACGACCACGCTGCAGGCGGCTGTTGTGGCCAGTGCGGCGGCGCGGTGCCCAGGCCGAGGCTGCAGCGGCTGGCGACGGGCGCCGGGCCTGCCGTGCGCCTGGGTTCCGCTGCGGCGCGCACGCGCAGCGTGTTCCGCATCCCCGGCATGGACTGCCCGTCCGAGGAGCAGATGATCCGCCTGCGCCTGGCCGATGCGGCGGTGGCGGCGCTGGCGTTCGACCTCGCCGGGCGGCGGCTGACGGTGGATCACGACGGCGACCCGCAGGCGATCCTCGCCCGCCTTGTGCCGCTGGGCTACGGCGCCGAGCTGGCCGAGTCGCGGGCGCTGGCCGCCGGCGAGATGCAGTCCGCCGCGCCCGGCGACGATGCGGCGGAGGCGCGCGTGCTGTGGACCCTGCTCGCGATCAATGCGTCGATGTTCGTGGTGGAGCTTGGCGCCGGCCTGTGGGCGCGCTCGGCCGGCCTGATCGCCGACGCCATGGACATGTTCGCCGACGCCGCGGTGTATGGCGTGGCGCTCTATGCGGTGGGGCGGGCGGCGCGCCACAAGCTCGCCGCGGCGCGGCTGGCCGGCGTGCTGCAGCTGGTGCTGGCGCTCGGTGCGCTCGCCGAGGTGGTGCGCCGCATGCTCGCCGGCGCGATGCCCGAGCCGGTGGGCATGATGGGCATCGCGCTGCTCGCGCTCGCGGCCAACGTCGCCTGCCTGGTGCTGATCGCCCGCCACCGCGAGGGCGGCGTGCACATGAAGGCGAGCTACATCTTCTCGGCCAACGACGTCATCGCCAACCTCGGCGTGATCGGCGCCGGCGCGCTGGTGGCCTGGCTGGGGACGCCGTGGCCGGACTGGATCATCGGCCTGCTGATCGCGGTGGTGGTGCTGGCGGGGGCGGTGCGGATCCTGCGGCTGAGGTGAGCGGGATCGCCGGAGGCGGCCCCCGCCGCTGTCGATCCTGCGTCCTGCCTCGTCGATGCGCGGACGGGGCAGGCCATGCGCCCGTGCCCGGAGAAGTCGATTCCGATCAACCAGCACGACCCGATCCTCTTTTGCGAAACGCGACATGAACGAAGCGAAGCACACCGAGCACAGCCCGTGGGCCGTGTTCCTGATCTTCCTGCGCCTGGGCCTCACCTCCTTCGGCGGGCCGGTGGCGCACCTGGGCTATTTCCACGCCGAGTTCGTCGCGCGCAGGCGCTGGCTGGACGAGCGCGCCTATGCCGACCTGGTGGCGCTGTGCCAGTTCCTGCCCGGGCCGGCGAGCAGCCAGGTGGGCATGGCGCTCGGGCTGCGGCGCGCCGGGTATCGTGGGGCGCTGGCGGCGTGGGCGGGCTTCACGCTGCCCTCGGCGATCGTGCTGATCCTCTTCGCGCTCGGCCTCGCGCGCCATGGCGACGCGCTGCCGCCCGGCGTGCTGCACGGGCTCAAGGTGGTGGCGGTGGCGGTGGTGGCGCAGGCGGTGTGGGGCATGGCGGGCAAGCTGTGCACCGACCGCGCGCGCATCGGCCTGATGGCGCTCGCGGCCTGCGTGGTGCTGGCGCTGCCGACGGCGTGGTCGCAGGTGGGGGTGATCGCGCTCGCGGGGCTGGCCGGGATGGTGCTGTTCCGCGCGCAGGCGGAGGGCGGGGGCAGCGAACCCACGGCGGCGACGCGGGGCGCGGCTTCCTCGGGAGCGCGTGCGGGCACGCTCGATCCGCGCTCGAGTGTGTCGGTGCCACCTGCGGGAGTATCCGATCCGGACTCGGTGGCCCTGCGGCCGAATACGGGTGCACCGGGGCCGCGCTCGGGGTGGCTGTGGCTCGTAGCCTTCTTCGCGCTGCTCGCCGGCCTGCCGCTGCTCGCTGCGCTGCAGCCCGATGGCTGGCTTGCGCGCGTGGATGCCTTCTACCGTTCGGGCGCGCTGGTGTTCGGCGGCGGCCATGTGGTGCTGCCGCTGCTGCAGGCCGAGGTGGTGCCGACCGGCTGGGTGGACGGCGAGGCCTTTCTCGCCGGCTATGGTGCGGCGCAGGCGGTGCCGGGGCCGCTGTTCACCTTCGCCGCCTTCCTCGGTGCCGCGGCGCAGGGGGGCTACGGGGGTTGGCTGGGCGGCGTCGTGTGCCTGCTCGCCGTGTTCGCGCCGTCCTTCCTGCTGGTGGCGGGTGCGCTGCCGTTCTGGGAGCGCCTGCGTGGCGACGCGCGCATGCAGGCCGCGCTCGCCGGCATCAACGCGGCGGTGGTGGGGCTGTTGCTGGCGGCGCTGTACCAGCCGGTGTGGACCAGCGCGATCCACCGCCCGCAGGATTTCGCGCTCGGCCTCGTGGCGCTGGTCGCGCTGATGTCGTGGAAGTGGCCGCCCTGGCTGGTGGTGGCCGCGTGCGGGGTGGCGGGCGGGGTGCTGGGGGTGTAGCGCGGGCGGGAAGGGCGGTTCGCGCCTGCCGGCGCTCCTACATGAGGCGTCGCGGTTTCGGAGGAGGGCGCGCGGGGCGGGTCTCCTGCAGTTCGCGCCTGCCGGCGCTTCGCATGCAGATCGGAGCCGCGCCGGTTCCTGTAGGAGCGCCGGCAGGCGCGAATGCGGCCTTGCCGACATGCGGCCACGCCGGCGGCGGCTGCAGCGCCCGATTGGCGCCTGCCGGCATTCCTACATGAAGCGTTACGTCTTCGGAGAGGTTGGTTCGCGCCTGCCGGCGCTCCTACATGAGGCGTTGCGTTTTCGGAGGGGGTGCGCCTGCCGGCGCTCCTAAGGAGAAACGTCGCCGGGGTGGGGGTGGATGCAGGAGCGGCGGCAGCCGCGAATTCGGTGGTGAAGCGGCGCAGGCGGTTCCGCCCGGCGGAGGGTGGCAACCGGCCGGCGCAGACGAGCTCGCGGCCGTCTTCTCAGCCCTTGTCTTCCTCGTCCAGCATGCGCTTGAGGTAGTCCGGCACGCCCGACAGCACCAGGGTGTCGGTGGCGCGGTCGTAGTGCACCGCGCCGGAGTGCAGGCCGCTGCGCTCGAACTCCAGCTTCCAGTTCTCCGCGCTGGCGCTGAAGCGCACCAGCGGGCGGATGGCGCGGCGGTTGGGCACGAAGCCGGGCGCGATCCTCGTCTCCGCGGCCTTGAGCAGCGCGTCCAGGCGCTCGGGCTGCTCGGGGAAGACCTCGCGCGCGAGCTCCTCGAAGACCACCGGCGCGCCGGCCTCGCCGAGGGTGTCGAGGTAGTCGTGGGCGCGTTCGAGCACGGCGTCGCGGGTGGCCGGGGCGAGGCGCTCGGTGTCGACGAAGCGGTCGAGGGTGGCAACCAGCTTCTTGGTCTCCTGCAGCGCCACCATCACATCGCTGCAGCCGAGCACGCGCTTGAACCAGGCGCCGCCCTTGCCGCGGCCGCGCAGGAAGCCGAGGTAGCGCTCGTCGCCGCGCCGCCAGCCGGCGAGGTCGACCCGGCCGGCGGCGTGCAGCGCGGAGAAATCCACGTGGGTGCAGTCGAGCGGCTCCAGGCTGCCGCCGATCGCGACGCCCTCGGCGCTGCCGAGCAGGGCCACCCACAGGCTGTCGCCATCGCCCTCGCGGATGCGCGCGAGCACCAGGTGGCCGCCGTCCTCGAGCTCCTCCTCGTCGGCGATGGCCTGCACGCGCTCGGCGAGCTGGCGCGACAGGGTGGTGAAGTCGAGGGTCTCGTCGACCTGGTGCTCGCGCAGCCAGCGTGCGAGCGGGTAGCTCTCCTCGTCATCCTCGAAGCGACCGAAGCCCTTGGCGTTGCGGCTCTCGTACTGCGCGCACAGGCGCTCGGCCAGGCGCAACGCCGCGGCGTCGAGCGCGCACGGCGCCTCGCGCAGCACCAGGCGCGAGGGCGTGCCGGGCTCGCGCACCAGGGCGTGGACGATCAGGTGGGTGACGACGTGTTCGACGGTGCGCATGGGGCGGACTCGGGCAGGGAAGCGGGGGCGCGATTCTGCCACGTGCACGGGGGCGTCGCTTCCCCAATCCGACACCACGAGTGGGTGCTATGCAGGAGCGCCGGCAGGCGCGAACAGGGCCGTGACGCATTCGGCGGGGGTGCGGCGGGGCGCGAGCTTTTTCACGGTCGCCGGGGGCGATTGGCTGCCAGAATGAGCCATGTCCATTACGCCCGATCCGGGCAGGGGAGGTTCTCGTGGAAACGACGCGTACCAAGCTGCGCGGGGTAAACCTGGGTAGCTGGCTGCTGCTGGAGAAGTGGATGGTGCCCAGCCTGTTCGAGGGCCTGGAGGCGACCGACGAGACCACCTGGTGCGCCGAGCTCGGCCCCGCCGCCACCGAGCGCCTGCGCCGGCACTGGGACAGCTTCGTCACCCGCGAGGACTTCGCCTGGATCGCCGCGCGCGGCCTCAACGCGGTGCGCATCCCGATCGGGCACTGGATCTTCGGCCCCGACTACCCCTACCACCCCAAGTACGGCGCCCACCGCCACCCCTTCGTGACCGGCGGCATCGAGGTGCTCGACCGCGCGCTCGACTGGGCGCGGGAGCTCGGCCTCGCGGTGATCATCGACCTGCACGCCGCGCCCGGCTGCCAGAACGGCTTCGACAACGGCGGCATCAAGGACGTGGTGGAGTGGCACACCAGGAAGGAGTATCTCGAGCACTCGCTCTCGGTGCTCGAGCGCCTGGCGGAGCGCTACCACGCGCATCCTGCGCTGCACGGCATCGAGCTGCTCAACGAGCCGCGCTGGGACGTGCCCACCGACTACCTGAAGGCCTACTATCTCGAGGCCTACGCGCGCATCCGCAAGCACTGCGCACCGGAGACGGTGGCGGTGGTGTTCCACGACGGCTTCCGCAGCTTCCGCGAGTACCTCGGCTTCATGCAGGCGCCGGCCTTCCGCAACGTGGTGTTCGACTACCACCGCTACCAGTGCTTCGAGCGCGGCGACATCGACATGGACATCCACGGCCACATCCGCAAGGCGGCGGTGGACTGGCGCGAGGAGGCCGACGCGATCAACGCCGAGCTCGGCCTGCCGGCGGTGTGCGGCGAGTGGAGCCTGGGGCTGGACCTGAAGGTGGTGTCGCTGTGGGCCGAGGGGCCGTTCAACCACGCCCTCGAGCACATGGACGACTTCCAGCAGGACGTCGCCAGCCGCGCCTACGGCGACAGCCAGCTGATGACCTTCGAGCGCCTGGCGGGCTGGTTCTTCTGGAGCTACAAGACCGAGACCACGCCGGCGTGGTGCTTCCGCGAGTGCGTGGAGCGCGGCTGGCTGCCCTCACGCTTCGGGTAGCGAGCCTTCCGCCGGTCGCGCCGCTTGTGCGGCCGGCGGCTGCACGCCCGTGCGCGGGCGCTCCAGCAGCAGCCGGCGCTCGAAGAAATGGTTCTGGCGCGCGCGCCGGCTGATCACCAGCAGGGTCGAGCTCGGCAGCTCGTGGTGCAGCAGCTCCAGGGAGTCGACCTCTTCCTTGGGCGCGAGCGCGTCGGTGGCCTCCTCGATGAAGATCCACGCCGGCTGGTGCAGGAACACGCGCGCGAGGCCCAGGCGCTGCTGGATGCGCAGCGGCAGCTCGCGCCCCCAGTCTTCCTGAGTGTCGAGCTTGGGCGCCAGCCACGCGATGCCGGCGCATTCGAGCGCACGCTCGAGCACGGCGTCGGGGTGGCGATCGGCGTCGTCGGGGTAGCTCAGCACCATGCGCAGGCCGCCCGCGAGCAGGAAGGGCTGACGCGGCACGAACATCAGGTCGCGCCCGGCCGGCAGGCGCACCTCGCCGCTGCCCCAGGGCCACAGCCCGGCGACCGCCTTGAACAGGCTGATCGTGACCGCTGGATCGCCGCAGATCAGCACGCGTTCGCCGCGGCGCACGCGCAGGTCGAAGTCGTCGAGCAGGAGCTCGCCCGCCGGGGTCTGCAGGCGCAGCCGGCGCAGCTCGAGTTCGGGGTGGGGCGAGGCGCACACCGCGATGCGCTCGCGGCCACGGCTGTGTGCCTCCGCGCGTTCGAGCGCGAGCATGTCCTCGTACAGACTGGCGACGCGGTCGATCGAGGCGCGGCAGCGTGCGAGCTCGCCGAGGTTGTCGATCGGCCAGGACAGCGCCGTGGTCAGGCGCTGGAAGGCCTGCGCCGCCTGCATCAGCACGCCCAGCGTCATCGCGCCGGCGATGTATTGCGGCGCCGCGATCAGGATCGGGAACACCGGCAGCAGGGTGCCGTAGCCGGTGGAGAAGGACACGATGCCGAGGTAGGCCAGGGTCTGCCGGTTCCAGCCCCGCCCGACATCGTCGAACAGGCGCGCCGCCTCGCGGCGCTCGTGCGGCTCTCCGTGCATCATCGCGATCGGCTCGGCGTGCTCGCGCGCCCGCGCCAGGCCGAAGCGCAGGTTGGCCTCGACGGTCTGCAGGCGGTTGGTGGCGCGGATCAGCGGGCGGCCGAGCATGAGCCCGAGCGCCGTGCCCACGCCCGCGTACAGGAAGGCGGCGAGCACCATGTAGCCGTGCACCGCGATCGAGGTCCCCGGCAGCGGCGCGCTGCCCGACACGCTCAGCAGGATGTCGATGAAGCTGCCCAGGATCAGCAGCGCGAACAGCAGCGAGTGGGCGAGCGAGACCGCCACGTCGGTGGCGATGCGGATGTCCTCGGCGATGCGGCCGTCCGGGTTGTCGTGCTCGCCGGCGGTGAATTGCAGGCGGTAGAGGTGGCCGTGCGCCAGCCAGTGCTCGAGCAGCAGGTCGGTGAGCCAGCGCCGCCAGTCGAGCTGCAGCCGGCGCTTGACGTGCATGTGCAGCGCGGTCACCCCCATGGTGAGGGCGAAGATCAGCACGAAGACCCCCACCAGCTGCAGCAGCTCGGACAGCGCGCGATCCTCCAGGGCGTCGAAGAGGTCGCGGTTCCAGTAGCTCACCCAGATCGCCAGTCCCACCTGCGCCATGGTGAGCAGGATCAGCGCCAGCACCGTCGCACGCACCTGCCACTTGCGCTCGCAGTTCCAGTAGCCCCCCGCCAGCAGCAGGAAGCGCCGCCCGCCGTCGCGATGGGGCGGACGGCGGTGGGGCTGCTTGGGGAGGGTTGCGGCGTGGGTGGAGGACATGAGGCAATCATGCCTCGTTACGGGGAGTTCGTCCGTGGAGGAAGACGCGGTTTGCCTGCGGAGCGCGACGGAAAACGTCGGCCCGCTTGAGTCCGCCCCGCAAGGATGACGCGTGGTCGGCGCGGATCTCCAGGGGATTCGCATGGGCTGCGGGACCCGGGGCTCCTGCGCGCACGTTCGCTTGAAGGCCCGGGATCCGTTGCACTGGGCTGCATGCGGACGCACGGGCACGGCTGTTCATCGACTGCACCGGCACGGTGGCCATCCGTATCGTCGCGCGAAGCCGGGCAATCGACTTGCCCCGCGGATCCAAAGCAGAAAGGCCGACGCAGGGTCGGCCTTTTTGCTGGATTTTTTTGGTGGTGATGGGCGGAATCGAACCGCCGACCTATGGGTTATGAATCCATCGCTCTAACCGTCTGAGCTACATCACCAACAGAGCGCGCGAATATAGCGGGTGTGCGGCGGGGTCGTCAAGCGCCAGGGGCGTCGAATCGACGACTTGCCGGGCCCGGGTTGCGCTCGTGGGGGCGGACTTGCCCGCGAACGAGCGGTGACACGGCTCGTTTTCGCGGGCGAGTCTGCTCCCGCGCAGCGGTACAGCACGCATGGCAAGTGCTTCCCGGGGCGGGCTTTTGCAGTCGGTGGAACGCTTGATTTATAAGGCTTTTGCATTGACATCGCCGGGGCGATGGACGATCATCCCCGGCCTGTTCCCCAACGTCCCGGATCTCTCCGGCCCCTCCTTGCGCCCGCACTTTCTCTCCGTCCTGGTGGCCGGTCTTTCCGGCCTCGCTTCGACCCTGGTCTTCGCCGCGCTGCCGCGGCCGATTCCCGACGACGCGGCGAGGGTGAAGATGGCGTTCCCCTCGCCCGGCGTGGTGCAGGTCAAGGATGCCACGCTGCGCCTCAGTCCCGGTGCGCAGATTCGCGATACCCACAACCGCATCGTGCTGCCCTCGCATGTGGCGGGGGAGTACGTGGTGCGCATGCTGATGGACCGTAACGGCCAGGTGCATCGGGTGTGGATCCTCACCCCGGAAGAGGCGGCGGCGCCGATGCCCAAGGCCCGGTCCAGGCCTTGATGGATGCCGCGATGCCCGCCCGACCTGCCGCAAGGCTTTGCCTGACTTTCCCGAATAGATGAAGAAACTCTACATCCGCACCTTCGGGTGCCAGATGAACGAGTACGACTCCGACAAGATGGCGGACGTGCTCGGTGCCCACGAAGAACTGGTCAAGACCGACAACCCGGAAGAGGCCGACGTGATCCTCTTCAACACCTGCTCGGTGCGCGAGAAGGCGCAGGAGCGGGTGTTCCACGACCTCGGCCGGGTGCGCCTGCTCAAGCAGCAGAAGCCCGGGCTGATCATCGGCGTGGGCGGCTGCGTGGCCAGCCAGGAGGGCGAGGCCATCGTCAAGCGTGCGCCCTATGTGGATGTGGTGTTCGGCCCGCAGACCCTGCACCGCCTGCCCAGCCTGATCGAGGCGCGCAAGCAGAGCGGGCGCTCGCAGGTGGACATCTCCTTCCCCGAGATCGAGAAGTTCGACGCCATGCCGCCGGCGCGCGTCGAGGGCGCGAGCGCCTTCGTGTCGATCATGGAGGGCTGCTCGAAGTACTGCACCTTCTGCGTCGTGCCCTACACCCGCGGCGACGAGGTGTCGCGTCCGCTCGAGGACGTGCTCGCCGAGATCGCCGGGCTGGCGGCGCAGGGCGTGAAGGAAGTGACGCTGCTCGGCCAGAACGTGAACGCCTGGCGCGGCGAGCTGGTGCGCGAGGACGGCGAGCAGGGCGACTTTGCCTTCCTGCTCGAGTGCGTCGCCGAGATCCCCGGCATCGAGCGCATCCGCTACACCACCTCGCATCCGCGCGAGATGACGCAGCGCCTGATCGACTGCTACGCCAGGATCCCGAAGCTGGTGTCGCAGCTCCACCTGCCGGTGCAGTCGGGCTCGGACCGCGTGCTGGCGGCGATGAAGCGGGGCTACTCGGTGCTGGAATTCAAGTCGGTGGTGCGCAAGCTGCGCGCGGCGCGGCCGGATCTTTCGCTGACCTCGGACTTCATCGTCGGCTTCCCGGGCGAGACCGAGGACGACTTCGAGAAGACCATGAAGCTGATCGAGGACATCGGCTTCGACGGCTCCTTCAGCTTCGTATACAGCTCGCGGCCCGGCACGCCGGCGGCCGACCTCGAAGACCCGGTGCCGCAGGAGACCAAGCTCGCCTGGCTCGCCCGCCTGCAGAAGCGCATCGACGCGCAGTACCAGGCCAACAGCGAGGCCATGGTCGGTACGGTGCAGCGCATCCTGGTCGAGGGCGCGGCGAAGAAGAACGCCGAGGTCGAGATGATGGGTCGCAGCGACAATAACCGCGTGGTCAACTTTCCCTCCGATTCGCCCCACCGCGACCGCCTCGTCGGCCAGTTCGTGGAGGTGCGCATCACCGCAGCCCTGCCGCACAGCCTGCGCGGCGAAATCCTCACCCGGGAATCCTGAATGGCGAAAACCCTGGAAGTCTTCTTCGAGCCGGTGGATAACGCCCGCCTGGCCAAGCTGTGCGGCGTGCTCGACGAGAACCTGCGCCAGATCGAGAACGCCTTCGACATCACCGTGAGCCGGCGCGGCGAGCACTTCACCCTGGCCGGGCATCCGGCGCAGGTGCTGCGCGGCGAGATGGCGCTCAAGCACTTCTACGCGCTCGCCGACAAGGACCTGTCGCGCGACGAGGTCCAGCTCGGCCTCATCGAGATCGCCAGCAAGGGCGAGGCGGCGCAGCCCGCGCCGGTGCTGCTCACCCGCCGCACCGAGCTGCACGGCCGCACGCCGCGCCAGGTCGACTACCTGCGCAACATCCAGGACTTCGACATCACCTTCGGCATCGGCCCGGCGGGCACCGGCAAGACCTATCTGGCGGTGGCAAGCGCGGTCGACGCCTTCGAGCGCGACCTCGTCGAGCGCATCATCCTCACCCGCCCGGCGGTCGAGGCCGGCGAGCGCCTGGGCTTCCTGCCCGGCGACCTGGCGCAGAAGGTCGACCCCTACCTGCGCCCGCTCTACGACGCGCTCTACGACCTCATGGGCTTCGACCGCGTCGGCAAGCTCTTCGAGCGCGGCAGCATCGAGATCGCGCCGCTCGCCTTCATGCGCGGGCGCACGCTCAACAACGCCTTCATCATCCTCGACGAGGCGCAGAACACCACGCCCGAGCAGATGAAGATGTTCCTCACCCGCATCGGCTTCGGCGCCAAGGCGGTGGTCACCGGCGACCTCACCCAGGTCGACCTGGCGCGCGGCCAGCGCAGCGGCCTCAAGGAGGCACGCGCGGTGCTGGCGGGGGTGCGCGGCATCGCGTTCACCGAATTCAGCAAGGAGGATGTGGTGCGTCATCCGCTTGTCGCACGCATCGTCGAAGCTTACGACCTCGAGGCGGCGCGCCTCGAGCGTGAGAAGGCCGCGGCCCGCGCAGCACGCCAGCAGCCGGAGCCGCAGGAGCAGGAAGCCGAAGATGGCGAATAAGACCAACAAGACGAACAAGACCGACAAGACGAACAAGACGGTCGCGGACAGGTCGGCCGGCACCTACCCCAGGATCGTCGCCATCGATGCCGAAGGCAAGGCCGCGCGCGTCCGCGCCGAGCGCCTGGAGATCGAGCTCGGCGACGGCCGCAAGCTGCTGCTCGCCTTCCCCGAGAAGGCCTGGGGCGACCTCGAGATCGAGGCCGAGGCCGACGACGACAGCGCGGTGCCGATGCTGTCGCTGCAGCCCGGCGCCTGCAACCTGATGACGCTGCGCGTGGATGTGCACCACGACCTGAGCTTCGTCGAGCCGCTCGCGCTGCCTGCGGGCGAGCACTCGCCGGTGCTGAAGCTGCAGGTGCAGAAGGCGGTCGAGGGCGAGGACAAGGCTAACTGCCCGAAGAAGAACCACATCCGGCGCTGGGCCACCGCGGCGCTGCGCGCCAGCGCCCAGGTCACCGTGCGCCTGGTGGGCGAGGCCGAGGGGCGCGCGCTCAACCGCGACTACCGCGGCAAGGACTACGCCACCAACGTGCTGACCTTCGCCTACGCCGAGGGCGAGGCGCTGCCCGGCCTGCCCGAGGCGGGCGGCGACGTACCGCTCGCCGGCGACCTGGTGCTGTGCGTACCGGTGGTGGTGCGCGAGGCCGCCGCCCAGGGCAAGACCCTGGAGGCGCACTTCGCCCACCTCGTCGTCCATGGCATGCTGCACCTGCAGGGCTACGATCACGAGAACGAGACCGAGGCGGCCGAGATGGAAGCGCTGGAGACCGCCATCCTGCGCGAGCTCGGCTACGCCGACCCCTACGCCTTGAGCGCCTGAAGCGGAGACACCGACCCCCAAAATGGACAGTTCCCCCAAACCTTCCTTACTCGAGCGACTTTCGGCCCTTCTCTCGCGCGAACCGGAAGATCGCGATGAACTCCTCGCGCTGCTGCATTCGGCCTTCGATCGCAACCTGATCGACGCCGACGCCCTCACCATCATCGAGGGCGCCCTGCAGATGTCCGACATGCAGGTGCGCGACGTGATGATCCCGCGCGCGCAGATGGACTGCATTCATCTGGACGACCCGATCGACACGATCGCCAACTTCGCGATCGACACCGCCCACTCGCGCTTTCCGGCGATCGGCGACGGCAAGGACGACGTCGTCGGCATCCTGCTTGCCAAGGACCTGCTGCGCTACTTCGCCGGGCGCGAGTTCGACCTGCGCGACATGCTGCGCCCCGCGGTGTTCGTGCCCGAATCCAAGCGCCTCAACGTGCTGCTGCGCGAATTCCGCGTGTCGCGCAACCACATGGCGATCGTGGTCGACGAGTACGGCGGCGTGGCCGGCCTGGTCACCATCGAGGACGTGCTCGAGCAGATCGTCGGCGACATCGAGGACGAATACGACTTCGACGAGGTCGGTGACAACATCCGCCTCGACCACAGCGGCCGCTACCGCGTGAAGGCCACGACCGAGATCGAGGACTTCAACGAGGCCTTCGCCACCCACTTCAGCGACGAGGAATACGACACCGTCGGTGGTCTGGTGATCCGCCACTTCGGTCGCCTGCCCAAGCGCGGCGAGGCGGTGGAGCTGGAGGGGCTGAGGATCCAGGTGCTGCGTGCCGACAGCCGGCGGGTCTACACCCTGATCGTCGAGCGCCTGCCGCAGCCGCTGCCCGAACAGGCGTGATGCGAAGCGCCTGGCTGGTCGCGCTGCTTGCGGGGGGCGCGACGGTGTTCGCGTTTGCGCCCTTCGGGCTGTTTGCGCTCGCCTTCCTTGGCCTCGGCGTGCTCGCCTGGCTGCTCGCCGACGCGGCGCGCGCGCGCGCGGGCTTCGCGCTCGGCTTCGCCTGGGGCTTCGGCGCCTTCGCCGCCGGGGTGTCCTGGCTCTACGTCGCGCTCGAACGCTACGGCGGCGTGCCCGCGCCGGTCGCCGCGCTGGCGATCGGGCTGTTCTGCGCCTACCTCGCGCTCTATCCGGCGCTCGCCGGCGCGGCCTTCGTCGCGCTGCGCCGCGGCGGCATCGCGCGTGCGCCGGTGCGCGCGGCGGCGCTCTTCGGGGCGCTCTGGCTGCTGTCCGAATGGCTGCGCGGCGTGGTGTTCACCGGCTTCCCCTGGCTCGCCGTCGGCTATGCACAGACTCCGCCCAGCCCGCTCGCCGGTCTGCTGCCGGTGCTGGGCGTGTACGGCGTCGGCGGACTGAGCGCCTTCGTCGCTGCGCTGTGCGCCTTCGCGCTGCGGGCGGGCGGCGTGCGTGCGCTGCTCGCGTGGCGCCCGGCGCTGGCGCTGGTCGTGCCCTTCGCAGCCGGCTTCGCGCTGCTCGGCCAGGCCTGGACCCAGCCGGCCGGTGCGCCGCTGAAGGTGGCGCTGGTGCAGACCGACTTCGCGCAGAGCCTGAAGTGGGATCCGGCGCGCTTCGAGGAGGTGCTGCGGGTCAACCTCGAGCTCGCGCGCGAGGCCTTCGCGCAGCCGCAGACGCCTGCGCTGGTGGTGCTGCCCGAGACCACCTTGCCGACCCTGCTCGACCGCCTCCCCGAAGGCTATCTCGAAGTCTTCGCCGGCCTCGCCAGCCAGGCCGGGGGCGACCTGGTGATGGGCGCCTTCCGCCGCGACGCCGAGGAGCGCATCTACAACGCCGCGATCAGCCTCGGCAGCGCGCCCGTCCAGCGCTACGCCAAGCAGCATCTGGTGCCCTTCGGCGAATACTCGCCGCCGCTTTTCGGCTGGTTCTACGAGCTGGCGCAGATCCCGATGTCCGACCAGACCCGAGGCGCGCCCGACCAGCAGCCGATGCGCTTCGGCGACCAGCAGGTCGCGCTCAACATCTGCTACGAGGACCTCTTCGGCGCCGAACTCATCCGCGCGCTGCCCGCGGCCACGCTGATGCTCAACCTCTCCAACCTGGCCTGGTACGGCGACTCGCTCGCCCAGCCGCAGCACCTGCAGATCGCGCGCGTGCGTGCGCTCGAGACCGGGCGCCCGATGCTGCGCTCGACCAACACCGGCATGACCGCGGTGGTGCAGCCCGACGGCAGCGTCGCCGCCGTGCTGCCCGCGTTCGAGCGCGGCGTGCTGCATGCCGAGGTACGCGGCCACCAGGGAACGACCCCCTACGCGCGCTGGGGCGACCGCCTCGCGCTCCTCGCCGCGGTGATCCCGATCCTGCTCGCGGCCCTCGCCGCCGCGGCACGCCCGCGCGGGGCCGAAGCCCGGTAAAATCACAGCTTTTGCGTGCGCTGCGCAGCCCGGAGGCTGCCCGAGACCATGACCACCGAATCCCGACTCGTGAAACCGACCTTCCAGCAAGTCATCCTCACCCTCCAGCACTTCTGGGGAGAGCGCGGCTGCGTGCTGCTGCAGCCCTACGACCTCGAGGTGGGCGCCGGTACCAGCCACACCGCCACCTTCCTGCGCGCGATCGGCCCCGAGCCCTGGAACGCCGCCTACGTGCAGCCCTCGCGGCGCCCCAAGGACGGCCGCTACGGCGAGAACCCCAACCGTCTGCAGCATTACTACCAGTTCCAGGTGGTGCTGAAGCCCTCGCCGCTGAACATCCAGGAACTCTACCTCGACAGCCTGCGCGCGCTCGGCATCGACCCGACCGTGCACGACATCCGCTTCGTCGAGGACGACTGGGAGAACCCCACGCTCGGCGCCTGGGGCCTGGGCTGGGAGGTGTGGCTGGACGGCATGGAGGTCACCCAGTTCACCTACTTCCAGCAGGTCGGCGGCCTCGACTGCAAGCCGGTGCTGGGCGAGATCACCTACGGCATCGAGCGCCTGGCGATGTACCTGCAGGGCGTGGAGAACGTCTATGACCTGGTGTGGTCGGTCGGCCCCGACGGCCGCGCGGTCACCTATGGTGACGTCTATCACCAGAACGAGGTCGAGCAGTCGACCTTCAACTTCGAGCACAGCAACGTCGACTTCCTGTTCTCGCTGTTCGCCAACTACGAATCCGAGGCCAAGCGCGTGATGGAGGTCGGCCTGCCGCTGCCGGCCTACGAGATGGTGCTGAAGGCCGCGCACACCTTCAACCTGCTCGACGCCCGCGGCGCCATCTCGGTGACCGAGCGCGCAGCCTACATCGGCCGCATCCGCAACCTGTCGCGCGCCGTCGCCCAGGCCTATTTCGAATCCCGCGAAGCCCTCGGCTTCCCGATGCTGAACGTCACCAAGGAGGCCGCGTGATGACCGCCGCGACCCTGCTCGTCGAACTGCTCACCGAAGAACTGCCGCCGAAGGCCCTGCCGCGCCTGGGCGAGACCTTCGCCACCAAGATCGCCGAGGGCCTCAAGGCCCGGGGCCTGGCGCCTGCCGACGCGCCTTTCCGCACCTTCGCCAGCCCGCGCCGGCTGGCGGTGACGGTGGCGCAGGTGGCCTCGGAGGCCGCAGCCAAGGAGGTCACCGAGAAGCTGATGCCGGTGTCCGTCGCGCTCGACGCCGAGGGCAAGCCGACTCCGGCGCTGCTGAAGAAGATGGAAGCGAAGGGCATCCCTGCGGAAGCTGTTTCCGGCTTCGAGCGTCGCATGGACGGCAAGGCCGAGGCGCTGTTCCACACCGCGACCGTGGCGGGCGCCAGGCTCGCCGACGTGCTGGCGGGCATCGTGCAGGACGCGATCAAGGCGCTGCCCATCCCCAAGGTCATGCGCTGGGGCGACGGCGACGCCACCTTCGTGCGCCCGGTGCACAAGCTCACCCTGCTGCACGGCGCCGACGTGGTGCCGGGCCGCGTGCTCGACCTCGATTCCGGCCGCACCACGCGCGGCCACCGCTTCATGAGCCGCGGCGAGATCGACATCGCCACCGCCGACGCCTACGAGCCCACGCTGCTCGCCGAGGGCAAGGTCATCCCCAGCTTCGCCGAGCGCCGCGCCGACATCGAGCGCCAGCTGCTCGCCGAGGCCGCCAGGCAGGGCGCTTTGTTGAATGAATACGCCGACCTGCTCGACGAGGTCGCCGCGCTGGTCGAGCACCCGACGGTGTATGTGGGCGAGTTCGAGGCCGAGTTCCTTGCCGTGCCGCAGGAGTGCCTGATCCTCACGATGCGCGCCAACCAGAAGTACTTCCCGCTCTTCGACGGCGCCGGCAAGCTGCTAAACCGCTTCCTCATCGTCTCCAACATGCAGGTGGCCGACCCGAGCAACATCGTCGCCGGCAACGCCCGCGTGGTGCGCCCGCGCCTGTCGGACGCGCGCTTCTTCTTCGAGCAGGACAAGAAGCAGCCGCTCGCGGCCCGCCTGCCGCGCCTGGCGCCGGTGGTCTATCACAACAAGCTCGGCAGCCAGCTCGAGCGCGTCGAGCGCCTCGAGGCGCTGGCCGGCGCGATCGCGGCGCAGCTGCACGGCGACGTCGCCGCGGCGGAGCGCGCTGCGCGCCTGGCCAAGGCCGACCTGGTCACCGACATGGTGGGTGAGTTCCCCGAGCTGCAGGGCATCATGGGCCGCTACTACGCGCTCGCCGACGGCGAAGGGCAGGTCGTCGCCGACGCCATCCAGGCCCACTACCAGCCGCGCTTTGCCGGCGACGCGCTGCCCGCCGGCAACGTCGCCGCCGCGGTGGCGCTGGCCGACAAGCTCGATGCCCTGGTCGGCTTCTTCGGCATCGGCATGGTGCCCACAGGCGACAAGGATCCGTTCGCGCTGCGCCGCGCCGCGCTCGGCGTGCTGCGCATCCTCATGGAGGCGCCGCTGCCGCTCGAGCTGCCCTGGCTCGTCGACACCGCCGCGGCCGGCTTCAAGCCCGGCCTGCTGACTGCCGAGGGCTTCGCCGCGCAGCTCCAGGACTTCATGTTCGAGCGCCTGAAGAACCTGCTCCGGGAGAGCGGCCGCGACGGCGCCGTGATCGATGCCGTGCTGGCGCTGAAGCCCGCGCGCATCGACCTGGTGCCGGCCAAGCTCGCCGCGGTCGAGGCCTTCCGTGCGCTGCCCGAGGCCGAGGCCCTGGCCGCCGCCAACAAGCGCATCGTCAACATCCTCAGGAAGGTCGAGGCCGCGCCGGGCGAGCCCGACCTCGCGCTGCTGCAGGAAGCCGCCGAGAAGGCACTCTTCCACCAGGTGGTCGAGGTCGCGCCGCTGGTGCGCTCGCACGTTGCCAACGAGGACTACACCGACGCGCTGTGCGCGCTCGCCGGCCTGCGCGCGGCGGTGGACCGGTTCTTCGAGGACGTCATGGTGATGGCCGAGGAGCCGCTGACCCGTGCCAACCGGATCGCGCTGCTGGCGCAGCTCGCCGGCCTGATGAATCAGGTGGCGGACATCTCGCGCCTGTCGGCCTGATCGTCGTCGTCCCCGCGGCGTGCGTCGCCGCGGGCTTCGCCCCCGCAAGGAGCCCGTGATGAAGCTCATCATTCTCGACCGCGACGGCGTGATCAACGTCGATTCGGGGCAGTACATCAAGTCGCCCGAGGAGTGGAAGCCGGTCCCTGGTGCGCTCGAGGCGATCGCGCGGCTCAACCAGTGGGGCTGGCGGGTGGTGGTGGCCACCAACCAGTCGGGCATCGGCCGCGGGCTGTTCGGCATGGACACGCTCAATGCCATCAACGACCGCATGGTCAAGAGCCTGGCCCAGGCGGGCGGGCGGCTCGACGGCATCTTCTTCTGTCCGCACGCGGCCGATTCGACCTGCGACTGCCGCAAGCCCAAGCCGGGCATGCTCCTGCAGATCGCCGAGCGCTTCAACGTCGAACTCGCCGATGTGCCCTGCGTCGGCGACGGCCTGCGCGACCTCCAGGCCGCCGCTGCGGCCGGCGCCAAGCCGTATCTGGTGCTCACCGGCAAGGGCGAGGCCACGCAGGCGAGCGGCGAGCTGCCGCCCGGCACGCAGGTCTATCCCGACCTCGACGCCGTCGCCGCCGCACTGACCGCCTGAGCGGCGCGGTGCGCAGCCGCTTCCCCACCCCTCACGCCTTCTTCACCGGAAGAGAATCGTGCATCTGATCCGCTCCATCCTGTTCGCGATCCTGCTCACCGTGATCACGGTGCCCTACGCGTTCCTCGCCACCTTCATCTTCTGGCTGCCGCCGATGACGCGGCACCGGCTGATCACGAGCTGGGTGCCGATCATGATGTGGGTGATCCGCCACGTGCTCGGCATCCGCTACCGCGTGATCGGCGCCGAGAACATCCCGGCCGGCCCGGCGGTGGTGCTCTCCAAGCACCAGTCGGCGTGGGAGACGATCGCGCTGCAGGTGATCTTTCCGCCGCTGTGCTACGTGCTCAAGCGCGAGCTGCTGCGCGTCCCCTTCTTCGGCTGGGCGCTGGGCATGATCCCCGGCATCGCGATCGACCGCTCCGCCGGCAAGGATGCGCTCACCCAGGTGGTGGAGCAGGGCCGCGAGCGCCTCAAGGAGGGCCTGTGGGTGGTGGTCTTCCCCGAGGGCACGCGCGTGGCGCCGGGCGCGACGCGGCGCTACAAGCCGGGCGGGGCCATCCTCGCCAAGCGCGCCGGCGTGCCGGTGGTGCCGGTGGCGCACAACGCGGGCGAGTTCTGGCGGCGCAACGCCTTCATCAAGCGTGCCGGCGAGATCGTCGTCAGCATCGGCCCGGTGATCGAGGTCAAGGGCGTCAAGGCCAACGACGTGAGCGAGCAGGCGGAGGCCTGGATCGAAGGCGAGATGCGCCGGCTGTTCCCGCATCACTACCAAGACGAGGCCGGCGCTCCGCCGCTCGCCGACGAGGCGGCGGCCGAAGCCGGCGGGAACTGAGCGCGTTCGCGCCCGGTCTCCCGCACAGGCCGCAGGGGCGGCTCGGGACAAGGGGAGAAGGACGATGAGTGAAGAGATCCGTGCGCTCGACGAGGAGGAGATCCTCGCCGGCCTTGCGGGGCTGGCGCACTGGCGACTGGAGGCGGGCTGTCTGGTGCGCGACTACCGCAGCGGCGGCTGGAAGGCGACGCTGATGGTGGCCGGCGTGGTCGGGCACCTGGCCGAGGCGGCCTGGCATCACCCCGAGATGGAGCTGAGCTGGGACCGTGTGCGGGTGCGCCTGTCCACGCATTCGCCACGCGGCATCACCGCACGCGATCTTGCCCTCGCGCGCAAGATCGAAGAGGTGGTGCAATGGCAGCCCGCAAGCGAGGGCGGGGCGCTGGAGGGTACGCCGAACGCGGACGAGCGCTTCCGCTACATCCGCTACGATTGAGCCGGGCTTGCAGCCGTGCCCCGGCAGGCAGCGGTCGCGCGACGCGGCGGGTAGACGCAAAAAGGCCCCGCATCGCGGGGCCTTTTCGTCAGACGGTACCGAAGAAGCTTAGGCAGCCTTCTTGGCAGCGGTCTTGGCGGTGGTGCTGACGGCCTTGACGGTGGCGTTGGTCGCGGCGGCCACGTTGGCTTCGGCGATCTCGGCGACCTGCTTGGCAGCCTTGCTCATGCTGTCGTAGGCGCTGTTGGCGGCGGCGATGGCCGACTTGACGGCGGCGACGGCAACGTCCGAACCGGCGGGAGCCGACTTGGCAGCCTTGTCGAGCGCGGTGGCGACGCCCTTGTTCATCTCGGCGACCTGGCCTTCGAAGACCTTCGACATTTCTTCCTGGCTCTGCGACGAGATCTCGTAGACGCTGCGGGCGTAGGCGACGGCCTTCTCGACGATCGGCTGGGCCAGCGAGACCTGCAGGTTCACCAGCTCCTGCACGTCCTTGGCAGCCAGCAGGGCCTTGGTGTTGGCCACGCCGTCTTCCAGCAGCGAACGGGCGGTGTTCAGGTTCAGGGCGGCGAGGCGCTCGGCGCTGGCGAAGGCGGTGTTGGCCAGGGTCAGCAGGGTCTCGATGTTGGTCTTGTTGGCGGCGGCGAACTGCTCGGGGGTGACGAAGTTGCTCATGTGGATCTCCTTGAAAAGTGTGGGTGCATCAACATCGCTTCGGTAGCTGCGATGTTGCGTTGCAGCATGGTTCGGATTATACGGACCCGATTCGGGCTGTCAAGCATATTTTTGTGCATCGCAACATCCGGGATTGATTGAAGGAATCAATCACTTGCGCCCGGGCGCCATTTTCTTTGACTAGCCACCCGGGGTGTTGCGCTGCAGGGCAGGCGCGGACGCGGCGCAAGTGTGCCGGGGCCGGGTTTCAGCCGCATGACGCATGCCGGCGGGTAAACGCAAGCGGCCGGCTGGACGCCGGCCGCGGTGTGTCTGGCGATCGAACGCTCAGTCGTGGCGGAAGTTCGCCTTGCGCTTCTCGACGAAGGCCGCCATGCCCTCCTTCTGGTCGTTGAGCGCGAACGAGGCGTGGAAGACGCGGCGCTCGAACAGCAGGCCCTCGTTGAGGCTGCTCTCGTAGGCGCGGTTGATCGACTCCTTGATCATCATGACCACCGGCAGCGAGTAGCCGGCGATGGTTTCCGCGGTGGCGAGCGCGTCCTCGAGCAGCTTGTCGGCCGGCACCACGCGCGCGACCAGGCCGGCGCGCTCGGCTTCGGTGGCGTCCATCATGCGGCCGGTCAGGCACAGCTCCATCGCCTTCGCCTTGCCCACCGCGCGCGGCAGGCGCTGCGTGCCGCCCGCGCCGGGCAGGGTGCCGAGCTTGACTTCCGGCTGGCCGAACTTCGCGGTGTCGGCGGCGATGATGATGTCGCACATCATCGCCAGCTCGCTGCCGCCGCCGAGCGCGAAGCCCGCCACTGCGGCGATCACCGGCTTGCGACAGGTCTTCACGCGCTCCCAGTTGCGGGTGATGTACTCGCTCTTGTACGCGTCCATGTAGGAGAAGCTCGCCATCGCGCCGATATCGGCGCCGGCGGCGAATGCCTTCTCCGAGCCGGTGATGACCATGGCACCGATGCCGTCGTCGGACTCGAAGTCGTTCAGTGCGGCGGTGATCTCGTTCACCACCTGGTCGTTGAGCGCGTTGAGCGCCTTCGGGCGGTTGAGGGTGATGAGGCCGACACGGCCGCGTTTCTCGGCGATGATCATCTCGAAGCTCATGCTGTCTCCTTCCTGTGGTCGTGCTCGTGGTGGGGGGTCATTGCGTGCCGGCGGGCTGGCCGTCGGACTTGGGCTGGATCACCGCGCGCACCCTGCCGGCCGGCGCACCCTGGCGGCTGCCGGGGGCGTTGGTGGCGAGATAGTTCTCGGTGATCGCGTCGTACTCGATGTAGTGGCCCGCGACCTGGTCGCCGCCGCTGGTGACCTTGGCGCGGTTGAACAGCCTGGCCTTCTCGGTCCGGCTGTCGTACTCGATGCGTTCGGCCTCGCCCTCGACGTATTCGGCGCTGCCGTCGCGGCGCTGGCGGAAGGTCGCCAGGCCCTTGCCGGCCGCGGTCGCGACGCCGTTCTGGAAGCCGGCGGCGTCCTGGGTGACGACCAGCTTGTCGCCGCGGATGGTCAGCGTGCCCTGGGTGAGGATCACGTTGCCCTCGAAGATGTGCACCTTGTTGCGGTCGTCCACGGTCAGGCGGTCGGCTTCGATGTTGACCGGCTGGTCGCGATCGGCCTTCTCGGCGAGCGCGGGCGAGGCGGCGACCAGCAGCGCAGCCGCGGTGGCGATGAGGAGTTGCTTCATGAGGGGGATCCTTGGCGGCGGGGTGGCATCGTCGTGCTGACCTCGCCGATGAGTTCGAGCGTGCCGAACAGGTTGTCCGCGCGCATGCCCCGTGCCGAGGCGCGAGCTGTGCCGCGCGTCATCAGCACCGGCGAGTCGGTGCGCGCGCGCTGGGCGTCCGGCCAGACCGTGAGCGTCTCGGAGTCGAGCGCGAGCGGCAGTGCCCCCGCCTGGCCCGGGCGGCGCACGCGGACCTCGCCGGCAAGGTCGACCTGCTCCCCGCCCGGCGAGACGTCCGCCGCGCGCGCGGTGATCGTGGTCGTGCCCTCCTCGCCGTGCAGCTGCAGGCGAGGTTGGTGCAGTCGCGTGATGTCGCTGGCGGGGAAGTGTTCGAGGCGCTCGGCGACCAGTTCATAGCGCCGTGCGCCCAGCGCGCTGAATCCGACGACGCGGGTGTCGTGGGCGATGAAGTCCGGCCCGGTCTGCTCCGCAATCGTCACCGGGTCGTCGATCCGGGTGATGCGCTCGAGCCACACCGATCCGCCCGCGAGCACCGCGAGCGCGAAGATCGGATACAGGCGCCAGGTGTCGACCCGCATTCAGATGACCTTGGCGAGCATCAGGTCGTGGGTGGTGAGCGCGCCGGCCAGCCGGCCTGCCTGATCGAGCACCAGCAGCTGGCTGATGCGCAGGTTCTCCATCGTCGCGGCGGCCTCGGCGGCGAGCGCGCCGGGCGCGATGCTGCGCGGATTGCGCGTCATGACTTCGCTGACCCGGGCACTGCGGACGTCGCGGCCTTTTTCCAGTGCGCGCCGCAGATCGCCGTCGGTGAAGATGCCCACCGGCACGTCGTCGGCGTCGACCACCGCGGTCATGCCCATGCCCCCGGCGGTCATCGCCAGCAGGGCCTGGGTGAGCGGGGCATCGCTGCCGACGCGTGGAACCGCCGCGGCCGGGCGCATCACGTCGCCGACATGGGTCAGCAGGCGGCGGCCGAGCGCGCCGCCGGGGTGGGAGCGGGCGAAGTCCTCGGCGGCGAAGCCGCGCGCGTCGAGCAGCGCGACCGCGAGCGCGTCGCCGAGCGCGAGCGCCGCGGTGGTGCTCGCGGTGGGCGCGAGGTTGAGCGGGCAGGCCTCCTCGCCCACACCGGCGTCCAGGTGGGCGTCGGCCTCGCGCGCGAGCGGCGAATCCGGCTTGCCGGTCATCGCGATCAGACGGGCGCCCTGGCGCTTGACCAGCGGCACGATGGTGAGCAGTTCCTCGCTCGAGCCGGAGTTCGACAGCGCGATCACGACGTCCTCCGGGGTGATCATGCCGAGGTCGCCGTGCGCGGCCTCAGCGGCATGCACGAAGTAGGCCGGCGTGCCGGTGCTGGCCAGCGTGGCGGCGAGCTTGCGGCCGATGTGGCCCGACTTGCCCACGCCGGTGACGATCACCCGGCCATGGCGGGCGAGAATGATCTCGACCGCGCGCTCGAACTCCTCGCCGACGCGCGCGCCGAGCGCGGCCACGGCGTCGGCCTCGATGCGCAGCACGCGGCGGGCGAGGGCGACGGCTCGGCTTTCGCCCGAAGCGGAAATTGGGTCCATGGATTCGATGCTTTAAACTGGCGCGGAAGGGAAACCGGTGGCTCGGCGGGATGACGGCGCGCCGCTGCCGGCAAGCTCCCGATCGAGCGGATTGTATACCAAACACCCGCGCCGCCGCCCGGCAGCGCGGGCGCCACACGCTGCCGGGCTCCCATGCTGAATACCCTCGAATTCGTGGTCCTGCTGCTGGCCGCCGCCGTGGTGATGGTGGCCTTCTTCCGCAGCATGAACCTGCCGCCGGTGCTCGCCTACCTGCTCGTCGGCGCGCTCGGGGGGCCGCACGCGCTCGACCTGATGCAGGAGTCTGCGGGCGCGCGCCACCTCGCCGAGTTCGGCGTGGTGTTCCTGATGTTCTCGATCGGCCTGGAGTTTTCGCTCGGGCGCCTGATGGCGATGAAGCGCATCGTGTTCGGGCTCGGGCTCGCCCAGGTGCTGGCGACGATCGCGCTCGTCACCCTGCTCGGGCGGCTCGGCGGTCTGGGCTGGATCACCGCCTTCGCGCTCGGCGGCACGCTGGCGATGTCGTCGACCGCGATCCTCTCCAAGCTGCTCGCCGACCGCATGGAACTCGACAGCCGCCATGGCCGCGAAGTCATCGGCGTGCTGCTGTTCCAGGACATCGCGGTGGTGCCCCTGCTGATCCTGCTGCCCGCATTGTCGCGTCCGGCGGAGGAGATGATGTTCACCCTCGGCCTGGCGGCCTTCAAGGTGGTCTTCCTGCTCTCGCTGGTGCTGGTCTTCGGCCAGCGCCTGATGCGCTGGTGGTTCACGGTGATGGCGCGGCGGCGCTCGGGCGAGCTCTTCATGCTCAACGTGCTGCTGATCACGCTCGGTCTGGCCTGGCTGTCCGAGCTGGTGGGCCTGTCGCTCGCGCTCGGGGCCTTCCTCGCCGGCATGCTGATCTCCGAGACCGAATACCGCTACCAGGTGGAAGAGGACATCAAGCCCTTCCGCGACGTGCTGCTGGGACTCTTCTTCGTCACCGTCGGCATGCTGCTCGACGTCGCCGAGATCGTGCGCAACCTGCCGGCGGTGCTCGGCCTGCTCGCCGCACTGCTCGTGCTGAAGTTCGGCGTGGTCTTCGCGGCCTCGCGCCTCTTCGGTTCGCCGGCGGGCACGGCGATGCGCTCCGGGCTGTGGCTGTGCGCGGGCGGCGAGTTCGGCTTCGTGCTGCTGTCGCAGATCCTCGAGCTCGGCCTGATGCCCTACGGCCTCGCGCAGGCGACGGTGGCCGCGCTGGTGCTGTCGATGCTGGTCGCACCGCTGATCGTGCAGGTGAGCGACCGCCTGGTGATGCGCTTCGTCGCCTCGGAGTGGCTGCTGCGCTCGATGGAGCTCACCCGCGTGGCGGCGCAGTCGCTCAACACCGAGCGCCACATCATCGTGTGCGGCTACGGGCGCAGTGGCCAGTACCTGGCGCGCTTCCTCGAGCAGGAGAACGTGGCCTACGTCGCGCTCGACCTCGACCCCGAGCGTGTGCGCGAGGCCGGCGCGGCCGGCGACACCGTGGTGTATGGCGACGCAGCGCGGCGCGAGACCCTGATCGCGGCCGGCATCCAGCGCGCGAGCGCGCTGGTCGTGTCCTTCGACGCCCTGGAGGCGGCGCTGCGCGTGATCCACCACGCCCACGCGCTGCGCCCCGGCCTGCCGGTGGTGGTGCGCGCCGGCGACGAGGCCGACCTGGAGAAGCTCGCCCAGGCGGGGGCAGCCGAGGTGGTGCCCGAGGCCTTCGAGGCCAGCATCATGCTCGCCTCGCACGCGCTCGCCCTCACCGGGGTGCCGCTCAGCCGCGTGGTGCGCCGCATCCGCGAGATCCGCAGCCAGCGCTACGCGCTGATGCGCGGCTTCTTCCAGGGCAGCAGCGACGCGGGCGACGGGGGCGACGGTGCGGAGGCGCGCCTGCGCTCGGTGATCGTCCCGGAGGGGGCGGCGGGGGTCGGGCGCAGCATCGGCGAGCTCGGCCTGGAGGAGTTCGGCGTGGCGGTGTCGGCGGTGCGCCGGCGCGGCATCCGCGCGCTCTCGCCCGCGGCCGAGACGCGCATCGAGAGCGGCGACGTGATCGTGCTGCTCGGCGTCCCCGGCAGCCTGGAAGCCGCCGAGGAGCGCCTGCTCGGCGGTTGATCCGCCCCGGACGCCTCACCCCTCACGCGTCACAGATTCGAACACACCGTGTGCGCGTTCGCCTCGAGCAGTGGGTTGGCGGCAGAGATCGCTACCAGCCCGCTGTCGCCGGGCGAGCCGGCGCGCAGCGAACCGGCGGCGGGGTCGCCGTCGTCGAGCGCGATGTCGAGCTGCGTCACCAGCTTGCCCGGTACGTTGTCCGAACACACCACCAAGCTGCCCGGCAGGCCGAGCACGCTGCCGCCACGCTGCACACCGACCCGGCCGCCGAGCGCGTTGCGCGGCAGGAAGCCGGCGTCGGCGGTGTCCGTGCTGCCGGTGGCGAGGCCGGCAAGGCGCAGGTGCTGCCACAGGCGGACCGATTCGGTGTCGGCGCCCGCATCCCAGTCACCGTTGATCACGCCATTGCCGTTGCCTGCGACGGTGCAGGCACCGCCGCCGGAGCATAGATGGCGGACGGCGGCAGGGTCGTCGCCGGGCAGGGCGCGGAAGCGGTCCTGATAGGCATGGATCATCGCCGGCACGCTGCGCAGGTCCTGGGCGAGGTTCTTGACGCGTGCGCTGTCGATCAGCGCCTGGCCCTTCATGACGCCGCCCAGCAGCAGGCCGACCACGAGCAGCACGATCGCGATCTCGACGAGGGTGAATCCGGTTTGCGGCTTTCTGGTCATGGTCGTTCTCCTGGTTGGTGGTGCGGTGGTGAAAGGGCTTTGCTGGCGCGGGCGTTGACGGCCGGGTTCAGAGCCGTCCGGCCTGGGCGAGGCGTGCGATCAGCAGCGGGCGGCCGATCCAGGCGAGCAGGTCGTCGAAGTCGGCGCCCGGCTCGCCAGCCTGGTAGCTCGGGGTGGCGCTGGCATGGCTGCTGTTGTCGCCGTCGGCGCGCAGGTTGGCGCCGGTCGACCACACGATCGCGACCGCCTGCGAGTCGGTCGTGGTGATGCGGCGGCCGTCGTGGTCGCGGATCTGCAGGCGGGCGCTGGGGGCGGTCGCCGCGCCGATCGGCGCCACGCTGAAGGCGGGATCGACGCGGTAGCGCCAGTGCCCCGCCCAGTCGTCGGCAGCCGTGTGGCGGTCGCGGCCCCAGGCGTCGGTCGCAGGCATGGCCAGGCTGCGCCAGGGCAGCACGCCCTCGCGCGCGAGGTTGCACGGTGGGCCGTCCTCGAGGCCGTAGGCCGGGTTGGCGGGGTCGGTCTCGGTGCTCGGGCAGGGCAGGCGGCCGTGGATGATGGCGAAGCCGGTGAGCGCATGCTGGATGTCGCGCAGGCGCTCCAGGGTGGCGTTGCGGTCGCGCGCCTCGAGCCGGCTCGCCACCGGGACGAGCAGGCTGCCACCGAGCAGGGCGAGGATCACCAGCACCATGGCGAGCTCGACCAGGGTGAAGCCGCGCGCGATCCCGCGGCCCGGCGCGGACCGACTGTGCCCGGGGGCGTGGCGTGCCGGCTCGCCGGGCCGCTGCAGCAGAGGGCGGCGGCCTGCTGGCGCGAGCAGGTGCATCGGATCGGTGGCCGGGGTCAGGGCAGGCATCGGACGACGTCCTCCGTGGCGGGGCGGTCGGGGTCGGTGACGCGGAAGTGCTCGCCACCCTCGAACTCCGGCACGCCGAGGTGCAGTGCGGCGACGTTGCGGCCCTCGAACCAGGCTGACGGGTCGGCGCGCTCGGCAGGCGTGGTTCGCATCTGGCGTCCCGGGTCGCCGCGAGTGCGCTCGCCGCCGAAGGCGAGCACTGCGCGGCAGCGCTCGCCCGGCGCCGCGGGCCGGACCACGCCGATGCAGGCGCTGCCGTCGGTGCAGGCAGCGAAGCGGATCTGCTCGCGCCAGTCGTCGATGAGCGGACGCTGGGCGGCCGCGATGCCGAGCGTCTCCGCTGCGGGCAGCACGCCGGTCGCGAGTGCGCCGACGCTGCGGGCGTGGCGCGAGAGCCAGGCCTCGCGGTTGCTCGCGAGACGACCGGCGAGCGCGTTGGCGCTGCGCGTGAGGATCGCGTCGACATGGCCGGCGTGGTCACGGCGCCGACGCAGTGCGTCGAACAGGTCGTCGATGCCGATCCAGGCGGCGAGGTCGTTGGGCGCCGCGTCGTCGAGCGTGGCCGGGTGGAGGGTGAGCTCGATCGGTCCGCTGCCTGCGCGTGCGTGGCCAGGGTCGAGGTAGTGGGCCAGATCGGCTGCAGCCGAGTCGCTGCCAGTGCAGTGCGTTCCCAGGCTTGCCGGGCGGGTCTGTCCGGAGCGCGGTGGGCCGGGGCTGAACACGACCGCGACCGCCATGCCGTCGGCGGCCGCCACCTCGAGCGCGCGGCCCGCGGGGTCGAGCAGGCGGAACTGGCCGGGGCTGTCCCAGTTGAGCGCCTGCGGCTTAGGGTTGTGCTTGACGCTGCCGGCGACGGCGTACCACAGGCATTCGCCCCAGCCGTCGCGCAGCTCGGGCAGGCCCAGGGTGCGCCAGGGCAGGCGCCCCACCGCGGCGATGCCGCGCGCGCCGCAGGCGCCGACCGGCGTGGAGCCGGTGTTCCCCGCGTCGGGGCAGGGCAGGAAGCCGTAGCCCTCGCCCGGGTGGGTCTCGGCGTAGCTGATGGCGTAGCCGATCAGGGCGGCGCGGGCGATGGCGAGCGCCTCGACGCTGCGCGCGTGGGCGAGCGCGTGGGCGCGGGCGCGCAGTTCGCCGCCGGCGAGCAGCCCTCCCGCGGCGAGCAGGGTGAGCAGCAGGAGGGCGGCGATCAGGGCCTGGCCATGGGCCGCGGCCACGTCTCGCCGGGCGCCGGTCGGCGCGAAGGCCTTTGCGATCGCCTGCGGAAGGCGGTCGTGTCGCTGCGGCGCTCGCAGTCCGCCCGGGACGGTCATGGTTGCGCTCCACTGGCGGCGAGGGCGGGCTTCGCGGTCAATAGGGAGGATTCCGGTGCGGCGAGCGCGGACCCTGCAGCGCCAGAGCCGTGCTCCGCAGGGTGGGTGCTGGAACTCCCCTCGCGGGCGGTGGGCGCGGGCTGGTCCTGCTCGGGATGAGGCTGCACCGCCCCGATCGCCCGTGTCGAAAGCTCGACGGGCAGCGAATCCCCGCTGCGCAGTCGCGTGCGCCGTCCCGCCGGCGACACTGCGGCAGCGTCGCCGGCCGTCGGGCGCAGGCCGAGCGAGCGTGCGGATTGCCAGCTGCCCTCGACCCAGAGCAGGACCTCGCCGTCCGGGCGGCGCAGGATGCCGTCGATGCGCCGTGGGATGGGCAGGGGTGGCGGGCTGGATGCAGGTGGGCAGGTGGCGGGCGTCGGCACGGGGATGGCGGGTGGTTCGGGCTCGGGTGCGGCCACTGTCGGCGGGAGCGGGGCAGGCGGAGCGACGTCGAGTGCGGCGAGCGCTGCACGTTCGGCCTCGCGTGCGGTGCGCTCGGCCTCCTCGGCCGCGAGCGCGGCGGTACGCGCGGCGCGGGCGCGCTCGGCCGCGGCGAGGGCTTCGGCCTCGGCCTGCGCCAGGCGGTCCATCCAGACGAAGCCGCCCAGGAGCATCGCGACGGCGATTCCGAGCGCGGCGAACACCCGTCTCCCGGCCAGTCCGGGCCAGCGCCGCGCGAGGGTGGCGAGCGGCCAGCCGATCGTCGCGGGCGCGCGGCGCAGGGCGAGAAGCAGGTGAGCGTCGTAGCCGCTCGGCGGCGTACCGACCGCGAGCGTGTCGGCGGCGACGATGCCGACCGGAGCCAATGTGGCCTGCTCCGCCCCGGGGTGGGCGGGAAGGTCCACCGCGATGCGATCGAGCGGCGTATCGCTCGCGATCCTGTGCTGGGCGACGAGGTAGTCGCGGGTGCGCTCGAACTCGCTCGCCAGCGCTTGCGGATCGGACAGGGTTTCGGCGTGGGCGCGCAACAGCCGGGAGAACAGGGTGTGTTCGCGGTCCAGCAGCGCGATGCGCAGGCCTGCGCGTCCGCTGGCGGCGACCAGGCGCGGTCGCGAGGGCCCCTTGCTGCGGCGACGCTGGCGTGCGCCTGGCAGCGGCAGGCGCGGCAGCAGGGCGGCGGCGGGGGCGAGGAGCTCGGGCCGGCGGCCGTCGGCTTCCAGGCGCTCGAGCCAGGGCATCAGCTCGGCGCTGCGCTCGAGCCCGGAGAACAGCACGCGCTCGAAGCCCTTGCGTCCTTCGGAAGGCGCGCCGAGCGACCATGCGCGTGCGAAGCGCGGCTCGGGGAACCAGTGCGCGAGGCGGCGCGCGAACAGGGCGCGGCGGTCGCCGCCGCGCACCCGGGGCAGGTCCTCGATCTCGTAGGCCTCGTCGGGCAGGTCGACCAACACGCGGCATGGCTCGTCCGGCGCACGACGCGCGAGCCAGCTCGCGAAGGCGGCCTCGTCCCCAGGCATGAAGGCGGCAAGGAGCCGGATACCTTCTTCATGCCCGCTGCATGCGAGCAGGCCGGACGAGGCCACGGCGAGGAGCAGGGGTTCGCGGCGCATGGTCAGACCGGCAGGCGGGTGATGAGCTCGTAGATCGGCCCCAGGATCGCACTCGCGATCCACAGCAGCAGGCCGCCCATGAGGATGGTGAGCACCGGTTCGGCTGCGGCCTGCAGGCGGGCGATGCCCTCGGCGACGTCGCGGCGGTAGAGGCTGGCGACCTTGGTGAGCGCGTCGTCGAGCGCGCCGGTGTGTTCGCCCAGGCGCAGCATGCGGATGACGAGCGGCGGGAAGACCTGCGTCGCCTCGAAGGCGACCGAGATCGGGCGGCCCTGCTCGATCGCGCCGGTGGCCTCGCGCAGGCCGGCGCGCAGGGCCAGGTTGGCGGTGGCGCCGGTGCTGGTGTGCAGCGCCTCGATGACATTGATTCCGGCGCCGTACAGGGTGGCGAAGAGCGCGGCGAAGCGCGCCAGGGCGAGCTTGCGCAGGATCCCGCCGACCAGCGGCAGGCGCAGCTGCAGGGCGTGCAGGCGGGTGCGCAGGGGTTCGGAGCGGGCGAGCGCGTGCGCGCCGAGCGCCGTGCCGCCGAGCGTGCAGAGCAGCATCGCCCAGCCCCAGTCGCGCACCGCCCCGGACAGCCCCATCAGGATGCGCGTCTGCAAGGGCAGGCGCTGGCCCGTGCCGCGCAGCAGGCGCTCGAGCTCGGGCACCACGTGGACGAGGGCGACCACGACCGCGGCCAGCAGCACCGTGGCGACGATGGACGGATAGATCGCGATGCGGCGCGCGTGGCCGGCGAGCTCTTCCTCCTGCGCGAGCGCGGCGCCGATGTCGCGGATCGCCTCGGGGAGGCGGCCGGCCTGCTCGCCCGCGCGCAGCAGGCTGACGGCGACGGCGGAGAAGGCCTCGGGCTGGCGCGCGGCGGCGCCCGACAGCGGCAGTCCGCGCTCGACGTCGGTGATGAGCGCATCGATCACCTGCTGCAGCCGCGGCTCGGCGCCGGCATCGCGCAGCGCGGCGAGGCTCTCGAAGGGCGGCACGCCGGCGGCGAGCAGTTGCTCGAGGTGGTAGCAGAAGGGGATCAGCTCGCTGCGCGGGATGCGCCTGCGCTGCAGCAGGCTGAGCGTGCCGCGCGGGCGGGCGTCGAGCAGCAGCAGGGCGCGTGCCTCGAGCATGCGCTCGAGTTCGCGGAGGTCGGCCGCATCGAGCTCGCCGCGCACGCGGCGGCCATCGGCGGCGAGCGCGCGGTAGCGCCAGCTGCTCATGCGATGCCCCCTTGCGCGACGTCGGCTGCGGGCATCGCTGCGAGCGCGGACAGGTCGACCACGCGGGCGAGTTCGGCGAGGCTGGTGCTGCCGTCGAGCACGCGGCGCAGGCCGTCCTCGGCCAGGCTGCGGTGGCCGCAGGCGCGTGCTGCGGCGCGCAGCTCGCCCGGGCTGGCGCGGCGCGCGACGAGCTCGTCGAGGGCGGCGTCGAAGGGCAGGATCTCCATGATCGCGAGGCGGCCGCGGTAGCCGCGGAAGTCGCACTCGGGGCAGCCGCGCGCGCGCCAGCTCGGCGGTGGCGGTGCAGCGTCGGCGAGGCCGGGCAGGCGGCGCTCGGGGGCGTCGTCCGGGACCGGCTCGCGGCAGGCGGCGCACAGCCGGCGCACCAGGCGCTGGGCGAGGATGCCGCACAGGTTGCCGGCGAGCAGCTCGGGGCCGATGCCGATCTCGTGCAGCCGCGGCAGCGCGCCGAAGATGGAGTTGGCGTGCAGGGTGGCGAACACCTGGTGGCCGGTGAGCGCCGCGCGCAAGGCCATCGTGGCGGTGTCGGCGTCGCGGATCTCGCCGATCAGGATCACGTCGGGGTCCTGGCGCAGCAGCGCGCGCACGCCGTCGGCGAAGTCGAGCCGGGAGGCCTCGCCGACCTGGGTCTGGCGGATCAGCGCGAGCGGATACTCGACCGGATCCTCCAGGGTCATGATGTTGACCGCCTCGGTGTTGAGGTGGCCGAGCATCGAGTACAGCGTGGTGGTCTTGCCGCTGCCGGTGGGGCCGACCACCAGGATCAGGCCCTCCGGGCGGGCGAGGATGCGGTGGAGCGCGGAGCTCTGCGCGGGGTCGAGGCCGAGCGCGTCGAGCGGGACGATGCCCTTGTCGCGGTCGAGGATGCGCAGCACGATGTTCTCGCCGTGCAGGGTGGGCTGGGTGGCGACGCGAAAGTCGATGGGTCGCCCGCCGACCGCGAGCCCGATGCGTCCGTCCTGCGGGCTGCGCGATTCGGCGATGTCCATGCCGGCGAGCACCTTGATGCGCACCGCGAGCTCCGGCCAGCACGACTTGTGCATTGCGCGCACCTGGCGCAGCGTGCCGTCGATGCGGTGGCGCACGCGCAGGAAGCCCGCCTCGGGCTCCAGGTGCAGGTCGGAGGCAGCGCGCGCGGCGGCCTCGGCGAGCAGTGCGTCCACCAGGCGCACGACCAGCTGCGGGTCGCGCGCACCGGTGACGGGCTGGCCGGCGCGGCGTTCGAGCTCGCGCACCATGTCCTCGATCGAGCTCGCCTGGCCGTAGTGCTGCTCGATCGCGCGGCCGAGCTCGCTGTCGCCGGCCAGGCGCAGCTCGACGTGTACATCCGGGCCGAGCTCGGCGCGCAGGCGGTCGAGGGCGACGATGTCGTGGGCGTCGGCCATCGCGACGATGAGACGATGGCGGGCGGCGTCGTACTGCAGCGGCAGCAGGCGGTGGCGGCGGGCGAGCGCCTGCGGCACGCGCGCGATCGCATCGGGGTCGGCGAGGGCCGTGGCGAGGTCCACGCAGGGCAGGCCGCTGCGCGCGGCGAGCGCCTCGCGCAGCGCGGCCTCGCTGACGAAACCGAGTTCCACCAGCACCCGGCCAAGCGGCTGGGACCGCCCGCGCTGCTCGTGCAGGGCGATGCGGAGCTGGTCCTCGCCGATCAGGCCGGCGGCGATCAGGGTCTGGCCGATGGGGAGAGGAGCGTTCATGGCGGGCTCGTGGCGGCAGCCGCCCGGGCGGAGCGGGCGGACGGGGAGGATGGGTCGGAAGGGCGGGGATCGGAGGAGTGGAGGACGGCAGCGTCGGGATAGGCTGCGTCGGAGAGCCCGTCGGCGACCGGAGCGGTCCCTGCCGGGGCGAGCAGGGGACGCAGCGGCAGGTGGGGAAAATTGCGCTGGCCGGGCGAGGGCGAGTCGAGGAGGAAGTCGTCGTCGGGCAGGCGGCCGGCGTATTCGGCATAGCCGCCGCGCATGCCCGGCTCGTCGATCAGCAGCGGGCGCAGGAAGATCAGCAGCTCGGTGCGGCGTACGTTGTTGTCGCGCCGGGTGAACAGCTCGCCGACCACCGGCAGGTCGCCGAGCAGCGGGATGCGGCCGGTGTCGTGGTCGAGGCGGTCCTCCATCAGCCCGCCGAGCACGGCGACCTCGCCGCTGCGCAGGCGCAGCATGGACTCGATCTCGCGCGTGCGGATCTGCGGCACGCGGTTGGGGATGTCGCCGAGCGAGGGGTTGGGGTCGTCCTTGAAGCCGGAGATGCCCGAGATGGTCGGCCGCACGTTGAGGGTGATGTCGCCGTCGGCCGAGATCTGCGGGGTGACCGACATCACCATGCCGACCGAGACCGACTGTGGCGTCGTGGTCGCGGAGATGCGCGCCTGCTTGCGGTCGTCGTATTCGGTGGTGGTGCTGTCGACGAGGAAATACACGACCTCCTCGACCACCTTGAGCATCGCGGTCTGGTTGTTGAGCACCGAAAGGCGAGGGCTGGAGAGCACCTTGACGGTGCCGAAGGTCTCCAGCAGCTCAAGGCGGATGTCGGAGTTGGCCGACAGGTAGCTCAGCGTGGGCTGGCCGGGTGTGGCGTCGCCGCTGCCGCGCGGACGCACGCTCCAGCCCGGCACGCCGAGTCGGGTCCAGTCGATGCCCTGGCGGTAGCCGTCGGCCAGGGTGACCTCGACGATCGTGGCCTCGATCATCACCTGGCGGCGCGCCGCGCGCTGCACGCCGGCGAGGAAGGCCTCGAGCTGCTCGTGCTGGCGTGCTGTGGCGCGCGCCATGACGATGCCGCTCTCGCGGTTGAGCATCAGGTCGGCGTTGCGGCAGCCTCCGGCGCGCTCGCTCGCACGCTCGCCGCCGCAATCGGGCGCACGCCCCGGCCCGGCGAGGATGGAGGCGAGGTTGTGCTCGAGCGTGTTCCAGAAGTCGTTGGCCGCGCGCGTCTCGATCTGGGTGATCGAGGCGTTGCCGGCGCCGCCTGCCGACGACGTGCGCTGGCCAGCTCCGCCGCTGCCGGAGGTGGCGATCTGCGTGCTGGTGGCGACCGTGCCGCGCATGTCCCGGCTCAAGTTGACGTAGTCCACCGCGTAACTGCGGATGAAGGGGGTGTCGGGGCGCACGCGCAGGTGGCGGCCGCGCAGCTCGTAGCGCAGGTCGACCTGGCGGGCGATGCGTTCGAGGAGCTCTCCGAGCGGGCGGTCATGGGCCTGCAGGCTGACCTTGCCGGTGATCCCCGCGTGAAGGTCGAGCTCCAGCCCGGCGTCGCGGCCGATGGCGAGCAGCAACTGCTCGGCGGGAATGTCGTAGACGTCGACCGAATACCCGCGCTCCGGGCGGCCGTGCTGCCGGGTGGGGGGCGGCTGGATCGTCCGGTCTTGCGGTGCAGCGCTCGGGCCAGCCGGAGAGGCCGCCGTGGATGTCGGTGCGTGGGGCCGTGCCGTGCTGCGGGTGTGCTCCGGTCGGTCGATGGCGGTGCGTTGGTCGAGATGGCCTTCGAGTGCGGGCGGACGGGTCAGCGGCACGCATCCCGCGGTCGCCAGAAGCGTCGCGGCCGTGATCAGCCTGTGCAGTCCGTGCAATTGGAATGTCATGTAACAATGCTATTACGATAAAATCGAAATGTGAATAATCGAATCCATTTTTCTGTTGGGTGGCCCCCGCAGCGAGGGACGGGAGCGCGTGGAGCAGGCGATCGCCCGAATCAGGTTGTTGCGCTGCAGCATTTTCCGGGCTGCAGGTGCAAATCTCTGATATATTCAAGAGTTTTCACATTCGGCCGATCGACGTGAGCGTGTCCGCCCCACATCCCTCCCCGCTGGTTTCGCTGCGCGACGTGCGCTTCGCCTATGGCGAGCGCGAGGTGCTGCGCGGCATCGACCTGAGCGTGCATCGTGGCCAGGTGGTCGCCATCATGGGCGGCAGCGGTTGCGGGAAGACCACCTTGCTGCGCCTGATCGGCGGGCAGCTGCGCGCGACCGCCGGCACGGTGGAGGTCGAGGGGCGCGACGTGGCGCGGCTTTCGGGCGCCGAGCTCTATGCGCTGCGCCGACGCATGGGCATGCTGTTCCAGTTCGGCGCGCTGTTCACCGACATGAGCGTGTTCGACAACGTGGCCTTCCCGCTGCGCGAGCACACCGAGCTGCCCGTGGGCATGGTGCGCGACCTGGTGCTGATGAAGCTGCAGGCGGTGGGGCTGCGCGGTGCGGCGAAGCTGCATCCGAACGAGCTCTCCGGCGGCATGGCGCGGCGGGTGGCGCTGGCGCGCGCGGTGGCGCTCGACCCCATGCTGATCCTCTACGACGAGCCCTTCGCCGGCCTCGATCCGATCTCGCTCGGCATCATCGGCCAGCTCATCCGCAAGCTCAACGATGCGCTCGGCGCGAGCTCGGTGATGGTGACCCACGACGTGCACGAGTCGCTGGCGATCGTCGACTACATCTACTTCGTCTCCGACGGCCGCATCGTTGCACAGGGCACGCCGGACGAGATCCGCGCCTCCAGGGATCCCTTCGTGCATCAGTTCGTCCACGCCGAGGCCGACGGGCCGGTGCCCTTCCACTATCCGGCCGAGCCGATCGACCGCCTGCTCGGCGGGGAGAGCGCATGAACGCCATCGCCTCCGCGCTGCGCCGCATCGGCGCGCTGACCATCGACGGCGTGTGGCGGCTCGGCTTCGCCACCCGCTTCCTGCTTGCGGTGCTGCTGAACTCCGGGCAGTCGCTGCGCCGCATCCATCTCACCATCCGCGAGCTCTATTTCAGCGGCGTGCTGTCGCTGCTGATCATCATGGTCTCGGGGCTCTTCGTCGGTCTCGTGCTCGGCCTGCAGGGCTACGACATCCTGCAGCGCTACGGTTCGGCCGACGCGGTGGGGGTGATGGTGGCGCTGTCGCTGCTGCGCGAGCTCGGCCCGGTGATCGCGGCGCTGCTGTTCGCCAGCCGAGCAGGCTCCGCGATCACCGCCGAGATCGGCCTGATGAAGACCACCGAGCAGTTGAAGGCGATGGACATGATGGCGGTCAACCCGATCGCGCGCGTGGTCGCGCCGCGCTTCTGGGGCGGCGTGCTGTCGATGCCGCTGCTGGCCGCGCTGTTCTCGGCGATGGGCATCTTCGGCGGCTGGCTGATCACCGTGGTTGTGATCGGCGTCGATGACGGCGCGTTCTGGTCGCAGATGCAGGCCGCGGTGGAATTCCGCTACGACGTCGTCAACGGCGTGATCAAGTCCGCGGTGTTCGGCACCGTGGTGTCGCTGATCGCGGTGTTCGAGGGCTACGATTGCCAGCCGACCGCCGAAGGCGTGTCGCGCGCGATCACCCGCACCGTCGTGACCTCCGCGCTGGCGATCCTGGCGCTGGATTTCGTGCTTACCTCCTTCATGTTCAGGGGTTGATGATGAGTCGTACCGCGCTCGACCTGTGGGTCGGCATTTTTGTTGCGATCGGTTTCGCCGCGCTGGTGTTCCTGGCGATGAAGGTCGGCAATTTCTCGGGTCTGGATGGCAGCGAGACCTATCGCGTCGAGGCGCCCTTCGACAACATCGGCGGGCTCAAGGTGCGCGCGCCGGTCAAGAGCTCCGGCGTGCTCGTGGGCCGGGTCGCGGTGATCCGCTTCGATCCCGCGATCTACCGTGCCGTGGTCGAACTCGAGATCGACAAGCGCTATGCCTTCCCCGCCGATACCACCGCCTCCATCCTCACCTCCGGCCTGCTCGGCGAGCAGTACGTGGGGCTGGAGGCCGGCGCCGACGGCGAGATGCTGAAGAACGGCGACCGCGTGCTGATCACGCAGTCCGCGGTGGTGCTCGAGAAGCTGATCGGCCAGTTCATGTTCGACCGCGCCGCCGACGCGCCCGCCCAGTAAGTCGGCCAGGATCCCCGGAGAAAAAACAATGCGAAACGTCTTCCGCTCCTCCCGCGCCAGCCTCGCCGCAGCCGCGATCTCGGCCGCGCTGCTCGGCGGCTGTGCCACCACCGGCAACCCCGACGACCCGCTCGAGGGTTACAACCGGGCCATGTTCAGCTTCAACGAGCAGCTCGACAAGGTCGCCATCAAGCCGGCCGCGCAGGTGTACGAGGCCGTGCTGCCGAGCCCGTTACGCACCGGTGTCGGCAACGTGCTCGGCAACCTCGGTGACCCCTGGATCGCGCTCAACAACGTGTTGCAGGGCAAGGTCGCCGAGGGCATGAGCGACCTCATGCGCTTCGCGCTCAACTCCACCTGGGGCCTGCTCGGCCTGCTCGACATCGCCAGCGAGGCCGGCCTGCCCAAGCACGACGAGGACCTCGGGCAGACGCTGGGGCGCTGGGGCGTGGGCGAGGGCGCCTACATCGTGCTGCCCTTCTTCGGTCCGCGCACGGTGCGCGACGCGGTGGCCCTGCCCGCCGACATGATGGGTAACGAGCCTTTCAGCATCGATCACGTGCCGACGCGCAACACGGTGCTGGGCACGCGGGTCGTGCACGGCCGTTCGGTGCTGCTCGGCGCCGACCGTACCCTCGAGGAGGCGGCGCTCGACCGCTACGCCTTCGTGCGCGACTTCTACCTCGAACAACGCCGTTACAAGGTCAGCGATGGCCGCCAGGAACGCGTGTATGAAGATTTCGACGAACAGTCGGCCGCGCCGCTCGGGGGCGAGGTCGATGCGGCCGCCGCCACCGCGGTCGAGAACCTCGAGCTCGCGGGCATCGGCGCGCCCCCGGCCACGACCGGGCGCCGCGTCACCCGCCAAACCATCCAGTAAACGAGAGCCATGAACAAGATCCTCGATTTTCTCCGCGTCTTCCTCCTCTGTGCGTTGTTCGGTGCCGCGCTGCCCGCAGCTGCCAGCGCCGACAAGGCGCCCGACCTGCTGGTGCGCGACGTGACCAACGAAGTGCTCGAGATCGTGCGCGCCGACAAGGCGATCCAGGCCGGCGACACCCGCCGCGTGATCGAGCTGGTCGACGCCAAGGTGCTGCCGCACTTCGACTTCCGCCGCATGACCATGCTCGCGGTCGGGCGCGACTGGCGCCAGGCCAGCGCCGAGCAGCAGGGCAGGCTGACCGACGCCTTCCGTACCCTGCTGGTGCGCACCTACTCCAACGCGCTGACCCAGTACCGCGACCAGCGCATCGAGTTCCGCCCCTCGCGCTTCGCGCCCGCCGACACCCGCGTGCAGATCCGCACCGAGGTGGTTCAGGCCGGTGCGCAGCCGATCGGCATCGACTACATGCTCGAGAAGAGCGAGCAGGGCTGGAAGGTGTTCGACGTGATCGTCGCCGGCGTCAGCCTGGTCACCAACTATCGCAGCAGCTTCGGCCAGGAGATCGCGCGCGGCGGCATCGACGGCCTGATCCGCTCGCTCGAGGAGCGCAACCGCGCGCTCGCCGAGCAGCAGGGCATGAGCCAGGCTGGCGCGGGGCGCGGCGCGTGAGTGATCCCGCCGTGTTCGCGCCCGAGGGCGCGCTGACCATGCAGCGCGCGCCGGCGCTGCTCGCCGAGGGCCAGCGGCGCGCGCGCGCGGGCGACCTGGTGGTCGATCTCGCCGCGGTGTCCGCCGCCGATTCCGCCGCGCTCGCGTTGATTCTCGACTGGATGCGCTGCGCGCGCGCGGCCGGCCACGCGCTGGTGCTGCGCAACCCGCCCGCCGGGCTGGCCAGCCTCGCCGCGCTCTACGACATCGACGGCCTGCTGCCGCTGGAGCGCGCCGCATGAGCACGCCGGCGATCCGCATCCAGGGTGTAAGCAAGCACTACGGCAGCCTGAAGGCGCTCGGCGGTGTCGACCTCGAGGTCGGCCAGGGCGAGTTCTTCGGCCTGCTCGGCCCCAACGGCGCAGGCAAGACCACGCTGATCTCGGCGCTCTCCGGCCTGGTGCGTCCCGACGGCGGCACGCTGGCGATCATGGGCCACGACGTCGTCGCCGACTACCGCAATGCGCGGCGCAACCTCGGCGTGGTGCCGCAGGAGCTCGTCTTCGATCCATTCTTCTCGGTGCGCGAGCTGCTGCGCATCCAGTCCGGCTACTTCGGCATCCGCAGCAACGACGACTGGATCGACGAGATCCTCGCCAGCCTCGACCTCGCGCACAAGGCCAACGCCAACATGCGCATGCTCTCCGGCGGCATGAAGCGGCGCGTGCTGGTGGCGCAGGCGCTGGTGCACCGGCCGCCGGTGATCGTGCTCGACGAGCCCACCGCGGGCGTGGACGTGGAACTGCGCCAGGGCCTGTGGCAGTTCATCCGCAAGCTCAACCGCGACGGCCACACCATCGTGCTCACCACGCACTACCTGGAAGAGGCCGAGGCCTTGTGCGGACGCATCGCGATGCTCAAGGCCGGGCGCATCGTCGCGCTCGACACCACCGCCAACCTACTGCGCCGCTTCGCCACCCACAGCCTGGCCGTGCGCCTCGAGCATCCCGGGCGCGGCGTCGAGCTCGGCGGCAGCGCCGGCGAGGGTGGCTGGGTGGACTTCGCCTTCGACAGCTACACCGAGGTCGAGGCCCTGCTCGCCCGCCTGCGCGAGGCTGGCGCGGGCCTCGTCGAGATGCGGCTCGGCGAGCCCGATCTCGAACGCGTCTTCGTCGAGGTGATGAACCGTGCCTGAATCCTTCTCCCGCGCCGTCCCGCGCATCGAGCCGATGGCGGCCGAGTCGCCGCTCGCCGGCTTCCGCACGCTGCTGTACAAGGAGGTGCTGCGCTTCTGGAAGGTCAGCTTCCAGACCGTTGGCGCGCCGGTGCTCAACGCGCTGCTGTTCCTGCTCATCTTCTCGCACGTGCTCGACCGCCACGTCACGGTCTACGGCGAGGTCGCCTACACCAGCTTCCTGGTGCCCGGGCTGGTGATGATGTCGGTGCTGCAGAACGCCTTCGCCAACAGCTCGTCCTCGCTCATCCAGAGCAAGATCACCGGCAACATCATCTTCGTGCTGCTGCCGCCGCTGTCCTACCGCGAGTTCTATGCGGCCTACGTCATCGCCTCGACCCTGCGCGGGCTGATGGTGGGCGCGGGCGTGCTCGCGGTGTCGGCCGCCTTCGTCGAGGTGCCGATGGCGCACCCGCTGTGGGTGCTGGGCTTCGCCGTGCTCGGCGGCGCGATCCTCGGCTCGCTCGGGGTGATCGCCGGGATCTGGGCGGACAAGTTCGACCAGCTCGCCGCCTTCCAGAACTTCCTCATCATGCCGCTGACGATGCTGTCGGGCGTGTTCTACTCCATCCACTCGCTGCCGCAGTTCTGGCAGGACGTGTCGCATTTCAACCCGTTCTTTTTCATGATCGACGGGTTCCGCTACGGTTTCTTCGGTCAATCGGACACCTCGCCGTGGCTGTCGCTCGGCGTCGTGGGCCTGTGTTTCGTCCTGATCGCGGCGCTCACCCTGGCGATGCTCGCGCGCGGTTACAAGTTGCGTTCGTAAAGGATTCCAAATGTTTGAAGCAAGCGAAGTCAAGCGCCTGATCGAGCAGGGCCTGCCCTGCGAGCTGGTGGTCATCGAGGGCGAGGATGGCGTGCATTTCCGCGGCATCGTGGTCAGTGCCGCCTTCGAGGGCAAGATGAAGGTGCGCCAGCACCAGGCGGTGTACGCCACCCTGGGCCGCCTCATGGGCAACGAGATCCACGCCCTGCAGCTGCAGACCTTCACCCCCGCACAGTGGGAAGAAGGTCGCGGCGAACTCGGGATGTGAGTTGCGCATGGACAAGCTTCTGATCGAAGGCGGTGCCCGCCTGTCCGGCGAGATCGCCATCTCAGGCGCGAAGAACGCCGCCCTCCCCATCCTCTGCGCCGCGCTGTTGAGCGCCGAGCCGGTCACCTTCACCAACGTCCCTTGCCTCAACGACATCGACACCCTGCTGGCGCTGCTCGGCCAGATGGGGGTGCGCGTCAAGCGCGAGGCCGACGTGGTGACGCTCGACGCCTCCGCGCTCGACAACCCGGTCGCGCCCTACGAGATGGTCAAGACCATGCGCGCCTCCATCCTCGTGCTCGGCCCGCTGGTGGCGCGCTGCGGCGAGGCGCGGGTGTCCCTGCCCGGCGGCTGCGCGATCGGTGCGCGGCCGGTGGATCAGCACATCAAGGGCCTGCAGGCCATGGGTGCGGAGGTGCGCGTCGAACACGGCTACGTGCATGCGACCGTGCCGCGCCTGAAGGGGGCTCGGCTGTTCACCGACATGGTGACCGTTACCGGCACCGAGAACCTGATGATGGCGGCGGCGCTGGCCGACGGCGAGACGGTGATCGAGAACGCCGCGCGCGAGCCCGAGGTGGTCGACCTGGCCAACTGCCTGGTGGCGATGGGCGCGCAGATCTCCGGCGCGGGCAGCGACGTGATCCGCATCCGCGGCGTCGAGCGCCTGCACGGCGCCACCCATCGCATCATGCCCGACCGCATCGAGACCGGCACCTACCTGTGCGCGGCGGCGGTCACCGGTGGTTCGGTGCGGCTCACCGGCACTTCCTCGTGTTATCTCGACGCGGTCATCGACAAGCTGATGGACGCCGGCTGCGAGGTGGTGTCCGAGCGCGATGCGATCCGCCTGAGCGCGCCGGCGCGCCTGAACGCCGTGAGCCTGCGCACCGCGCCCTATCCGGCCTTCCCGACCGACATGCAGGCGCAGTTCATGGCGATCAACGCGGTCGCCAAGGGCGTGGCGATGATCCGCGAGACCATCTTCGAGAACCGCTTCATGCACGCGGTCGAGCTGCAGCGCCTCGGTGCCGACATCCGCATCGACGGCAACACCGCGGTGGTGCAGGGGGTGGACACACTGCAGGGCGCGATCGTGATGGCGACCGACCTGCGCGCCTCGGCATCGTTGGTTGTGGCGGGGCTGGTGGCCGAGGGGGAGACCACGATCGAGCGCATCTACCACCTCGACCGCGGCTACGAGCGCCTGGAAGAGAAACTGGCCGCGCTCGGCGCGAAGGTGCGGCGCCTCGCCTGAGGCGGGGCAGGGAGGCGGGACGTTCCGGGTCGGGGGCCCGGTGCGTCCTTCCGCGGCCGCGCGACAGCGACCGTCGGCGCGCCGTGTTCGCGGCTGCCGCCGCTCCTGCACGGTGAGCCCGCGCGGCGCCCGTGTCGCCGTGTTCGCGGCTGCCACCCCTCCTGCTCCGGGAGCCGGCACGGCGCCCATGTAGGAGCGGCGGCAGCCGCGAATGCAGCCGTCCGGCCCCCCGGCGCGCCGGTCATGTCCGGTCGCCGTGCTCTCGCCTGCCGGTGCTCCTACAGCTCGAACTGGCCGTTGGCTTCGGGCTGCCAGGTGACTTCCAGCACCCTCAGGCGGATCTCCTTGCCGTCGGACGATTTCCAGTCGATCGACTGGCCGGCCGAGAGGCCAAGCAGCGCGCTGCCCGCGGGCGAGAAGATCGACACGCGATGCGCCTCGGCGTTGGCGTCCTTCGGGTAGGCCAGGGTCAGCTCGTACTCGCGCCCGGTGCCTTCCTCGACGAAGCGCGCGCGGCTGTTCATCGTGATCACGTCGGCCGGCATGTCCTGTGGCTCGCGCACGTCGGCGCGCTCGAGCTCCTCGCGCAGGCCGTCGAGATCGCTGCGGCTGCGGAAGGCGGGGAGGGTGAGCAGACCCTCGAGGCGCTCGAGGTCGCTGCTGGAGACGATGATCGACGGTTTCATGCTGGGAAAGTCCTGCGCGGTGCACGCGCCCGTGGCGCGGCGGAACAAAAGAAAAGGCCGAACCGCCGCGGGCGGTTCAGCCAGTCGCGACGAAGGTTAACAGAAGCGGCGCCGGGTTACAATGCGCGGTCCCCCCGATCAAGGCTTTTCACGTGTCCAGCATCACGCTCGCCCTGTCCAAGGGCCGCATCTTCGAAGAGACCCTGCCGCTGCTCGCCGCCGCGGGCATCGTGCCCACCGACAACCCCGAGTCGTCGCGCAAGCTGATCATCGGCACCAACCGCCCGGATGTGCGCCTGGTGATCGTGCGCGCCACCGATACGCCCACCTATGTGCAGTATGGCGCCGCCGACCTCGGCATCGCCGGCAAGGACGTGCTGGTCGAGCACGGCGGCGCGGGCCTCTACCAGCCGCTCGACCTGAACATCGCCAAGTGCCGCCTGTGTGTCGCGGTGCAGAAGGGCTTCGACTACGCCGCTGCCACGCGCCCGGGCGGGCGCATCCGCGTCGCCACCAAGTACATGAACGCGGCCAAGGCGCACTTCGCCGGCAAGGGCATGCATGTGGACCTCATCAAGCTCTACGGCTCGATGGAACTCGCCCCCCTGGTCGGGCTGGCAGACGCGATCGTCGACCTGGTGTCCACCGGCGGCACCCTGCGCGCCAACAACCTGGAAGAGGTCGAGGACATCATGCCGATCAGCTCGCGCCTGATCGTCAACCAGGCCTCGCTCAAGCTCAAGCGCGAACTGCTGCAGCCGGTGCTCGACGCGTTCGCCGGCGCGATCCAACCCTAAGGACCCGTTCATGAGCCAGACGCCGATCCGCCGCCTCGACGCGCGCGAACCCGAATTCCTGTCCACGCTCGACGCCCTGCTCGCCTTCGAGGCCGAGGCCGACGGCCGCATCGACGCCGCGGTGACCGAGATCCTGCAGGCGGTTCGCACCACGGGCGACGCCGCGGTGGTCGAATACACCCGCCGCTTCGACGGGCTCGACGTTCAATCCATGGTGGCGCTCGAGCTGCCGAAGAGCGAGCTGCAGCTTGCGCTCGACAGCCTGCGCCCCGAGCAGCGCGAGGCGCTGACCATCGCCGCCGACCGCGTGCGCGTGTATCACGAGCGCCAGAAGGGCGAGTCCTGGGAGTTCACCGAGGCCGACGGCACCCGCCTGGGGCAGAAGGTCACGCCGCTCGACCGCGTCGGCCTCTACGTGCCGGGCGGGCGCGCGTCCTACCCGAGCTCGGTGCTGATGAACGCGATCCCGGCCAAGGTTGCCGGCGTCGGCGAGCTCATCATGGTGGTGCCCACGCCGCGCGGCGAGAAGAACCCGCTCGTGCTGGCCGCCGCGGCGATCACCGGCGTGGACCGCGTGTTCACCATCGGCGGCGCGCAGGCGGTGGCGGCGCTCGCCTACGGCACGCAGACCATCCCGCAGGTGGACAAGATCGTCGGTCCGGGCAACGCCTATGTGGCCGAGGCCAAGCGCCGCGTGTTCGGCACCGTCGGCATCGACATGGTCGCCGGGCCCTCCGAGGTGCTGATCATCTCCGACGGCTCCGGCCACGCCGACTGGGTGGCGATGGACCTCTTCGCCCAGGCCGAGCACGACGAGCTCGCGCAGTCCATCCTGTTGTGCACCGACACGGCCTTCATCGACGCGGTGCACGAGGCGATCGACCGCCTGCTGCCTACCATGCCGCGCCGCGACACGATCGCCAGGTCGCTCGCCAACCGCGGCGCGCTGATCCACGTCGACAGCCTGGAGCAGGCCTGCGCGCTCGCCAACCGCATCGCGCCCGAGCACCTGGAGCTGTCGCTGGACGATGCCGAGGCCTGGATCGCCCACATCCGCCACGCCGGCGCGATCTTCGTCGGCCACTGGGCGGTGGAGGCGCTCGGCGACTACTGCGCCGGCCCCAACCACGTGCTGCCGACCATGCGCAGCGCGCGTTTCTCGTCGCCGCTCGGCACCTACGATTTCCAGAAGCGCACCAGCATCGTGAACATCTCGCAGGCCGGCGCGCAGCACCTGGGCAAGGTGGCGTCCATCCTGGCGCACGGTGAGGGCCTGCAGGCGCACGCGCGCTCGGCGGAGATGCGGCTGAAGGTTTGAGCGTACCCCGCCCGGGTCTCTCGGCCGGGGCGGGCTGGCGGTGTTCCCTTGTCGATCGCGGGGAGGCGGGCATGAAGCTGAAGTTCGGCTGGATGGCGGCGCTGGCCCTGGCCGCCGGGGTGGCGGTGGCGGCGGAGGAGCCCATCCTCAACGTCTACAACTGGAACGACTACATCGCCGCCGACACCGTCCCTGCCTTCGAGAAGGCGAGCGGGATCGATGTGCGCTACGACCTCTACGACAGCAACGCCACCCTGCAGGGCAAGCTGCTGACCGGCGGCAGCGGCTACGACGTGGTGTATCCGAGCGTGGAGTACGCCGGCAAGCAGATCCAGGCCGGCATCTTCCAGCCGCTCGACAAGTCGCGCCTGCCCAATCTCGTCCATATCGACCCGCTGATCCTCGAGGCGGTGGCGGTCGCCGACCCGGGCAATCGCCACCTCGTGCCCTACATGTGGTTCACCACCGGGGTCGCGATCAACGTCGACAAGGTCATGAAGGCGCTCGACGGCAGGCTGCCCGGGAACGCCTGGGACCTGCTCTTCGATCCCGCGCTCACCGCGCGCCTGAAGGGCTGCGGCATCGCGCTGATGGACGAGGCCAGCGACGTGATCCCGGCGGCCATGCTCGACGCCGGCCTCGACCCGGTGAGGATGGACCCCGCCGACATCCGCGCTGCGGTCGAGCACATCCGTCCGGTGCGCAAGCACATCCGCAGCTTCAACACCGCGCCGATCGAGCAGATGGCCAAGGGCAGCCTGTGCGTGGCGATGATGTTCTCCGGCGATGCCCGCATCGCTGCGCGGCGCGCGCAGCTCGCCGGCGCCGAGGTCAGGCTGCAGTACCTGATCCCGTCCGTGGGCGCGATGATGTCGGTGGACGTGATGGCGATCCCGCGCGACGCGCCGCATCCGCACAACGCCCACCGCTGGATCGACGCGATGATGGATCCGGCCACGGTGGCGCGCATCTCCAACGAGACCTTCTACATCAGCGCCAACACCGCGGCGCTCGCGCTCACCGACGCCACGCTGCGCGACGACCCGGTGATCAACGTGCCGGAGGCGGTCAAGCGCACGCTGCGCGCCAAGCCGGTGCTGGGCAAGGACGTGCAGCGCGAGCTGACCCAGGCGCTGAACCGCTTCAAGGCGGCACGCTGAAGGGCGGCGCGCGCGAGGCGGGCGGGGCGATGAGCGAGCGTGTGCCGCAGGGGGCATCCGAAGGCTTGGCCGGCGCGCCCGTCCACCTGCGCATCGAGCGCCTGGGGAAGCGCTTCGGCGACGCCTGGGCGGTGCGCGAGGTCTCGCTCGACATCGGCGAGCGCGAGATCTTCGCGCTGCTCGGCAGCTCGGGCTGCGGCAAGTCCACCCTGCTGCGCATGATCGCCGGCCTGGAGACGCCGAGTAGCGGGCGCATCCTGCTCGACGGCGAGGACCTCGCCGCGGTGCCGGCGCACCGCCGCCCGACCAACATGATGTTTCAGTCCTACGCGCTGTTTCCCCACATGACGGTGGCGGACAACGTCGCCTTCGGCCTGCGCCAGCTGCGCCCGCGCATGGCGCGCGCGGCGATCGCGGCCCGCGTGGACGAGATGCTCGAGCTGGTGCAGATGCGCGCCTTCGCCCGACGGCGGCCGCAGGAGCTCTCCGGCGGGCAGCAGCAGCGTGTGGCGCTGGCACGCAGCCTGGCGCGCGAGCCACGCCTGCTGCTGCTCGACGAGCCCCTCGCCGCGCTCGACAAGCGCATCCGCCAGCAGACCCAGTTCGAGCTCGTCGGCCTCATCCGGCGAGTGGGCGTCACCTGCATCCTCGTCACCCACGACCAGGAGGAGGCGATGACCATGGCCGACCGCATCGGCATCCTGTCCGAGGGCGGGCTGGTGCAGGTGGGAACCCCTGGCGAGATCTACGAGCGCCCCAACTGCCGTTTCAGTGCGGGCTTCATCGGCGAGACCAATCTCTTCCACGGCCGTATCGAGGGCGATCGCCTGGCAAGCAGTGATTTTCCGCAGCCGATCGTCTTCGCGGCGGGCGCGGGCGCCTCGCCGCCATCGGGCGGCGAAGCCTGGCTGTCGCTGCGCCCCGAGTGCGTGCGCGTGCATCGTCGCGCCGCCGGTGATGCGTGCGTGGCGGAACATCCTGGAGAGAACGTCGCGGCCGCCGAGGTCGCCGAGATCGCCTATCTCGGTGGTCGCTCCATCTACCACCTGCGCCTGCCCGGTGGCCGCGCGATGATCGCCAGCGTGCCCGCGGCGCACTGGGGCGAGACCGCGCCACCGGCGCGCGGCGAGCCGGTGCGGGTGTCGTGGCCGGCGCCCGACGGCGTGCTGCTGCTGCGATGAGGGCGCATCCGGCCTCCGCGCAAGGGCATGGCCGCTTCTGGGTCGGCCTGCTGCCATGGGCGTGGATGCTGTTCTTCTTCGTGCTGCCGTTTGCGCTGATCGTCAACGTCAGCCTGTCTACCCCCGACCTCGCCGTGCCGCCCTACGTGTCGCCCTTCGCCGGCACGACCGCGGACGGGGCGCCGGCCTTCCGTCCCGATCCCGCCAGCTACGCCCGCCTCGGCGATGAGCTCGCGGCGCTCGCCACTCCCGGCGCCGACCGGCCCTATCTCGCCGCCTATGCCAACTCGGTCCTGCTCGCGGCGCTCACCACGCTGTGCTGCCTGCTCCTCGGCTATCCCTTCGCCTACCGCCTCGCGCGCGCGCCCGAGGTCATGCGCAACACCCTGCTGATGCTGGTGATGCTGCCGTTCTGGACCTCCTTCCTGCTGCGCGTGTACGCCTGGATGGGGCTGCTCGACAGCAGCGAGACCGGGCTGATCAACCAGGCGCTGCTCGGCCTCGGCGTGGTGGCGGAGCCGCTGCCGCTGCTCTACAACACCGGCGCGGTGCTGGTCGGCATGGTGTATAGCTACCTGCCCTTCATGGTGCTGCCGCTCTACGCCAACCTGGTCAAGCTCGACCTGCGTCTGCTCGAGGCCGCGCGCGACCTCGGCGCACGGCCGGCGACGGTGTTCCTGCGCGTCACCCTGCCCTTGTCCCTGCGCGGCATCGTCGCCGGCTCGATGCTGGTGTTCATCCCGGCGGTGGGCGAGTTCGTGATCCCCGACCTGCTCGGCGGCGGCAGCGTGATGACGATCGGGCGCAGCATCTGGGATGACTTCGGCCCCAACCAGGACTGGCCGATGGCGGCCGCGGTGGCGGTGGTCATGGTGGTGATGCTGATCGCGCCGATCGTGCTGCTGCACCGCCACGGCCGGCGCGCGGGGAGGGGCGCATGAGCGGCGGCTGGGGCGGGCGGGCCTGGGTGCTCGGCGTGTACGCCTTCCTGTACGTGCCCATCCTGTGCCTGATCGTGTTCTCCTTTACCGCCGGCGAGATCACCACCCGGCTCGACGGCCTCTCGCTGCGCTGGTACGCCGCGCTCGCGCGGGATGTCGAGCTGCACGCGGCGGTGCTGCTGTCGCTGCGCGTGGGCGCGCTCGCCGCCACCGCCGCGGTGGTGGTCGGCACCGCGGCCGCGGTGATCCTGGTGCGCGCCGGCGACTACCCGGGCAGCCGCTTCTTCCTCGGCATGATGAGCGCGCCGATGGTGATGCCCGAGGTGGTGGTCGGCCTGTCGCTGGTGCTGCTGTTCACCCATCCGGCGCTCGCCATCCTGGGCGGACGCGGGGTGGCGGCGATCTGGGTGGCGCACACGACGCTGTGCACGGCCTACGTGGCGGTGCTGGTGGCGTCGCGCCTGCGCGAGATGGACCGCGCGCTCGAGGAGGCGGCGCTCGACCTCGGCTGTCCCCCGCTCAAGGTGTTCTTCGTGATCACCGTGCCGGTGATCGCGCCCGCGCTGGCGGCGGGCTGGCTGCTCGCGTTCACGCTGTCCATGGACGACTTCGTGCTCGCCGCGATGCTGTCCGACCCGGGCAGCACGACCTTGCCGGTGCTGGTGTTCGCGCGCCTGCACCACGGCCTCAAGCCCGAGATCAACGCGCTCGCCACCGTGATCGTGGTGGTGGTGTCGATCGCGGTGCTGCTCGCCAACCGGCTGCTGCTGGGGCCGCCGCGCGCCGCGGCTCAGCCGTCGGCGGCGCGCGGCGGCTGAGCCGCTTCAGCCGCCGAGGATCTCGCGCAGCGCGGTCACCAGGACGGCGCACTGCGCGTCGGTGCCCACGGTGATGCGCATGAACTGGTCGATGCGCGCGGCCTTGAAGTGGCGCACGATGATCGCGCGCTTGCGCAGCGCGGCGGTGAGCTCGGCGCCGTCGCGCGCCGGGTGGCGGGCGAAGATGAAGTTCGCCGCCGAGGGCAGCACCTCGAAGCCGAGCGCCTGCAACTCGGCGACCAGCCTCTCGCGCGTCGCGACCACCTGGGCGCAGCTGGCGCGGAAGTAGTCCTCGTCCTCTACCGAGGCCACCGCGCCGGCGATCGCGAGGCGGTCGAGCGGGTAGGAGTTGAAGCTGTTCTTGATCCGCTCGAGCGCCTCGACCAGCGCCGCGTCGCCCACCGCGTAGCCCACGCGCAGGCCGGCGAGCGAGCGGCTCTTGGAGAAGGTGCGGGTGACCAGCAGGTTGGGATGGCGGTCCACCAGCGCGATCGCGCTGTCGCCGCCGAAGTCCACATAGGCCTCGTCGACCAGCACCACCGCGTCGGGGTTGGCGGAGACGATGCGCTCGACCTCGGGGAGCGCGAGCAGCCTGCCGGTGGGCGCGTTCGGGTTCGGGAAGATGATCGCGCCGGCGCGCTCGTCGCCGCGCGGCAGGTAGTCTTCGACGCGGATCGAGAAGTCCTCGGCCAGCGGCACGATGCGCGGCTCGATGTCGTACAGCCCGCAATACACCGGGTAGAAGCTGTAGGTGATGTCCGGGAACCACAGCGCGCGCTCGTGCTTGAGCAGGGCCATGAAGGCGTGTGCGAGCACCTCGTCCGAGCCGTTGCCGACGAAGATCTGCTCCGGGCGCACGCCATGGTGGCGGGCGAGCGCGGCCTTGAGCGCGTCGGCGTTGGGGTCGGGGTAGAGGCGCAGGCCGTCGCCGGTGGCGGCGCGGATGGCCTCGAGTACCTTCGGCGAGGGGCCGCAGGGGTGTTCGTTGGTGTTGAGCTTGACGAGATTGTCGAGCTTGGGCTGTTCGCCCGGCACGTAGGGGGTCAGGCCGTGGACGACGGCGCTCCAGAAGCGGCTCATGCGGGTGTCTGCGGTTGGGGTGGAACGGCGGGTTCGACGCGTACGCCGCGCCTTGCGGCGGCGCGTGGCGAAAGGGCAACGCGATAGCGCCGCCGTTTCCGCGCCATAGGCGGCGCATTGCGGCGAGTTCGCTGCGCGATGTTATCATGGCCCGGAGACAACCCATTTTGGCCGGTAGCTCCCATGCGGCAAGCAGAAGTCACACGCAACACCCTCGAAACGAAGATCTCCGTGCGCATCGACCTCGATGGCAGCGGGCAGGGCCGGCTCGAGACCGGCGTGCCCTTCTTCGATCACATGCTCGACCAGATCGTCCGCCACGGACTGATCGACCTCGACATCCACTGCGAGGGCGACACCCACATCGACGACCACCACACCGTCGAGGACGTCGGCATCACCCTGGGCCAGGCCTTCGCCAAGGCGCTCGGCGACAAGAAGGGCCTGCGCCGCTACGGCCACGCCTACGTGCCGCTCGACGAGGCGCTGTCGCGCGTGGTGGTCGATTTCTCCGGCCGCCCCGGCCTGCACTATTTCGTGAATTACACCCGCGCCCGCATCGGCAACTTCGACGTCGACCTGGCGCGCGAGTTCTTCCAGGGCTTCGTCAATCACGCCGGCGTCACGCTGCACATCGACAACCTGCGCGGCGACAACGCCCACCATCAGTGCGAGACGGTGTTCAAGGCCTTCGCCCGCGCGCTGCGCATGGCCGCCGAGCACGACGAGCGCGCGGCGGGGACCATCCCCTCGACCAAGGGCGCGCTCTGATCCCTCCCTCCCCGCGGTCGCGCTGCGCGGCCGTCCTCCAGTCGAAAAGCGAGTCAAGCCGATGACCAGCGTGGCCATCATCGATTACGGCATGGGCAACCTGCGCTCGGTCGCAAAGGCGATCGAGCACGTGGCGCCCGGCCACGACGTGTTCGTCACCTCCGATTCGGCCCGCGTGGCTGCCGCCGAGCGCGTGGTGTTCCCGGGGCAGGGCGCGATGCCCGACTGCATGCGCGAGCTCGACGCGCGCGGCCTGCGCCCCGCGGTGCTCGCCGCGGCGGCCGAAAAACCCTTCCTCGGCATCTGCATCGGCCAGCAGATGCTGTTCCAGCACAGCGCCGAGGGCGACGTCCCCGGACTGGGCATCCTGCCCGGAGAGGTCGTGCGCTTTCCCGAGGCGAAGATGGTCGCGGCCGACGGCAGCCGGCTCAAGGTGCCGCACATGGGCTGGAACGAGGTGCGCCAGTGCGGCGCGCACCCGATGTGGGAAGGCATCCCCGACGGCGAGCGCTTCTACTTCGTGCACAGCTATTTCGTCGTGCCCGCGCATGCCGCGCTCACCGCGGCCGAGACCGACTATGGCGTTCGCTTTACCAGTGCGGTAGCGCGGGCTAATATCTTCGCGGCTCAGTTCCACCCCGAGAAGAGCGCCGCCGCCGGCCTGCGCCTGCTGGCCAATTTCATCCGCTGGCAGCCCTGAGCCGCCGGCGCCTCCCTTCACGTTCCTCCACTGCTGATCCCGGTATGCTGCTCATTCCCGCCATCGACCTCAAGGACGGTCAATGTGTTCGCCTCAAACAGGGCGAGATGGACGACGCCACGGTGTTCTCCTCCGATCCGGGCGCCATGGCGCGCCACTGGCTCGAGGCCGGCGCGCGTCGCCTGCACCTGGTGGACCTCAACGGCGCCTTTGCCGGCAAGCCCAAGAACGGCGCTGCGATCCGTGCGATCACCGACGTCGTCGGTGACGACATCCCGGTCCAGCTCGGCGGCGGCATCCGCGACCTCGACACGATCGAGCACTACCTCGACAACGGCATCAGCTACGTCATCATCGGCACCGCCGCGGTCAAGAACCCGGGCTTCCTGCACGACGCCTGCAGCGCCTTCCCGGGGCACATCATCGTCGGCCTCGACGCCAAGGACGGCAAGGTCGCGGTCGACGGCTGGTCCAAGCTCACCGGCCACGACGTGGTCGATCTGGCGAAGAAGTTCGAGGACTACGGCGTGGAGTCGGTGATCTACACCGACATCGGCCGCGACGGCATGCTCTCCGGCGTCAACATCGAGGCCACCGTGCGCCTGGCGCGCGCGCTGCGCATTCCGGTGATCGCCAGCGGTGGCATCACCGACCTGCGTGACATCGACGGGCTGTGCGCGGTCGAGGACGAGGGCATCATGGGCGCGATCACCGGGCGCGCGATCTACGAGGGTACGCTGGACTTCGCCGCCGCGCAGGCGCGTGCCGACGAGCTGAGCGGTACCTCCGAATGACCCTCCTTACTGAGCGCCGCTGATGCTCGCCAAACGCATCATCCCCTGCCTGGACGTGAAGTCCGGGCGCGTGGTCAAGGGCGTCAATTTCGTCGAGCTGCGCGACGCCGGAGATCCGGTCGAGATCGCCCGCCGCTACGACGAGCAGGGCGCCGACGAGATCACCTTCCTCGACATCACCGCGAGCTCCGACGATCGCGACATCATCCTGCACGTGGTCGAGCAGGTGGCCGAGCAGGTCTTCATCCCGCTCACCGTCGGTGGCGGGGTGCGCGTGGTCGAGGATGTGCGGCGCCTGCTCAACGCCGGTGCCGACAAGGTCAGCATGAACACCGCGGCGGTCAACAACCCGCAGCTGGTGCATGACGCCTCCAGCAAGGTCGGCAGCCAGTGCATCGTGGTGGCGATCGACGCCAAGCAGACCGCGCCCGGCAAGTGGGAGGTGTTCACTCACGGCGGGCGCAACAACACCGGCCTGGACGCCATCGAGTGGGCGCGCAAGGTCGAGTCGCTCGGCGCGGGCGAGATCCTGCTCACCAGCATGGACCGCGATGGCACCAAGAGCGGCTTCGATCTCGCCCTCACACGCGCGGTGTCGGACGCGGTGCGTATCCCGGTGATCGCCAGCGGCGGCGTCGGCACCCTGGAGCACCTTGCGGAGGGCGTGTCCGAAGGCCGCGCCGACGCGGTGCTGGCGGCCAGCATCTTCCATTTTGGACAGCACACCGTGCGCGAGGCCAAGGAGCTGATGCGCGCGCGCGGCATCGAGGTACGGCTGTGAGCACGAACACGCGCTGGTTGAACGAGATCAAGTGGGACGAGCACGGCCTCGTGCCGGTGATCGCACAGGAGGCCTCCAGCGGCGACGTGCTGATGTTCGCCTGGATGAACCGCGAGGCGCTGCAGCGCACCGCCGAGACCGGCGAAGCCATCTACTGGTCACGTTCGCGGCGCAAGCTGTGGCACAAGGGCGAGGAGTCCGGCCACGTGCAGAAGGTGCTGGACATGCGCATCGACTGCGACAACGACGTGGTACTGCTCAGGATCGAGCAGGTCGGCGGCATCGCCTGCCACACCGGGCGCCACAGCTGCTTCTTCCAGAAGTATTTCGCCGACGGTCGCTGGGAGGCCGTCGAACCGGTTTTGAAAGACCCGCAGGAGATCTACAAATGATCGATATCGAAGTGCTGCATCGCGTGTCCGAGACCCTGGCCGCGCGCAAGAAGGCCGATCCGGACTCTTCCTACGTCTCCAGCCTGTACCAGAAGGGCACCGACACGATCTGCAAGAAGGTCGCCGAGGAAGCCGCCGAGACCATCATGGCGGCCAAGGACAAGGACATGCTGCATCTGGTGTGGGAGGTCACCGACCTCTGGTTCCACTCCATGGTGCTGCTTGCCCACCACGGCCTGTCGGTGGACGACGTGCTCGCCGAGTTTCGCCGCCGCGAGGGTGTGTCGGGCATCGACGAGAAGAAGTCCCGCAGCGCGGAAGGCGCGCGCGCATGAGCGACTGCGTCTTCTGTCGCATCGTGCGTGGCGAGATCCCGTCGAAGAAGGTTTACGAGGACGAGCATGTCTACGCCTTCCACGACATCCATCCGGTCGCGCCGGTGCATGTGCTGGTCGTGCCCAAGGTTCACGTCGACTCGATGGCGCAGTTGTCCGGGGAACACGAGGCGGCGATGGGGCGTCTGATGGTCGCGGCGGGCAGGATCGCCCGCGAGCAGGGCTGCACCGACGGCTTCCGCACGATCGTCAATACCGGAAGGGTCGGCCTGCAGGAGGTGTATCATCTGCACCTGCACATTCTGGGCGGGCCCGATCCCCTGCCGCCCATGTTGAAGCGTTAAGGAGAGCGGTATGGGTTCTTTCAGCATCTGGCACTGGCTGATCGTGCTGGTCATCATCCTCCTGGTTTTCGGCACCAAGAAGCTTCGCAACATCGGCTCCGACCTCGGTGGCGCGGTGAAGGGCTTCAAGGAAGGCATGAAGGAGGGCGACTCGGCCGGAGCGGGCGACGCCTCCCAGCAGAAGCTCTCGCAGGGCCAGACGATCGAAGGCGAGGCGCGCGAGAAGGTCGACCAGAACCGGTCCTGAACCTCGCGTCTCGAACCAGCATGGGGGCGCCCTGACCGGAGCGCCCCTTCGTTTTACGGCGGGCCGGCGGCGGCCCCTGTCTCGAGCGAGCACACATGTTCGATTTCGGCTTTTCGGAACTCGTGGTGATCGGTGTCGTGATGCTGATCGTGGTCGGGCCCGAGCGCCTGCCCAAGGTCGCGCGCACCGCCGGGCACCTGCTCGGGCGCGTGCAGCGCTACGTCTCCGACGTCAAGTCCGATATCCAGCGCGAGATGCAGCTCGAGGAGCTGAAGAAGTTGCAGGAGCAGGTGCGTCATCAGGCGCAGGAACTCGAGGCGTCCGTGCGCACCGGGGTCGCCGGGGTGGAGTCCGGCATCGGCGACACGGTCGCCGAGGTGCGCTCCATCCTCCCGGAGTCGCCTGTTTCCGCGTCGGCGGTTGCTCCCGCTGGCGCCGGAGCGCCCAGCCCTGCAGCCACTCCTGCAAACAGCCCCGCAGCCGCTCCGGTGTCCGTGGGGAATCCGCCTGCCACGCCTGCAGCCGGCGTCGCAGTCCCGACCCCGCAGCTCGAGCTCGGGCTCGATAGCGTGCCCCGCACCGCGGCCGGAGCGGACAAGGTCAAGGCATGAGCGAACAACAGGAAACCTTCATCGCGCATCTGGTCGAGCTGCGCGACCGCCTGATCCGCGCGCTGCTCGCGATCGTGATCGTCTTCGTCTGCCTGATGCCCTGGGCGGGCGCGATCTACGACATCCTCGCCAAGCCGATGATGGACACGCTGCCCGCGGGTACCAACATGATCGCCACCGGCGTGGTGACGCCCTTCTTCGTGCCGGTCAAGGTGACGATGATGGTGGCCTTCGTGCTCGCGCTGCCCTGGGTGCTCTACCAGGCCTGGGCCTTCATCGCGCCCGGGCTGTATGCGCACGAGAAGCGCCTGGCCCTGCCGCTGGTGCTCGGCAGCACGCTGCTCTTCCTCCTCGGCATGGCGTTCTGCTACTTCTTCGTGTTCGGCACGGTGTTCAAGTTCATCGCCGAATTCGCGCCCAAGAGCATCGTCCCTGCGCCGGACATCGAGCAGTACCTGTCCTTCGTGATGTCGATGTTCATCGCCTTCGGCATCACCTTCGAAGTGCCGGTGGCGGTGATCCTGATGGTCAAGGCCGGCATCGTGGATGTCGCCAAGCTGCGCGAGTCGCGTCCCTACGTGATCGTCGGCGCCTTCGTGGTGGCCGCCATCGTGACGCCGCCGGACGTGGTGTCGCAGTTCATGCTGGCCGTGCCGATGTGCCTGCTCTACGAACTCGGCATCCTGCTCGCGGGCATGCTGTCGAAGCCTTCGCCACGGCAGGAGGCGGCTGACGAGGCGGTGCAGCAGCTGGCTGCGCCCAGCGTCGCCGAGGGTGAGGGCGAGCGCCGCTGAGCGCCTCGGGCCGTGCCTTCGCCGCCTTTCAGCGCGCGCCCTGCGGAACCGGTCGGCGGCCCACCTCGACGTCCAGGTCGAGTTCCTCGGCGCCGCGCCGCACCCTGAATGCCGCACGCTTGCCCGGTGGCAGCGCGGCGACCATGTCGAGCATCGCGCGCGGGTCGCGCACCGTCTCGCCGTCGAGCGCGACCAGCACGTCGCCGGGGCGTACGCCCGCGCGATCGGCCGGGCTGCCGCGCAGCACCCCGGCGATCAGCGCGCCGCTGGCGTCGCGATAGCCGAACGAGGCCGCGAGCTCGGGCGTGAGGTCCTGGATCTCCACGCCGACCCAGCCGCGCACCACCTCGCCGGTGGCGACGATCTGCTCGAGCACGTCGCGCGCGATCGAGACCGGGATCGCGAAGCCGATGCCGAGCGAGCCGCCCGAGCGCGAGTAGATCGCGGTGTTGATGCCGACCAGGCTGCCAGCGCTGTCGACCAGCGCGCCGCCCGAGTTGCCCGGGTTGATCGCGGCGTCGGTCTGGATGTAGTTCTCGAAGGTGTTGATGCCGAGCTGGCTGCGCCCGAGCGCCGAGACGATGCCCATGGTGACGGTCTGGCCGACGCCGAAGGGGTTGCCGATCGCCAGCACCACGTCGCCCACCGCGAGGCTGTCCGCGGCCGGGAAGGTGATCGCCGGCAGCACGTCGGCGCCGTCGATGCGCAGCACCGCAAGGTCGGTCTCGGGGTCGCGTCCGACCAGGCGGGCGGCGAACTTGCGGCCGTCGTTGAGCGCGACCTCGATCGCGTCGGCGGTCTCGATGACGTGGTTGTTGGTGAGCACGTAGCCGTCGGGGCTGACGATGACGCCCGAGCCCAGGCCGGACTCGCTCGGCGCGCTGTCCGGGCGCTCGCCGAAAAAGTGGCGGAACAGCGGGTCGTCGAGCAGCGGATGCCGCTGGCCGCGCCCGCCCTTGGTGGTGAAGATGTGCACCACCGCCGGCATCGAACGCTGCGCCGCGGGGGCGTAGGAACCCACCGCCGGCGCTTGCTCGGCGCCCGCGGGGGCTTCGAGGATCGCCACCACCGCTGCCGGCGTGGCCTGGCGCAGCCACTCCGGCTTGAGGGTGTTGAGCACGAACAGCACGGCGACGCTGACGGTCACGGCCTGCGCGAAGATGAGCCACAAGCGGCGCATAATGTGGGACTTGAAAGAAGAGGGGCGCGCGCCCGACCTGTCGCGGCGCTGCCCGGTCGTGAAGCCGCGCGCGCAGGGAAGACGAGGAAGACGAAGGAGGATGCATGCAGCTCACCGAACTCGGGGATCATCTCGACACCCTGCTCGACGCTCCACGGCTGAAGGATTATTGCCCAAACGGTCTGCAAGTGGAAGGACGCCCCGAGGTGCTGCGCGTGCTGTGCGGGGTGACCGCGAGCCAGGCGCTGCTCGACCTCGCGGTCGCCGGTGGTCATGACGCCGTCTTCGTTCATCACGGCCTGTTCTGGAAGGGCGACGACGGCCGCGTGACCGGCTTCCGGCGTCGCCGCCTGCGCACCCTGCTCGCCAACGACATCAGCCTGTTCGCCTACCACCTGCCGCTCGACGTGCACGCCGAGTTCGGCAACAACGCGCAGCTCGCGTGCCTGATGGGCTGGCAGGGCGAGGCGCGCTTCGCCGACCAGGAGCTGGGCTGGATCGGCCGTCCGGAGGAGGAGGGCCAGTCAGCGCAGGAGATCGCGCGCGCGCTCGCGGCCCGGCTCGGGCGCGAGCCGATGCTGGTCGGCGACGGCGAGCGTCGGGTGCGCCGGATCGCCTGGTGTACCGGCGCGGCGCAAGGCTTCTTCGAGCAGGCGATCCTGGCCGGTGCCGACCTCTACGTGTCGGGCGAAATCTCAGAGCCTACGGTGCATCTGGCGCGCGAGTCGGGCGTGCCGTACATCGCCGCCGGTCACCATGCCACCGAGCGTTATGGAGCGCGCGCGATCGCGCACTACCTGAACGAGGTGCTCGGGCTGGAGGCCCGCTTCGTCGACCTCGACAACCCCGTCTAGCGCTGGGTGCTCGCGCTCCCTGCCGGCGGGCAGGGGCCGAGGTCCTCCTCGAGGATCGCGGTGAGGGTGAGGATCTCGTCGATCACCGAGAACGGGAAGCCGGCGCGGGTGCCGTTGCGGTTGTCGCGCAGCAGCTGCTGCAGGTAGCGCTGGCACGCGGTGGTGCGCCAGGTCTTCTGCAGGCTCTCGCAGATATGCGGCAGGTCTTCCAGGCTCATCTTCGAGGCGCGCAGCGCGTCGTAGCTCTGCCAGTTCACCGTGGTGACGTTGAAGGTCTTGTTGAGCTCCCCGGCGATCGCGTTGAACTCGTCGCGCAGCCCGGCGGCACGGTAGACCTCGAGCAGCTTGAGCCAGGGCGTGACCGCCTCGCGCGGGTTGCCGCGGATGAACTCGGCGAGGGTCTCGGCCGCGCCGCGGACGCGACCGAAGCTCATCATGATGTCGGCGAGCTCGACTGCGGACTTGTGTTCCTGGATGACCTCGGTCTCGGTGCCCGCAGGCCACTCGAGGCGGGTGTCCACGGTGCCGATGCCGAAGCCGAAGCCGGCATCTTCTGCACGTGCCCGCCCCTTGCGGGGCTCGGCGTTGCCCAATGCGGTGGCGGTCGCCGTGTCCGCAGGCCGGCTGGGTGCTGCGAGGCGCGCCGGGCGCCTCGAACGGCGCAGCAGCGCCACGACGGCCAGCGCGGCGAGGCCGAGCCCGGCGAACAGGTAGCCGTCGCTTTTCCAGCCGGCCTCGCGATCGACCGCCGCCGGGGTGGCCTCAGCCGCTGCTTCCGCTACGGGTGGCGGCGGGGGCGGCGGGGCGGCGGCGACCGCGATGGCCGCAGCGGCCGGCGGGGGCGCCTTCGCCTGCATGGCGAGCACGCGCTCCTTCAGGGCTGCCTGGATCTCCTCGAGCTCCTTGATCCGGGCGAGCAGTTCCATCTCGGCGATGATGCTGCGGTCGATCGCTGCGGCGAGCGCGCGCTCGCGCTCGGCGTGACTGCGCGGCCCGTCGCTGGCCGTGGTCGCGGGCGTGGATGTTCCGGGGCCGCGGGTGGCGAGCGCCTTGTCGACCACCAGCCGATCCGGGCCCTGGGCCGCGGGGGCGGGGGTGACCTCGGGCGGCGGCGAGCGAGTTGCGGAACGCTGCGCGCGCAGGTCGGGCATGCGCAGCGTGGTTCCGGCGGGCAGGACGCGGGTCAGCGCGGCGATGTCCGCGAACAGCTTCGGGTTGGCCGCGGCGGTCGCCTCGATGAAGCGGGCTCGTGCCCTGTCGTCGTCCGGATACAAGGACTCGGCCAGGGTGAGGAGCGACTCGCCGCCGGTGGTGCTGAGGGTGCGTGCACGAGGCTTGGATGCGGGTCGTGCCGGAGGGGCCGGACGCGTTGCCGGTGCGCGCGCCGCGGGGCGTGGCGTGGCGGCGGGGGCCGCCGCCGTGGCGGGCCGCTGTGCGCTCGGCCCGAAAGGCATCAGCAGGGTGTATTCGCGACGAAGGCGCGATTCGCAGACGTTCTCGATGATCAGCCGCAACACCGGTTCGCCGACGCGAGCGGCGTCTCGCACCACCAGGCGGGCGTTGGCGCCGGTGCCGGCGACGTCGAAGCGGGCTTGCTGCAGGGTGGGGAATTCGCCACCCGGAACGGAAACGACGCGATAGCATTCCGCGTCCGAGCGGGTCGCGCCCGGAAGCCGGATCTCCGCACGAAAGCTTTCCCCCATCGCCGACAGGGCGGCCACCTCGCCAAGCGCGGCTGCGGCCGCTTGTGGGCTGGCGCCGAGGAATGCGGCGGCGAGGGCGATTGCGAGCGGCAGGTTGTTGTTGTTCATGTTCCGCGCATCCGGCGGTGGATCTTTGGATTGCCGAGTTTTAGCAGAGTCGTCTCCGCCATTCCAGCGACTCGTTGCGCAATCCGTTCGTGTTTCGCCCGGGGTGTGAACTAATCGGCGTTTCCCGCCGCCCTCGGGACAAGAGGCGGGCGCCCGTGATGCCTTCGCAAGCGCCGCGGCGCGCTTCGGACCCATGCCTGTGCACCGCGCAAAACCAGTTATAATTATGGGGTCTTGCGACCGCGGCGTGTGCGTCCGGTCCGCGGGTCGGGTCGGGGGGTCCCGATTCAAATGCGGTGGGCGACGGTCGAGGGAGACGGCGCCCGTCGTGGAGCGAGCGCTCCGAAGCATGCCATCAACCTGTTCGCGCCGGCTGCCGCCGTCGCGGCTTCGATCGAAGGGCAACCATGAAAATTCATGAGTATCAGGCAAAAGAACTGTTGAGGAAGTACGGCGTCGTCACGCCGCGCGGTTTCCACTGCGTATCGGTGGACGCTGCCGTGAAGGCGGCCGAGGAACTCGGCGGCAAGATCTGGGTGGTCAAGGCCCAGATCCACGCCGGCGGCCGCGGCAAGGGCGGCGGCGTCAAGCTCGCCCGCTCGCTCGACGAAGTGCGCCAGCACGCCAACGACATCCTCGGCATGCAGCTCGTGACCCACCAGACCGGCCCCGAGGGCCAGAAGGTGCGCAACCTGCTGATCGAGGAAGGCGCCGACATCAAGCACGAGTACTACGTCGCCGCGCTGACCGACCGTGCCACCCAGACGGTCGCCATGATGGCTTCCTCCGAAGGCGGCATGGACATCGAGGAAGTCGCCCACAGCACCCCCGAGAAGATCATCAAGGTCTTCGTCGATCCGCTCGTCGGCCTGACCGATGCGCAGGCCACCGATCTCGCGAAGGGCATCGGCGTGCCGGAAGGCTCGGTCGCCAAGGCGGTCGATGCCTTCAAGAAGCTCTACACCTGCTACATGGAGACCGATGCCTCGCTGGCGGAGATCAACCCGCTGATCCTCGAAGGCAACGGCAACATCAAGGCTCTGGACGCCAAGTTCAACTTCGACTCCAACGCCCTCTACCGTCACCCGGAGATCGTCGATTTCCGCGACTTCGACGAAGAGGACGCCGACGAGATCGAGGCCTCCAAGTTCGACCTCGCCTACATCAGCCTCGACGGCAACATCGGCTGCCTGGTGAACGGTGCCGGCCTGGCGATGGCCACCATGGACACGATCAAGCTGTTCGGCGCCGAGCCGGCCAACTTCCTCGACGTCGGCGGCGGCGCGACCACCGAGAAGGTCACCGAAGCCTTCAAGATCATGCTCAAGAACCCCAAGGTCAAGGGCATCCTGGTCAACATCTTCGGCGGCATCATGCGCTGCGACACCATCGCCACCGGCGTGGTCGCTGCGGCCAAGGAAGTTCATCTCTCCGTCCCGCTCGTGGTGCGCATGAAAGGCACCAACGAAGACCTCGGCAAGAAGATCCTCGCCGACTCGGGTCTGCCGATCATCACCGCCGACACGATGGCGGAAGCCGCGACCAAGATCGTCGCTGCGGTCAAGTAAGGAGAGCTTCGAATGTCCATCCTGATCAACAAAGACACCAAGGTCATCACCCAGGGCATCACCGGCAAGACCGGCCAGTTCCACACCGAGAAGTGCATCGAGTACGCCAACGGCAAGAACTGCTTCGTCGCCGGCGTGAACCCGAAGAAGGCCGGCGAGAAGATCCTCGACGTGCCCATCTACGGCTCGGTCAAGGACGCCAAGGACGCCACCGGCGCCACCGTCTCGGTGATTTACGTGCCGCCCGCCGGCGCGGCTGCCGCGATCTGGGAGGCCTGCGAGGCCGATCTCGATCTGGCGATCTGCATCACCGAGGGCATCCCGGTCCGCGACATGCTGGTCGTGCGCAACAAGATGAAGCAGAAGGTCGCCGCCGGCGGCAAGGAAACCCTGCTGCTCGGCCCCAACTGCCCCGGCCTGATCACGCCCGACGAGATCAAGATCGGCATCATGCCCGGCCACATCCACCGCAAGGGCCGCATCGGCGTGGTCTCGCGCTCCGGCACGCTGACCTATGAAGCCGTCGCCCAGCTCACCGAGATCGGCCTCGGCCAGTCCTCGGCGGTCGGCATCGGCGGCGACCCGATCAACGGCCTCAAGCACATCGACGTGATGCGCATGTTCAACGACGATCCGGACACCGACGCGGTGATCATGATCGGCGAGATCGGCGGTCCTGACGAAGCCGAAGCCGCGCAGTGGTGCAAGGCCAACATGAAGAAGCCGATCGTCGGCTTCATCGCCGGCGTCACCGCGCCGGCCGGCAAGCGCATGGGCCACGCCGGTGCGCTGATCTCCGGCGGCGCCGACACCGCCGACGCCAAGCTCGCCATCATGGAAGAGTGCGGCTTCAAGGTGACGCGCAACCCGTCCGAGATGGCCAAGCTGCTCAAGGCGATGCTGTAAGCCGTCCCTCGGGGCATATGCAGGGGCGCCGGATCTTCCGGCGCCCTTTTTTGTTAACCGGCGCGGTGCGCGCGCTAGAATGGGCGACGGATTCCTCGCAGGCGGCGCGGGCGCGCCGGTCGTTCCACTTACACACGGGTATGGGCATGCCGAAGTTGGTTCTCAGCATGGACGGGCTGGTGCTCAAGGAGATGGCGCTCGTCAAGGAGCGCACCACGATCGGGCGCAAGCCGGACAACGACATCCAGATCGACAATCTCGCGATCAGCGGCCATCACGCGGTGATCACCTGCATCACCAACGACGCCTTCCTCGAGGACCAGAACAGCACCAACGGCACCTACCTCAACGGCCAGCCGGTCAAGAAGAACGTGCTGCGCAACAACGACGTCATCGAGCTCGGCAAGTACCGCATCAAGTACATCCTGGATGACGCCAAGCCGGGGCTGGCGCCGTCCGAGATGATCGAGACTGCCGCCTACAAGGCCTTCGAGATGCCGCGCGCCACGACCGAGACCGTGCTGCCGCCGGGTGCGCCGGCTCCGAGCGACACGCAGATCCTCTCCGCTGCGGCACGCCAGGCCGGCGCCGCCGCCGCGGCCGCAACCGCCGCCTCCGCAGGCGGCGAGGGGCAGGGTGTGATCCAGGTGCTCAGCGGCGGCAACGCCGGGCGAGAGCTGTTGCTTACCAAGTCGCTCACCACGCTGGGCAAGCCGGGGCGACAGGTTGCGGTCATCACGCGCCGACCCCACGGCTACTTCATCACCCACGTCGAGGGCGCGAGCTTCCCGCTCGTCAATGGCAGCGCGATCGACGCGCAGGCGCGCCCCCTGCGCGACCACGACATCATCGAGATCGCAGGCGTCAAGATGGAGTTCTTCCTGCGCGCCTGAGCGGGCGGGACGGGCGTGACTTTCTCCCGCGCGGCCACGGGGCGTGCGATGCTAATGTTTCGCATGGGTTCACACGGTGGCCTCCGGCTGCCGCGGACGCGGATGACGGAGGCCATGAAGCTCAAGGTGCTGGGGTGCAGCGGCGGGATCGGCGGGGCGCAGCCGCGCACGACCTCGTTCCTGCTCGACGACGACATACTGATCGACTGCGGGACGGGGGTCGGCGACCTCACGCTGGACGAGTTGGCGCGGATCGACCACGTCTTCCTCACCCATGCGCACCTCGACCACATCGCCGCGCTGCCGCTGATGATCGACTCGGTGGGCGAGCTGCGCCAGGCGCCGGTGCAGGTGCATGCGACGCCCGAGACCATCCGCATCCTGCACTCGCACATCTTCAACTGGCTGGTGTGGCCCGACTTCTCCGCGATCCCCGACCACCACCAGCCCTTCATGCGCTTCCAGCCGCTCCACGTCGGCGAGCGCCGGGACCTGGGCGGGCGCGGCATCACCGCGCTGCCGGCGCGCCATACCGTGCCGGCGGTGGCCTACCGGCTCGACAGCGGGGGCGGGCAGCTGGTGTTTTCCGGGGATACCGCATACTGTCCCGAACTCATCGCGGCGATCAACGACTGCCAGCAGCTGCGCCACCTGATCCTCGAGACGGCCTTCGCCGAGGAGCAGCACGGACTCGCGGTGGCCTCGCGTCACCTCTGCCCGAGCATGGCGCGTGCGGTGCTCGACGAGATCCACGGCTCCCCGGCGATCCACATCAGCCACCTCAAGCCGGGCGCGGGGCAGCGCATCATCGACCAGCTCGAGGCCTGCGCACCCGGGCGCAGGATGCGTGCGCTCGGTCGTGGCGACATCCTGGAGTTCTGATGCGGGCACCGAGCGCGTTGCGGACCCTGCCACCCTGAACGCTGGCGCTCGTCCCCGGGCGCGCTTCCAGCCGGAGCCATGCCAATGAACCCATCCGTGTCCAGTGCCGTCACGCACCGTCTCGCCTTCTTCAAGGGCTTGCAGACGCTGACCAATCGCATCCATGCGAGCAAGGACACCGACGAGATCATGCTCGAGCTCGCGCCCGAGCTGTGCTCGCTGTTCGAGGCCGAGCGCTTCACGATCTACGCGCTCGAGGAGGGCGGCGCCTCCATCGTCACCCGGGTCAAGACCGGGCTGAGCGGGGTGCAGAGCATCCGCCTGCCGATCGGCGAGAACAGCATCGCCGGATTCGTCGCGCTCAGCGGCCAGCTGGTCAATATCCGCGACGTCTACGACGATGATGAGCTGCGGCGCATCTCGCCACACCTCGAGCTGCGCCGCGAGGTCGACGCCAACACCGGCTTCCATTCGCGGCAGATGCTCGTGGCGCCGATCCGCGATCCGGACACCGGCAGCCTGCTCGGGGTCGTGCAGCTCATCAACACGCTCAACCGCGAGCCCTTCTCCAAGATGGCCGAGGAGGGCCTGATGGGGCTGGCGCAGACGCTCGGCGTCGCCTTCCTGCGCCACAACCGCCAGAGCGGGCGGCTGCGTTCGCGTTTCGAGGCGCTGGTGGTCGATGGTCGCATCACCGCCGAGGAGTTCGCCGACGCCACCCGCGAGGCGCGCGAGAACGGCGCGGGTACCGAAAATGTCCTGATCGAGCAGCTCGGCCTGAGCCAGGCGGAACTCGGCGCTGCGGCGGCGCGCTACTTCGGCATGCCCTACCAGCCCTTCGTCGCCAACCACGTCAAGCCGATGGACCTGCTGCGCAACATCAAGCGCGAGTTCGTCGAGAAGAGCCTGTGGCTGCCCTACGAGGAGAACCCCGAGGGCGTGGTGATCCTGTGCGTCGACCCCGAGCAGGTGCGCAGCTCGGGCGTGGCGCAGAACGTGCTGCCGAAAAAGCGCCTCACCTACCGGGTCACGACCAAGCGCGACTTCGAGCAGACGGTCGAGCAGTTCTTCGGTGCGACCCTGGACGACGCTTCGGTCTCCGATCTGCTGTCGGGGCTCGACGACCACGAGGAAGACTCGCTCTCGCTCAAGGACGAGGTCACCGCCGCCGCCGACAACGAGCTCGTCAAGCTGGTCAACAAGATCATCATCGACGCCTATCGCCAGGGCGCCTCCGACATCCACATCGAGCCTCGCGCCGGCAAGGAGAAGACGCAGATCCGCTTCCGCAAGGACGGCTCGCTGGTGCCCTACATCGAGATCCCGGCGAGCTACCGCAACCCGCTCGTCACCCGCATCAAGATCATGTGCGACCTCGACATCTCCGAGCGCCGCAAGCCGCAGGACGGCAAGATCCGCTTCCGCAAGTTCGCGCCGGTCGACCTCGAGCTGCGCGTGGCCACGCTGCCCACCCAGGGTGGCATGGAAGACGTGGTCATGCGCCTGCTCGCCCACAGCGAGCCGATCCCGATCGACCAGCTCGGCCTGTTGCCCTTCAACCTCGAGCGTCTCAAGAACGCGATCGCCAAGCCCTACGGCATCTTCTTCGTGTGCGGCCCCACCGGCTCGGGCAAGACCACCACGCTGCACTCCATCCTGAGCTACATCAACACCCCCGACACCAAGATCTGGACCGTCGAGGACCCGGTCGAGATCACCCAGAAGGGCTTGCGCCAGGTGCAGGTCAACCGCAAGGCCGGCATCGACTTCGCCACCATGATGCGCGCCTTCCTGCGCGCCGACCCCGACGTGATCATGGTGGGCGAGATGCGCGACCACGAGACCGTCTCGGTCGGCATCGAGGCCTCGCTGACCGGCCACCTCGTGTTCTCGACCCTGCACACCAACAGCGCGCCGGAGTCCGTCGTCCGTCTGCTCGACATGGGCATGGACCCGTTCAACTTCGCCGACGCGCTGCTCGGCGTGCTCGCCCAGCGCCTGGCCAAGCGCCTGTGCCTGAAGTGCCGCGTGCCTTACCGTGCCGGCGAGGACGAGCTCGCCAGCCTGCTCGACGAGTACTGCGAGGACATGCACCTGACCCCGGACTTCGCCGCCGACCCCAGGGCCGCGCGCGAGCGCGTTCTCGGGCGCTGGCGCGAGGCCTTCGGTGACAAGGAGGGCGGCTTCCGGCTCTACCGTGCGGTCGGCTGCGAGCACTGCAACCAGGGCTACAAGGGCCGTGTCGGCCTGCACGAGCTGATGCTCGGCTCGGACGCGATCAAGCGCCTGATCCAGTCGCGCGGTCGCGTCGACCAGATCCTCGGCCAGGCGCTCGCCGAGGGCATGCGCACGCTGCGCCAGGACGGCATCGAGAAGGTGCTCTCCGGCATCACCGACATGAAGCAGGTGCGCAAGGTCTGCGTGCGCTGAGCGGGGCGGGGGCGGCCGACCGTGGGGGGCCCGGGTTAGAATCCGGGCAGCAACCTGCATCGGAGACCACCATGTACCGCATCGCCCCCAGCCTGCTGTCCGCCGATTTTGCCCGCCTCGGCGAGGAGGTCCGCGACGTCATCGCCGCCGGCGCCGACTGGATCCACTTCGACGTCATGGACAACCATTACGTCCCCAACCTCACCATCGGTCCGCTGGTGTGCGAGGCCATCCGCCCGCACACCACGGCGCCGATCGACGTGCACCTGATGGTGAAGCCGGTCGATCGCATCGTCCCCGACTTCGCCAAGGCCGGCGCCAACGTCATCACCTTCCACCCCGAGGCCTCCGAGCATGTCGACCGCACGCTCGGGCTGATCCGCGACGCCGGCTGCCAGGCCGGGCTGGTGTTCAACCCCGCCACCCCGCTCGACTGGATGGACCACGTCATGGACAAGCTCGACGTCGTGCTGCTGATGAGCGTCAACCCGGGCTTCGGCGGGCAGAAGTTCATTCCCGAGACCCTGAACAAGCTGCGTGCCGCGCGTGCGAAGCTGGACGCCTACGAGGAACGCAGCGGCCGCCGCATCCTGCTCGAGATCGACGGCGGGGTGAAGACCGACAACATCGCCGAGATCGCCCGCGCCGGCGCGGACACCTTCGTCGCCGGCTCCGCGGTGTTCGGCGCCGGCAAGGCCTCCGATCCGCACCGCTACGACTCGATCCTGGGCGCGCTGCGCGCCGAGCTGGCCACGGTGCGGGCATGAGGGGGGGCGCACGCCTGGCGCTGGCGCCGCGCGCGGTGCTGTTCGACCTCGACGGCACCCTGCTCGACACCATCGCCGACCTCGCCGACGCCGCCAACCTCATGCTCGCCGAGCTTGCCCGCCCGGCACGCAGCGTGGAGGAGATCCACAGCTTCGTCGGCAAGGGCATTCCCAACCTCGTGCGGCGCTGCCTCACCGAGGGCACGCACGCCGGCGAGGACGAGATCGACAGGGCCGTGGGCGTGTTCCGCCGCCACTACGCCCTGGTCAACGGGGTGCGCACGCGCATCTACCCCGGCGTCGTCGAGCTGCTCGAGCGCCTGCGCGGACGCGGCCTGCCGCTCGCGGTGGTCACCAACAAGGCCGAGGCCTTCACGCTGCCGCTGCTCGAGCGCATGGCGATCGCACATTACTTCGACGCCGTGGTCAGCGGCGACACCCTGCCGGTCAAGAAACCCGACCCGGCGATGCTGCACCTGGCCTGCGAGCGCATCGGCGTGCCGGCGGGGCTGGCGCTGATGGTGGGCGACTCGGCCAACGACGCCTTCGCCGCGCGCGACGCCGGCATGCCGGTGCTGCTGGTGCGCTACGGTTACAGCGAGGGCATGCCGGTGGACAGCATCGAATGCGATGGGCTACTATCGACCGCACTCGAAGTGCTGGACCATATCGGTCCTGCATAGGTGCACGTAGACCGCGGGAGTGCGCGATGCGGTGCGAAGTCGCGATCTGCTGCGGGTCTGCAGTTTGTGTGTGCGGCTTTGCCGGGCGTAGCTCCTGAGCCCTTCGTCCGCCCTCGTTCGTTCCTCCACCAACGACAGTCATCGTGATGCTCGCAACCCGGGATCGCCTGTTCGCCGCCTCGTCCTCCGCCCAGCCCGACTGGCGCGGTGGCTGGCGTTGGCCTTTGGGCCACTGAACGCGACCTCCCCCTGCGGGGCCCGCCGCGCACGTCGCGCGCCGCCTTCCCCGCCCGCTGCAAGCCTCTCCGATCGACCCGTCCCACGTGGAGCCCCCATGCTCGAACACGAATTCAACGCCCTCGCCGCCGAGGGCTACAACCGCATCCCGCTCACCCTCGAGACCTTCGCCGATCTCGACACCCCGCTCTCCATCTACCTGAAGCTCGCCAACGAGCCCTACACCTACCTGCTCGAGTCGGTGCAGGGCGGCGAGCGCTTCGGGCGCTACTCCTTCATCGGCCTGTCCTCGCCGACCCGCATCGAGGTCTATGGCCGCTCGGCCCTGCTGCTCACCGGCAACCGCCTGGTCGAGCGCCGCGACTACGGCGACCCGCTCAACTTCGTCGCCGAGTTCATGAACCGCATCAAGGTGCCGCCGCGCCAGCACCTGCCGCGCTTCGCCGGCGGCCTGGTCGGCTGCTTCGGCTACGACACGGTGCGCTACATCGAGCCCAAGCTGGCGAAGACCGAGAAGACCGACACGCTCGGCACGCCCGACATCCTGCTGCTGTTGTCCGAAGAGGTCGCCATCGTCGACAACCTCAGCGGCAAGCTCACCCTCGTCGTCTATGCCGAGCCCGAGGTGCCGGGCGCATACAAGCGCGCGCAGAAGCGCCTGCGCGAACTGCTCGCCCGCCTGCGCGAGCCGGTGGAGATCCCCGAGGAGTTCCGCGGCGAGTCCGCCGAGCCGGTGTCGAGCTTCGGCGAGGAGGCCTTCAAGGACGCGGTGCGCCGCGCCAAGCAGTACATCGTCGACGGCGATCTGATGCAGGTCGTGCTGTCGCAGCGCATGAGCAAGCCCTACGCGGCCAGCCCGATGGCGCTGTACCGCGCGATCCGCTCGCTCAACCCCTCGCCCTACCTGTTCTACTTCAACCTCGAGGACTTTCACGTCGTCGGCGCCTCGCCGGAGATCCTCACCCGGCTCGAGGACGACGTCGTCACCGTGCGCCCGATCGCCGGCACCCGCAAGCGCGGCGCCACGCCGGCAGAGGACCTCGCGCTCGAGCAGGAACTCCTCGCCGACCAGAAGGAGATCGCCGAGCACGTGCAGCTGCTCGACCTCGGCCGCAACGACGCCGGTCGCGTCTCCGAGGTCGGCACGGTCAAGGTCACCGAGCGCTTCACCGTCGAGCGCTACTCGCACGTGATGCACATCGTCTCCAACGTCGAGGGCAAGCTGCGCGACGGGCTCGACGCGCTCGCGGTGCTGCGTGCCACCTTCCCGGCCGGCACCGTGTCGGGCGCGCCCAAGGTGCGCGCGATGGAGATCATCGACGAGCTCGAGCCGGTCAAGCGCGGCATCTACGCCGGCGCGGTGGGCTACCTCGGCTTTCATGGCGACATGGACCTGGCGATCGCGATCCGTACCGCGGTGGTCAAGGACGGCCAGATCCACGTCCAGGCCGGCGCCGGCATCGTCGCCGACTCCGACCCCGACGCCGAGTGGAACGAGACCCAGAGCAAGGCGCGCGCGATGCTGCGCGCCGCCGAGATGGCCGAAGGCGGGCTCGACACCCGCTTCTGAGCGCGGCGGCGCCCGCGCCGCCCTCCGCCCACCACGCCTCGATACTGGCGGAGCCCGCAGCGCGCGGCTTCGCGAAGGGAAAGACCATGCTGCTGATGATCGACAACTACGACAGCTTCACCTACAACCTCGTGCAGTACTTCGGCGAGCTCGGCGCCAAGGTCAAGGTGTACCGCAACGACGAGATCACCCTCGAGCAGATCGCGCGCCTCGCGCCCGCGCATCTCGTCATTTCGCCCGGGCCGTGCTCCCCGGCCCAGGCCGGCATCTCGGTGGCGGCGATCAAGGCCTTCGCCGGCAAGCTGCCCATCCTCGGCGTCTGCCTCGGCCACCAGAGCATCGGCGAGGCCTTCGGCGGGCGCATCGTGCACGCCAAGCAGCTGATGCACGGCAAGACCTCGCCGGTGCATCACCTCGATGCGGGCGTCTTCCGCGGCCTGCCCAACCCGCTCACCTGCACGCGCTACCATTCGCTGGCGATCGAACGCCCGAGCCTGCCCGACTGTCTGGAAGTGACGGCCTGGACCGAGGACGGCGAGATCATGGGCGTGCGCCACAGGACGCTCGACGTCGAGGGTGTGCAGTTTCACCCCGAGTCCATCCTCACCGAGTGCGGCCACGCGCTGCTGAAGAACTTCCTCGATCGCCGCGCCGCCGCGCCGGCGGCCGCCTGACATGAACGCTGCGAGAGTCCCATGACCACGATCACCCCCCAGCAAGCCCTGCAACGCACGATCGAGCATCGCGAGATCTTCTTCGACGAGATGCTGTCGCTGATGCGCCAGATCATGGCCGGCGAGATCTCGCCGGTGATGACCGCCGCCATCCTCACCGGCCTGCGCGTCAAGAAGGAGACCATCAGCGAGATCACCGCCGCCGCCACGGTGATGCGCGAGATGTCGACCAAGGTCGTGGTCGAGCCGCCGCACGACCACTTCCTCGACGTCGTCGGCACCGGCGGCGACGGCGCCAACACCTTCAACATCTCCACCACCACGATCTTCGTCGCCGCCGCCGCCGGCGCGCGCGTGGCCAAGCACGGCGGGCGCGGGGTGTCGTCCAAGTCGGGCGCGGCCGACGTGATCGAGGCGCTCGGTGTCAATCTGGATCTCACGCCGCAGCAGGTCGCCGAGTGCATCGAGGCCACCGGCATCGGCTTCATGTACGCCCCCGCCCACCACAGCGCGATGAAGAACGTCGCCCCGGTGCGGCGCGAGATGGGCGTGCGCACCATCTTCAACATCCTCGGCCCCCTCACCAACCCGGCGAGCGCGCCCAACACCCTGATGGGCGTGTTCCACCCCGACCTGGTCGGCATCCAGGCGCGCGTGATGCAGCGCCTCGGCGCCAACCACGTGATGGTGGTGCACGGCCTGGACGGCATGGACGAGGTCAGCCTGGGCGGCGCAACCCTGGTCGGCGAGCTCAAGAACAACGAGGTCTCCGAGTACGAGATCCACCCCGAGGACTTCGGCCTCGCCATGGCGGGCAGCCGCCAGCTGCGCGTCGAGGACGCCACCGAGTCGCGCGAGATGCTGCTCGGCGTGCTCGACAACCGCCCCGGCGCGGCGCGCGAGATCGTGATCTTCAACGCCGGCGTGGCGCTGTACACCGCCAACCTGGTCGACACCATCGGCGCCGGCATCCTGCGCGCGCGCGAGATCATCGAGAGCGGCGCCGCGCGCGCCAAGCTCGACGAGTTCGTGCGCTTCACCCAGCAGTTCCGGAGCGGCCGATGAGCGACATCCTGCAGAAGATCTGCGCGGTCAAGGTCGAGGAGGTCGCCGCGGCCGCCGCCGCGCGGCCGCAGTGCCTGGTGCGCGAGGACGCCGCTGCGCAGCCGCCTGCGCGCGACTTCGTCGGTGCGATCCGCGCCAGACACGCCGCCCACCGCCCCGCGGTGATCGCCGAGATCAAGAAGGCCAGCCCCTCCAAGGGCGTGATCCGGGCCGACTTCCACCCCGCCGAGATCGCTGCCGACTACGAGCGCGCCGGCGCCGCCTGCCTGTCGGTGCTCACCGACCGCGGCTTCTTCCAGGGCGCGCCCGAATACCTCCAGGCAGCGCGCGCCGCCTGCCACCTGCCGGTGCTGCGCAAGGACTTCCTCGTCGATCCCTATCAGGTCTTCGAGGCGCGCGCGATGGGTGCCGACGCCATCCTGCTGATCGCCGCCTGCCTCGACCTGGCGCAGATGCGCGACATGGAGCAGCTCGCGACCGAGCTCGGCATGGCCGTGCTGGTCGAGGTGCATGACGCCGCCGAGCTCGAGCAGGCGCTGCAGCTCGACACGCCGCTGATCGGCATCAACAACCGCAACCTGCGCAGCTTCGAGGTCTCGCTGCAGACCACGCTCGACCTGCTGCCACGCATCGCCAGCGGCGCTGCGGGCCGCATCGTGGTCACCGAGTCCGGCATCCTGAAACCGGAGGACGTCGCCCTGATGCAGGCCAACGCGGTGCATACCTTCCTGGTTGGCGAGGCCTTCATGCGCGCGCCGCATCCGGGCGCCGAGCTGCAGACGCTGTTCGGCCGCTGAGGCGCCCGGGTGAGCGCGCACGAGCACGACTCCACGCCCGACTCCGTCGCGCCGCCGCGCAGGCGCCGGCTGGCGCGCGTGCTCGGCTGGGGCGTCGCGTTGCCGCTGGCGCTGCTGCTCGGCGGCGGCGCCTGGCTCGCCGGCACCCAGTCCGGGCTCGACGCCGCGCTCGGCCTCGCCGCGCGCGCCACTTCGGGTGCGTTGCAGGTCGAGGGCGCGCGTGGACGGCTCCTCGGCCGCCTCGACGTTGACCGGCTGGCCTGGCGCGGGCCGGGGCTGGAGCTCGAGGTGCGCGCGCTGGCGCTCGCGTGGTCGCCGTCGGCGCTGCTGCAGCGCCGTGTCGACATCGACCACCTCACCGCCGCGCGCGTGCTGCTCGCCCAGGCGGTGGCCGAGGACGAACCCGCCGCCGCGCCCCTGGTGGCGCCTTCCTCGCTGGAGCTGCCGGTTGCGATCGCGCTGCGCCGGCTCGCGGTGGGCGCCTTCCTGATGCGCGAGCTGCCCGCCAGCGGGGAGGCCACGGCGCCGCTCGCCGATGCTGCGTCGTCGAGCGCTTCCGCTCTGGCGGAGTCCTCGGCTGCTGGCGACCGTGACCGCGGAAGTGCCGACGGCGCCGTGCCGGCCTCCGCGGATGCGGCTGCGCCCGCTCCGGGCGAGGTCGCCGCCGCGGCCGGTGAGGCCGCGCAGGCGCTCGATCGCGCCGCGGACGTTGCCAGCGACCCCAAGCTCGCCGCCGAGGCAGCGACCGAGGTGGCCGCCGAGCAGGGCCTGGTGTTCTCGCGCCTCGAAGCCGCGCTCTCCAGCGACGGCCGCCATCACCGCCTCGAAGCCCTCGCGGTCGAGCTGCCGCAGGGCCGCGCTCATGCGGCGCTCGCGCTCGACGGCGTGGCACCCTTCGCGCTCGCAGGTGAGGTGGGCTTCGACGGTGTCGTCGAGACCCACGCCGCCGCGGTGCAGGCGACGCTCGCCGACAGCCTGCTCGAGCCGCGTCTGCAGGCCAGGGCCACGCTGGGCGCCGCGCACGCCGAAGTCGATGCGCGCGTCGACAGCTTCGCCGCCGATCCCTTGCGGCAGCTGCGCCTCGAGGCTGGCGGCATCGATCCCGCAGCCTTCGCTGCCGGCGCGCCGACCGGCGAGTTCGCCGTACAGGCCGAGCTCGCCGCTCCCGCCGCGGGCGAGGGTCTGCTCGCCGGCCCGATCCGTATCACCAACGCCCGTGCTGCCGCGGTGGATGCTGGCGGGATCCCGCTCGACGCAGTGGTGGCGCAGCTCGACTGGAAGCGCGCCGAGCTCGCCCTCGACGCCCTCGAATTCCGCCTCGCCGGTGGCGGCACCATCGCCGGCCGCGTGGCCTGGCGTCCGCCGGCGGTGCCCGAGGTCGGGGAGGGCGGGACACCGCCGGCGTCCGCGGCGACGGATGGCGAGCCCGGGACGGCGGTGGATTCGTCCGCGCCGGCTGCCACGGCGCCGCAGCGCGACAACGCGGCTGCAACCGCCCCGGCCGCGCCAGCGGCCGACGGAGGATTCGGCCAGCTCGCCGCCGTGCTCGAACTCGCCGGCATCGACACGCAGGCCCTCGACGGCCGCCTGCCGCGCCAGATCGTTGCCGGACGGGTGGATGCCGAGGCCGACGCGCAGCGCCAGACGGCGCGGCTCGCGCTCGCGGTGGGCGAGGCCCGCATCGACGCCGACGCCAGCCTCATCGCCGCGCCCGCCGCGCCAGTGGCGGTGGCGGGTGCAGGCGGCGAGCAAGCGGTGCCCGCCCCCGATGGTGCCGCCGTCACGCCCCCGGTTGCCGCGCCGGCAACGCATGCGCCCGCGCCACCGGTGCGCAGCTTCACCCTGTCGGCGCGCCTGCGCGGTATCGATCCGCGCGCGCTGCAGGCCGGGCTGCCGAGCGCGCGCCTCAACCTCGACCTCGACGCGCGCGGCGACCTCCCCGCCGAGGGCCTGCCGCAGGCGGTCGCACTCGACTTCACCATCCCCGACAGCCGGCTCGACGGCCGCCCGCTCCGCGGCCAGGGTCGCCTGCGCCTGGAAGGCCTGCGCCTGCCGGAGGCGAAGATCGACCTCGATGTCGCCGGCAACACCCTGGCCGCCGAGGGGGCCTTCGGCGCGCCCGGCGACAGTCTGGCGCTGCGCCTGGACGCGCCCGCGCTGGCGGCGATCGGCTTCGGGCTCGGCGGCCGCGCCGGCGCCGAGGGCCGCATCGGCGGCACGCTCGAGGCGCCCAACGGCCGCCTCGACCTCTTCGGCGAGAACCTCGCCCTGCCCGGCGAAGTGCGCCTGGCCGGGGTGAATGGTCGCGTCCGCCTCGATTCCGGAATCGACGGCCCCTTCGAGATCGCGCTCGGCCTCAGCCGCCTCGGCAGCCGCGCGCGCGCCGCCGACGGCGCGGTGCAGCCCGACTGGCTGGCGAGTGCGCGTGTCGAGGCCAGCGGCACGCGCGCTCGCCACCGCCTCGACGCCGACCTCGCCACGCCCAAGCTCGAGGGCGTCGCAGACACCCTGCGCCTCGCCCTCGAAGGCGGCCTGGCGGCGGGCGGGACGCCGCGCTGGAGCGGTCGCCTCGCTGCGCTCGAAGCGGGCGGGCGCTTTCCGGCGCGCCTGCAGGCGCCGGCCACGCTCGAGCTCGGCGCCGATCGCGTGCGCCTCGGCCGCGTCGAGATCGAGGCCGGCGACAAGGGCCGCATCCGCCTGCTCGAGACCGTCTGGTCGCCGGCACAGAGCGTGCTGCGCGGCGATCTCGCCGGGCTGGTGGTCGAGACCGAACCGCCGCGTCGTGACGGGCGCCCGCGCCGCAACGCCGACCCGCTGCGCCTGGGCGCGCGCTGGGACCTCTCGGTCGGGCGCACCCTCGAAGGCGAGGCGCGCGTGTTCCGCGAGGCCGGCGACATCAGCGTGGAAGGCGAGCTGCGCACCCGGCTCGGCCTGGAGAAGCTCGAGGCGGCGCTGAACGCGCGCGGCGATCGCATCGAGCTCGCCGTCGACGTGCAGGGCAAGGAGCTCGGCAGCGTGCAGGGCGAGGCCGGGCTGCGCGCGCGGCGCGGCGCCGACGGCCTGTGGAGCGTGCCGCCGGCGACCGCGATCCGCGGCGCGGCGCGCCTCGACATGCCCTCGCTCGCCTGGCTCGGGCGCCTCTCGCAGGAGAGCGTCGAGCTCGCCGGACGCATCCGCGGCGACTTCACGGTGGGCGGCACCATCGCGGCGCCGCGCGCGAGCGGCCGCATCGAGGGGCGCGAGCTCGGCTTCACCCTGGTCGACCAGGGCCTGATCCTCGCCGGCGGCGAGCTCGACCTCGACTTCGACCAGCAGCGCGTGCGCCTGGAGCGGCTCGAGTTCGTGTCCGAGAACCGCGTGCGCCCGCGCGAGAGCCGCATCCCCTTCGAGCGCCTCACCGCCACGCCCGGGCGCTTCACCGCGCGCGGCGAGCTCGCGCTCGACAGCGGCGCGGGCGATTTCCGCTTCGACGCCGACCGCCTGCCGCTGCTGCAGCGCGACGACCGCTGGATGCTGCTCTCGGGTGGCGGCACGGCGCGCAGCACCTTGGAGTCGCTGTCGCTGGACGCGGAGTTCCGCGCCGACGCCGGCTACATCGAGTTCGCCGAGGCGCTGCCGCCCAGCCTGTCCGACGATGTCGTCGTGCTCGGGCGCAACCCCGCACCGGCGCAGGAGGGGGGCGGCTTCGCGGTCAATGCGGACGTCCGTGTCGGCCTCGGCGATGCCCTCTACCTGTCGGCGCTCGGCCTGGAGACACGGCTCGCCGGCGGCCTGCGCATCCGCCTGCAGCCCGGGCGGCCGCTGTCGGCGGTGGGCACGATCGAGACCGTGGGTGGCGGCTACCGCGGCTACGGCCAGAACCTCACCCTGGAGCGCGGCCTGATCAACTTCCAGGGCCCGCTCGACGCACCCGGGCTCAACATCGTCGCGCTGCGCAAGGGGCTCGAGGTCGAGGCCGGGGTGGCGATCACCGGCAGCGCCAAGCGTCCGCAGATCAAGCTGGTGTCCGACCCGGAGGTGCCCGACCCCGCCAAGCTGTCGTGGATCGTGCTCGGGCGCGCCCCAGACGCCGGCTCCGGCGCCGACCTCGGCCTGCTGCTCCCGGCCGCGGCGGCGCTGCTCGGCGGCCCGGGCGGCGGCATGACCGAGGAGCTCTCGCGCAGCCTCGGCTTCGACTCCTTCTCGATCGGCCAGGGCGAGCTCAACAGCACCACGCGCGCGCGCAGCAGCCGGGTGCTCGGCAGCGGGCAGACGGTCTCCGGCGGCCCCTCGGTGTCCGGCCAGGTGCTGAGCCTGGGCAAGCGCCTGGGGCCGGACCTCTTCCTCAACTTCGAGCAGAGCCTGGGCGGGGCCGCCACCCTGGTCAAGCTGACCTACCAGATCTCGCGCCGGCTTTCCGTGATCGCCCGCGGCGGCACCGACACCGCGCTCGACGTCCAGTACGGCTTCTCCTTCCGTTGAGACACGTGGCGGACGGGGAATGATTCCCCGTCCGCGCGGTCTCTCCGATGCCATGACCAACCCCGATGGAGCGAGCAGATGACAGAGAACAAGAACGAGCCGGTGCGCGAGACCGCCATTTTGGGCGGCGGCTGCTTTTGGTGCCTGGAGGCGGTGTTCGACCTGGTGGCCGGTGTGGACGAGGTCGTGCCGGGCTATTGCGGCGGCCACGTCGATCTGCCCGGCTACCGCGACGTGTGTTCCGGCGGCACCGGCCATGCCGAGGTGGTGAAGATCGTCTTCGATCCGGAGAAGGTGAGCTACCGCGAGCTGCTCGACGTCTTCTTCACCATCCACGATCCGACCACGGTCGACCGCCAGGGCAACGACGTCGGCCCGCAATACCGCTCGGTGATCTTCGCCACCACCGAGGCGCAGCTGCACACCGCGCTCGCCACCATCGAGGAGCTCGGCGAGCGCCGTGTCTTCCCGAAGGCGATCGTCACGCGCGTCGAGCGTGCGCCGCGCTTCTGGCCGGCCGAGCCGGAGCACCACGACTACTATGTGAACAACAGCGACCAGCCGTACTGCCAGTACGTGGTGGCGCCCAAGATCACGAAATTCCGCAGCCATTTCGACCTGCGCCGCTGGCCCGAAGGCAGCAGGTAGAATGCGCGTTTTCACTCACGGCAGGAGAACGGCATGACCCAGACCACCACCGCCAGCGGACTCGTCATCGATGAACTCGAGCTCGGCAGCGGCGACACCGCCGAGAAGGGCCGCATGGTGTCGGTGCATTACACCGGCTGGCTCACCGACGGACGCAAGTTCGACTCGAGCAAGGATCGCAACGATCCCTTCGTCTTCCCGCTCGGCGCCGGCCACGTGATCCGCGGCTGGGACGAGGGCGTGCAGGGCATGCAGGTCGGCGGCAAGCGCAAGCTCACCATCCCGCCCGAGCTCGGCTACGGCGCGCGCGGCGCCGGCGGCGTGATCCCGCCCAACGCCACCCTGGTGTTCGAGGTCGAGCTGCTGAAGGTGCTGTAAATCCTCTTGTGGGAGCGGCTTGCCGGCGAACAACGGCGCTGCCCGAGCGCCGCTCGCGCGGGCAGGCCCGTGCCCCCCGGAATCCGCCATTGGCGTCCCCGCGCCCGCACCGACCAGACGACCGCCGCACAAGGCCACCCCTCATGAAGCTCGACCCGGCGCAGCGACACATCCTGACGCTGCTGCAAAAGGACTCCACCCTCAGCACCCAGGTGCTCGCCGACAAGGTCGGCATGTCGCCGACGCCGTGCTGGCGGCGGGTGCGTGACATGGAGGAGGCGGGCGTGATCCGCGGCTACGTTGCGCTGGTCGACCGCCACAAGGTCGGCTTGGGCACCTGCGTGTGGGTGCGCGTCAAGCTCAAGCAGCACAGCGCCGACGTGCTCGACCGCTTCGAGCGCGTGGTCAAGGCCTGCGAGCAGGTGGTGGAGTGCTACGAGCTGCTCGGCGAGACCGACTGCCTGCTCAAGCTCTACCTGCCCAACCTCGAGGCCTTGTCGGTGTTCATGCACGAATTCCTGCTCAAGATCCCAGAGATCGACGTCACCCATTCCGCGGTGGCGCTGCGCGAGATCAAGAACGAGACCGCGCTGCCCTTGTAGGAGCGCCGGCAGGCGCGAACATGGCGGCACGATTCCCGCCCACGCGCCTCGCCCCGGCGCCGCCCATTCGCGGCTGCCGCCGCTCCTACATGGCCCGGGGGCCGCGGTGGTTTCTGCAGGAGCGCCGGCAGGCGCGAACATGGCGGCACGATTCCCGCCCACGCGCCTCGCCCCGGCGCCGCCCATTCGCGGCTGCCGCCGCTCCTACATGGCCCGGGGGCCGCGGCGGTTCCTGCAGGAGCGCCGGCAGGCGCGAACATGGCGGCACGATTCCCGCCCACGCGCCTCGCCCCGGCGCCGCCCATTCGCGGCTGCCGCCGCTCCTACATGGCCCGGGGGCCGCGGTGGTTCCTGCAGGAGCGCCGGCAGGCGCGAACATGGCGGCACGATTCCCGCCCACGCGCCTCCGCCCACCCGCGGCGCCGCCCCGCTCACGGCGGCTGCCGCGCGCTCCGTGCCGCCTGCAGGCACCGAGCCGGCAGGCGCGAGCCGCATCTGTGGCGCCACGATTCCCGCCCACAGGCGCCCGCGAGCGCCGCCATCGATTCCGCCCACCGCCGCCGCGCCTTCGCCGCTGGCGCCCGGGCGGTTCCTGTAGGAGCGCCGGCAGGCGCGAATGCGGCAGCACGATTCCCGCCCACGCGCCTCGCCCCGGCACCGCCCATTCGCGGCTGCCGCCGCTCCTACATGGGCCGGGGGCCGCGGTGGTTTCTGCAGGAGCGCCGGCAGGCGCGAACATGGCGGCACGATTCCCGCCCACGCGCCTCGCCCCGGTGCCGCCCATTCGCGGCTGCCGCCGCTCCTACATGGGCCCGGGGCCGCGGCGGTTCCTGCAGGAGCGCCGGCAGGCGCGAATGCGGCGCTGCAATGCTTACAGGTTGCTCCAGAACACGAACAGCACGCCCACCGGCGCGACGTAGCGCGACAGCAGCGTCCACAGTCCGAAGGCGCCGTCGCCAAGCCCCAGCTCCGCCTTCACGCCCTGCTGGTCCAGCTTCCATGCCGCGAACACGATCGCGCCCAGGCCGGCGAGCGGCAGCATGAACTTGCTCGTCGCGTAGTCGAGCAGGTCGAAGATGTTCATGCCGAACAGCTTGACGTCGCCCCATACGTTGAAGGACAGCAGCGCGGCGATGCCCAGCGCCCAGATGGTGATGCCGGCGATCATCGTGGCGGCCACGCGGCCGAGCGGGGTGCGCTCCTCGATCAGCTCCACCACCGGCTCGAGCAGCGAGATCGACGAGGTCAGCGCGGCGAAGGTCAGCAGCAGGAAGAACAGCGCGCCGATCACCAGGCCGCCACCCATGTGGCCGAAGGCCAGCGGCAGGGTGACGAACACCAGGCCGGGGCCGGCCGCGGGGTCGAGGCCGTTGGCGAACACGATCGGGAAGATCGCCATGCCCGCGCACAGCGCGAACACCGTGTCCATGATCACCACCGTGCGCGCGGTGCGAAGCAGGTTCACCTCCTGGCCGAGGTAGGAGCCGTAGGCCATCATGATGCCCATGCCCAGCGACAGGGTGAAGAAGGCGTGGCCGAGCGCCGCGAGCAGCACCTTGCCGTCGAGCTTGCTCCAGTCCGGGTTGAACAGGTAGGCGAGGCCCTGGCCGAAGCTGCCGGTGGTCATCGCGTAGCCGACGAGCACGATCAGGATCAGCCCCAGCGCCGGCATCATCAGCTTGGTGCCGCGCTCCAGGCCGGCGGACACGCCGAGCGCCACGACGACCACGGTGAGCAGCATGAAGATCGAGTGCCAGGTCAGCAGCTCGGCCGGGCGGGCGAGGAAGCCCTCGAAGGCGCCGCCGATCGCGGCCTTGTCCAGGCCGATGAAGGCGCCGGTGGCGGCGTCGCGCATGTAGGCCAGCGCCCAGCCGCCGATCACGGAGTAGAAGGACAGGATCAGGAAGGCGGCGAGCACGCCGACCGCGCCGACCACCGCCCAGTTGGTGCTGTGGCCGTTCTGGCGCGCGAGCTGGGCCATGGTGTTGATCGGGTTCTTCTGCCCGCGCCGGCCGATCATCCACTCCGCGACCAGGATCGGTACGCCGATCAAGGCGATGCAGGCGAGATAGACCAGCACGAAGGCGGCGCCGCCGCTCTGGCCGACCATGTAGGGAAACTTCCAGATGTTGCCGAGGCCGACGGCGGAGCCGGTGGCGGCGAGCACGAAGCCCATCCGCGACGACCATTGGCTGTGTGCGTGCTTGGCCATGTCAGCGGTCCTCGCGGCGGGTGGGGGCGACGGTGGCGTGCGGCCGCGCAGTGGCGGCGCCGCGGGTGGCGGCGGTTCGATTCATGCAGGTCTCCTCGAGTTTTGACGCGCTTGTGGCGCGGAGGGAAAAGGCGCGGATTCTAAACGTCCGGCGCCCGCCTCCCAAGCGGGATGCCTGCGCCGCCACGTTCGCGGATCCGTGCCGACCCATCTTGTGGTCGCCGGACGGTTCGGTCCGACTGGCGCGCATCGTACGATTCGATAAGCGAAAAAATTTTTCTTATATCGAGGTCTGCACCCCCGATTGCGAAAAATCTTTTCCGCCGATCGCCCTAGCATGTGCTTCCGCAAGCGCCACGGGCCCAACCGGCCGCGATGGCGTACCGATCCACCCGCAGAGGAGACCACGCCGACCCGCCGGCAGCCCGCGCCAGACGCGCCGGCCTGCCGACCGGCGGCGGTTCACGCCACCATGTCGAACATCGCACCCAACGTCAGCCTCGACGACAAGTACACCCTCAAGACCGGCCGCGCCTGGATGACCGGCATCCAGGCCCTGGTACGCCTGCCGATGATGCAGAAGCTGCGCGACGAGGCTGCCGGCCTGAACACCGCCGGCTTCGTCACCGGCTACCGCGGCTCGCCGCTCGGCAGCGTAGACCAGGAGTTCTGGAAGGCGAAGCGCTTCCTCGAGCCGATGAACATCCGCTTCCAGCCCGCCCTCAACGAGGACCTCGCCGCGACCTCGGTGTGGGGCACGCAGCAGCTCGGCCTCGATCCCAATGCCAAGGTCGATGGCGTGTTCTCGATCTGGTACGGCAAGGGCCCCGGCGTGGACCGGACCTGCGACGTCTTCCGCCACGCCAACGCCGCCGGCACCTCGCAGCACGGCGGCGTGCTGGTGATCGCCGGCGACGACCACGCCGCCAAGTCCTCGACCCTGCCGCACCAGACCGAGCACGTGTTCAAGGCGCTGATGATGCCGGTGCTCGCCCCCGCGGGCATCCAGGAGTACCTGGAGTACGGCCTGCACGGCTTCGCGATGTCGCGCTACTCGGGCTGCTGGGTGGCGTTCAAGGCGCTGACCGACACGGTCGAGACCTCGTCCTCGGTCGACATCGACCCCTTCCGCGTGCAGACGCGGATCCCGAGCGCGGAAGAGTTCCCGCTGCCGCTCGACGGCCTCAACCTGCGCTGGCCCGACCCGCCGCTGGTGCAGGAGGAGCGCCTGCTCCACCACAAGCTCTACGCCGCGCTCGCCTACGGCCGCAAGAACGGCCTGGACCGCATGGTCATCGACCCGCCGCAGGCCCGCCTGGGCATCCTCACCAGCGGCAAGAGCTACCTCGACGTGCGCCAGGCGCTCGACGACCTCGGCATCGACGAGGCCACCGCCGCGGCGATCGGCCTGCGCCTGTACAAGGTCGGCATGGTGTGGCCGCTCGACGCCGAGGGTGTGCGCCGCTTCGCAGACGGCCTCGACGAGATCCTGGTGATCGAGGAGAAGCGCCAGTTCCTCGAGTACCAGCTGAAGGAAGAGCTCTACAACTGGAAGGACGAGGTGCGCCCGCGCGTCATCGGCAAGTTCGACGAGAAGGGCGAGTGGAGCCTGCCGCACGCCGACTGGCTGCTGCCCGCCGCCGGCGAGCTCACCCCGGCGATGATCGCGCGCGCGATCGCCGGCCGCATCGCGCGCTTCCACACCTCCGACCGCATCAAGGCGCGGCTCGCCTTCATCGAGGCCAAGGAGGCCGCACTCGCAAAACCGCGACTGTCCATCCAGCGCGTGCCGCATTACTGTTCCGGCTGTCCGCACAACACCTCGACCAAGGTGCCGCAGGGCTCGCGCGCGATCGCCGGCATCGGCTGCCACTACATGGCGACCTGGCTGTCCCCCGAGCACACCCAGACCTTCTGCCAGATGGGCGGGGAGGGCGTACCCTGGATCGGCCAGGCGCCCTTCACCGATACCCCGCACGTGTTCGCCAACCTCGGTGACGGCACCTACATGCACTCGGGCATCCTCGCCATCCGCGCCGCGGTGGCGGCGAAGGTCAACATCACCTACAAGGTGCTCTACAACGACGCCGTGGCGATGACCGGCGGCCAGCCGCACGACGGCACGCTGTCGGTGCCGATCATCGCCCGCCAGCTGCTCGCCGAGGGTGTGGGCACGGTGGTCGTGGTCAATGACGGCACGCCGCGCGCCTACGGTCCCGCCGACCTGCCGCACGGCGTGGCGGTGCGCCACCGCGACGAGCTCGACGCGGTGCAGCGCGAGCTGCGCACGGCGCCGGCGGTGACCGCCATCATCTACGACCAGACCTGCGCCGCTGAGAAGCGCCGCCGCCGCAAGCGCGGCAAGTTCCCCGACCCGGCCAAGCGCGTGGTGATCAACGACCTGGTGTGCGAGGGCTGCGGCGACTGCAGCGACAAGTCGAACTGCATGTCGGTGGGCGCGGTGGAGACCGAGTTCGGCCGCAAGCGCTTCATCGACCAGAGCTCGTGCAACAAGGACTATTCCTGCGTGAAGGGCTTCTGCCCGAGCTTCGTCACCGTCGAGGGCGGGGCGCTGCGCAAGGGCAAGGCGAGTGGCGCCGTCGCGCCCGGAGGCCTCGCCGACGCGCTGCCCGAGCCGCAGCTGCCGGATACCGCCGCGCCCTGGGGCATCCTCATCACCGGCGTCGGCGGCACCGGCGTGGTCACCATCGGCGCGCTGCTCGGCATGGCCGCGCACCTGGAGGGCAAGGGCATCTCGGTGCTCGACATGGCGGGGCTGGCGCAGAAGGGCGGCGCGGTGTGGTCGCACGTGCGCATCGCCGACCGCCAGGCGCAGCTCCACGCCGCCCGCGTCGCCGCCGGCGAGGCCGATGCGGTGATCGGCTGCGACCTGGTGGTGGCGGCCAGCGACGAGTCGCTCGCCAAGATGCAGCACGGCCGCACCCGCGTCCTCATCAACCGCGACCAGACCAACACCAGCGAGTTCGTGCGCGGCTTCGCCGCCCAGGCGCGCAGCGGCGACGTGCTCGCCAACCCCGACCCGCAGTTCCCGGCCGCGGCGATGGAGGCGCAGATCGTCGACGCCGTCGGCGCCGATCAGGCCGAATTCCTCGACGCCACCGCGCTCGCCACCGAGCTGCTCGGCGACTCGATCGCCACCAACCTGTTCATGCTCGGCTTCGCCTGGCAGCGCGGCCTGGTGCCGCTGTCGCGGCAGGCGATCGAGCGCGCGATCGAGATCAACGGCACGGCGATCGAGGCCAACAAGGCCGCCTTCCTGTGGGGCCGCCGCGCCGCGGTCGACCTGCGTGCGGTGCGCGAGGCTGCCAGGCCCCGCTTCGGCACGCCCGCGCACCACCGCCTGTCGACCAGCGTCGATGAGCTCATCGCGCGCCGCAAGGCGCAGCTGACCGACTACCAGGACGCCGCCTACGCCGAGCGCTACACGCGCCTCGTCGAGCGCGTGCGCGCCGCCGAGGCCAGGGTCGCCCCCGGCATCCAGCTGCTGACCGAGGCGGTCGCGCGCGGCTATCACAAGCTGCTCGCCTACAAGGACGAGTACGAGGTCGCGCGCCTGTACACCGACAGTGACTTCCTGAAGCGCGTCGAGGAGCAGTTCGAGGGCGACTACAAGCTCGTCTTCCACCTCGCGCCGCCGATGCTGGCCGACAAGGACCCGCAGACCGGCGAGCTGAAGAAGAAGGCCTATGGCCCCTGGATGCTGAAGGCGATGCGCGTGCTGGCGAAGTTCCGCCACCTGCGCGGCTCGAAGCTCGATCCGTTTGCACGCAGCCACGACCGCCAGCTCGACCGCGAGCTGATCGCCGACTACGAGCGCCTGGTCGACGAGATCGTCGTCAATCTGGACCGCGCCAACCACGAGGCGGCGATCGAGCTGGCAGCCCTACCCGAGCACATCCGCGGCTACGGCCACGTGCGCGAGCGTTACCTCGCCGGCGCGCGCAAGCGCCAGGCCGCGCTGCTCGAGGACTTCCGCCAGCGCCGCGCGCCGAGCACGCCCGTGGTGACCAGGGCGCGCAGGACGATCGCGATCATCCCGGGCTGATTCGGGAAAAGGGGGCTTTCCCCTGCTTCCGCGCCATGTTCGCGCCTTCCGGCGCTCCTACAGAAGGCCATCGCCGCGTGGCGGCCTGTAGGAGCGGCGGCAGCCGCGAGCTTTGCGGGCGGTTCGGAAATCGCGGTCCGTCCCCGATTTCCCTGATGTAGGAGCAGCGGCAGCCGCGAATTCGCCCGCTCTTCGATCGACGTGGCTGGCGCCGGGCACCGCCGCGTTCGCGCCTTCCGGCGCTCCTGCAGAAGGCCATCGCCGCGTGGCGGCCTGCAGGAGCGGCGGCAGCCGCGAGCCTTGCGGGCGGTTGCGCACCGTATCACCGTTCGAGGCTGCCATTCCCGGTAGCACCTGTACCCAATCCGTCCGCCGACGCTGCCAACCGCGGCGCCGGCGCGGCGACACCCCCTCACGTTCCCATAAGGAAGGAGACACAGCATGGCCGTATTTTCCCTGAGCGACTTCGCCGACCACGAGCAGGTGGTCTTCGTCAGCGATGACAAGAGCGGACTGAAGGCGATCATCGCCGTCCACAATTCCAACCTCGGCCCCGCGCTCGGCGGCTGCCGCATGTGGCCCTACGCCAGCGAGGAGGAGGCGGTGCGCGACGTGCTGCGCCTGTCGCGCGGCATGACCTACAAGTCGGCGATGGCGCGGCTCAAGCTCGGCGGCGGCAAGTCGGTGATCATCGGCAACCCGCGTACCGACAAGACCCCCGCGCTGCTCGCCGCCTTCGCGCGTGCGCTCGAGCAGCTGAACGGGCGCTACATCGCCGCCGAGGACTCGGGCACCAGCGTGGCCGACATGAAGTTCATGACGCAGTTCACGCAGCATGTCGCCGGCATCCACGACAAGCCTTCGGACGAAGGCACGCGTAGCGGCGACCCGTCGCCCGCTACCGCCTACGGCACCTTCATCGGCATCCAGGCCGCGGTGAAGGAGCGCCTCGGCCGCGACTCGCTCGACGGCCTGCGCGTGGCGGTGCAAGGGGTGGGCAACGTCGGCTACGACCTCGCCCGCCAGCTCAAGGAAGCCGGTGCGCAACTGTGGGTGACCGACATCCACCGCGAGCCGCTGGTGCAGGCCGGCCGCGAGCTCGGCGCCACCGTGGTCGCACCCGACGAGATCTTCGGCCTCGACGTCGATGTGTTCGCCCCCTGCGCGCTCGGTGCCATCCTCAACGACAGCACCATCCCGCAGCTCAAGGCCAGCATCGTCGCCGGCGCGGCCAACAACCAGCTCGCCGAAGCACGCCACGGCGTCGAGCTGATGAAGCGCGGCATCCTCTATGCGCCCGACTACGTCATCAACGCCGGCGGCATCATCGACGTCTATCACGAGCGCATCGGCTTCGAGCGTGCCGCGCTGATCCGCCACATCGAAGGCATCCGCGACAACCTGATGGAAGTCTTCGAGCGCGCTCGCGAGGAAGAGCGCCCCACCGCCGAGGTCGCCGACGCGATCGCCGAGGAGCGCTTCCGCCGTTGAGCTCCGGTCGCCGGGGGGACGGGGCCGCGCGCCGCGGCTACGGCCTGCCGGCCGTGGTCGGGGCGGCGCCGGCTGCGGCCGGGGACGCGGGCGGCGTCGGGCCGGCCAGGCGGCGGGCGAAGTCTGCCGCCGCCAGCGGGCGGTCGAAATGGAAGCCCTGCATGAGGTCGCAGCCTTCGGCGCGCAGGGCCGCGGCCTGGGCGGGCGTCTCCACCCCCTCGGCGACCACGCTCAGCCCCAGTCCCTTGGCCAGCGCGATGATGCCGCGCACCACCGCGGCCTGGCGCGGCACCTCCAGCATGCCCTGGGTGAACACGCGATCGATCTTGAGCGTGTCGAGCGGCAGGAAGCTCAGCTGGCTCAGCGACGAGTAGCCCATGCCGAAGTCGTCGATGGCGAGGCGGAAGCCACGCTCGTGCATGTGGCGCAGCATGTCGCGGACGTAGTCAGTGTCGTCCATCAGCATGCTCTCGGTGAGCTCGAGCTCGATCAGCTCGCTGCGGATGCCGTGGGCCGCGGTCTCGGCAATCAGCAGGGGGAGCAGGTCGGGATCGACGAAGTGCGGCGCGGCGAGGTTGAGCGCGATGCGCACCTCGGGCAAGCCCTGGTCCAGCCACTCGCGCAGCTGGCGACAGGCGCGCCGGATCACCCACTTGCCGAGCGGCACGATCAGGCGGACTTCCTCCGCGAGCGGGACGAAGCGCGCCGGCGGCAGCAGGCCGCGGCTGGGGTGCTCCCAGCGGATCAGCGCCTCCGCGCCGCGGATGTGGCCTTCGTGGTCGTACTTGGGCTGGTAATGCAGGGTCAGCCCGCCGCCCTCGTCGTCGGCGAGCGCGCGCCGCAGGTCGCGCTCGAGCTCCATGCGCAGGCGGGTTTCGGCCTGGATCGCGGCGGAGTGGAACTGCGCTTCGGCGCATCCGGCGCTGCGCGCATGATGGCTGGCGATGCTGGCGGCGTGGGTGAGGACGGCCGCGCCCGCGCCGTCGAGCGGATGCATTGCGATGCCGATGTGGGCCCCGAGCATGAGCTCGTGCTCGCCGACGCGGAAGGGCGCGCGCAGCTTGTCGAGGATCGTCCGCGCCAGGCGCGAGGCGTCGTGGGTCACGGTGGCGCCGCTGCGCATCAGCATCAGCTCGCCGCCGCTCCAGCGCGCCAGCAGCGTCCGCCCGTCGATCTCCGCCAGCTCGGTGCCGGGCAGGCAGCGCCGGACCCGCTCGGCGGCCAGGCGCAGCACCGTGTCGCCCGCCTCGTGGCCGAGGCTGTCGCTGATGCGCTGGTAGCGTTCGAGCGCGATATGCATCACGGCGACCTGTTCATGTTCGCCACAGCGTGAGAGCTCCGTGCCGAGCGCCTGCAGGAAGTGGTCGCGGTTGGGCAGGCCGGTGAGGGCGTCGTGGCGCAGGAGGTAGTCGATGCGCTCCTCGATGCGGCGCTGCGCGGTGATGTCCTGCACCGTGCCGTAGGATCGCCTGGCGTGGCCCTGCTCGTCGTGTTCGAACTTCACCCGCAGGTGGATCCAGCGGACGCGGCCGTCGTCGCCGAGGTAGCGGTGGATGACGTCGGCCGGCAGGCGCCCGTCACTGGAGGCCGCGATCGCCGCGCGCACGCGTTCGAGATCGTCCGGATGCACCCGCTCGACGAAGCCTGCGATCGAGCGCTCGGTGTCCTGCGGGTCGCGACCGAGCACGGTGAACAGCGCCTCCGAGCACTCGGCGATGCCCGAGGCGCGGTCCAGCTCCCAGCTGCCCAGCCGGGCGATGCCCTGCGCCTCGGCGAGATTGCGCCGGCTGCGCTCGAGGGCGCGCAGGTTGTCGCGGGCGCGCAGCAGGAAGCGCACCCGATGCACGAGGATGTTGAAGTTGAGCGGTTTGGCGATGAAGTCCGAGGCGCCGGCGTCGAAGGCGTTCTGGATGGTCGTGCTGTCGTCGTGCGCGGTCATCACCAGCACGGGCAGGTTGTGGCAGGCGGGCCGGGTGCGCAGCCAGCGGCAGAAGGCCAGGCCGCCCATGCCGGGCATCTCGAGGTCGAGCAGGATCAACTCCGGCCGGCATTCTTCGAGGGTGGCCATCGCGGTCTCGCCGCTGTCGTTCTCCAGCACCTCGTGGCCGGCGCCGCACATCGCGCTGCCCACCAGCAGGCGGGTGACGGCGTCGTCGTCGATGATCAGCACGCGTGTCGCTTCAGGCATGTCCGTTGTCCCTCTGCGCCAATGCGCCATTCATTTCCGTGCAGGCGGCCGAGAAGGCGCTGTCGGCCTCGGCGATCCAGGCCTCGACCCGTGCGTCGCTGCCGGCCCGCAGCGTGGCCTCGATGTCGCGGCAGCGCGCGGACAGGCGCATCGCCCCGAGCGTCGCGGCGCTCGCCTTGAGCGTATGTGCGGCGCGCGTCGCGGTGTCGATGTCCCCGCCCAGCAAGGCCTCTCGCAGGGTGTCGAGCTGCCTGCGGCCTTCCTGGCGAAACAGCCCGAGCACCTGCGCCACGATCGCCTCGCCTCCGGAATGCTGCAGCGACAGCTCGGCGAGCGCCGCGGGGTCGAACACGACCTCCTGGTCTGCTGCGGCCCTGTCGGCCGGGCCTGCTCCCTGCTCCGCGGCGCTCGCCGGCGCGCGGGTCGCGGAGCCGGCTGGCGCCGTCACCCGCAGCGACTCCGGCAGCCAGCGCGCCAGCACCGCGGCGAGATCCGCGCTGCGGTAGGGCTTGGCGAGGAAATCCACCATCCCCGCGGCGTCGCAGCGCTCGCGGTCCCCACGCATGGCGTTGGCGGTCATCGCCACGATTGGCACGGGCGCCTCGCCGCACCCTGCGAGGATGCGCCGGCAGGCCTCGTAGCCGTCCATCACCGGCATCTGGCAGTCCATCAGCACCAGGTCGAAGCGCTCGCCGGCACAGGCCTCGACCGCCTCGGCACCGTTGCAGGCCAGCCGTGGTTCGCAGCCCAGGTCGCGCAACTGCTCGAGCGCCAGCGTCTGGTTGATCGGATTGTCCTCGACCAGCAGCACGCGCGCGCCCGGCCAGCGCGCGGCCCCGTGTTGCGCCCGCAGCCCGGCCGCTGCTGCGCCCCCTGTGGCAGGGCCCGCGTTCGCGAGCGCCAGCGGGAGTTCGACACGGAAGGTCGATCCGACTCGTTCCGTGCTCGTGGCCTCGATCGTCCCGTCCATGAGCTCGACCAGCTGGCGCACGATCGCCAGCCCGAGCCCGGTGCCGCCGAAGCGACGGGTCGTGGTGCTGTCGGCCTGGGCGAAGGCTTCGAACAGGTGGGGCAGGTCCTCGGGTGCGACGCCGATGCCGGTGTCGCGAACCTCGATCTCGAGCATGCAGGCGTCGGGGGCGGCGCCTGGGCGGGCGCGCATCGTCAGTCCCACCTCGCCTTTGACCGTGAATTTGAGCGCATTGCCGACGAGGTTGTTCAGGATCTGGCGCAGGCGCGTGGGGTCGCCCCTCACCCAGGCCGGCACGCTCGCGTCGATCCGCGCGCACAGATGCAGACCCTTGCCCGCGGCGATCGGGGCGGCGAGCTCGACGAGCTCGCGGGCGAGGCGGCCGGGGTCGAGCGGGATGGATTCGAGCTCCATGCGACCGGCCTCGATCTTGGAGAAATCGAGCAGGTCGTCGAGGATGGCCATCAGGTTCTCGCCCGACTGCAGCGCGGCGCGTGCCCTGCGCGCCTGGTCGTCGTCGCTTGCCGAGGCCAGCAGCAGCTCGGTCATGCCGAGCACGCCGTTCATCGGCGTGCGGATCTCGTGGCTCATGGTGGCGAGGAAGCGCGACTTGGCGAGGCTGGCGGCCTCGGCGGCATCCTTGGCGCCGCGCAGCTCGGCGGTGCGCGCCTCGACCTCGCGCTCCAGGTTGTCGCGGTGGGCCTGCAGCGCGCGGTCTCGTGCCTCGATCTCGCCCAGCATGCGGTTGAACTCCTCCACGAGGCGGCCGATCTCGTCCTTGCCCGCGGTGGCGACGCGGATGTCGTAGCGCTGGTTGCGCACCACCGTCCCCGCGGCCTCGGCGAGCTCCAGCAGCGGCGCGATGATGCGGCCGCGCAGGCGCAGTCCGAAGCGCACCGCCACGGCGGCGGCGACCGCAGCGGCCAGGGTGGCGAGCAGCAGGCCCACGCCGAACTCCAGCCAGGCCGAGGTGATGTCGGCCTGGATCTCGACCGCCCCCAGGCGCTCGTGGCCGACCTCCACCGGCTGCACGATGCGCAGCCGGGTCGGCAGGAAGAGGTCCACCGCAAGCGCGGCGAGCCCGGCGCGCTCGGGCGCCTCGTGTGGCGCGCTGTATGCGGCGAGCTCGCGTCCGGCGGCGTCGAAGAGCTGCGCGCGAACCACATTGGGTTCGGCGCGCAGCGCGGCCAGCAGCGCGCGCGCCGCATTGTCGTCGCCGAAGGCGAGCGCGCCATGGCTGTTCTGGCTGGTGAGGCGGGCGAGGGTCTGCAGGCGGTACTCGCTGTCGCGATAGAGGCGGTACATGCCGCCGGCGGAAAAGGCCAGGGTCGCGAGCAGGACCGCGGCTCCGGTCGTCGCCGCGAGAATCAGCGTGAGCTTGCGGCCGATCGGAAGGTCGTGCAGTTTCATTGCACGACCCGGTCGGCGAGCTGCAGGAGCTGGCTGCTCAGGCGCAGGCCAGCTTCGCGCGCGGCCGCAAGGTTGATGTCGAAGCGTACCCGCCCGCCGCTGAGCTTGAGCGCGATGATGCCGCCACGTTCGAGGAAGTCGGGCTCGTCTCCCACGCTCAGCAGGGGCTGGCGGGCGTTGGCCAGCAGCACGGCGCGGAGGCGCTCGCCATCTCCCGCGGCGACGAAGACGATGTCGCAGCGCCCCGCCGTGGTCGGGGTCCAGGCATGTACGCGGACGGTCTGGCTGCGCACGCCGCGCCCCTCGAGCGTCTCGAGCTGGCCATCGAGCGGACGCTCGCCGACCACGCACAGCTCGATGCGGTCGCTGGCGCGCATCGCGCTGCCCTCGGCCCACTCGGTGAACTTGATGAAGTTGAACACGAAGACGGCCTTCAGCCGCGCCTCTTCGGGCGAGTCGGCGGCGTGCGCGACGCCCGCGCCGAGCAGGCCGAGGCCGAGCAGCCCCGACATGAGCGCGCGCACGAAGAGGCGACGGAAGGAGGTCATCGCTGCTCGACCGCTCAGAGACGCCAGTCCGCCCTCAGGTAAACGCCGCGCTCGATCTCGGTGAGGATCGAGGGCAGCGGCTCGTTGATCGCCTCGAGGTGTCGGCGGTCGAGCAGGTTCTGGCCGACGATGGAGATCTCCAGGTCGCGGCTGGCTTTCCAGCCCAGGCGCATGTCCAGCGTCCAGTGCGGGTCGATCTGCCGGCCGGCCTGGAAGGAGTAGGTGTACAGCGCGCTCGAGTGCCGCAGCCAGGCGTCCCACTGCAGCGTGGGCGAGATCGCGTAGCCGGTGCGTAGCGTGAAGATGCGCTCGGGCGTGCCCTCGGAGAACTCCGCGCGCCCATCGACGCTGCTGTGGCCCAGGTGGTTGAGGCTTAGGCTGGCGGCGAGGTCCCAGACGGCGGTGGGGCGCCAGTTGGCGGTGAGTTCCACGCCGCTGACTCTGGCGCGCTCCGTGGTATCGAGTCGGACGGGCTGGACGAAGTGCGGCACTGCCCCAAAGATCAGCTCCGGTGTGCCGCTTGGGCTTGCATAGCGCAGGTCGTCGTAGCGGTAGTGATACGCGGCGATCTCGGTGCTGAGCGTTGGCGACCAGGCCGCACGCCAGCCCAGGTCGAGCGCATCGAGGTATTCGTGCCCGAAGTCGGGGTTGCCATCCAACCGAGGCACGACGTCGGAGATGGTGCCCAAACCCGGCAGCGTAACGGGTGCTGGCAAGGGCGTCGCTGGAAGCGTCCCTGCCACCGCTTGCTCCGCCCGCGAGGCCGTGCGTACCCCGCGCGCCACCGAGGCCCACAGGCTGTGCGTCTTGTCCGGCGTGAACAGCAAGCGCGCGCGTTGGGCTGGAAGGCGAGCTTCTCGGCGTCGTCGCAGGTCGACGCGCGCACCCAGGATCAGCGCCCAGCGCTCGGGGACGAGGGCGAACTCGCCCTGCGCGAACAGGCTGAAGAGGTCGGCCTGGTCGCGCGTGTTGTCGATGCGCACGTAGTCTTCGGCCGCGTCGCCCAGGATCTCGTCGCGCGTGTGCCGCCAGCCGCCGCCCCAGAGATGAAAGTCAACCTGCTCGCCAAGGCGTTGCTGCTGCTGGTATTCGATGTCGAAGGTGCTGCGGCGCTCGCGACTGCCGACGAGGATGTCGAGGCGGGACTTTCGGCGTAGGCCTGCAGGCTGTGAAGGGTGCCGTCGCCCGCGTCGCGCTCCCAGCGCGCGAGCAGGTAGGCGAGCTCGCTGACGCTGTTGTAATCCCGAGCAGCGACGTCGACGCCCGCGGTGCGCTGCATGAAGTGGTCGCCCGCGACGCTGTCGCGCACGCGTTGCCCTGCAGCCGGAAGCGGTTGCCGTCCGCGTTGGCGTCGAGGCGGAAACCGGCCTGGCGGGTGCGCCAGAAGTCGCGCGCGGGGCCGGCTTCGGGGGTGGACGAGGGTTCGACGTACTGCGACTTGGCGTGAAATTCGAGGTGCGTGTTTTCCGACAGGGTCACGCCCTGGCTGGCGAACAGGCTGCCGCGTAGCTCGCTGCCCGCCGTGGCCACGAGCTGCGTGCCCTGCGCGCTGGCGGCATTGCGGGTGATGATGTTGATCACGCCATTGACCGCATTCGCACCCCAGATCGATGCCCCCGGGCCGCGGACCACCTCGATGCGCTCGACCAGTTCGAGCGGGATGTCGTTGAACTCCCAGAACACTCCGGAATACGCTGGTGAGTAGAGGCTGCGCCCGTCCTGCAGCACCAGCAGCTTGTTGGCATAGCGCCCACCGAAACCGCGGATCGACACGCTCCAGCGGTTGTTCGAGAACCGCGCCACATGCACGCCCGGCGCCAGGCGCAGCGCTTCGGGCAGGTTGGCGGCGCCGCTGCGGCGGATGTCCTCGGCGCTGATCACATGGACCGCGGCTGCCGTGCTCGACAGCGGCTGCGAGCGCTTCGACACCGAGGTCACCACCACGTCCATGAGCTGCTCGAGGCTGAGCTCGAAGAGGTCGGCGTCGGGCGTGATGCCGGCCGGATCCGGTGGGGTCGAGAGTGCCGGCAAGGGGGTGAGTGCCAGAGCGAGGGCGAGCAGGCGGGGCTTGAGCTTCATGGCTTGGCGGCTTGTGGGTCGGCGCGGCGCAGCCCTGCCGTCACCGTGTTTTTTCGAGGCCGAGAGTATATATGCGCGTGGCAAATATTCGCGTGATGCGTCGCACGTCGGCGAACGAAAGCCCGGCCGCATTCGCGCCTTGCGGCGGTCCTGCGGGAAGCTCCCGCGGTCAGCCCGCCTGCGTGACCATCTCAATGATCGCCGCGCCGTAGTGCTCGAGCTTGCGGTCGCCGACGCCGCTGATTGCGGCCAGCTCGGCGAGCGTGCGCGGGCGCTTGATCGCGATCTCGCGCAGGGTGGCGTCGGGGAAGACGACGTAGGCAGGCACGTTGCGCTCCTTGGCGGTGGCGAAGCGCCAGGCGCGCAGGCGGTCGAAGAGCGTGGTGGGGATGCCGGCCGGGATGTCGGTCGGGGTGCTGCCGCGGCGCTTGGCCCGGCTGCGGCTGCGCTCGGGCTCCAGGCGCAGGTGGAACTCGGCCTCGCCGCGCAGCAGCGGGCGGGCGGCGTCGGTGAGGCGCAGCGCGTTGTAGCGCTCGTGGTCCACCGCGACCAGCTCGCGCGCGACGAGCTGGCGGAACACCGTGCGCCAGCGCTTCTCGTCGAGCTCGCTGCCGATGCCGAAGGTGGTGATGTCCTGGTGGTGGCGCTCGATCACCTTCTCGGTGAGTTCGCCGCGCAGCACGTCGATGAGGTGGCCGGCGCCGTAGCGCTGGCCGGTGCGATACACGCAGCTCAAGGCCTTGCGCGCGGCCTCGGTGGCGTCCCAGGTCTGCGGCGGGTGCAGGCAGTTGTCGCAGTTGCCGCAGGGGGTCGATTGTTCGCCGAAATACGCGAGCAGGTGCTGGCGCCGGCAGTCGGTGGCCTCGACCAGACCGACCAGCACGTCGAGCCGGTTGCGCGCGAGGCGCTTGAACTCCTCGCTGGCCTCGGACTCGTCGATCATGCGGCGCTGCTGCACCACGTCCTGCGCGCCCCAGGCCATCCACGCCTGCGCCGGCAGGCCGTCGCGGCCCGCGCGGCCGGTCTCCTGGTAGTAGCCCTCGATCGAGCGCGGCAGGTCGAGGTGGGCGACGAAGCGCACGTCGGGCTTGTCGATGCCCATGCCGAAGGCGATCGTCGCCACCATGATCAGCCCGTCCTCGCGCAGGAAGCGGCTCTGGTGCTCGGCGCGGATCTCCTGCGTCATGCCGGCGTGGTAGGGCAGGGCGGCGAGGCCCTGCTCCTGCAGCCAGGCGGCGGTCTCCTCGACCTTGCGCCTTGAGAGGCAATACACGATGCCGGCCTGGCCCGGGCATTCCTCGCGGATGAAGTCGAGCAGCTGGCGGCGCGGGTCGTTCTTCTCGACGATGGTGTAGCGGATGTTGGGGCGGTCGAAGCTGGAGATGAAGCGGCGCGCCGCCTGCAGGTTGAGGCGCTCGGCGATCTCTTCGCGGGTCTGGCGGTCGGCGGTGGCGGTGAGCGCGATGCGCGGGATGGCCGGGTAGCGCTCGGGCAGGATGGAAAGCTGCAGGTACTCGGGGCGGAAGTCGTGCCCCCACTGCGACACGCAGTGCGCCTCGTCGATCGCGAACAGCGCCAGCCGGCCGGTGTCGCGCAGGTGGTCGAGCTGGTCGAGGAAGCGCGGCGTCATCAGGCGCTCGGGGGCGACGTAGAGCAGCTCCAGCTCGCCGTCCCAGAGCGCGCGCTCGACTGCGCGGGCGGCCTCCATTTCCAGGCTGGAGTTGAGGAAGGCGGCGCGCACGCCGGCTTCGACGAGCGCGCTCACCTGGTCCTGCATCAGCGCGATCAGCGGCGACACCACGATCGCGGTGCCGTGGCGCAGCAGCGCCGGGATCTGGTAGCACAGCGACTTGCCGCCACCGGTGGGCATCAGCACCAGCGCGTCGCCGCCGCCGGCGACATGCTCGACGATCTGCCGCTGTTCGCCGCGGAAGGCGGGGTAGCCGAAGACGTGCTCCAGCACGCGGTGCGCCGCCTCGCCGAGGGCTTCGCCGGAAAGGGGCGCGAAGGCTCCGGCGCGGGCGGGGGAGGGGGAGGGGAGGGTCGAGGGCGGGGCAGCGGGGAACATGGCCGGCATTTTACCGCCCGCGGCCGGATTCGCGGCTGCCGCCGCTCCTACAGGGGGCGGAGACGCGGTGGTTCGTTCAGGAGGCGGCGGTTCATGTAGGAGCGCCGGCAGGCGCGAACGCGGCGGGCGGGGTCTCGCTGCGCCGCGGTCGTCGACCCAGCCCATTCGCGGCTGCCGCCGCTCCTACAGGGGGCGGAGACGCGGTGGTTCGTTCAGGAGACGCGGCGGTTCATGTAGGAGCGCCGGCAGGCGCGAACGCGGCGGGCGGGTTGCGCGGTCGTCGACTGCCGCCGCTCCTACAGGGGGCGGAGACGCGGTGGTTCGTTCAGGAGGCGCGGCGGTTCATGTAGGAGCGCCGGCAGGCGCGAAGACGGCGGTCGGGTCCTCGCGGCGCCGCGGTCGTCGACCCAGCCCATTCGCGGCTGCCGCCGCTCCTACAGGGGGCGGAGGCGCGGTGGTTCGTTCAGGAGGCGCGGCGGTTCATGTAGGAGCGCCGGCAGCGGGCGAAGACGGGCGCGGCGGGCGCGGCGCTCGCGCGGCGCCGCGGCGTCGACGCTCCTGGGGCGGATTCGCGGCTGCCGCCGCTCCTACAGGGGGCGGAGACGCGGTGGTTCGTGCAGGAGGCGCGGCGGTTCATGTAGGAGCGCCGGCAGGCGCGAACGACGGCGGGCGGGTCCTCGCGGCGCCGCGGTCGTCGACCCAGCCCATTCGCGGCTGCCGCCGCTCCTACAGGGGGCGGAGACGGCGCGGTTCGTGCAGGAGGCGCGGCGGTTCATGTAGGAGCGCCGGCAGGCGCGAACGCGGCGGTCGGGTCCTCGCGGCGCCGCGGTCGTCGACCCAGCCCATTCGCGGCTGCCGCCGCTCCTACAGGGGGCGGAGACGCGGTGGTTCGTTCAGGAGGCGCGGCGGTTCATGTAGGAGCGCCGGCAGGCGCGAACGCGGCGGGCGGGTCCTCGCTGCGCCGCGGTCGCCGCGGCGTCGCGCCCACCCGGAGACGCGGTTCGCGGCTGCCGCCGCTCATGCGGGGGCGCTGCAGCGCGCGGTCGTCGACCGGCGGGCGGCGGCGCGGCGGTTTCGTGCGCAGCGGCAGGCGCGGCGGGCGGGGTAGGAGCGCGGCAGGCGCGGCAGGGCGAACGCGGCGGGCGGGGTCCTCGCGGCGCCGCGGTCGTCGACCCCCGTTCTGCGGCCGCCGCTCCTACAGGGGGCAGAGACGCGGTGGGCCGTGCAGGAGGCGCGGCGGTTCGCGTAGGAGCGCGCGGCAGGCTTCGGCGGCGGCGATGGCGGGTCCGCGCCGCGGTCGTCGACCCAGCCCAATCGCGGCTGCCGCCGCTCCTACAGGGGGCGGAGACGCGGTGGTTCGTGCAGGAGGCGCGGCGTTTCATGTAGGAGCGCCGGCAGGCGCGAACGCGGCGGGTGGAACCCTCGCTGTGCCGTGGTCGTCGACCCGGCCCCATTCGCGGCTGCCGCCGCTCCTACACAAACCGCCGCGCCGGTCGCTGCGTGCGCCTCAGCCCTCCGCGCCGTTGCGCGCGCGCCACTCCTGCAGGGCCGCCATGGTGTCCTCCAGATCCCCGACCACACGAATGCCCGGCAGCCGCTTCTGCTTGTCGCGGACGGCGGCGCCCCCGGCCCACAGCTCGATCCCCTCGGGCAGCAGCGAGCGCAGCTCGAGCAGCCCCTCGATCGCCTGGCGCGCCGGGTAGGCGATGCTGAAGGACAGCCCGACGATGTCGAAGCCCCCACCCACCGCCGCGCTGCGGATGTCCGCGAGCGGGGTGCGCGTGCCCAGCGACAGGCAGCTCGCGCCCTCGGGCACCAGCATCGCCTCGGCCATCAGCAGGCCGAGCACGTGCTCCTCCTCGGGGAAGGTCGTCAACAGCACGCGCGGCCGTCCAGCGCTCGCCGCATGCGCACCGATGGCGCTGCGAAGCACGTTCTGCACCTGCTCGGTGAACAGGTGCTCCTCCGGCACATCGACCTCGCCGCGCATCCACGCCTCGCCCACCGCCGCCGCGAGCGGCGCCACGGTCTCGGCGACGAAGCGCTGCAGGCCCTGCTTCATCAGCGCCTGGCGCAGCGCCGCGGCGAGCTCCACGCTGCGATGCAGGCGCACGAGCTGCAGCAGGCCGTCGTCGCGACCGGCTGGCGCGCCGCCCTCCGGGCACAGGCAGGCATCCAGCATCGCGGAGAGTTCCTCGATGCTCGCCCCCACGACCCGCGCCGGCCGTCGGCCGTGGTCGAGCAGGCGGCGGATCATGCGCAGCTTCTCGACCTGATCCGCCGGATAGAGGCGCTCGCCGTTGGCGTCGCGCGTCGGCGAAGGGAAGCCGTAGCGCCGCTCCCACACCCTCAGGGTGTCCTTCGCGAGGCCCGTGTCGCGTTCGACGGCGGCGATGCTGAAGGCGGTCTCGGACAGGTTCGGCGCGTTCATCGGCAGCTGCTTTCGGGTGGTGGTCGATGAGTGGATGTTAGGCGGGGGAGTTTGATTTGTCCAGGACAAACGTGTCTGGAAGCCGCTTTCCAGCCTGTGACGTGCGAGGTCGGGGCAGCCGGATCGCACGCGCCCACGCTTCCGTCCGACCAGCACTCCACCCGGTAGCACATGACTCCGCCTCCGCGCTCACTCCACCCCGTTTTCTCCCGCCTTCTCCGCCGCCTGCTGCGGCGTCAGGTCGCCGTCCAGCACGGCCAGCATGCGCGCCGCCTTGGCCACCTGCTCGATCGCGCGCCGCTCCAGGCTGGCCAGGCGCAGCCAGTCCTGCATGGTGCGGATGTCGATGCGGGCGTGTGCGCCTTCCAGCAGCAGCGCCTCCTTGAAGGCCTGGTAGCGCAGTTCCGCCTCTTCCAGCCTGACCTCGACCGGCGCCACCGAGAAATCCTCGCGCGCCGCGTCCGCGCTCGCGGCCAGCGCCCCGGTCGCCTGGCGGAAGGCCGCGGCGACCGGCTCCAGTTCGGCGCCCGGCGGCGCGCCGAGCGTGGTGGCCAGCGCGCAGGCCTGGCGCACCGCGGTCACCGCGCTCTCCTGGTACTGCAGCGCGCGCAGGCTGTGCGCCACCGCCTCGACCAGCGCTGGCGGCAGGCGCATGGCGTTGAGCTTGCGCACGTAGTCGCCGATCGCCGGCGCGAGCGCATCGAGCGCGCTCGCCTGGCGCTCGATCCAGGGCTCGTCGGGCGGCACCCGGGTGGCTGCGGTCAGTGCGGTCAGCGCGAAGGATTGCGTGCGGCCCAGCTCCAGGCGCAGGGTGCGCAGCGCCAGGTCGGGCACCGCCAGCGAAGGCGCGTCCAGGTAGCGCGGGCGGGCGATCTCTTCCTCGCGGCTGCGGAAGTGGCCCGCCAGATAGCGCCGCAGCGGCCGCGCCAGCGGCACCATCAGCAGCACCCCGAGCAGGTTGAAGGCGGTGTGGAACATCGCCAGCATCACCGCCGGCGTGGCCGGCTGCTCGAACCAGTTGCGCAGCGCACCGAGCAGGCTGATCAGCAGCGGCAGCAGGGCGATCGCCACCGCGCCGGTCACCAGGTTGAAGATCACGTGGGTCGCTGCCAGCCGGCGCGCGTTCGAGGTCGCGCCGAGCGCCGAAAGGATCGCCGTCGAGGTCGTGCCGATGTTGGTGCCGATCACCATCGCGCACGCCGCCTCGATCGACATCAGCCCGCCCTGCGCGGCGGTGATGATGATCGCGATCACCGCGCCCGAAGCCTGCATCAGCACGGTCAGCAGGGTGCCGATGCCGACCAGGATCAGCCAGCCGGCGAGGCCGGGCGCGATGTGGTCCTGCAGGTTCATCGCCGCGCCGAAGCCCGAGAAGGTGTCCTTGAGCGCGTCGATGCCGAGGAAGAGCACGCCAAAGCCCGCCAGAGCCTGGCCGAGCGCGCGCTGGCGGACCGTGCGTCCGGCCAGCATCAGGGTGGCGCCGATGCCGACGAAGGGCAGGGCGAAGGCGTCGATCCTGAAGCTGAAGCCGAGCGCCGCGACCAGCCAGGCGTTGAGCGTGGTGCCCACGTTGGAGCCGAAGATCACCCACATCGCGTTCTGCAGCGACAGCAGCCCGGTGTTGACGAAGCCGATGCTCGCCACCGTGACCGCGGTGGAGGACTGCACCAGCGCGGTCATGGTCATGCCGGCGCCCAGGCCGCGCACGGGCGTGGCGGTGCCGCGCTCGAGCAGGCCCTCGAGCGCGCGGCCGGCGGCGAGCTTGAGGCCCTCGGTGAGCATGTGCATGCCGAGCAGGAACAGGCCGATGCCGCCGAGCAGGCCGGCGACGATCGGGTAGATGGCGAGCGAGCTGGTGTCCAGGGCGGGCCTCTCGTGCGGGATGGGGGGGTCTTAGGGAAAGCGTAATGCCGGATCGCCGCGGCGGGGAGTGCATTGTTCTCGGAGGATGCCGGGGCAATTTCTGCGGGGCGCTGAAATTTTATTTTGTCCTGGACAAATCCTTGACAGGTCCTCGGGGCTGGCCTATCGTGGGATCGTCATCAACGCTTGTCCAGGACACGGCCATGAATGCGAATACGCTCTCCAGGCGCGCCGGCATGCTCTTCGCCGCGGCGGCGCTCGTCTCCTTCGGGATTTCCGCGGCCACGGCCGCCCAGCCCCAGGTCGTCGCGGCGGTAGCGGCCGGCGCTCCTGAAAGGCTCGTCGTAGACAAGGGGCCTGTGACCCAGGCACAGACCCCGCTCGAACTCCTGCTCTTCGTCCATCGCGCGGACCTCCCGCTGCGTCCCCTCCCCAGCAAGCAAAAGGATCACTCATGAACGCCCCGGAAAAGTTCTTCCTGCCCGACGTGCAATCCAGCGCCGACCACCGCGCGCTGGCGATCCAGCAGGTCGGAGTGCGCGGCCTGCGCTACCCGATCGCGGTGCGCGACCTCGACGGCGGCGTGCAGCACACCGTCGCCACGCTGGAGATGACCGTCGGCCTGCCCGCGGACGTCAAGGGTACGCACATGTCGCGCTTCGTCGAGCTCCTCGAAGCCGAGCGCGATGCGCTCGACCTCGACGGCTTGCGCGGCCTCTTCGCCGACATGCTGCTGCGCCTCGAGGCCAGCAGCGGTCGCATCGAGGCGCGCTTCCCCTGGTTCATGAAGAAGGCCGCGCCGGTCTCGGGCGTCGAGAGCCTGCTCGACATCGACGCCCGCGTGGTGGTGGAGAAGGCGGAGGGCGGCGAGATCCGCAGCACGCTCGAGGCGGTGGTGCCGGTCACCAGCCTGTGCCCGTGCTCGAAGAAGATCTCCGCCTACGGCGCCCACAACCAGCGCTCGCACATCACCCTGAGCGCCACGCTGCGCGGCGACCTCGGCCTGCGCGAGCTGGTGCGCATGGCTGAAGAAGAAGCCTCGTGCGAGGTCTTCGGCCTGCTCAAGCGCCCGGACGAGAAGTGGGTCACCGAGCGCGCCTACGACAACCCCAAGTTCGTCGAGGACCTCGTGCGCGACATCGCGCTGCGCCTGCGCGCCGATGCGCGCGTGGCTTCGTGGCGGGTGCAGTCGGAGAACTTCGAGTCCATCCACAACCATTCCGCCTACGCCCTCATCGAGGGCGAGAACGCGCCGGAGTAAGTGCCATGAAGATGGGTGAGATCGAGCGCCTGCACGCCGCAGGCGAGGCGGGCCAGGGCAGCCAGGGGCGGCGCATCGCGGTGATCGGCGGCGGCATCGCCGGCCTCTCGACCGCGTGGCTGCTCGCGCCGCAGCACCGCGTGACGCTGTTCGAGGCGGGCAGCTACGTCGGTGGCCACACCAACACCATCGACGTCACGGTCGACGGCCTCACCCATCCGGTCGACACCGGCTTCCTGGTCTTCAACCGCCGCACCTATCCCAACCTGTGCGCGCTGTTCGCCTTGCTGCAGGTCGAGGCGGTCGAGACCGAGATGAGCTTCGGCGTCAGCCTCGCCGAGCCCGAGCTCGAATGGGCCGGCACCGACCTCGCCAGCGTATTCGCCCAGCGTGGCAACCTGGTCCGCCCGGCCTTCCTTGCCATGCTGCGCGACATCCTGCGCTTCAACCGCGAGACCACGCGCATGGCGCACGAGGGTGCCATGCCGGCCCTGTCGCTCGGCGAGTACCTCGACCTCGAGGACTATTCGCAGGCCTTCCGCGACTGGTACCTGCTGCCCATGGCTGCGGCGATCTGGTCCTGCCCGACGAGCACCATGCTGGCCTACCCGCTCGCCACCTTCGTGCAGTTCTGCCACAACCACGGCCTGCTGCAGATCCTCGACCGTCCGACCTGGATGACGGTGAAGGGTGGCGGGCGCAGCTACGTGCGCCGCATGCTCGCCCGTCTCGACGACGTGCGGGTGAATTCGCCGGTGCAGCGCGTGGTGCGCGGCGAGGACGGGGTGTGGGTGCATACCGCAGGCGGGGCGGAGCGCTTCGACGAACTCGTCTTCGCCTGCCACAGCGACCAGGCCCTCGCCATCCTCGGCAGCGAGGCCACGGCGGAAGAGCGCCGCGTCCTCGGCGCGGTGCAGTACCAGGCCAACGTCGCCTGGCTGCACACCGACACCGCCCTGCTGCCGCGCCGGCAAAAGGTGTGGTCGGCGTGGAACTACCTCGCCGGCAAGGGCGCGCCCGACGCGCGCCCGGTGTCGGTGAGCTATCTCATCAACCGCCTGCAGCCCCTGCCTTTCCAGACCCCGGTGGTGGTATCGCTGAACCCCTTCACCGAACCCGCGGCCGACAAGACCTTCCGCCGCATCGAGTACGCCCACCCAGTGTTCGACCACGGCGCGATCGACGCCCAGGCCGCGCTGCCCGCCATCCAGGGCCGCGAGCGCTGCTGGTTCGCCGGGGCATGGACCGGCTACGGCTTCCACGAGGACGGCCTCAAGTCCGCGGTCGCGGTGGTCGAGGCCATGGGCGTGGAGGTGCCGTGGCGGCGCGGCCGCGTGCCTGCCGCGATGGCGTTGGAGGCGGCGTGATGTCCGACGCGCTGCAACCTGCCGTGTGCTTCGGCGCGGTCATGCACGAGCGCCATGTGCAGGCGCACAACCGCTTCGTCTACCCGAGCGCCTTCCTGCGCCTGCCGCTCGGCCGGCTGGATCGGGTACGCGCACCGCTGCTCGGCATCGAGCGTGCCAACCTCATCAGCTTCCGCAGCCGCGATCACGGCGCGCGCGACGGCTCGCCCCTATTGCCGTGGATCCGCGCTCTCCTGGACGAGCGCGGGCTGGCCGCGGCGTGCGACGGCGAGGTCGTGCTGCAGACCATGCCGCGCATCCTCGGCTTCGTCTTCAACCCGGTCAGCTTCTGGTTCTGCCACGACTGCACGGGCAACCTGCGCGCGGTGCTGGCCGAGGTGAACAACACCTTCGGCGAACGCCACAACTACCTGCTGCACCACGATGACCTGCGCCCCATCGTCGCGGGCGACGAGCTGCGCGCCAGCAAGCGCTTCCACGTCTCGCCCTTCTTCCCGGTGCGCGGCGAGTACCGCTTCCGCTTCGAGCAGCGCGGCGCGGTGCATGCGGTGTCGATCGAGCTCTGGGACGGCGGCGAGCGCCAGCTGTCCACCCGCCTGTCGGGCCGTGCCGAAGCGGTCAGCGGCGCCAGCATGGGGAAATGGCTCGCCCGCCAGCCCTTCATGACCCTGGGCGTCATCGCCCGCATCCACTGGCAGGCGCTGCGCCTGGCCCTGCGGCGGGTGAGCTTCTTCCGCAAGCCCGCGCCGCCGATCGAGGAGACCACCTGATGAACGCGCTCGACCATGCCCTGCAGCCGCTCGCCGGCCTGCGCCTCGCGCGCCTGCCGCGCGCCACCCGGCTGTGCCTGGAGATGCTCGACCGCCTCGACGGCGGTGCGATCGCGGTGGAACTGCCTGATGGCGTGCGCGTGCGTGCCGGCCATGGCCCGCTCGTCGCCCACCTGCGCGTGCGCGACCACGCCGTCTTCGACGAGGCGCTCGCGCGCGGCGACATCGGCTTCGGCGAGACCTGGATGGACGGCCTGTGGGACACCGAGGACCTCCCCGGGCTGCTGCGCCTGCTCTCGGCCAACCGCGCCCGCCTGCAGGGTGCGATCTACGGGCGCATGTTCCGGCTGCTGAGCCACCGCCTGCAGCACCTGCTGCGCGCCAACACGCGCAGCGGCTCGCGGCGCAACATCGAGGCCCACTACGACCTCGGCAACGACTTCTACGCCCTCTGGCTCGACCCCACCATGACCTACTCGGCGGCGGTGTTCGCCTCGCCGGACGAGTCGCTGGCGCACGCCCAGCTGCGCAAGTACCGCCGCATCCTCGGCGAGCTCGGCGTGCAGCCGGGGCAGACCATCCTGGAGGTCGGCTGCGGCTGGGGCGGCTTCGCCGAGGTGGCCGCCACCGAGTTCGGCTGCAAGGTGCTCGGCATCACCCTGTCGCCCTCGCAGCTCGATTTCGCGCGCGCGCGCGCCGAGCGCGGCGGCTTTGCCGACCGGGTGGACTTCGAGCTGTGCGACTACCGCGACGTTCGCGGCCAGTACGACCACATCGTCTCCATCGAGATGATCGAGGCGGTGGGCGAGCGCTTCTGGCCGACCTACTTCGCCCAGCTCTCGGGCTTGCTGAAACCGGGCGGGCGCTGCGTGGTGCAGGCGATCACGATCGCCGACGCGCTGTTCGCACGCTACCGCCGCGGCACCGACTTCATCCAGCGCCACGTCTTCCCCGGCGGCATGCTGCCCAGCCCGGGCGCGGTCGCGCAGCAGGCCGGGCGCGCCGGGCTCGAGGTGGTGGGCGACTTCGCCTTCGGGCGCGACTACGCGCGCACGCTGGCGCACTGGCACCGCAGCTTCGACGCGCAGGCGGCGGCGGTGCGCGCCCAGGGCTTCCCCGAGCGCTTCCTGCGCATGTGGCGTTTTTATCTTGCGTACTGCGAGGCGGGCTTCGACACCGGCGACATCGACGTGCACCACTATGTGTTCGCGCATGCCGGGGCGGCCTCGCGAGCCGGCTGAAGCATCGCGGCCGGCGCGGCCGCGATCGACGCTGCCTGCCGCTTGATCCTGAACCTGGAGCTGAGCCCATGAACGCACCGACCCGCTTTCCCGCGCGCGCCCCGCAACGCCTGAGGCGCGGCCTGAGCCGGCTCGTCCGCGCGTCGCGCGCCCGCAAGGCGCGCGAACTCGGCGTCGTGCTCGCCTGCTGCATGCTGCTCGCCATGGAGACGGTGCACGCGCTTGGCCTGCCGCCGCAGCTCGCGGCGAGCGAGGCCGGGCTGCGCGAGATCGGCCGCGGCGAGCTGCGCTGGCTCGGCTTCAAGCTCTACGACGCCGCGTTGTGGGCGCGTGCACCGGGCGCGCAGGCGATGGACGACGAGTACGTGCTCTCCATCCGCTATGCGCGCGCGGTCACCTCCGAGCGCCTGGTCGAGCTCAGCCTCGACGAGATGCGCCGCCTCGGCCTCGCTGACGAGCCGACGCTGGCGCGCTGGGCCGGGGCGCTCGCCGCGGCGCTGCCTGCGGTCGCCGCCGGCGACACCCTCACCGGCCTGCACCGCCCCGGCCGGGGCGCAGCCTTCTGGCACGACGGACGCCCCACCGCCGAGCTCGACGACCCGGCCCTGGCGCAGGCCTTCTTCGCGATCTGGCTCGACGAGCGCACGCGCGAGCCCGCCCTGCGGGCGCGCCTGCTCGGGTTGGCGGACGGGGCGAGATGACCGAGGGCGCGCGCGTCGTACCGGACGGCTGCGCCGCTGGCGACGCGAGCGCTGGCACGCCCGGCGCATCCGGCATCGGTCGCGATCGCGGCTGCGGCGAGCGCGGCGATCTGATCGCCTACGGCGCGCTCGGATTGCCGCTGGCCTTTGCGGCGCTGCCGATCTACGTGCACGTGCCGCGCCTGTACGCCGAGGGCCTGGGCCTTTCGCTCGCGCTTGTGGGCGCGGTCCTGCTCGCCGCGCGCATCGTGGATGCGGTGACCGATCCGCTCATCGGCTGGGCCAACGACCGCCTGCCGCGGCGCCGGCTGTGGATCGCGCTGGCGCTGCCCGCGCTCGGCGCCGGCATGCTCGGCCTGCTGGTCCCGCCCGCGGGGAGCGGGGCGGCGTGGCTGTTCGGCCTGCTGGTGGCGGTGTCGCTGGCCTACTCGGTGGCGAGCATCGCCTACAACGCCTGGGGCGCCGAGGTGGCCGCCACGCCGGCGGCGCGCACCCGCTTCGTCGCCAGCCGCGAGGCCTTCGCGCTCGCCGGCGTGGTGCTGGCGGCGGCGCTGCCGGGGCTGCTCGGTGACGCTGGGATGGGGGGAGAGGGGGCTGGCGCTGGAGCCGGGGTGGTCCGCGAGGCGGAGGTTTCCGCGCAGCCGGCCGATGGCGCCCCGGCCAGCGTGAGCGATGGCGGCGCGGCCGGGCTGGCGCGGCTCGCCTGGGCTTTCCTGCCGCTGCTCGTGGTCTTCGGCCTGTGGACGCTGTGGCGCGCGCCGGCGCCGCCGCCGCTCGCGCCGGTGCGCGCTGCGCTGTGGCGGGGCCTGCGCGCGGCGCTCGGCGACGCCGGCTTCGCCCGCCTGCTCGCGGTGTTCGCGGCCAACGGCATCGCCGCGGCGATCCCTTCGGCCACGGTGCTCTTCTTCGTCGCCGACGTGCTGCAGGCCGAGGCGCTCGCCGGCGCCTTCCTCGCGCTCTACTTTGTCGCCGCAGCGGCGGGTCTGCCCGTTTGGACGCGGCTGTCGCAGCGCATCGGCAAGCTGCGCGCCTGGCTCGGCAGCATGGCGCTGGCGGTGGCGGTGTTCGCCTGGGCAGGCCTGCTCGGCAGCGGCGACCTGGTCGCCTACGCCTGCATCTGCGTGCTCTCGGGCCTGGCGCTGGGCGCCGACCTCACCCTGCCGCCCTCGCTGCTCGCCGACCTGCTCGCGCGTGGGCGCGAGCGGGCGCCCTCTCGGCACTTGGAGGCCGTGGCCCCGATCGGCATGACGGGTGACGCGCGCATGCACGACGGAGCGGCCTGTGCGCCCACGCTCGAGGCGGGCGCCTGCTTCGGCTGGTGGAGCTTCGTCACCAAGGCCAACCTGGCGCTCGCCGCCGGCCTCGCCCTGCCGCTGCTCGCGCTGCTCGGCTATACGCCGGGCGCGCGCGAGGCCGCGGCAGTCGGCGCGCTCGCGGCGGTGTACGGCTTCGTGCCGGTCGCGCTCAAGCTCGCGGCGATCGCGCTGCTGTGGCGCTGGCGGGATGCGATCGAGCCGGGAGGGTGGCGGGCGAGTCCGGTCCCAGGAGGCGTGGGAGGGAAGGATCTTCGTGGAGAGCAATCGTGAAACGTTTTTTCCTGATGTGCGTTGCCCTGCTGGGGCTCTGGGGGTGCAGCAGCGTGAACATCGATGATTACCGTGCCGAGACGCCCGTGCTCGAGCTGCGCGACTACTTCGACGGCACGATCGACGCCTGGGGCATGTTCCAGGATCGCTCGGGCAAGGTGGTCAAGCGCTTCCACGTGCTCATCGACGCGCGCTGGCAGGGCGACACCGGCACGCTCGACGAGCATTTCACCTACTCCGACGGCACGACCCAGCGTCGGGTGTGGACCATCACGCGGCTCGGGCCGGGGCGCTACAGCGGCCGTGCCGACGACGTGGTCGGCGAGGCAACCGGCGAGGCGGCCGGCAATGCGCTGCGCTGGCGCTACGTGCTGGCGCTGCCGGTGGATGGCAAGGTCTACAACGTCGACTTCGACGACTGGATGTTCCTGATGGACGACCAGGTCATGCTCAACCGCTCGCTGATGAGCAAGTGGGGCTTTCGCCTCGGCGAGGTCACGCTGTCCTTCCACAAGAGGGCGCGTCCGTGACCGCGCCTGCCGCCCGCCGCGGCTGGTTCGCGCCGCTGAACACGCCGATCCGCGAGTGGGCGGGGCGGCGGGTGTGGATCGTGGGCGCGTCGTCTGGCATCGGCGAGGCGCTCGCGCTCGAGCTCGCGCGTCGCGGCGCGTGCCTGGCGCTGTCCGCGCGCGGACGGGAACGCCTCGAGGCGGTGTGCGCGGCCTGCGATGCGGCCGCCGGCGCCGGTCCGGTCGGCGGCGCCGCGCCGGCCACCGGGAACGCGGGCTCGCCCGCGAACGCGGCCGTCGAGCCCGCGCGCCGCGCCGATTCGCCCGCTGCCGCGCGCGCGCTGGCGCTCGACCTCTCCCGCACGGACGAGCTCGAGCGCGCGCGCGACCAGCTGCTCGCAGCCTGGGGCGGCATCGACCTCGTCGTCTTCAACGCCGGCACCTATCGCCCGCTGCGTGCCTGGGAGCTGAGCGCGCAGGCCGTGCGCGAGACCCTGGAGACCAACCTCGTCGGCACCATGAGCGCCACCGCGGCGGTCCTGCCGACCCTGCTCGCGCAAGGCGAGGGCGCGATCGCCCTGGTGGGCAGCGTCGCCGGCTACGGCGGGCTGCCCAAGGCGACCGTGTACGGCCCCTCCAAGGCGGCGCTGATCAACTTCGCCGAAGTCCTCCACCTCGACCTGTCGCCGCGCGGCATCGGCGTGTTCCTGATCGATCCCGGCTTCGTCGCCACCCCGCTCACCGCGCAGAACGACTTCGCCATGCCCGCGCTGCAGACTCCGGCGCAGGCGGCCGATGCGATCGTCGACGGCTTTGCGCGCGGCGACTTCGAGATCCACTTCCCGAAGCGCTTCACGCGCGTGCTGAAGTTCCTGCAGTTGCTGCCGCGCCGCTTCTATTTCGCGCTGATCCGCCGCGCCACCGGCGTGTAGGCTTGCCGCCATGACCGACCCGAAGCTTCCGGAGCCCCTGCCAGCAGCCGCCTCGACGCCGGAGCCCGTGCGGCAATCGCCCGCCCTGCGCCTGGCGTGCTTCTACGAGACGCTCACCCCCGCCGCGCTGGACGGCCTCGACCAGTTCTACGCCCCCGACGCCCGCTTCAAGGACCCCTTCAACGAGGTCGCCGGCACCGCCGCCATCCGCCGCATCTTCGAGCACATGTTCGCCACCACCGAGGCGCCGCGCTTCGAGGTCACCGACTGCATCGAGCAGGGCGGGCAGGCCATGCTGGGCTGGACGTTCCACTTCGCGCTGCGCGGGCGCGCGCTGACGGTGCGCGGCGTCACGCACCTGCGCTTCGACGCCGACGACCGGGTGACGCTGCACCGCGACTACTGGGACGCCGCCGAGGAACTGTACGAGAAGCTGCCGCTGCTCGGGGGGCTGATGCGCGCGGTCAGGCGGCGCTTGCGTGCCACCGACCCGCCTCGATGAACGTGCGACCAGCGGCGAAGCCTGGTGTGGCGTCGCGGGTGTTCCCCCAAGATCGATGAGGCGCTCCGTCGCACATCCGGCTGACCCGAGCCGGGCAAGCGGACTATCATCGGGTGCTTATGGAATCGAAACACAGGTAAGCCCCATGTCTTCACGTCGTAAAGCGATCTCCCTCCTCGTCGCCACCCCGCTGCTCGCGCTCGGCCTGCTTGCCGGCTGCACGCCCGCCGAGCCCGTATTCAAGAGCACCGACATCTCCGGCACGAGCTACGGCAAGACGCTGCGCCTCACCGACCACCACGGCCAGGAGCGCACGCTCGCCGACTTCAAGGGCAAGGTGGTCACGATCTTCTTCGGTTATACGCAATGCCCGGACGTGTGCCCGACGGCGCTGTCGGGCATGAGCACGGTGATGCAGGAGCTCGGCCCCGAGGCCGATCGCGTGCAGGTGCTCTTCGTCACCGTCGACCCCGAGCGCGACACGCCCGAGCTGCTCGCGCAGTACGTGCCGGTGTTCGACGCGCGCTTCCTCGGCCTGTACGGCACGGCCGAGAAGATCGCCGAGGTGGCGAAGGAGTTCCGCGTCTTCTACCGCAAGAGCGGCGACCTCGCCGGCCACTACACCATCGACCACACCGCGGGAACCTACGTCTTCGGCCCGGACGGCCGCCCGCGCCTGTACGTCAAGCACGCCGAGGACCCGCAGGTGGTGGTGGCGGACATCAAGGCGCTGCTGGCGGGGAAGTGAGACGAGCGCGCGCAACGCGCACTCCAAATGCAAACGGCGGTCCTGGACCGCCGTTTGCATTTCGTGGGGGCTGTCAGCAGTCACGCCACCGCCGCCAGCATCCCCCGCATCTTCTGCATCGCCTTGGCCTCGATCTGGCGGATGCGCTCGGCCGACACGCCGTACTCGGCCGCGAGCTCGTGCAGCGTGGCGCTGTCGCCCTCGGCGAGCCAGCGCCGCTGTACGATCGCGCGGCTGCGTTCGTCCAGGCTGGCGAGCGCGTCCCGCAGGCCGCTGTCCTGCAGATGGGCGAGCTCGGCCTGTTCGACCAGCTCGCTCGGCTCGGCGTGCGGGTCGGGCAGGTAGGCGATGGGCGCGAAGCGCTCGTCCTCGTCGTCGCTGCCGGCGTCGAGCGGGATGTCGCGGCCGGTGAGGCGCGTCTCCATCTCGACGACCTCCTCGGGCTTCACGCCCAGCTGCGCGGCGATCGAGCGCACCTCGGCGGGCTGCAGCGTGCTGCTGTCCTGCTTCATGCCGCGCAGGTTGAAGAACAGCTTGCGCTGCGCCTTGGTGGTGGCGATCTTCACCAGGCGCCAGTTCTTCAGGATGTACTCGTGGATCTCGGCCTTGATCCAGTGGATCGCGAACGACACCAGGCGCACGCCGCGCGTGGGGTCGAAGCGCTTGACCGCCTTCATCAGGCCGATGTTGCCTTCCTGGATGAGGTCGGCGTGGGGCAGGCCGTAGCCGAGGTAGCCGCGCGCGATGGCAACGACGACGCGCAGATGCGACATCACCAGCTGCCGCGCCGCATCCACGTCGCCCTCGTCGCGCAGCCGCGTCGCCAGCTCCACCTCCTGCTGCTCGCTCAGCATGGGCATGCGATTCACGCTCTGGATGTACTGGTCCAGGCTGCCGGCGGCGGGAACGGGGAAGGTCAGGGCTTGTGACATGGGCTGGGGTCCTCCTTGTGCGCTTGAATGTTAGCACTCGCGGCGTGAGAGTGCTAAGGGGCGGCGGGAGTTCCGGGGGCAGCCTTCTTCAGTCTTTTTCGGCGGACACCCAGTCCTCGACGCGCAAACCCGCAATGCGCCTGAACTCGCGCGTATTGTGGGTGACCAGGGTGGCGTCTTCGGCCAGCGCATGGCAGGCGATCCACAGGTCGTTCGCGCCGATCGGCGTGCCTGCCTCCTTCAGGCGGATGGCCTGTTCCGCGTAATGCCGGCAGATGGCGGGGGCGGTGGGATAGCGCACCGGTACCTCGCGTGCCAGGGCGTTCAGCCGCCGCAGCACCTCCGTCTTGCGAGTGCTGCGCTCGGCGCCCTTCAGCAACTCGGCCCAGGTCACGAAAGACATGCACAGGGTGTCGCTTTCGGGGAGTGCGTCGATGCGCTGCGCGATGCCGGGCGGCTGGTTCTTGATCAGGTAGATCAGGATATTGGTGTCGAGCAGGTAGATCACAGCGCCTCGCGCTCCTGCACCGGCAGCGGCGTTTCCTGCTCGGCCTCGAGCGCGGCGACGAAGTCGTCGTCCACTTCGCCCAGCGCTTTCAGGGCCTGCATCAGGGCGGTGCCACGCTGCACGCGCAAGGGGTGGATCACCAGGTCGCCCGCGTCGTTGCGCGTGATGCTGACGCGGTCGGTGTCGAGGCGGAACTCCGCCGGAATACGGACCGCCTGGCTGTTGCCGTTGTTGAAGACGCGGCTGGGCAGTGTTTCCATGGCATCACCTCTTGTAAATACGCTGGCGTGTGTATTTTAGTGCTCGCGTAGCAACAGGGCAAATATCCACTTGTTTCCCGTGGGCGGGCTGCGCCTCGAACCCGTAAGCTGACCTGTCTTCTGCGCTGCCCTCTTCATTCAACGCACGATGAACGCTGCTGGCGTCAGGATGGCAATGCCGTGCCATGGGTTCAGCACAAGCAGATCCTTGTCTTCACTGATGATCGCCGCCGCTTCGCCTGCAAGCGCCACATCCAGGAATTTGTCGTCGCGCGGATCGCGGCAGGCCGCCACCCTGCGAATGATCGGCACGACCTGCATGACGCCGCCGAGCAGACGGATGAACTCGCGCCGGCCTTCTCGAGATACATACGGGTCGAACTTGGGCCGTGCCAGCACCTCGACGAGCTCGGCCAGGGTTTCTTCCGAGCCGAGCAGGTTGCCTTGGGCGAGCGCCCGGTCGACCGCCTTGGCGGCGGTGCTGCGCGGCGCCAAAAGGCGGCTGACGAGTACGTTCGTGTCGACGACGAAGCGCAGGAATTCAGTCATCGGCGAGCAATTCGGCGACTTTGTCCTCGGTCAGTCCCGCCGCTGCGGCTTTCTCGCCGACTGCGTCGCAAAAGCGCTGGAACTCGGCGACGTTGAGCCGCGTGAGGCGCTCGTACTCCTTCATCGACAGAACGACCGCGACATCGCGCTTCTGGCGGCGGATCACGACGGGTTCATGTGCGGCCAGGTCGAGTACGCCAGCCAGTCCTTGTTTTGCCTCGGTGGCGGAGACGGTGCGCATGGTGGCGACTCCTGTTCGTTTTGGTGAGATTGGACTGTATGTTTTGTACAAAATGTACGCAATTGCCGAGCTGCGGGCGTGCTGCCGGCGGGCTTGGCCAAGCACGTCAGCGCCGCGACGGAAACTCCCGTGCGGTATGAACCACGTTGAGCACGATCACCGCGTCATCCGTCACTTTCACGAAGGCAACATAGGGCAGTCGGCGAACGACGAGCTCACGTGCCCCCGGGATTCGCGTACTTGCCCGAATACGCTCGGGGAAGACGCGCAAGGCTTCGATCTCGGCAACGATGCGCGAATGGACGGCTTCCGCAGTCAGGGGGCCTGCCTCCGAGTGGTAATAAACAAGGATCTCCTCAAGGTCGTCCAGCGCCTCGTCAGTCCAGAGGATGTTCATGCACGACGATTCCGCGCCGCCACACGCTCGCGCAGCAGGGCCATGGCTTCGTCGTGGGCATGTAGCGTGGTTTGGCCCGCATCCAGGCGCTCGAGCGTCGCCGTGACCTTCTCGAAGAGCCAGCCGTCGTAACCGGGTGTCTTGTCGAGCAGGAATTCGGGCAACAGCGTGTCTGCTGCGTCCTCGATCGACACCATGATGCCGACGGGGCGATCGTTCTTGGTGATGACGACCGGCTCCCGGCGTGATGCATCGAGAAATTCGCCGAATCGGTTCTTCGCTTCGCGTGCGGTCATGACTTTCATGATCAGTGTCCTGAGTAGGGTCGAGATAGATCCATAGTAGCTACTTTAGGCGGCGCGGCAAGCGTCTGTGTCTGGGATGGTGGATTGGGCTTGATCTCATGTGCAACCATGGTCATGATCATGGTCATCGACTATCCAGGGAGTACGCCCATGCAAACCATCCAGGCCTCCGAATTCAAGGCTCGCTGCCTCGCCCTGATGGACCAGGTGGCGGCCTCGGGCGAGATCCTTGTCGTCACGAAGAACGGCAAGCCGGTTGCCGAGCTGCATCCTTATCAGGGCGCGCGTGTATCGTCGCCTTTCGGGCTGCACCCGGGCGTGCGCATCCTGGGCGACATCGTGTCGCCGGTCGCCGACGAGGACTGGGAGGCCTTGTCGTGATCGTCCTCGACACGCATGTGCTCATCTGGATGGATGCCGACGATTCCGCGCTCGGCCCGCAGGCGCGTGCGTGCATCGAGCAGGCCTGGCGCGCGGGCGAGGTCGCGGTGAGCGCGATCAGCTTCTGGGAATGCGCAATGCTTGCGGACAAGGGGCGCATCGTCCTGCCGCTTGCTGTCGAAAGCTGGCGGGCAGGCCTGCTGGGCGCGGGGCTGGCCGAGATCGCGCTCGATGGGCGCATCGTGCTGGCAGCGGCAGGGTTCGCGGATCTGCATCGCGACCCGGCAGACCGCTTCATCGCTGCCACCGCAGGCGTGCGCAACGCGACACTGGTGACGGCGGACGAGAAGCTGTTGGCATGGAATGCGGGTCTGCCGCGGCTCGATGCGCGGCGCTGATCAGGCGTTCTGTTGCACGTCCGCAACACCAAAGCCCGGAATGTCGCGTTTTCGCGTTGTCATGCTTGCAAGGCCGGCGGCAGGTTTGCAGAATCGCTCCAACTTCTCGCCAGAGAGGTGAGTAGGGCCAAGGCAGGTGCCAAGGTCTCAACTTCAAATTTGAGGAGAAACATATGCAAAAGAAACTGATCGCGCTGGCTGTTGCTGGCCTGGTTTCGGCTCCGGCCTTCGCTCAGTCGAACGTGACCATTTACGGTGTGGCTGACGCTGCTATCGGTCTTGGTGAGCACGGCAAGAACGACTTCAACGGCGTCATCAACGGCGTGCTGTCGGGTTCGCGTATCGGCTTCCGCGGTACCGAGGATCTGGGTAACGGCCTCAAGGCCGTGTTCGCCCTCGAGCAAGGCTTCGATATCGGTAATGGCGTGGCTTCGCCTGCCGTTGGTTCGAATGAAAAGGCGACGGATACTGACGGCAAAACGATTGTGGACGGCGATTCGGTCTTTTCGCGCCAAGCCTACGTCGGTCTGAGCGGTTCCTTCGGTACCGTGAGCGTTGGTCGTCAATACGCTCCTGGCTATTTCTTCAACTACGACGCTGTTCTCGGCGCGTCCGTTGGTCCCCAGTCGTTGCTGTCGGCCGCCGGGGGCATGACGATCACCCCGAACAGCCCCGCTCGCTGGGACAACTCGGTCGCCTACACGGGTTCGTTCTCGGGTCTGACCGCTCGTGCGATCTACTCGATGAAGGCTGTTGAAACCTCGCTGAATCCGGAAGACGACGATGCCTTCGGCCTGAGCGTCGACTACGCGAACGGCCCGCTGGCTGTGGGTGCTGTTTATCAGTATCTCTTCACCGATGGCGCTGAAGACCAGGAAGAATGGGGCATCGGCGGTAGCTATGACTTCGGTATGGTCAAGGTCGCCGGCTCGTATCAGGCTGCTGAAGGCCTGAAGTTTGCGAAGGGTGCGGAGGCTGATCTGTGGCAGATCGGTGTCATCGTTCCGGTTAGCGCGGCTGGTAATGTCCACCTCGCTTACGGCGAATTTGATCGCGACGACAAGAGCAATCTTGGCGCGGAAAGCTGGTCGCTGGCTTACACCCATGCCCTGTCGAAGCGTACGACCGCCTACGCCGCCTACAACCAGACCGAGAACGAAAGCGGCACCATGGCTTTCGGTCCGGTGGCTGGCACTGCCAACGGCGACGACTCCAGCGTCTTCGCGGTGGGTATTCGCCACACCTTCTAATCTGTCTCCTAGACAGGTTTGAAATTAAAAACGGGAGCTTCGGCTCCCGTTTTTTCGTGTGCGCCCAGCATGGGCGCACTCCTGCGGGTGCAAGTCTCGCCGTAAGTTGATCACAGCGAACGAAGTGGAAATCGGGGACGGAAAGGAAATCGGGGACAGACCACGATTTCGATTTCGAGCTGGTCAGATGCGCAGAGGGAGCCCTGGGGTTAGGCATCGTGGTCGCCGGGTCCGCAGCTTCCGCAGCTCCTGCATCCCACCCGAACCGCGATGCCCTTCTGGGAGCGCCAGCAGGCGCGGATCTTCAGGGATGTTGTCGGACGCAGCGGGAAATCGGGGACAGACCACGATTTCGATTTCGAGCTGGCCAGATGCTCTGAGGGAGCCCTGGGGTCAGGTATCGTAGCCGCCGGGTCCGCAGCCTCCGCAGTGCCTGCATCCCACCCGAACCGCGATGGTTCAAGGGAGAGGCTCTAGGGTCAGGTCTTTCATTTGCTTATTTTCGTCTGATATCGTTTTTTGATACCATAACGTCGTGAAACGCAAACACCAGCGCACCCTTGAACTGATCCATGCCCGGCCGGTCTCGGCCAATGTGCGCTGGGGGGATATCGAGGCTTTGTTCCGGGAGTTGGGGGCCGAGATTTCGGAGCGCGAAGGTTCTCGGGTGGAGGTGTTCCTGTTCGGTGTGGTGCGTGTCTTTCATCGCCCGCACCCGTCCCCGGATACCGACAAGGGCGCAGTCGCAGCAATTCGGAAGTGGCTTGAAGACAACGGAGTGCAACCATGAACACCATGAACATCGGGGGCTACGAGGCCGTGATCACCTTCGATCCGGACATCCAGATGTTTCGCGGCGAGTTCGTCGGTTTGAATGGTGGTGCGGATTTTTATGCGGCGGATGTGGCCGGACTGAGGCGCGAAGGTGAGGTGTCCCTCCGCGTGTTCCTGGATGCGTGCGAACGGCGGGGCATCGAGCCACGCAAGCGTTTCTCGGGCAAGTTCTCGCTGCGCGTCGATCCCGCGGTGCACGAGGCGGCGGTCGTCGCTGCCGCTGCGCACGGGCAGAGCTTGAACCAGTGGGCAGCCGAGGCGATCAGGCAGGCCGCCCGGGCGGGGTGAGGGGTTCCTCGGGGTCAGGTCTTTCATTTGCTCATTTCCCTCCCGTCGGTGGCTTCGTGATGGGAAATGGGGGGCAGACCACGATTTCCCACCCTTGTGTCTTTTTCCCGCTGTGCTCGTAATCCGCCGGGGACGCGCGGGGCATTCCTTCTGCAGGCTGCGGAACTCGCTTCGCTCGGACAGTCCTCGCCTGCGCCAGGAATGCCCAACATCCCGGGCTACGGTGATTGTGGCGGGGCGGCCCTTGGCGTGCGACAGAGTGCGTCGCCCCTTCTCCGCAGTTAGGTGAGTGCTGCAGGCAGGGGGCAGGAAGCATTTCGCGGTGCGCCTGCTTCGCCCCCATCGAGTTCCACTTTTCCGTCGTGATGCGCCCACGGTTCCCGGATGCGTGCGGGGTGTTCCTGGAGAGGCGAGGACTGTCCGAGCCCGCAGGGCGAGTTCCGCAGCCTCGGAAGGAACACCCCGTGCGCATCCTTCCCCGATGTGCTCGAGCTGCGCGGGTTGATGGGCTCCCCGCGGTCCGAGCGCCTGGTGCGCAACGGAAGTCGGGGACAGGCCACGATTTCGCGTTTTACGCCGCCACCTTCCTAATCTGCCGGGCGCGCGCAGCCTTATGCCTTCCAGTCAGACTTGCTGGCCTTCAGCAACGCGTCCCAGTCATCAGGTGGGTGGCCCGACTTGAGCATCTTCTGAAAGACCGCATAAGGGTCAGTTTTGGCACCTGTCGAGCGTAAGGTTTTCTCGTCGTTCACCCAGGCAAAGATGATGATTCTGGTCTTGGAGTCGAAGCGAAAGAACAACCGAAAGCGCCGGCCGATCTTGGCGCGGCGCCAGTGCCTGAACCCCGGCCCCATGGTATTGCCTTGTCGGTATTCTTCCCTGTTCGGATCGCCTGGAACGGTCTCGAAGATCAAATTCGCCAGCGCGGCAAACAGCTTGGTGTTTGCGTTGGATTCGTAGCGCTCTGGATCCTGCGCCCGCACGCGCGCGGCAGCGGCATCCAGTTTCTGGAGCTGCGCGATCAGGCAATCGTGGAAGAGCAGATTCCATCCGTGACGCTGGATCACAGCGCGACGTCGCCTTCGATGTCTTCGCGCAGATCCGCGTGTTTGCCGAGCGCAGCGAGCATCGAGCGCGTCAGATCGTCGGGTAGCGTCGTGATGTGCCGGCCGGACCGGATATCTTCTTCGAGAATAGCGAGGAAGCTGCCGATTGCGGGATCCTCGTGCGCGATTTCGGTTGCGCGCGTCACGATCACTCGGTCGCCGGTGAGGTCGAAGGCGACCTTGCCTCCAACATCCACCCCCAGGGCCTGACGAATGGGCTTGGGTAGCGTGATCTGACCTTTGGATGTGATGGTTGCGACTTCGTGAATTGCCGGCATGGTGAGCCTCCGGGGAATCGATATTGAGGCTGAAAGTAAGGAATTTTCCTTATTTTGTCAAGTGGCGGAAATAGAGTGTGGGCGGCCGCCTGGGTATCCGGTGCGGCGTCGTGGCCAATTTTTCTTCGTCACCGTGGTCACTCCAGCGGGTGCGCATCCTGCGCAGCTTTGCCGAGAACCGATCCGGAGATGAAACTCATGCAGAAACTGCTCACCGTCTCGATCCTTGCGCTTGCCGCCACGACAGCGCAGGCCGACCCTGCCGTGATGTTCGGCATCAACTACAACTTTGGTGGCGGCGGGCCGGGTCTGTCGGTCAAGGTGCTGTCGAGCGATCGTGAGGACCGCACCGTGGCGTCCGTCGGGGCGAGCTATTACCCCATGATGAACCGTGTCGGGCTCGATGTCGGCGTTGGGCGCACGTTCGAGAACGGCGCGGCGACCGTGAGCTGGGATGTGATCAGCAGCGCGCCCCAGGCCAGCATCGGTTTTGTGGATACGGTGAAGTAGGGCTCGGGGCCGGGCGTTCGTTTGCTCATCTGGCTCTCTTCAGTGCCTTCATGATGTAATGTTCACGCGTTTGTGAAACGGAGCTCGTCATGGAAGCGACCATCAGGGATTTGCGCCTGCACACGGCAGAGGTGCTTGCGGCAGCGGATCGTGGTGAGCGGGTGACCATCACCAGCCGGGGGCAGGTACGGGCGGTGTTGATGCGGTGCGAAGAGACCCGTGCCCGGGCGCATGCCGAGCGCAATCCTGCGTTTGGTCTGTGGGCGGATCGGCAGGGCACGGTAGACGATGACGTGCGCAGGCTGCGACAGCCGAGAGTGCTGCCGTGATGCTCGTGGAGACGGACGTGCTGATCTGGAACCTGCGAGGCAACGCGCGTGCAGCGGATCGGCTGGATGCGATGCCAGGGTTTCTGGTGTCGGCGGTGACGTACATGGAGCTTGTCCAGGGAGTGCGTGACAAGTCGGAGTTGCGCGCCCTTCGGCAGGCCCTGAGCTTCTGGTCGGCGAGGGTGGTACAGGTCGATGAGGCCATCTCCGCGCGTGCATGCTTCCTTTGCGAGCAATTCGCGCTTTCCCATTCCATGCAGATGGCGGATGCCTTGATTGCAGCAACGGCGCTCGAGCGCGGGCTCGATCTGCTGACGGCAAACGATCGTCACTATCGCCATGTGGAGCAGCTCTGCATAGAGGTGTTCCGGCCGTAGGCGTAGGGGACCCCTAGGGTCAGGTCTTTCATTTGCTCATTCGCCTCCGCCGTGGCCGAGTGCTCTTCCTTTGGCCTTGCCTTTTCGATTATCCATTCGGGATAATCAGGGCTGTTCCTGCCCTGGGAGAGGATCATGGCGCGGCCATTGCGGATCGAGCTTGCCGGAGGGGTGTACCACCTGACTTCGCGTGGTGACCGTCGCGAGCCGATCTATGCCGACGACGTCGATCGCCTGTTGTGGCTGGAACTCTTCGGCGAGGTCTGCGATCGATTCAACTGGCGTTGTCACGCGTGGTGCCAGATGGGCAACCACTACCACCTGGTCGTGGAGACCGCCGAGGCGAACCTCTCCCGGGGCATGAGACAGCTGAACGGGGTGTACACCCAGGCCGCGAATCGACGCCACGCTCGTGTCGGGCACGTCTTCCAGGGGCGCTACAAGGCGATCCTGGTCGAAGCCGACGCCTACCTCGTGGAGCTCGCGCGCTATGTGGTGCTCAACCCCGTGCGGGCGGGGCTCTGTGGCGATGCGCGCGAGTGGCCCTGGAGTAGCCATCGCGCACTGATGGGGCTGGTCGATCCGCCGTCCTGGCTGGAGACGGACTGGGTGCTGGGGCAGTTCGGCTCGGAGCGGACGGCTGCCGTGCGTCGATACGAAGACTTCGTCCGCGCGGGCGTCGGCCTGCCGCCGATCTGGGAACGCCTCAATGCGCAGATCTATCTGGGCAGCGGGGCATTCGCCGACGAGATGGCGCACAAGGTGCCGGACGACGGGCGCCTCGACGAAGTGCCGCGGCTGCAGCGCCGGCCGCAGGGCATGTCCTTGCAGGCGTATGTGGAGCGCAGTGCGTCGCGCGATGCGGCCATCGCCGAGGCCGCGGCCTCCGGTGCCTTCACCCTCGCGCAGCTCGCCCAGTTCTTCGGCCTCCACTACAGTTCGATCAGCCGGATCGTCGCCAAGGACCGGAAGGCGCGCCAGCCTCCCGGCGCCGGGAATGCAAGCGAGCAAATGAGTAAATGAAAGACCTGACCCCGCTGTCCCCCAACCACGACGAGCGCCCCGCCGGCGAGCCCGTCCGCCTGATCGTCATCCACGCCATCAGCCTCCCCCCCGATCAGTTCGGCGGCCCCGGTGTCGAGCAGCTCTTCACCAACACCCTCGACCCCACCGCACACCCCTACTACGCGACCATCCAGCACCTGCGCGTCTCCGCCCACTACTTCATCCGCCGCGACGGCCAGCTGCTGTGCTTCGTCGACCCCGCTCGCCGCGCCTGGCATGCCGGTGTGTCGTGCTGGAACGGACGCGAGCGCTGCAACGATTTTTCCATCGGCATCGAGCTCGAGGGCTGCGACACGATGCCCTTCGAGCCCGCGCAGTACGAGCGCCTGGCGGCGCTGATCGTCGAGCTGGAGCGACGCTATCCGATCGAGGCGGTGGTCGGGCATTCCGACATCGCGCCTGGCCGCAAGACCGATCCGGGGCCTTTTTTCGACTGGAAGCGCCTTGATGTGATGTGCAAACAGCGCCGCGCAAGCTGCTGATCGGTCATAACTTCCCGTGAATTCAAGTGTTTCTTGCTGTTGCCATGTGGCTGTCAGGTTTTGACAATAAACCTGTGAGCGAATACAATCCGCTGCCTGTTGCATTGCAACATTCCCAATCCGATCTCGGTGCGGCGCCTCCCGTAAGGTGAGACGCAGTTTCATGGACGCACGCACCGCGGGGCCCGTCGTCTGGTTGCGGCGAAGGGTCTTAACACCTACTGGCGACCGAGTACTCCTGCCCGTCGTGCCGGCCTACCCGCCGAGCGACGCGGACGCTGCCCCACAGGGCGGCGCCGGGCGGCCCCCACCACAGGGCTCGTCCACGGCAGGGCTCAGGCCACAGCATGGAGGACACCATGAAACACGCAACTCGATTCAAGGCGCTCGCGCGTCAAGCGGGCGGCGCTGCGCGCAGTCTGGCGCACGGTGCGGTTCTTTCCGTAAGTCTCATGGGCATGGGCTGGCTCGGCACACAGAGCGGTGGCGTCACGGATGTGCGCTACGGCGACGTCCTCAGCCAGCAGGCCGAGCCCACCGCGTCCGAACTGGCCATGGCCTCGGTGCTTTCCTTCGCGCCGCGGCAGGCCGAAGAGGTCGCGCCGTCCTTCGTGGCGGCAGTGCCTTCGCTGGCGGCCTCGACGCGCCTGCACGAACGCCTGCCGGTGGCCGCGCCGGGGCTGGTCGAGCGCCAGCTCGCCCGCGTCGTCGCGGAGCCGGTCCCGCCGGTGTTCCACCAGCCCGCGCTGCGCGACATCGCCGCGCTCGTGGACAACCCCTTCGAGGAAGAAGAGGGCGCGCTCTCGGACGAGATGGCGCGAGTGCGCGACTGGATCGCCGATACCTATCGCGTCTCCGAGGAGGCGATCGAGCCCGCGCTGGCTGCGGCCGAGACGCACGCCGAGGAGCTCGGCTTCGATCCGCTGCTGATCGTTGCGATCATGGCGGTGGAGTCGAGCTTCAACCACCGCGCGGTCAGCAACATGGGCGCGCTCGGGCTGATGCAGGTGATCCCGCGCTACCACAAGGACAAGATCGGCCCCAATCGCGGCCGCAACGTCCTCTTCGACCCCGAGACCAATGTCCGCGTCGGCACCCTGGTGCTGCAGGAGGGCCTGGAGCGCTACGGCAGCATGCAGCGTGCGCTGCAGTACTACAACGGCTCGCTCAAGGACCCGAAGGCGCGTTATCCCCGCAAGGTGATGGCGCTGAAAAAACGCCTGATGCTGATCGCCGGCCGCGACAGCGGTCGCGACGCCGAGCAGGCGAGCTGAGCTTCGGCAGGAACCCGCTCCCCCGCGGGCCTTGGTCGCGGTGGATGCGGTGCCTGAGCCCGGGTGGGGCGCAGGCCATGCCTTGGAGCGGCTATTCGTCCGCATTCGCGCCTGCCGGCGCTCCTACAGAAACCGTCGCGGTTCCGTCCCTTGTAGGAGCGGCGGCAGCCGCGAATTCGGCTGCCCAGGCTCCGGCGCGCGAGATCCCGAGCCCCCGAGCCATCGACCGCCCCGGCACTCCAGCCGGGCGCCCGCTCAGCGCCCCAGCCCGAGCGCGCGGATCCGGTCCGCCGCCTCGAGCAGCCTCTCGCTGCGCGTGGTGTAGGCGATGCGCAGGTGGCGCCGCGGCAGGTGGTGGCCGAAGTCCAGCCCGGGCGTGGCGGCCACGCCGGCTTCCTCGATCATCCGGCGCGCGAGCGCTTCCGAGTCGTCGGCCAGCGCCGACACGTCCGCATACACGTAGAACGCGCCCTGCGGCTCGGTGGCGATGCCGAAGCCGAGCTCACGCAGCGCCGGCAGCAGCACGTCACGGCGCTGGGCGAACTCATGGCGCCGCTCCTCCAGGATCGCGATCGTCGCCGGTGCGAAGGCGGCGAGCGCGGCGTGCTGCGCCGGCGTCGAGGGCGAAATGAAGAAATGCTGGGCGAGCTTCTCCAGCTCGCGCACGAAGCCCGTTGGCGCCACCAGCCAGCCGAGCCGCCAGCCGGTCATGCCGAAGTACTTCGAGAAGCTATTCACCACGAAGACGTCGTCGGCCGCGTTCAGCACCGGGTCGGCGAGCGCGGTGGCCGATTCCACGCCGTAGGTCAGCCCCTGGTAGATCTCGTCGACCAGCAGCACGCCGCCGCGCGCGCGCGTGCTGCGGTGCAGCGCGGCGATCTCGGCGACCGACAGCAGGGTGCCGGTAGGGTTGGACGGCGTCGCCACCATGAGCCCGCGGGTGCGCTCGCCCCAGGCTGCGTCGACCTGTCCGGGCCGGGGCTGGTAGCGGCTCGCCGCATCGACTTCGAGCGCGCGCGCGACTCCTTCGAAGGCCCGGATCAGGTGGCGGTTGGACGGATAGCCGGGGTCGGGCAGCAGCCACTCGTCGCCCGGGTCGGTGGTGGCGGCGAGCGCCAGCATCAGCGCGCCCGAGGCGCCGGCGGTGACGACGATGCGCTCGGGGGCGACGTCAGCACCGAAGCGGTCGTGGTAGAAGCGCGCGATCGCCTCGCGCAGCGCCGGCAGGCCGAGCGCGGGGGTGTAATGCACGTCGCCGCCGGCGAGGAAGCGGGTGGCGGCCTCGACCACCGGCGCCGGGGTGCCGAAGTCGGGCTCGCCGACCTCCATGTGGATGATGTCGCGCCCCTGCGCCTCGAGCTCGCGCGCGCGGCGCAGCAACTCCATGACGTGGAAGGGCTGGATGTCGTCGAGGCGGCGTGATCGGTGCATGGTGGGATCTTCTGCTGTTCGGAAAAAGCAAAAAGCGCCGTGGGGCGCTTTTTGCGTCGGTCGCGTGTCCATGCTGGAGCGCTGGCGGCCGCGAAGATGGCCTTTGGTCTCCGGCGGGGTTCGTCGTCTGCGGCACCGCCCGGTTCGCGCCTGCCGGCGCTCCTACATGGAGGTGCTCCACGGCGAGGAAGTTTCCACGTGTGGTGCTCGCCCGACGACGAAGGTTCCACGTGGGATGCTCGCCCGAGGACGAAGTCTCCACGTGGGATGCTCACGGGGTGATGGTGTTCGTGTAGGAGCGGCGGCAGCCGCGAATGCAGCGTTGCGTTCCGCGACCAAGCCAGAGTCGGACGAAACGCTCGCGCCTGCCGGCGCTCCTACGCGAGGCGGCCTCAGTCGGCGTTGAGCGCCAGTTCGAACAGCTCGCGCTTGAGCACCAGCTGGCGCGGCAGACGGTCCTGCAGCTTGTCGAACCACTCCTTGTGCGAGTTCAGCTCGGCGCGCCAGGCGTCGGCGTCGACCTTGGTGAGCGCCTCGAATTCCTCGCGGTTGACCTCCGCGCCGGTCCAGTCGAGATCCTCGAAGCGCGGCATCCAGCCCAGCGCGGTCTCCTTGGCGGCGATCTTGCCCTTGCAGCGATCGACGATCCACTTGAGCACGCGCATGTTGTCGCCGAAGCCCGGCCACATGAACTGGCCCTGCTCGTTCATGCGGAACCAGTTCACGCAGAAGATCTTGGGGGTGTCCTCGACCACGTGGCCCATGCGCAGCCAGTGGTTGAAGTAGTCGCCCATGTGGTAGCCGCAGAAGGGCAGCATCGCGAACGGATCACGGCGCACCACGCCCTGCGCGCCGAAGGCGGCGGCGGTGGTCTCGGAGCCGAGCGTCGAGGCCATGTACACGCCGAAGTTCCAGTTGAAGGCCTGGTACACCAGCGGCACGGTGGTGGCGCGGCGGCCGCCGAAGATGAAGGCCGAGATCGGCACGCCGGCGGGATCTTCCCAGGCCGGGTCGACCGAGGGGCACTGGCTGGCCGGGGCGGTGAAGCGCGCGTTCGGGTGCGCGGCCTTGCGGCCGGTTTCGCTGGCGATCTCCGGGGTCCAGTCCTTGCCCTGCCAGTCGACCAGGTGGGCCGGGGCCTCCTTGGTCATGCCTTCCCACCACACGTCGCCGTCGTCGGTCAGCGCGACGTTGGTGAAGATGATGTTTTCCTTCAGCGTGGCCATCGCGTTGAAGTTGGTCTTCTCCGAGGTGCCGGGGGCGACGCCGAAGTAGCCGAACTCGGGGTTGATGGCGCGGAACTTGCCATCGGGGCCGGGCTTGATCCAGGCGATGTCGTCGCCGACGGTGGTGATCTTCCAGCCGTCGAAGGACTTCGGCGGGATCAGCATGGCGAAGTTGGTCTTGCCGCAGGCCGACGGGAAGGCGGCGGCGACGTAGGACTTCTCGCCTTCGGGCGACTCGACGCCGAGGATCAGCATGTGCTCGGCCAGCCAGCCCTCGTCACGCGCCATGGTCGAGGCGATGCGCAGCGCGAAGCACTTCTTGCCGAGCAGGGCGTTGCCGCCGTAGCCCGAGCCGTAGGACCAGATCTCGCGCGTCTCGGGGTAGTGCACGATGTACTTGGTGGTCGGGTTGCACGGCCAGCGGCTGTCCTTCTCGCCCTGGGCGAGCGGGGCGCCGACGGTGTGCACGCAGGGCACGAACTCGGCGTCGGTGCCGAGCACCTCGACCGCGCCACGGCCCATGCGGGTCATGATGCGCATGTTGGTGACGACGTAGGGGCTGTCGGAGATCTCGACGCCGATGTGGGCGATCGGGCTGCCGAGCGGACCCATCGAGAACGGGATCACGTACATCGTGCGGCCGTGCATGCAACCCTTGAACAGGCCGTTCAGCGTCTCGCGCATCACCGCCGGGTCTTCCCAGTTGTTGGTCGGGCCGGCGTCTTCCTTCTTCTGCGAGCAGATGAAGGTGCGGTCCTCGACGCGCGCGACGTCGGAGGGGTCGGACCAGGCGAGGAAGGAGTTCTTGCGCTTTTCCGGGTTCAGCTTGATCAGCATGCCGGATTCGACCATCTCGGCGCACAGGCGGTCGTACTCCTCCTGCGAGCCGTCGCACCAGACCACGCGGTCGGGCTCGGTGAGCGCGGCGATTTCGCCGACCCACTTCTTCAGGCCTTCGTGGCGGACGTATTCGGGGGCAGCGGCGATCGCCGCCTGGGCGTGGTTCTGAGACATGTGTACAGCTCTCCCGTGCTGTGATGCGAAACCATTCCCGTCGGTCGGCCATCGTTGCTGCAGGGGCTGCCTGGCCGGCGGGCTGCATGGGCGCCCGAGGCGGGCGCACCGACTTCCGTCTACGAGCGCCGTCGGGGCGGATCGTTCGCGGTTGAGCCCATAATTATGCCATGCCCGGCCCCCGGCCATGAACCGGATCGTAACGATCGGTGTGATGCAGTCCGCCTATCGCAAGGGGTTGCCGTGGGTTCGGTATACGTATTTTTCACATCGCAAATTTTGTTTTCGTAATGCGAGAATAAGCGCGTCCGCGGTATGCTTGTGCCGTTGACGCCCGGCGCGCCGGCACGGCGCCCGTCCCATACGCAAAAGACCAAGGAGGAAGACCATGGACGAGCTGATCCGCAGTGCGGCCCTCGACTACCACCGCTATCCGCGCCCGGGAAAGATCTCGGTCACGCCCACCAAGGTGCTGTCCAATCAGCGCGACCTGTCGCTGGCCTACTCGCCCGGCGTGGCCGCGGCCTGCGACGCGATCGTCGAGGACCCGGCGCAGGCGGCCGAGCTCACCGCGCGTTCCAACCTGATCGGCGTCGTCACCAACGGCACCGCCGTGCTCGGCCTGGGCAACATCGGCCCGCTCGCCGCCAAGCCGGTCATGGAAGGCAAGGGCGTGCTGTTCAAGAAGTTCGCCGGCATCGACGTCTTCGACCTCGAGATCGACGAGCCCGACGCCGACAAGCTGATCGACATGATCGCCGCGCTCGAGCCCACCTTCGGCGGCATCAACCTCGAGGACATCAAGGCGCCCGAGTGCTTCTACATCGAGGCCAAGCTGCGCGAGCGCATGAAGATCCCGGTCTTCCACGACGACCAGCACGGCACCGCGATCGTGGTCGGCGCCGCGGTGTTGAACGGCCTGCACCTGCAGGGCAAGGACCTCAAGAAGGTCAAGCTGGTGACCTCCGGCGCTGGCGCCGCGGCGCTCGCCTGCCTGGGCCTGCTGGTCAAGCTCGGCGTGCCGGTCGAGAACATCTGGGTCACCGATCTGGAAGGCGTGGTCTATGAGGGCCGCACCGCGCTGATGGACCCGATCAAGGCGCGCTACGCCAAGAAGACCGACGCCAGGAAGCTCGCCGAGGTCATCGAGGGCGCGGACGTGTTCCTGGGGCTGTCGGCGGGCGGCGTGCTCAAGGGCGAGATGGTGGCGAAGATGGCGGCCAACCCGCTGATCCTCGCGCTCGCCAACCCGACCCCGGAGATCCTCCCCGACGAGGTCAAGGCGGTGCGCAGCGACGCGATCATCGCCACCGGCCGTTCGGACTACCCGAACCAGGTCAACAACGTGCTGTGCTTCCCCTTCATCTTCCGCGGCGCGCTCGACGTCGGCGCGACGACCATCACCGACGAGATGCAGCTCGCCGCGGTGAAGGCCATCGCCGAACTGGCGCGCGTGGAGCAGAGCGACATCGTCGCCGCCGCCTACGGCGAGAAGGTCGGCGGCTTCGGCCCCGAGTACATCATCCCGCGCCCCTTCGACCCGCGCCTGATCGTCAAGATCGCCCCAGCGGTAGCCGAGGCCGGCATGGCCTCGGGCGTGGCGACGCGCCCGATCACCGACTGGAACGCCTACCGCAGCCAGCTCAACAACTTCGTCTGGCACTCCGGCCTGATCATGAAGCCGGTGTTCGCCGCCGCGCACAAGAACCCGAAGCGGATCATCTTCTCGGAAGGCGAATCCGAGAAGGTGCTGCGCGCCGTGCAGCAGGTGGTGGACGAGGGGCTGGCGCGCCCGATCCTCATCGGTCGCCCCGAGGTCGTGGCCAAGAACATCGAGCGCTTCGGCCTGCGCCTGGCCGCGGAGCGTGACTTCGAGCTGGTCAACCCCGACTCCGACCCGCGCTTCAACCAGCTCTGGCAGCACTACCACGGCCTGATGGAGCGCAAGGGGGTGTCGGTCGAGTACGCCAAGAAGGAGGTGCGCCGCCGCACCACGCTGATCGGCGCGCTGCTGCTCAAGTTCGGCTACGGCGACGGCCTCATCTGCGGCACCTATGGCATGCACCGCCTGCATCGTGAGTTCGTCGAGGACGTGCTCGGCCGCCGCGAGGGGGTCGACAACCTGTACACGGTGAACCTGCTCAGTCTGCCCGGGCGCACGCTCTTCCTCGCCGACACCTACGTCAATTACGACCCCACGCCCGAGCAGGTGGTCGAGATGACGCTGCTCGCCGCCGAGGAGATGAAGCGCTTCGGCATCGAGCCGCGCATCGCGTTGCTGTCGCACTCGTCCTTCGGCTCGGCCGACTCGCCGACCGCCGGGAAGATGCGCACCGCGCTGCGCATGCTGCACGAGCGCCATCCCGAGCTGCAGGTCGAGGGCGAGATGCACGGCGACTCGGCGCTCGACGCCCGCCACCGCCTGCAGATCTTCCCCAACGCCAAGATGCGCGAGGACGCCAACCTGCTGATCTTCCCGACCCTGGACGCGGCCAACATCGCCTTCAACCTGCTCAAGAACGCCGCGGGCAGCGGCATGACGGTGGGGCCGATCCTGCTCGGCGCGGCCAAGCCGGTGCACATCCTCACGCCCTCGGCGACCGTGCGCCGCATCATCAACATGACCGCGCTCACCGTGGTCGAGGCCGGCCAGGCGGGCTGAGCGGGGCGCCGCAAGCGGGCGCAAGGGCGCGTTCCCCGCAGCTCGGGGTGCGCGCCCGGCGCGGCTCGCGTCGCGGCTGCGCATTCCTTCCTTGCGGGGGCGGTCGTCGTTGCGCGATGCTGAAGCCATCGCATGAGCGGGGGCGGGCGGATGGGCGCGGACGAAGGACGAGCGGCGCTGGTGCTGACCGGTGGCGGTGCGCGTGCCGCCTACCAGGTCGGCGTGCTGGTCGCGATCCGCGAACTGCGCGGCAAGCGCCCCGGCAATCCCTTCCCCATCCTGTGCGGAACTTCGGCCGGTGCGATCAACGCGGTCGCGCTCGCGGTGCATGCGGCCGACTTCGGCCGCGCGGTGCTGCACATCCAGCGCGTCTGGCGCAGCCTGCACGTCGCCCAGGTGTATCGCGTCGATCCGCCCGCGCTCTTCGGCAGCGGCCTGCGCTGGGGCGCGGCGCTGTTCGGCGGCTGGCTGGTGCGGCAGACCCCGCGCTCGCTGCTCGACAACACCCCCTTGCGCGGCCTGCTCGAGCGCGTGCTCGACTTCGCTTCGATCGAGGCCGCGATCGGCCGCGGCGATCTGCGCGCGCTCAGCGTCACCGCCTCCGGCTACTCCTCCGGCGAAAGCCTCGCCTTCTTCCAGGGCGCGCCCGAACTGCAGCCCTGGCGCCGCGCGCAGCGCCTGGGCGTGCGCGCGCAGCTCGACGTCTGCCACGTGATGGCGAGCGCGGCGCTGCCCTTCGTGTTCCCGGCGGTGAAGATCCACCGCGAGTACTTCGGCGACGGCTCGATGCGCCAGCTCGCGCCGGTGAGCCCGGCGATCCACCTCGGCGCCGACCGCATCCTGGTGATCGGTGCCGGGCGTACGGCCGAAGAGGGGAGGATGCGCGCCGTGGGCGGCTATCCTTCGCCGGCGCAGATCGCTGGCCACGCGCTGTCGAGCATCTTCCTCGACACCCTCGAGGTCGATCTCGAGCGCCTGGCGCGCATCAACGACACCGTGAGCCGGCTCGACGAGACCCGCCGCGCCGAGGCAGGGATCGCGCTGCGCCCGATCGAGTGCCTGGTGATCCAGCCCTCGCAGCGCCTCGACACCATCGCGGCGCGCCACGCGCACAGCCTGCCGATGCAGCTGCGCATCGTGCTGCGCGGCCTGGGCACCTTGCGGCGCGACGGTTCGACCCTGCTTTCCTACCTGCTTTTCGAACCGGGTTTCACGCGCGCGCTGATCGAGCTCGGCTATCATGACGCGATGACGCGGGCCGGCGAGCTTCGCCGTTTCCTGCGCATCGACTCCTGACCCGGGGCGGGGTGGCCGCCGGGCTCGCCGGCGACGCCGATGCAGGGGTAGAATTCCTCCCAAAGCTAGAAACAACTTGAAATCTATTGCGTATCTGCCTATTTCTTAAAGCAGAACGCCTCGAACCCGCATTCCACCGCTCTCCGTCCCGTCGCCATCATGAAAGTTCGCCCACTGATCGCCGCGATTGCCGCGATGTTCGCGCTGCAGTCGGGTATGGCCGTCGCAGCCCCGAAGGCATCCGGAAAGGCTGCGACGAGCAAGGTTTCCAAGCCGGCCGCGAAGAAGGCTGCGGCCAAGGCCCCGGTGCGCAAGGCCGCTGCGAAGCCCGCGCAAAAGAAGGCCGCCGCGTCCAAGGCCGTGACGCGCAGCGCCAAGGCCACGCGCTCCGCGAAGGCCGGGAGCCGCGCGGTTGCGGGTGCTCGCGGCCGGGCGGCGCCGATGCGGGTGAGCCTGCGCAAGCCGGCGGTGGCCGCCGCCGCGCTCGCCGCGCCCGCGGCGGTGCTCGCCGACGAGCCCGATGCACCGCTCGCCCTCGACGGCAACGGCATGCCCGTGCTCGGCTCCAGCGCCTTCTACGTCATCAACCAGCGCACCGGTGAGGTGCTGCTCGAGCGCAACGCCGCCGAAGTGCTGCCGATCGCCTCGATCACCAAGCTGATGACCGCGATGGTGGTGCTCGACGCCGGACAGAGCCTGTCCGAGCCGGTGGTGATCTCCGAGGAAGACATCGATCAGCTCAAGGGCACGGGCTCGCGGCTCGCGCTCGGTACCACGCTGTCGCGTGAGGAGATGCTGCAGCTCGCGCTGATGTCGTCCGAGAACCGCGCGGCCTCGTCGCTGGCGCGTCACTATCCGGGCGGTGAGGCGGCCTTCGTCGAGGCGATGAACGTCAAGGCGCGCCTGCTCGGCCTGTGGAACACCCGCTTCCACGACAGCACCGGCCTCAACCCGGCCAACGTCTCCAGCCCGCGCGACCTCGCCAAGATGGTCGCGGCCTCGGCGTCCTATCCACTCATCCGCGAGTTCTCCACCGCGCACGAGCGCTACGTGCCGGTGCATGGGCGCATGCTGCGCTTCGGCAACACCAACTCGCTGGTGCGCAGCCCGGAATGGACGATCAGCGTGTCCAAGACCGGCTATATCTCCGAGGCGGGCCGCTGCCTGGTCATGCAGACCTGGCTGCACCAGCAGCCGGTGGTCATGGTGCTGATGGACTCCTACGGCCGCTATACCCGCACTGCCGACGCCAAGCGCGTGCGCAAGTGGCTCGAGCAGACCGCACCCCAGCGCCTGGCCGCCGCACCGCAGGGCGCGGGCAGCTGAGCTTCCCGGGCGCGCAGGTCGAAACGCGGGGCCGCCCGATCGGGCCGGCCCCGCTTTTTTTTCGGCAGCCGCCGTGTTCGCGCCTTCGGGCGCTCCGGCATGAACCGTCGCGTCTTCAGTACAGCGCATCCTCGCCGAGCATCGTGATGCCGGCGGCTTCCAGTGCGGCGATCGCCAGCTCCGGACGGGCGAAGCGGAACAGCATCGCCACGCGACCGCTGCGGCGCACGAAGAAGCCGTACATGTACTCGATGTCGGCCCCTGCCGCAGCGAGCACCTCGAGGATGCGTACCAGGCCGCCGGGCTGGTCCTCGACGTGGATCGCCACCATGTCGGTCACCGTCACCGCCCAGCCGCCGGATTGCAGCAACCCGCGCGCGCGCGCCCAGTCGCGCAGCACCAGGCGCAGGATGCCGAACTGCTCGCTGTCGGCGAGCGCGATTCCCGACAGGTCGATGCCGGCTGCGGCGAGCGCCTGCAGCGGCTCCAGCAGGCTGTGCGGGCGGTTTTCCAGGAAGACGGAAAGTTGGGAGATCTTCATCGCGGGCTCCTGCCTCAATCTTGGCGCTTGTCGATCACGCGCCGTGCCTTGCCTTCGCTGCGCGGGATGCTGTGCGGCCCGACCAGGCGCAGGCCGACGCGGATGCCGAGCACGTGCTCGATCGCGTGCCCGATGCGCGCGCGCAGCTCCTCCATGGCGCGCACGGTGTCGCTGAACACTTCGGGCGTCACTTCCACCTCGACCGTCATCCGGTCCAGCCCATGCTCGCGCGTGAGCACGATCTGGTAGTGCGGCACCGTGCCCTCGACCGCCAGCAGCGCGGCCTCGACCTGCGATGGAAAGACATTGACGCCGCGGATGATGAACATGTCGTCCGAGCGCCGGCTGATGCGGCGGATGCGGCGCATCGTGCGGCCGCATCCGCAGGGCGCGGTGAGGATGGCGGTGATGTCGCGGGTGCGGTAGCGGATCATCGGCATCGCGCGCTTGGACAGCGTGGTCAGCACCAGCTCGCCCTCCTCGCCGTCGGGCAGCGCCGCGCCGGTCACTGGGTCGATGATCTCGGGGAAGAAGTGGTCCTCCAGCACGTGCAGGCCGTCGTGGCAGGCGCACTCGGTGGCCACGCCGGGGCCGGTGATCTCGGACAGGCCGTAGATGTCGAAGGCCTCGATGCCGGTCTCGGCCTGGATGCGCTCGCGCATGCCGTCGGTCCACGGCTCGGCGCCGAACACGCCGGTGCGTAGCGGCAGGTCCCTGAGGTCCACCCCCATCTCGCCGGCCTTTTCCACCAGGTGCACGAAGAAGCTCGGCGTGGCGCACACCGCGGTGACGCCGAAGTCGCGCATCAGCATGATCTGGCGTTCGGTGTTGCCGCCCGAGACCGGGATCACCGCCGCGCCGATCGCCTCGGCACCGTAGTGGGTGCCCATGCCGCCCGTGAACAGGCCGTAGCCGAAGGCGTTCTGCAGGATGTCGCCGCGGTGCAGGCCGCAGGCGGCGAAGGTGCGTGCCATCGCCTCGGTCCACACCTCGATGTCCTCGCGGGTGTAGGCGACCACGATCGGCTTGCCGGTGGTGCCCGAGGAGGCGTGCAGGCGCACCACCTCGTCCATCGGGCTGGCGAACAGGCCGAAGGGGTAGGTGTCGCGCAGGTCGGCCTTGGTGGTGAAGGGCAGGGCGGCGATGTCGCCGATGCCGGCGATCGAGTCCGGCGTGAGGCCGCGCGCCTGCATGCGCTCGCGGAACAGCGCCACCTTGTCCCAGGCGCGTCCGACCACCGCCTGCAGGCGGTGCGATTGCACCTCGCGCAATTGCTGTCGGGGCAGGAAGTCCGGCGCACTGACCGGATGGAAGCCGCCCGCACGGTCGTTCCAGCGTTCTTTGAGCATCTCGTCGAATTCCGCTCGAGGCAAAAGACGCCATGCTGCACCTGCACAGGAAGTCGGCGTTTGATCGAGCGCAATAGCTGTGCAGGTGCAGCATCCGTGCCCGTGACGAGCGCTCCGCGGCGCGCACGACTGCAGCGCGGTTGATCTTCGTCAATGGAGCCGGGCAGGGCGCTCACTAAGCTCGTGCGTTTCGACCCCGAACCCGTCAGAGAGGATCTCCCCATGGGTGCTGCCCTGCCCGAAACCGCCCCGAGCCGCCTGTTCCTGTCCGGCAACGAGGCCGTGGCGCTCGCCGTGCGCGACGCCGGCTGCCGCGTCGCCGCCGCCTATCCGGGCACCCCGGCGACCGAGATCCTGGAGGAGCTGTCGCGCTTTCCCGACCTCTACACCGAGTGGTCGGTGAACGAGAAGGTCTCGCTCGAGGTCGCGCTCGGCGCCTCGATGGTGGGCGCGCGCGCCTTCTGTGCGATGAAGCACGTCGGCCTCAACGTCGCCGCCGACGCGCTGATGACCATGACCGTCACCGGCACCGAAGGCGGCCTGGTGATCGCGGTCGCCGACGACGTCGGCATGTCCTCGTCGCAGAACGAGCAGGACTCGCGCTTCTGGGCGCGCTTCGCCCACCTGCCGCTGTTCGAGCCCGCCGACGCGCAGGAGTCCTACGACATGGCGCGCGAGGCCTTCGCGGTGTCCGAGCGCTTCCGCTGCCCGGCGATCGTGCGCATGACCACCCGCATCTGCCACGTCAAGGGCCGCGTCGTCCCGGCCGAGCGCGAGGCCCACGAGCCCGCCGGCTTCGTCAAGGATCCGCAGCGCTGGGTCATGGTGCCCGGCCACGCCAAGCCGCGCGTGGCGCTCATGTACGAGCGCGAGGAGGCCCTGCGCGCCTCCGCGCAGCAGAGCCCGTTCAACGTGCTCGTCGAGGGCGGCGACCGCCGCATCGGCTTCGTGACCTCGGGCCCGGCCTACATGCACGTGCGCGAGACCTTCCCCGACGCGCCGGTGTTCAAGCTCGGCCAGTCCTACCCGCTGCCGCTCGAGCGCCTGCGCGCGTTCGCCGCCGGCGTCGACCAGCTCCTGGTGGTCGAGGAGACCGAGCCCCTGGTCGAGAGCGAGCTGCGCGCCGCCGGCATCGCCTGTGCGGGCAAGGACGTGCTGCCGCGCGTGGGCGAGCTCTCGCCCGATCGCCTGCGCCCGGCGGTCGCCCGCCTGCGCGGCGAGGAGGTCCCCGCCAGCGCCCAGCCCCGCCTGGTACCGCAGCAGGTCTTCCCGCGCCCGCCGACCATGTGCGTCGCCTGTCCGCACCTGGGCATCTATTACACCCTCGCGCAGCTGCGCAACCTCACCATCTCGGGCGACATCGGCTGCTACACCCTGGGCGCCGGCCACCCCTGGAACGCGCTCGACACCTGCATCTCGATGGGCGCCTCGATGGGCGTCGCGCTCGGCATGGACAAGGGCCGCGGCCCGGCCGACGCCAAGAAGGCGGTGATCGCGGTGATCGGCGACTCCACCTTCATGCACATGGGCATGCAGGGCCTGCTCGACATCACCTGGAACCGCGGCAACGTCACCGTGCTGCTGCTCGACAACCGCGCGGTGGGCATGACCGGCGGCCAGGACAACCCCGGCACCGGCCGCGACATCCACGGCGAGAGCGCGCAGCGGGTCGACTTCGCCAAGCTGTGCGAGGCGCTCGGCGTCAAGAAGGAGCGCATCCACACCCTCGACCCCTACGAGCTGCCGACGCTGTTCAAGACCCTGCGCGACGAGATCAAGGTGCCCGAGCCCTCGGTGATCATCACCGACCGGCCCTGCGTGCTGATCGACGACTACAAGCCCACGCAGCCCTACAAGGTCATCGCCGACAAGTGCACCGGCTGCGCCAACTGCATCGACGTCGGCTGCCCGGCGATCCACGTCACCCGGCGCGAGACCCAGGTCAAGCCCTCGGGCAAGGAAGTCGAGCTCGCCTTCGTGCGCATCGAGACCTCCGCCTGCACCGGCTGCGGCCTGTGCGTGCAGCCGTGCGCGCCCGAGGCCATCGTCCATGCCCTGCCGGAGCACCCGGTGAAGTTCCTGCACGCCAAGATCTGAGGAGCCCGCAATGACCATCACCAACATCGCCGTCTGCGGCATCGGCGGCCAGGGTGTGATGACCGCCACCGAGATCCTCGCAGAGGCCGCGTTGTCGCTCGGCTTCGACGTCAAGAAGACCGAAGTGGCCGGCATGAGCCAGCGCGGCGGGGTCGTGACCTCGCACCTGCGCTTCGGCCCCCAGGTGCTGTCGCCGCAGATCATGCCCGGCGAGGCCGACCTGCTGGTGGGCTTCGAGGCCGCCGAGGCCTTGCGCTGGGCGCACATGCTCAAGCCGGGCGGGGTCGCGCTGGTCAACCAGGGCCGCTTCGTGCCGCCGGTGGTGACCATCGGCCTCTACGACTACCCCGAGGACCCGATCGCGGAGATGCGCAGGCTCGGCCTCGCGGTGTTCGACTTCGACGCCAGCGCGCTCGCGATGCAGCTCGGCAACATCCGCCTCGGCAACACCGTGATGCTGGGCGCGATGTCGGACCGCCTTCCGTTCCCGGCCGATGTGCTGCGCAAGGCCGTGCTCGATCGCTTCGGCACGCGCAAGCCCGAGCTGCTGGAACTCAACCGCGAGGCCTTCGAGCTCGGCCGCGCGGCGGTCGCCCAGCCGGCCCCCGCCCAGGCGATCGCCTGACGCCTACCGCCTCACGCCTTCGGCGGCAGGTGGCCGAGGGCGCGCGAGATCTCGTCCGCGGTCTCGCGCACCAGCGGGGCCCAGTCGGGGTTGAAGCGTTCGGACGGGGTCGACAGCGACAGGCCGGCGATCAGTTCGCCGCCGTCGTCGCGGATTCCCGCGGCGATGCAGCGCACGCCGGACTCGACCTCGTCGAGGTCGAAGGCCACGCCGTGGCGACGCACGCGGTCGAGCTCCTTCTCCAGCGCCGGCAGCGCGGTGATCGAGGCCGGGGTGGAGGCGGGCAGGCCGGTGCGGCGGGCGTAGTCGCGGATGCGCTCGAGGCCGTCCTCGACCAGGAAGAGCTTGCCGGTGGCGGTGGTGTGCAGCGGCGCGCGCGCGCCCACGATGTGCACCACGCGCACCGAGGCGCGCCCGCTCGAGGTGCGCTCGACATACACGATCTCGTCGCCCGCGCGCACGCCCAGGTTCACGCTCTCGCCGGTGGCGGCGTGCAACTTGAGCATGAAGGGCATCGCGGTCTCGCGCAGCGAGATGCGCGACTTGACGAGGCTGCCGAGCTCGAGCAGTCGAATGCCCAGCCGATAGGCGCCGGCGTCCGAGCGCTCGACGAAGCCGCTCTGCGTCATTGCGCCGAGGATGCGGTGCGCGGTGGACGGGTGCAAGCCGGTCTCGAGCGCGAGCTGCTTCAGTTGTACCGGGTCGGCATGTTCGGCGAGCACGTCCAGCAGCTTCATCATGCGCTCGATGACCTGGATCGAGGTCTTGCCTTCGGCGCTGGGGGCGGATTCGGTCTTCTTCGGCTGCACGGAGGTTCGCGGAAAGATCGGAGGCTTGCCAGGGCTGGCAAGGGAGTCTGACGAATGGTACCCGTGCGATCCGATTTCGCCTAGTGAAATCAACCCCGATTTGGCGGGGGTCGCATCATCGATATACTCCGCCCGGAAGCGGTCCTCATGCGGGGTGTGGGTGGCCCCCGCCACCCGCGGTTCGCGTCGCCCATCCCACCGACAACGCCCGAGGAGTCCCCCCGATGAGCCTCGCCCTGATCGTGCTGCTGCCCTTCATCGGCGCGCTCTTTCCCGCGCTGATGATCCGCGCCGGGCGCAGCGCCTGTGCGACCACCGCCTTCGTCTTTCCGCTGCTCGCCCTCGTGCTGCTGCTCGCGCAGGCGCCGGCGGTGTTCCGCGGCGAGGTGCTCGTCGCCGGCTGGGACTGGGTGCCCGCGCTCGGCCTGCAGGCGAGCTTCTTTCTCGACGGGCTGGGGATGTTCTTCGCCGGGCTGATCCTGGGCATCGGCCTGCTGGTGATCGTCTATGCGCGCTTCTACCTCGCCAAGAACGACCCGATGGGGGTGTTCTACAGCTACCTGCTGCTCTTCCAGGGCGCGATGGTGGGCGTGGTGCTGTCGGACAACATCCTGCTGCTGCTGGTGTTCTGGGAACTGACCAGCCTGTCGTCCTTCCTGCTCATCGGCTACTGGAAGCACCTCCCCGAAGGCCGCCAGGGCGCGCGCATGGCGCTTACCGTGACCGGTGCCGGCGGGCTGGCGATGATCGCCGGCATGCTGATCCTGGGCGACATCGCCGGCTCCTGGAACCTCACCGACATCCTGCGCAACAAGGAGGCGATCCAGGCCTCGCCGCTGTACGTGCCCGCGCTGGTGCTGATCCTCGCCGGCTGCTTCACCAAGAGCGCGCAGTTCCCCTTCCACTTCTGGCTGCCGCACGCGATGGCGGCGCCGACCCCGGTGTCGGCCTACCTGCACTCGGCGACCATGGTGAAGGCAGGGCTCTTCCTGATGGCGCGGATGTGGCCGGTGCTCGCCGGCACGCCCGAGTGGTTCTACCTCGTCGCCACCACCGGCCTGGTGACCATGCTGGTGGCGGCCGGGATCGCGCTCTTCAAGGACGACCTCAAGGGCCTGCTGGCGTACTCCACCGTGAGCCACCTCGGCCTGGTGACCATGCTGCTCGGCTTCGGCACGCCGCTGGCGGCGGTGGCGGCGGTGTTCCACATCCTCAACCACGCCACCTTCAAGGCGGCGCTGTTCATGAACGCCGGCATCGTCGACCATGAGGCCGGCACGCGCGATATCCGGCGCCTCGGCGGCCTGCTGCAGCTGATGCCGATCACCGCGACCTTGGCGATGGTGGCGGGCGCGTCGATGGCCGGACTGCCACCGCTCAACGGCTTCATCTCCAAGGAGATGATGCTGCACGAGGCGGTCGACACCGCCTGGCTGGGCAACGGCTGGATCGTCGCCGCGCTGGCCACCCTGGCGGCGTGCTTCTCGGTGGCCTACTCCTTCCGCTACATCGTGCATGTGTTCTTCGGCGCCCGTCGCGACGACTACCCGCACGCGCCGCACGACCCGCCCGCCGGCATGTGGCTGCCGCCGGCGCTGCTGGTGGTGCTGGTGGTGGCGATCGGGCTCTTCCCCGACACCGTGGCCGGGCCGCTGGTGGCGGTGGTGGCGCGCGCGGTGACCGGCGGGGCGGTGATGGACTACCACCTCGCGCTCTGGCACGGCTTCACCCCGGCGCTCGGCCTGTCGGCGATCGCGGTGACCGTCGGCCTCGGCGCGCTGCTCGCCTACCGGCGCGTGCGCGCGCTCTGGCAGGCGGGGCCGCACCCCGAAGCCAAGGCGATGTTCGACGCCTTCATCGAAGGCGCGGCCGCGCTCGCGCGCGGTGTCACCCACGGCCTGCACAACGGCTCGCTGCAGCGCTATCTCGCCTTCGCGCTCGGCGCGTTCACGCTCGCCGGCTTCGCCGCCTTCCTCGCCGCGCCGCACGAGGCGGGCACGCGCGCGCTGCTGCCCGCGCACCCGGCCGCGATCGCCGCCTGGTTGTTGCTGGTCGGCGGCTGCGCGCTCACCGTGATGCTCTTCCGTCGCCGCGTGCTGTCGGTGCTGGTGGTCGGCACGGTGGGCCTGATCGTGTGCGTGGCCTTCATCTACCTGTCCGCGCCCGACCTCGCGCTGACGCAGATCTCGGTCGAGGTCGGCACGGTCATCCTGATCCTGCTCGCGCTCTACTTCCTGCCCAAGGAGGGGCCGCAGAGCTCCTCGGTGCGCGCCGATCCGCTGCGCCACCTGCGCGACGGCGTGCTCGCGGTCGTGGCCGGCGTCGGCATGGCGGGGGCGAGCTGGGCGATGCTGACCCGCGACGGCACCTCGCTGTCGCACTACTACCTCGAGAACTCGGTGTCGGGCGGGGGCGGCACCAACGTGGTCAACGTGATCCTGGTCGACTTCCGCGGCTTCGACACCTTCGGCGAGATCACCGTGCTCGGCATCGCCGCGCTGGCGATCTACGCGCTGCTCGACGGCGCGCTGTTCGGCCGCACCGGCCGCCGCCTCGGCGCGTGGTCGCCCGACCGCCCGCAGTCGGCCGATCGCCACCCGATGATCATGGTCGTGGCCACCCGGGTGATGCTGCCGCTGGCGATGCTGGTGGGCGCCTACATCTTCCTGCGCGGCCACAACCAGCCCGGCGGCGGCTTCATCGCCGCGCTCGTGGTGTCGATCGCGCTGATCATGCAGTACATGGCGAGCGGCTTCGGCTGGGCCGCGCAGCGGGTGAAGGTCAACTACCACGCCATGATCGGCCTCGGCGTGCTGGTCGCGGCCGCCACCGGCATCGGCGCGATGGTGCTCGACCAGCCCTTCCTGACCTCGACCTTCGGCCACTTCCACCTGCCGCTGGTGGGCGAGTTCGAACTCGCCAGCGCGATGGCCTTCGACACCGGGGTCTTCCTCACCGTGGTCGGGGCGGTGATGCTGATGCTCGCCAACCTGTCGCGCATGGGGCGCTGGACCAGCCCCTACACGATCAACACCGGCGCGATGGATGTGGACCCGCGCGCCACCTCGGGCAAGGAGCAGGGCTGATGGAGTTCCTCGTCGCCAGCGCGATCGGCGTGATGACCGCGGCCGGCATCTACATGGTGCTGCGCGCGCGCACCTTCCCGGTGGTGATCGGCCTGTCGCTGCTCACCTACGCCACCAACCTGTTCCTGTTCGCCACCGGCCGCCTGGCGATCGGCCGGCCGCCGGTGATCTCCGCCGACGCGGCGGGCTACATCGACCCGCTGCCGCAGGCCCTGGTGCTCACCGCGATCGTGATCTCCTTCGGCATGACCGCGGTGGTGGTGGTGATGGCGCTGCGCGCCTACCTCGAGACCGGCAACGACCACGTCGACCTGCCCGGCGACGCCTCGCCCGAGGCCACCGAGGACGACTGGAAACTGCGCGGGCGCAAGCCGGCGCCGGCACCGGCACCGGGCGGCCGCGGGGGGCGCGCATGAACCACCTGCTGATCCTCCCCATCCTGCTGCCGGCGGTGGTCGGCGCGCTGCTGGTGCTGGCCGCGCGCCACGACAGCGTGCTCGCACGCAGCTTCGCGGTCGCCTCCACCGTGCTGATGCTGGGCATCGCCGTCGCGCTGCTGGTGCTCGCGAGCGACGGCCAGGTGCGCAGCTACGCGCTCGGCGCCTGGCCGGCGCCCTTCGGCATCGTGCTCGCGCTCGACCGCCTGTCGGCGCTGATGCTGGTGCTCACCGCGGTGCTCGGCCTGGGCGTGCTGCTGTACGCGATCGGCGGCTGGGACCAGCGCGGCAAGCACTTCCACCCGCTCTTCCAGTTCGAGCTGATGGGCATCAACGGCGCCTTCCTGACCGGCGACTTCTTCAACCTGTTCGTGTTCTTCGAGATCCTGCTCATCGCCTCCTACGGGCTCATGGTGCACGGCGGCGGCGGGCTGCGGGTGAAGGCGGGCGTGCAGTACGTGGTCACCAACCTGGTCGGCTCCTCGGTGTTCCTGATCGCCGTGGGCATGATCTACAGCGTCACCGGCACGCTCAACATGGCCGACCTCGCGCGCATCGTGCCGCAGGTGCCGGCGGCCGACCAGGCGCTGCTGCAGACCGGCGCGGTGCTCCTGCTGCTGGTGTTCGCGGTCAAGGCCGCGCTGGTGCCGCTGCACTTCTGGCTGCCCGGCACCTACGCCAACGCGCCCGGGCCGGTGGCGGCGCTGTTCGCGATCATGACCAAGGTGGGGGCGTATTCGATCATCCGCCTCTACGTGCTCGCCTTCGGCGCCGACGCGGGGGCCGCTGCCTGGCTCGCGGCGCCCTGGCTGCTGCCGGCGGGGCTGGTCACCCTCGTGCTGGGCATGACCGGCGTGCTGGCCGCGCGCAGCCTCGGCCAGATGGCGAGCTTCGCGGTCATCGGCTCGATGGGCATGCTGCTCGCCACGGTGGCGGTATTCACGCCGCAGGCGACCAGCGCCGCGCTGTACTACCTGATCCACTCCACGCTCGCGGCCGGCGCGCTCTTCCTCGTCGCCGACCTCGTCGCCGAGCGCCGCGGCGCCCAGCGCGACCGCTTCGCCGCGGCCCCGCGCATCGCCCAGGGCGGGCTGGTGGGCGGGCTGTTCTTCGTCGCCGCGATCGCCATGACCGGCATGCCGCCGCTGTCCGGCTTCATCGGCAAGCTGCTGGTGCTCGACGGCGTGCGCGCCTCGGCGCATGCGAGCTGGTTCTGGGCGCTGATCCTGTCGACCTCGCTGATCGCCATCGTCGGCTTCTCGCGCGCCGGCAGCTTCGTGTTCTGGAAGGCGCACGCGCTGCCCGCCGCGCCCGCGCCCGGCTATCGCCCGGACGGCGCGCTGTCCTTCGTCGCGGTCGGCGGGCTGCTCGCCTGCCTGGTGCTGCTGACCGCGTTCGCCGGCCCGGTGCATGCCTGGCTCGAGCTCGTCGCGGCACAGCTCTACGCCCCGGCAGGCTACATCGACGCGGTGCTCGGCACCGCACAGGGGGTGCGCTGATGGGCGCCAGGCACGACAGGCTCGACGAGCGCACCTTCATGGAGCGCTGGCTGCCGCATCCCTTGATGACCGCGGTGCTGGTGCTGCTGTGGATGCTGCTGCTCAACAGTTTCAGCTTCGGCGGCCTGCTGGTGGGCGTGGTGCTCGCCGTGGTGATCACGCGGGTGACGAGCAACTTCTGGCCGGAGCGCCCGCCGGTGAAGTCGTGGTCGAAGGCCTTCGCCTACCTCGGCGTGGTGGCCTGGGACGTGGTGGTCGCCAATCTCCAGGTCACCCGCCTGATCCTGTTCCGCCCGGTGGAGAGCCTGGCGACGCGCTGGGTCGTGCTGTCGCTCGAGCTGCGCTCGCCGGAGGCGATCACGGTGCTCGCCGGCACCATCACGATGACGCCCGGCACGGTGTCCTGCGACCTCTCCGCCGACGGCCGCAGCCTGCTGGTGCACTGCCTCGACGCGCCCGACGCCGAGGACACGGTGCGGCAGATGAAGGAACGCTACGAGGACCGCCTCAAGGAGATCTTCCCGTGATCGAATACGCCCTGCAGTTCGGCTTCGCCGCCGCCTCGCTCGCGCTGCTGCTCAACCTGTGGCGGCTGTTGCGCGGCCCCGCGCTGATGGACCGCGTGCTCGCGGTCGACACCATGGTGATCAACATCATCGCGCTGATCGTGCTCGCGGGCATCCACGAGCGCTCCACGATCTTCTTCGAGGCCGCGCTGCTGTTCGCGATGTTCGGCTTCATCTCCACCGTCGCCTACTGCCGCTTCATCCTGCGCGGCGACGTCATCGAGTGAGCGGGGACCGCCCATGACCTTCGTGCTCGAACTCCTCGTCTCGCTGCTGATCGTCGGTGGCGGCGCCTTCCTGCTGATCGGCTCGATCGGCATGGTCAAGCTGCCCGACCTGCTCACCCGCCTGCACGCACCCACCAAGGCGACCACCCTGGGGGTGGGCGGTGCGCTGGTCGCCTCCATGGTGTTCTTCGCCGGGCTGGAGGGCACGCTGTCGATCCACGAGGTGCTGATCACCGCCTTCCTGTTCATGACCGCGCCGATCAGCGCCCACTTCATCGCCAAGGCCCACCTGCACGAACACACCGAGCTGCGCGACGGCCTCCCGCCCACCGGCCGCCCCGTCGGCTGGAGCACCTTCGACGCCGCGCCCGGCGCCGGCGAGGCCGACGAGGACGACGGGCGCCGCGGCGCGCACGACTGAGCCTGTCGATCGGCGATAATGCGGCCTCGAACCCCCGGGGAATCACGTTGAACACCATCCGCAGAAAGCCGCCCACCCCTCAACCCTCGCGCATCCAGGGCACGCTCGGCGTGCGCAAGTCCGCGGACGAAGAGCCGTCGGCCGAGGAAGCGCCCTCCGCGCGGGATCCGGCGGCCGATGCGCGCACGCCGCGCGGCGAGGCCCCGGCACGTCCTGCCGGCGGCGAGGGACCTGGGCGGCGGCCCGGGCGAGCGACGAAGCCTGAACGGAACGAGCGCGCCCCGCGCCGGGACGATGGCGCCAGGCCGGGTCGGCGCGAAGAGGACGCGAAGCCGGCGCGCGGCGAACGCGCGGCGCGCAGCGCGGGCACCTCCGCGCGCGACGACGAGCGCCCCGCGGGCGGCGAGTGGGGAAGGAAGCGCGCGGACGACGAGCGCGCCCGCGCGCCGCGAGTCCGCGCCGGCCCGCAGGGACGACGACGCGCGGCGCCGCGCGCGCGTCGGCCCGAAGCGCAGGGACGAGGAGCGCTCCCAGCGCCGCGACGCCGCGCCGCAGCGCCGGGGCGAGCAGGCGCCGCCTGCGGCCGCCGCGGCCTCCTACGAGGCGCGCGCCGCTTCCGCGGCCGCCATCGCCGAAGCCGCGCAGGCGCGTGCCGCCGTCGAAGGGGTGCGGCTTTCCAAGCTGATGGCCGAGCGCGGCCTGTGCTCGCGCCGCGAGGCCGACGAGTTCATCGAGCGCGGCTGGGTCTTCGTGGATGGCCGGCGGGTCTCGGAGCTCGGCGTGCGCGTCGGCCAGGACGCCCGCATCACCCTCGCCCCCGAGGCCGCGCGCACCCAGCAGCAGCGTGCGACCATCCTGCTGCACAAGCCGGTCGGTTACGTCTCCGGCCAGCCCGAGCCCGGCTACGCCCCTGCGGTGAGCCTGATCGGCCCCGACAACCAGGCCGACCGCGACACCGCGCAGCGCTTCCATCCCAGCCACCTGAAGAACCTCGCCCCCGCGGGCCGGCTCGATATCGACTCCACCGGCCTGCTGGTGCTGACCCAGGACGGCCGCGTCGCCCGCCAGCTCATCGGCGAGGACTCCAAGGTCGAGAAGGAGTACATCGTCCGCGTCGAGGGCACGCTGGCCGAGAACGGACTCGCGCTGCTCAACCACGGCCTGTGGCTGGACGACCGCCCGCTGCGCCCGGCCGAGGTGGAGTGGATCAACGACGAGCAGCTGCGCTTCGTCCTGCGCGAGGGCCGCAAGCGTCAGATCCGCCGCATGTGCGAGCTGGTGGGGCTGAAGGTGGTGGGCCTCAAGCGCGTGCGCATCGGCCGGGTGAAGCTGGGCGACCTGCCGCTGGGGCAGTGGCGCTTCCTGCGCGAGGACGAGCGCTTCGGCTGAGGTGGGATGGAGCGCAGTGGGCGCGTAGGGGCGTCTGCGGCGCAATGCGTTTTTGCCGCGGGCGCGATGCAAGTCGCGATCCTGCGGTGCCGCGGCGTTCGGCAAGGTCGATGCGGAAATGCCGCAATCGTGACTTGCGTCGCCCTTACCTCCCAACCCGGGCGCCGTGCTTGGGCGGAGAGGTTTCCGGGTCCGCCTCGGCAAGCGCCTCCGCCTCCGCGAGCGCGTCCCCGAGCGCTCCGGTGAGCGGCGCGATGCCCGAGCGGTGCGCGGCGCGCGCCATGGCGTGGGCGGCGAGCGGCGCGGTGGCGAGCAGGACGAGCATCGCGAACAGCGCGGCGAGCGCGAAGCCGCCCTCGCTCGCCGCAGCCACGCCGGCGAGGATCAGCGCGGCGCCCAGTGCGCCGGCCTTGCTGGCGGCGTGCAGGCGGGTGTAGCTGTCGGGCAGGCGCAGCACGCCGATCGCACCGATGAGGCCGATCGACGCGCCGAGCAGCAGCAGGGCCGCGGACAGCCAGGCGAGGAGTCCGCTCATTGGGCAGCCTCCCCGTTCGCGCGCGCTTCCCGTATCCGGCGAGCCGGAGCCGCGCCTCCACCTGTGCGGGTCTCCCGCGCCTCAGGCTCCGTCCCGGGCGCTTGCGCGCTCGTGCTGCCGGGCGCCGCGCCGGCTGCGAGCAGCCTCGCATCCGCCCCGGTCGCAGCCTCGTCCGCCCCACGGCCGCGGCGGCGGAACAGCAGGATGAAGGCGGTGGTGCCGAGGAAGGACACCAGGGACAGCACCACCGCGGCGTCGAGCAGCATGGGCTGGGCGGTGGCCAGCGCGAGCAGGGCGATCGCGGCGATGGCGATCATGCTGAGCGCGTCGATCGCCACCACGCGGTCGGGCGCGCGCGGCCCGCGCACCAGGCGCAGCAGGATCAGCGCGGCGCCGAGGGCGAGCAGCGCGAAGGTGAGCGGCAGCACCCAGGCCGCCCCCGCGATTGCGGCGTTCATGTCGTGTCCCTCCCGGTGCCGTCCGCAGCGACGTCCGGCGCGCCGGCGTCGAGCCAGCGCAGCAGGCGGCGCTCGATCGCGCGCACCCCGGCCTCCACCTCGGCGGCGGTGCGCGCATCGAGCGCGTGGATGTACATCAGGCCGGATTCCGGCCGGTAGTCGAGCGCCATCGTGCCCGGCGTCAGCGTCAGCAGGCAGCCGAGCAGGGTGGCGAAGCGCTCGTCCCGGCGCGCCAGGCGCATCGCCACCACGGCCGGCTGCGGCGCCACCTCGCGGCCGAGCACGATGCGCGCGACGCCCACGCTGGCGCGGAAGATCTCGCCGACGAACCACAGCGCGAACGCGGTGCCGAGCTCGAGCCGGCGCAGGTAGCGGCGGATGCCGAGGAGGTCGATCGCCAGGCGCAGCGCGAGGTAGACCGCGACGAAGGCGGCGAACACGCCGAGTGGCCGCAGCGCGTCGGCGTAGGCGGCGAGTCCGACCGCGAGCAGGAGGTGCAGCCCCAGCATGCTCAGTTCCCTCCCGCGCGCACGACCGCGTCGATATAGGCCGCCGGGGCGGCGAGCTGCTCCGCCGCGGCCACCGCGTAGTCCATCACCGGCCCGGCCGCGAGGCCGATCGCCACCGTCATCGCCGCCAGCGTGCCCACCGCCCACAGCGCGGGCTGCAGCCCGTCCGCGCTGCGCGGGCTGCCTCCACCTCCGCTCCCGCCGCCCGCTCCGCCCGGATGCGGCTTGAGGAAGGCCTCGTTCCAGATCTTGCTCATCGACAGCAGCGTGAAGATGCCGGTGACCAGCGCCACCGCGGCGGCGATCCAGGCGCTCGCGTCCAGGCTCGCCTTCACCAGCACGAACTTCGCCCAGAAGCCCGACAGCGGCGGGATGCCCGCCAGCGACAGCGCCGGGATCGCGAACAGCAGCGCCAGCCAGGGCGCGCGCGCGTAAAGCCCGCCCATCGCCGCCAGGCGCTCCGAGCCGGTCAGGCGCGCGGCGATGCCGCCGATGAAGAACAGGTTGGCCTTCACCACGATGTGGTGGATCAGGTAGAACACCGCGCCGGCGAGCGCGAGCGGGGTGGCGATCGCCAGCCCCAGGATCATGTAGCCGACCTGGCTGACGATGTGGAAGGACAGGATCCGGCGCACCTCGACCTGGGCTGCGGCGCCGAGCACGCCGATCAGCATGGTCGCGCACGCCACCCACAGCAGCACCTCGTGGGCGACCCCCGCGTCCGGCCAGAACAGGGTGACGAGGCGGATCAGCGCATACACGCCGACCTTGGTGAGCAGCCCGGCGAAGAGCGCCGACACCGGCGTCCACGCAACGTGGTAGGACGCCGGCAGCCAGCCGAACACCGGGAACAGCGCCGCCTTGATCGAGAACGCGGTCAGCATCAGCACCACCGCCGCGTGCGCGGTCGTCGGCACCTCGCCGGCGGCGAAGGCCTGCGCCAGCAGCGCCATGTTGAGGCTTCCGCTGGCGCCGTAGAGCATGCCGGCGGCGAGCAGGAACATCATCGTCGCCACCAGGTTGAGCACCACATACACCACGGTGCCCGACAGCCGGCGCCTGCCGCCGCCCAGCACCAGCAGCGCGAAGGAGCCCACCAGCAGCACCTCGAACCAGACGTAGAGGTTGAACACGTCGCCGGTGATGAAGGCGCCGCACACCCCCACCAGCAGGCCGTGCACCAGCGGGTGGAAGTCGCGGCAACGCGCAGGGTCTTCGTCGCGCGCCATCGCGAACACGATGGTGGCGGTGCCGACGATGCCGGTGATCGCCACCATGGCGGCCGACAGGCGGTCGACGACCAGCGTGATGCCGTTGGGCGCGGCCCAGCCGCCGGCCTGGCTGGCGAGGATCTGCCCCTGCGCGGCGAGGCCTACCAGCGCCAGCCCGGCCGCCGTGAGTGCCAGCGCGCCGGCCAGGCTGATCGCCGTCACCGCGCGCGGCGAGCGGCGCGCGAGCAGGGTCGCCACCAGGGTGGCGAGCGGGATCAGCAGCGGGGAGACGATGAGCGTGTTCACGCCTTGTCCCCTTGCGGCGGCAGGTCCGGCGCCGGTTCCTCGGCGACCGCGGTGACGAGGTCGGTCTCGACCCTGCCGTGCAGCTCCCAGCTGCGCTTGAGCACCGCGAGCGCGAACACGAAGAGCGCGAAGCCGATCACGATCGCGGTCAGCACCAGGGCCTGTGGCAGGGGGTTGGCGGCGAGCGCCGGTGCGCCCGCCTCGGTCACGAAGGCGGCGGCGCGGCCGTCCAGCCGTCCCGCGGAGAACACCGCCAGGTTCACGCCGTTGCCGAGCACGACCACCCCGAGCACCACGCGCAGCAGCCCGCGGTCGAGCATCATCCAGATGCCGATCGCGACCAGCGCGCCGACGGTGAGCGAAACGAGGATTTCCATGTTCAGCCCTCCCGCTCGAGCAAGCCGAGCAGCATGTGCAGCACCGCGCCGAGCACGGTGAGGAAGACGCCGACGTCGAAGAGCAGCGGCGTGCCCAGCGGCAGCCCTGCGGGGAAGATCCAGTTGCCGGTGAGGAAGGGCTCGCCATGGAAGAGACCGACCAGCCCGGCGACCGCCGCGACGCCCAGCCCGCCCGCCAGCATCGCCAGCGGCGGCACGCGCAGCAGCGCGCGCGCCCGCGTGGTGCCGAAGGCGAGCGCCACCAGCACCGCCGCGCACGCCGCCACCAGGCCGCCGATGAAGCCGCCGCCGGGCAGATTGTGGCCGCGCCACAGCAGCATCAGCGCGACCAGGGCGAGCAGGGCCGACAGCGGCAGGATGCCCTCGCGCAGCAGCACCGAGCCGAAGTCCGCGCTGCCCGCGGTGGCCCCGGCCGTCGGTGCGGCCTCGTCCGCCCGCCTGCCGCCGGCGAGCAGCCCGGCCGCAGCCAGCCCGGCGAGACCGACGACGAGGATCTCGCCGAGCGTGTCGAGCGCGCGGAAGTCCACCAGGATCACGTTCACCACGTTGGCGCCCTGGCCGCCCGGCAGGCTGTTGTCCAGATACCAGCGCGCGATGTCGCCGGGCAGCGGCTGGCTCACCGTCATCAGCATCATCGCCGCCACCACCGCGCCGATCACGACCGCCACCACGGCGTGGAAGCGCTTCGCCGCCGGCTTGCGCGAGCCCACCAGCCGGGTCGGCGGCAGGCGGCGCAGCACCAGGGCGAGGAAGATCACCGTCAGGGTCTCGACCATCAGCTGGGTGATCGCCACGTCGGGCGCGCGCGCGGCGAGGAAGAACATCGCCATGCCCAGCCCGCTCGCCCCCAGGGTGGCGACCAGCGCCACCCGCCCGGGGGTCGTCGCGGCGGCCGCCGCACCCGCGACCGCGAGCACGCAGCCGAGCAGGGCGGCGAGGTTGACCGGGCTGGTGGCCTGCGGCCAGGCGAAGTCGTCGCCGGTCGATGCGAACAGCCCGATCAGCGCGAAGCCGGCGATCGCCAGCACCAGCGCGCTGATGTGCTGGCGCAGCGAGCCGTGCTGGAAGCGGTCGGCCACCCGCGTGGCGAAGGCGAACACGCGCTTCAGCAGGCGGTCCCAGATGCGGTCGCCGCTCACCCGCCACAGTACCCGCCACAGCGACAGCCGGCGGCGCAGCCGGGTGCGCTGCAGGTAGAAGAACACGCCCAGCGCCACGGTGAGCAGGCTGGCGAGCAGCGCCGGGGTGAAGCCGCCCCACAGATACAGGCTCACCGGCACCGTGGCGCGCGACACTGCCTGCACCGCGGCGTCGATCAGCCAGACCTCGGCGAGGTTGTTGAAGGCGCCGAACACGAAGCCGCCGATCGCCAGCAGCATCGGCCCGATCCACATCGGCACGCCGACCTCGTGCGGCGCGTGCGGGTAGCGCCCCTCCCGGCCGAGGAAGGCGCGCACGAAGACGAGCCCGGCGGCGGTGAGCAGCAGCGCGTTGGTGAGGATCATCACCGCAGTGGTGATCCAGCCCGCGAGGCCGAGCTCGATCAGCCCGGCGTACTTGAACTCCTTGGCGATGAAGCCGAAGAAGGGCGGCAGGCCGGCGTTGGAGAACGCGGCCAGCGCCACCGCGAAGCCGGTGAGCGGCATGTGCCTGATCAGGCCGCCGAGCAGCGCGATCTGGCGCGTGCCGGTGGCGTGGTCGATCGAGCCCACCGCCATGAACAGCGCGGCCTTGTAGAGGGCGTGCGCGACCAGGTAGATCGCGAAGGCCTGCAGGCCATAGTGGGTGTCGGTGCCGAGCAGCATGGTGAGCTGGCCGAGCACGGTGACCGTGGTGTAGGCGAGCACGCGCTTGAGGTCGGTCTGGCGGATCGCCAGCACCGCACCGACGAGCGCGGTGGCGGCGCCGATGGTGATCAGGATCGTGCTCCAGCTCGGCGAGCCGCCGAGCGCCGGGTTGAGGCGGGCGAGGAGGTACACCCCGGCCTTCACCATGGTCGCCGAGTGCAGGTAGGCCGACACCGGCGTGGGCGCGGCCATCGCGTTGGGCAACCACAGATGGAAGGGCAGCTGCGCCGACTTGGTGAAGGCGCCGATCAGTACCAGCACGAGGATCGCCGGGTAGAGCGCGTGCCCGGCGATCGCTTCGCCCGACAGCCCGGAGAACTGCCAGCTGCCGCCGACGTTGCCGAGCAGGATCAGGCCGGCGAGCAGCGCCAGTCCGCCGCCGCCGGTGATCAGCAGCGCCTGCAGCGCCGCGCGGCGCGACTCGGCCTTGTCGTGCTGGAAGGCGATGAGCAGGAAGGAAGTGACGCTGGTCAGCTCCCAGAACACGAACATCGCGATCAGGTCGTCGGCCAGCACCAACCCGAGCATCGCCGCCATGAAGCCGAGCAGGTAGGCGTGGAAGCGGCCGAGGTGGTGGTGGTCGGAGAGGTAGGCGCCGGCATAGAGCACGATCAGCGTGCCGATGCCGGTGATGAGCAGCGCGAACAGCAGCGACAGGCCGTCGAGCCGGAAGGCGAGCTCGACCCCCAGCGCCGGCACCCAGGCGAGGGTCGAGGTGATGACCCCGCCGCCGGCGACGGTCGGCATCTGCGTCAGGAAGTGGATGAAGGCCGCCAGCGGCGCCAGCGCGAGCAGCCAGCCCGCACGCTGCCCGAGGCGGGCGGCAAGCGGCACCGCGGCCAGCATCGCAAGGGCGATCAGGCCGATGCTGGCAAGCATGTCCTACCCCGGCAGGTGCTGGTCAAGAAGAAACCTCCCGAACGAAGCGGTCGCGCCGAACGAGCGCGCCTTGCGTATGGCTTTCGGGAAACTGACCGCCTGTTTGCGGGCCGGGTTCCGCAAGTCGGCGGGAGGAGGGGAGAAGCGGGGTCGGACGGAGGTCGCGGGTGGGGCCGAGGGGGCGAAGAGGAGAGGGGGGCGAAAGAGCGGAGAGGGCGTAAACGGCGCTCCCCGCCATTGCGGCGGGGAGCGTGGATGCCGGGGCTGGGCCGGGCGCTAGTGCGCGTGGTGGGCGACGCGCGGCTGGCCGTGCGCGCCGATCTCCGGGTGAGCTTCGTAGAGGCCGCTCTGGCGGGCGAAGCAGCCGTTCAACGGGCACTTCTGGCCGGGCGGGCAGCCATGTTCGAGAGCGCATTCCCTGCGGGTTTCGTCCAGCAACACCATTTCATTCATGGCTTCGCAACGGGCGATCGGGGCGTCGAATGTACACATGATGGTCTCCTTCCTGCGTCGCGGTCTCCGGTCGCTAGAGTGGGAAAACCGTGACTTATTTCACGAACTGTTCGATTCCACTCTAGGTGTTTGTTGCGGGAATGCATCGTGAATATGAGTGAAGGTTGACCTGCGTCAATCTTTGGTCTTCCTTTCCCCCGAATGCCCGCCACCCTATCCTTCATGCAGGAGCGCCGGCAGGCGCGAAAGCGGCGTGCGGGTCCCTTCCAGCGCCCCCGCCATCCAAGCGCCCCATTCGCGGCTGCCGCCGCTCCTACAGGGGCTGCCGGAAGCGCGACGGTTCATGTAGGAGCGCCGGCAGGCGCGAAAGCGGCGCCGAAGCGTTCACTCCGCCCGCAAGGCCTCGACCGCGTCGAGCCGTGCGGCCCGGCGCGCGGGCAGCACGCCGGCGGCGAGCCCGACCACCACGGCGACCACCTCCGCCGCGAGCGCATACTGCCAGGGCGTCGCGACCGGCATCGCCGGCACCAGCAACCCGACCAGCTGCGCCAGGCCCGCGCCCGCGAGCAGGCCGAGCAGCCCGCCGATGCCCGCCAGCACCACCGCCTCGCCGAGGAAGAGCGCGAGGATGGTGCGCCGGCGCGCGCCCAGCGCCACCAGCAGGCCGATCTCGCCGGTGCGCTCGGTGACCGCGATGCTCATGATGGTGACGATGCCCACCCCGCCCACCAGCAGCGAGATCGCCCCGAGCGCGCCCACCGCCGCGGTGAGCAGGTCGAGGATGTTCGACAGCGTCGCCAGCATGTCCTCCTGGGTCAGCACGGTGAAGTCCTCGCGCCCGTGGCGCGCGATCATCATTCTCTTCACCGCCTCCGCCACGCGCGCGGCGGGGGCCTCGGGGTCGTAGGTGAGCGCGATCTCCATGAGTCCGTCGCGCTGGTACAGCGCCATGCCGCGCACCACCGGGATGTAGGCGGCGTCGTCGAGGTCGATGCCGAGGAACTGTCCCTTCTCCTCCATGATGCCGACCACGCGGTAGCGCTCGGCGCCGATCTCGACGCGCTCGCCGAGCGCGTTGGCGCTGCCGAAGAGCTCGTGCTTGAGCTTCGGTCCGAGCACCACGAAGGCGCGCGCGCTCGCCGCCTCGTCGGGCGGCAGGAACTGCCCCACACCCACCCGCATCGAGTACACCTCCTGCATCTGCGGCCCCACGCCGAGCACCGTGCTACGCCGCACCCGGCCTTGCGCGCGCACCTCGGCGTTGCCGCTCACCGAGCCCGAGACGTTCCGCACATTGGGCAGGCGGGCGAGCGCGGCGGCGTCGTCCAGGGTGAGGTCGCGCGCGGTCGAGGGCAGGCCGGGCGGGCCGCCGCGCGCGCCCTGGCGGCCCGGGTGGAGGTTGATCACGTTGGTGCCGAACTGGCCGAACTCGGCGAGCACGAAGCGGTGCAGGCCCTCGCCGATCGAGGTGAGCAGGATCACCGCGGCGATGCCCACGCCGATGCCGAGCAGGGTCAGGAAGCTGCGCAGCCGATGCGCGGTGAGCGCGCGCAGGGCGAGGTGGAGGCTGTCCTGCCAGCGCATCGCCGCTACCGCCTCGACAAGGCCTGCACCGGGTCGAGCCGGGCGGCGCGGCGCGCGGGCAGCACGCCGAACAGCACCCCGGTGCCGAGCGCGGTGGCGAGCGCGGCGACCACCGCCCAGTCGGGCGGCCACGCCGGCAGCTCGGGAAAGGCCAGGCGCACGCCCCAGGCGCCGACGTGGCCGAGCGCGAAGCCGGCGAGCGCGCCGGCGACGGAGAGCAGCGCGGCCTCGGCGAGGAAGGCGGCGCGGATGGTGCCGGCGCGCGCGCCGAGCGCCTTCAGCAGGCCGATCTCGGCGGTGCGCTGGGTGACCGCGACCAGTATCACGTTCATGACCAGGATCCCGGCGACCGCCAGGCTGATCGCGGCGATGCCGGCCACGCCCAGAGTGAGCGCGCCGAGGATGCGGTCGAAGGTGCCGAGCACGGCGTCCTGGGTGATCACGGTGAAGTCGAGCTCGCCGTCGCGGCGCGCGCGCAGGCGCTCCTCGACCTGGCGCTGCGCGCCGGGCAGGGCCTCGCGCCCGCGCGCCTCGACGAAGATGCGGAACAGCCCGCTGGTGTCGAACATCGCCTGCGCGGTCGCCACCGGCACCAGCACCAGCTCGTCGGTGGTCATGCCCAGCCCGCGCCCGGACGGTGCGAGTACGCCGATCACGCGTAGCCGCGTGTCGCCGACGCGGATCATGCGGCCCACCGCGCCCTGCCCGGGGAAGAGCTCGCTGCGCAGTGTGTCGCCGATCACCGCCACCGCCGAGGCGCGGTTGAAGTCCTCGCGCGGCAGGAAGCTGCCCTGGCCGATCTCGAGCCCGCGCAGCTCCAGGAAATCGGCGCTGGTGCCGACCACCGTGGCCTCGCGCAGCCGCCCGCCGACGGCGATCTCGGCGTTGCCCACGGCGAGCGGTGCCACGCGCTGCACCAGCGACAGCCGCAGCAGCGCGGCGGCGTCGGCGTTGGTGAGCTCGCGCGGCGTGCTGCTGACGAAGCTGCCGGCATTGACGCCGCCGGTCTCGGTGCGTCCGGGCAGCACGATCAGCAGGCTGGCGCCGAGCGCGGAGAACTCATTCACCACGTAGCGCCGGGCGCCGTCGCCGAGCGCGGTGAGCACCACCACCGCGGCCACGCCGATCGACATCGCCAGCATCATCAGCGCAGTGCGCAGCGGCCAGGCGGTGGCGGCGCGGGTGGCGAAGCGCAGGGTGTCGGCCGGGGTCATGGCGGCGGGGCGGTGGAACCGGAGCCAGGGGCCTCGGGCGCTGCCGCCGCGGCCTGCAGTTCCTGCCGGATCGCGCCGTCCTCCATCAGGATGCGGCGGCGCGCGCGCTCGCCCATCGCGGGGTCGTGGGTGACGACGATCAGCGTGGTGCCGGCGGCGTTGAGCGCCTCGAGCAGCGCGGTGACCTCGTGGCCGGTGGCGCGGTCGAGGTTGCCGGTGGGTTCGTCGGCGAGCAGCATCGCCGGCCGCATGATGGTGGCGCGTGCGATCGCGACGCGCTGGCGCTGGCCGCCGGAGAGCTCGTCGGGGCGGTGGCGGGCACGGCCCTCGAGGCCGAAGTCCTGCAGGGCCCGGGCGACGCGCGGCGCGCGCTCGGCCGCGGGGACGCCGGCGAGCACCAGCGGCAGGCCGATGTTCTCAGCCGCGCTGAGACGAGGGACGAGGTGGAAGCTCTGGAACACGAAGCCGATGCGGGCGCTGCGCACCGCGGCCTGCTCGTCGGCCGAGAGCGTGGTGACGTCGCGGCCTTCGAGCCGGTAGGCGCCGGCGTTGGGGCGGTCGAGCAGGCCGAGGAGGTTGAGCAGGGTCGATTTGCCCGAGCCGGACGGCCCCATGACCGCGACGTACTCGCCGGCCTCGATGCGCAGCGTGATGTCGCGCAGCGCGTGCACCTCGCTGTCGCCGAGCTTGAAGATGCGGTCGATGTGCTCGAGTTCGATCTGGGCCATGGCCGGGCTTGAAGCAAGTCCTCGTTGCGCGTCGTCGATGGATGGCGGGCGACCGGGTGCGGCTCAGCGCGCCTGCGCGGGTCGAGCCAGCACCTTCGCCCCGGCTACCACCCCCTCGCGCTCCAGCGAGGTCACGATCCGCTCGCCTGCGTCCAGCCCCGACACCACCTCGGTGAACTCCCAGTTCGCCACCCCGGTCTGCAGCGTCCGCTCGACCAGCGTGTCGCCCTCCACCACCAGCACCTTGCCGCCTTCCCGCAAGGCGCCGGTGGGAATCCGCAGTACCTCCGCACGGGTCGCCAGCACGATCTCCACGTCCGTGCTGTAGCCCACCAGCATCCCGCGCGCCTCGTCGGGATTCACAAAATCCACATCCACCGCCACCGTGCGCGCCTGCTTCTCGACCGCGGTGATGTAGGGCGCCACGCGCCGCACCGTACCGGCGAACACCTTGCCGGGAATGGCCTCGAGCGTGATGCGCACCGGCAGGCCGGGCTGGATCTTGGGCGCGTCGATCTCGTCCATCGGCGCCTTCACGTACAGGCAGGAGTCGTCGATCAGGTCGATCGCCGGCGGCATCGGCACGCCGGGCGGGGAGGGCGTCGCGTACTCGCCGAGCTCGCCGCTGATCTTGGCCACGGTGCCCGCGAAGGGCGCGACCAGCACCAGGCGCTGGCGCTCGGTCTCGGTGGCGGTGAGCTGGGCTGCGGCGGTGGCGACGTCGGCCTGCGCGGTGTCGCAGGCGGCGCGGCGCGCGCGCGCCTCGGTGCGCGCCTTCTCCTCGGCGCTGGCGGAGACGAAGCCGCGGCGCATCAGCTGCGCCTGGCGCGCGGCCTCGCGCTCGGCGTTGGCCGCCACGGTGCAGGCTTCGTGCACGCGCTGGCGCGTGGTGGCGAGCTGGGCGCGGGCGACCGCAGCGCGCGCGTCGAGGTCGCCATGCCACAGCCGCATCAGCACCTGCCCGGCCTCGACGCGGTCGCCTTCCTCCACGCCCAGCCACTCGATGCGCCCGCCGGCGATGGTCGCCATCTTCGCGCGCTGGCAGGCCTCGACCTCGCCGGCGCGGGTGTTGGTCAGCGTGGCCTCGACCGTACCGCGGGCCACCTCATGCACCACCACCTCGACCGGCGTCGGGCGGGTCAGCCACCACCCCCCCGCGCCCGCCAGCGCGGCGAGGAGGGCGAGCAGGAGGATGGGGCGCAAGGTCTTCATGGAGGGGGCGTTCAGAGGTCGTCGAAGAAGTCGGTGTCGAGGCGCTTCAATTCGATTTTGCGCTTCACCGACACGCCGACGTTGTGTTCGACCGCGAGCCGGGCGAGCTCTTCGCCATCGATCAGGACGAGCCGAAGGTGGGGCAGTTCGACCGCACGCCTTGCGTCTTGCGTGAATCGACTGGTGGTGACGAAGACGCCGCGGTTGGCTCCATGCTTTGCGAGTGCGCCGAGGAATCCGTTGATGTCCGGGCCGCCCACGGGCGCATCCGCCCAGCGCTTCGCCTGCAGGTAGATGCGGTCGAGCTTGAGCCGGTCCTCGTAGATCACGCCGTCGATGCCTCCGTCGCCGGAGCGTCCGGTCACTTCGCCGACGCCGTACCCCATGGCGGCCAGCAGGCGGACGACGAAGCGCTCGAAGCTTGCCGGGTTGATCGACCGAAGCTGGGTCAGGACTTCTTGCTCGAGCGCTTCCTGGAGTTCGGCCAGTGTCTCGTCGATCTGCTCTTCTGGGGTCAATGTTTCGTCGGGCCTTGCTTCGGGCCCTGCGCTCGATGTGGGGGGAGCCGAAACACTCTTCCAGCTTCCCAGTTCGCGCGCCTCGAAGTATTTCCGATCGAGTTGAGGCGGAAGTTCAGGAAGCGCGTTACTGCCCCTCTCAGAGATCCGGAAGAGGCCGCGCCCACAACTCTCAATGAGACCGGTCTTGTTTAGATCGCTTTTCGCCCAACCGACACGATTGAGATATCGCGGATAGCCGCTCGGCAGAGTTTCGGTCAAGTCCTCGTCCGTGAGGGACAGCCGCTCCGCAAGCTCCTGCGCAGCTTCTCGCAGGTTGCGGGGGCGTCCATCAGCGACGAGATCGAGCAGCGGACGAATCAGCTCGTGATACTTGGGTACCGTCATGGAGATCCCGCCGAGCCATTTTTCGCGTTGCTCAACATCGCTTCAGCCCAATCCAGCAGCGCAAGGATCTCCAATCGGGTGCGTTCTCGATTCAGGGAAAAGCTTTGATCCAGTTCTCTGTCGTATCGGGCGGCAACCCCGAAGGGGGTAAGCCTCTCGAGAAAGACATCCTGATCGGGAGCCTGAATTCCGTTCTGTTGTAGCAGAGCAAGCAGCATCGCGATGTTGTGCGTCCTCGGGAAAACGACCTTCGCATTCGCGAGAACGGCCTTGATAGCCTTCTCTACCGCCTGCTGGGCATGGAATCCGATGACCCAGTCCGGTGCTGCGGGATCTTGCGCCAGGCGGTCGACCACGTAGCCATCGTCCCGTGCCCTGTGTAGCAGGCCGAGCGCGAGTTCACTGGGGGAATGCATGGATCCGTCCTTCGCGAGCGGCGCGCCAGGCGAGTGTGTTCGGCTGGGCGCGCTCCTGCTCGAACGCTTCATCGCTCATCACGACCACGTCGGCCGGGATCAATTCACGGCCGAGCAGGGAGGCGAGGCGGGCCATCTCGTCGAAACGGTTGCGGACCTCCGGCTCCACGACCAGCAGGTCGAGGTCGCTGTCGTCGCGGGCCTCCCCGCGTGCTTGCGAACCGAACACGATCACGCGGCTTCCGGGTGGCAGGTGGCAGCGCAGGCAGGCGAGCGAGGCTGCGATCGGATCGGTCGTTCGGGTTGCGATAGCCATGCTTGCGCTCCTGTCGGCGAGGGCCTACTTCCCGCCCTTGGCCCACGAATCCTTCAGCGTCACCGTGCGGTTGAACACCGGCGCGCCGGGCTGCGAGTCCACGCGGTCGGCGACGAAGTAGCCGTGGCGTTCGAACTGGAAGTGCTCCTCCGGCCGGGCATCCTTGAGCGCCGGCTCCAGATACGCGGTGATGATGCGCTTGCTGTCGGGGTTGATGTCGGTGAGGAAGTCACGTTCGAAGTCCGGCGCGTCGCCCTCGCGGCGCTGGCCGGGGTGCGGGTGGGCGAACAGGCGGTCGTAGATGCGGACCTCGGCCTCGTAGCCGTGCGCCACGGACACCCAGTGCAGGTTGCCCTTGACCTTGTAGTTGTCGGCGCCGGGGGTGCCGGACTTGGAGTCGGGCATGTACTCGGCGAGCACGGCGGTGATGGTGCCGTCGGCGTCCTTCTCGCAGCCGGTGCATCTGACGACGAAGCCGTAGCGCAGGCGCACCATGTTGCCCGGGTAGAGGCGGTGGAAACCCTTGACCGGCTCTTCCATGAAGTCCTCGCGCTCGATCCACAGCTCGCGGGAGAACGGCATGTCGCGTTTCCCCAGCTCGGGCTTGAGCGGGTGGTTGGGCGCCTGGCACAGCTCGGATTCGCCCTCGGCGTAGTTGGTGAGCACGAGCTTGAGCGGATCGAGCACCGCCACGCGGCGTTCGGCGGCCTCGTTGAGGTCGTCGCGCATGCACTCTTCGAGCACGCTCATGTCGATCCACGAGTCGGCCTTCGACACGCCGATGCGCTCGGCGAAGCGGCGGAAGCCCGTGGCGGTGAAGCCGCGGCGGCGGGCGCCGACGAGCGTGGGCAGGCGCGGGTCGTCCCAGCCGTCGACATGGCCTTCGTTCACGAGCTGGATCAGCTTGCGCTTGGACAGCACCACGTAGGTCAGGTTGAGGCGGGCGAACTCGATCTGCTGCGGCAGCGGGCGCGGGAAGCGGCCCTCGGTGGCGAGTGCGTCGAGCAGCCAGTCGTAGAACGGGCGCTGGTCCTCGAACTCGAGCGTGCACACCGAGTGGGTGATGTTCTCGATCGCGTCCTCGATCGGGTGGGCGAAGGTGTACATCGGATAGATGCACCACGCGTCGCCCGTGCGATGGTGGGTGGCGTGGCGGATGCGGTAGATCGCCGGGTCGCGCAGGTTGATGTTGGGGCTCGCCATGTCGATCCTGGCGCGCAGGATGTGCGTGCCCTCGGCGAATTCGCCGGCGCGCATGCGTGCGAACAGGTCGAGATTCTCGGCCACGCTGCGATTGCGGTAGGGGCTGTCCTTGCCCGCCTCGGTCAGCGTGCCGCGGTTGGCGCGCATCTCCTCGGCCGACTGCGAGTCCACATAGGCCTTGCCGGCCTGGATCAGGCTGATCGCGCAGTCGTGCATGCGGTCGAAATAGTCCGAGGCGAAGTACAGGTGCTCGCCCCACTCGAAGCCGAGCCAATGCACCGCCTCGAGGATGGCGTCGACGTATTCCTGCTCTTCCTTCTCGGGGTTGGTGTCGTCGAAGCGCATGTGGCAGACGCCGCCGTAGGCCTCGGCCAGGCCGAAGTTCAGGCAGATCGACTTGGCGTGGCCGTAGTGCAGGTAGCCGTTGGGCTCGGGCGGGAAGCGCGTCTCGACGCGGCCGCCCCATTTGCCGTTGCGGTTGTCCTCGTCGATGATGCTGCGGATGAAGTTGGAGACGACGGGGGCTTCGGCGGCAGGAGTGGCGGGGTTCTTTTCGGGTTTCATCGGCAAGGCGGGAGTCGGAAGGATCGGCGGAAGGATGAGGATTCGCCACAAGGCGCAGCCGGGGCCGCTGGCGCTCGGCGTGATGGCCCGATTGTAGCCGATCGGGCGCGCGGGCTCGGCGCCCCGGGACGGGGCGGGCCGCCCCGTGCGCGGCGCCGGCCGCGCGAGCGCTGCGATGCCTCGTCTGCGCACGCCCTGTCGTGTCTGCAGGACACCGCGGACGTGTTCTCCCTTGCGCGGCATCCGGGCTATGCCTGATAGTTCCGCTCTTTGCGCACCGCAGCACGCGGCGCGCACCCAATCGAAACGGAAACGCAATGACCTTCGACCTCTGGTGGCTCGCCTACCCGGTGCTCGGCGCGGCGGTGGGCTTCTTCGCCGGCCTGCTCGGCGTGGGCGGCGGCGGCATCATGGTGCCGATGCTGACGACCTTCTTCCTGGCCCAGGGCTTCCCGCAGTCCCAGGTGGTGCACATGGCGCTCGGCACCTCGATGGCAGCCATCGTGCTGACCTCGGTGTCCAGCCTGCGCGCCCACCACGCCCGCGGCGCCGTGCGCTGGGACGTGGTGCGGGCGATCACGCCCGGCATCCTGGTCGGCACCTTCGCCGCCACCTTCGTCGCCTCACGCGTGTCCACCGTGCCGCTGGCGATCTTCTTCGCCGTCTTCATGGCCTACGTGTCGATCCAGATGCTGCTCAACATCAAGCCCAAGCCCTCGCGCGAGCTGCCCGGCGCGCTCGGCATGAGCGCGGCCGGCCTGGGCATCGGCGGCGTCTCGGCGCTGGTCGCGATCGGCGGCGGCTCGCTGTCGGTGCCCTTCATGACCTGGTGCAACGTCAAGATGCAGAACGCGATCGGCACTTCGGCGGCGATCGGACTGCCGATCGCGCTCGCCGGCACCGTCGGCTACCTCGTCAATGGCTGGGGGGCGCAAGACATGCCGGCGCTCACCTTCGGCTACGTGTACCTGCCGGCGCTGGTGCTGGTCTCCCTGGTCAGCACCTTCTTCGCCCCGCTCGGCGCGAAGCTCGCCCACCGCCTGCCGGTGGCGACGCTGAAGAAGGTGTTCGCCGGAATGCTCGTCCTGCTGTGCGCAAAGATGCTGCACAGCATCTTTGCGTGAACGCCGCCGATGAACGAACTCGCTGAACCTGCCTCGCGGAGGCTCCCATGAGCTGGACGATGTGGCTCGCCTTTCTTGCCGCCGCGCTGGTGATCGCGGTCTCGCCCGGGCCGGGCGCCGTGCTGTCGATGTCGACCGGCCTGCGCTACGGCTACGGCGCCGCGCTGCGCGCGATCGCCGGCCTGCAGATCGCGCTGCTCCTGCAACTGGGCGTGGTGGCGCTCGGCCTCGGCGCGGTACTCGCGACCTCGGAGACGGCCTTCGCGGTGGTGAAGTTCGCCGGCGCGGCCTACCTGATCTGGCTCGGCGTGCAGAAATGGCGCTCGCCGCCCGAGCCGATCGGCGGCGACGGCGAGGGCCAGCGCGTGCAGTCGCGTCGCCAGCTCTACGCCCAGGGCATCCTGGTCAACCTGACCAACCCGAAGGCGATCGTGTTCATCGCCGCGCTGGTGCCGCAGTTCATCGTGCCCGACCGGCCGCAGTGGCCGCAGTTCGCGATCATCGGCGCGACCATGGTGGCGGTCGACATGATGGTGATGTCCTGCTACGCGCTGCTCGCCACCCGCTTCCGCCCGCTGCTGCGCAACCCGCGCCTGCTGCGCCTGCAGAACCGCATCTTCGGCGGCCTCTTCGTCGGCGCCGGCGCGATGCTTGCGGCCTCGAGCCGCTGAGCGTCCCCGCCCCGGAGCGAACGCCGCCTTCGCGCCTGCCGGCGCTCCTACATGGGCGCCGCGCGACGGTTCATGGCATCGCGGGCGTGTCGTGCACCGACACCAACATGGGCGCCGCGCGCGATGGTTCATGACATGGTGGGTGTTTCGCGCGCCGGCAGCGACGTGGGCGCAGTGCGTGATGGTTCATGTAGGAGCGCCGGCAGGCGCGAAAGCAGCGGTTCGATGCCCGCCGCCCTGCCCGCAAGCCGTGATGCCGGCTCAGCGCCCCGGTGCCACGAGCGCCCTCTGCAGCGTCGCGAGGTTCGCACGCATCATGTCCACATAGGTCGGCGCCGGGCCCTCGGCCTTCGACAGCGCGTCGGAATACAGCGTGCCGCCCACCCCGGCGCCGCTCTCGCTGCGGATGCGCTCGATCAGGCGCGGGTCGGCGACGTTCTCGATGAAGACCGCCGGCACCTTCTCCTCCTTCAGTTGGCGGATCAGGCGAGCCACGCCCTTCGCGGTCGGCTCGGCGTTGTTCGCGACGCCGACCGGCGACAGGAAGTGCAGGTCGTAGGCGCGGCCGAAATAGCCGAAGGCCGCGTGCGAGCTCACCACCTTGCGCCGCTCGACGGGCAGCGCCGCGAAGGCAGCGCGAATCTCGGCGTCGAGCGCCCGCAGCTCGCCGTCGTAGCGTTCGGCCGCAGCGCGGTAGGCGTCGGCGCCTTCCGGGTCGGCAGCCGCGAGCGCCGTGGCGATGTTGGCGACGTAGCGGCGCACGTTGGCGACGTCCTGCCAGGCGTGCGGGTCGACCGCCTTGCCCTTGTCCTTGCCATGGTCGTGATCATGGCCATGATCGTGCCCGTGGCCGTCGTTGCGCGTCATCTCCAGCGTCGAGATGCCCTCGCTCGCCACCACCACCTTGCCCTTGAAGCCGCCCGCGCGTGCCAGGCGCGTCATCCAGTCGTCGAAGCCGAGGCCATTGACCACCACCAGCGCAGCGGCGCCGATCTCGCGCGCGTCCGAGGGGCGCGGCTGGAAGGCGTGTGCGTCCTCGTCGGGGCCGACCAGGGTGCGTACCTTGACGCGCTCGCCGCCCACCTGGGCCACGAGGTCGCCGAGGATGCTGAAGCTGGTGGCCACTTCGAGCGCCTGGGCGTGGGCGCTGCCACCGAAGAGCAGGGCGGCGCAGGCCGCGAGGGTGCGCATGCAGCGCAAACGGGAGGAGCTTTTCATCGTCGTCGGATCCAGGTTGAAGAAAAACGGGGCGCATCCGCGGCGGATGCGGGGGCCGCCCGGAGCCCCTGCGGCAGCGCCGTGGGCTGTGGTGCGGCATGCACGTCATGCAGCGCTGGGTTCGCGCCTGCCGGCGCTCCTACATAAAGCGTTCGCGCCTGCATGAGGCTGCGCGCGGCGGACGCGTGTGCCGCCGGGAACGCGCTGTAGGAGCGCCGGCAGGCGCGAACCAGCGGTTCCGGAAGCACCGCCGCCCCTCGCCGGCGCACAGGAGGCTGCGCGCGGCGGACGCGTGTGCCGCCGGGAACGCCCTGTAGGAGCGCCGGCAGGCGCGAACCAGCAGTTCCGGAAGCACCGCCGCCCCTCGTCGGCGCGAAGGCGGTCACGACTCCAGGTGGTGCCGCACCGGTAGCCGGCCAGCGAGTAGGCCACCGGGGGCGGCGAGCAGCGAGACGAAATACACCACGCCGCACACCAGCACGATCGCCGGCCCGGCTGGCACGTCGGCGTGGAAGGACAGCAGCAGCCCGCTCGCGCCGCTGCCGAAGGCGAACAGCACCGCGAGCAGCAGCAGCATCGGCAGACCCTTCGCCCACAGGCGCGCCGCGGCCGAGGGCAGGATCATGATGCCCACCGCCATCAGCGTGCCGAGCGCGTGGAAGCCGCTCACCAGGTTCACCACCACCAGCATCAGGAAGCCGTAGTGCGCCACCGGCGACCACCGGCTCACCCCGCGCAGGAAGGCGGGGTCGAAGCACTCCATGACCAGCGGGCGGAACAGCAGCGCCAGGCTCGCCAGGGTCACGCTGGCGATGCTCGCGATGAGCAGCAGCGAGGCGTCGTCGAGCCCGAGCACGGAGCCGAACAGCACGTGCAGCAGATCGAGGTTCTGCCCGCGCAGCGACACGATCATCACCCCCGCGGCGAGCGAGAGCAGGTAGAAGGCGGCCAGGCTGGCGTCCTCCTTGAGCACCGAGGCGCGCGTCACCAGCCCCGCCGCGAACACGACCACCAGCCCGGCGACGATGCCGCCGACCGTCATCGCCCCCAGCGACAGGCCGAATGCGAGGTAGCCGAGCGCGGCGCCGGGCAGGATGGCGTGGCTCATCGCGTCGCCCATCAGGCTCATGCGGCGCAGCAGCAGGAACACGCCCACCGGCGTGGCGCCGAGCGCGAGCGCCAGGCAGCCGGCGAGCGCGCGGCGCATGAAGGCGAACTCGGTGAAGGGGGAGATCAGGAGGTCGAACACGGTGGTGCCTGGGCTACGCGCAGCGGGCTGCGGATTCAGTGGCGGGGAAGGCCGCGGCGCGGCCGCGGCGCCGGGTGCGCGTGCGCCGCCGGGTGCACAGGTGCGTGGCCGTGGCCCTCGGTGTGGCCGTGCCCGTCGTCGTGCGTGTGCGGATGCGTGCCGACATCGGGCGCCACGGCTACTGTCAGCTCCTCGATGTGGCACTCGTGCGCGTGCTCGTCGAAGGCTTCGGAGAGGCGGCGCGCGCGCGCCAGGCGCTCGGGCGTGAGCACCTCGGCGGTGGGGCCGAAGGCCACCGGTTCGCGCGACAGCAGCAGCGCGGTGGGGAAGTGGCGGCGCACCTGCTCGAGGTCGTGCACCACGGTAAGGATGGTGCGACCCTCGTCGTGCCAGCCGAGGATGAGCTCGACGAGGTCGTCGACCGTGCGACTGTCGATCGCCGCGAAGGGCTCGTCGAGCAGGATCAGCGGCGCGTCCTGCAGCATCAGGCGGGCGAAGCGCGCGCGCTGCAGCTGGCCGCCCGACAGCGAGCCGATCGGGCGCGCCTCGAAGCCCGCCATGCCCACCGCGGCGAGCGCGGCACGCACGCGACCGCGCTGCTCGCGCGACAGCCCGCCAAAGGCACCGATCTCATGCCAGAGGCCCATCGCCACCACGTCGAACACCGACACCGGGAAGCTGTGGTCGATCTCGCCGCGCTGCGGCATGTAGGCCAGGCCGCCCGCCGGCAGCTCGGGCAGTACGATGCGCCCGCCGATCGGGTGCAGCTCGCCGGCGAGGCCCTTGAGGAGGGTGGACTTGCCTGCGCCGTTGGGTCCCACCACGGCGACCAGCGCGCCCGCCGGGATCTCGGCCGACAGGTGGTGCACCGCCGGGTGGCGGTCGTAGCCCAGGGTGAGGTTGTCGAGGCGGATCATCGGTAGCGCGAGGCGATTCATCTCAGCGCCCACAGCACGGTCGTCCACAGCAGCGCGAGCGCGCCGGTGACCACGGCGAGGCGGGCAGCGAGACCGGCGCCGAGCAGGCTGCGTGCCGGCAAGGGGTGAGCGTCCTCCGCGTGCTCGTCGGCGCCGCGGGGGACGCGGACGGCGGGACGCAGGCCCGGGCCTGCCGGACGAACCGGCGCGGGCTGCCCTTGCGGGCGGTAGGCGGTTTCGGTCGGCCTCATTCTTTCTTCCCCTCCACGCCGGCACGGCCACAATCGGCGCAGGCGCCATGCAGCACCAGCTCGGCGCGTGCCACCGCGAAGCCGGCGGGCAGCGCCGGGGCGGCGGCAGGCACGTCCTCCAGGCAGACGATCTGGCCGCAGCGCTCGCAGTGGAAGTGGGCGTGGCGGTGGTCGCCATCGCGGCGGATCTCGAAGCGCCAGGCGCGCTCGCCCCCGGCGATGCGCTGCGCGATGCCCTGTTCCACCAGCCAGTCGAGCGCGCGGTAGAGGGTGACGCGGTCGTGGCCGATGCCCGCACCGTCGAGCGTGGCGCCGATCTCGTCGTGCGAGAGCGGGTGTGCGCTGCGCTGCAAGGCCTCGATCACCGCCACCCGCGTGCGCGTGACGCGACCGCCACGCGCGGCGATGAGTTCGCGGGCGGAGTCGGCGGCGGCGGGCTGCGCGTGCGGGGGCATGCGGGATCCTGTTGCGTGCGGAGCGGTGGCGGGGAATTCGGGCTTGTAGCGGCGAGGCCGCTTTTGATGCAACATTGTAGCATTAGATTTGCGTGGCCCGCGCTGCAAGGCTTCCGGCGCGCCCCACGCGTTCCCGCTGCCAACGCATCCCGATTCGTTCCGCGCCACGACCCACGATCATGCCGACCCGCCTTCGTCTATCCCTCCTCACCGGCCTCCTCGCCCTCGCCCTTCCTGCCGCCGCGCTCGCACAGCATGCGCATGGCGCTCACGAGCACGGCGTCGCGGATCTCACCGTCGCGCTGGAGGGCCGCATGCTCCAGATCGAGCTGATCTCGCCACTCGACAACCTCGTCGGCTTCGAGCATGCACCGGAGAACGAGGCGCAGCGCGCCGTGCTCGCCGACGCCGAGCGCCGCCTGCTCGACGGCGAGGCGATGTTCGCCTTCAGCGCCGAGGCCGGCTGCGCGATCCGGGAGGTGGAGATCGAGTCGCCCTGGCCGCAGAGCGGGCGCAATCACGACCACGGCCACGCCCACGATCATGCCCAGCCGACCCGCGGCGACCACGAGGACATGGTGGTGAGCTACGGCTTCGAGTGCGCCCACCCCGAGGCCCTGCGCCGGCTCGAGCTGCGCGCCTTCGCGCACTTCCCGCGCCTGCAGCGCGTGCGCGCCGAGTTCGCCACCCCGCGCGGCCAGGGGGCCGGCGTGCTCACCCCGAACGCGGCCGCGCTCGCGCTGTGAGCGCAGCCGGGCGCGCCGAACTTGCGCCGGCCGTGCGCCTCGCCGGCCTGCGCTATCGCTGGCCGGGCGGCGCGCACGACTGCCTGGCGATCGACGCGCTGCAGCTCGGTGCGGGCGAGCGTGCCTTCCTGCGCGGCCCCAGCGGCAGCGGCAAGACCACGCTGCTGTCGCTGGTCGGCGGCGTGATCCTGCCGCAGTCCGGCAGCGTCGAGGTCGCCGGGCAGGCGCTCGGCGCGCTCTCGGCGGGCGCGCGCGACCGCTTTCGCGCCGACCACGTCGGCTTCGTGTTCCAGCTCTTCAACCTGCTGCCCTGGCTGTCCGCGCGCGACAACATCCTGCTCGCCTGCCGCTTCGCGCCGCAGCGGCGCGCGCGCATCGCGGCGGCGGGCGGCACGCCGGGCGCCGAGGCTGCACGCCTGGCGGCGCGGCTCGACCTCGGCGCCGAGCTGCTCGATCGTCCCGCCGCGCAGCTCTCGGTCGGCCAGCAGCAGCGCGTGGCCGCGGCGCGCGCGCTGATCGGCCGCCCCGGCCTGGTGGTGGCCGACGAGCCGACCTCGGCGCTGGATGCCGACCGCCAGCAGGCCTTCATCGACCTGCTGCTCGAGGAGTGCGCCGCGGCCGGGGCCGCGCTGCTCTTCGTCAGCCACGACGCACGCCTGGCCGCGCACTTCGACCGTGTGCTCGATCTCGCCGCGTTGAACCACGCGGCGTTGAATCACGCGACGTCGGCGGCGGAGGGCGCGCGATGAGCCCGGTGTTCATGCTGTCGCTGCGCAGCATCGCCAACCGCAGGCTGTCGGTCGCGCTCACCGTGCTCGCGGTGGCGCTGGCGGTGGCGCTGCTGCTCGGGGTCGAGCGCCTGCGCACCGATGCGCGCGCCGGCTTCGCACAGACCATCTCCGGCACCGACCTGGTGGTGGGCGCACGCGGCGGCGCGGTGCAGCTGCTGCTCTACTCGGTCTTCCACATCGGCGACGCCACCGCCAACCTGTCGTGGGCCAGCGTCGAGCACGTCGCCGCGCTGCCCCAGGTGAAGTGGCTGGTGCCGCTCGCGCTCGGCGACTCGCACCGCGGCCACCGCGTGGTCGGCACCACCACGGACTTCTTCCTGCATTACCGTCACGGCGAGGGGAGCAGCCTCGCCTTCGCCGCCGGCGGCCCATTCGCCGAGGCGCCCGCGCGCGCGGAGGACATCTTTCAGGCGGTGGTCGGCGCCGAGGTCGCCGCCCGCCATGGCTACCGCCTCGGCGATCGCATCGTGCTCAGCCACGGCGGCGGCGCAGGGGAGGGCGGGCCGCGCTTCGCCGAGCACGCCGACAAGCCGTTCACCGTGGCGGGCATCCTCGCCCCCAGCGCCACGCCGCTCGACCGCGCCGTGCTGGTGAGCCTGGAGGGCCTGGAGGCGATCCATGTCGACTGGCACGGCGGCGCGCCCATCCCCGGCCTCAAGATCGCGCCCGAGCACGTGCGCAAGTTCGACCTGCGCCCCAAGTCGGTCACCGCCGCGCTCGTCGGGTTGCACAGCCGCACCGCGGTGTTCCGCGTGCAGCGCCAGCTCAACGCCCACGCCGGCGAGCCGCTCACCGCCATCCTGCCGGGCGCCACGCTGCAGCAGCTGTGGGACCTGGTCGGCATCGCCGAGCGCGCGCTGCTCGCGGTCTCGGCCCTGGTGGTCGTGGTCGGCCTCGCCGGCATGGTGGCCGTGGTGCTGGCGAGCCTGGGCGAGCGCCGCCGCGAGCTCGCCATCCTGCGCGCGCTCGGCGCCAGCCCGCGCGCGGTCTTCGCGCTGCTCGCGGTCGAGAGCCTGTTGCTCGCCGTCGCCGGCATCGCGCTCGGGCTCGGGCTGCTGTATGGTGCGGGCGCCGTACTCTCGCCCTGGCTCGCCACACGACATGGCCTGCAGCTGAGCCTGGGCTGGCCCGCGGCGGGTGAATGGCGCCTGCTCGGCGCGGTGCTCGCCGCCAGCCTGGTCGCCAGCCTGCTGCCGGGGCTGCGCGCCTACCGCCAGTCGCTCGCCGACGGCATGACCGTGAGGACCTGAAGATGAAGCCGATCCACCCGTTCCGCGCCGCTCCGCTCCTTGCCTTGTTCGGTGCGCTGCTGGCGTCGGCACCGCTGCCGGCGGCCGCGCAGGCCCCCGCAGCCGAGCCTGCCGGCCAGTACGCCGTGGGCGACCGCCTCGCCGCCCCGGCCGCGGGCAAGGGCGAGTTCCGCGAGATCAGCTGGGACGACCTCATCCCCGCCGACTGGAACCCCGAGGGTTTCCTCTCCAGCCTCGAGCTCGACAAGCTCGAGGACAACGACCCGCGCGCCGCAGAGGCGCTGCAGCGCATGCGCGAGGAGTGGGACCACGCGCCCCTGGTCGAGCGCATGGCCGGCGCGCGCGTGCGCATCCCCGGTTTCGTCGTGCCGCTCGAGACCAGTGGCGAGCAGATCCGCGAGTTCCTCCTCGTGCCCTATTTCGGCGCCTGCGTGCACGTGCCGCCGCCGCCCGCCAACCAGCTCATCCACGTCATCCCCGACAAGCCGGTGCCGGGCGGCTGGAACATGCTGCCGGTGTGGGTGAACGGGGTGATGGCGGTGGGCCGCATCGACTCGGACATGGGCACCGCGGGCTACCAGCTGCGCGCGGTGAAGGTGGAGGAGTACGTCGAGGAGCAGCCGAAGCGGCGTTGAGGCGTGCGGGAGCGGCGACGCACCCGTACGCCGGACCTCAGAAGCGCTTGATCAGCCGCAGCTGCGCCTGAGAATACGTGTAGCCCGGTTGCTTGCGATCGTGCACGAGCTCCGCGCTCCACTGCCAGCCGTCCGCGCTGCGCGGGGATTCGAAGCTCGCGGTCAGGGTGTGGGAGGGCTGCTGCTCGCCATCGACGCGCTGCACGCCGTATTCCGCGCGTGCGGCGAAGGTCCCCGCGCTCGTGCGCTCGCGCACCCCGACGCCGGCGAGGGCGCGGGTGTAGCGATCCGGGGAGAAGTAGCTGCCGGTGTACGGGCGGCTGTTCGAATAGGTCTCGGCCGCGAGCTGCACATACACGCCGCAATCGCACACCGACTGCCACAGCCGTGCGCGCAGGCGATTACGGTCGTTGTCGTCGGAGTAGGCGGTGCGCCCCAGCACCACCGCCGCGCCACGCGTCGCGCTCGACCAGTCGGCCATCAGGTAGGCGGTGGTCGCGGCCAGGCCGAGCGCGATGCCGCGTTCGGAGTCGACCAGCGCGCGCTCCAGCCCCGCGCCGAAGGTCCATTCCCCACGGTAGGTCTCGACCATGAGGTTGCCGCTCACATACTCCCGTCCTGCCAGCCGCTCCACGCCGAGGTCGCCGCGGCTGAGAAGCGCGCCGGCGTGGAAGTCGTACTGGACGCCCACCCGTCGGGCGTGGCGGCCGAGGGCCGCGAACTCGGTGCGATTGAGCGAGGCGCCGAGATCGAGCTGCTCGGAGACGGCCTCCCAGCCGTTCACCGTGGTGCGGCGGATGTCGTTGTCGTCGGTGTCGGTGCTGAACAGCAGGTCCCCGCCCAGCGTGCGCGCCTGTGCGGTGGCGGTGGCCAGCAGCAGCGCGATCAAGCACGCGGCCCTCATTTCGTTCCCCAGTTCTTCGTGCGCAGCACCATCTCCTTCACGTAGCCGAGCACGCAGGCCGGCTGCAGCACGATGCTGTAGAGCAGGGCGTAGAACACGAAGCCGACCACGTTTCGCCGCACCTTCAGCCCCTGTTCGCGGAACATCCCGTTCTGGATCTGGTACATCAGGAAATTGACCAGCATCGCCAGCGGCAGCACCACCAGCGTCATCGGTCCGGCGATATGGTAATGGCCGAACATCGCGAGCACGAGGCCGGGCAGGAAGACGAGGCTATAGACCAGGTCGAGATAGGGAAAGAGCGCGTTCCACCAGATGAACATCGTCGAGGGCCGCGGCTTGAAGAGCAGCCGCCAGTGGCTCTTGAAGGCCTCGATCAGGCCGCGCGACCAACGCTGGCGCTGGCGGATGAACTGGCTCCAGGTCTCCGGCGCGTTGGTGAACAGGCAGGCGTTCTCGGCGTAGCCGACGCGGTGGCCGGCCTCGAGCAGGGCCCAGGTGAGCACGATGTCCTCGCCGACCACATGCTGCCAGCCGCCGACCTCGCGCAGGGCGTCGCTGCGGTAGATCGAGAATGCTCCCTGTGCCACCAGGGTGCCCTGGTACAGCGACTGGATGCGCTTGACCGCTGCAATGCCGTGGAAATAGTCCCACTCCTGCACGCGGGTCACCAGGTTCCTGCGCGAATTGCGCACCAGCACCGCGCCGGCTACCGCCGCGGTCGACTCCGGATCCTCCAGCATGCGCCGCACCAGGTTGGCGAGCGCGTCGCGGTAGAGGTAGGAGTCGCCGTCGATGGTGATCACCAGCGAGGTCTTCACGGTCGCGAAGCCGGCGTTGAGCGCGGCCGACTTGCCGCCGTTCTGCGGCATGAGGATCACGTCCAGCCAGGGATAGCGCGCCCGTGCCGCATCCAGGATGGCGGCGGTGCCGTCCTTCGAGCCGTCGTCGATCGCGACCACGCGCAGCTGCCCGGGATAGCCCTGGGCATCGATGCTGCGCAAGGTGTCGGCGATCGAGGCCTCTTCGTTGTAGGCGGCGATCAGGATCGTCACCGGCGGCAGCTCGGCGCGCGAGGCGGCCGTCAGGCGCGGACGACGGTCGAGCAGCAGGCTCGCCACCATGAAGGCGTTCATGAAGCCAGGGAGGATGGCGATGCCGAAGATCGCCAGATAGGCGGTGATCGGGCCGATCAGCGCGGAGAGGTCCGCGATCCAGCGCACCGCCAGCTGATAGGACAGGAAGGCCCACACGACCGCAATCGCGCACGAGATCGCGAACTTCGCGCCGATCGGGAGATAGCGCTTGCGCGTCACGCGCAGGGAGCGCGCGTACTCGGCCACCGAAGGGACCGGTGCGGGCGGCACCGGCAAGTGGGTGGAGAGCTTCAGGCTGGTAAGGCTGTAATCCTCAAGGCGCATGACGGCGGCGGTCTCGATCGCGTGGGGATGCGAGCCACGACAGCCGGCCCCGATAGCGCACCGGACGTCCGCGGAGGCCGCTCGATCGAGCTTTGCCCGGGGGACGCGACCGCTGTCGGGTCGTTGCAGTGCAGCACGAATGCTATGCATCGCGCGGGCGGTCGCGTGTGCCCAAAATCACAGGCTGGAATAAATCTAACGGATCATGTGAATTTTTTACATTAGACGATTTGCGCAAAAACAATTGCCGAAAACGGAGCCCCCCGACGCGATCCCGCCGGCGGCGTGGTGGTTCTTGCGGGCGCGAGGGCAGGCGCGAACCGCGGCGCGGGGAATCGGCGCCGTGCCACGCCGTCGGCTGCATTCGCGGCTGCCGCCGCTCCTACATGAAAACCGTCGCGGGGACGGGCGTGGCGCCCCAGCAAGCGCCGCCCCAATGTAGGAGCGCCGGCAGGCGCGAATTCGGCCGTGCCGCCGGCGACCAGCGTGATTGAGGGCGTACCTGCCCCTTTCGCGGCTGCCGCCGCTCCTACATGAAAACCGTCGCGGGGACGGGCGTGGCGCCCCAGCAAGCGCCGCCCCAATGTAGGAGCGCCGGCAGGCGCGAATTCGGCCGTGCCGCCGGCGACCAGCGCCGATGAGGGCGTACCTGCCCCCTTCGCGGCTGCCGCCGCTCCTACATGAAAACCGTCGCGGGGACTGGCGTGGCGCCCCAGCACCCCATGTAGAGCGCCGGCAGGCCGACCCGCCGGCGACCAGCGTGGTGAGGTACGCCCTTCGCGCTCGCGCCCTACTGAAACCGTCGCGGACGGCGGCCCAGCAAGCGCCGCCCCACGTAGAGCGCCGGCAGGCGCGAATTCGGCCGTGCCGCCGGCGACCAGCGTCGGTGAGGGCGTACCTGCCCCTTCGCGGCGGCCGCCGCTCCTACATGAAAACCGTCGCGGGGACTGGCGTGGCGCCCCAGCAAGCGCCGCCCCAATGTAGGAGCGCCGGCAGGCGCGAATTCGGCCGTGCCGCCGGCGACCAGCGTGGTGAGGGCGTACCTGCCCCTTTCGCGGCGCCGCCGCTCCTACATGAAAACCGTCGCGGGACTGGCGTGCCCAGCACGCCAGAGCGCCGGACATGCGTGCCGCGAAGCGTGTGAGGCGTACGCTTGGCGGCGCCGCTCCCTGAAAAACGTCGCGGACGGCGTGGCGCCCGCAAGCCCCCCCATGAGCGCGGCGACCGCGCCGGCGACGCGGTTGAGGGCGACTGCCTTTCGGCTGCCGCCGCTCCTACATGAAAACCGTCGCGGGGACTGGCGTGGCGCCCCAGCAAGCACCGCCCCAATGTAGGAGCGCCGGCAGGCGCGAATTCGGCCGTGCCGCCGGCGACCAGCGTCGGTGAAGGCGTACCCGCCCCCTTCGCGGCGGCCGCCGCTCCTACATGAAAACCGTCGCGGGGACTGGCGTGGCGCCCCAGCAAGCGCCGCCCCAATGTAGGAGCGCCGGCAGGCGCGAACCGCGGCGCCCGGGCTTCGTGCCTAACGTCCCCGGAACACCGGCGTCCGCTTCTCGCTGAACGCCGCCAGGCCCTCGCGGTAGTCCTCGGTGGCGAGGAAGTCGAAGGCGCGGCGCTTCTCCTCCTCGCTCAGCGGCACGCCCGTGGTCAGCCGGCGCACCCACTGCTTGTGCCAGCGCGCGACCAGCGGCGCGCCGGCGCGGATGCGCTCGGCCGACACCGCGGCCTCCTCGAACACGCGCTCGTCATCCACCACGCGGGTCAGCAAGCCCTTTTGCAGCGCCTCGCGCGCATCGAGGATGCGACCCTCGAGCAGGATCTCCAGCACCACCGCCGGCCCCACCAGCGCGAGCAGTCCGGCCATCTCGCCCGGATACATCGAGAACCCCAGGCGGTTGATCGGCGCCCCGAAGCGCGCGGACTCGCCCGCGATGCGGATGTCGCAGCAGCCGGCGATCTCCAGCCCGCCGCCGACGCAGGCGCCGCGGATCGCCGCCACCGTCGGCACCGCGCAATCGCGGATCGCATTCAGCGCGCTCGCCACCAGGTCCTCGTGATAGTGCAGCGCGTCGTCCACCGTCGCGCGCACGCGGCGGAACTCCTCGATGTCGCCGCCCGCGGCGAAGGCGTTCTCGCCCGCGCCGCGCACGATCACGCAGCGCACCGAATCATCGCCCGCGATGCGCGCCATCGCTGCCGAGAGCCCGCGCCACATCGCCGCATTCACCGCGTTCAGCTTGGACGGGTTGTGCAGGGTCACGGTGGCGATGCCCTGGTCGATGTCGAGGTCGATTCTTGTGTTCATCGGTTCGGCGTTTTCTATAAATAAAATTTTTCCATACGGATGTGTATGGAGTCTTATGGATGATATATCATCCGCTCGCCTTCGATGCCGCGTCAGACGGCCAATGGGGCAGGAGGAAAGGTGGAGGCAAAGCAGTTCGTGTCGCTTATCCTTGGGAGGGAGTGAAAGTGTCTAGCTCGATGTACGCGCACATCCGGCGCAACCCGCGTTTTGCGGAGCTTGTAGCCAAGCGCACCCGCTTCGCGGGCATTCTGGCGGCGATCGTCCTGGTCGTCTTCTATGGTTTCGTGCTGCTCGTGGCCTTCGCACCCGAGCTCATCGGCAAGCGCCTGTTCGAGGGCAGCAACCTGACCTTCGGCATCCTCGCGGGCCTGCTGCAGTTCATCTTCTTCTGGATCCTGACCCTGGTGTACGTCCGCCGTGCCAACGGCGAGTTCGACGACATCAACAAGGAACTCGTCAAGGCCGCCTGGAAGGAGGAAAAATAATGACCGCCCGTAGCCTTTCCCGCAGCGCCGCCGGCCTGCTCGCCCTGGCCGCCAGCCCGCTGGTGCTCGCCGCCGGCCCCGCGATGGACGCCGCCGAGAAGCAGCCGCTCAACCTCAACGCCATCGGCATGTTCTTCGTGTTCGTGCTGATGACCCTGGGCATCACCTACTGGGCCGCCAGCCGCACCAAGTCGACCGCCGACTTCTACACCGCCGGCGGCGGCATCACCGGCTTCCAGAACGGCCTCGCGATCGCCGGCGACTACATGTCCGCCGCCACGCTGCTCGGTCTCACCGCGATGATGTACGCGCAGGGTGTGGATGCCTACATCTACATGCTGTCCTTCTTCGTCGGCTGGCCGATCATCCTGTTCCTGATGGCCGAACGCCTGCGCAACCTGGGCAAGTTCACCTTCGCCGACATCACCGCCTACCGCCTCGACCAGGGCAAGGTGCGCACGATGGCCGCGGTGAGCTCGCTGACCGTGGTGTGCTTCTACCTCGTCGCGCAGATGGTCGGCGCCGGCCAGCTCATCAAGCTGCTGTTCGGCCTCGACTACAACATCGCGCTCGTCGTCGTCGGCGCGCTGATGATGGTGTACGTCACCTTCGGCGGCATGGTCGCCACCACCTGGGTTCAGATCATCAAGGCTTGCATGCTGCTGATCGGCGGCACCGCGGTCGGCCTGCTCGCGTTCAGCCAGTTCGGCTTCTCGTTCGACGAACTCACCACCCGCGCGATGGAAGTGCACAAGCTCGGCCAGAAGCTGCTCAACCCCGGCAGCCTGCTCGCCGACCCGGTCACCGCGATCTCGCTCGGCCTCGGCCTGATGTTCGGTACCGCCGGCCTGCCGCACATCCTGATGCGCTTCTTCACCGTGACCGACGCCAAGGAAGCGCGCAAGTCCGTGCTCTACGCCTCGGGCATCGTCGCCTACTTCTTCAACGTCATCGCCATCATGGGCCTGTGCGCGATCATCATCGTCGGCCAGAACCCGCAGTTCTTCGAGGGCGGCGTGATCGGCGGCAAGGTCATCGGCGGCGGCAACATGATCGCCATGCACCTGGCCAACGCGGTCGGCGGCAACCTGCTGCTCGGCTTCCTGTCGGCGGTGGCCTTCGCGACCATCCTCGCGGTGGTGGCGGGCCTGGCGCTGGCCGGCGCTTCGGCGATCTCGCACGACATCTACTCGCGCGTGATCATGAAGGGCAAGGCCAACGAGGCTACCGAGCTCAAGGTTTCGAAGTTCGCCACCATCGGCCTCGGCATCGTTGCGGTGCTGCTCGGCATGGCCTTCGAGAAGATGAACATCGCGTTCATGGTCGCGCTCGCCTTCGGCGTGGCGGCTTCGGCCAACTTCCCGGTGCTGATCCTGTCGATGTACTGGAAGGGGCTGACCACCAAGGGCGCCCTCGTCGGCGGCTACTCCGGCCTGGTGAGCGCGGTGCTGTTCGTGCTGCTGTCGAAGTCGGTGTGGGTGGATGTGCTGGGCAACGCCTCGGCGATCTTCCCCTACACCCAGCCGGCGCTGTTCTCGATGCCGATCGCCTTCTTCATGACCTGGCTGTTCTCGACCCTCGACAGCAGCAAGGCAGCCGAGGCCGAGAAGGAAGCCTTCGAGGACCAGTACGTGCGCGCCCAGACCGGTGTCGGCGCCGCGACCGCCTCGTCGCACTGACCGATCCGCGCGGTTCCCGCAACCGCGCCGCATCCAGAGCCCGCCCCGCGCACCCGCGCCGGGCGGGTTTTTTGTCGACCGGTGGTGGCGTGGCCGCGGGCCTCGACCGCCGCCTTCGCGCCTGCCGGCGCTCCTACATGAAACATCGCGTGTTCCGGTGCTGCGACGCGAACCGTCGTGCGCTCGGCCTCTCGTAGGAGCGCCGGCAGGCGCGAACGCAGCGTGTCGAACTGCGAGATCGCCCGTCGCCACCGCACCGCCCATTCGCGCCTGCCGGCGCTCCTACGTGGGCGCGTCGGGTGCCCGGGCGCTCCACATGGGCTCATCGCGTGTTCCGGTGCTGCGACGCGAACCGTCGCGCGCTCGGCCTCTTGTAGGAGCGCCGGCAGGCGCGAACAATGGCGCGCGAACCCGCGCCGCCCGCCGATTGGTCTCCGGGTCGCGGTGGTAGACTCCGAACCTCGATTCTGGTTTTGCCTTCCGGCGGGACCTTCATCCCAAAGGAGTCGTCGTGCCTGTCAACGAACTGCTCGTCATTCTGCTGCTGATCGCAGCGAGCGCATTCTTTTCCATGTCCGAGATCTCGCTGGCGGCCTCGCGCAAGATCAAGCTGCGCCTGATGGCCGAAGGAGGGCACCTCAACGCCCAGCGCGTGCTTGCGCTGCAGGACAGCCCGGGCCACTTCTTCACCGTGGTGCAGATCGGCCTCAACGCGGTCGCCATCCTGGGCGGCGTGGTCGGCGAGCAGGCGCTGTCACCCTACGTCAGCGAGCTCCTGCGCACGGTCTACGACGGGCCGATGCTCGGCACGATCGCCTTCATCGTCTCCTTCGTCTTCGTCACCTCGCTGTTCGTGCTCTTCGCCGACCTCATGCCCAAGCGCCTCGCCATGCTGCAGCCCGAGCGCATCGCGGTGGCCGTGGTGCAGCCGATGCAGGTGTGCATGTGGCTGTTCGCGCCGCTGGTGTGGGTCTTCAACGGCGCGGCCAACCTCATCTTCCGCTGGTTCAAGCTGCCGAGCGCGCGCATCGAGGACATCACCGCCGACGACATCATGGCCATGGCCGACGCCGGCGCGCAGGCCGGCGCGCTGCTGCGCCAGGAGCAACACCTGATCAGCAACGTGTTCGAGCTCGACTCGCGCATCGTGCCCTCGGCGATGACCTCGCGCGAGAACATCGTCTTCCTCACGCTCTCCGAATCCGAGGAGAGCATCCGGCGCAAGATCGCCGAGCACCCGCACGGCAAGTTCCCGGTGTGCGAGGACGGCATCGACAGCGTGATCGGCTATGTCGACTCGAAGGACATCCTGCCGCGCATCGTGCAGGGCCAGGACCTGTCGCTGCGCACCCAGCCGATCGTGCGCAAGGTGCTGATGCTGCCCGACACGCTGACGCTCTTCGAGGCGCTCGAGCGCTTCCGCGACGCCAAGGAGGATTTCGCGCTGATCCTCAACGAGTACGCGCTGGTGGTGGGCCTGCTGTCGCTGCAGGACGTCATGAACACGGTGATGGGCGACCTCGTCAGCCCCTTCCAGGAAGAGCTCATCGTGCGCCGCGACGACAACTCCTGGCTCATCGACGGCGCCACGCCGATCGAGGACGTCATGCAGGCGCTCGAGATCGAGGTCTTCGAGGGCTTCCAGAACTACGAGACGGTCGCCGGCTTCCTCATGTACCGCCTGCGCAAGGTGCCCAAGCGCACTGATTTCGTGACCTACGCCGGCTACAAGTTCGAGGTGGTCGACATCGACAACTACCGCATCGACCAGGTGCTGGTGACCCGCGAGCCGGCTGCCGCGGCCACCGAATGACATGAAAAACCGCCCCGTAGGGCGGTTCGGTCGAAAGACGCCAGGCGCGATCGGCGCCGTGCGCTCAGGCGCGCTTGTACCAGCGCGAAGCGAGGCCGATCAGGCCGAGGCCGAGCAGCGCGAGGCTGCCGGGTTCGGGCACGGGGTTCGGGGGAGTGGCCGTGTAGGTGTAGGTCACGGTCGCACCGCAACCGGCCTGCGTGCTCTGGCGGACGACGACGTTTCCGCCACCGCCAGACTGGGTGTTGGTGACGAAGCTCTCGCAGGCGAACTGCAGGCTGTCGGTGCCGACGTAGTTCGCGAACTCGGTCGAGCCGATGCTCACCTGGACCGAATCGCTGATGTCGACCGAGCCGAGATCGAGCGTCTCATTGCTGGCGATCGACACGAACCCGTTCGTGTTGAACAGGGGGATCGACACGAGGTCGCTCAGCGGCCCCGAGAACAGCAGGTCGAGGGTGCTGGAGAAGCGGAAAGACTGCGGATTCGCGGCCGTGTTCTCGATCGTGGCGCTGGAGGTGCCGCGTCCGAAGAACTCGACCGTAATGGAGTCGAGCGTGCCCAGACTGCCGTCGAACTTGTTCAGGACCAGCGATTGGGAAATCTCGGTGGTCTCGAGCGTCATCGGCGCGGAATAGCTGATGACGGCCGCGTTGGCTTGGGCAACGCCCAGGCCGGCCAGGGCGACGGCGAGGATCAGGGACTTGGGGCTCATGTGGTCTCCAGTGTGTAACAGCATATGCGGTTAGATTACCAAGGCGAGTCCTAAGCAAGTGTCATGTCAAATATAAAAATTAACTAATAAACAATGACCTATAAAAAGCGGGTCGGGTGTCGTTGATATCGAGTGTAAAATTTTCCGACAACTCGAGCCGGCTCGTGCCGTCCCACGGAGTCCCCGTGGTCGCCTGCGGCACGGCCGTGTTCGCGGCTGCCGCCGCTCCTACAGCGCCGGCACGCGCGATGGTTCATGTAGGAGCGCCGGCAGGCGCGAACACGGCGCATGTTTCCGTCGCCCGCATCGCCTGCGGCACGGCCGTGTTCGCGGCTGCCGCCGCTCCAGCGCCGGCACGCGCGATGGTTCATGTAGGAGCGCCGGCAGGCGCGAAGGTGGCGCGTGTTCCGGTCGCCCGCGTCGCCTGCGGCACGGCCGTGTTCGCGGCTGCCGCCGCTCCTACAGCGCCGGCACGCGCGATGGTCATGTAGGAGCGCCGGCAGGCGCGAACACGGCGCTGCGTAGGCGCGCGACCGGACTTACGCCGCCTGCGTCTTCGCGTCGGCGATGCGGGCCAGTGCGGCGCGGCCGCTGAGGATGTGGGCGCGCATCAACGTCTCGGCGCGCGCGCCGTCGCGGTCGAGCAGGGCCTGCAGCAGGTCGCGGTGCTCGGCGAGCGACTGCTCCAGCCGGCCCTCCGAGAACAGCGAGTGGTGGCGCGACAGCTTGATGACCTTGCGCAGGTCCTCGATCACATGCAGCAGCCAGCGGTTGTCCGCGATCTCCTGCAGGGCGAGGTGGAAGGCCTGGTTGGCCTCGAAGAAGCGGTCGATGTCGGGCTTGCCGGCGGCCTTCTCCAGGCTGGCGTGGATCGCGCGCAGGCGGGCGAGGTCGTCCTCGCTCGCGCGCGCGGCCGACAGGCGCGCGCACTCGCCCTCGAGCATCGACATCACGCTGAACACCTCGTCGAGGTCGCGCTCCGAGATCTCGGTCACGTAGCAGCCGCGCCGCGGCTTCAGGGTCACCAGGCCCTCCGAGGCCAGCACCTTCAGCGCCTCGCGCAGCGGCGTGCGCGAGATGCCGTAGTGCTCGGCCAGCGCCTGCTCGTCCACCCAGGTGCCGGGCGGCAGTTCGTGCGAGAAGATCCGCTGGCGCAGGCGCTCGGCCACTTCCTGGTAGAGCGCGATCGGAGCGATGCGGGTGGCGTTCATGGGCAGGTTCTTTCTTCGGTGCGGATTCGGAAGGTGACGCGGAAGGGCGCCGGCGCCGCGAGCGGTCGCGCGCGCATCCTGCGCCTCGCCGCAGCGAGCCGGCTCTCGCCAGACGCGCTCCGGCGGTCGAAGGGCATTCGCCCGCTACCGCCTATTGCATTCATAATTATGGATAAAGTATTATTTTTCCTGCAGAGCAAGTCAACTTCCGAAGCGCGATGCGTCATGGGAGGCGCCGGGACCACCCGGCGGAAGAGAGGGGACGCGTCGCTTGCCGGAGCGTCGACGGCCGCTCGTGGGATTGCCACGGGCGGCTTCGTCGCCGCCCCGGCGTAGTCTTGGCTTGCCGATATACCACCAATCCGGGTCGTGCCTGTACGCCAGGCCGCCGCTGATCTAACGAGGTTTCCCATGTCGAACGCCAACGAGCCCGTCTATCCCCAGCCCGACATCGAGGCGTGGAAAAAAGCTGCCGCCAAGCAGGCGCCGGGGGGCGACCTCGACAAACTCAACTGGATCACGCCCGAGGGCCTCTCGGTCAAGCCGCTGTACACCAAGGCCGACGCCGAGGGCCTGCAGCACGCCGACACGCTGCCCGGCTTCGAGCCCTTCCTGCGCGGGCCGCAGCCCACGATGTACGCGGTCAAGCCGTGGACCATCCGCCAGTACGCCGGCTTCTCGACCGCAGAGGAATCCAACGCCTTCTACCGCAAGGCGCTCGCCGCCGGCGGCCAGGGCGTGTCGGTCGCCTTCGACCTCGCCACCCACCGCGGCTACGACTCCGACAACCCGCGCGTGCTCGGCGACGTCGGCAAGGCCGGCGTGGCGATCGACTCGGTCGAGGACATGAAGATCCTCTTCGACCAGATCCCGCTCGACAAGGTCTCGGTGTCGATGACCATGAACGGCGCGGTGCTGCCCATCCTCGCCGGCTACATCGTCGCCGCGGAGGAGCAGGGCGTCGCCCAGGACAAGCTCTCGGGCACGATCCAGAACGACATCCTCAAAGAGTTCATGGTGCGGAACACCTACATCTATCCGCCCACCCCGTCGATGAAGATCATCGCCGACATCTTCGGCTACACCGCGCAGCACATGCCGAAGTTCAACAGCATCTCGATCTCCGGCTACCACATCCAGGAAGCCGGCGCGAACCAGGCCATCGAGCTCGCCTTCACGCTCGCCGACGGCCTCGAGTACGTGCGCACCGGCATCAACTCCGGCATGGACGTCGACACCTTCGCCGGCCGCCTGTCCTTCTTCTGGGCGGTGGGCATGAACTTCTACCTCGAGATCGCCAAGATGCGCGCCGCGCGCCTGCTGTGGTGGCGGATCATGAAGCAGTTCAACCCCAAGAGTGCGAAGTCGATGATGCTGCGCACGCACTCGCAGACCTCGGGCTGGTCGCTCACCGAGCAGGACCCCTACAACAACGTCGTGCGCACCACCATCGAGGCCATGGCCGCGGTCTTCGGCGGCACCCAGTCGCTGCACACCAACGCCCTCGACGAAGCCATCGCGCTGCCCACCGAGTTCTCCGCCCGCATCGCGCGCAACACGCAGATCATCATCCAGGAAGAGACCCACATCTGTAACGTCGTCGACCCCTGGGCCGGCTCCTACATGATGGAGAAGCTCACCCAGGACATGGCCGACAAGGCCTGGGCGCTGATCGAGGAGATCGAGTCCATGGGCGGCATGACCAAGGCGGTCGAGTCCGGCTGGGCCAAGATGAAGGTCGAGGAGTGCGCCGCCGACAAGCAGGCGCGTATCGACTCGGGCAAGGACGTCATCGTCGGCGTCAACAAGTACAAGCTCGCCAAGCAGGACCCGATCGACATCCTCGATATCGACAACCACGCGGTGCGCGAGGCCCAGATCGCCCGCCTCAACAAGATCCGCGCCACCCGCGACGGCGCCGCCGTGCAGGCCGCGCTCGACGCCCTCACCAAGTGCGCCGAGACCAGCGAAGGCAACCTGCTCGACCTCGCCGTCAAGGCCATCCGCCTGCGCGCCACGGTGGGCGAGATCTCCGACGCGCTCGAGAAGGTCTTCGGCCGCTACCGCGCCAACCCGCAAGCCGTGTCCGGCGTCTATGGAGCCGTCGTGGAAGAACAGGAAGACTGGAAGGCCCTCAAGGCCGACATCGAGGCCTTCATCGCCGAAGAAGGTCGTCGCCCGCGCGTGATGATCGCCAAGCTCGGCCAGGACGGCCACGACCGCGGCGCCAAGGTGGTCGCCTCGGCCTTCGCCGACCTCGGCTTCGACATCGACATCGGCCCGCTCTTCCAGACCCCGGAAGAGGCCGCCCGCCACGCCGTCGAGAACGACGTGCACGCGGTCGGCTGCTCCAGCCTCGCCGCCGGCCACAAGACCCTCGTGCCCGCCGTCATCAACGAGCTCAAGCGCCTCGGCGCCGACGACATCATCACCTTCGTCGGTGGCGTCATCCCGGCGCAGGACTACGACACCCTGTACGCCGCCGGCGCCAAGGGCATCTTCGGCCCCGGCACGCCGATCCCGGCGGCGGCGCGCGAGGTGCTCAAGCAGATCCGCGCGGCTCGCGCCAAGGCCTGATGAGCACGCTCGATCCTGCCGACCAGTCCCTCGTCGCCGGCGTGCTGGCGCGTCAGCTGCGGCCGCTCGCCAAGACCATCACGCTGATCGAATCGCAGCGCGAGGACCACCAGGCGCGCGCGCAGAAGGTGCTCGAGGCCCTGCTGCCGCATACCGGCGGGGCGATGCGCGTCGGCATCTCGGGCGTGCCGGGCGTGGGCAAGAGCACCTTCATCGAGGCGCTCGGGCTCTACCTCATCGAGCAGGGCCTGCGCGTCGCGGTGCTGGCGGTCGACCCGTCCTCGTCGGTCACCGGCGGTTCCATCCTCGGCGACAAGACGCGCATGGAGCTGCTGTCGCAGAACCCCGCCGCCTTCATCCGCCCCAGCCCCTCCGCCTGCAGCCTGGGCGGCGTGGCCGAGAAGACGCGCGAGACCATGCTGGTGTGCGAGGCCTCCGGCTTCGACGTCATCATCGTCGAGACCGTCGGCGTCGGGCAGTCCGAGACCGCGGTCGCCGGCATGACCGACATCTTCTGCCTGCTGCAGCTGCCCAACGCCGGCGACGACCTGCAGGCGATCAAGAAAGGCATCATGGAGATCGCCGACCTGATCGTCATCAACAAGGCCGACATCGACGCCGGCGCCGCCATGCGCGCCAAGGCGCAGATCAAGACCGCGCTGCACATGCTGCGCCCGGCCAGCCCCAACTGGACCGTGCCGGTGCTCACCCTGTCGGCGCTGCAGAAGCAGGGCATCGCCGACTTCTGGAAGGCGGTGAGCGACTACCGCGAGGCGCTGACCGCCTCCGGCGAGTTCGCCGCCAAGCGTCGCCACCAGGCGCTCGCCTGGATGTGGGAGATGATCGATTCCGGGCTGCGCAGCCGTTTCCGCAGCCACCCCCGCGTGCGCGAGGAACTCCCCGCCCTCGCACGCGCGGTCGAGGAGGGCGGCACCACGCCCGCGGCCGCAGCCTTCCGGCTGCTCGGCCACCTCCAGTCCAACGCACAGGGTCGACTGCCGCGGCAGCCGGCCGAAACCGAGATCTGACAGGAGATCACACTCATGCAAGACATCATTCGCCAGCTCGAGCAGAAGCGCGAACTGGCCCGCCTCGGTGGCGGCCAGAAGCGCATCGACGCGCAGCACCGCAAGGGCAAGCTCACCGCGCGCGAGCGCATCGAACTGCTGCTCGACGACGACAGCTTCGAAGAGTGGGACATGTACAAGGAGCACCGCTGCACCGAGTTCGGCATGGACGCCGAGCACATCCCCGGTGACGGCGTGGTCACCGGCTACGGCACCGTCAACGGCCGCCTGGTCTTCGTCTTCTCGCAGGACTTCACCGTCTTCGGCGGCTCGCTCTCCGAGACCCACGCCGAGAAGATCTGCAAGGTCATGGACCACGCCATGAAGGTCGGCGCCCCGGTGATCGGCCTCAACGACTCGGGCGGCGCCCGCATCCAGGAAGGCGTGGACTCGCTCGGCGGCTACGCCGACGTCTTCCAGCGCAACGTGCTCGCCTCCGGCGTCATCCCGCAGATCTCGCTGATCATGGGCCCCTGCGCCGGCGGCGCGGTGTACAGCCCGGCCATGACCGACTTCATCTTCATGGTCAAGGACTCGTCCTACATGTTCGTGACCGGTCCCGAGGTCGTGAAGACCGTGACCCACGAGGAAGTCACCGCCGAGGAGCTCGGCGGCGCCGTCACCCACAACACCAAGTCCGGCGTCGCCGACCTCGCCTTCGAGAACGACGTCGAGGCGCTGATGATGACGCGCCGCCTGATCGGCTTCCTGCCCTCCAGCAACCGCGAGAAGCCGCCCGCGATCCCCTGCGCCGACTCCGCCGACCGCATCGACCTGTCGCTCGACACCCTGGTGCCGGAGAACCCGAACCAGCCGTACGACATGAAGGAGCTCATCTTCAAGATGGTCGACGACGGCGACTTCTTCGAGCTGCAGCCCGACTACGCCAAGAACATCATCATCGGCATGGCGCGCATGGAAGGCTCGCCGGTGGGCATCGTCGCCAACCAGCCGCTCGTGCTGGCCGGCTGCCTCGACATCAAGAGCTCGATCAAGGCCGCCCGCTTCGTGCGCTTCTGCGACGCCTTCAACATCCCGGTCGTCACCCTGGTCGACGTCCCCGGCTTCATGCCCGGCACCTCGCAGGAATACGGCGGCATCATCAAGCACGGCGCCAAGCTGCTCTACGCCTACGCCGAGTGCACCGTGCCCAAGGTCACCCTGATCACCCGCAAGGCCTACGGCGGCGCCTACGACGTGATGTCGTCCAAGCACCTGCGCGGCGACGTCAACCTCGCCTGGCCGAGCGCCGAGATCGCCGTGATGGGCGCCAAGGGCGCGGTCGAGATCATCTTCCGCGAAGAAAAGGGCGACCCCGAGAAGCTCGCCCAGCGCGAAGCCGAATACAAGGCCCGTTTCGCCAACCCCTTCGTCGCCGCCAGCCGCGGCTTCATCGACGACGTGGTCATGCCGCACAACACCCGCAAGCGCATCTGCCGCTCGCTGGCCATGTTGCGCGACAAGCAGCTCGACAACCCGTGGCGCAAGCACGGCAACATCCCGCTCTGATCCGCGCACGAGGAACCGACCAAATGTTCAAGAAAATCCTGATTGCAAACCGTGGCGAGATCACCTGCCGCGTCATCAAGACCGCCCGCAAGATGGGCATCAAGACCGTCGCGGTCTACTCCGAGGCGGACAAGAACGCGCTCCACGTCGAGCTCGCCGACGAAGCCGTCTGCATCGGCCCGGCGGCCTCGAAAGAGTCCTACCTGGTCATGGACAAGATCATCGCCGCCTGCAAGCAGACCGGCGCCGAGGCGGTCCACCCGGGCTACGGCTTCCTGTCCGAGAACGCCGAGTTCTCGCGCCGGCTGGAAGAAGAAGGCATCAAGTTCATCGGCCCGAAGCACTACTCGGTGGCCAAGATGGGCGACAAGATCGAGTCCAAGAAGCTCGCCATCGCTGCCGGCGTGAACACCATCCCCGGCTACAACGACGCCATCTCCGGCCCCGACGAGGCGGTCGAGATCGCCAAGAAGATCGGCTACCCGGTCATGATCAAGGCCTCCGCCGGCGGTGGCGGCAAGGGCCTGCGCGTCGCCTTCAACGACAAGGAAGCGCACGAAGGCTTCGCCTCCTGCGTCAACGAGGCCCGCAACGCCTTCGGCGACGACCGCGTCTTCATCGAGAAGTACGTGCTCGAGCCGCGCCACATCGAGATCCAGGTCCTCGGTGACGGTCACGGCAACTACGTCTACCTGAACGAACGCGACTGCTCCATCCAGCGCCGTCACCAGAAGGTCATCGAGGAGGCGCCGAGCCCCTTCGTCGACCCCGCGATGCGCAAGGCCATGGGCGAGCAGGCCGTGGCCCTGGCGCGCGCGGTGAACTACGAGTCGGCCGGCACGGTCGAGTTCGTCGTCAGCGGCGCGACCAAGGAGTTCTACTTCCTCGAGATGAACACCCGCCTGCAGGTCGAGCACCCGGTCACCGAGCTCATCACCGGGCTGGACCTCGTCGAGCAGATGATCCGCGTCGCCTACGGCGAAAAGCTGCCGCTCACCCAGGCCGACGTCGGCATCGACGGCTGGGCGATGGAGTGCCGCATCAACGCCGAAGACCCCTTCCGCGGCTTCCTGCCCTCCACCGGCCGCCTCATCAAGTTCCAGCCCCCGGCCGAAGGCAACGGCGTGCGCGTCGACACCGGCGTGTATGAAGGCGGCGAGATCTCGATGTTCTACGACTCGATGATCGCCAAGCTCATCGTGCACGGCAAGGACCGCCAGGACGCCATCGAGCGCATGCGCGACGCCCTCAACGGCTTCGTCATCCGCGGCATCAGCTCCAACATCCCCTTCCAGGCCGCGCTGCTGCAGCACCCGCGCTTCTGCTCGGGCAACTTCAACACCGGCTTCATCGCCGAGGAGTACCCGAAGGGCTTCGACGCCTCGATGGTCCCGCACGACGACCCCGCGCTGCTCGCCGCCGTCGCCACCTTCGCCCGCATGCGCTACATCGAGCGCGCCGTGCAGATCGAAGGCCAGCTCGCCGGCCACGGCCGCAAGGTCGCCGACGAATGGGTCGTCGTCATGGGCGGCAAGCAGTACCCGATGACCACCGCGCCGATCGAAGGCGGCCTCGCCGTCACCAGCGCCGGCAAGACCTACAACATCGTCTCCGACTGGAAGTTCGGTGAGTTGCTGTTCTCCGGCACCGTCAACGGCGCCCCGATCGGCCTGCAGATCGAACGCCGCGGCCTGCGCTACCGCATCTCGCACTTCGGCCTGCAGGTCGAACCGATGGTGATGACCGTGCGCGCCGCCCGCCTGCTCTCGCTAATGCCCGAGAAGCTGCCGCCCGACCTGTCCAAGTTCCTGCTCTCCCCGATGCCCGGCCTGCTGCGCGAGGTCGCGGTGAGCGAAGGCCAGGACGTCAAGGCCGGCGAGAAGCTCGCCATCATCGAAGCCATGAAGATGGAGAACGTCCTCAAGGCAGAGCAGGACGGCAAGGTCAAGAAGATCGTCGCCAAGCCCGGTGCCAGCCTGTCGGTGGACGAGGTCATCATCGAGTTCGAATGATCCGCCGCCCCGAGCCGGCGTAGCGGGATGCGCTCCGTTCGCGCCCGCCACCCACGCCGGCCCGGACAACCGTTTTGATCGATGGGGAGGGAGACCCGGGCCACGGCCCGGGTGCCTGTCGGCTCGAGGCCTGCGCAAGCAGGCCTCTTTTTTCTGCGATTCGCCGCGCGCGACCACCTCCACCGCGCGCGACCACCTCTCCACCGCGACGCGACCACCTCTCCGCCGCGACGCCCCCATGTAGGAGCGCCGGCAGGCGCGAAAGCGGCGGCGAAATTCCCGACCACGCCGCCACCCCACCGCCCAATTCGCGGCTGCCGCCGCTCCTACATCCCACCCCGACCGCGATCAATTCCTGTCGCCCGCGACCCCACCTCCGCCGCCCGCGACCACCTCTCCACCGCGCGCGACCACCTCCGCCGCCCGCGACCACCTCTCCACCGCCCGCGACCACCTCTCCACCGCCCGCGACCACCTCTCCACCGCCCGCGACCACCTCTCCGCCGCGACGCCCCCATGTAGGAGCGCCGGCAGGCGCGAAAGCGGCGGTGAAATCACCTCAGGCGCCGGTCGTACTCGAAGCGGCGCAACTTCACCGCCCGGATCCCCGCTGCGTCCGGATGCAGCGGGTTGATGAGGAAATTCGACTCCTCCGGCAGCACCACCGACGGCACCTCCAGCACCGCCGAGCGCATCCCCTCCACCCACGCCGTCCCCAGATCCAGGCTCACCTTGCCCGCCGGCTCCGCGTCCCAGCCCACCTGACGCTCCGCCGCCACCAGGTCGTCCAGCCGCAGCCGTGCCATGAACGCCGCGTGCGGAATCTCCACCCTCACCAGATACCGGTTCAAGGGCAGCGGATTCGTCGCCAGATGCACCAGCGTCTCCAGGCAGGCCAGCGCTGCCGAGCCCGACGTGTACACCATCGCCGTCCCCTTGCGGTTCCAGCGTCCGCCGCTCGACTTCGCGCCAGTTCCGGCCAGGTCGTCCGCCGTGTAGTCCGGCGTATCGGTCGCGATCCGCCACACTGGCACCGCCACCTTCACGCGTAGGCTCCGCTTTCCATCCGCGCCAGCACCCCGCGCACAACCTGGATGCCCTCGTTGGTGTCCAGGTAATCGCTCGGCCGCTGCCCGCCCAGCGCGGGGCAGGGCGCGTCCAGCCAGCCCGCCAGCCACAGCGCCGCGTCGAAGCCCTCCGGCTCGCCCGAGCGCGTCACCATGCGCTCGACCTGGGCGATCATGTCCATCACCGCCATCAGACGCTCGGAATCCGGCGTGTCGAGCCGCCGCGCCTCCTTGATCTTGCGCAGCACCGTCGAGCGCTTGAGCTTGAGCGCATCGATCGTGCGCTCCTTGGACCACCCCATGCGCCCAGCCAACTGCGCCACCACCCCGGCCGGAAAGCCGCTGCGCAGCACATCGATCCGATCGTCCGGCGCCCAATCGACCACCGCGTCGATCACATCCGCCGCCGCCAGGCTCCGGCGCGGCCCAAGGCTCGACACCTCTGCAAGTGAAGTCATGGCCATCCTCCTTTTGTCTCATTATAGACAGTCGAATGGCCAGGATAGGACGGAGTGAGGCCGCCTCAGCTGCGACAACCTCGTGTAGGAGCGCCGGCAGGCGCGAATGCGGCGTCGATCTCCCGCGCCGCCGTCGATGGCTCGTCGGCCTCATTCGCGGCTGCCGCCGCTCCTACATGGCGCCGGGCGTGGGCGCGTTGCCGGTTGGGGATCACGTTTTCGGATGCGACCACGCTCCCGCGGCGACGCCTCCCTGTAGGAGCGCCGGCAGGCGCGAATGCGGCGTCGATCTCCCGCGCCGCCGTCGATGGCTCGTCGGCCTCATTCGCGGCTGCCGCCGCTCCTACATGGCGCCGGGCGTGGGCGCGTTGCCGGTTGGGGATCACGTTTTCGGATGCGACCACGCTCCCGCGGCGACGCCTCCCTGTAGGAGCGCCGGCAGGCGCGAATGCGGCGTCGATCTCCCGCGCCGCCGTCGATGGCTCGTCGGCCTCATTCGCGGCTGCCGCCGCTCCTACATGGCGCCGGGCGTGGGCGCGTTGCCGGTTGGGGATCACGTTTTCGGATGCGACCACGCTCCCGCGGCGACGCCTCCCTGTAGGAGCGCCGGCAGGCGCGAATGCGGCGTCGATCTCCCGCGCCGCCGTCGATGGCTCGTCGGCCTCATTCGCGGCTGCCGCCGCTCCTACATGGCGCCGGGCGTGGGCGCGTTGCCGGTTGGGGATCACGTTTTCGGATGCGACCACGCTCCCGCGGCGACGCCTCCCTGTAGGAGCGCCGGCAGGCGCGAATGCGGCGTCGATCTCCCGCGCCGCCGTCGATGGCTCGTCGGCCTCATTCGCGGCTGCCGCCGCTCCTACATGGCGCCGGGCGTGGGCGCGTTGCCGGTTGGGGATCACGTTTTCGGATGCGACCACGCTCCCGCGGCGACGCCTCCCTGTAGGAGCGCCGGCAGGCGCGAATGCGGCGTCGATCTCCCGCGCCGCCGTCGATGGCTCGTCGGCCTCATTCGCGGCTGCCGCCGCTCCTACATTGCGCCGGGCGTGGGCGCGTTGCCGGTTGGGGATCACGTTTTCGGATGCGACCACGCTCCCGCGGCGACGCCTCCCTGTAGGAGCGCCGGCAGGCGCGAGCTTCTACGGCCGAACTACAACCTCGCCGCGCTGAACGTGTCGCAGGCCTGGAAGCGCCCCTCCTGCAGGCCGATGCCGAACCAGCGGCGGCGTTGCTCGGCGCTGCCGTGGGTGAAGCTGTCGGGCACCGCGTAGCCCTGGGTGCGCTTCTGAATATGGTCGTCGCCCACCGCGCTGGCCGCGGCAAGGCCTTCCTCGATGTCGCCGGCCTCCAGCACGCTGCGGCTGCGGTTGGCGTGGTGGGCCCAGATGCCCGCCAGGCAGTCCGCCTGCAGCTCCAGCCGCACCGAGAGCAGGTTCGCCTCACGCTCCGATACCCGTCCGCGCGCCTGCTGCACCTTGTCCGAAATCCCCAGCAGGTTCTGCACGTGATGGCCGATCTCGTGCGCGATCACGTACGCCTGGGCAAAATCCCCCGGCGCGCCGAAGCGATGATGCAACTCGTCGAAGAAGGCCAGGTCGAGATACACCTTGGCGTCCGCAGGGCAGTAGAACGGCCCCATCTCCGCCTGCCCGACGCCGCAGGCGCTGCGCGTGGCGCCGGTGTACAGCACCAGCTTGGGCTCGCGGTAGGTCGCGCCGCCCTGCTGGAAAATCACCCGCCAGGTGTCCTCGGTGTCGGCCAGCACCATCGACACGAAGCGCGCCTGCGCGTTCTCGGCCGCGGGGCGCGGCTGGGTCGATTCGACCGGCGCCGGGTCGGTCATCGCCGTGTTGAGCACCACGCTCGGATCGATGCCGAAGTACATCGCCACCAGCGCCAGCACGATCGTCCCGATGCCGATCTTGCCCCCACCGCGCAGCCCGCGTCCGCCTTGTCCGCGGCGGTCCTCGACGTTGTTGCTCTCCCTGCCGTTGCGGAAGTCCATGGCGTGCACTCCATTCGTGGGGAATACATTCAGCTTAGTGAGCGCGGCGCCCCCGTGGCAAGCCCGGCGCACCGAAACGAATCGCCCCCGCCCTGCGCCGACGTCGGCCGCACCGTCATCGCCGCTTTCGCGCCTGCCGGCGCTCCTACAGAAACCGCCGCGCGTCCCGGACCGCCTGTAGGAGCTGCGGCAGCTGCGAATGGGGCGGTTCGGCAACCGCGGCGCCGGAAGGGGGCCGTACGCCGCTTTCGCGCCTGCCGGCGCTCCTACGGAACCATCGCGCGGCTCGATCTGTCGTATTTGCACAAAACAACTTTGTACCCTAGTATTCCTCCGCCAAGCTGCTCCCCAGTCCGGGGAGCCCGGCGGATTCCGGGTGTGCGGCCCTTGCTCGCCGACGCTTCCTCCCGCGCCCCTCCGTCCGAAGCCCGCCCGCGCTGCCGAACCGCAGTCGCCGTGCAGCCGCAACCTGCGGCACTCGTAGATCCACCGCACAACCAGACCAAGGAGACGAACATGAGCGCACAAGTGCATGCTCTCAAGGCCGCGACCCCGCGCGCAGCCCAGCAGCCCGACGCCCCGCGGCCCGCCGTCGCCATCCACGGCCAGGCAGCCCACGCCCCGCGGTCCGCCGCGGCCCAGACGCACGCCGACCCGGCCGCCCGTCCCACCCAGCTGGTGCCGCCGGTTGCGCAGCACTTCGCCCCCACGCCCTTCAAGGTCTTCACCGCCCGCGACCTCGACCGCATCCCGCAGATCACTCGCCTCACCCCCGAGCAGCGCTTCGAGATGAAGGTCGTCGCCTCCGTGCTGCCCTTCCGCGTCAATCAGTACGTCATCGACGAGCTCATCGACTGGGCCGACGTCCCGCACGACCCCATCTTCCAGCTCACCTTCCCGCAGCGCGGCATGCTCGCGCCCGAGCACTACGAGCGCATCGCCAGGCTCATCGAGGGCGACGCTGACAAGGACGAACTCGAGCAAGCCATCGCCGAGGTCCGCCACGCCCTCAACCCGCACCCCGCCGACCAGATGCAGATGAACATGCCGCTCGACGCCGACGGCAACCGCATCGACGGCATGCAGCACAAATACCGCGAGACCGTGCTCTTCTTCCCCAGTCAGGGCCAGACCTGCCACGCCTACTGCACCTTCTGCTTCCGCTGGGCGCAATTCGTCGGCGACAAGGACCTGCGCATCGCCAGCTCCGAAGCGCGCGTGTTGCACGACTACCTGCTCGCCCACACCGAGGTCACCGACCTGCTCGTCACCGGCGGCGACCCCATGGTCATGAAGACCCGTCACCTGCGCGAATACCTCGAACCCCTGCTGCGCCCCGAGTTCGACCACATCCAGACCATCCGCATCGGCTCCAAGGCGCTCACCTTCTGGCCGCACCGCTTCCTCGGCGCCGAAGATGCCGACGACCTCATGCGCCTGCTCCAGCAGCTCGTCGAAGCCGGCAAGCACGTCGCGCTGATGGCGCACTACAACCACTGGAAGGAGCTCGAGACCGAAGCCGCCCACGCCGCCATCCGCCGCATCCGCGCCACCGGCGTCGTGATCCGCGCGCAGGGCCCGCTCATCGCCCACATCAACGACGACCCCGCCGCCTGGGCGCGCCTGTGGAAGACCGAGGTGCGTCTCGGCCTCGTCCCCTATTACATGTTCGTCGAGCGCGACACCGGCGCCCGCCACTACTTCGAGGTCCCGCTCGCGCGCGCCTGGGAGATCTACCAGCAGGCCATCCAGCAGGTCTCCGGCCTCGCCCGCACCGCCCGCGGCCCCAGCATGAGCGCCAGCCCCGGCAAGGTCGAGATCCAGGGCGTCACCGAGATCGCCGGCGAGAAGGTCTTCGTGCTCCGCTTCATCCAGGGCCGCAACCCGGACTGGGTGCAGCGCCCCTTCTTCGCCAAGTTCGACCCCCAGGCCACCTGGCTCGACCAGCTCGTCCCCGCCTTCGGCGAAGAGAAGTGGTTCTGGCAGGACGAATACGAGGCCATCCGCGAGGAAAAGCTCGCCGTGTGAGCTCAGCCGCGACGCCGCTCCGCCCCCGCCGCCCCTGTAGGAGCGCCGGCAGGCGCGAAAGCAGCGTCCGGGCTCCTTCCGGCGCCGCGGCCGCCGAACCGCCTCATTCGCAGCTGCCGCAGCTCCTACAGGCGGTCCGTGACCCGTGGCGGTTTCTGTAGGAGCGCCGGCAGGCGCGAAAGCGGCGTCCGGGCTCCTTCCGGCGCCGCGGCCGCCGAACCGCCTCATTCGCAGCTGCCGCAGCTCCTACAGGAGGTCCGTGACCCGTGGCGGTTTCTGTAGGAGCGCCGGCAGGCGCGAAAGCGGCGGTTCGGCATGTGCCACGCCTGACGCAGCCGCGCGACCGGTTCGCCCGATTCGCGCCTGCCGGCGCGCCTACCCAAACCACCGCGCGCCGACGCGGGGCACACCCGCATGAACCATCGCGCGGGCTGTCATCCGGCTCACAACCACACCGCGTCCCAATGCGGATACTCCGCGATCCGCTTCACCAATCCCGCGCGGAGGGGGTTGGCGACCACGTAGCGCGCGAGGTCGACAAGATCGTCCTCCTGCCGCACCGCCCGGTCATGAAACCCCCGCTGCCACCGTCGAACCTTGGGCGTTCCCAACTCGCGGTTCATCGCCGCGGCCGCGCTCGACTTGAATCGCCCGGCCACGCGCGACAAATCCCCCTCGACCAACTCGACCAGCCAATGCAGGTGATCGGGCATCAACACGTACGCGAGCGTCCGGCAAAGCCCGGTCTCGTCGCTGCGCTGCAGCTCATGCACGACCGCACGCGCCACGCGGAAGTCCGCGAACAACGGCGCACGACCGGCCGTCACCGTCGTCACGAGATAGATTCGGCCGCGTTCGGAGTAGCGCCCTGTCCGCAAGGCGTGTGCATGCCAGTTCATGCGGTAAGCATAGCTTGGGTGACGGAAATGCCAAGCGGGAATTCGCTCCGCGCAGGAATGCGGCACCTCAGCCCACCCCGCCCCTGTAGGAGCGCCGGCAGGCGCGAACATGGCGGTTCAGCATGTGCCACGCCCGACGT
>JACKMB010000004.1 GCA_024235615.1 Thauera sp. | reverse complement strand
TCGGCGCTGCGCATCCGTCCCGCCTTCGCACCCTGGGACGCCGAAGCGAAGTTCGGCCTCGACTACCGCCCGGTGCCCGACCACCGCGCCTGCGAATGCGGCGCCATCCTGCGCGGCGTGAAGAAACCCGCCGACTGCAAGCTCTTCGGCACCGTGTGCACCCCGGAGACGCCGATGGGCTCGTGCATGGTGTCCTCCGAGGGCGCCTGCGCCGCACACTACAACTACGGGCGCTTCCGCGACCTTCCGGCAGTTGCCGCCGACAAGCCCGTAACCCAGGCCCAGGAGTCCGCATGAACACCGTCAAACCCGCCTACGTCCGCCCCCTGGACCTGAGCAAGGGCCATGTCGACCTCGGCTTCGGCGCCGGCGGGCGGGCGATGGCGCAATTGATCTCCGAACTTTTCATGCGCGCGTTCGCCAACGACTTCCTCGCGCGCGGCGACGACGGCGCGGTGCTGCCCGCGCCGGCGGCAGGCGAGCGCCTGGTCATGGCGACCGACGCCCACGTCGTGAGCCCGCTGTCTTATCCCGGCGGCGACATCGGCAGCCTGTCGGTGCACGGCACGGTGAATGACCTCGCGGTGATGGGCGCGCGCCCGCTCTACCTGGCCGCCAGCTTCATCCTGGAAGAGGGCTATGCGCTCGCCGAGCTCGCCCGCATCGTCGACTCGATGGCCGCCGCCGCACGCGCGGCCGGCGTCGCGGTGGTGACCGGCGACACCAAGGTGGTCGAGCAGGGCAAGGGCGACGGCGTCTTCATCACCACCACCGGTGTCGGCGCGCTGCCGGCCGGGCGCGACCCCGGCGGCGCGCGCGCGCGGTCGGGCGACGTGGTGCTGCTGTCCGGGCGCATCGGCGACCACGGCATGGCGATCATGGCGCAGCGCGAATCGCTCGCCTTCGACTCCGAGATCGTCTCGGACAGCGCACCGATCCACGGTCTGGTCGAGGCGCTCTACGCCGCGGTGCCGGCGGAGGCGATCCGTGTGCTGCGCGACCCCACCCGCGGCGGGCTGGCGACCACGCTGAACGAGATCGCCACGCAGTCGGGCGTGGGCATGGAGCTCGACGAGGTGGCGATCCCGGTGTCGCCGCAGGTGCACGCAGCCTGCGAGTTGCTCGGGCTCGACCCGCTCTACGTCGCCAACGAGGGCAAGCTGGTCGTGCTGTGCGCGCCGGAGCACGCCGGAGCCGCGCTGGCGGCGCTGCGCGCGCATCCGCTCGGCGCCGAGGCGGCGCGCATCGGCTGCGCCACCGCCGACCCGCAGCACTTCGTGCAGCTGCGCACAGCCCTGGGCGGGCGGCGCATGGTGGACTGGATTGCCGGCGAGCAGCTGCCGCGGATCTGCTGAGAGATCGCGCCGTCACAACTGATTACCTCGCCGCCCACCCGACGCACGCGCTATCGCCTATCGTGCGCGTGGAGACAGCAGAGACGCGGAAGGGGGTGGCGGGCGGCAGCGCCCCCGCCCCCAACCGCTCCGCATGTCGCATCCTTCACCGCGGCAGGACGAAACCATGACCATCCGCTCGCCCCTCTCGCCCATGCTGCTCGCAGCCGCGCTGGCACTCGGTGGCTGCGCGGTGGTTCCCGCCGACGACTACGGCTACTACGACGATGATCGCTACTACGATCGCGAGACGGTGATCGTCACGCCGCCGCCGCGCATCGAATACCGTGGTCTGCCGCCAGCCGCCGGCTACGTCTGGATCGACGGCTACTGGAACCGCGTGGGTCCGCGCCCGCACTGGGTGCCCGGCTACTGGAGCCCACCGCGGGTGCACCCGCGCCCCATCGTGCAGCCTCGGCCGCACATCGGCACCCGTCCCGACTGGCGCCCCGATCGTCGCGACGAGCACGACCACAGGCGCTGGCGCGACGACGACCGGCGCGGCGACGACAAGCGCTGGAGCGGCCGCGACGACGGCACCCGGCGCGAGGGCGAGCGCTGGCGTGAGCGCGATGGCGACCCGCGCACCTGGCCCGGCTTCACCCCGAGACGCGACCCCAGGGGCGATCGCGACGGCATGCGCGATCGTCGTGACCCGCGCGAGGACGCACGTCCGCCCCGGATCGTCCAGGAACGCCCGCCCGGCGCGCGTGAAGGCCTGCTCCATGCCGAGCCGCCCCGCCAGCGCATCGAGCGTCCGGCCTTCGGGGCGCCGGGCGGCGCGCGACCCGAGCTGCGTCCTGCCGGCGCCGGGGGCGAAGTCCGCAGCCCCCGCCCCCGCGAGGCGGGCGGGCGATCTCCCGAGACCTTCCAGGGCTTTCGGCGCGACGGCGACGGGGAGGCCCGACGCAGCTTCCGGCGCGACGCGAGGGAGGACGGTGCTCGTCCCGAGGCGCGCGGACGCGAGCCCGCGGGCAACCGGACGGCCAACTGAGCGCTCCCCGCGGGCAGCGGCAAGGTTGCTCGCCTGACGCAGTGCAGCGAGAATCATGGTTTTGGCGCCGGCATCCCGGCGCCGTCCCCGTGGCGGGCCCACCCGGCCCGTCCCCGACCCCCCTCACGGGCAAGACCAAGATGAAACTCTCCTCGCTGCTGATGCTCTCCCTCACCGCCGGCGCGCTGCTCGCCGGCTGCGGCAAGAACGAAACCGCGCCTGCCGCCCAATCCGCTGCCGCCCCTGCGGCCCCGGCGAAGATCGTCATCGGCCTCGACGACAACTTCCCGCCGATGGGCTTCCGCAACGAGAAGAACGAACTCGTCGGCTTCGACATCGACCTCGCGAAGGAAGCGGCCAGGCGCCTCGGCATCGAGGTCGAGTTCAAGCCGATCGACTGGAGCGCCAAGGAAGCCGAGCTCAACGGCAAGCGCGTCGACGCGCTGTGGAACGGCCTCACCATCACCGAGGAACGCCGCAAGAACATCGGCTTCACCAGCGCCTACATGGAGAACCACCAGATCATCGTGGTGCCCGCCGCCTCGACGATCAAGACCAAGGCCGAGCTCGCCGGCAAGATCATCGGCATCCAGGACGGCAGCAGCGCGGTCGACGCGGTGCAGAAGGACCCGGTGGCCGCCTCCTTCAAGGAGCTGAAGAAGTTCGGCGACAACGTCACCGCGCTGATGGACCTGACCACCGGGCGGCTGGACGCGGTCGTGCTCGACGAGGTCGTGGGCCGCTACTACACCGCCAAGAAGCCGAACGACTACGCGGTGCTCGACGACCACTTCGGCACCGAGGAGTACGGCGTCGGCACCCGCAAGGACGACACCGCGCTGCTCGCCAAGCTGCAGCAGGCGATGGACGCGATGAAGGCCGACGGCAGCGCAGCGCGCATCTCGACCGAGTGGTTCGGCAAGAACATCATCAAGTAAGCAGGCCCGGGGGTTCGCGGCGGCCGCTGCGAACCGTTTTGCTCCCCTGCGTGCGCCGGTTCGGGCGTCGCCCGCGTCGACACCACCGCCCTCCCCCACCTGCCCGCCGCTCGCCCGGCGTCCCGCCATGGACTACATCCTCAGCATCCTCGGCCCGCTCGCCGAGGGCTCGCTGGTCACGCTGCAGCTCTTCCTCATCACCCTGCTGCTGGCGGTGCCGCTCGGGCTCGGGCTGGCGCTGGTGCGCATCTCGCGCTTCCGCGTCGCCAGCCAGGCGGTCAACGGCTACATCTGGCTGATGCGCGGCACGCCGCTGATGCTGCAGATGCTGTTCATCTACTACGCGCTGCCCTTCGTGCCGGGGGTCGGCATCCGCCTGCCCGACTTCCCGGCAGCGATCGTGGCGTTCGCGCTCAACTACGCGGCCTACTTCGCCGAGATCTTCCGCGCCGGCATCCAGTCCATCGACCGCGGCCAGTACGAGGGCGCCAAGGTGCTCGGCTTCAGCTACGGCCAGACCATGCGCCGCATCGTGCTGCCGCAGGTCATCAAGCGCATCCTGCCGCCGATGAGCAACGAGACCATCACCCTGATCAAGGACACCTCGCTGATCTACGTGCTCGCGCTCAACGACCTGCTGCGCGCGGCACGCGGCATCGTGCAGCGCGACTTCACCATCACCCCGTTCATCGTCGCCGCCGGCTTCTACCTGATCATGACGCTGGTGCTGACCTGGCTCTTCCAGCGCCTGGAGAAACGCCATGCCGTCTATGACTGAGGCCGCCGTGAGGACGGGTCCGATGACGAATCCGATGATCCTCGCCGACGGCATCCGCAAGCGCTTCGGCGCCAACGAGGTGCTGAAGGGCGTGTCGCTGACGCTGGCCAGGGGCGAGGTGGTGGCGGTGATCGGCCCCTCCGGGTCGGGCAAGAGCACCTTCCTGCGCTGCCTCAACCATCTGGAAACCATCGACGCCGGCCGCATCGTCATCGAGGGCGACACCCTCGCCGACAACGACGCCGGCGGCCACGCGCGCTACGTCGCCGACGCCGAGGTGCGCCGCATCTGCGCGCGCATGGGCATGGTGTTCCAGCACTTCAACCTGTTCCCGCACCTCACCGTGCTGCAGAACGTGATCGAGGCGCCGATCACGGTGAAGGGCATGAAGCGCGAGGCCATCCTGCCCAAGGCCGAGGAGCTGCTGCGCAAGGTCGGCCTCTTCGACAAGCGCGACGCCTACCCCTCGAGGCTCTCGGGCGGACAGAAGCAGCGCGTGGCGATCGCGCGCGCGCTGGCGATGGAGCCCGACATCATGCTCTTCGACGAGCCCACCTCGGCGCTCGACCCCGAGCTCACCGGCGAGGTGCTGCGTACCATGCGCCAGCTCGCCGACGAGCACATGACCATGCTGGTGGTGACGCACGAGATGGGCTTCGCGCGCGAGGTCGCCAGCCGGGTGGTGTTCATGGACGGCGGCGAGCTGATCGAGTCGCGCCCGGCGGCGGAGTTCTTCGCCAACCCGCAGCATCCACGCACGCGGGCCTTCCTCGACAGCATGCTGTAGGGCTCGGCGCACCCGGGAAGCGCTATTCTCGGCGGCGGTCTCATTCTCCCCGCCAAGGAGCCTTCCCCATGCGCACCCATCCCTTCGGCGCCGACGGCCCCGCGCTCCGCGTGGTCGGCCAGGGCACCTGGTACCTCGACGAGGCCCGCCGCGCCGACGCGGTCGCCGCGCTGCGCGCCGGCCTCGACCACGGCCTGGCCCACATCGACACCGCCGAGATGTACGGCGACGGCGCCGCCGAGGAGCTCGTCGGCGAAGCCATCGCCGGCCGCCGCGACGAGGTCTTCCTCGTCTCCAAGGTGCTGCCGCACAACGCCAGCCGACGCGGCACGATCGCCGCCTGCGAGCGTTCGCTGAAGCGCCTTCGCACCGACCGCCTCGACGCCTACCTGCTGCACTGGCCGGGCGATCACGCGCTCGAAGACACCTTCGCCGCCTTCGACGAACTCCAGCGCGCCGGCAAGATCCTGCGCTGGGGCGTGAGCAATTTCGACGTGCCCGACCTCGACGAGGCGCTCGCCATCGCCGGCCCGGGCCGCATCGCCTGCAACCAGGTGCTCTACCACCTGCAGGAGCGCGCGGTGGAGCACGCCGTGCTGCCCTGGTGCGAGCGCCACGGTGTCGCTCTGGTCGCCTACAGCCCCTTCGGCCACGACGCCTTCCCGGCGCCCGACACCACGGGCGGTCGCGCGCTCGCCGACATCGCCACCGCCCGCGGCGCCAGCCCGCGCCAGGTCGCGCTCGCTTTCCTCACCCGCAGGCCTCCCGTGCTGGCCATCCCCAAGGCCGCGCGCGCGGCGCACGCGCTCGACAACGCCGGCGCGCTCGCGCTGGAGCTGTCCGCCGCGGAGATCGAGCGCATCGACGCGGCCTTCCCACGCGGCGCGAAGCCGCGCTGGCTGCCGATGTTGTGAGGGCGTGAGGCGGGAGGCGTAAGGCGTGAGGAGCGGGGTGGCGCGGCGCGGCTGATGCGCACCGGCGGCCAGGGGATTGCTGCACTGCGATGGGGCACGCCTCCGGGGTGCTGCATCGCCACAGGGCGCGACATCCGCGAGGAAGGCGCACCGACGGGACGGCAGGCGGGCCGGCACGCAATCCGTCCGCGCGCCGCGAGCGCATCAACGGCGCGGATTCCGGCCTCTTCCCACACCCCATCCGGCGCTTCGCCGGCCATGTGGCACGCCGCTTGCAGAGGAGTAGTCGACGCAGCCTGCGCTGCGCTCGACTTCCATCCACTGCAAGAGGCCCGTCCATGAACCGTCGCAACTTCGTCAAAGCCCTCACGCTTTCGGCTTCCATCGCCGCGATCGGCCTGCCCGCCGGGGCGCACGCCGCCGACACCATCAAGGTCGGCATCCTGCATTCGCTGTCGGGCACGATGGCGATCTCCGAGACCGCGTTGAAGAACGTGGCGCTGATGACCATCGAGGAGATCAACGCCGGCGGCGGCGTGCTCGGCAGGAAGCTCGAGCCGGTGGTGGTCGACCCGGCCTCGAACTGGCCGCTGTTCGCCGAGCGCGCGCGCCAGCTGCTGGCGCAGGACAAGGTGGCGGCGGTGTTCGGCTGCTGGACCTCGGTGTCGCGCAAGTCGGTGCTGCCGGTGTTCAAGGAGCTCAACGGCCTGCTCTTCTACCCGGTGCAGTACGAGGGCGAGGAGCTGGAGAAGAACGTCTTCTACACCGGCGCCGCGCCCAACCAGCAGGCGATCCCCGCGGTCGAGTACCTGATGAGCGAGGAAGGCGGCGGCGCCAAGCGCTTCGTGCTGCTCGGCACCGACTACGTGTATCCGCGCACGACCAACAAGATCCTGCGCGCCTTCCTGAAGAGCAAGGGGGTCAGCGATGCGGACATCCTGGAGGACTACACCCCCTTCGGCCACGCCGATTACCAGACCATCATCGCGCGCATCAAGCAGTTCGCCGCCGAGGGCAAGAAGACGGCCGTGGTGTCGACCATCAACGGCGACTCCAACGTGCCCTTCTACAAGGAGCTGGGCAATGCCGGACTGAAGGCGACCGACGTGCCGGTGGTGGCCTTCTCGGTCGGCGAGGAGGAGCTGCGCGGCGTCGATACCAAGCCCCTGCTCGGCCATCTGGCGGCGTGGAACTACTTCATGTCGGTCGACAACCCGCAGAACAAGGCCTTCATCGACAAGTACCGCGCGTGGGCGAAGAAGAACGCCGTGCCGAACGCCGACACCGTGGTCACCAACGACCCGATGGAGGCCACCTACGTCGGCCTGCACATGTGGAAGCAGGCGGTCGAGAAGGCCGGCAGCACCGACGTCGACAAGGTCATCGCGGCGATGGGCGGGCAGACCTTCAAGGCCCCGTCGGGCTTCACGCTGACCATGGACGCGACCAACCACCACCTGCACAAGCCGGTGCTGATCGGCGAGGTGCGCGCGGACGGGCAGTTCGACGTCGTCTGGCAGACCCAGCAGCCGATCCGCGCCCAGCCGTGGAGCCCGTTCATCGAGGGCAACGAGGGCAAGCAGGGGCTGTGATCGTCCGGAAAATCGGGGTCTGACCCCGATTTTCGTCTGAAGAGGGAGCCGACGATGTTCGGACCGACAAAACGACAATGGTGTATCGCCGCCGCGCTGTGCGTGCTGATGGGGCTCGCCGCGCTGCCAGCGCGGGCGGCGCTCGACCCCGCGCTGGTGCAGGGGCTGGGCGGTGACTTCAACGCCCGCGTCGCCGCGATCGACGCGCTCGGCGTGGCCGGCGGCGACGAAGCCACGGCGCTGCTGGACGCGCTCGAGGGCGGGCGGCTCGGCACGGTGGACGGCCGCCTGGTGGTGATCGCGCCTGACGGGCTGCGCGACGCCGCCAGCGGCGAGGCGCTCGCCGCCGACGCGGGCGCCGCCACCCGGATCACCGTGAACAACCGCCTGCGCCGCGCGATCGGCACCGCACGCGCAGCGCTCGCGCTGTCCTCCGCGCAGCCGGCACAGCGCCTGGCCGCGGCCGACACCCTGCGCGAGAACGCCAGCCCGGCGCTGCTGCCGGTGCTGGCGCGCGCGCTCGCTGCCGAATCGGACGCCGCGGTGCGCGAGGTCCTGCTCTACGCCACCGCCAAGCTCGAGCTCTCCTCGCCCGACCCCGCCCTGCGCCTGAAGGCGGCGCAGGCGCTCGGTGCCTCGTCCGACGCGGCGGTCAAGAACCTGCTCGCCGCGCTGCTGGAGAAGCGCGGCGAGGGTGCGGCGGCGACCTGGGTCGAGCCCGACGCCGAGGTGCGCGCCGCGGCGGCCGCCTCGATGCGCGCGATCGACCGCCGCATCGGCCTGGCGCAGACCGCCGGCACGCTGTTCTCCGGCCTGTCGCTCGGCTCCATCCTGCTGCTCGCCGCGCTCGGCCTGGCGATCACCTACGGCGTCATGGGCGTGATCAACATGGCGCACGGCGAGCTGCTGATGGTGGGCGCCTACGCCACCTTCGTGGTGCAGGGCGTGTTCCGCAGCCACTTCCCCGCATACCTCGACCTCTACGTGCTCGCGGCAATCCCTGCGGCCTTCCTCGCCGCCGCGCTGGTCGGCATCGTCATGGAGCGCCTGGTGCTGCGCCACCTCTACGGCCGCCCGCTGGAGAGCCTGCTCGCCACCTGGGGCCTGTCACTGGTGCTGATCCAGGCCGCGCGCGTGCTCTTCGGGCCGCAGAACCTGGAGCTCGCCAACCCGTCGTGGATGTCGGGCGGGGTCGAGCTCGCCGGCGGCGTGGTGCTGCCGTACAACCGCATCGTCATCCTCGGCTTCGCCGCCTTCGTGCTGGTGCTGATCTGGCTGATGATGCAGAAGACGCGGCTGGGCATGTTCGTGCGCGCGGTCACCCAGAACCGGCCGATGGCGGGCTGCGTGGGCGTGCCCACCGCGCGGGTGGACACGCTGGCGTTCGCGATCGGCTCCGGCGTCGCCGGACTGGGCGGACTGGCGCTGTCGCAGATCGCCAACGTCGGGCCGGCCATGGGCACGGGCTACATCGTCGACGCCTTCATGGTGGTGGTGCTCGGCGGCGTCGGTCAGCTCGCCGGCGCAGTGTGGGCGGCGCTCGGCCTGGGCATCGTCGCCAAGTTCCTCGAAGGCTGGGCGGGCGCGGTCGTGGCCAAGATCCTGGTGCTGGTCTTCATCATCGCCTTCATCCAGAAGCGTCCGCAGGGCATCTTCGCCCTCAAGGGCCGCTTCGCCGACAGCTGAGGCCGCCACCATGCGTACGCCCTTCACCCTCCGCCTCTTCCAGAGCATGCCGCGCGGCGGCTGGATCGCGCTGGCGATCTTCGCCGTCGTGGCCTGGATCGGCGTGCCGGTCGCGCACCTCGCGCTGCCGGAGAGTCACCCGCTGCACGTCTCCGCCTACACCGTCAGCCTGCTCGGCAAGATCCTGTGCTACATGGTGGTCGCCGTCGCCATGGACCTGATCTGGGGCTATGCCGGCATCCTCTCGCTCGGCCACGGTCTCTTCTTCGCCCTCGGCGGCTACGCCTTCGGCATGTACCTGATGCGCCAGATCGGGCGCGACGGCAGCTACGGCGCGGACATCCCCGACTTCATGGTCTTCCTCGACTGGAAGGAGCTGCCCTGGTACTGGGCGGGCTCGGACTCGCTGCTGTGGGCGCTGTTCCTGGTGGTCGCGCTGCCCGGGCTGGTCGCCTTCGTGTTCGGCTGGTTCGCCTTCCGCTCGCGCATCAAGGGGGTGTACTTCTCGATCATCACCCAGGCCCTGACCTATGCCGCGATGCTGCTGTTCTTCCGCAACGAGACCGGCTTCGGCGGCAACAACGGCTTCACCGACTTCAAGCGCATCCTGGGCTACGACATCACCTCGCCCGGGATGCGGGTGACGCTGTTCGCGCTCTCGGCGGCGCTGCTGATCGCCTGCCTGGTGCTCGGCCGCTACCTCGTCACCTCGCGCTTCGGCCGCGTGCTGGCGGCGATCCGCGACGCCGAGAGCCGGGTCATGTTCATCGGCTACAACCCGCTGCACTACAAGCTCTTCATGTGGACGCTGTCGGCGATGCTGTGCGGGCTGGCGGGCGCGCTGTACGTGCCCCAGGTCGGCATCATCAACCCGTCGGAGATGTCGCCGGCGAACTCGATCGAGATCGCGGTGTGGGTGGCGGTGGGCGGGCGCGGCACGCTGGTGGGCGCGGTGCTCGGCGCCGGCATCGTCAACCTCGCCAAGAGCGTGTTCACGGTCTATCTGCCGGAATACTGGCCCTTCGTGCTCGGTTTCCTCTTCATCGTCGTCACCCTCTACCTGCCCGATGGCGTGGTCGGCCTGTGGCGCAAGCTGCGCGCGCGGCGCGCGGCGGCGGCGCTCGACGACGCCTCCGCCGCAGCGGGTGCGGGCCGCGCGGCGGCAATCGGCGGAACGCCGGCCGAGGCGCCGGTCACCGAACGCCAGGCCGCCCGGTCCGCCACCGACACCCCCATCGCCAAGGGAGCGAACGCATGATCCCCACCCTCGAGATCGAACGCGAGAGCGCCCGCCTCGACGCCGAGCGCGAAAACCAGCGCGAGCACTGGGACGGCTCGGCCGCGGACGGGCGGGTGTACAGGCCGGGCGAGCTCGACCTGTCGCACAAGGTGATCCTCTACCTCGACGACATCACCGTGAGCTTCGACGGCTTCCGCGCCTTGAACAAGCTCAGCCTGACCATCGACGCCGGCGAGCTGCGCTGCATCATCGGCCCCAACGGCGCCGGCAAGACCACGATGATGGACGTCATCACCGGCAAGACGCGGCCCGACTCGGGCACCGCCTTCTTCGGCCAGACCATCGACCTCACCCGCCTGACCGAGCCCGAGATCGCCCACGCCGGCATCGGCCGCAAGTTCCAGAAGCCGACCATCTTCGAGCACCACAGCGCCTTCGAGAACCTCGAGCTGGCAATGAAGGCCGACAAGCGCGTGCGCCGCACCCTGTTCGCCAGCCTCCTCGACGACGAGCGCGACCGCGTCGCCGAGGTGCTGCGCCAGATCCGCCTCGACCAGGCCGCCGACCGTCCCGCCGGGCTGCTGTCGCACGGCCAGAAGCAGTGGCTGGAGATCGGCATGCTGCTGATGCAGGAGCCGCGCCTGCTGCTGCTCGACGAGCCGGTGGCGGGCATGACCGACGACGAGACCGAGCGCACCGCCGAGCTCTTCGTGAGCCTGGCCGGCAAGCACTCGCTGGTGGTGGTCGAGCACGACATGGCCTTCGTCGAGGCCCTCGGCGGCAAGGTCACGGTGCTGTGCGAGGGCTCGGTGCTGGCGGAGGGGGATCTGGCCACGGTGCAGGCGGATCCACGCGTGATCGAGGTTTATCTGGGACGCTGAACGAACATGCTGAAAGTCGACACGCTCAACCAGTACTACGGCGGCAGCCACATCCTGCGCGGCCTGTCCTTCGACGTGCCCGTCGGCCAGGTCACCACGCTGCTCGGGCGCAACGGCGTGGGCAAGACCACGCTGCTAAAGACCCTCATGGGCCTCGTGCCCGCCGCCAGCGGCAGCATTTCCTTCGACGGCCGCGACATCACCCGCGCGCCGTCCTACAAGCGCGTCGCCGCCGGCATCGGCTTCGTGCCGCAGGGGCGCGAGATCTTCCCGCGCCTGACCGTCGAGGAGAACCTGCTCATGGGCCTCGCCACCCGGCCGCGCGGCAGCGAGATCCCGCCGCGCATCTTCGACATGTTCCCGGTGCTGAGGCAGATGATGGGGCGGCGCGGCGGCGACCTCTCCGGCGGCCAGCAGCAGCAGCTCGCCATCGGCCGCGCGCTCGCCTTCGGGCCGAAGCTGCTGATCCTCGACGAACCCACCGAGGGCATCCAGCCCTCGATCATCAAGGACATCGAGCGCGCCATCCGCAGCCTCGCCGAGACCGGCGAGATGGCCATCCTGCTCGTCGAGCAGTACTACGACTTCGCGCGCGCGCTCGCCGACCAGTACCTGGTGATGGAGCGCGGCGAGATCGTCATGCGCGGCGCGGGGGCGGACATGGACCGCGACGGGGTGCGCGAGGCGCTGGCGGTCTGAGCGCCGCCGCGTCGCTGCGACACCGCAGCTCCGGCGCGCGGCCGCACCGTCGCACCGCGCTGGTGCGACCGCAGGCGAACGCACCAGCCTGGGGCGTCGACCGTGCCCCGCCGCAGCGCGCAGGCCCACCGCCGCACCCGCGACGCCCCTGGAAGCCCCGGCCGGCGCGCCTTCGGGAAGCTGGCCCGGGTCTTGCTAAGCGTCTCCCATGTTCCTGCACCCGCCCCCCCTCGCCGCATCCCTGCTCGCCCCTGCCGGCGCCACTGCGCCCACGCCGTGGCGCGCCGGACTGCGCCTGGAGTACGAGCGGCGCGGCGCACGCAGCGTGCTCGCACGCCGCGAGCACTTCGGCCCGCTGCGCGTGCAGCGCGCGCTCTACCCGGAAGGCGAGGGCGTCTGCCACACCCTGCTGGTGCACCCGCCCGCCGGCATCGTCGGCGGCGACGAGCTGCGGGTGGACCTGCGTGTCGGCACGGACGCGCACGTGCTGCTGACCACCCCGGGCGCCGGCAAGTGGTACCGCAGCGCCGGTGCGCGCGGCGTGCTCGAGCAGCACATCGCGGTGGCGCCGGGCGCGGTGTGCGAGTGGCTGCCGCAGGAGAGCATCGTGCATGAGGGCGCAGTCGCAGGGCTGTCAACGGAGGTGCGCCTGGAAGGCGATGCCTGCTTCATCGGCAGCGAGATGCTGTGCTTCGGCCGCACGGCCTCCGGCGAACGCTTCGCCCACGGCGAGCTGGCGATGCGCACCCGCATCGAGCGCGACGGCCGGCCGATCTGGCTGGAGCGCGGCGTGGTGCACGGCGGCGGCGGGCTGCTCGCCGCCGCGCCGGGCCTGCAGGGCCAGCCGGTGAGCGCCAGCCTGCTGGTCGCCTCGCCGCGCTGCGACGAGGCCTTGCGCGACGCCTGGCGCGCGCTCGCGCCTACTGCGGGCGAGGGCGCGGTGAGCCTGCTGCCGGGCGTGCTGGTGGCGCGCTGGCTGGGGCCGGCCTGCGAGCCCGGCCGGCAGTGGTTCGCCCGCCTGTGGGCAGCGGCGCGCCCGGCAGTGGCGGGGCGGGCGGCGCACACGCCGCGGATCTGGAACACCTGACGAGCCATGGGCGGCACCGCGCCGCCACGGAGGAAGACGATGGAACTGAGCCCACGCGAGAAGGACAAGCTGCTGGTGTTCACCGCCGGCCTGCTCGCCGAGCGCCGGCGCGCGCGCGGTCTGCTGCTGAACTACCCGGAGGCGGTGGCGCTGATCACCTGCGCGATCCTCGAGGGCGCGCGCGACGGCCGCAGCGTCGCGGAGCTGATGAGCTTCGGCGCGACCCTGCTGACGCGCGCCGACGTGATGGAGGGCGTCGCCGAGATGATCCCCGACATCCAGGTCGAGGCAACCTTTCCCGACGGCACCAAGCTGGTGACCGTGCACAACCCGATCGTGTGAGGCGCAGGTCGATGATCCCCGGAGAACTCCTCGTCGCCGACGGCGACATCGAACTCGCCGTCGGCCGCGCCACGCGCACGCTGGTGGTGAGCAACACCGGCGACCGCCCGATCCAGGTCGGCTCGCACTACCACTTCGCCGAGACCAACACCGCGCTCGACTTCGACCGCGCGGCGGCGCACGGCTTCCGCCTGAACATCGCCGCCGGCACCGCGGTGCGCTTCGAGCCCGGCCAGTGGCGCACCGTCGAGCTGGTGGCGCTGGCGGGCGAGCGCGAGGTGTATGGCTTCAACGGCCTCGTCATGGGGCGGCTGGACGAGCCGGCGAGGGCGCCCGCCGCGCACCGCGGCGAAGGAGACCTGTGATGGCGAAGATCTCGCGCCGCGCGTACGCGGAGATGTTCGGCCCCACGGTGGGCGACCGGCTGCGGCTCGCCGACACCGCGCTGGTGGTCGAGGTCGAGCACGACTTCACGATCTACGGCGAGGAGGTGAAGTTCGGCGGCGGCAAGGTGATCCGCGACGGCATGGGCCAGGGCCAGGGCGTCGCGGCCGACGTGGCCGACACCATCGTCACCAACGCGCTGATCATCGACGCGGTGGCCGGCATCGTGAAGGCGGACGTGGGCCTCAAGGACGGCCGCATCTGGAAGATCGGCAAGGGCGGCAACCCGGACATCCAGCCCGGAGTGACGATCCCGATCGGCGCCGGCACCGAGGTGATCGCCGGCGAGGGCATGATCCTCACCGCAGGCGGCATCGACAGCCACATCCACTGGATCTGCCCGCAGCAGATCGAGGAGGCGCTGAGCTCGGGCGTCACCACCATGCTCGGCGGCGGCACCGGGCCGGCGACCGGCACCTTCGCCACCACCTGCACGCCAGGACCGTGGCACATCCACCGCATGCTGGAGGCGGCCGAGGCCTTCCCGATGAACCTCGGCTTCTTCGGCAAGGGCAACGCCAGCCTGCCCGCGCCGCTGAAGGAGCAGGTGCAGGCCGGCGTGATCGGCCTCAAGCTGCACGAGGACTGGGGCACGACGCCGGCGGCGATCGACAACTGCCTGACGGTGGCCGAGCAGATGGACATCCAGGTCGCCATCCACACCGACACGCTCAACGAGTCGGGCTTCGTCGAGACCACGCTGGCGGCGTTCAAGGGCCGCACCATCCACACCTTCCACACCGAGGGCGCGGGCGGCGGCCATGCGCCGGACATCATCCGCGCCATCAGCCGGCCCAACGTGCTGCCGTCCTCGACCAACCCGACGCGGCCGTACACGGTCAACACCATCGACGAGCACCTCGACATGCTCATGGTGTGCCACCACCTCGACCCCTCGATCGCCGAGGACGTGGCCTTCGCCGAGTCGCGCATCCGCCGCGAGACCATCGCCGCCGAAGACATCCTGCACGACACCGGCGCGTTCTCGATGATGTCGTCCGACTCGCAGGCCATGGGCCGGGTCGGCGAGGTGGTGATCCGCACCTGGCAGACCGCGCACAAGATGAAGCTGCAGCGCGGCTGGCTGGCGCCCCGGCGCAGCGCCGCGGCGGCGGTGGCGGACGCCGTCGCGGTGGTCGAGGACAGCACCGCCAACGACAACTTCCGCGTCAAGCGCTACATCGCCAAGTACACCATCAACCCGGCGATCACCCACGGCATCGCGCACGAGGTGGGCTCGATCGAGCCGGGCAAGCTCGCCGACCTGGTGCTGTGGCGGCCGGCCTTCTTCGGCGTCAAGCCGAGCCTGGTGATCAAGGGCGGCATGATCGCGGCGGCGGCGATGGGCGACCCCAACGCCTCCATCCCGACGCCGCAGCCGGTGCATTGGCGGCCGATGTTCGGCAGCTTCGGGCGCGCGCTCAAATGCGCGGTGACCTTCGTGTCGCAGGCCGCGCTGCACAACGCCGCGGTCGCCGCGCTCGGGCTGCAGAAGCCGCTGGTCGCGGTGAAGGGCTGCCGCAGGGTGACCAAGGCCGACATGGTGTTGAACGACGCCACGCCCGAGATCGAGGTCGACCCCGAGACCTACATCGTGCGCGCCGACGGCGAGCACCTGAGCTGCGAGCCCGCCACCACGCTGCCGCTGGCGCAGCGCTATTTCCTGTTCTAGGGCGCAGCCGCCGCTCGCGTGCGACGCCCTTTGCCCAAGCCCTGGAGGGCTCCGACCATGCCGATGACCAAGGACATTCTCGCCGACTTCGTGATGCAGACGCCCGCGCCCGCGGTGCTGCTGATCGAGTCCCTGTACGACGGCGACCTGCCGGCGAGCGAGGTGCTCGAGCTCGACTTCAACGCCCGCACCAAGAGCCGCCTGCGCACGCGGCTTGCCTCCGGCACCGAGGTCGGCCTGTTCCTGCCGCGCGGCACCATCCTGCGCGGCGGGCACAGGCTGCGCGCGCGCGACGGCCGCATCGTCGCGGTGCGCGCCGCGACCGAGGACCTGCTCGAGGCGCGCTGCGCCTCAGCGGCGGAGCTGGCGCGCGCCGCCTTCCACCTCGGCAACCGCCACGTCGCGGTCGAGGTCGGGCACGACGTGGCCGGCGACTGGCTGCGCATCCAGGCCGATCACGTGCTCGAAGGCATGCTGGCGGGGCTGGGCGCGCAGGTGAGCGCGCTGCGTGCCCCCTTCGAGCCCGAGGCCGGCGCCTACGCGCCCGGCCACCAGCACCCGGGCGACGGCAGCGGCGCGCGCATCCACCTGATGGCGGGGCGATGAGCGCCGCCACCTCCCCCCCGGGGCCCGGCCTCCTGCCGCTGCTGCGCCTGCTGCAGCTGGCCAGCCCGGCCTTGCCGGTCGGCGCCTACACCTACTCGCAGGGCCTGGAGTGGGCGGTGGAGAGCAGGCTCGTGCGCACCGAGGCGGAGGCCGCGGCCTGGATCGGCGAGCTGCTGGAATGGAGCCTGGCGCGCTTCGAGGCGCCGCTGCTGGCCCGCCAGCTGGTGGCGTGGTCGCAGGGCGACGACGCCGAGGTGGCGCGGCTCAATGACGACTTCCTCGCCAGCCGCGAGACCGCCGAGCTGCGCGCCGAGACGGTGCAGATGGGCTGGTCGCTGGTGAGGCTGCTGGCCGAGCTCGACGCCTTCGCTGCCTTGCCGGGCTGGCGCGGCCGCCTGCTCGCGATCGAGGCCCCATGCTTCCCCACCGTCTGGTCCGCGGCCGCGGCGGCGTGGCAGGTGCCGCCCGACCAGGCGCTCGCCGCCTACCTGTGGGCCTGGGCCGAGAACCAGGTGATGGCGGCGGTGAAGGCCGTTCCGCTCGGCCAGAGCGCCGGCCAGCGCCTGCTCGCCACCCTGGGCGAGCGCATCCCGGCACTGGCCCAGGGCGCGCTCGCCCTCCCCGAGGCGGCCTGGAGCAACTACACCCCCGGCCTGGCCATCGCCAGCTGCCGCCACGAAACCCAATACACGAGGCTGTTCCGATCATGACTCCGTCCTCCGCCCACCCCGGCACGCACTCTACCTCGATCGCCAGTCCGCACGCCGCAACGCATTCCGGTCCTCCGTGCAGCCCCCAGCGCGGTCCCCTGCGCGTCGGCATCGGCGGCCCGGTCGGCTCCGGCAAGACCGCGCTCACCCTGGCGCTGTGCCTGGCGCTGCGCGACCGCTACGACATCGCCGTGGTCACCAACGACATCTACACCGCCGAGGACGCCCAGTTCCTCGTGCGCAACGAGGCGCTCGCACCCGAGCGCATCCTCGGCGTGGAGACCGGCGGCTGCCCGCACACCGCGATCCGCGAGGACGCCTCGATCAACCTGGAGGCGGTCGACCGCCTCAACGCGCGCTTCCCCGGACTCGACATCGTCTTCGTCGAGTCGGGTGGCGACAACCTCGCCGCCACCTTCTCGCCCGAGCTCTCGGACCTGACGATCTACGTGATCGACGTCTCCGCCGGCGACAAGATCCCGCGCAAGGGCGGGCCGGGCATCACCCGCAGCGACCTGCTGGTGATCAACAAGATCGACCTCGCGCCGCTGGTCGGCGCCTCGCTCGAGGTCATGGACCGCGACGCGCGCAAGATGCGGGGCGATCGCCCCTTCCTGTTCTCGAACCAGAAGACCGGACAGGGCCTGCGTGAGATCATCGACTTCATCGAGCGCCAGGGCATGCTGGCCGCCGCCTGAACACCGCAAGACCTTCCCGCACTCCAGGAGAATCCACCATGACGACCCGCTTCCGCTCCATGCTCGCCGCCGCCGCGCTCGCCAGCCTCTCGGGCGCAGCGCTCGCCCACCCCGGGCATGCGCCGGCCAGCTTCGCCACCGGCTTCGCCCATCCGCTGGGCGGGCTCGACCACCTGCTGGCCATGCTCGCAGTCGGCCTCTTCGCCGCACGCCAGGCCGGCGCTGCCCGCCTGCTGCTGCCCGCCGGCTTCGTGCTGGCGATGCTCGCCGGCGCCGGCCTGGGCGCGCTCGGCCTCGCCCTGCCGGCGGTCGAGGCCGGCATCGCCGCCTCGGTGCTGGTGCTGGGCCTGCTGGTCGCGCTCGCCGCGCGCCTGCCGCTGGCGGCGAGCCTGGCGCTGGTCGCCGCCTTCGCGCTCTTCCACGGCCACGCCCACCACGCCGAGATGGGCGACGCCACGCTGCTCGGCTACAGCCTCGGCTTCGCGCTCGCCAGCGCGGCCCTGCATGCGGCCGGCCTGGCGCTCGCGCGCGCCTTCCCCGACAGCCGCGGCGGACGCCTGGCGTTGCGCCTCGGCGGCGGCGGGATCGCCGGCGTGGGCGTCGCCCTGCTCGGCGGCTGAAGCCCCCGTCGGCAAGAGGCCACGCCAGGGCCACGGCCGCTTCGAGGCTACGGTGGCGCCGGGACTACGGCGGTGCCGGGGCCTAAGGCGGCGCTACGGCCGCTCCGGGGCCAAAGCGGCGCTAAGGCGGCGTTACGGCGGCGCGGCCCGGGGCGACGGCGTCCTGCCCGCGAAGCTCGCCGCCTCCGCGTCGAAGCGCTCCACCAGCCAGTCCGCGGTCGCGGCGACGCGCGCGAGCGGGCGCGCGTCGGGGTGGATCAGCATCCACAGCTCGCGGTGCAGGATCGGTTCCGCGCCGGACAGGCGGATCAGGCCGGGGTCGGCATCGGCCACGAAGCAGGGCAGCAGCCCGTGCCCGATGCCGCCGGCCACCGCGCGCACGAGGCCGCGCAGGCTGTTCGAGCGCAGGCGGATGCGACCGTCGCCCAGCATCGCGTGCAGGCGGCGCATCTCCGGCGTGTGGTCGAGGTCCTCGTTGTAGGCCACCCAGTCGCCGGCGCTCACCGCCAGCTCGCCGCGCGCCGCACCGTAGAGCGCGAAGCCGACCTCGGCGAGCTTGCGGATGAGGAAGTCGCCGCTCGCGGGGCGCGCCAGGCGGATGGCGATGTCGGCCTCGCGGCGGGCGACGTTGAGGTTGTCATTGGTGGCGACGAGGTCGACACGCAGTTCCGGATGGCGGACGTACAGGCCAGGCAGGCGCGGCACCAGCCACTCGCCGATCAGGGCGCTCACCGCGGTGATCCGCACCACGCCACCGACCGCGCCGGCGCCGGCCTCGGCCAGACGGGTGATGCCGGCCACGTCCTCCTCGATGCGCGCGGCGCGCTCCAGCACGCGGGCGCCCACCGCGGTCGGCCGCCACAAACCCTCGTCGCGCTCGAACAGCGCCGTGCCCAGGCCCTCCTCCAGCGCGCGCAGGCGGCGCGCGACCGTGGTCTGGTCCACCGCCAGCCTGCGCGCCGCAGCGGCGAGCGTGCCCTCGCGGCCGAGGGTGACGAGGAAACGCAGATCATCCCAGTTCATCGGCCGATGCTCCTGCAAAGTTGCAGCAGTGTAGAGCATGAATGCGCATTTACGCAGGCCGGCAGCCGCCTGTAGGCTGCCGCCATCGTTTCTCGAACCCACAAGGAGATCGCCCATGAGCACCGCTTCCATCCCCCTGCGCCAACTTTCCGGCCTGCCCGCCGCACCCGCCCGCCTGTCCGAGTCGGCGCTGGTCATCGTCGACGCCCAGAACGCCTACCGCAGCGGCGTGATGCAGCTCGAAGGCGTGGAGCCGGCCCTGGACGAATGCGCCCGCCTGCTGGCGCGGGCACGCGCGCTGAAGATCCCCGTGGTGCACATCCAGCACGATGCCGGCCCCGGCTCACCCTACGACCCCAGCGCCGAATGCGGCGCGATCGCCGACAAGGTGGCACCGGTGGCCGGCGAGGTGGTGGTGGTCAAGCACTACCCGAACTCCTTCGTCGGCACCGAACTCGACGAGCGCCTGAAGGCCGCGGGGGTGAAGAACCTGGTCGTGGTCGGCTTCATGACCCACATGTGCATCAACTCGACCGCCCGCGGCGCCTTCAACCTCGGCTACGCGGTCACCGTCCCCGCCGCCGCCACCGCAACCCGCGCTCTGCCCGCGCCCGACGGCAGCGTGGTCGAGGCCGCCGCCCTGCAGGTCGCCGCGCTCACCGCGCTCGCAGACCTGTTCGCCGTCGTGGTGGCCGACGGCGCGGCCATCCCGGACTGAGCACCCGCAAACCGCCCCGCCCCCGGGCCCGCCCACCTCGACGAACACGCCGCCCGCGACGCGGCCTGGCTTCATGTAGGAGCGCCGGCAGGCGCGAATCGGGCGTTCCCACGGGGACGTGCGTGCAGGCTGGCGCACCGCATTCGCGCCTGCCGGCGCTCCTACAGGGGGCCATCGCGACCGGGCAGGCCGGCACGGCTCCGGGTCTCCCCCCAGGGCCCGCGCACCACGACCGATCCGCCGGCCCGCGACACGACCTGGCTTCGTGTAGGAGCGCCGGCAGGCGCGAACCCGGGCGTGCCCATGGGGACGTGCCGCCGCTCCTACAGAGGGCGGAGGCGCGGCGGTTCATGTAGGAGCGCCGGCAGGCGCGAAGGCGGGGGTGCGGTGCGGTATGCGCGTCATTTCTTCCGATTGCCGAATTCGCAGCTACCGCAGCTCCTACGGGCGAGCCGGGGCGCTCGGTCGTTTGTGCAGGAGCGCCGGCAGGCGCGAACGGGACGGCGAACGCCACCCCGGCCCCGCGGCCGGATCGAAGGCGCGCACGCCCTGCCGCAGCGCGGGTGAACGGAAAAAGACCGCGACTTCCGTCGCGGTCTTCGTCGTTGCATCAGGCCCTGTCCGGCCCCGCCGGATCAGCCGCGCGAGCGGCGGTCGCCGTGGCTGCGCTCGCTGCGCGAGGGATGGCCGTCGCGGCTGAAGCCGCCACCGCTGCGGCGCGCATCGCCGCCGGGACGGCCGTAGCTGCCGCCGCCCGGCTTGGCGCCGCTGCCGAAGCGGCGGCCGCCGTTGCCACCCGGGCGCGGTCCGGCCGGCTTGCGCGGCGAGGGCTCCATGCCGGGGATGGTATGCACCGCGAGGCGGTCGCCGGTGAAGCGCTCGATCGCGCGGATCAGCCCGGTCTCGCGCGGACCCGACAGCGTGATCGCGATGCCGTCGCGGCCGGCGCGGCCGGTACGGCCGATGCGGTGGACATAGTCCTCGGCCTGGCGCGGCGGGTCGAAGTTGATGACGTGGCTGATGCCGGCGACGTCGATGCCGCGGGCGGCCACGTCGGTCGCCACCAGCACGCCGATGCGGCCCTGGCGCAGGCGGTCGAGGGTCCGGTTGCGCTGGGTCTGGTGCATGTCGCCGTGCAGCGCGGCGGCGGCGATGCCCTTCTCCTGCAGCGCGAGCGAGAGCTCGTCGGCGCTCTTCTTGGTGGCGGTGAACACCACCGCCTGGTTCATCCCGTCGTCGCCGAGCAGGGCATGGAGCAGGCGGTTCTTGTGGCCGAGGTCGTCGGCGAACATCAGGCGCTGCTCGATCTGGCCGCGGTCTTCCTGGGCGACCTCGATCTCGATGCGCTCGGCGTCGCGCGTCATGCGCGTCGCCATGTTGCCCACCACGCCGTCGAGCGTGGCCGAGAACAGCAGGGTCTGGCGCTTGCCCGGAGTGGCGGCGACGATCGCGTCGATGTCCTCGGCGAAGCCCATGTCGAGCATGCGGTCGGCCTCGTCGAGGATCAGCACCTCGACGTCCGACAGCCTGATCTTGCGACGGTTGAGGTGGTCGAGCAGGCGGCCGGGGGTGGCGACGACGACGTCGCACTGGCGCTGCAGCTGCTTGATCTGCGCGAACATCGGCGCGCCGCCGACCAGGCAGGCGGTGTTGAGCCAGCGCAGGGCCTTGCCGTAGGTCTGCACCGCCTTCTCGACCTGCTGGGCGAGCTCGCGGGTGGGGGTCAGCACCAGCACGCGCGGACCGCTGCCCGGCGCCGGACGGCGATCGATGATCCTGTTCAGGGCGGGCAGGGTGAAGGCGGCGGTCTTGCCGCTGCCGGTGTGGCTGGACACGAGCAGGTCGCGGCCGGCGATCGCCGCCGGGATGGCGCGCTGCTGCACCGGCGTCGGGGTGGTGTAGCCGGTGCTGGCGACGGCCTTGAGGAGCTCTTCGGCGAGGCCGAGGTTTTCGAAGTTCATGCTTCTTCCTGTCTTGCTGTCCGCCGCGCGGGAATGGGCGGGCGGAACGATTCGGACCCGCTGCAGGCGGGTCGTGATGACATCACGCCGCGCCGCGCCTGCGGACAGGAACGGCACGAGGCGTCGCAAGGGCGACGGGACGCGCGATGGGCGTGGCCGGCCGATCCGGCGCCGCATGGGCGCCAGGAAAGACCGCGCATCGGCACCAACCGGTTGTCACGATGCCAGACGATCGGAAGAACGAATGGAAAACCCGACGGAGTGTCGGCGACGGGAGGTCGGAGGCGATGGGGCTGTGGTTACAGTCCCTCGGGCCGCTCCGGATCGCGTCCCTCGACGCGGCGGTATTGCTCTCGGCCCTGTTGCTGCATTGCACAACGACAGGCAGTATACCGGCTGGGCGACAGGCTGTCGCGGTTTATTTTGCGCGGGCCGCTTCTTGCGCCGAGTTCGGCAGAGCGCAAGGCCGGAATGGAAACGGGCCCGCCCCGGCAGCATCCGGAACGGGCCCGCTGGCCACGGCGCCAGACGCGCCGCGACGGCTTCGGTGCGCGCTTACTTGTTGACCGCGGCCTTCAGCGTGGCGCCGGCGGTGAACTTGGGCACGCTCGAGGCGGCGATTTCGATGGTGGCGCCGGTCTGCGGGTTGCGACCGGTGCGAGCGGCACGCTGCGACACCTCGAAGGAGCCGAAACCGGTGAAGGCAACCTTTTCGCCCTTGGCGAGCTGCTCGGCGATGATGTCGAGCACGGCGGACAGCGCGCGGTCGGCCTGGGCGCGGTGCACATCCAGACGGTCGGCCAGGGCTTCGACGAATTCACCTTTGTTCATGCTTTTCCTCGATTGGTGTGTGAGTGGGAGTTCCGGAAGGTCCGTTCTACGCGGCGGATTCTAGCACTGTCGCGGATTCTGGGGCGTGCGCAGCAATGCACGCTCGCGCTTCTTCATACCGACGGCGGGCACCGTCGATGCACATCCTTCCCCGCGAACAACAAACCTCCCCGATACGGGTATTCTCCAAATTGATCCAAGAATGCAGACGAGCGACGACATGAGCACACAGGACAGCAGCGGCGACGATCCGATCCGGGTCCTCGCCACCCATGCCGGGGGCAAGATCCTGGCGGTGTCGCTGCATCTTCCCGAGCGCGCATGGATGGGCGGCGCGGTCATCGGCATGGCGCCCGCGGAGGGTGTCGAGCATCTGCGCCAGCACGCCAGCCACAGCCCGCAGGCCCACGCGCACGCGCTCGCGCTCGCCTGCGCGCTGGCCGCGGGCGAGCCGCCGCCGGAGAAGGCGGAGCGCCTGCGCACCGAGCGCCGCCTGGCCGCCGAGATGATCGACATGCACCTGCGCCGGCTGCTGGTCGACTGGCCACCCTCGCTCGGCTTCGAGCCGCGCACCAACCGCTACGGCGAATTCCACCGCCGTCTGCTCCACGCTGGCGAGCATGAGAACGACTTCCTGCTCGGCGGCGAGGTGCTCGACCTGGTCGCGCGCGAGCTGCTCGCCGGTTTCTTCAACCAGATCCGCATGCCGCACGGGATCGGCGAGTTCCTCGACCGCCTCGCCGGCGGCGGCAGCCTGAGCTCGGTGCTGGGCGAGCTGATCGCCCAGGGCCCGTCCACCGTTCCGCCGGAGCGGCGCACCGCGCTGCTCGGCACGCTCAGCGCCGATGCCTGGGCCACCGCGGTGGGCACCTGGCCGAACGCGGAGTTCATCCACCATCCGCGCTACGCGGGCGAGGCCGCCGAGACCGGACCGCTCGCGCGCCACGCCGCCTCGCCGCTGGTTCGCATCCTGCTCGAGCGCGGCAACCGCATCTCGGCACGCCTGTTCGCCAAGGCGATCGACGTGGCCGACTGCGCGAGCACGATGCGCCACCCGGGGAGCGAGGAAGTTGCGCCGCTGATCGACGCCTGCCGGCCCGCGCCGGAGGTGGGCCTGGCGCGTGTGATCACCGCGCGCGGCGCGCTGCTGTGCTGGGTCCGCCTCGCCGAGGGCCGCATCGCCGACTGCGCGATCGTGCCCGCAGGCGCCTGGAACCTCCAGCCCGACGGGGTCTATTGCCGCGAGGCGATGTGCCTGCACGCCGCGGACGGGAATCCCGAGGCGCTGAAGAGAATGCTGGAATGGCTGATGCTCGCGATCGACCCCTCGCTGCCCTTCGTGGTCGAGCTGGTGGCCGCGGCGGAAGACGCAGGCGCGGCGCCGGCATCGGCCTGAGCCCGGAGCATCGCCGCGCGCAAGAAGGCGGCACGCGCAGGGTCGGCGCGGCGCCTGCCGGCGGGCGGGCGCCGCCACCCGCCGCCAGCGCGGCCTTCAGGCGCGCAGCTGACGGTAGGCGCCGCCGAAGTACAGCAGCGGCAGACGCTCCTCGGCACGGTCGAAATCGACCACCTCGCTGATGAACACCACGTGGTCGCCACCCGCGTGGCGCACCGTGTTGCGGCACTGAAAGCGCGCGCAGCAGCCCGCGAGCAGCGGCACGCCGCCGATCCCCGAGTCGAACTCCAGCCCGGCGAACTTTTCCCCGAGCCGGCTGGCGAAGCGCTGTGACAGGTCTGCCTGGTCCTCCGCGAGCACGTTGATCGCGTAGTATTCGCAGCCCTCGAAGAGCGGACGGCCGGGCAGCTCGTTCGCCAGGCTCCACACGATCAGCGGCGGGTCGAGCGACACCGAATTGAAGGAATTGACCGTGAGGCCGATCGGCTCGCCGGCGGGCGTACGCGCGGTCACCACGGTGATGCCGGTGGCGAACATGCCGAGCGCGTTGCGGAAGCGGCGCTGGAAGTCCTCGCCGGAAGCTTGCTGTTGGGTCATGGACGGACGGGCGCGGTGGGCCGCGCTGCTCGAATGGGAATAAAAACGGGATTATCGCCGCGCGCGCGGGCAGCGTCGAGCGCGCGGGCAAGGCAAGGCAAGGCAAGGCAAGGGACCATAGCGGACATGAGCGACTTCTCCACCCGGCTGATCGCATGGCAGCGCGAGCACGGCCGTCACGACCTGCCCTGGCAGGGCGGCCACGACCCCTACCGCATCTGGCTGTCCGAGATCATGCTGCAGCAGACCCGGGTCGAGACCGTGATCCCCTACTACGAGCGCTTCCTCGCGCGCTTCCCCGACGTCGCCGCGCTCGCGGCGGCGCCGGTCGAGGACGTGATGGCGCTATGGAGCGGCCTGGGCTACTACGCCCGCGCGCGCAACCTGCACCGCGCGGCGCGGGTGATCATGGACGAGCACGGCGGCGCGTTTCCGCACAGCGCGACGGCGATCGCCGGGCTGCCCGGCATCGGCCGCTCCACCGCCGCGGCGATCGCCGCCTTCGCCTGGGGCGAGCGCGTGGCGATCCTCGACGGCAACGTCAAGCGCGTGCTGTGCCGGGTGTTCGGCATCGAGGGTTTTCCCGGCGAGAAGGCGGTGGTGGCGCGGCTGTGGGCGCTCGCCGAGTCGCTGCTGCCGGAGCGCGGCATCGGCCGCTACATCCAGGCGCAGATGGACCTCGGCGCCACGCTGTGCACCCGCGCCCGGCCCGCCTGCGCGCGCTGTCCCTTCCACGACGACTGCGTCGCCCGCCGCGAGGGGCGCGTCGCCGAGCTGCCCGCGGCACGCCCGAAGAAGGTGGTGCCGCGGCGCGGCGCGCGCTGCGCGGTGATCCTGCACCAGGGCGCGGTGCTGCTGGAGCGTCGCCCGCCTGCGGGGATCTGGGGGGGTCTGCTGGCGCTGCCCGAATTACCCGCCGAGGCGGAGGACGCGCAGGCCTGGAGCGCCCAGCGCTTCGGCCTCGCCACCGCCGCACCCCAGCCGCTCGCTCCGCTCACCCACGCCTTCACCCACTTCGTGCTCGAGCTGCAACCGCTGCTGCTGCACACCCATTCGATCCACGGCCTGGCCGACGACGGCGCGCTGTGCTGGCTGCCGCTGGGCGCCCACGCCGAGGCCGCCCTGCCCACGCCGGTGCGGCGCATCCTCGACGAGCTCGCCCGCCCCGGCCTGTTCGACGCAGGGACGGCAGCACCACGCTCGATCTAGCCGCGGCTCGGGCGCCGGGCGTGTGCGCGGCGTGATCGCCCGAAGGTTCGCGCCTGCCGGCGCTCCTACAGCAACCACCGCGCGTCCCGACCCCGCCTGTAGGAGCTGCGGCAGCTGCGAACCCGGCGCTCCGACGCTCGACGCGCGCGCAGAACTCCACCGCCGTCTTCGCGCCTGCCGGCGCTCCTACAGGAATCACCGCGCGTCCCGGCCCCGCCTGTAGGAGCTGCGGCAGCTGCGAACCAGGCCATGGAGAGACCACTCTCGCCGACGCAGACGGACGCCGTCTTCGCGCCTGCCGGCGCTCCTACAGGAATCACCGCGCGTCCCGACCCCGCCTGTAGGAGCGGCGGCAGCCGCGAACGCTCGCTGCGCGCTCGCACGTGCATCGGCGCGGCAGGGGCCTGTGAGTCAGGCCTTCTTCGGCAGCAGACCGTGATCACGCAGGAACTGTTGCAGGATCTCCAGCCGGCTGAGGATGTCGTCGAGCTCGAGCAGCTTCTGCTTGGCGAGCAGGGGGATGGGCAGGAGCTCGATGTAGCGCGCGCCCACCCAGGCGGCGTCGTCGAAGTCGTGCGGCGGCGGCAGGCGGTCGCCGAGCTCCTCGACGATCGAGCGCAGCAGCGGCAGGAGCTCGGCCTGCGCGGCGGGCACCGGCTCGGCGGGCGGCTCCTCCAGCCAGCGCACGCTGCCCACCAGCAGGCCGTCGCGCTCGAGCTCGTGGTCGACGATGCGGAAGCGCCTTCCGCCGCGCACCAGCAGCTCGAGCACGCCGGGCTGCTCCATGTCCCAGCGCTCGATCAGCGCCTCGGTGCCCACGGGGTGGGGCACCGCGGCCTCGCCGACCTCCTCGCCGGCAGCGATCAGGCACACGCCGAAGGGGGTGTGCTCGCGCATGCAGCGCGTGACCATGTCCATATAGCGCGGCTCGAACACGCGCAGCGGCAGCACGCCACCGGGGAACAGCACGGTCTTGAGCGGGAACAGCGGGAGGGTGTCGGGCGGCGGGGTCATGGGGCGCTCCGGTGGGCAGGCGCAGCCGCGCCGGCGGGCTTCAGCCGGCGCGCTCGCGGTCCTCGCCCCAGCGCGCCATCAGGCTGTGCGGCACGCCGAGCTGGTCGAGGATGCGGGCGACGACGAAGTCGATCAGGTCCTGCACGGTCTGCGGGTGGTGATAGAAGCCCGGGTTGGGCGGCAGGATACACACGCCGAGGCGGGCGAGCTTGAGCATGTTCTCGAGGTGGAGCGCCGAGTACGGCGTCTCGCGCGGCACCAGCACGAGCTTGCGGCCTTCCTTGATGACGACGTCGGCGGCGCGCTCGATGAGGTTCTGGCTGAGCCCGCCGGCGATCGAGGCCAGCGTGGCGACGGTGCACGGGCACACCACCATGGCGTCGGGCGGGTTGGAGCCGGAGGCCGGCGGGGCGAACCACTCCTCGCGGCCGAACACGCGCAGCTGCCCGGGGGCGGCGGCGAAGCGGGCGGAGAGCTCGGCCTCGACCTCGGCCGGGCGCGCGGGCAGGTTCCAGTCCATCTCCTGGCGGGCGACGATCTGCGCGACCTGCGAGTACAGCAGCCACACCCGGCAGCCCGCCTGCAGCAGGCATTCGACCAGGCGCACGCCGTAGGGCAGGCCGGAGGCGCCGGTGAAGGCGACGGTGATCGTGCGGGGAGGCGTCATCGGGGTGCGGGACGGTCGACGGATGGCGTGAAGCGTAACCCATCCAGCGGGCGAGGTGCGCGGCGCGGGGGGCGCAGCTTCGATACGGTGGCATTCGCGCCTGCCGGCGCTCCTACAGAAACCACCGCTCGTCCCGAGCCCGCCTGTAGGCGCTGCGGCAGCTGCGAACCCGGCGGTTCGAAAACGACGCGCGTGCAGAACTGCGCCGCCGGTTTCGCGCCTGCCGGCGCTCTTACAGAAACCACCGCTCGTCCCGGACCCGCCTGAAGGCGCTGCGGCAGCTGCGAACCGGGTGCTCCGGGGCTCGACGCGCGCGCATCAATCCAGGTAGTCGGTGATCAGCTCCCAGCGACCGTTGCGGATCTGGGCGAGGCGGCCCTTGCGGTTGCCGAGGTGGTCGTCGGCGCTGAAGCGGTAGGCGGGGCTACCGAAGTAGTCGCGGGTGAACGCCATGCCTTCGAGGGTGCGCGCGAAGCGCTCGGGCGTGAGTTCGCGGCCGGTGGCCTCGGCGGTACGTACGAAGAGGTCGGCCAGGGTGTAGCCCATCACGCTCCATACGTTGGGCTCGGCCTTGAAGCGCGCGCGGTAGCGTTCGATCCAGGCGGCGAGCTGGCTGTTGGCGCCCTCGGCGTACGGGTGTGGCAGCACCGACACGCCGTACAGGCCCTCGACCGCGGCGCCGCCGAGCTCATGCGTCTGCGCCGAATAGCCGGAGGCGGTGACGAGCATGTCGACGTTCCAGCCGATCTTGCGCGCCTCGGACATCGCGGCCACGGTCTCGCGCACCACGGTGGCGAGCACCACGAGGTCGCAGCGCGCGGCGCGCAGACGTGCGACCTGGCTGGAGAGGTCGGTGGCGCCGCGCTTGTAGCTGGTGCGTTCGACGAGCTCGCTGCCGAGCCCGGCGAGCGCCTTCTCGACCCCCTTCATGACCTCCAGGCCGTAGTCGTCGTCCTGGTAGAGCAGGCAGCTGCGCTGATAGCCGCGCTCGCGCACCATGTGGCGGGTGGCGGCCTCCATGTAGTCCTGGTAGGGCGCGAAGTTCTGGAACTTGAGCGGGTGCAGCGGCTCGTAGGTGGCGCGGTGAGGCGAGAAGGGGAACAGGTGCAGGCGGCCGGCATCGACGATGATCGGCATGCTCGCCATCACCACCGGCGTCCCCATGTTGGCGATGAAGGCGAAGGCCTGGTCGTGCTGCACCAGCTTGCGCGCGGCGAGCACCGCGCGCTTGGGATCGTAGCCGGCGTCCTCGACCGCGAGGCGGATCCTGCGCCCATGCACGCCGCCGGCGGCGTTGGCCTCGTCGAAGCGCATCAGCATGCCGTCGCGCACCGGCACGCCGAGCATGGCGATCGGGCCGGAGAGGTCGGACACGGTGCCGACGACGATTTCATCGGCGCTCACCCCCGCCGCGGCGGCGGGCAGGGCGCAGGCGAGGGACAGCGAGGAGGCGAGCGCGAGCGCAAGCCGACGCAAGGCGTTCATCGGGGGAACTCCTGGAGGGTGGTTGGACGGCGCGCGGCTACGGCCTGGCGACGGCGGGACGCGCGCGCGGGTGGCCCGAAGGCCGGACCGGGGGGTGATGCGGGGCGCGGATCAGAAAGGCAGACGGCGGCGCGGGGCGGGCGTGCTCGGCTTGGGCTCGGGCTTCACCTCGGCCGGGCGCGCCTTCACCGGCTTGCGCGGCGCGTTGAGCTCGTCGAGCGCGAAGCGCACCTTGCCTTCGAGCTCGCAGCCGCGCATGCCCGGCGAGCAGATCGCGCCGCGCACGCGCTGGCAGATTCCGTTGAGGTCGTGTGGGCAACTCCAGGCACTCATGGCGGGCTCCGGCACAAACTGCATTCATAATTACGAGAGCGTTACTATCGTCTGCCGCAGCGCAAGAAGCAAGCTTGTCACGCTCCCCGGTGCAATCGCACGAAAGGGTGGGCGCGGCTCGAGCCCGCCCGTTCGTACGATCGCCCTCTCAGCGGCCCTGCCCGCCCCCCGCCAGCCCGGCCGGGCGCAGCAGCACGACCGCGACGATCACCGCGCCGAACAGCAGCAGCTCGAGCCCGGAGGCGCGCGCCCAGTCGCCGGGCAGGCGGTCGCGCAGCAGCGAGATCAGCGGCGGGATGGCGACGATCACCAGCGCCCCCCAGGCCGCGCCGGCGATCCGGCGCGCGCCGCCGATGAAGGCGAGCATCAGCAGCTCGAAGGAGAACACCAGGCCGAACTGCTCCGGGCTGATGAAGCCGATCCAGTGCGCGTAGAGCCCGCCCGCCAGCCCGGACAGCGCGCCGCCGACCACGAAGGCCTGCATCTTCGCCGCGTCGGTGTCGATGCCGCAGGCCGCGGCGGCGAGTTCGTCGTCGCGCACCGCGCGCCAGGCACGGCCGTGGCGCGAAGCCAGCAGGCGCGCGCATGCCAGCAGCGCCAGCGCCAGCGCCGCGACGCTGACCGCAGCCTGCGCCAGGGTGGAGTCCGCGCGCCAGCCGGCGAACGCGAAGGCGCCCACCGCCAGGCCGGCGGCGCCGTAGGTGAGCGACTCCCAGCGCGCGAGCGCCTCCTCGACGATGAGGGCGAAGGCGAGCGTGCTCATGCCGAAATACAGCCCGCCCAGCCGCCGCGCCGGCAGGCTGGCGAGCGCGCCGCCGAGCGCGCCGGCGGCGGCCGCGGCGGGCAGGGCCAGCGGCGCCGGCACGCCGCGCGCGACCAGCAGCGCCTGCGCATAGGCGCCGAGCGCCACGAGCGCGGCCTGTCCGAGCGCGATCTGCCCCGCCTGCCCCACCACCACGACCACGCCGAGGCCGGCGATGGCGTAGGTCGCCACCAGGGTCGCCTTGCCGAGCGCGTAGTCGGTGCCCAGCCAGGCGAGCGCGAGCAGCAGCACCGCGAGCCAGGGCAGCGCGGCGCGCACGGCCGCCCCGGCGCCGCGCGACAGGGCCGCGCTCACGCCCTGCCCCGCCCGCCGCCGAGCCCCTGCGGGAACAGCAGCAGCGCCGCCATCAGCAGCACGTAGGGCACGAAATCCTTCGCGCCTTCGGGCAGCGCCAGCCCGGCGAGCGCCTCGGCGACCCCGAGGAAGACGCCGGCCACGAGCGCGCCCGGCAGGCTGGTCAGCCCGCCCAGCACCGCGGCGGGGAAGGCCTTCAGCGCGATGAAGCCCATGTTCAGATGCACGAAGGTGATCGGCGCGAGCAGCAGCCCGGCGATCGCGGCGAGCGCCGCGCCGAGCGCCCACGCCAGGGTGTGCATGCGCGCCACCGGGATGCCCATCAGCGCGGCGCTGCGCGCATCCTCCGAGCACGCGCGCAGCGCCAGCCCGGTGCGGGTGTGGCGAAAGAAGGCGGCGAGCACGCCGGCGAGCAGCACGGTGGCGGTGATCACCCACAGGTGGCTGGTGGCGAGCACCAGCGGGCCGATCGCCAGCGTGTCGGCGGCGAAGGGCAGGCGGTGCATGTCCTGCGCCGCCGCCGGCACCGAGGCGACACCGCCGCGCATCATCATGCCCAGCCCGAAGGTGAGCAGCACCGCCACCAGGTGGGGCTGGCCGAGCGCACGCCGCAGCACGGTGCGCTCGAGCACGGCGCCGAGCCCGCCCACCGCCAGCACCGCCGCCAGCGCCGCAACGACGAGCGGCCAGCCCGCGAAGGCGTGCAGGCCGAGCGCGGCGAAGGCGCCGAGCATCAGCAGGTCGCCCTGCATGAAGCTGACCGTCTCGGTGGCCTTGTAGATGAGGACGAAGGACAGCGCGACCAGGCCATAGACACAGCCGATCGCGACTCCGCTGGCGAGGACCTGGACAAAGGCGAGCATGGGGGCGAAGCATAGCCGAAGCGCCGCCCCCGATCGCACCCCGCGAACCGCGGCGCCCCCCTCCACACCCGCCGCGACGCCGCATGCAGGGGCGCCGCCGCGATGGTCCGCACCACACAGCGACGGGCGCACGACGCTGCATGTCCCGCGAGGCCGGACGCACGACGGTTCATGCTGCACGGCGACGCGCGCGACGCTTCATGTCCCATGGGCCTGGACGCACGTAGATCCATATTGCACGGCGACGGACGCGCGATGGCTCATGTCCCATGGGCCCGGACGCACGTCCGTCCATGTTGCACGGCGACAGGCGCGGGATGGTTCATGTAGGAGCGCCGGCAGGCGCGAAATCGGCGGTCAGGGAGGCGACGCGAGGGGGCGACCTTCATCGCCGTTTTCGCGCCTGCCGGCGCTCCTAGAGGAGGCGGCACGCTTGTGCGCCACGAAAAGGGCCGGCCAGCATCGACGGACCAGAATCACCAGCACCGCCCGACCACCAGCGGCATCTGCCACACCGGCAGGCCGAGGAAGGCGGCACCACCGCGGCGAAGCGCGGTGCCGATCGCGCCGACGGCGGACCCATGGCGGCGAAGATACCGGCAGACAGCGATGCCAGGCAAGGGCCGAGCGCGGCGGCAGGCGCCCTCAGCGCGAACCAGGGGCGGCCGCGATCTTGGCGCTGGCGCCAGCGACGCCAGTCGCGGCCTGGTCATTGACCGCCGCGCGGCGAACTGCAGGCGCTCGCCGATCATGCAGCCGTGCGCTTATGCGGCGACCAGAGGCCTGGCGCGCACGCTGATCCAGCGCCTCCACCGCAGCCGCTGGCACGCCAGTCGCGCCCCTGGCGGTCACATAGGAATACCGTTGCGGCGGGCGCCATCATCTCGTCGGCGTCGCCGCCGGTCATCGCAGCGACGGTGTTCATCAACGCCTCGCCCTGGCGCTAACTCGCAATACCAGGTGGTGCCCGACAGCGGCGCAGGCGTGGCGTGGCGGGCCATGTCGCCCGCGCAGGCCGGAGCTCGCAGGTTGCGCTCTGGTCGAGATAGAGCATTCTGCCGGCCTGGAAGATCGCCTTGTCGTGGCGCGAGTAGAAGTCGCTCAGGGGTGACGAAGTTGCGCAGCAGAGCGGACGAGTCACGGTTGCCAGCGCACACCAGGCGCTCGAGCGCGCGTCATTTGTTTCCTGGCCGGCCGCGATCTCTCGGCGGCGGGTCCTCGTCCGATCAGGCAGGTGAGCGCAGCGCAGGTGCCGTCGGCAGCGGCCCCCGCACGTCGGCGACCAGAGCACGGCAGCCACCAGGTTGGCCAGCATCGCCTACCAGAGCGCGATGGGCGGCGAAGCGCCAGCCAGGCGCGAAATCGGCGGTCAGGGAGGCGACGCGAGGGGGCGACCTTCATCGCCGTTTTCGCGCCTGCCGGCGCTCCTACAGGAGGCGGCACGCTTGTGCGCCACGAAAAGGGCCGGCCGGCCCCGGAGGCGACTGCCGGGCTGGAGCGCCCCCGATCAGCCGAGGAAGCGGTCCAGGTAGCCCTGCTGCCAGGCCACGACCACCGCCGCGATCAGCAGCACGAGGAAGAGCCAGCTCTTCCACGGCGTCTTCTTCTCGGCATACGGGTCGGTGAGCGCGCGCGAGGCGCCCGGAGGCAGTGCCGCGACGCCGGTGAGCGCACCACCGAAGGGGATGTTGATGCGCGCGCGCGTGTTGACCGCCCAGCCGTTGGCGTCGAGCAGCGGGCCGAGGTTGCGCTGGCGCAGCTTGAGCCAGGCCAGCAGCATCGACGGACCGGAGATCACCAGCAGCGCGCCCAGGACCACCAGCGGCATCTGCCACACCGGCAGGCCGAGGAAGGCCGACACCACCGCGGCCAGCGCGGTGCCGATCGCGCCGAGGGCGAGACCCATGGCGGCGAAGATACCGGCGAACTTGGCGATGTCGAACGGGGCCGGCGCGGCGGCGGGCGCAGCGGCGGCGGCCGGGGCGGCCTCGATCTTGGCGCTGGCGCCGGCGACGCCGGTCGCGGCCTGGTCGTTGACCGCCTTGTCGCGCGCGGCGGCGAACTTCTGCAGCTGCTCGCCGATCATGCGGCCGATGCGCTTGTACGGCGACCAGAAGGCCTGGCGCACGCTGATCGGCGCCTCCACCACCTTGACCACGCTGGCGCGCCAGTCACGGCCCTGGCGGTCGTAGAAGATGCCGTTGCGGCCAGGGACCATCATCTCGTCGGCGTCGCCGCCGGTCATCGCGGCGACGATGTTCATCGGCGCCTCGCCCTGGCGCTGGCACTCGCAGTACACCAGGTAGGTGCCCGACAGCGGCGCGAGCGTGGCGTGGCGGGCCATGTCGCCCACGCGCAGGCAGAGCTCGCAGCTGCGCTGGTCGAGGTAGAGCGTGCCGGCCTGGAAGATCGCCTTGTCGTGGCGCGAGTAGAAGTCGCTCAGGGTGACGAAGTTGCGCAGCAGGCGGACGAGGTCGCGGTTGTAGCGCACCAGGCGCTCGAGCGCGTCGACCTGGCCGGCCGCGGTCTCGGCGGCGAGGTCCTCGTCGATCAGGCGGGTGAGCGCGGCGCAGGTGCCGTCGGCGAGCAGCGCGCGCACGTCGGCGACCGGCAGCACCGCCACCGGGTTGGCCGGCATCGCCGCCACCCAGGCGCGGTGGGCGGCGAAGCGCCCGGCCAGGTCCTCCCATTCGGCCTGCGTCAGCGCCTCGCGCGCGCCCAGGATGGGGATGACGACCTGGTCGCGCAGCGCGGCGATGCGCGCCTCCCAGGCCGGGTTGAGCCCGACCGCCAGCGGCAGCGCGCGACCCGCGCCGACGAGCGCGAGCGGCAGCGCGGCGACCGCGGCGGAGGCGGCGTCGAGCGACTGCAGCGAGAGCTCGGCATAGGCGGTGTCGGCGGGGTTGAGCGCGGCGGCGGCGCGCTCGTCGAAGGCGGCGAGGCGGCAGCGGGTGAAGTAGTCCTCGACCTTCTCGCGCACGGCCTCGAACACCGCAGCGGCGGCGCCGGTGGCGTCGCCCAGCGGCAGCACGGTGGCGGCGTCGGCCTCGGCCTGGGCGTGCCAGTCGGACACCTCCTGCGCCGCGGCGAAGAAGGCATCCACGCGCGCCTGGTCGACACCCGGCTTGCCGCTGCGGTCCTCGGCGGCGCCGTAGGTGTCGACGATGCGGGTGATCGCCCCGGCCAGGCGCGGGTCGCCGGCGAGCTCGGCGGGCACCACGCCGTCACCGTTCTGGTGCTCGGGCGCGAACAGCTTCTCGGTCTCCGCAAGGTCGCCCATGGAGATCTCTACCGCGTCGGCCTTGCCGACGTAGGCCAGCACCTTGGCGGCGGTGGCGAGCAAGCGCGCGCCCTCGGCGTTGGTCTCGTCGATCGCCGCCAGCGGCAGGCCGTCGGCGCCGCGGAACAGCACGTCCGGGTCCTTCAGCACCGTACACACCCAGCGCGTGGCGTCGATGATCTCGGGCGCGCGGATGCTGCCGTCGTCGTCGACGTCGAGCAGCTGCAGCGTGCGCGTGTCGAACTCCAGGCCGGAGGTCGGACAGGCCAGCACCGACCACAGCTTCTGGTCGAGCTCGCCAAGGTGGCGCAGGTCGTCGGCGGTCTCGATGCGGACCTGGTCGAAGCCCCCCGAGCGGAAGAACCGCCACTGATAGCCTTTCTTCTTGCTTTCGTCGCTCATGTTCTCGAACACTCCCTGTCGTTATGCGGGCAGCACCCGCAAGCCATGCTCAAGGGAAGATGTTGCGCCCGAAAACCGGGCCGAACAAGCGATGGACTTCCCGAATCCGGCACCTGCCGGAGGGATCCCGGGAAATCGAATGGCAAGACGCCAAAAACGCCCGAAACAGAGCGGCGCAGGCTCCACCGCTCAGCCGTAGGCACCCACGAAGGGGTTGCTGTCGCGCTCCTCGCCGAAGGTCGAGGTGGGACCGTGGCCAGGGATGAAGGTGATGTCGTCGCCGAGCGGGAAGAGCTTCTCGCGGATCGAGCGGATCAGGGTCTGGTGGTCGCCGCGCGGGAAATCGGTGCGGCCGATCGAGCCGGCGAAGAGCACGTCGCCGACGATCGCCAGGCGCGCGCCCTCATGTACGAAGACGACGTGGCCGGGGGTATGCCCGGGCGTGTGGATGACCTTCAGCGTCTGCTCCCCGACGGTGACGGTGTCGCCGTCGTGCAGCCAGCGGTCGGGCTCGAAGGACTCGACGTCGGGGAAGCCGAACATCTTGCTCTGCTGCGGCATGCCCTCGATCCAGAAGCGGTCCTCCTCCTGCGGCCCCTCGATCGGCACGCCGAGCTCGCGCGCCAGCTTCGCGGTGCCGCCGGCGTGGTCGATGTGGCCGTGGGTGATGAGGATCTTCTCGACCGTGACGCCGAGCTCGGCGACCGTGGCGAGGATGCGATCGAGGTCGCCGCCGGGGTCGACCACCGCGGCCTTCTTCGTGCGCTCGCACCACAGGATGCTGCAGTTCTGCTGGAAAGGGGTGACCGGGACGATGGTGGCCTGGATCATCGGAAGCGCTCCTGAGGATGTGGATTCGGCGCGGAGTTTAGCCGATGAGGCGCCGCGTCCGCGGCGTGAACGGGAAGCGGGCCTGCCCGCGCAGCGGCTTCCTCGAGGAAGCCGCTTGCCGGCAGGCCCGCCCCTTGCGCGACGTCAGCGTTCGATCAGATCACGCCCTGCGCCAGCATGGCCTCGGCGACCTTGACGAAGCCGGCGACGTTGGCGCCGTCGACGTAGCTCACCGTACCGTCCTCGCGCTCGCCGTACTTCAGGCAGGCGGCGTGGATGCCGAGCATGATCTCCTTGAGGCGGGCGTCGACCTCCTCGCGGGTCCACGACAGGCGCATCGCGTTCTGGCTCATCTCCAGGCCCGAGGTGGCCACGCCGCCGGCGTTGGAGGCCTTGCCCGGCGCGTACAGCACGCCGTTGTGCTCGAAGATCTTCACCGCTTCCATGGTGCTGGGCATGTTGGCGCCCTCGGCGACCGCGACCACGCCGTTCTTGACCAGGGTGGCGGCGTCGTTGCCGTCGAGCTCGTTCTGGGTCGCGCACGGCAGCGCAACCTGCACCGGCACGTGCCACGGACGCACGCCCGGCTCGAAGCGGGCGCCGACGCGCTCGGCGTACTCGGCCACGCGGCCGTAGTAGTGGTTCTTGATCTCCATGAGGATCGCCAGCTTCTCGGGGGTGAAGCCGGCCTCGTCGATCACGGTGCCGCTCGAGTCGGAGCAGGTGATCGGCTTGGCGCCGAGCTCCATCAGCTTCTCGATGGCGTACTGGGCGACGTTGCCCGAACCCGAAACCGAGACGCGCATGCCCTTGATGTCGCGGCCGGCGCGCTCGAGCATGGCGTTGGCGAAGTACACGGTGCCGTAGCCGGTCGACTCGGGACGGATCAGCGAGCCGCCGAAGGACAGGCCCTTGCCGGTGAACACGCAGGCCGAGTTGTTCGACAGCTTCTTCATCATGCCGGCCATGAAACCGACCTCGCGGCCGCCCACGCCGATGTCGCCGGCGGGCACGTCGGTGTCGGGACCGACGTGGCGGTACAACTCGCTGATGAAGGCCTGGCAGAAGCGCATGACCTCACCCGGGCTGCGGCCCTTGGGATCGAAGTCGGAACCGCCCTTGCCGCCGCCCATGGGCAGCGTGGTGAGCGCGTTCTTGAAGGTCTGCTCGAAGGCGAGGAACTTCAGGATCGACAGGTTCACCGAGGGGTGGAAGCGCAGGCCGCCCTTGTAGGGGCCGATGCCGGAGCTGTGCTGGATGCGGTAGCCGCGGTTGACCTGGACCTCGCCACGGTCGTCCACCCACGAGACGCGGAACATGATCACGCGCTCGGGTTCGATCAGCCGGTCGAGGAGGGAGTGCTCCGCATAGCGCTTGTTGGCCGAGATGAAGGGCCACAGGCTCTCCATGACCTCGGTCACGGCCTGCAGAAACTCGGGCTGGCCGGGGTTGCGCTGTTCGACGTAGGCCAGGAACTCCTCGAGGGACTGATATTTCATGATGTTGGACCCATGGATTGATTGAAGACAGGTTTTTTTTGCGCGCGCGCACACGCGATGGCCTCGGTTTTACCCGAGGCCATCGCGCAATGCAGCGCCAGCATTGTGCATCAACTCCCCTCTTTTGGTGCATGATCTTCGTCAAACTTGCTGCATTTATGACATCCAGCTCCTTCATGCACCGTTCTCGTGCATGGCAGCATGCCATCCGACCCGGCGTTCAACCGCAGTGCATGGACCCGGAATGACCTAGGGGTTATGCTGGCCGTGCACGTGTAGCCAAACCAACGACAGGGAGGTGTTCATGGGTCTGTTCGCATTCATCAAGGAAGCAGGCGAGAAGCTCTTCGGGACGGGCGAGGCCAACGCCGCCGCCGATCCGGCCGCGGCCAACGCCAAGGCGGCGCAAGCCATCCACGACTACATCGTCGCGCTCAAGATCGCGCCGCCGGATCTGGGCGTGAGCTTCGACGCCGCCAAGAGCCTGGTCACCGTCAGCGGCACCGCGCCCGACCAGGCGACGCGCGAGAAGATCCTGCTCGCCGCCGGCAACGTCGCCGGGGTGGCCGAGGTCGAGAACCGCCTGAGCGTGTCCCGTGCCGAACCCGAGGCGCAGTTCCACACCGTGGCGCGCGGCGACACGCTGTCGGCGATCGCCAAGAAGTATTACGGCAACGCCAACCAGTACCCCGCGATCTTCGAGGCCAACAAGCCGATGCTGAGCCACCCGGACAAGATCTACCCGGGCCAGGTGCTGCGCATTCCGCCGCAGGCCTGATCACGCAGCACCGGCAGGCGGCTTTCCGCTTGCCCCGCCGAGGCCCGGGCCGTTACGCTCGGGCCTCTTCCTTTTCCGCCTCCGCAAACCCCCGCCATGGCCCGCATCCGGATCGAGCTGCCCGACCGCTTCGCCTTCTCCACCGACATCCCGCTGCTGATGTCGCACATCAACTACGGCAACCACCTCGACAATGCCCAGCTGCTCGGCATCGTCTCCGAGGCGCGCGTGCGCTTTCTCAAGTCCATGGGCTATTCGGAACTCGACATCGAGGGCCTCGGCATCATCGTCGCCGACGCCGCGCTGCAATACCGCTCCGAGGCCTTCCACGGCGAGACCATGCGGGTCGAGATGGGCGTGGCCGACTTCCACGAGCACGGCTGCGACCTGGTGTGGCGCATGGCCGAAGCCGCGAGCGGGCGCGAGGTCGCACGCGGCAAGACCGGCATCGTCTTCTTCGACTACGGCGAACGCCGCAAGGTCGCGGTGCCCGAGGGTTTCCGCCGTCGCTTCGCGGCGGCCTAGGCACACGTGCAGCACGCACGCGTCGCAGTGGTCGGTGGCGGCCCCGCCGGCCTGATGGCGGCGGGCGCGCTCGCCGAGCGCGGCTGCACGGTGACGGTGTACGACGCCATGCCCTCGGTCGGGCGCAAGTTCCTGCTCGCCGGGCGCGGCGGGCTCAACCTTACCCACTCCGAACCCCTGGCCGACTTCCTCGGCCGCTACGGCGACCGCCGCGACCCGCTCGCGCCGCTGGTCGAGGCCTTTCCGCCGCAGGCGCTGCGCGAGTGGGCGCACGGCCTGGGCGTGGAGACCTTCGTCGGCAGCTCGGGCCGTGTCTTCCCGAACGAAATGAAGGCCGCACCGCTGCTGCGCGCCTGGCTCGCCCGCCTGCGCGCGGCCGGGGTGCGCTTCGCGGTGCGCCATCGCTGGCTGGGCTGGGCGGGCGAAGCGGCACAGGGTGGCCCGGTGGAGGACCACCCTGCGCCGGACGCCGCGAACGCGGACGAACGCCAGCCCCGCCCGCAGCGCCTGCGCTTCGCCACCCCGGAGGGCGAACAGCACGTCGAGGCCGACGCGCTCGTGCTCGCGCTCGGCGGCGGCAGCTGGGCGAAGCTCGGCTCTGACGGCGCCTGGGTGGCCCCGCTGCGCGCCGCAGGGGTCGAGGTCGCCGACCTGCTCCCCGCCAACTGCGGCTTCGACGTCGCCGGCCCCGCCGGCACCGGCTGGAGCGCGCACTTCCTCGAACGCTTCCGCGGCCAGCCGCTCAAGTCCGTCGCCGCGCGCTGCACCGACCCCACCGGCCGCATCCACGCGCGCGCCGGCGAATGCCTGATCTCCGCCACCGGCATCGAGGGCGGTCTGGTCTATGCGCTCTCCGCCCCACTCCGCGACACCCTGCTCGCCCGCGGCGAGGCCATCCTCGAACTCGACCTCGCCCCCGGCCGCAGCCTCGAGCGCCTCGCCGCCGAGCTCGCCCGCCCGCGCGGCAGCCGCTCCTTCGCCAGCCACCTGCACAGTCAGGCCGGCATCAAGGGCGTCAAGGCCGGGCTATTGCGCGAATGCGTGGACAAGGCCGGGCTCGACGACCCCGCCCGCCTCGCCGCGGCCATCAAGGCCCTGCCGTTGCGCCTCCTCGCCACGCGCCCGCTCGACGAGGCCATCAGCAGCGCCGGCGGCGTACGCTTCGAAGCGCTCGACGCCCACCTGATGCTGCGCGCCCGCCCCGGCGTCTTCGTCGCCGGCGAGATGCTCGACTGGGAAGCCCCCACCGGCGGCTACCTGCTGACCGCCTGCTTCGCCACCGGCCTCGCTGCCGGAACCGCCGCCGCCGACTGGCTGTCCCATCGCCCCTGACGCTCCACTCCTCTCCCCCGACGCCTCCCCCTCACCCCTCACCCCCCAATGAACCTCCATCCCTTCCTGGTCGCGATCGAAGTCGGCGGCACCCTGGCCTTCGCGATGTCCGGTCTCATCGAGGCCACCCGCAAGCGCATGGACATCGTCGGCGTGTTCTCGGTCGCCTTCGTCAGCGCCTTCGGCGGCGGCACCCTGCGCGACATCCTGCTCGACCGCCGCCCGCTGTTCTGGATCGAGAACCAGGAATACCTCTGGCTCGTGCTGGCCATGGTGGCGACCACGCCGCTGTGGCTGCAGACCCTGCGCCACAAGGTCGGCGGCCGCCTGATGGAGCTCGCCGACGCGTTCGGCCTCGGCCTCTTCGCCATCTCCGGCGCCACGCTGGCCGACGCTGCCGGCATGCCGGCGCTGGTGTCGATGATGATGGGCGTGGTCACCGCGGTGTTCGGCGGCGTGTCGCGCGACGTGCTGTGCAACGAGGTGCCCAAGGTCTATAGCGACCACCGCCCCTACGCGATGTGCGCGCTGTTCGGCTGCGGCGTCTTCCTCGCCCTCAACGCGACCGGCCTGCCGCTGCCGATCACCACCCTGGCCGGCATCGCCGCCGCCACCGGCTCGCGCCTGCTCGCCCTCGTCTTCGACGTGCGCCTGCCGGCATGGCCGGCGCACCGCGACTGAACGGGGCGCGCCGGCCGACGCCATCTACCAGTTCGACTCGCGCTCGGCCGTCGCCGTGATGCGGTGGATCGACAGGTCGGCGCCGTTGAACTCCTCCTCCTGATCGAGCCGCAGCCCCACCGCGAGCTTGAGCGCGCCATACACCGCCGCCCCGCCGGCGAGCGCCACGCCGATGCCGAGCGCCGTCATCACCGCCTGCGAGGCGAGCGCCACCCCGCCCAGGCCGCCCAGCGCCTCGCTGCCGAAGATGCCCGCCGCCAGCCCGCCCCAGGCGCCACACAGCCCGTGCAGCGGCCACACCCCGAGCACGTCGTCGATCTTCCAGCGGTTCTGCGTCAGCGTGAACATCACCACGAACAGCACCCCCGCCACCCCGCCGACCACCAGCGCACCGAGCGGGTGCATCACGTCCGAGCCCGCGCACACCGCCACCAGCCCGGCGAGCGGCCCGTTATGCACGAAGCCCGGGTCGTTGCGCCCGGCCGCGAGCGCCGCCACCGTGCCGCCCACCATCGCCATCAGCGAGTTGATCGCCACCAGCCCCGAGATGTTCTCCAGGCGCTGCGCCGACATCACGTTGAAGCCGAACCAGCCCACGATCAGGATCCACGCGCCGAGCGCGAGGAAGGGAATCGACGACGGCGGATGCGCCGAGATCTGGCCGTTGCGCGCATAGCGTCCGCGCCGCGCCCCCAGCAGCAGCACCGCCGGCAGCGCGATCCAGCCACCCATCGCATGCACCACCACCGAGCCGGCGAAGTCGTGGAACTCCGCCCCGAAGCTCGCCTTCAGCCAGGCCTGGACGCCGAAGGCCTGGTTCCACGCGATGCCCTCGAAGAAGGGATAGACGAAACCCACCAGCAGAAAGGTCGCCGCCAGCTGCGGCTGGAAGCGCGCGCGCTCGGCGATGCCGCCCGAGATGATCGCGGGGATCGCCGCGGCGAAGGTCAACAGGAAGAAGAAGCGCGTGAGCTCGAAGCCGTGGTGTTCCACCAGCGCGCCGGCGCCGGAGAAGAAATGCACCCCGTAGGCGATGCCATAGCCGATGAAGAAATAGGCCAGCGTCGACACCGCGAAGTCGGACAGGATCTTGACCAGCGCGTTGACCTGGTTCTTCCGCCGCACCGTCCCCACCTCGAGGAAGGCGAAGCCGGCATGCATGGCGAGGACCATGATGGCGCCCAGCAGGATGAACAGCACGTCGTTGCTCGTTTGAACGGGTTGCATGATGCCTCCGAAAGTGACGGGCATCCTTAGCAAGCACCGTTCCAGTGCGATGAACCGGGTGGAATCCGATGGATCACGCCATGATGGTGCGGAGGGAGCGCACCAGCGAGGTGCGTGGGCGGAGGGGAACGCACCTTGGCGGGGCGCTACTACGGCTCCTGCAGGGTCATGGGCGCGGGCTGTTCTTCCGTAGATTCCGGCAAGCAGACCGCGGTAACCGGCCCGTGAACGGCCGGGTGGTTTCGTCAGGCTAGGGTGTCCGGGTCCTGCATCCAGGCGGGAATGTCGCGCTGGCCGTGCAGTACGCGCCAGACATCGATGTGGTCCGGGCGCTCGATGTAGAACACGAGGTAGGGGTAAGACGACAGCGCCCAGGCGCGTAGCCCCGGAAGGTCCAGCTCGTGCCCATGGCGAGGCGAACCGGTGCCGGGGTGGCGCCCGATGTGGGTGTAGCCCCGTTCCAGTGCGTCGATGAAGCCGAGCGCGACCGACGAGGAGGCCTCTTCGAGGTAGTGGGCGATCGCGTCGTCGACGTCCTGGTTGGCCTGCTCACGCGGAATGACTGGTTTGATCTTCACCCGCGGGAATCGGGCTCGGCAGCCCGGCGCACCCGGTCACGCAGACCTTCGAAGTAAGCGGCATCCGCCGGCGACGCAGGCGCCGTGGCCGCGCCGGCCAGCAGCACACCCCGCAAGCGCTGTCGATCCTGATCCTTGCGGATCAATTCGCGCACGTACTCGCTGCTGGTGCCGTAGCCGCGTTCGCTCACCTGCTGGTCCACGAAGGATTTCAGGCTGTTGGGCAGGGAAATGTTCATCGTGCTCATGCGCTCAGGCTAGCCGGCTTGGCAAAATTTGGCAAGGCAGCGGAGTTCCCTCCATCGTGCCAGTCATGCCGGGCGACCGCATCCCTGCAGCGCCGATGGCCGCAGCGGGCAGGCTCGAGGTTGTCGCCGACCGGACGCAGAGCCGCTGGGAGTGGCGCGGGTGGCGGGCGTCACGGTCCGGCCACAAGCGGTAATTCAGTTCGCTCCGATAGCAGTCATTGACAGGGCCGCTGCGCTCCAAAAACCAGCCGTAGGGGCAACCCGTTCAGATCGAACTCACATCGAACGGCAGTTTCCTCTATCAGTTCATAGGTATCGCTGTAGGCGACCCATAAACCTTAGCGAATGGCGGCATATTCGAGGACTTTCGCGACATCGCTCCTGGCGGTGACGCGCGGGCAGATGAAGAGTAGCGTTGCTGCCCTCGTCATGTCGAGGGCGGATGACGTCCTGCCGCCTCGCCCGGCAGTCTACGGGCCAAGCGCCGGGATCAACGAGGGAATCGCAGTAGCTTTACATGACATTGCGTTTTCCCCAGAACAATGTATATTTTTCCCCGGCAGACACGGATATCTTCCCCGTTGACTTCTCCATGGCGCTCATCTTAGGGAAAACAAAATGTCCCTGATCGCCAATAATTCACTCCACAGCAACGTTACGTGGAGGCGATCAAATGAACATGCAGATGACACAACATGCGGCCATTCGTCAGCAACAGCGGGGAATTCCGCCGTTGATCATGGAATGGCTGAGTCAATACGGGGCCTGCCGTCACGATCACCGCGGGGCGGAAATCCTGTATTTCGACAAGCAGAGTCGAAAAGCGCTGGCCCGGGATGTCGGCGAGGAAATCGTCAGCCGCCTGTCGGCCTTGCTCGACACCTATGCAGTGGTCTCCGACGCTGGAACGGTGATCACCGTCGGCCACCGTTTCAAGCGCGTGAGCCACTGAGCCAGGAAAGCCGTCATGACAAAAATCGAGAAAGTCGCCACTCAAATCGCCGACCGCGTTATCGCCGGTCTCAAGGACAATAATGAGTTTCAACGCCGGCTTCGGGAAGCCGACCAGGCTCGGGAAAGCGAAGGCAAGGATGCCTTGGGCGCCTTACGTCGATTGGGCGGAAAAAAGCTTCCCGCTGGCGAGGAAGTGATCATCGCGCGCCGTCTTTACCCCGCAGTTCAGGTGTTGAAGCAACACCTGCGCGCTCAAAAAAGTAGCATCGGTAAATTCTGCATTGACGCCAAGATTGCTGATGCCAGCCAATCATCAAAGGAATTACACCGCCTGACCTTGGCGCCTGGGAAGAACCCGGATGACGTCCGCCTCCGCCGTACGGCCGACAAGTACTACCGGTTAATCATGGCGATCAGCAAAACCACCAGAGAGAGCGCCAGCACGTTGGCGGACCGGCTGCTGATAGGAACCAGCCTGCATCCGGCAAAAAACCTGTGGAATCTGAGCGAAGTCGAAATGGTGCAAACCGCTTTGCAAGGAATTGTCGATCGGATCGACAGTGAATTCAGCATTTTCGCCAAGTTCATGGAAGTCGCGGAGTTGAAATCAAGACACATTGCGAATGGTGGCAAGACAAATTGGCCCAAAGCGGATTGGTTTCTCGAGCCCGACTGGATCGACTCCGAGCAAGAACTCGCAGATGCAATGAATCCGGATTTTGCTTTTTGGCAAAGAGAAAGGCTTCCTGTTCAAACCGATCCATCAGAGATGGAAGACGTCACCGATGAAAGATTTAATGAGCTAGGATGGACGCAGGAAGAAAATGATGATTTTCTAAAACAAGAATCAACCAGTCCTCGATTTCCAGTGACTTGCGACTCTGGTGTCTTTCAGGATAAAAATTTTTTTTATATTCCACATACCCCGATCGGCATGGTCGACTACTCGAATCTTCGTGACCCCAAGAAGGATTTGATTGGTTATGAAAAATCAGTGGATATGATCATTCGTGGCTGGAGAAAACCATACGAGCCAAGTATGAAGTCCTCTATGGAATTGAGTCTCACGATTTCCGATCAGTGGAATGCAGAGACCAACCAACCTTTTGGGCAAACCTTGGACGGTAATGATGGATCTGTATCGGCAGATTACGCATGGATAGTTATCTACCCAATGCCGGACAATGCTAGGTTAATGCCCATGCTCTACATACCGCAAGAAGAAGGAGGCGCACTATTAGCCCCCCTAGATGCTCGGAACTTAGACATATTCAGAGATGCCATCTGGGCTGACGAAACCCGCCATCTGAGCGTTTTCGACCGCATCAAGGAACTACTCGGCTATCGACCGGGAACGTCCCGGGTTATCGAAGATGGATTGCGCCGGACAGCGCCCTGGCTCGATCACAACCCGTTTTTCAAAATGCGCGACCAAAAGACGGAAGACCTTCGGCTGCTCGGCGATTTCTGCCAGCAGTACTGGGCTCCCGATCACTGTGAATCAGTACCACAAGGAGGCACGAAATGAGCGCACTGAAAACCTTCTGGCGTCTGCGTATCGAAAGCGATGCCGCTTTCCGTTCCATGATGGCAAGCTCGACGGCGATTCCCCCGGATGGCGAATTTTTGCTCAGGGTATCGCGTGGGCACGGTATCTGTCTGGCTTCCTATGATCACGGCACAGCCACAGGACTGGTGCGCGCGATGGGCATCGTCCTCGGTGTCGAAGGGGACCGACTGCGCGTGGCGTGGCGGGAAACCTCGGTAACACTCAGACCGAACGGTTCGGGTCAAAAGTTTTGGGTGGACCGTCCCTATTTCGAGTTTGCCAAGACAGTGGTCGCTCGTTATCAGTTGGCGGAACACTTCGCTGCCTTGTTCCCGACCTCGCCGATTCCGCCCCGAACCTCTGGGGTTTCGACGGCGGGAATTGCCGGGCGCGATACGGACTCGGGCGGTTACGTCTATCTGATCAAGTCCGAATATGGCTACAAGATCGGTAAGACAAAGAACATGAAGCAACGGACTCAGCTGTTTGGCGTGAAGCTCAGGGCCTCCGCACTCGGAATGCATTCTCCCTGATCGCATAAGCACCTGGAAATAGTCGTTCACATTCAACATCTTATGCACTCATCTTGTGGACCCTTCGAAAATCACGTCTACTCTCGTCTTTTGGGCGAAGAGCGTGAGTGCGACGCAGAGGGGTTCCCTGATGAGCTATCTGGACGAAATCGATGATCCGCGCAAGCCGAGCAACGGCACCTTGCACGACTTCCGGGAGATCCTGGTGATCCTGATCGCGGCCGTGCTCTCGGACTGCGACACGGTCGAGGACATCACGTTCTGGGCGCGCACCAAGGAGGCGTGGTTGCGCCGCTTCCTCGTGCTCAAGAACGGCATCCCGTCCGAGGAGACCTTCCTGCGGATCCTGCGCGCGCTCGATCCGAAGCAGTTCGAAAGCATGTTCCGGCGCTGGGTCGGCGGCGTGGTCGGTGCGCTCAGCGACGATGCGGGCCTGGCCGGCACGATCGCAATCGACGGCAAGACCGTGCGCGGCTCGGGCACCGGCGGCGAGAGCGCGATCCACATGGTCAGCGCCTTCGCCACCGAGCTGGGACTGGTGCTCGGCCAGGAGAAGGTCGCCGCCAAGAGCAACGAGATCACCGCGATTCCCGAGCTGCTCGAGGCGCTCTCGATCAAGGGCCTGCTGGTCACGATCGACGCCATGGGCTGCCAGAAAAGCATTTCCAAACAGATCGTTGCGAAAAAGGGCGACTACCTGCTGATGGTCAAGGGCAACCAGCCCAAGCTGCTCGAAGCGATCGAGATCGCCTTCATCGACCAGCACGGCGTCGAGTCCGTCGACCGCAGCACGCTGGTCGAGCGCGGCCACGGGCGCACCGTCGGGCAGATCGCCTCGGTGCTCTCGGCCAAGGGCATCGTCGATCCGGCCGACTGGCCCAAGTGCGTCACGATCGGGCGCATCGACTCCATGCGGGTCGTCGGGGACAAGGAGTCCGATCTGGAGCGGCGCTACTACATCAGCTCGCGCGCCCTCTCCGCCGCGCAACTGGCTGCCGCGGTGCGAGCGCATTGGGGCGTGGAGAACCGGCTTCACTGGATCCTCGACGTCAGCTTCAGCGAGGACGCCAGCACGGTCGCCAAGGACAATGCGCCGCAGAACCTGTCGATGCTGCGCAAGATCGCGCTCAACATCATCCGCGCCGACAAGACCGACACGCGCAAGAGCAGCCTTCGGCTCAAGCGCAAGGGGGCGGCGTGGGATGACGGAGTACGGGAGCGCATGCTGGGGATCAGATCGATATGCTAGGCGAGTGCGGAGGCCCTGGCGTGAAGCTCCCGTTTCCGATCGAGATCGCCGGTTATGGGTGGTTTGATGATTATTCGGCTGCCGAGTCCGAGTACCACGAGCGTTTCGCCCACCGACGACTGAATGGCGAATGGTTCAATCTGAGCGAAAGCGACGTGATGACAATTTCGCGGGAACTGAAATCATGATCGGAAGGCACCAAACCACCGCCGAACCACTGCAGGCACGCTCGCTCGATCGCTTGGTCGGTCATTTGCGTGTGGCTGACCTGATCGCCAAAACGGCGATGTGACGCTGGCGGACACCGCGCGCGTTCTGCTGGCCCTGCGCCTGGTTGCGCAGGAATACGACCTAATCCCGAGCGACGTTCTGTCGATGCCTATTGGGCTCGGTCGACCCACCGCGTTCGCGCTTGAACAGTGCGAAGCCGCCTACCTTGGTCTTTACGAGTCGCCGAGCGAAACGCGCCTGCTTTACGAGATCGAACAGCTGGTTAATGCATAGGTTTGAGGGGAACCCTCAGAACTATGTGCAATCGCGACAGCGTGGAGTCAGTTCACGTTCGGCGCATGCCTAGAATGACAACTGCAATTCGAAATCCGCCATTGGAGTCCCGAACGGCCGAAGGTCGGCTTCGGGTCGCTATGGAGAGATTTGCATAGCGACCCCTATGTGCACACCCCAACTATGCGCACGTTCGATGAGTAGGGCTTTGTCGACTCCGATCCAGCGTGGCATCAGGTCCGGCTGGCCAACGGGTATCTGGACATAGTTTCTGCCGTTTTGTGCAGTGGTGGTCCTACTTGAGGAGACCACCATGGCAAACACACGTTCGTCCAAGCACGCCAGCATCGACTGGCTCGCCAAAGGACCGCTCACGCCGCACATCGATGAGTACATGATGTATCTGGCGAGACGGGACTACGCAGCGAACACGTTCTCCAGCTATCTCGGCGTTGTTAGTCACTTTGCGCAGTGGATGCACGGTCGTCGGCTACGCTTGGAAAGCATCGACGAAGCGCTGGTATCCAAGTTTATCGATCAGCATCTGCCGCATTGCCACTGCGCTGGTCCGGTTCAGCGAGATCGTCGTACGCTCAGCGCCGCTCTGGGACATCTCTTATTCGTCTTGCGCGCTCAGGGCGCCATTACCTCCGTAATGGTGAGCTCGAAGCCCGTGGACGAAGAGCTCCGCCGCTACGATGCGTACATGGACCACGTGCGGGGCTTGGCGCCAAAGACCAGAGAAACGGCCTTGCGCATCGTGGGACGGCTGCTGACCGCCCGCTTCGGCGACGCAGCCATCGACATTGCCGCACTCGAGCCCGACCAGGTTCGTGACTTCTTCGCGCAACAGGCCAAGCTCTACAGCAAACCGGCAAGCACCGGTACGGTGATTGCGTCGCTACGCGGGTACTTCCGCTACCGCGTTTCCCTGGGCGACGCGGTGCACGGGCTGATCGGCGTGCTGTCCTACCCCGCCAACTGGCAGTTGTCCTCGCTTCCCAAGACGCTCACGCCCGAGGAAGTCGAGCAACTGGTCAACTCGCTCGGCAAGCCGGGTCGATCACTCCGACGCACCGACGCCATCGTGCGCTGTGCCTTGGATCTCGGACTTCGCAGCGGCGAGATCGCCCACATCAGCCTGGACGACATCGACTGGCACGCTGGGACGATTACGCTGCGCCATACCAAGGGCCGCCGTGAAGATGTTCTGCCGCTGCCAGCGAGCACCGGCGCGGCCATCGCGGCGTACCTGCAACAGGAACGCCCCAAGACTCGCAACCGAGCGGTGTTCGTGCGCCACCACACGCCGCGCGGCGAACCCGTCGGAGCGGACCTAGTACGCAAAGCGATTCGCCAAGCCTTCGCGCAGGCCGGTTTGCCCTACACCCGCTCGCACCTGCTCCGTCACAGCATGGCCAACCGATTGCTGGCAGGTGGTGCCTCCCTCAAGGAGGTGGCCGACGTATTGCGCCACCGCTCCCTCAACACCACGATGATTTACGCCAAGCTCGACAGCCGCAACCTCACCGAGGTCGCCCTGGCCTGGCCGGGGAGCGCAGCATGAGCCCGGACACCACCCTGCAAGCGCTGGTCGAGCGATACCTGGATGAACGTCACCGGCTGGGCTTCTCCGCACGGACCCAGGCTTATGCCCTGCGCAGCTTCGCCCGCCATGTCCAGGCCGTCGGCCATCATGGCCCGATTACGCTGGATGTCATGGCTGGCTGGGCGCGCTGCGACAGCCATGCCAGCAGCGATCCGCACACCTGGGCGCGTCGGCTGAAGCTGTTGCGCTCATTCACGCATTGGCTTGTCCAGTTCGAGCCGGCAACCGAGGTTCCCGGCGATGCCATCTTCGGCCGTCTACCCGAGCGGCAAGCGCCACACATTTACAGTGAGCAGGAGATCATCGACCTGCTGGCCGCCGCGCGGCAGCTTGGACCGTCGCCTGGTCCGCGCGGCATCATCTACGAGACGCTGTTTGGCCTGCTTGCCAGCACCGGAATGCGGATCTCCGAGGCGCTGGCACTCACCAACGCCGATGTCGACCTCAAGCGCGGGATGCTCACGATTCACCAGGCCAAGTTCGGTAAATCGCGTCAGATTCCCCTGCACCCCAGCACTGTAGAAGCCCTGCGCCTCTATCGAGGGCAGTGCGATCTGGCTGGCTTATCTGCACGGGACGAGGCCCCCTTCTTCGTCGGCACGCGAGGTCGCCGACGGGGAACGCCTCTGGGCGACCGGCAAGTGCATCGCGTCTTCACCGAATTGCGAGAACGGTTGGGCTGGCGCAACCGGGGCGCTCACCATGCCCCGCGCATCCATGACCTGAGGCATACCTTCGTCGTGCGCCGCATCCTGCTGGGGCAGGCACAGGGGGTGGACGTCGATCAAGCGATGCTATCGCTATCGACCTACGTCGGGCATGCGATGGTGACCAACACCTACTGGTACCTCTCGGCGGTACCGGAGTTGATGGCGCTGGCCGCAGGGCGATTCGAGACGTTCATGTCGCTATCGGAGGTGCACCATGCGTAATGCCATCGCACCCAATCCGCCGTCGTTTGCCGCACTGGTGCAACAGTTCTTCACCGAGCATCTGGTCACGCAACGGGCGGTCAGCCCGCGCACGGTGGCCTGCTACCGCGACGCCATGATGTTGTTCCTGGACTTCGCCAGCCACAAGCTGGGCAAGACGCCGACCAGCCTGCAATTGATCGACATCCGGCCCGAACTGATCCTGGCGTTCCTGGATCACCTTGAGCAGGAGCGGCATAACGGGGTTCGCAGCCGGAACCTGAGACTGACCGCGCTGCGTGCGTTCCTGAAATTCGCCGGACGGCGCGACGTGGCCTCGCTGCATGTGGTCGAGCAGGCATTGGGGATTCCAATGAAACGGTTCGAGCGGCCGATGTTGGGCTACCTCACGCGGGATGAGATGGTCGCGGTGTTGGGGCAACCCGGAGAAAGCTGGTCCACGCAGCGAGATCACCTACTGTTGGCCATGCTCTACAACACCGGCGCGCGGGTCTCCGAGATCATTGGCGTGCGCGTGGTCGACGTCGTCCTTGACGGCGCCGCCTGCGTCCACCTGCAAGGCAAGGGGCGCAAGTTGCGCTCGGTGCCGCTGTGGGCTCGTACTGCCGTGGAGATTCGCGCCTGGCTGCGGCTGAACCCGACGCTTCGCGGCGAGGCTGCCCTGCTGCCCAACCGTGATGGGCGAGCGATGTCGCGATCCAACGTTGCCCAGCGTCTGAATCTCGCTGTGGCTCGTGCGGCTGTCCAAGAACCCTGCCTCCTCAACAAGCGGGTTTCGCCGCACGTGCTGCGCCACACCACAGCGATGCACCTGCTACAGTCGGGCGTTCCCTTCAACGTGATCGCGCTGTGGCTCGGGCACGAGAGCACGACGACCACCCATCGCTACGTCGAAGCCGACCTCGCAATGAAGGAGAAGGCGCTCGGCCGACTGGAAGCGCCCGACACACGGATACCTCGGTATCAGGCGCCGGATTCACTCATGCGTTTCCTGAAAACGCTGTAACTATGCGCAGCAACGCCGGCCTGAACAGCGGCCGGTGCTGCGATTCTCAGGGCGTGTGTGCATAGTTGGGATCTGCGCATAGGGGTCGCTTGCCGCCATTCATACCCGCGTACACAATTCCCGAAGCCACACACAGCCGAGACAAGAACAATGACATCAATTGCCGTTGACTGCGTTGATGGCGTTGGCCATCTGCAGCTGAATCGCGCCAACGCGCTCAACGCGCTGGACCTCCAATTCTGCACGGAGATAGACGACGCGCTCCTCGCCCTGGACGCACGCGAGGAGGTGCGGGCGATCCTCATCTCCACGTCGCTGAAGCACTTCTGTGCCGGTGCGGATATCCGGGAGATGCTGGACATGAGCGCCGAGCAGGCCAGCGCGACCGGGTTCATCGGCTGCGTTTCGGCGCCGCCCCGGCTCCGCAAGCCCTTGATCGTCGCGGTGAGGGGACTGGCGGCGGGCGGAGGGTGCGAACTGGTGGAGATGTGCGACATCGTGCTCGCCGCCGCTTCGGCGCGCTTCTGCCATCCCGAGATCACGTTGGGTGCCATGCCCGGTGCCGGCGGTACGCAGCGGCTGGCACGGGTCGTGGGCAAGCATGTCGCGCTGGACCTGCTGCTGACCGGGCGCGCCCTGAGCGCGGACGAAGCGCTTTCCGCCGGCCTGGTTTCGCGCGTGCTTCCGGATGAAGAACTCGAAGCCGCCGCCATGTCCGTCGCCCGGCTCGTGGCGTCGTACTCGAGCCCGGTCGCCTGCCGGATCAAGGCCGCCGTCAATGGGGCGCAGGTCGGGCTCGACGCCGGGCTGGCCATGGAGCGCGCGCTGTTCCACGCATGTTTCTCCGAGCACGACTTTCGCGAGGGGCTCGCCGCGTTCACGGAGAAGCGGAAGCCGAGATTCGAGCATCGTTGAGGGCTCGAAGGCCGGTCGCCGCAGCCGGGCGGCGTGGCGGAGGTGCGGCGGATCGATCATCGCCGTAAGATTCCGCCCCCGGCGCCCCCCGCCCGCGCAGGTAAAATGCGCTTTTGCCCGCCCGCCCCCCGATGCCCGCCTCCCCCCCGGCCCCGCGCCGCCCCGAACTCCTCGCCCCCGCCGGCTCCCTGGACATGATGCGCACCGCCTTCGCCTACGGCGCGGATGCGGTGTATGCCGGGCAGCCGCGCTACTCCCTGCGCGTGCGCAACAACAGCTTCGGCCAGCTCGACACGCTCGCGGCCGGCATGGCCGAGGCGCACGCCGCCGGCAAGCTGTTCTATCTCGTCGCCAACATCTATCCGCACAACGCCAAGCTGCGCACCTTCGAGGAGGACATGGCGCCGGTGGTGGCGATGAGGCCCGACGCGCTGATCATGGCCGACCCCGGGCTGATCCTGATGGTGCGCGAGCGCTGGCCCGAGTTGCCGATCCACCTGTCGGTGCAGGCCAACACCACCAACCACGCGTCGGTGCGCTTCTGGCAGTCGGTGGGGGTCAAGCGCATCATCCTGTCGCGCGAGCTGTCACTCGACGAGGTCGCCGAGATCCGCGACGCCTGCCCGGACATGGAGCTCGAGGTCTTCGTGCATGGTGCGCTGTGCATCGCCTACTCCGGGCGCTGCCTGCTGTCGGGCTACTTCAACCATCGCGACCCCAACCAGGGCAGCTGCACCAACTCCTGCCGCTGGGACTACAAGCTGCACGAGGCCGCCGACAACGCCGCCGGCGACGTGCAGGCCTGCGGCGGCGCGCCGATCGGCAATCCGAAGGACGCCGGCGCGGTCGGCACCGCCACGCGCAGCGCGCTCGACACCGCGCAGGGGCTGGCGCTCGGCGGCGGTCCGCGCCACCTCGGCGGCAGCAAGGTGTGGCTGCTGGAGGAAGGCACCCGGCCCGGCGAGCTGATGCCGATCGAGGAGGACGAGCACGGCACCTACATCCTCAACTCGAAGGATCTGCGGGCGATCGAGCACGTGCAGCGGCTGGTGGAGATCGGCGTCGATTCGCTGAAGATCGAGGGCCGCACCAAGAGCCCCTACTACGTCGCCCGCGCCGCCCAGGGCTACCGGCGCGCGATCGACGACGCGGTGGCCGGGCGGCCGTTCGATCCGCGCCTGCTCGGCGAGCTCGAGGGGCTGGCCAGCCGCGGCTACACCGACGGCTTCTACCAGCGCCATTCCACCCCCCAGCACCAGAACTACCTGCGCGGCCACTCCGAATCCGGGCGCAGCCTGCTGGTGGGCGAGGTGGTCGGCTTCGATGCCGCGCGCGGCCTGGCCGAGGTCGAAGTCAAGAACGGCTTCGGCGTCGGCGACCGGCTGGAGTTCGTGCAGCCGGACGGCAACGCCGAGGCAGTGCTGGCGCGGCTCTTCAGCGCCACCGGCGAAACGCTCGAACGCGTGCCGGGCAGCGGAAGGCGGGTGTGGCTGGCGCTGCCGGCAGAGGCCGATCCGGCGCGGCCCTGCTTCGTCGCGCGCTTTCTGTGAACCGCGAAGCCACCGGCTGGCGGTGGTCGTGGGGCGCGATCGAAGCGGGCTTTGATGTGAACACCCGGTACTGAAGAATCCCTTAATCTGACTCCCGCGGCGGACGACCCGCCCGCTTCCCCGCTCTCCCGGCGGCACCTGGAACCCCCGCTCCCATGATCCTGAACATCGACCTCGTCTCCGACTTCGTCTGCCCGTGGTGCTTCCTCGGCGCCGTCCGCCTCGACCGCGCGCTCGCCGAGCTGCGCGCGGCCCGCCCGGACATCGAGCCGCGCATCAACTGGCTGCCCTTCTTCCTCAACCCGGACACCCCGCCCGAGGGCGAGCCCTACCGCGCCTTCCTGGAGGGCAAGTTCGGCGGCCCGGTGAAGGCCGAGGCGGTGCTGGACCAGGTGCGCGAGGCCGCCGCCGGCGACGGGCTGCAGTACGCCTTCGAGCGCATCGCCACGCGCCCGAACACGCTCGCCGCACACCGCCTGCTGTATCGCGCCCAGGCCCACGGCCACAAGCCGGAGCGCGTGCGCGCGCTCGCCCACGCGCTGTTCGCCGCACACTTCCAGGAAGGCCGCGACATCGGCGACCTCGACACCCTGGCCGATCTCGCCGCCGCCTGCGGCGACCGCCGCGACGTGGTGCGCGAGTGGCTGGAGAGCGGCGCCGACGCCGACAAGGTGCAGCGCATGGCCGCCGGGCTGCGCCGCCAGGGCATCGACGGCGTCCCCTTCTTCATCCTCGACCGCCGCCTGAGCCTGTCGGGCGCCCAGTCCGCCGCAGTGATCGGCGCCGCGCTGCTGCAGGCACTGGAGACCGGCAAGCCGTCCTGAACGCGCCGAGACGCCTGTTCGCGCCTGCCGGCGCTCCTACAGAAACCGCCGCGCTTCCGCCTCCTGTAGGAGCGGCGGCAGCCGCGAATAGCGCGATCGGACGGGCGACGCGGGCGGACTCCAACGCCGCTTTCGCGCCTGCCGGCGCTCCTGCAGGAAGCGCCGCGGATCCGCCCCATGTAGGAGCGGCGGCAGCCGCGAAAAGGACGCTTGGACGGGCGACGAGGGTGCGGATCCCCACCTCCCCTCTCGCGCGTGCGCGCACTCCCACGCGCCCCTCGGGAACATGCGGCGCTGCGGGAGCGTCTGAGATGGCATGACGCACGACACCCACCGGAACCCCATCGCCATGCACGACACCCTCGTCCTTGCCGACACCGACCTGCGCGCGCTCGCCGAGGCGCGCGTGCTGCTCGAGCGCCCGAGCCTGGCCGCGCGCCTGAGCAGCTTCGTCGGCAGCCCACTGGAGAAGGGCATGGCGCGCCTGCCCGCGAGCTGGCGCGAGCGCATCGGCGGGCTCGCCCACGACGCGCTGATGAAGGCGATGGACGCCGCGGCGAAGACCCTGCAGCCCACCGCCCAGCCCGCCTCGCCGCGCCTGCACAAGCTGCTCGGCTCGGTGAGCGGCGCAGGCGGCGGTGCCTTCGGGGTCGCCGGGCTGACGGTGGAGATCCCGCTGTCGACCGTGCTGATCATGCGCTCCATCCTCGACATCGCGCGCGGCGAGGGCGAGGACATCGGCGGCACGCAGGCCCGGCTCGCCGCGCTCGAGGTGTTCGCGCTCGGCGGCAACGCCAGCGGCGACGACGCGGCCGAGGCGGGTTACTACGCGGTACGCGCGGCGCTCGCGACCACGGTCTCCGAGGCCGCGCGCCACTTCGCGCAGAAGGGGCTGTCGGGCGAGGGCGCGCCCGCGCTGGCGCGGCTGATCACGATGGTGGCGGCGCGCTACAAGGTGCAGCTCACCCAGAAGGCCGCCGGCATGCTGGTGCCGGGGATCGGCGCGGCAGCGGGGGCGACGATCAACCTGATGTTCATGGACCACTTCCAGTCGGTCAGCCGCGGCCACTTCACCGTGCGCCGGCTGGAGCGGCGCTATGGCGAGGCGGCAGTGCGCGCGGCGTGGCAGACGCTGGGGCGCTGAGGGCGGGCGTTCGGGGACCGGGCTGAACGCGGGTACGCATCGGAGCGCCCCGTTCGCGGCTGCCGCCGCTCCTACAGGAGGCGGAAGCGCGGCGGTTCGTGTAGGAGCGCCGGCAGGCGCGAAGGCGGCCGTGAAATCCGCACCGGCGTCGATTGCCAAGGCGCCCGTTCGCGGCTGCCGCAGCTCCTACACGGGGCGGAGGCGCGGCGGTTCGTGTAGGAGCGCCGGCAGGCGCGAATGCGGCCGTTAAATTCGCACCGGCGTCGCCTGCCAAACCGCCCGTTCGCGGCTGCCGCCGCTCCTACAGGGGGCGGGACACGCGGCGGTTCTTCTAGGAGCGCCGGCAGGCGCGAATGCTCAAGCCGTGGCGCCGGCCGGCGGGTAGGCGGCGACGAATTCGTCCCAGGGCAGCGGCGGGTTGAAATGGAAGCCCTGCGCGAGGTCGCAGCCCTGGCGGCGCAGCACGTTCAGGTGGGCTGCGGTCTCGACGCCCTCGGCGACCACGCGCAAGCCCAGACTGTGGCCGAGCGAGACGATCGCCGACACCAGCGCCGCGTCACGCGTGTTGCGGTCGATGCCGCGTACGAACAGGCGGTCGATCTTGAGCTCGTCGATCGGGAAGCGCTTGAGGTAGGCGAGCGACGAATACCCGGTGCCGAAATCATCGATCGCCAGGCACACGCCGAGCGCGCGCAGGTGGTCGAGGCGCGCGAGAGCGCGGTCGGTGTCGTCCATCAGCATGCTCTCGGTGAGCTCCAGCGTCAGGTCGCCCGGGGTCATGCCGGTCTCGGCGAGCACGCTGGCCACCATCGCGGCGAAGCCCTCCTCGCGGAACTGGCGCGCCGAAATGTTCACCATCATGTGCAGCGGACCGCCGCCGGCCTCGCACCAGCGCCGGTGATGCTCGCAGGCGCTGCGCAGCACCCACTCGCCGATCGGCACGATCAGGCCGGTGTCCTCGGCGAGCGGGATGAAGTCGGCCGGCGACACCAGCCCGAGGTCGGGGTGACGCCAGCGCAGCAAGGCCTCGACGGCGACCAGCTCGCCTCCCTCGGCCCCCATCACCGGCTGGAAGTAGAGCTGCAGCTCGTCGCGCGGCAAGGCGCGGTGCAGCGCGGTCTCGAGCGCGAGGCGCTCGAGCGAGCGCGCGTTCATCGCCGGCTCGAAGAGCTGGAAGCTGTTGCGCCCCTCGTCCTTGGCGCGGTACATCGCCACGTCGGCGTGCTTGACCAGGGTGTCGGCATCGCGCGAGTCGTCGGGATACACGGCGACGCCCACGCTGGTCGTCACCACCAGCTCGCGGCCCTCGACATTGACCGGGCGCCGCAGCTCCGCGACCAGCCTGCGCGCCATCGTCGCCGCCTCGTCCGGGCCGGACAGGTTGTTGAGCACGACGAGGAACTCGTCGCCACCCATGCGCGCCACGGTGTCGTCCTCGCGCAGGCTGGCGCGCAGGCGGGCGGCGATCTCGACCAGCAGCTTATCGCCCACCGTGTGGCCGAGGCTGTCGTTGATGCGCTTGAAGCGGTCGAGGTCGACGAACATCACCGCCAGCCGGCAGCGCAGGCGGGCGGCGTGGGCGAGCTCGACCTGCAGGCGGTCGTCGAGCAGGCGGCGGTTGGGAAGGCCGGTGAGCGGGTCGTAATAGGCGAGATCGCGGATGCGCGCCTCGGTCTCCTTGAGCCGGCTGATGTCGGTGAACAGCGCCGCGTAATGGGTCAGCACACCCTCGCCGTCGCGGATCGCGGTGATGTGCAGCAGCTGCGGATACACCTCGCCAGTCTTGCGCCGGTTCCACACCTCGCCCTGCCAATGACCGTCGCGCAGCAGTCCGTCCCACATGCGCGCATAGAAGGCCGGGCTCTGGCGGCCGGAGTTGAGCACCGAAGGGTTGAGCCCGACCACCTCTTCCGGTGCGTACCCGGTCATGCGCGTGAAGGCGGGGTTCACCGAGAGGATGCGCGCGTGCGCGTCGGTGACCATCACCCCCTCGAGCGAGCTCTCGATGACCTTCTCGGCCAGGTAGAGGTCGCGCTGCGAGGCGCTCAACGCGAGGTCGCGCGCGCGCAGGGCGTCGTGCAGCTCGTGCACGTAGGCCAGCTCCATGCCGCTGAGGATGTCCTTGAAGCTGACCAGGTCGACGAGTCCGCCCTCGGCGTCGAGCACGCCGATGTGGCGGATCTGGCGCTCGACGAGCAGCATGCGCACGCGGTACAGGCTGTTGTCCGCGCGGCAGGTGACGAGCGGCCGGCTGGCGAGCTCGCCGAGCGCGCGGTCGGGCGCACGCTCGGCCACCAGGCGGGTGACGTCGCGTTCGGTGAGGATGCCGTAGCGGCCCTCGGGCGTGGAGGCCGCGGGAGCGCCGTAATCCACCACGACCGCGTCCACGCCGCCCTCGCGCATTCGCCGCGTCGCGTCGCCCAGCCCTGCCGCCGCGGGCAGCGCATGCAGGCCGCCCTTGACCAGCGCGTCCACCCGACGCAGCTTGAGATAGTGCTCGATGCCCTGGTTGAGCACCACGTCGGTCTGCGACACGATGCCCACGCGCCGCCCGGCGTCGTCCTCGACCACGTAGTGGCGCACGTGCTCCTCGCGGAAGCGCACCGTCAGTTCGTGCAGCGGGGTCGCCACCGACACCGCGCGCACCGGCGAGCTCATCACGGCACGCACCGGCAGGGCAAAGGTCGCGGGGTCGTCGAAATTCACCCGCAGCGCGTCGCGCTCGGTCCAGATGCCCACCACGCGGTCGTCCTCGACCACCAGGATCGAGCTCACCCGACGTTCGCTCATGCGCCGCGCGGCCTCGTGCAGGGGCTCCTCGGGGGCGCACTCGAGCAGGTTGCGACCGATGATCTCGCCGACGCGGATCTCGTCGGTGCGAGGCATGGAGAAGGCCTCCTCGCTCAGGAGGCTGTCGGATTCAGGACGGTTCATGGGGGACTCGGCACAACTTCTAGACCTTGTATAACGACCGCAAGGGACTGAAACCTGAGGGGATATGACGCATTGTCGCATCCGTGGGGCTGCATGCCGACCCCGGCTAACCCGCAGGGATGCATTCACCCTGCGGTAACACGCCGGGCGCATGCTGCCCGAATGCTTCGCGTGCTGATGATCTCCGATGTCTTCTTTCCGCGTATCAACGGCGTCTCCACGTCGATCGCGACCTTTCGCCGCGCGCTCGCCGAGCAGGGTGTCGAGGTCCGCCTGATCGCGCCGCGCTACGCCGGCGAGGCCGCGGAGCCCGGCATCGTGCGTATCCCGGGACGACGCCTGCCGCTCGACCCCGAGGATCGCCTCGTCGATGCGCGCGCGATGCACGCCGCCGCGCGACTCGAGGCCGCCGCCAGCGACCTGGTGCACATCCAGACCCCCTTCCTCGCCCACCGCGCCGGGCTGCGCGCTGCGCGCGCCGAGGGGCGGCCGGTGCTGCTGACCTACCACACCTTCTTCGAGGAATACCTCCACCACTACCTCCCCTTCCTGCCCGCCGGCGTGCTGCGCGGGCTGGCGCGGCGGGTGTCGCGCACGCAGTGCAACGCGGTGGATGCGGTGGTGGTGCCGTCGACCGCCATGCACGAGCGCCTCACCGGCTACGGCGTGCGCAGCCCGATGGAGATCCTGCCCACCGGCATCCCGCTGCAGGACTTCGCCGGCGGCGACGGCCCGCACTTCCGCCGCCTCTACGACATTCCGGAAGACGCGCCGATGGCGCTCTACATCGGCCGCGTCGCGCACGAGAAGAACATCGGCTTCCTGCTCGAGGTCGCCGCCCGGCTCAAGGCGCGCCGGCCCGACTTCGTCCTCGTGGTCGCCGGCGAGGGCCCGGCGAGCGCCCGCCTGCAGCGCCAGGCGCTCGCCGCCGGACTGGACGACACGGTGCGCTTCGTCGGCTACCTCGAGCGCCGCAAGCGCCTGCCCGACTGCTACGCCGCCGCCGACGTGTTCGTGTTCGCATCGCGCACCGAGACCCAGGGCCTGGTGCTGCTCGAGGCGATGGCCGCCGGGCTGCCGGTGGTGGCGCTGTCCGCGATGGGCACCACCGACATCCTCGGCCCCGAGCGCGGCGCACGCATCGCCCCTGACGACCCCGACGGCTTCGCCGCCGTGGTCGTCGGCGTGCTCGCCGACCCCCGCCTGCGCCGGCGGCTCGCCGCCGAGGCACGCGATTACGCCGCCGAGTGGGCGGACGGCGTGATGGCCGGGCGCCTCGCCGCGCTCTACCGCAGACTGCTGGCCGCGCCGCAGGCCGCGCAATCGCAGAACGCATCGCGCATCGCCGCCACCCGCTGAGTCGCTCCGCAAGCGCGGGGCGAGACTTGCGCGTGTGCGCGCCAGCGCACAAGATGCGCCGATCGGACACGGAGCCTCCCATGAACACCACCACGCTCACGATCACCGGCATGCGCGACGAGGAGTGCCTGCGCCTGGTGACCAACGCCATCCAGGACCTGCCCGGCATCGGCTACCTGGAGATCTCGCTCGCGACCGGCGCCGCCACCATCGAGCACGGCGCCTTCGTCGCCGAATCCGACATCCATCAGGCGATCGAGGACGCGGGCTTCGGCGTGCGCTGAACACGGCCACCGTGCCGCCGGCACGGGAACCTGCGCGCCCAAGCGCGCTCGAAGCGCGATCCATCCGCCAGCCGCCTCCAGCCTTGACGCCCTCCCTCCACAGCTTTCCCGGCGGTCTCGCCTTCGTCGACATCGAGACCACCGGCGGCCCCGCCCAGCGCGAATCGATCACCGAGGTCGGCATCGTCCAGGTCGACGAGGACGGCGTGCGCGAGTGGTCGACGCTGGTGCGCCCCGAGTCGCGCATCCCCGAGACCATCCAGCGCCTCACCGGCATCGACGACGACATGGTCGCCGACGCGCCGCGCTTCGCGGACATCGCCGACGAAGTCTTCGACCGCCTCGATGGCCGCCTCTTCGTCGCCCACAACGCGCGCTTCGATCACGGCCACCTGCGCGCCGCCTTCCGCCGCGCCGGGCTCGACATGCGCCCGCAGGTGCTGTGCACCGTCAAGCTGTCGCGCCGGCTGTTCCCCGACCACCGCCGCCACGGCCTCGACCACCTCATCGAACGCCACGGCCTGGTGGTCGCCGACCGCCACCGCGCGCTCGGCGACGCCCAGCTGCTGTGGCAGTTCTGGCAGAAGATCCACGAGCGCTTCCCGCCCGGCCACATCGAGGCCATGGTGCGCGAGCTCGTCGGCCACCCCAGCCTGCCGCCTCACCTCGACCCCGAGCAGGTCGCCGAGCTGCCCGACACGCCCGGGGTATATCTGTTCTATGGCGAGCGCGACGGCGGCACGGAGGGTGGCACGGACAGCAGCGCGCTGCCGCTCTACATCGGCAAGAGCACCCGCCTGCGCAGCCGCGTGCTGTCGCACTTCGCCGCCGACCACACCAGCGACCGCGAGCTCAGCCTCAGCCAGCAGGTGCGCCACATCGAATGGATCGAGACCGCCGGCGAGATCGGCGCGCTGCTGAAGGAAGCCGAGCTGGTGAAGCGCCTGCAGCCCACCCACAACCGCCAGCTGCGCCGCAACCGCGAGCTGTGCACCTGGCGGCTGGCCACCGACATCGTCGGCGACTGGCGGCTCGAGCTGATGCACGCCGCCGACCTCGACTTCGGCCGCCGCGACGACCTCTACGGCTTCTTCCGCACCCGCCGCGAGGCCACCAACCGCCTGCGCGCGCTCGCCCGCGACCATGCCCTGTGCCCGCCCCTGCTCGGCCTGGAGAAACACCCGCAGGGCGCGCGCTGCTTCGACTTCCAGTTGAAACGCTGCCGCGGCGCCTGCCACGGCGGCGAATCCCCCCAGGCCCACGCCCTGCGCCTGATCGAGGCCCTGCACGCGCTGAAGGTCGAGCACTGGACCTGGCCCGGCCCGATCGGCCTGCGCGAGGGCGAGGCGATCCACGTCGTCGACGGCTGGCGCTGGCTCGGCACCGCCACCGACGAGGCCACGCTCGCCGACCTCCTCGAAGCCGGCCGCCCGGCCTTCGACCTCGACATCTACAAGATCCTCGTCAAGGCGGTGAAAAGGCTGGCGGTGGTGAACCTGTAGGAGGCGCGCCCCACGGCGTGCGTGCCGACGTCGGCCGCCGCATTCGCGCCTGCCGGCGCTCCTACATGAACCCCGCGGCTTCGTCCCGCGCACCACCACCTCTCCCCCCGCCGCATTCGCGCCTGCCGGCGCTCCTACATGAACCCCGCGGCTCCGTCCCACGCACCGCCGCCGCTCCCCCGCCGCATTCGCGCCTGCCGGCGCTCCTACACGAACCGCGGGGCTTCGTCCCACGCACCGCCGCCGCTCCCCCGACGCATTCGCGCCTGCCGGCGCTCCTACACGAACCGCGCGGCTTCGTCCCACGCACCGCCGCGCTTCCGACCGATGTAGGAGCGCCGGCAGGCGCGAATGCGGCGATCGGGCAGGCGGCGCCCGAGTCTGCGACAATCCTGGTCGAGGCGCCCGTCTCGAAGCGCCACCGACCCCACAGACCCCGATGGACCAGACCACCCCCTACGACACGATCGGCGGCGAGCCCGTACTCGCCCACCTTTGCGACCGCTTCTACGGCCTGATGGCCGAAACGCCCCGCTTCGCCGAGCTGCGCGCCCTCCACCCCGAGGACCTGCAGGGCTCGCGCGACAAGCTCTTCATGTTCCTCTCCGGCTGGCTCGGCGGGCCGGACCTCTTCGTGCAGAACTTCGGCCACCCGCGCCTGCGCGCCCGCCACATGCCCTTCGCCATCGGCACCCGCGAGCGCGACCAATGGGTCGCCTGCATGCTGCTGGCGATGGAGGAGGTCGGCATCGCCGAGCCGATGCGCGAGCGCCTGCTGCAGAGCTTCTTCAAGACCGCCGACTTCATGCGCAACCAGCCGGGCTGAGCCTGCTCCCGGTCGCCCAACGCGCACCCGGCCGCCTCCGCCCAGGCACACGCAGACGCAGACGCAGACGATCAACGTCGCCCACCCGCACGCTCCCCGGACCCGAATTGACCACTCCCCCGCCCGCCCAATCCGACGCCGTCCGCGGCCTGCTCGCCGCGCTCGCCGTGGTGGTGTTCTGGTCCGGCTTCAACATCGTGTCACGCTTCGGCGCCACCGCCAGCTTCACGCCCTTCGACATCGCCGCCCTGCGCTTCGGCGTGTCGGGTGCGATCGCGCTGCCGCTCTACCTGCGCTTCGTGCCGCGCCGGGACTGGCCGCGCCACATGGTGCTCGCTGCGGTTGCCGGGCTGGGCTACGGCATCCTGGTGTATTCCGGCTTCGCGTTCGCACCGAGCGCGCACGCCGGCGTGTTCGTCAATGGCGGCATCCCGTTCTGGACCATCGTGATCATGGCGGTGATGAGCGGCTTTCGCATCGCCCGCCCCACCGTCGTCGCGCTCCTGCTGTCGACCGCCGGGCTGCTGCTGATCGGCTTCGAGAGCCTGATCGCCCCCACGCACGGGCGCGAATGGATCGGCGACCTGCTCTTCCTCGCCGCCGCACTGTGCTGGGCGGTCTTCGGCCTGCTGATGCGGCGCTGGCAGGTCAAGCCGCAGTTCGGGATGCTCGGCATCGCCACCTTCTCGGCGCTCGCCTACCTGCCGGTCTACCTGCTCTGGCTGCCGGGCAATCTGGCCGCCCAGGGCTGGGGCGCGATCGCACTCCAGGGCGTGTACCAGGGCGTGATCGCCGCCCTGGTGGCCGGCGGCTTCTACAGCTACGCGGTGCAGAAGGTGGGCGCGAGCGAAGCCTCGATGATGCTGGCGCTGGTGCCTGCCGTCACCGCCGTGGGCGCCTTTCTGATCCTGGGCGAAGCGCTTGGCCTCATCACCATCGTCGGCATCGTGGTGGTGTCGATCGGCGCCCTGCTCGGCGCGCTGCCGCCCGCGGCACTGGCACGCATGCGCGGATTCGGCATGCGCTGAGCGCCGGGCAGGGCCGCCCCCGCGCGCGGGCGCCCCATGCGGATGAGCTCGGCTTCGGGGTAGCGCTTGAACTGCGCTGCGCGCGCGAGCGCCCCCCGGACGGGCCGCCGTCGAGCGATCCCGGGCATGGTCGCGACAAGTTCGAACGGGACTCCTGCAAGCCGCGGCGCGTTCGAGCGAGGGCCAGCCGCCGAGGCGGCTTGCGCGCTCAATCGTCGCCGCGCCGATCGAGCTCGGCCCAGCGGGTCCGGTAGGCTCCGTCCGCGTCGTAGGTCGCCGCCTGCCGGTCCGGATCGAAGCGCCGCCCACCGCGCGGGTCGGTGCCGCGGCCGGCGATGTACAGCCAGTTGCCCTGGTTGCTATACACGTCGTAATCCACCAGCTGCGCCTCGAACCACGCCGCGCCGGCGCGCCAGTCGCAGCCGAGGTCGTGGATGAGGAAGCTGGCGACCACCTGGCGCATGCGGTTCGACAGCCAGCCGGTGGCGGCGAGCTCCCGCATGCCGGCGTCGATGAAGGCGTGGCCGGTGCGCCCCTCGCACCAGGCCACGAAGGCCGCCGGATCGTGCGCGGGCGGCGGCGCAGCGGCGTTCAGTCCGCGCGCCCGGTACAGGCGGCGGCCGTGCTGCAGATGCAGGAAGCGGAAGTAATCCCGCCACAGCAGCTCGAACCACAGCCAGTAGCTGCCCTCGCTCACCCCCTGCGCGGCCTCGTGCCGCCGCAGCGCCGCGAAGGCCACCCGCGGGGACAAGGCCCCCTGCGCCAGCCAGGGCGAGAACTTGCTCGAGAAACCGACGCCGCTCAGGCCGTTGCGCGTCGCCTTGTAGTGTTGCGGGCGATCGCTGGCGAAATAACGTGCCAGATGCGCGAGCGCCGCTCCCTCACCGCCGGCGAAGTCGGGCCACCACCACGGAAAGGAGGCCAGCTCCACCGTGTAGGAGCGCCGGCAGGCGCGCAGGCGGCGCTCGGCTGCGGCATCCGCGTCGATTGTGGCGCCGCCCGATTCGCGGCTGCCGCCGCTCCTACAGGGAAAGGCCGGCGCCTCGTCGTTGTAGGAGCGCCGGCAGGCGCGCAGGCGGCGCTCGGCTGCGGCATCCGCGTCGCGTGTGGCACCGCCGCATTCGCGGCTGCCGCCGCTCCTACAGGGGAGCACAGGCGCCTCGTCGTTGTAGGAGCGCCGGCAGGCGCGAATGGGGTGCGCGGCTTCGGCAGCGGTGGCGAAGTCCGGCCACGGTGGCAGGGTCTGCGCTGCGGGCAGGGGTGCGGGGGGCTGCAGGCCGGCGGACTCGACGGCCTGGCGGAAAGCGGTGAACACCTTGGGCAGGCGGGCCGGCGCGAAGGGCAGCGCCGCGGGGTCGAGCAGGCTCGACTGCCACACGGTGCGCACCCTCAGCCCCGCGGCACGCAGCGCGGCGAGCTCGTCCTCCTCCTCGGGCGCCGCGATCGCCTCGCACACCACCGCGTCCGTGCCCACGGCGCGCGCGAGCGCCGGCAGCACCTCGCATGGCGCGCCGTGCAGCTCCAGCAGCGCGCTGCCGCGCACGCGCAAGGCCGCATCCAGGTCGTCCAGCGCCGCCTCCAGGAAGGCACGCCGATGGGGCCCGCGGCGGGCGAAGCCCCAACGCGTCGGTGCGTCGGCGGCGGGGTCGTGGCAATAGACCGGCAACAGGCGGCCGGCGGACGCGCACGCCTCCAGCAGCGCGAGGTTGTCCCCTACGCGCAGGTCGCTGCGAAACCTGAAGATCACCACGTCCGAACCCATCGGCACTCCCCCGCAGACCAACCGCGGCGCCGCTTTTTCGCCGCGGCACGCCACCGCAATGTCCCTCGCTCAGCGCCCCGCCTTTCCGCCGCGGCACGCCGCTACGAGACCCTCGCTCAGCGCCCCGGCTTGCCACGCTCCCGCCGACAGCGCTCCGAGCAATAGCGCACCTCGTCCCACACCCGCGCCCACTTCTTCCGCCACGCGAACGGCCGCCCGCAGCCCGCGCACGGCTTCGTCGGCAGATCCCCCTTGCGCCGCATCCCCATCCCCCGCGCTCCTCAGAACCCGAGGTCCAGCTGCCCCGGACTCGCCGCACTCGCCGACGCCTTGCGCCGCCGCCCCTCCGGCCGCTTGCGCGAGCCGTGGCGCTCGACGATGGCCGCCTTCGCCGCGCGCACCTCGGGCTCGGCGCGCAGCGCATGCACGCGCGCCTTCGCTGCGCGCGTGGCGGTCTCCAGCTCCACCGGCGGCAGCGCGATGTCCTCGCCGAGGCGCAGCCCATGGCGCGCGGCCACGTCGGCAGGCATGCGCCAGGGCTCGAACAGCCAGGTGTCCGGCACCCGCCGCAGCGCCGGCAGCCAGCGCCGCACGAACACGCCATTGGGGTCGTGGTCGCGCGCCTGCTTGATCGGGTTGTACACCCGGGTGGTGTTGATGCCGGTGGTGCCGGACTGCATCTGCAGCTGGCTCCAGTGGATGCCGGGCTCGTAGTCGAGGAAGGCACGCGCCAGCCACAGGCCCACCTCACGCCAGTGCAGCCAGAGCGGATAGGCCGCCACCGACACCAGCATCGCGCGCATGCGGAAGTTGATCCACCCCGTCTCGCGCAACATCGCCACGCAGGCGTCCACCAGCGGCCAGCCGGTGCGCCCGGCCACCAGCGCGTCGAAATGCGCCGGGTTCCAGTCGTGCTCGCGCAGGCCGTCGTAGCCGCGGTGCAGGTTGCGGAACTCCAGCACCGGCTCGCTCTCGAGCTTCTGGATGAAATGACAGTGCCAGTACAGGCGGCTGAGGAAGGCCGACAGGCCGGCACGGCGGCGGTCGTCCTCGGGCAGCGCGGCGACGCGCGCGCGGCTGGCCTGCACGACCTCGCGCAGGCTGAGGCAGCCCCAGGCGAGGTAGGGCGACAGTCGCGAGCACGCAGTCGGCGCCTTCAGCGGCGAGGAGATGCCGCCGCGGTACTGGCCGCTGCGCGCGTCGAGGAAGTCGTGCAGCACCTCCAGCGCCGCCCGCCGCCCGCCGCGCAGGCGCCGGGGGGGCTGGAAGGCGTCGAGGCCGAGCGCCACCGCCTCCGGCGCACGCGCGGCGACGATCGCACCCGACTGCGGCCAGGGCGTGCCAGCGCCCGGGTGCAGCGCCGCGGGCAGCGCCGCGAAGGCGATCCGCGACGGCTCCGGCGGCATGGCCTGCGGCGCGGCGACGTGCGCCTCCCACGCCGCCTGCCAGCGGTCGCGGTCATCCAGGCGGCGCACCACGCCGAACTGCGCAGGCTCGTGCCAGCGCACGCCGCGCGCCCGACACCAGCGCGCCACCGCGCGGTCGCGCGCGTAGCTCGCGGCGTTGCCGGTCTCCTCGTGCGAATGCAGGGTGTCGAAGGGCGCCGCGGCGTACAGGCGATCGAGCACCGCGACGGCCTCGCCCACCAGCAGGTGCAGGCGACCGCCGCGGCGGCGCAGCTCGGCGTGCAGCTCGCGCGCGCTCTCGAGCATGAACTCGTAGTGCTGGCGCGCGGCGTCGGGATGCGCCCACAGCGCGGGCTCGACGATCAGCACGCACAGCACCGGCCCGCGCCGCGCCGCCGCGGCGAAGGCGGCGTGGTCGGCGAGGCGCAGGTCGCGCTTGAACCAGACCAGGCCGTAGCTCACGGCGCTCGCCTCCCCCTGCGCACGCGGGCAGGGATGCTCGCGGGCCAGGCCAGGATCGACCGCGGCGGTGCGTTCATGCGCGCACGCTCAGCCCGCGGCGAGGCCGTCGAGCACCTGGCGCGCGAGCGCGCGGCCGCTCAGCCAGGCGCCCTCGACGCGGCCGCCGTTGGTCCAGTCGCCGCACACGCCCAGGGCCTGTGCGGCGTCCCAGGCGCAGCCGCCGTCGAGCGCCGACTCGGTGATCGCGTAGCGCCAGCGGTGCGCCGCCCAGCCCAGCGGCATGCGCCCGCCGAGCGCCTCGAAGGCACCCACCAGCGCGAGGGCGACACGTTCGGGGGTGTCCTCGATGTGGGCCTCGCTCCACTCCGCGCTGGCGTGCAGCGACCAGGTCTCCAGCCCGTCCCGCCCCGGCTTGGAGCGGTCGCGTGCGATCCAGCGCAGCGGCCCGTGATTGACGAAGGCGGCATCGAAATCCACCGCCAGTGGGGCATCGAAGCGCGCCATCAGCGCCCAGCAGGCCTGCATCCGCGCCGCCTGCGCCGCCGCGGCGAGCGCGGGCGACAGGGGCTGCAGCAGCGGCACCGCCTGCGGCGAGGGCACCGCGAGCAGCACGCCGTCGAAGGCCTCGGGCAGCATCCCGCGCTCGGCGGTGGCGATCTCCCAGCCGTGCGGGTAGCGCTGCAGCGCGCTTACCGTGAGTTGCACGCGCAGGTCCAGGCCCTGGGCGAGATGGCGGGCGGGCGCGGTCATGCGCGGAGTGCCGACGAAGCGCGCCTCCTGGCCGTGCAGGCCGCGCCGGCCGTCGGCGTCGAACACGGTGATGCGCGCCGGCCACGGCGCCGCCACCCCGGCCGCCCGCCAGGCCGCGAGCTCCTCGATGAACTCCGGGTGGCGCGCGGTGAAGTACTGCGCGCCGTGGTCGCAGGCCCAGCCCTCGCCGCGGCGGGTGCTGGTGCGCCCACCCGGCCCGCGGCTTTTGTCGAGGACAGTTACGCGAACTCCGGCGTCGGCGAGGCTGCGCGCGCAGGCCAGACCGGCGATCCCGGCGCCGATGACTGCAATATGTGGATTGACGTTCATGAGCGATCCGGGGGACGGGAGGAGTTGGACAGAGACCCGAATATACTCTTTTTTGTCCTGGACAAAAAAGGATCGGCTTCATAAGATGAAGCAGACGGGGCAATGCCGGGCCACGTTCGGCTGGCAGCACCGGGCGGCTCCGCCCGCCCGACGCTCGGCCTCGCCGAGTGCCCCTCGGTCCGCCATCCACTGCACCCACCCGATTCCTCTTCCCGCGAGCCGCGACCATGAACGTCCCGCTTCCCGACTCCGTCCGCCGCACCGCCAACCGGCTCGGCTACGCCGGCCTGATCCCCTTCGTGGTGCTCGCCCCCGCCAGCCTGCTCGACGCCCACCACGGCATCACCTGGAGCGACGCGCTGTTCGCCTACGGCGCGGTGATCCTCAGCTTCGTGTGCGCGCTGCATTGGGGCTTCGCCATGGCGCTGCCCGGGCTGGACGAGCGCCGGCGGGTGCGCACCCTGCTGTGGAGCGTGGTGCCCTCGCTGATCGCCTGGCCGGCGCTGCTGCTGGTGCCCTCCGACGCCGCGGTGCTGCTGGTACTCGGCTTCGTGTTGCACTACGTGCAGGACCGCAGGTTCGCGCGTGAGGCCGGCCTGCCCGGGTGGTACCTGCCGCTGCGCCTGCGCCTCACCACCGTCGCCTGCATCGCCCTGATCGCCGGCACCTTCGTGCAGTGGCCGTACTGAAGACCACGCACGCGCAACCGAGCCCGCCCCGCACGCCCACCGAGGAACACGCCATGAACACCGCAGCCAGCGCCATCGACCCCAAGCACCCCGTCGCGGATGCCGCACGCAGCGCCGCGGTGCCCGGCGGACGCCTGTCCCGTCTCGCCCGCCTGGGCAGCCTGGCCACCGGCGTGGCGGGCGGCATGCTCGCCGAGGGCGCGCGCCAGCTCGCCGCCGGCAAGCGCCCCAAGGTGAGCGAACTGGTGCTCACCCCGGCCAACGCCCGCCGCGTCGCCGAGCAGCTCGCGCAGCTGCGCGGCGCGGCGATGAAGGTGGGCCAGCTGATGTCGATGGACGCCGGCAGCCTCTTGCCGCCCGAGCTCGCCGACATCCTCGCCCGCCTGCGCGAGGACGCGCGCACCATGCCGATGAGCCAGGTGGTGCAGGTGCTGGAGACGCACTGGGGCAAGGGCTGGGAGCAGGGCTTCGAGCGCTTCTCCTTCACCCCGTGCGCGGCGGCCTCGATCGGCCAGGTGCATCGCGCGCGCACCCGCGACGGCCAGGAGCTGGCGATCAAGCTGCAGTATCCCGGCGTGCGGCGCAGCATCGACAGCGACGTGGACAACGTCGCCACGCTGCTGCGCGTCTCCGGCCTGCTGCCGAAATCGCTCGACCTCGCGCCGCTGCTCGCCGAGGCCAAGCGCCAGCTCCACGAGGAAGCCGACTACCGCCGCGAGGCCGAGAACCTGCACCGCTTCGGCGGCCTGCTCGGCGACGCGCAGGATTTCGTCCTGCCGCGCGCGGTGGATGCGCTCACGCGCAGCGACATCCTGGCGATGAGCTGGGTCGAGGGCGTCGCGGTGGAGTCGCTCGCAGAGCCGCAGGCGGCCGACCAGGTGCTGCGCGACCGCGTGGCGAGCCTGTTGATCGGGCTGCTGTTCCGCGAGCTGTTCGAGTTCCGCCTGATCCAGACCGACCCCAACTTCGCCAACTACCGCTTCGACGCCGCCAGCGGCCGCCTCGCGCTGCTCGACTTCGGCGCCACCCGGCCCTACGCCGAGCCGGTGGTCGAGGCCTACCGCCGCCTGATGGCGGGCACGGTGCGCGGCGACCGCGCCGCGATGGGCGAGGCGGCGCAGGCGATCGGCTATTTCCAGGAGCACATCCACGCTGCCCAGCGCGACGCGGTCATCGACCTCTTCGCCACCGCCTGCGAGCCGCTGCGCCACCCCGGCGCCTACGACTTCGGCACCAGCGACCTGCCGCTGCGCCTGCGCGACGCCGGGCTCAAGCTGAGCATGGAGCGCGATTTCTGGCACACCCCGCCGGCCGACGCGCTCTTCCTCCACCGCAAGCTCGGCGGCCTGTACCTGCTCGCGGCACGGCTGCGCGCACGCGTGGACGTGGCCGCGCTGGCGGCGCCGTGGCTGGAGTAAGTACGCGCAGAAAGCCTGGCGGCAGCAAGGGTTCGCGGCTGCCGCCGCTCCTGCACGCTCCGCCGCTCGGTGGCCCTGTAGGAGCGCCGGCAGGCGCGAAGGTGGCGGTGCCGCGGCGCCGGCGCGACTTCCGAGTGCCGTCTTCGCGGCTGCCGCCGCTCCTACAGGAGGGCGAGGCACGGTGTTTCATGCAGGAGCGCCGGCAGGCGCGAACGCGGCATCCGCGATCGCGACCCGCGCCTGCTAGCGCGCCGCGGCGAACACCGTGAGCACGCCGGTGTAGCCGTACAGCCGGCTGTGGGCGATCTCGCCGCCGGCGAAGAAGCCCGCCAGCGGCACGTCGCCGAGCACGTCGCGGATCAGCTCGAGCTCGGCCGCCGGGCGCCCGAAGTGCGGGCCGCCGCGGCCCGAGCAGCTTACATACACCGCCCCGAGCGCGACACGATCGCTGTCCACCAGCTCGTCGCGGATCTCGCGCGCGATGCGGCGCAGGTCGGCGAGCGCCGCAGCCGGGTCGCGCCGGCAGAAGATCAGCCACCCACCCTGCTCGACCTCGTCGCCGATCGCCACCACCCCTGCGCGCGGGTCGAGGCCGATGATGTTGCGCACCAGCATGTCGGCGCCGAAGGCGGCGGGGGCGACGATCTCCGCATCTTCGCCCGGATGCAGCCCGACCAGGGTGTTCGACAAGGCCTCGGCGACCGGCTCCAGCGCCATGTCGGGCGGCAGGCCGAGGTCCTCCATCACGCAGTCGAGCGCACCGCGGCCGTCCAGGGTGATGACGAAGTTGTCCCGGGCGCGGCTCACCAGCCGCCGCGGCCCGATCGGCTGGCAGCCCTGGGTGACGCGCGAGATCACGCCGACCTCGGCGGAGAACGCCACCCCCGACAGGCCGCCGCCGTCGAAGACCCCGTCGGCGATCTGCACGCTGCGCCCGCGCGAGGCGGTCAGTCCGCCGAAGAGGTAGCCGCTCGCGGTGCGCTCGGCGAGCTCGGGCAGCAGTTCCTGCAGGTCGGGCGTGCGCCCATCGGCATGCACCAGCGCCGTATGGGGGTGGAAGTCCTCGGCGTCGGCGCGCAGCGGCTGCACCCCCGAGAACACGCGGAAGGCGCGCCGCGGCAGGGGCGCGAGCATGAGCACGAGCGCCGGCTCGTCGAAGTGTTCGGCGCCGGTCGCGGCCACCCCGATGCCCACGGTGCCCACCCAGTGCACGCCGGGCAGGCGGCGCTGCAGCTCGGCGACGATCTCGTCGGCGTCGGCTGCGAAGCGGTCGCTCAGGTAGCAGAAGCCGAGGGTGTATTCGGGCAGCCCGTCCCGCCCCGTGTGGTCGTGGCCTCCCGCGGCACGCAGTTCGAGCAGCAGGGCATCGAGCGCGCGCGCGAGCGCCACGTGCCAGTCGGCGTGGGCGGCGTGTCCGGCGGCGAAGCGGGTCGGGTTCATGGGGTCTCCCGGTCGAGGAAATCTTCCAGCGCGGCCGCCACCACCTCGGGCTGGTCGTGCTGCAGGTTGTGGCCGCAATCGGGCACGGTGACGACGCGGGCGTTCGCAAAGCAGCCGATGCGGCGCTGCAGTTCCTCCGGCTCGTCGGCGAAGCGGTCGTGCACATAGCCCTCGGCGGAGACCAGCATCAGCACCGGGGCGCGCACGAGCCGCCAGCACGCCATCGCGTCCTGGATGCGGTAGACCGCGGGCGAGGGGATTTTGTGCCAGGGATCGCCGGCGATCTCGACCTGGCCGTCGCTACGCACGCGACCGAGGTGGCGGCAGAGGAACTCCGCACGCGCCGGGGTGAGGCGTGGATTGGCGACGCGCAGCCGCGCGGCGAGCGCGGCCCGGTCGGCGTAGGCGCGCGCCGGCGGCGGTACGAGCTGGGCGTCGAGCCAGCGCCCGAGCTGCTGCGGCGCGTCGACGTCGGCGGGTACCTTGAGCCCGATGAAGTCGAGCATCGCCAGCCGCGCCACGCGCTGCGGGCGCAGGCCGGCGTAGATGCCGGCGATGTTGGCGCCCATGCTGTGACCGACCAGGCGCACCGGGCCCTCGGGCGCGTAGTGCGCGAGCAGGGCCTCGAGGTCGGCGTAGTAGTCGGGGAACCAGTAGGGCCGATGCAGCCAGGTGGTCTCGCCGTAGCCGCGCCAGTCGGGGGCGATCAGCTGCCAGTCGTGGCGCAGCGCATCGACGACGAACTGGAAGGTGGCGGAGGTATCCATCCAGCCGTGCAGCAGGAAGACCTTCGGCGCATCGGCCGGACCCCAGCGCCGCACGTTGTATTCGAGGCCGCGGACGGAAACGCGTTCGGTGGAGGAGGGCTTGCGGACGGTGTAGTGCATGCGGGCGGGCGTCTTTTCCGGGACAATCACGCTTCCATTCTAGCCGCCGATTCCATCCCGCCACCGTCCGTCCGGCATCGCTGCGGACCTCACCCCGCGCTCCCGCATGACCGATCCCGCCACGCTGCGCCGACGCTTTCTCGCCGAGCCGCTGACCCTGCGCAACGAACGCCGCGACTTCCCGGAGTGGCATCGCGGCCGGCCGCACTACCTGCTGTGGGCGATCGATACGGACCTGGCGGCCGTACGTGCGCGCGTCGTCGCCGCGCAGCGCGCGCTCGACGGGCTGCTCCTCGACGGCTACCGCCGCCAGCCGCACATCACGCTGGCGCTGTGCGGCTTTCCGGCGCGCGGCGCGGAGCCGGCCGTGGACGAGTTCGACCTCGCCTGGCTGCAGGCCCGCGTCGCGGCGCTGGAAGCGGCGCGGGTCGCGCCCTTCACGCTCGCCATCGGCGGCCTGGAGAGCTTCTCGTCGGCGCCCTTCCTGCATGTGGGCGGCGCCCTCGCTGCGCTCGCGGCGCTGCGTGCCTGCCTGCACGCGGACGCACCGCACCCGCAGGGCGCGTACGTGCCGCACGTGACCGTGGGCCTGTACGCCGACGCCCTGCCCACCGCCGCGGTCGCGCCCCGCTTCGCCGCCTGCGCCGCGCCGCCGCTGCACTTCACGGTCGAGCGCATCTGCCTGATGCGCTACGCTGCCGCCGAGATCGGCGGCGCCCTGTCCACCCTGGCCGAGTGGGACCTCGCGGCGCACCGCCTGCACTGGCGGGACGCTTCGTCATCGGCCGCGCTCTTCGCCGCCGGCACGCTGGATCGCGCAAGCCGCAGTGCCGTGCCGGCAGCGGCCCGCCACCCGGAGGTCTCATGAACCCATCGCCCCACGGCGCGGCAGCCGACGCCGGCACACTCTCCCGCCCCGGCTCGCCCTTCGCGCTCTTCATCGCCTTCAGCCTGCTCGCGCTGCAGGGCTTCGGCGGCGTGCTCGCGGTCGCGCAGCGCGAGCTGGTCGACCGCCGCGGCTGGCTGAGCCGCGCCGAGTTCATCGAGCTGTATTCGATCGCACAGATGCTGCCCGGACCCAATGTGGTCAACCTGTCGCTGATGATCGGCGACCGCTACTTCGGCTGGCGTGGCGCGCTCGCCGCCATCACCGGCATGCTGCTCGCGCCCTTCCTGATCGTGATCGCGCTCGCCGCGAGCTACGAGCGCCTGGCGGAGTTCCCCGCGGTCGCCGGCGCGCTGCGCGGCATGGGCGCGGTGGCGGCGGGGCTGATCCTGGCGATGGCGGTGAAGATGCTCGGCACCCTGCGCGGCAACCTGCTCGGCCCCTGGCTGTGCGCCTTGCTCGGCCTCGCCGCGCTGGTGGCGATCGCGGTGTTCCGCCTGCCGCTGGCGTGGATCGTGATCGGCCTCGGCCTGCTCGGCTGGGGCCTAGCGCGCTGGCGGGTGGCGGTGCTCGACGCGCGCGCCGCGCATGGGGAGGGACGATGAACACGCTGCCGGCGGGCGACCTGCTCGCGCTCTTCCTGCACTTCCTGACCCTGTCGCTGCTGTCGATCGGCGGCGCGATGTCGACCGCGCCCGAGATGCAGCGCTACTTCGTGGTCGAGCGCGGCTGGATCGGCGAGGCCGACTTCACCACCGCGATCGCGCTCGCCCAGGCGGCGCCCGGGCCCAACGTGCTGTTCGTGCCGGTGCTCGGCTTCCAGGCCGCCGGCCTGCCCGGCGCCGCGGCGGCGCTGGTGGGCATCCTGCTGCCGTCGACGCTGCTCTCGCTGGGGGTGAGCCGCTGGGGCTCGAGCCGGCGCGACACGCCGCTGGTGCGCGCGTTCACCGCCGGGCTCGCGCCCGTCACCGTGGGCCTGGTGTTTGCCACCGGCTGGCTGCTCGCCCTGCCCTTCCTCGGCGACCCGGCGCACCGCAACGGCGCGCTGGTGCTGATCGCGCTGACCGCGGTGGTGACGCTGCGGACGAAGCTGGCACCGATCTGGATGATCCTGGTCGGCGCGCTGCTGGGCGCCGCGGGCATCGCCTGAGGAGCGCCGCGGGGGCGGCTCAGCGCGCGGTGTCGCCAATCGGGCAGGCGCGCAGCTCGGTGACGCCGCCATCGGAGGCGATGAGCGCGGACAAGGGCTTGCAGGGCTCGCCGTCCACACACCACTCGTAGTCGGCCGTATAGGCCGAGCGCGTGAGGCGCAGCACGGCGTGGCGGGTGTGCGGGTGCCACTCCCAGGCGCCATCGCGCAGCACCGCGCCTGCCGCCGGCTCCATGCCGGCGCCGTGGCCGCGCACGCGCACGCGCTCGAGCACCAGCACCTCGCCTTCCACCCGCCACGCCTCCTCCCAGCGCACGCGCTCGATCGAGTGCGTCCACGCCAGGGTGAAGGCGTTCGCGGCAACCGCCGCGCTGGCGAGGCTGGTGGCGAGGCAGACCGCCATCAGACGGTGAGCGCCTGCGCGCCGCGCGAGCGCCAGATGTGCCAGCCCATCACCACCGCCGCCAGGCCGAAGCCGAGCTCGTCGGTGATCGGCAGCGCGACCACCAGCATCGACGCGGCGACGAAGGCGAGCACGCGCTCGAGCGGGTTCATCGGCGAGCGGAAGTAGCCGACCACCGCGGTGCCCCACAGCGTGACCGCGAGCAAGGCCTTGAACACCACGTACAAGGTGGCGTCGAAGCCCTTGTCGCCCTGCAGCATGAGCTCGGGGGCATACACCGCCATGTAGGGCACGATGAAGCCGGCGATGGCGATCTGTACCGCGCGCACGCCGATCTTGAGGCCGGTCTCCTTGGCGATCGGCGCCGCGGCGAAGGCGGCGAGCGCGACCGGCGGGGTGAGGTCGGCCATGATCCCGAAATAGAACACGAACATGTGCGAGACGATCAGCGGCACGCCGAGCTCGAGCAGCGCGGGCGCGGCGATCGAGCTGGTGATGATGTAGTTCGGGATGGTCGGGATGCCCATGCCGAGCACCAGGCAGGTGAGCATGGTGAGCAGCAGCGAGACGAACAGGCTGTCGTCGCCGATCTGGATGATGTAGCCGGCGAAGGCGGTGGCGCCACCGGTCAGCGTCAGCGAGCCGATGATCACGCCCACCAGCGCGCACGCCACGCCCACCGGCAGCGCGTGCAGCGCGCCGTCCACCAGGGCCCTGACCGCCAGGCGCAGGGTGTCGCGGCCGTCGGCACGCGGCGCCAGCAGCACGGCGAGCACCGCCACCACGGCGACCACCGAGATGATCCCGACCTTGGCGAAGGCCGAGCAGGCCAGGCCGAGCACGATCCAGAACAGCAGGCGCAGCGAGGTCCCGTTGAGATGGCGTGCCAGGCTGCTGCCGAACAGCAGCACCACGGTCAGCGCCAGGCCCACCATGCCGGCGAACATCGGCGTGAAGCCGGCGAAGAGCAGGTACACCAGGCCGGCGAGCGGCAGCAGCAGGTACCAGCGCGCGCGGATCGCCACCCAGGGGTCGGGGCACTCCTCCTTGGGCAGGCCCTTCAGCCCGGCGCGGCCGGCCTCGAGGTGCACCATCCAGAACACGGTGAAGAAGTACAGCATCGCCGGGATCGCCGCCGCCTTGGCGATCTCGACGTAGGGCACGTTGATGGTCTCGGCCATGATGAAGGCCACCGCGCCCATCACCGGCGGCATGATCTGCCCGCCCATCGAGCTGGTGGCCTCGACCGCGCCGGCGAAGGCCGGCTTGTAGCCGAACTTCTTCATCAGCGGGATGGTGAACTGGCCGGTGGTGACCACGTTGGCCACGCCCGAGCCGTTGATCGTGCCCATCAGGCCGGACGACACCACCGACACCTTGGCCGGCCCGCCCTTGGTGTGGCCGACGGTGCCGAGCGCGAAGTTGGTGAACAGGTCGATCATGCCCGCCTGCTCGAGGAAGGCGCCGAACAGGATGAACAGGAAGATGTAGGACGAGGACACATAGGTCGGCGTGCCGTAGATGCCCTCGGTGCCGAAGGCGAGCTGGCCCACCACCTGATCGAGGCCGTAGCCGCGGTGGGCGAGGTCGCCCGGCAGGTACTCGCCGAACAGGGCGTAGGCGAGGAAGCCGAGGCAGATCAGCGGCAGCGCCAGCCCCATGATGCGGCGCGCGGCCTCGAAGACCAGCACCAGCGTGATGACGCCGACCGCCATGTCGGCCTGGGTGAGCTCGCCTGCGCGCTGCACCAGGTCGGCCTCATAGATCCAGTGATAGCCCGACAGCAGCAGTGCGCCGAAGCCGACCGCCTTGGTCGCCAGGCGGGTGCGCCCCTGCCCGCCCTGCCAGGGATGGAGCAGGAAGGTCAGCAGCAGCAGGAAGCCGACGTGCAGCGCGCGTACGACCGTGCTCGACAGCGGGCTGAACGCCGAGGTGACGAGCTGGAAGACCGAGAACAGGATCGCGCTGTAGAAGACGACGCGCAGCATGCCCTTGCCGGCCACGGCGACAGGCGAATCGACGGAGGAGCTCATGGCGGTTCCGGAGAGGGAAGCGGGGCACGGCCCGCCCGGGCGCGGCGATGCGCAACCGGGCGGCGGAAGCGAGGGCTTACTTGATCAGACCCTTCTCGCGGTAGAACTTCTCGGCGCCCGGATGGAGCGGGACCGGCAGGCCGTCGACCGCCTTCTCGAGCTTGATCTGGCGACCGGCGGAGTGCGAATTGCCCAGCCGCTCGAGGTTGTCGAAGATGCCCTTGGTCATCTGGTAGGCGACCTCCTCGGAGACCTTGTCGTTGGTCACCAGCAGGTTGTTGATCGCCACCGTCGGCACCTCGGCCGCCTGGCCCTCGTAGGTGTTGGCCGGAACGGCAGCCGCACGGTAGGCGGGGTCGCCCACCTTGGCGACCACCTCGGCCGGCACGGGAACGAAGTTCACCTTCACCGCCGCGGAGAGGTCGCGCAGCGCGGCCACGCCGAGGCCGGCCGACTGCAGGGTGACGTCGATCTGGCGGTTCTTCATGAGCTCGACCGACTCACCGAAGGGCAGATACTCGACCTTGGAGAAGTCGGAATACGACAGCCCCGCGGCCTTGAGGATGGCGCGCGCGTTGATCTCGGTACCGGAGCGCGGCGCGCCGACCGAGATGCGCTTGCCCTTGAGATCGGCGAGCGTCTTCACGTTGGCGTCGGCCAGCGCCACGATCTGGATGTAGTTGGGGTAGACCGAGGCGATCGCGCGCAGCTTGTCGAGCGGCTTGGTGAAGCCCGCATCCGGATTGCCCTTCCAGGCGTCGGAGACCGAGTCGGCGAGCGAGAAGCCGATCTCGCCGCGGCCCGCCTGCAGCAGGTTGAGGTTCTCGGCGGAGGCCTTGGTGGCCTGCACCTGGACCTTGCTGCCGGGGATGACCTCGCCATAGATCTGCGACAGGGTGACGCCGAGCGGGTAGTACACCCCGCTGGTGCCGCCGGTCAGCACGTTGACGAAGGTGGCGGCCGAGGCCGCGGTGGTCATGGCGACGAACACGGTACCGAGGGCACACTTGCGGATCAGGGACTTCATCGATGACTCCTCCATTGAATAAGTTTCGATAATCTGCCCATCGATGGACGGCCACACTTTAACAACACCCCCGCCCGCAGCGCACCACCACGGCGCTCGGCGTTTTCCCTGATAGCCGAACGCGCCCGGCCGCCATTTGCGGGCGTCGAATCGCCAGCAGCTGCGGCCCGGCAGGGTCTCCCCCTCTTCCGCGCGACGTCGGCGATCTGCTACAACGGCCTCTGCGCAACCCTTCCGGCCGGCGCTCACACACGCGTCCAGCCGTCCCAAGCCCATGGAAACAGTCGATAGCGTCGTGATCGGCGCCGGCGTGGTCGGCCTCGCCTGCGCACACAGCCTCGCCCGCGCCGGCCTCGAGGTGGTGGTCATCGAGCGCGAGACCGCCTTCGGCACCGGCATCAGCGCACGCAACAGCGAGGTGATCCACGCCGGGCTGTACTACCCGCCCGGCTCGCTCAAGGCCCGCCTGTGCGTGGAGGGCCGCCAGCGCCTGTACGCCTGGTGCGCACAGCACGGGGTGGACCACGCGCGCTGCGGCAAGCTGGTGGTCGCCAGCGCCGCGGCGCAGGCACCGGCGCTGCAGGCGATCGCCGAGCGCGCGCACGCCAACGGCGTGGACGACCTGCGCCGCCTCGACGCCGCCGAGCTCGCCGCGCTGGAGCCGGCGCTCGCCGGCCACGCCGCGCTGCTGTCGCCCTCGACCGGCATCGTCGACAGCCACGGCCTGATGCTGTCCCTGCTCGGCGAGGCCGAGCGCCACGGCGCGCTGCTCGCGCTTGGCAGCCCGGTGCTGGAGGGCCGCGCGGAGGCGGACGGCATCGTGCTGCGCATCGGCGGCGAGGCCGCCACCGAGCTGAAGGCGAAGCGGGTGGTGAATGCCGCGGGGCTGGACGCACCCGCGCTCGGGCGCGCGATCGCCGCCCCCGCAGCCGCGCGCGCCCCACAGGCGCATTACGCGCGCGGGGTGTATTTCAGCTACGCCGGCAAGGCACCGTTCTCGCGCCTGATCTACCCGATCCCGGAGCCGGGCGGGCTGGGCGTGCACCTGACCCTGGACCTGGGCGGGCAGGCGAAGTTCGGCCCCGACGTGGAATGGATCGCCGCACCGGACTACACGGTCGATCCCGCGCGGGTGGAGCGCTTCGCCGGCGCGATCCGGCGCTGGTGGCCGGACCTCGACACGGAGCGCCTGCAGCCGGGCTATGCCGGCGTGCGCCCGAAGATCGTCGGCCCCGGCGAGCCAGACGCCGACTTCCGCATCGACGGCCCGGCGGCGCATGGCACGCCGGGGCTGGTACATCTGTACGGCATCGAGTCGCCCGGCCTCACCGCGGCGCTCGCGATCGGCGAGCATGTCGCGGCGATGCTCGCCGCCGAAGGGCGCTGAATCCGCAGCGCCCTTCGGCTCACGGACGCGAGCCCGATCAGGCCGCGGCGTCCATCGCCGCGGCGAGGAGGTCGAGGCCTTCGTCGAGCACCGCCTGCTCGATGGTGAGCGGCACCATCAGGCGCAGCACGTTGCCGTAGCTGCCGCAGGACAGCAGCAGCAGGCCGCGCTGCAGCGCCGCGGCGATCACCGCCTTGGCGATCTCGGGCGCAGGACGCGCGTGGTCGCCGTCGTGGAAGAACTCCACCGCCACCATCGCGCCCAGGCCGCGCACGTCGCCGATGCACTTGTGGCGCGTGGCCAGCTCGCGCAGGCGGCGCTGCATGTGCTCGCCGATCGCGAGCGCGCGCTCGCACAGCTTCTCCTCCTCCATGACGTCGAGGACGGCGAGCGCGGCGGCGCAGGCCATCGGCGCGCCAGCGTAGGTGCTGCCCAGCCCGCCCGGAGCGAGCGCGTCCATCACCTCGGCGCGGCCCACCACCGCGGCGACCGGGAAGCCGCCGCCGAGGCCCTTGGCCAGGGTGATGAGGTCGGGCACCACGTCGCTGTGCTCGACCGCGAACATCTTGCCGCAGCGGCCGATGCCGGACTGGATCTCGTCGGCGATCAGCAGGATGCCATGCTTGTCGGCGAGCGCACGCAGGCGCTGCAGGAACTCGGCAGGAGCGGGGTAGTAGCCCCCCTCGCCCTGCACCGGCTCGACGATGAAGGCGGCGACGCGGCGGGCCTCGATGTCGTTCTTGAACAGCAGCTCGACGCCATGGATGGCGTCATCCACGCTGATGTCGTGCAGCGCGCACGGATAGGGGGCGTGGTAGATCTCCCCCGGGAAGGGGCCGACGCCGAGCTTGTAGGGGTCGACCTTGCCGGTGAGTCCGAGCGCCAGCAGCGTGCGGCCGTGGAAGGCGCCGTTGAAGGCGATCACGCCCGGGCGGCCGGTAAAGGCGCGCGCGATCTTGACCGCGTTCTCGACCGCCTCGGCGCCGGTGCTCACCAGCATGGTCTTCTTCGGGGCGTCCCCCGGCGCGAGCGCGTTGAGGCGCTCGGCCAGGCGCAGGTAGCCGTCGTAGGCCACGACCTGGAAGCAGGTGTGGCTGAAGTGGGTGAGCTGCGCCTGCGCCGCGGCGACCACGCGCGGGTGGCAGTGCCCGGTGTTGACCACGGCGATGCCGGCGACGAAGTCGATGAACCGGCGGCCCTCGACGTCCCAGACCTCGGCGTTGAGCGCCTTGGTGGCGAACAGCGGGTGGGCCTGGCCGACGCCGCGCGGCAGCGCGGCGGCACGGCGGGCCATGAAGTCGGCGTTGTGCAGGCCGGGGGGGATGGTGTTGGCGTTCATGGGTTTCTCCTGTCGATTCGGTTGGGGTGGCGGCGGCTCACTGCACGCCGCCCATGCACAGATACTTGACCTCGAGGTAGTCCTCGATGCCGTACTTGGAGCCTTCGCGGCCGAGGCCGGAGGACTTCATGCCGCCGAAGGGCGCGACCTCGGTCGAGATGATCCCGGTGTTGATGCCGACGATGCCGTACTCCAGCGCCTCGCCGACCCGCCACACGCGGTTCATAGAGCTGGCGTAGAAGTACGCCGCCAGGCCGAACTCGGTGTCGTTGGCCATGCGGATCGCCTCGGCCTCGTCCTTGAAGCGGAACAGCGGCGCCACCGGGCCGAAGGTCTCCTCGCGCGCCACCTTCATCGCCGGGGTCACGTCGACCAGGATGGTGGGCTCGAAGAAGCTGCCGCCGAGCGCGTGGCGCTTGCCGCCGGCGAGCACGCGCGCGCCCTTCTCCACCGCGTCGGCGATGTGCTCCTCGACCTTGGCCACCGCGTTCATGTCGATCAGCGGGCCCTGGGTGCTGCCCTCGGCGAGGCCGTTGCCCACCTTCAGGCGCGCCACCGCGGCGGCGAGCTTGGCGGCGAAGGCGTCGTACACGCCGTCCTGCACCAGCAGGCGGTTGGCGCACACGCAGGTCTGCCCGGTGTTGCGGTACTTGGAGGCGAGCGCGCCCTCGACCGCGGCGTCGAGGTCGGCGTCGTCGAAGACGATGAAGGGGGCGTTGCCGCCGAGCTCGAGCGAGAGCTTCTTGATGCTGGGCGCGCACTGCGACATCAGCTTGACGCCGATCTCGGTGGAGCCGGTGAAGGTGAGCTTGCGCACGATCGGGTTGGCGGTCAGCTCGCCGCCGATCTCGGCCGCGCCGCCGGTGACCACGCTGAACACGCCCTTGGGAATCCCCGCGCGCTCGGCGAGCACCGCCAGCGCCAACGCCGAGTACGGCGTCTGCGTGGCGGGCTTCAAGACCATCGTGCACCCGGCCGCGAGCGCCGGGCCGGCCTTGCGGGTGATCATCGCCGCCGGGAAGTTCCACGGCGTGATCGCCGCGCACACGCCGATCGGCTCCTTGGTGACGACGATGCGCTTGTCGGGCTGGTGGCCGGGGATCACGTCGCCGTAGATGCGCTTGCCTTCCTCGGCGAACCACTCGATGAAGGAGGCGGCGTAGAGCACCTCGCCGCGCGCCTCGGCGAGCGGCTTGCCCTGCTCGCTGGTCATCAGCACGGCGAGGTCTTCCTGGTTGGCGAGGATGAGCTCGAACCAGCGCCGCAGGATCTTCGCGCGCGCGCCGGCGGTCAGCGCGCGCCACGCCGGCCACGCCGTGTTGGCGGCCTCGATGGCGCGCCGGGTCTCGGCCGCGCCCATGCGCGGGATGGTGCCGAGCGCCTCGCCCGTGGCGGGGTTGCGGATGCTCAGGGTGGCGCCGTCGTCGGCGTCGATCCACTGCCCGTCGACGTAGCAGCGGGTGCGGAAGAGGTCGGGATCTTTCAGGTTCAGGCTCATGGTCGGTGTCCGTCGGGTGGTCGGGGAAAGCTTCGGTGTGTGCTCGGGGCGTGCCGGGCTTGGCGTGGTCGGGTCGCTCAGCGGCGCGCGCCGCGCATACGCTCGGCACGCCGGCGCAGCCATTCGAGGGTCATCAGCATCAGCGTCGACAGCACGATGAGGATGGTCGCGACCGCGGCGATGGTCGGGCTGATGTTCTCGCGGATGCCGGCGAACATCTGCCGCGGCAGCGTCGCCTGCTCGGGGCTGGCGAGGAAGAGCGTCACCACGACCTCGTCGAAGGAGGTTGCGAAGGCGAACAGGCCGCCCGAGATGATCCCGGGCGCGACCATCGGCAGGGTGACGCGGAAGAAGGTGGTGACCGGGTTGGCGCCGAGGCTGGAGGCCGCGCGCACCAGGTTGAAGTCGAAGCCCTGCAGCGTCGCGGTCACCGTGGTGACGACGAAGGGCACGCCGAGGATGGCATGCGCCAGCACCAGGCCGGTGTAGCTGCCGGTGAGGCCGAGCGGGGCGAAGAAGATGTACATCGCCACGCCGATCACCACCACCGGCACCACCATCGGCGAGATCAGCACGGCGGTGAGCAGGGCCTTGCCGGGGAAGTCGGCACGCACCAGGCCGATCGAGGCCAGGGTGCCGAGCACCATCGCCAGCAGGGTGGCGAGCGGCGACACGATCAGGCTGTTCATCAGCGCCTGCCGCCAGGCCGGCGAGGTGGCGAACTCCTCGTACCAGCGCAGCGAGAAGCCCGACATCGGGTACATCAGGAAGCTGTCGGCGTTGAAGGACAGCGGCACGATGACCAAGATGGGCAGGAACAGGAAGGCCAGGATCAGTCCGACCAGCCCGCGCATGCCGAAATACCATGCCCGTTCCACGGGCGAAGCGTAGGGTTGCAGCATCGTCGTCGTCCTCAGCGTGCCTTCATGTACTTGACCCGGGTCGGCCCGAGGTAGCGGGCATAGACCATGTACAGCAGCAGGGTCGCCGCCAGCAGCACCGCGGAGAGCGCGGCCGCCATGCCCCAGTTGATCGTCTGGTTGGTGTAGAAGGCGATGAAGTAGCTCAGCATCTGCTCCTTCGGGCCGCCGAGCAGCGCGGGCGTGATGTAGTAGCCCATGCACATGATGAACACCAGCAGGCCGCCGGCGCCGATGCCGGGCAGGGTCTGCGGGAAGTAGATCTTCCAGAAGCTGCGGAAGGGCGGGCAGCCGAGCGAGAGCGCGGCGCGCATGTATACCGGCGAGATGCCCTTCATCACCGAGTACAGCGGCAGCACCATGAAGGGCAGCAGGATGTGGACCATCGCCACATACACGCCGAAGCGGTTGAACAGGAGCTGGAGCGGGCTGTCGGTGAGGCCGAGCCACATCAGCAGGCGGTTCACCAGGCCCTCGTTCTGCAGCAGCACGATCCACGCCGCCACGCGCACCAGCACCGAGGTCCAGAACGGCAGCAGCACGAAGATCATCAGCATGTTGCTGTGGCGGGTGGACAGGCTGGCCATCAGGTAGGCCACCGGGAAGCCGAGCGCCAGGCAGCACACCGTGACAATCAGGCTCATCCAGAAGGTGCGCAGCAGCACGTCCACATAGATGCGCTCGTCCTCGGGGGCGGCGACGATGTCGCCGTCGGCGTCGATGGCGCGGTCGATCGCGGCGAGCAGGTAGAAGGGCGTCAGCGCGCCGCCGGCGCGGTGGATCGCCTGCCAGGTGGCGAGCTCGCCCCACTGCGCATCGATCGCCACCAGCGCCTCGCGCGCCGGCACGGCGGCGTCGAGCGGCAGCTTGCGCGCGGTCTTCATGACCAGGCTGCGATAGCCGGCGTTCTCGCGGTTCAGGCGCTTGGCGATCGCGGCGATCGCCGGCGAGCCCTTGGCCGCTGCGAGCTCGTCGGCGAGCGCGCGGAAGGCGGCCTCGTCCGGCGGCGCGCTGCCGTTCCAGTCCTCGAGCACGGCGAGCGTGCGCGGCAGGTTGTCGTGGATCTCGGGGTTATCGACGCCGATCGTCAGCAGCGAGCCGATCGGCCAGATGAAGGCCACCAGCACCACCAGCGCGAGCGGCAGGATCAGGGCGCCGAAGAGCAGGTTGCGGCGACGCTCGGCGCGGCGCAGGCGCTTCTTCAGCGGCGTGCCGTCGCCCTCGGCGGGCAAGGGTACGGCAGCGGAGGTGTCGACGGCAGTGCTCATGGACTTGTCCACTCGGTCAGATGGAGACGGTGGCCGCGCGTCGCGGCCGCCACCGCGGGCCGGACGCCCGCGGCGGCGCAGGCATGCCCGCGCGCGGGCATGCGACGAAGGCAGCGCTCAGCGCGCGGCCCAGGCGTTGAAGCGCTGCTCGAGGTTCTCGCCGTGCTCGACCCAGAACTCGGTGTCGGTCGCCATCGCGCCCGTCATGTTCTCGGGCGAGGTCGGCAAGCCGGCGGCGACCTTGGCGTCGATGGCCGGGACCGCCTTGAGGTTGACCGGGCCGTAGGCGATCTCGCCGGAGAACACCGCCTGGTTGTCCGGCTGGCTGGCGAAGCGGATGAACTTGAGCGCGTCGGCCTTGTTCGGCGAGCCCTTGGGAATGGCCCACGAATCGACGTCGTAGATGCTGCCGTTCCAGACCACCTTGAGGTTCTTGCCTTCGACCTGCGCAGCGGAGATGCGGCCGTTGTAGGCGGCGCTCATGACCAGGTCGCCCGAGGCGAGCAGCTGCGGCGGCTGCGCGCCGGCTTCCCACCACTGGATGTTCGCCTTGAGCTTGTCGAGCTTGGCGAAGGCGCGGTCGACACCGGCCGGGGTGGCGAGCACCTTGTATACATCGCTGGTCGGCACGCCATCGGCGAGCAGGGCGAATTCGAGGGTGTACTTCGCGCCCTTGCGCAGGCCGCGCTTGCCGGGGAATTTGTCCACGTTCCAGAAGTCGGCCCAGGAGGTCGGCGCCTCCTTGAGGCGGTCGGCGTTGTAGGCCAGCGCGGTCGACCACACGAAGATGCCGACGCCGCATTCGTTTACCGCCGCCGGCACGAAGTCCGCCTTGTCGCCCACCTGCGCGAAGTCGATCTTCTCGAACAGGCCTTCCTCGCAGCCGCGCACCAGCTCGGGCGACTCGACCTCGAGCACGTCCCAGGTCACGTTGCCGGCCTCGACCATGGCCTTCACCTTGGCCTGCTCGCCGTTGTACTCGCCGGCGACGACCTTGACACCGGTGGCCTTGGCAAAGGGCGCGTAGTAGGCCTTGTCCTGCGCCTTCTGCGAGGCGCCGCCGAAGGAGATGACGGTGATGTCGGCCGATGCGGTGCCGACGGCACCGCCGAGGGCGACGAGGACGGCGGCGCGAAGGAAGGATGCGGCGTGCTTCATGATGTGTCTCCGGTTCTGGTTATGTAGGTGCTGCAGGTGAAGGCCGGCGGCCGGCCGGAACTGCGGATGCCTCGGTGGGCGGATGCCTCAGTGCGCCGCGGGCACGTCGAGCGCCCGCGTGTGCGCCGGATCCAGCCCGACGCGGATCGCGTCGCCGGGGCGCAGCGAACGGTCGAGCTGCGAGATCGGCGCCTTGATGGTGAATTCGTGCTTGCCGGCGAGTTCGACGCGCAGGCGGATCTGGTCGCCGAGGTAGATGAGCTCGCGCACGGTGGCGTCGAGCCGGTTGGCGCCCTCGCCCTCGCCGGCGAGCTGTACGCGCTCCGGACGCACCGCGATGCGGGCGCGGCCGCCGGCACCGACGTTGCCGGTGCGCGCGCGCAGCACCGTGCCGCAGTCGAGGCGCACGTCGCACTCCTCGCCCGCCACGGCCACCACGGTGCCGTCGAGCGCGTTGTTCTCGCCGATGAAGTCGGCGACGAAGGAGTTCGTCGGGTATTCGTACAGCGCCTCGGGGGCATCGATCTGCTGGATCACGCCGTGGTTGAACACGGCGATGCGGTCCGACATGGTCAGCGCCTCGCTCTGGTCGTGGGTGACGAACACCACGGTGATGCCGAGGTTCTGCTGGATGTGCTTGATCTCGAGCTGCATGCGCTCGCGCAGGTTCTTGTCGAGCGCACCGAGCGGCTCGTCCATCAGCACCAGCTGCGGATCGAACACGAGTGCGCGGGCGAGTGCGATGCGCTGCTGCTGGCCGCCCGAGAGCTGCTGCGGATAGCGGTTGCCGAAGGCCTCGAGCTGCACCATGCCGAGCGCGCGCTTCACCCGCGCCTCGACCTCGTTGGCCGCCAGCTTGCGCACACGCAGCGGAAAGCGCAGGTTGTCGGCCACCGTCATGTGCGGAAACAGCGCATAGTTCTGGAACACCATGCCGATGTTGCGACGGTAGGGCGGCACCCGGTTGATGACCTCGCCGTCAAGGCGGATCTCGCCGCCGGTGGGCGTCTCGAAGCCGGCCAGCATCATCAGGCAGGTGGTCTTGCCCGAGCCCGACGGCCCGAGCAGGGTGAGGAACTCGCCGCGGCGAATGTCGAGATTGAGGTCCCGCACGATCAGGGTTTCGCCGTCGTAGGTCTTCTGGACGTTGCGAAAGCTGACGTGGGGTGCCTGGCTGTTGTGGACCGCTTCCATCTGTCTCCGTCTCCTGCAAGTGGCGCTGTGCGCTCTGGCGATCGAATCCTAGGTCACGAATTGGCCCAGGCTTGATCCAATTACTTATACTTTGATAGAACCAATTTTTGCTGCACCGCAATGGATTGCCGACTCAGCTGCGAGCTCATCGTCCACGCCTACGCGGAGCAGGCGCCCTCTTCCAGCGCCCGCGCGCGTCTCTATCTCGCCATCCGCGAGGCCATCATCGCGCGCCGCCTCGCCCCCGGCACTGCGCTGCCGCCCACCCGTACCCTGGCGGCAGAGCTCGCGTTGGGGAGGAACACCGTGGTGCGGGTATACGACCAGCTCATCGTCGAGGGTTACCTGGACAGCCGCGTGGGCTCGGGCACCTTCGTCTCCGACGCGGTGGCTGCTACTGCACCGCAGCAAAAACCACGGCGGATGGTCGGCGCGCGCAGCGAGGGATTGTCGAAAAGAGGGTGCCGGATCGCCGCAGACGCGCTGTCGAGCCGGGTGCAGGCGGGCGCCTTCATGCCCGGCTTCCCGGACGTCACCCACTTCCCCTTCGCCACCTGGCGCAAGCTGGTCGCCAAGCAGATGCGGCTCGAGCAGCGTCACCTGGCGCAGTACGGCTACGGCGGCTACGGGCCACTGAAGCTGGTGCTCGCCGAATACCTGCGCGTGACCCGCATGATGTCGTGCAGCCCGCAGCAGATCCTGATCCTGAACGGCTCGCACCAGGCGCTCGACCTGTGCGCGCGCATGCTCGCCGACGTCGGCGACGTGGCGTGGATGGAGGATCCGGGCTACTGGGGGGCGCGCAACGTGCTGTCCGCCTGCGATCTGGCCATCCACCCGGTGCCGGTGGACGGCCAGGGCATCAACCCGCAGGAAGCCGACTGGGACCATCCTCCGCGGCTGATCTTCGTATCGCCGTCGAGCCAGTACCCGACCGGGGCGGTGATGTCGCTGGAACGGCGGCTGCGCCTGCTCGAATACGCCGAGAAGAACCGCATCTGGATCATCGAGGACGACTACGACAACGAGATCCGCTACCACGACCACCCGGTGGCCTCGCTGTTCGGCCTGTCGGCCGCGCAACGGGTGATCTACGTCGGCACCTTCAGCAAGGTCATGTACCCCGGCCTGCGCCTGGCCTACCTGGTGGTGCCGGAGGATCTCGTCGAGGCCCTCACCACCGGCAACGCCGAGCTCTACCGCGAGGGCCGCATGCTCGAGCAGGCGGCGCTGGCCGAGTTCATCGACGGCGGCCATTTCACCACCCACATCCGCCGCATGCGCGGCATCTACGAGGAGCGCCGCGACCGCCTCATCGAGGTGCTGCAGCGCCACCTCGCCGGCATCGCCACGCCAGCCGGCGGCCTCGCCGGCCTGCACATCCCGGTCCACTTCGAGTGCCCGCTCGACGACGTGCTGCTGGCCACCCAGGCATTACGCGAAGGCGTGGTGATGCGGCCACTATCGCTCTACGCGATCGACGCCACCAACCGGCGCCCGGGCATGAATCTCGGCTTCGCCGCGGTGCCCGTCGAGCAGATCGAAGCGCCCGCCCTCAAGCTGGTGCGGCTGATCCATGGCCTGCTGCCGGCAGGAAGCCGCTGAGCGCGGGCAAAAAAAGCGGCCGCCGGTCGCATCGGACCGGACGAGCCGCGAGGGGGAGAGGCGGGTAGGAGTCAGGCCGCCGCGACGAGCGCGGGGACTGCGTCGAAAAGGTCGGCCACGAGGCCGTAGTCGGCCACCTGGAAGATCGGCGCTTCGGGATCCTTGTTGATCGCCACGATCACCTTGGAGTCCTTCATGCCGGCCAGATGCTGGATCGCGCCCGAGATGCCGACCGCGATGTAGAGCTGCGGCGCGACGATCTTGCCGGTCTGGCCGACCTGGTAGTCGTTGGGCACGTAGCCGGCGTCCACCGCGGCGCGCGAGGCGCCCAGGGCGGCGCCGAGCTTGTCGGCGAGCGGCTCGAGGAGCTGCTTGAAGTTGTCGCCGCTGGCGAGGCCGCGACCGCCCGAGACGATGACCTTGGCGGCGCCGAGCTCGGGGCGCGCGCTCTTGACGATCTCGCGACCGACCAGCGCGGTGGTGCCGAGGTCCGCCGCGGCGGCGACCGCCTCGACCGGCGCGGCGTTGCTGCCGGCTTCGGCGGCGTCGAACGCGGTGGTGCGCACGGTGATCAGCTTGATCGCGTCGGCGCTCTTGACGGTGGCGAGCGCGTTGCCGGCGTAGATCGGACGCACGAAGGTGTCGGCCGACTCGACCGCGACGATGTCGCTGATCTGCGCCACGTCGAGCAGCGCGGCCACGCGCGGCAGCATGTTCTTGCCGGCCGGCGTGGCCGGGGCGAGCACGTGGCTGTAGCCGCCGGCCAGGCCCCTGACCAGCTCGGCGACGTTCTCGGCGGTCTGCGCCTCGTACTGCGGCGCGTCGCACACCAGCACCCTGGCCACGCCGGCGACCTTGGCCGCGGCCTCGGCCGCGGTGCCGCAGCCGGCACCCGCCACCAGCACATGGACGTCGCCGCCCAGCTTGGCGGCCGCGCTCACGGTGTTGAGCGTGGCCGCCTTGATCGATTGGTTGTCGTGTTCCGCGATAACGAGAATGGCCATGTTCAGATCACCTTCGCAACGTTCTTGAGTTTGTCGACCAGCTGGGCCACGTCGGCCACGCGCTCACCGGCGCTGCGCTTGGGCGGCTCGGCGACCTTGAGCGTGGCCAGGCGCGGGGCGACATCGACGCCCAGGTCGGCCGGCTTGACGGTCTCGAGCGGCTTCTTCTTGGCCTTCATGATGTTGGGCAGCGTGGCGTAGCGCGGCTCGTTCAGGCGCAGGTCGGTGGTCACCACCGCCGGCAGCTTCACCGACAGGGTCTCGAGGCCGCCGTCGATCTCGCGCGTCACGGATGCCTTCCCGTCGGCCAGCGTCACCTTGGACGCGAACGTCGCCTGCGGCCAGCCCGCCAGCGCGGCGAGCATCTGGCCGGTCTGGTTGGCGTCGTCGTCGATCGCCTGCTTGCCGCAGATCACCAGGTTCGGCTGCTCCTTGTCGCACACCGCCTTGAGCAGCTTGGCCACCGCCAGCGGCTGCAGCTCGACGTCGGTCTCGACCAGGATGCCGCGGTCGGCACCGATCGCCATCGCCGCGCGCAGGGTCTCCTGGCACGCGCCCACGCCGCAGGACACCGCCACCACCTCGGTGGCCACGCCCGCTTCCTTCAGGCGCACCGCCTCCTCGACCGAGATCTCGTCGAAGGGGTTCATGCTCATCTTGACGTTGGCCAGGTCCACGCCGCTGCCGTCGGCCTTCACGCGAACCTTGACGTTGTAATCGACCACGCGCTTTACGGGTACGAGGATCTTCATGCTGTTCCCTTGTGTTCGTCTTGTATCTTCTTGTTCCCGCTCAGACCACGCCGTCGGCGCGCAGGCGGGCGATCGCCGCGGCGTCGAGGCCGAGCGTGGCGGCGAGGATCTCGTCGGTGTGCTCGCCCAGCATCGGCGGCGGCAGGCGGTAGTCGACCGGCGTGGCCGACAGCTTCATCGGGCTGGCCACCAGCGGCACCTGGCCGGCGACCGGATGCGGCATCGTCACCTTCAGCCCGCGCGCCTGCACCTGCGGGTCGGCGAAGACGTCGGCGAGGGTGTTGATCGGGCCGCAGGGCACGGCGAGGGCCTCGAGCCTGGCGATCCAATCCGCGGTGCTGCGCTCGACGGTGAGCTTCTTCAGCAGCGGGATCAGCGTCGCGCGATTGACGACGCGCGCGCGGTTGGTGGCGAAGCGTTCGTCGCTTGCGAGCTGTGGCGCGCCGGCGGCCGCGCAGAAGCGCGCGAACTGCCCGTCGTTGCCGATGGCGAGGATCATGTAGCCGTCGGCGGTGGGGAAGTCCTGGTAGGGCACGATGTTGGGGTGCGCATTGCCCAGCCGCTGCGGGCTCTGCCCGGTGGCGAGGTAGTTGCCCGCCTGGTTGGCGAGGCAGGCCACCTGCACGTCGAGCAGCGCCATGTCGATGTACTGGCCCTCGCCGCTCTTGTCGCGCCAGGCCAGCGCGGCGAGCACCGCGTTGGTGGCGTACAGGCCGGTGAGGATGTCGGTGAGCGCCACGCCCACCTTCATCGGGCCGCCGCCCTCCTCGCCGTCGGGCCGGCCGGTGATGCTCATCAGCCCGCCCAGGCCCTGGATCAGGAAGTCGTAGCCGGCGCGCGGCGCATAGGGCCCGTCCTGGCCGAAGCCGGTGATCGAGCAATACACCAGGCGCGGATTGACCGCCTTCAGGCTGTCGTAGTCGAGGCCGTACTGTGCGAGGCCGCCGACCTTGAAGTTCTCCAGCACCACGTCGGACTCGGCGGCGAGCCGGCGCACCAGCGCCTGGCCCTCGGCCTGGGTGATGTCGATGGTGATCGAGCGCTTGTTGCGGTTGGCGCACAGGTAGTACGCCGCCACGCTGGTGTCGGCGCCCTGCTCGTCCTTGAGCCAGGGCGGGCCCCAGCCGCGGGTGTCGTCGCCGGCGCCGGGACGCTCGACCTTGATGACGTCCGCACCGAGGTCGGCCAGCATCTGCCCGGCCCAGGGGCCGGCCAGGATGCGCGAGAGGTCGAGGACGCGGACGTGCGACAGGGCGCCGGGCATCGGGGCTCTCCGTGGGCTCAGTTGCTGAACGCGGCGATGCCGGTGATGGCGCGGCCGAGGATCAGCGCATGGACGTCGTGGGTGCCTTCGTAGGTGTTGACCACCTCGAGGTTCACCAGGTGGCGGGCCACCGGGTACTCGTCCGAGATGCCGTTGCCGCCGAGCATGTCGCGCGCCATGCGGGCGATGTCGAGCGCCTTGCCGCAGGAGTTGCGCTTGACGATCGAGGTGATCTCGACCGGGGCGATGCCCTCGTCCTTCATGCGGCCCACGCGCAGCACCGCCTGCAGGCCGAGGGTGATCTCGGTGAGCATGTCGGCGAGCTTCTTCTGGATGAGCTGGTTGGCGGCGAGCGGACGGCCGAACTGGTTGCGGTCCATCGTGTACTGGCGGGCGGCCTCGTAGCAGGCCTCGGCCGCGCCGAGCGCACCCCAGGCGATGCCGAAGCGTGCCGAGTTGAGGCAGGTGAAGGGGCCCTTGAGGCCGCGCACGGTCGGGAAGGCGTTCTCCTCCGGCACGAAGACCTCGTCCATGACGATCTCGCCGGTGATCGAGGCGCGCAGGCCGACCTTGCCGTGGATGGCGGGCGCGGACAGGCCCTTCCAGCCCTTCTCGAGGATGAAGCCGCGGATCTGGCCCTCGTCGTCCTTGGCCCACACCACGAAGACGTCGGCGATCGGACTGTTGGTGATCCACATCTTGCTGCCCGACAGGCTGAAGCCGCCATCGACCTTGCGCGCACGGGTGATCATCGAGCCCGGATCGGAGCCGTGGTTCGGCTCGGTGAGGCCGAAACAGCCGATCCACTCGCCGGTGGCGAGCTTGGGCAGGTATTTCTGCTTCTGCGCCTCGGTGCCGAACTCGTTGATCGGCACCATGACCAGCGAGCTCTGCACGCTCATCATCGAGCGGTAGCCGGAATCGACGCGCTCGACCTCGCGCGCGATCAGGCCGTAGCACACGTAGTTCAGGCCGGAGCCGCCGTACTGCTCGGGGATGGTGGGGCCGAGCAGGCCCAGCTCGCCCATCTCGCGGAAGATCGCGGCGTCGGTCTTCTCGTGGCGGAAGGCCTCCTGCACGCGCGGCAGCAGCTTGTCCTGGCAATAGGCGCGCGCCGCGTCGCGCACCATGCGCTCGGTCTCGGTGAGCTGCAGATCGAGCAGCAGGGGGTCGTCCCAGTTGAAGCTAGCCTTGTTCGAAGCCATGTCGTGTCTCCTCGTGCGATCGGTCGCGCAGGCGGCTGCCTGTGCCTGAATCGCATCCTATGAACTCCGGAAGCACAGCTCAAGCGATATTTCTGCAGTAATCTGTGCGCTTCAGGAACTCCGAGAGGCAAGACCGACCGCCATGCGCAAGAAGATCCCCAGCACCGCCGCCCTTCTCGCCTTCGAGTCCGCCGCGCGCCACGAGAGCTTCACCCGCGCCGCCGAGGAGCTCGCGCTCACGCAGAGCGCGATCTGCCGGCAGATCGGCGCACTGGAGGATTTCCTCGGCGTGCCGCTGTTCCGCCGCACCCGGCGCGGCGTGCAGCTCACCGAGGCGGGGCTGAGCTACAGCCGCCAGATCGCCCCCCGGCTGGATGCGATCGAGCACGATACGCTCGCGGTGATGGCCCACCACGGCGCCGGCAGCGTGCTCGAGCTGGCGGTGGTGCCGACCTTCGCGACGCGCTGGCTGCTGCCGCGCCTGGCCGGTTTCCAGTCGAAGAACGCCGACGTGGTGGTGAACATGCACACCCAGACGCGCCCCTTCCTCTTCGACCAGACCGAGTTCGACGCCGCGATCTACTTCGGCGACGCGGGCTGGCCGGGTACCGAGGCGCACTTCCTGATGCGCGAATATCCGGTACCGGTGTGCAGCCCGGCCCTGCCAGGGGTGCGCGAGCAGATGAGCCCGGACGAGGTCGCCGAGTTGCCGCTGCTGCAGCAGACCACCCGTCCCTACGCCTGGCGGCAGTGGTTCGCCTCGGCTGGCGTGCGCCCCGCGAACGACATGGGCGGCATGCGCCTGGAGTTGTTCTCGATGCTTGCGCAGGCGGCGATCGAGCGCCTCGGCGTGGCGTTGATCCCCCCCTTCCTGATCCAGCAGGAGCTCGCCGCCGGCAGCCTGATCAGCCCCTGCCTGCGCAGCTTCCCGAGCACGCGGGCGTATTACCTGATCGTGCCCGAAGGCAAGGCCGAACGGCCGGCGCTGACGAACTTCCGCGAATGGCTGGTCGCCGAGGCGCACGCCGCCGCGGTGCAGTGAACACCCTCAGGCGGTCACATACGCGCGGATGCCGGCGGCGATGAACTCCACCGCCAGCGCCGCCAGCACCAGGCCCATCAGGCGGGTCATGATGTTGAGCCCGGTGCGGCCGGCCAGTCGGCTGATCGGCCCGGCGAGGCTGAAGGCGAACCACACCACGGCGCCCATGACCGCGCCGGCACCGAGCAGCATCAGCACCGTGTTGGTGCCCTGGTCGGCGTAGATGATCACCGTACTGACCGTGCCCGGCCCGGTCAGCAGCGGGATGGTCAGCGGCACCACCGCGATGTTGGCGCGCTCGGCGGCCTCGTCGGCTTCCTCGGGGGTGGTGCGGCTCGGCGCCGGCTGGGCGTTGAACATCGAGATCGCGACGATGAAGAGCAGCACGCCGCCGCCGACCTGCAGCGAGGGCACGGTGATGCCGAAGCCCGCCAGCAGGTACTGGCCGGCGAGCGCGGTCACGGTGATGACGAGGACGGTCGCCAGCGCGGCGGTGCGGGCGGTGCGTCGGCGCTCGAGGGACGACTGCCCCTGGGTCAGGCCGATGAAGGCGGGGATCGCGCCGAACGGGTTGATGAGCGCCGCCAGCGTGATGAAGATCTTCGCGAATTCCATTCGATGTGCTCCGTGCGGGCCGGGGCGGAACACCCACCCTGTGACCGCGCGCGAAGCCTACCCCGCGGCCGCAGGCGCCCGCAAATAGGCGTTTGAAGAAGCGGGACACGTGTCTTGCTGCGTACCCGTGTCTGGGGGCGTCTCGGGCGTGGATTGGTTCGCAGTCAGGCGCGGCGTGTCGTTTTTGGGGGAGGGGTTCTACGGGACGTAGACGGCGCAACGCCCCAGGCACGAAGAGGTGCGTGGGGCGTTGTTTTGTGGGTTAGTCTGACGATGACCTACTTTCACGAGGGCGGACCTCACTATCATCGGCGCGTGTGCGTTTCACGGTCCTGTTCGGGAAGGGAAGGGGTGGTTCCACACAGCTATGGTCGTCAGACTTTGACTTGTTCTTCAGCGTTTTGGCTGCTGAAGCAAAGATTGGAAGAAGTGTTGTGTGATTGTCTGGAGATCGTGTGATGTCCAGAGGATCGAGTTCGTTTTGTTTTGAAGGTTATAGGATCAAGCCACACGGGCAATTAGTACCGGTTAGCTGAACGTGTTGCCACGCTTACACACCCGGCCTATCAACGTTGTGGTCTTCAACGACCCTTCAGGGGGCTCGAGGCCCCGGGGAAGTCTCATCTTGAGGCGAGTTTCCCGCTTAGATGCTTTCAGCGGTTATCTCTTCCGCACATAGCTACCCGGCGATGCGACTGGCGTCACAACCGGTACACCAGGGGTGCGTCCACTCCGGTCCTCTCGTACTAGGAGCAGGCCCTCTCAAACTTCCAGCGCCCACGGCAGATAGGGACCAAACTGTCTCACGACGTTTTAAACCCAGCTCACGTACCACTTTAAATGGCGAACAGCCATACCCTTGGGACCGGCTACAGCCCCAGGATGTGATGAGCCGACATCGAGGTGCCAAACTCCGCCGTCGATGTGAACTCTTGGGCGGAATCAGCCTGTTATCCCCAGAGTACCTTTTATCCGTTGAGCGATGGCCCTTCCATACAGAACCACCGGATCACTATGACCTGCTTTCGCACCTGCTCGACTTGTGGGTCTCGCAGTCAAGCCACCTTTTGCCATTGCACTATCAGTACGATGTCCGACCGTACCTAGGTGACCTTCGTACTCCTCCGTTACCTTTTGGGAGGAGACCGCCCCAGTCAAACTGCCCACCATGCACGGTCCCCGACCTGGATTCACAGGCCTGGGTTAGAACCTCGACGACACCAGGGTGGTATTTCAAGGATGGCTCCACCGGAACTGGCGTCCCGGTTTCATAGCCTCCCACCTATCCTACACAAGTCCCGTCAAAGTCCAATGCAAAGCTACAGTAAAGGTTCATGGGGTCTTTCCGTCTAGCCGCGGGGAGATTGCATCTTCACAAACATTTCAACTTCGCTGAGTCTCAGGAGGAGACAGTGTGGCCATCGTTACGCCATTCGTGCAGGTCGGAACTTACCCGACAAGGAATTTCGCTACCTTAGGACCGTTATAGTTACGGCCGCCGTTTACCGGGGCTTCGATCAAGAGCTTGCACCCCATCACTTAACCTTCCGGCACCGGGCAGGCGTCACACCCTATACGTCCACTTTCGTGTTTGCAGAGTGCTGTGTTTTTAATAAACAGTCGCAGCCACCGATTCTCTGCGACCCCGTTCCGCTCCGGCCGCGAGGGCCTTCACGTACCAGGGGCATACCTTCTCCCGAAGTTACGGTATCAATTTGCCGAGTTCCTTCTCCTGAGTTCTCTCAAGCGCCTTGGTATTCTCTACCAGCCCACCTGTGTCGGTTTGCGGTACGGTCACTCTATGACTGAAGCTTAGAGGCTTTTCCTGGAAGCTGGGTATCACTCACTTCGGATCCGAGGATCCTCGTCATCACGCCTCATCTAAGCCACGCGGATTTGCCTACGCGGCACGACTACACGCTTAAACCACCTATTCCAACAGATGGCCGAGCTAACCTTCTCCGTCCCCCCATCGCATCATAGAGCGGTACAGGAATATTGACCTGTTTCCCATCGACTACGCATTTCTGCCTCGCCTTAGGGGCCGACTCACCCTGCGCCGATGAACGTTGCGCAGGAAACCTTGGGCTTACGGCGAGGGTGCTTTTCACACCCTTTATCGCTACTCATGTCAGCATTCGCACTTCCGATACCTCCAGCATCCCTTACGAGACACCTTCGCAGGCTTACGGAACGCTCCCCTACCACGTGTCAAAGACACATCCGCAGCTTCGGTTCATGGCTTGAGCCCCGTTACATCTTCCGCGCAGGACGACTCGACTAGTGAGCTATTACGCTTTCTTTAAAGGGTGGCTGCTTCTAAGCCAACCTCCTAGCTGTCTATGCCTTCCCACCTCGTTTGCCACTTAGCCATGCATTTGGGACCTTAGCTGGCGGTCTGGGTTGTTTCCCTCTTGACACCGGACGTTAGCACCCGATGTCTGTCTGCCGTATATCACTTTGCGGTATTCGGAGTTTGCTATCGCGGGGTAGATCGCAATGACCCCCCCAACGATTACAGTGCTCTACCCCCGCAAGTGTCCGTACGACGCACTACCTAAATAGTTTTCGGGGAGAACCAGCTATTTCCGGATTTGTTTAGCCTTTCACCCCTATCCACAGCTCATCCCCTAACTTTTCAACGTTAGTGGGTTCGGACCTCCAGTACCTGTTACGGCACCTTCATCCTGGCCATGGATAGATCATCCGGTTTCGGGTCTACGCCCAGCTACTCTGACGCCCTTATCAGACTCGCTTTCGCTACGCCTCCCCTATTCGGTTAAGCTCGCAACTGAACGTAAGTCGCTGACCCATTATACAAAAGGTACGCAGTCACCCCTTACGAGGCTCCCACTGTTTGTATGCATGCGGTTTCAGGATCTATTTCACTCCCCTCCCGGGGTTCTTTTCGCCTTTCCCTCACGGTACTGGTTCACTATCGGTCGATCACGAGTATTTAGCCTTGGAGGATGGTCCCCCCATCTTCAGACAGGATTTCTCGTGTCCCGCCCTACTTGTCGCACGCTCAGACCCGCCACCGGCTTTTCGCATACGGGACTATCACCCTGTATCGTCGGACTTTCCAGACCGTTTTGCTAAGCTGATGGTTTAGTCGTGCAGGCTCTTCCGCGTTCGCTCGCCACTACTTGCGGAATCTCGGTTGATTTCTTTTCCTCGAGCTACTTAGATGTTTCAGTTCGCTCGGTTCGCCTCCTCAGACCTATGGATTCAGTCTGGGATACCCCTTGCGGGGTGGGTTTCCCCATTCGGACATCGTGGGATCAAAGCTCTATTGCCAGCTCCCCCACGCTTTTCGCAGGCTTACACGTCCTTCATCGCCTGTGATCGCCAAGGCATCCACCACATGCACTTAGTCGCTTGATCCTATAACCTTGGACCCTCCTCGATGTTGCCACCGCGAAGGCCCGCGTACAGGAACGAACTCGTTTGTGCGACCCGACGCTACGCTGACAAGCTCAGCGCCGGATCAATGCAATCACACAACTTGCAGTACGCACCGGCTCGGTACGTACTACACTTCTTCCACTTTGTTAAAGAGCACGACTCGTGAAGAGTCAGGAGTAAGGAGTGCCGTGCACACCACGCACGTCCCACTCGTCACGCCTGACGCCACACACCCCTCGAGGACTTTCCACACTGCAGGATTTTCCACCCTGCGCTGGTGGAGCTGGTCGGGATCGAACCGACGACCTACGGCTTGCAAAGCCGCCGCTCTCCCAGCTGAGCTACAGCCCCCCTGTCTCGAGCATCCCTTGATTTGGTGGGTCTGGTTGGGTTCGAACCAACGACCCCCGCCTTATCAAGACGGTGCTCTAACCAGCTGAGCTACAGACCCTCATCCGAGGCTCTTCTCGCCTGAACAACCGATAAGTTGTGGATACTTGGCCGTCGCGGCCTGATCTCTTGAAAGGAGGTGATCCAGCCGCACCTTCCGATACGGCTACCTTGTTACGACTTCACCCCAGTCATGAATCTCACCGTGGTAAGCGCCCTCCCGAAGGTTAAGCTACCTACTTCTGGTGAAACCCACTCCCATGGTGTGACGGGCGGTGTGTACAAGACCCGGGAACGTATTCACCGCAGCATGCTGATCTGCGATTACTAGCGATTCCGACTTCACGTAGTCGAGTTGCAGACTACGATCCGGACTACGATCGGCTTTAAGGGATTGGCTCCACCTCGCGGCTTGGCAACCCTCTGTACCGACCATTGTATGACGTGTGAAGCCCTACCCATAAGGGCCATGAGGACTTGACGTCATCCCCACCTTCCTCCGGTTTGTCACCGGCAGTCTCACTAGAGTGCCCAACCAAATGATGGCAACTAGTGACAAGGGTTGCGCTCGTTGCGGGACTTAACCCAACATCTCACGACACGAGCTGACGACAGCCATGCAGCACCTGTGTTCTGGCTCCCGAAGGCACCCTCGCCTCTCAGCAAGGTTCCAGACATGTCAAGGGTAGGTAAGGTTTTTCGCGTTGCATCGAATTAATCCACATCATCCACCGCTTGTGCGGGTCCCCGTCAATTCCTTTGAGTTTTAACCTTGCGGCCGTACTCCCCAGGCGGTCGACTTCACGCGTTAGCTGCGTCACTCAGTGCATTGCTGCTCCGAACGACTAGTCGACATCGTTTAGGGCGTGGACTACCAGGGTATCTAATCCTGTTTGCTCCCCACGCTTTCGTGCATGAGCGTCAGTACAGGCCCAGGGGGCTGCCTTCGCCATCGGTGTTCCTCCTGATCTCTACGCATTTCACTGCTACACCAGGAATTCCACCCCCCTCTGCCGTACTCTAGCCTGCCAGTCACAAGCGCAGTTCCCAGGTTAAGCCCGGGGATTTCACACCTGTCTTAGCAAACCGCCTGCGCACGCTTTACGCCCAGTAATTCCGATTAACGCTCGCACCCTACGTATTACCGCGGCTGCTGGCACGTAGTTAGCCGGTGCTTCTTAGTCCGGTACCGTCATCCATGTCCTATGTTAGAGAACACGATTTCTTCCCGGCCGAAAGAGCTTTACAACCCGAAGGCCTTCTTCACTCACGCGGCATGGCTGGATCAGGCTTGCGCCCATTGTCCAAAATTCCCCACTGCTGCCTCCCGTAGGAGTCTGGGCCGTGTCTCAGTCCCAGTGTGGCGGATCATCCTCTCAGACCCGCTACGGATCGTCGCCTTGGTGGGCCTTTACCCCACCAACTAGCTAATCCGACATCGGCCGCTCCAATCGCGCGAGGTCCGAAGATCCCCCGCTTTCTCCCTCAGGACGTATGCGGTATTAGCGTAGCTTTCGCTACGTTATCCCCCACGACATGGGCACGTTCCGATGCATTACTCACCCGTTCGCCACTCGCCGGCAGGCCGAAGCCCCCGCTGCCGTTCGACTTGCATGTGTAAAGCATGCCGCCAGCGTTCAATCTGAGCCAGGATCAAACTCTTAAGTTCAATCCAGCAAAGTACTCAAATAACTGACTTTCATCAGCATGAGCACCAATCATTGCGATACTTCCGCGACCAAAGTCGCCGACCGCAACAACCAAGCACCCACACTTATCGGTTGTCCAAGTTTTTAAAGATCTGCCGACTCGCGGCAAGGAAAGAATCTGCTGCTTTCCGGTTTCGCCGATTCGCTGTCGCGTTCGGGAAGCCGCGCATTATAGAGACCCGAGAAAATCCGTCAACACAAAGTGAATCGAAGATTCTTATGGGTCGATTTCGCTTCGCGGCACGCGGATCTTGCCCCCCGCGCCCCCCGCACCGGGCTGCTGCAAGGTGTCGAGGTAGAGGGCCTCGACCTGCGCGCGCGCCCAGGGCGTGCGGCGCAGGAACTTGAGGCTGGAGGCGATGCTGGGCTCGTGGTTAAAGCAGCGGATGCTCACCCGCCGGCCGAGCGTGGCCCAGCCGAGGCGTTCCACGAGTTGGACGAGGATCTGCTCGAGGGTGAGGCCGTGCAGGGGATTATTGGGTTGCGGGGCGGTCATGGCGGGTTCGCCTTCAGGGGGAGGGGGCTGCCGGCATACCCAGGCCGGCCACGTCGCGGGGCGCCACGCCGAGGTCACGCCAGCTGTCGGGATGGCAGCTGAACAGCAGGATCTGGTGGCGCTGTGCGGCGTCGAACAACACGCGCTTCATGTTGCCGAGACGCTCGACGTCGCTGTGCACCAGGGCATCGTCAAGGATGATCAGGGTCGGGCGCCCCGCCTCGCGCAGCAGGTCGGCGTAGGCGAGGCGACTGATCAGGCCCATCTGCTCGCGCGCGCCGAAGCTCAGCTCGGCGAAGCGGCCGCGCTCTTCCCCGTCCAGCCCCTGGCGCACCAGGATCTCCGGCACGAGCGCTTCATCGACGCTCAGGCTGGCCTCCGGGAACAGCAGCTGCAGGTATCGGTTCAGGTGGCGCTGCAGCGGCGCCTGCAGCTGGCGGGTGAGCTGCAGGCGGTGATCGGTCAGGCGCACGAGCAGGAGATCGAGCGCGCCGGCGCGGCGCCCGAGCTCGTCCTTGCGACGCACCGCCCGCGCCAGCTCGACGTCGAGCTCCGCGCTCCTCTCCTCCAGGCCCTCGGCGCCGAGCGCCTCCAGGCTGGCCTTCAGGCGCTCGAGCTCGAGGCGACGCTGCTCGGCGGCCTTCTCGGCCGCGTCCGCACTGCGCGTGAAGCGCTCGACGTCCTGGCGCAGGACCCCCGGGTTGGCGAGGTCGATCTGCTTCTGCCGTTCGCGCAGGGCCTGCTCGAGCCGGTTCTCGTTGGCGCGCAGCTCGAGCAGCTGCTCTGCAGCGAGCTTTTCATGCTGCCTGCGATCCGCACCCTGCAGTTCGCCGTCCAGCCGGCTCCATTCGCTGCGGGCACTCTCCAGCGCCTGCGTGGCGAGCAGGAGCGCGCTGCGGAAACCCGCCTCGGCCGCCTCGGCGGCCTTGAGGGATTCGCCGGCGCCGTCCAGCTGCACCTCCGCCCTGGAAACCGACAGGCCGCCCTGCTGCGGCTCGGGGAGCGCCGCGATCAGCCTCGCCAGCTCCTCGCGGCGCGCCTGCTTGAGCTGCCTGCGCCCGGCGAGCGCCTCCAGGCCCTCGGGCGCGAGCGACTCCAGCACCGACTCGTCGCGCCGGATGGTGCCGTCGAGCTCGCGGCACTGCTCATGGCGGATATCCGCCGCGGCCAGCGAGGCCACGCCGAGCACGGACAGCAGGCTCGCGCGGTCGTCGTCCAGCCCCTGGCGCTTGCGGACCAGATCGGCGATGTCGTCGCCGCCGGGCAGGATGCGCAGGCTTCCAAGCTGCCCGAGGACGATCTCGGCCGGCTCGAGCAGCAGGCGCTCGCCCTGTCCATGCAAGGGCTCACCCGCCAGCGTGACCGCCCCGGGCTCGCGCAGGTCGAACTGCAGGCGGGTGGCGACCGCCTCCTGGCGGATCGCGAGGCGGGCGAGCTCGTCCTCGGCCTTGCGCAGGCGCGCGAGCGCCTTGGCGTCGATGTGCAGGGTTTGCCGCAACCCACGCTGCCGCAGCAGCGCCTCGTGCAACTCGCGGGCGCGTGCCAGTGCCTGGTCCAGGCCGGCGAGCTCGGCGTCGGCCTGCTCCAGCTCGCGTGCCAGGTCCTTGCGCTGCTGCTGCTCGCGCGCCAGCCGGACCGCCACCCTGGCCGCCTCGAAGGCCGTGCGGGCGTCGGCGAGCGCACGCTCCACGGCCGGCCTGCGCGCCTCCTGCGCGGCGAGCGCCTGCGCGGCCACGTCGCGGTCCGCGGCGCGCTTGTGCAGATCCTTGCGCTGCGCCTCGAAGCGGCCGAGCAGGTCGAGGCTCGTGCGCACGCTCGCCTGGCAGACCTGCAAGGCCTGCTGGTCGCGCTCCTGCTCGCGCTGCCAGGCCAGCACCTCGACCAGTCGGACCTCGGCCGCCCTGGCCTGCTGCCGGTACGCCTCCCAGATGCGCTCACCGTCGTCGCGCGCCTGTTCATCCCGCAGTTGCCCGAGCCGATCGACCTGCTGGCGGTACTGCCGGATCCGACCCTGTAGGTCGGCGTGCTCGCGCTCGAGGCGCTCGTGCGCCTCCAGCGCTGTGGCGAAGTCTCCGGTGGGCCGGCCCGTGGCGGTCAGCAGGCGGGCGCGCTCCTTGGTGATGCGCGCGATCAGCGCGTCCCCCGCGCTGCTGGTCACCTCGCCGAGGCTGCTGCCCAGGACGGATTTCAGGTGGCTGCCGGCGTGCTCGACCGGCTTGTGGATCTCGTGCCCGGCGCCCTGCTCGATCCACAGCAGTCCGGGAATGCCCCAGTGCTCCGGCCGGCTGGCCCCGCGCCCGGGAAACTCGAAGCCGAGCAGATCGGCGAGCTTGTCCTCCGCCTCCTCGCCGCTGAACGCGACGCCGTCGACGCTGACGTCGCAGCGCTTGCGCTTGAGGAAGCTCTTGACCAGCTTCCAGCGCTTGCCCTGCCACTCGAACTCCAGCTCGACCGTCGGCGCGGCGGCCGAATCGCCCCAGGGCTGCAGGTCCTCCACGCTGGACGACTTGTAACGCTCGAAGAACGCCGCGCGGATCGCGCGCACCAGGGTGCTCTTGCCCGACTCGTTGGGTCCGGTGAACAGGTTGATGCCGGCGTCGAGGTCGCGGATCTCGACTGGCTGGCGGAAGCGGCGCAGCTGTTCGACCTTCAGGCGCAGCAGCCTCATGCCGTCTCTCCCTGGCCCCGCGTCTCCAGCAGCAGCGCGGCGAGGATGGCCATGGCCTCGCGGGCGAGCTCGGCGTTCCCGCCCTCCTGCTCCTCGCGCAGCTCGGCGATCACCCTGCCCACGTAGCCGTCCGCATGCAGGGCGGCGAGGTCGTCCTCGGTGGGCTGCAGGCGCAGCCGCGACAGGTCGGTGCGCAGGCTGCGGAACCTCGCCTCCGCCACCGACAGCGCGGCCTCGAGCTGCTGCCTGCCGAGGAGGTGGAGCTCGCCGGCCAGGCTCAGATCGACCACGGCGAGCTCGGGCAAGGCCTGCAGGCGGGCGATCGTGCGCTCGAGGTCCGAGGCTACCGCCAGGCTCTCCTCCAGCTCGATCCAGGGGTGCCGCCCCACCGCCCGGACCTCCACCTTCGGTTCGGCGCCCGCCGCGGGGATGTCCACCAGCAGCACGTTGCCGGGATCGTTGGCCTTGAAGCGGTCCTGCTCGGGCGTGCCGCTGTACCAGGTGCGCGCGTCGATCCGCCGCGTGCCGTGCCAGTCGCCGAGCGCGAGGTAATCCAGCGCGGCGCGGCCGGCGCGGTCGGCGGCGATCGGGTTGGGCGAGTCGATGCCCTCGGCGAGCACGCCCTGGACGCTGCCGTGGGCGAGGCCGACACGCACCAGCCCCGGCGCCGTGACCGCGTGGTCGAACCACGCGGTCTCGTCGGCCGCGGTCTGGCGCTGGGTGAGCGGCGCCGGCAGCACGGCGAAACCGCGCTCGGGGAACGCCATTACCTGCGCGCTCAGCGCCAGATGCACGTTGGCCGCCACGGCGCCGAGGCGACGCGCACGCGTCCATACGCTCTCGGCCAGCGCGGCGTCGTGGTTGCCGGGGATCAGCACCCACGGCCCCGCGTACGCCCCCATGGCGTTGAACAGGCGGCGGATCGTGCGATCGGACACCGTCTGCGCATCGAAGACGTCCCCGGCCACCAGCACCGCATCCACCGCCTCCTGGTGCGCGATGTCGGCCAGGCGCTCGACCGCCGACAGGCGCGCCTCGGCCAGCGCCAGCGCGTCCTCGGGCGCGAAGCGCGCGTACTGGCGGCCGATCTGCCAATCGGCGGTATGAAGAAAGCGCGGCATCGTGCGGCCCCCGTATTTGAGGAAAAGCTCCAGCGAGAAGTCCTGCGTGCGCGGCCCGGAGCGCGGGGCGCACGATTTTGCAGCCCCCGTCGGCAAGCCCGGCCGCTGCAGCGACCCATTTGTCACAGGCCGGCATGTTACACGCCGCCCGACCGCGCCACAGCCCTAGCTCCGCGCCCTACGCAAGGGCTCCAGCAGGCCGCCGAGGCCGTTGTGGTCGAGCTCGTGCATCAGCGCCAGCAGCTGGCCCAGCTGCCCCGGCGGGAAGCCCTTGCGGGCGAGCCACGCGAGGTAGTATCCCGGCAGATCCGCGATCACCCGCCCCTTGTACTTGCCGAAGGGCATCTCGCGGCTGAGCAGCAGCTCCAGGTGTTCAGGATTCATCCGTCCGATCCGCTTTTCGTAGCCCACAAGGTGCGCAGCCGCGCGCACCGACGCTCCACTCTCCCACAAGGTGACCCGCTTGAGCCCCCACTCCTCCCCAGGCCTCGTCTTCGACACCCCGCCCATCGAGCTCGAGACCGGACCCGATCCCCGCTACAGTGTCATCTGGATGCACGGCCTGGGCGCGGACGGCGGCGACTTCGAGCCGGTCATCCCGGCGCTGGGCCTGCCCCGCAGCCCTGCGGTGCGCTTCATCTTCCCCCACGCCCCCTATCGTGCGGTGACCTGCAACGCCGGCTATGTCATGCGCGCCTGGTACGACATCGTCTCGCTCGCCCCGCACAGCCGCCAGATCGACGAGGCCGGGCTGCTCGATTCGCGCGCGCTCGTCCGCCAGCTGATCGAACGCGAAGCCGAGCGCGGCGTGCCCGCCGAGCGCGTCATCCTCGCGGGCTTCTCGCAGGGCGGCGCCGTGGCCTACCTGACCGGGCTCACCCACCCCGAGCCGCTCGCGGGAATCATCGCGCTGTCGACCTACCTCCCCAGCCCCGGGCTGCTGATCGACGGCTTCGAGGAGGCGAATCGCCGCACGCCGGTCTTCGCCGCGCATGGCACCCACGACGACGTCGTCGCGCCCGAGCTCGGCCGGCAGGCGGTCGAGCTCCTCCGCCAGCTGGGCATCGAGCCCGAGTGGCACGACTACCCCCTGCCGCATTCGGTGAGCCTCGAGGAGATCGCGGACATCGGGCGGTGGCTGGGCGCCATCCTGCGGGCGCCGGGCCATCACGACGGCTGATCGCGCGGCGCGAGCGGCGACTCCGCTGCGCTCATGCCGGCCCCGCGGACGCCGCGCGACAGCCTGCGCTCACCCGCTCGCCGCGCAGCAGCTCGCGCATCCCCTGCCCGCTGCGCTCGATGCGATAGACGCGGAAGGGGTCGTCCTCGTTTACATGGCGGTCGAGATAGCCGCTGAAGTACAGCGCCAGCCCGCCCGGCGCCCACGCCGCATCGACCACGGTGACGTGCTCGGCGCTCAGGCGCAGGTTCTTGCCACGGCCGAGGAAACGATCGTGGACAAACAGCGCGGTGTTCGGCTCGTGCATCGCCTGTCGGAAGCGCGCAGTGCCGGGCACCCCGAGGGTATAGGCGAACACCGTCGGGTCCCGCGGCGAGGGCAGCACCCGATCCGTGCTGGAGATCGCCTCGGCCTGCACACCGAGCATGCGCGCGAGCGGGATGGATTCGCGCACGCCGCCGCCATCGGCCGCGATGAGCGCGTAGTGCTCCATGTCGTGCACACCGATCGCGCTCCCGTCCGCGAGCCAGCCCAGGCTCCACCACTGGTGGTTCTCCGCGTTGGCTGCGCTGGCGAGCCGACGTGCCGGGCTGCCCGGCTCCACCACCATCAGGTGGCTGCGAAAGCGCGCGTCGGTGAGGATGAACGCGAGCCGCGAGCCATCCGGCGACCACGCCGCCTCGGAGATGGCGTCGCCCTCGCGTCCCGCATGCACGCGCTGCGCGTCGCCGCCCGCGAGCGGCAGAACGTTCAGCTGCACCGCCTGACGCGTGTCGGCGGCGGGCCGCGTGCAGTACGCGAGCCGCTCCGCGGCCGCATCGATTGCGGCGCAGCCACCTTCGACCACCTCGCGCGCCGGACCGGGCGCCTGCCACAACAGGATGCGTCCCCCGTCCTCCACCGCGAGCACCGGCTCACAGGCGGCGGCGGGGAGGCCCGACAAGCCGAGCACAGCCAGCAGCAGGGCTGCCGCGGAAACATGCCGGCCGCGCGAGCGCAGCGCGGGAAAGGTCGATACGGTCATTCAGTCAGCCCCGACGGCCCCCTCTGGCAGGTCGTCGAACGCGGGGCAACGGCCAAGCGACCGAAAACTCTGCGGATCGAGACCGTGACGAGGTGGAAAAGCGGCACAAAAAAACCGGCTCGAGGCCGGTTGTTCTGCGGGATTTCGGGGGTTCGCGTCTGCAAGCGATTTACGCACAGCCTCCAGCACCGACCGCTATACCCTTGATTTCTTGGCGCGCCCGAGACGATTCGAACGTCCGACCCCTGCCTTCGGAGGGCAGTACTCTATCCAGCTGAGCTACGGGCGCGCGGAGCCCGGACGAAGCGCCCGGACAAGGCGCGAGAGCATAGCCCGCTTCGGCGGCAAAGTCCATGCCGCGCTGCCACAATGGTTTTTAGCCCGCTATAATCCGGGCTTTAGACCCTGTCTTGCGCCACCCGTCCGAGGACCAAAGCATGTCGAACCCACGCACCCTGCGGCCCGCCCGCCTCGCAATGCCCGTCGCCCTGGTCGCAGCCGCGCTGCTGGCCGGCTGTGGCGACCAGAGCAAGATCGATCCGGAAACCACCGCGACGCTGATCCAGCCGGTCGCACGGGTCGAGATCCAGGCCGTGACCATCACGCCGGGCACCCGCACCGGTGAGCAGATCTACAAGTCGATCTGCGCCGCCTGCCACGACTCGGGTGCGGTGGGTGCGCCGAAGACGGGCGATGCCGCCGCCTGGGGCCCGCGCCTGGCGCTCGGCCACGATGGCCTCACCGCCTCGGCGATCGCCGGCAAGGGCGCGATGCCCCCGCGCGGTGGTGGCAGCGACCTCACCGACACCGAAGTCTCGCGCGCCGTGGCCTATCTGGCGAACCTGGCCGGCGCCGGCTACACCGAACCGCCGGTCGAGCAGTAAGCGCGCGAGCGCACAGCGACGGACGAGGCAGCCTGCGGGCTGCCTTTTTCGTGCACGCTCGCCGCACGCGCCGCCGCGCCGTTCAGCCCTTGTCGCGGCTCTCGAACATCGCCATCAGGTTGGCGAGCCGCGCCTTGCCCTCTTCCTTCGTCACCGGCTGCGCGGTCTTGCGGTCGTTCATGCGGATGTCGCCGCCCATCTCGGCGATGAAGCGGCTCGGCTCGCAGGGGCGGAACTCCTTGCCCGACTTGCGCCGCTCGCACCAGGTGAGGTTGAGGCTGCGCTGGGCGCGGGTGATGCCGACGTACATCAGGCGACGCTCCTCGTCGACCTTGTCCTCGTCGACGCTGCTCTGGTGCGGCAGCAGGCCTTCCTCGACACCGACCAGGAAGACGTGCGGAAACTCCAGCCCCTTGGAGGCGTGCAGCGTGGCCATCTGCACGCCGTCGAAGTCGGGGTCTTCCTTGTCCAGCATGGACATCAGCGCGATGGTCTGGGTGAGCTCGAGCAGGTTCTTGCCGTCCTCCTCGCCCTTCCGCCCCAGCCAGCCGACGAAGTCGCGCACGTTGCTCCACTTCGACTCCGCCTCGCGCGTGTCGCAGTGCTCGAACAGCCAGGCCTCGTAGCGGATCGCGCCGAGCAGGTCTTCCAGCAGCTGCGCCGCGGGCTCGCGCGGGGCGCGGTACTGCAGGCGGTTGATGTAGGCGGCGAACTCCTGCACGCCCTGCAGCTGCTTGGCGTTGAGGTGCTGGGTGAGCCCTTCCTCGAACACCGCGGTGAACAGGCTGCTGTGGCGATGCCCGGCGTAGGCGCCGAGCGCCTCGATGGTGGCGGCGCCGATGCCGCGGCGCGGCGTGGTGATGGCGCGGATGAAGGCGAGGTCGTCGTCCTCGTTCACCAGCAGGCGCAGCCAGGCGATGAGGTCGCGGATCTCGGCCTTGTCGAAGAAGCTCTGCCCACCCGACATCACGTAGGGGATGCGGTGGTTGCGCAGCTGCTGCTCGATGAGGCGGGCCTGGTGGTTGCCGCGGTAGAGGATGGCGTAGTCCTTGAAGCGGGTGCGGTGCTCGAACTTGTGCGCGACGATCTTGGTCGCCACCCACTCCGCCTCATGCTCGGCGTCGCGGCAGTTGGTGACGACGATCTGCTCACCCTGGCCGTGCTCGGACCACAGGCGCTTGTCGAAGAGCTTCTCGTTGTTGGCGATGACGGTGTTGGCGGCCTCGAGGATGCGGCGCGAGGAGCGGTAGTTCTGCTCGAGCTTGATGACCTTGAGCTTGGGGTAGTCCTGCTGCAGCAGCTTCAGGTTCTCGACGTCGGCGCCACGCCATGCGTAGATCGCCTGGTCGTCGTCGCCCACCGCGGTGAAGGCGCCGCGCACGCCCGACAGCAGCTTGAGCAGCCGGTACTGGGCGCGGTTGGTGTCCTGGTACTCGTCCACCAGCAGGTAGCGCAGCTTGTTCTGCCAGCGCTCGCGCACCTCGGGGTGCTCGTCGAACAGGCGCACCGGCAGCGAGATGAGGTCGTCGAAATCCACCGCCTGGTAGGCACGCAGGGTGCGCTCGTATTCCTTGTAGAGCTTGGCGGCGACCGAGGCGATCTCGTTGTCGGCGAGCTGGGCGGCCTCCTCGGGGGTGATCATCGCGTTCTTCCACGACGAGATCTGCCACTGCATCTGCTTGGCGATGCCCTTGTCGCTGTCGCCGGCCACGTCCGAGACGATCTGCACGGTGTCGGACGCATCGAGGATGGAGAACTGCGGCTTGAGCCCGCAGTGCTTGGCCTCCTGGCGGATGATGCGCACGCCGAGCGCGTGGAAGGTGCACACCGTGAGCCCGCCCGGCACGCGCCCGCCCATGATGTGGGCGACGCGCTCCTGCATCTCCTTGGCGGCCTTGTTGGTGAAGGTGATCGCGGCGATGTTGTTGGCGCTGATGCCGCACTCGTTGATCAGGTGCGCGATCTTGTGCGTGATCACCCGCGTCTTGCCGCTGCCGGCGCCGGCCAGTACCAGGCAGGGGCCGTCGAGATAGCGGATCGCTTCGCGCTGGGGCGCGTTGAGGAGGGCGGACATCGTGAACTGGATCGCAGAAAAGCAAAGCCGCCCGGCCGGGCGGCGTGGACGTCGATTCTAGCCGATCGCGCGTCCGGGTCGGCGGACACGGGCCGGACCACGCCGAGGGCGGGGCGGCGTGCGCCCGGCCGGCGAGGCGCTCAAAGATGTTCCTTGCGCCGCAGCACCAGCGGACGGCCGTCGTGCGACTTCTTCACCAGCCAGGTAGCGAGCGCCGAGTCCATGTAGTCGGCGTGCCCGGGGAACCAGTCCATCAGCGCCTGCGCGAGCTCGCGGGCGATCGCCACCTCGCCCTTGCCGACGAGCTCCTGCACCTCGCGCACCGAGGCCATCACCTTGGCGTGCTCGTCGATGTGGCACTCGCCGCCGTTGGGGAAATCGGGCGCGGCCAGCCACTGGTCCTCCTGCGCGAAGTGCGCCTCGGCGTGGCGGGCGAAGGCGTCGAGCGCGGCGGGGATCTCCGCGTCGCTGGCGCGCAGCAGCGCATCCACGCAATCGACGAACTCGCGGTGAGTGTCGTCGATCGTGCGGTGCCCGAGCAGGAAACGGTCACTCCAGGTGAACACGGGCGGGTTGGTCATTGCGGTCTTACCTCGGCTTGAACAGGAGCAAAAAACGGGGCCGGGACCTTGGTCGCAGCGCCCTGATGAATCAAGTCTAGCAAGACCGGGCACCTTTGCAGACAGCGTCTGTCCGACAGCGCAAGGGTGACAAGCCTCGGTGGCTCGCTCAAAATCGCCCGCAAAGCGCCTGCCGCCGCGCACTTCAACCGTTCCGGACCTTGCCATGAAGCTCAAGATCGCCGCCGCCGTCGCGGTCCTCATCCTCGCCGTCGCCGGCTTTTTCGTGTTCACCCAGAAGCCGGCCGCACCCGACGTGACCTTCTCCACGCTGCAGGGACAGAGCTTCCGCACCGCCGACCTGCGCGGCAAGGTGGTGCTGGTGAACTTCTGGGCCACCACCTGCACCAGCTGCATCAAGGAGATGCCGGCGCTGAAGGCGACCCAGGAGAGGTTCGAGGCGCGCGGCTACCGGACCGTGGCGGTGGCGATGGACTACGACCCGCCCGCCCAGGTCGCCGCCTTCGTCGAGCGCAGCGCGCTGCCCTTCACCTTCGTGCTCGACCGCGACGGCAGCATCGCGCGCGGCTTCGAGGGCGTGCGCCTGACGCCGACCAGCTACGTCCTCGACCGGCGCGGCCAGATCGTGCAGAAGATCCTCGGCGAGCCCGACTTCGACAAGCTGCACGGCCTGCTCGAGCAACTCCTCGCCGAACCCGCCTGACAGGAAAGCCCACGCTCCCCATGCCCATGATCCGCGCCACGCTGCACGCAGCTCTTTCGGCCAGTCTCCTGCTCGCCCTGCTCCCGCCCGCCCACGCCCAGCGCAGCGGCAACATCGGCGGCTGCGACATCCGCCGCGGCACCCTGTGCACCAACCTCAACCTCAACGGGGCGAACCTCGAAGGGGTGAACCTGGCCAACTCGCAGTTCACCCGCTCGGACCTGTCCGGCGCCAACCTGCGCGGCGCCACGCTGAACGAGGCGAACTTCTCCCAGGCCGAGATGGCGGGCGCGACGCTAGACGGCGCCTCGATGCTGCGCACCAACCTGCGCGGCGCACGCCTGACCGGCGCCAGCTTCAAGGAAGCCGACCTGCGCAACGCGATCCTGCAGAACGCCGACCTGCACGACGCCGACCTCTCCGCCGCCAAGCTCGGCGGCGCCGACCTCACCAACGCGCGCGCCGAGCGCAGCCGCTTCGACGGCGCCGAGCTCACCCGCAGCAACCTGCGCGCCGCCAAGCTCGCGGGCGCCTCCTTCGCGGGCGCCAACCTGCAGGGCGCCAACTTCACCCGCGCGCAGCTCAGCAACGCCGACCTCACCGGCGCCAACCTCGACCAGGCGATCTTCCTCAACGCGCAGACGGACGGCTGCAAGGGCTGCCCCTGATCGACCATGGGCGGCGGGCATGCGCCGGGGGAGGCCTGCCCGGCGTCGCCCGCGACCGCCGCCATGTTCCAGCAGCGCGTGCTCGGGTCGCGCGGCGCGCCCTACTCGAGGCCGAACTGGAAGGTGCTGACCACGCGCAGGCGCTTGCCGATCGTGCGCGACGTGTCCATGTCGGAGTCGTCGTCGTCGGTGATGCGGATCGCGCCCTGGTTTGCGCTGCGCAGGGGGCCCAGGCGCGCGCCCGCATCGGCCGCGAACTTGCTGGCCAGTTCGCGCGCGCTCAGGGTCGCCTCTTCGAGCAGGATGGGCTTGATGTCGTTGAAGCCGCGCAGCTGGTAGCGCGGCGTACCGTCGCTGCCATCACCCCCCAGCTGCACGCCCGCCTCGACCAGCGGATCGACCCGATTCGACGCCGCGGCCACGAGATCGACGCGGGCCGACTTGACCACGACCTGCCCCTGCCCGGTGAAGCGCAGGGCCACGCGGTCCGATCCATACTCGCGCGCCAACAGATCCTGCACCTGCAAGGGCCGCACCTCGATCTCGTCGTCGCTGAAGCCCTGCTCGCGCAGGAAGGCGACCACGCGCTCGCGGTCGGCGGTCAGGGCCTGCTGCACGCTGCCGAAGTCGTTCTCGGCGCGGCGGAAGGGGACGGTCCACACCGCGAAGTCGCTCTTCACGTCACGCTCGGCCAGGCCCTTCACGGTGAGGGTGCGCTCCGCCATGCGGAAACGCTCGATGCCTCCCGCCACCTGCATGCCGGCAAAGCCGATGCCGGCGGCCAGGATGAGCGCCGGAACGATCCCGATCCGACCCTCGGCCATGATCACACCACCCCGGCGCCGTGCGCCTGCTGGTCGGCCCAGTAGCTCGAGCGCACCATCGGGCCGCAGGCAGCGTTCTTGAAGCCCATCTTCAGCGCTTCGGTCTCGAACATCTTGAAGGTGTCCGGGTGCACGTAGCGCAGCACGGGCAGGTGACCGCCGGAGGGCTGCAGGTACTGGCCGATGGTGAGCATCTCGACGTCGTGGGCGCGCAGGTCGCGCATGACCTCGAGGATCTCGTCGTCGGTCTCGCCCAGGCCCACCATCAGGCCCGACTTGGTCGCCACGTCCGGATGGCGCGCCTTGAACTGCTTGAGCAGCTCGAGCGAGTACGCGTAGTCCGAGCCCGGGCGCGCCTGCTTGTAGAGGCGCGGCACGGTCTCGAGGTTGTGGTTCATGACGTCGGGCGGGGCGGCGTCGAAGATGTCGAGGGCGATCTCCATGCGGCCGCGGAAGTCGGGCACCAGCACCTCGATGCGGGTCTTGGGCGAGGCCGCGCGCGTCTCGCGGATGCAGTCGACGAAGTGCTGGGCGCCACCGTCGCGCAGGTCGTCGCGGTCGACCGAGGTGATCACGACGTAGTTGAGACGCATCGCGGCGATGGTCTTGGCGAGGTCGCGCGGCTCGTCGGCGTTGAGCGGCTCGGGGCGGCCGTGGCCGACGTCGCAGAACGGGCAACGGCGGGTGCAGATGTCGCCCATGATCATGAAGGTGGCCGTGCCCTTGCCGAAGCATTCGTGGATGTTCGGGCAGGAGGCTTCCTCGCACACGGTGTGCAGCTTGTGGTCGCGCAGCGTGGCCTTGATCTCGTTGAAGCGCTCGGCCTCCATGCCGGCGCCGAGCTTGATGCGGATCCAGTCGGGTTTCTTGAGGCGTTCGGCGGGGACGATCTTGATCGGGATGCGGGCGGTCTTGTCGGCGCCGCGCTGCTTGCGCGCTGGGGTTTCCATGGTCGCTGTTCTCTGTGGGTTTCCGGGTGGGAAGGGGCTGATCTCGGACGGATCCGTCGGCGCGATTATGACCCGGCACGCGCCGCCACGGCGACGGGCGAGGCCGCAGCCGCATTATCGGTTTCCCCAATGTCCGACGATGGGGGCGGCAGCAGGCGCTGCAGGTGGCCGAGCAGCACCTCGCCGACCTGCTCCACGCCCGCGTCGACGCCGAAGTCCTTCATGCGGATCGTCTTCAGGCCCTCGTAGCCGCAGGGGTTGATCCAGCCGAAGGGGGCGAGGTCGGCGTCCACGTTGATCGCCAGGCCGTGGTAGCTGCAGCCGTTGCGAACGCGCAGGCCTAGCGCGGCGATCTTGTCGCCGGCGACGTAGACGCCCGGCGCGCCGTCCTTGCGCTCGGCCTCGATGCCGTAGTCCGCCAGGGTGTCGATGATCGCCTGCTCCATCAGGTTCACCAGCTCGCGCACCTTGAGCCGGCGGCGCGGCAGGTCGAGAAGCAGATAAGCGACGAGCTGGCCGGGGCCGTGGTAGGTGATCTGGCCGCCGCGGTCGATGTGCACCAGCGGGATGTTGGCCGGGTTCTGCAGCAGGTGCTCGGGCTTGCCGGCCTGGCCGAGCGTGTACACCGGCGGGTGCTGCAGCAGCCAGAGCTCGTCGGGCGTGTCGGCCCCGCGCTGGGCGGTGAACACGCGCATCGCCTCGAGCGCCGGCGCGTACTCCACCAAGCCGAGGCGCTTGACGATCACAGCACCACCTTGACCATCGGGTGCGCGGTGAGCTCGCGGTACATCGCGTCCACCTGCACCTGCGACACCGCGCGGAAGGTGCAGGTCACCGCGAGGTAGTTGCCCTTGCTCGAGGGGCGCATCTCGGCGCCGGCGGGCTCGAAGTCGGGCGCGTGGCGCAGCACCACCTCGATCACCGCCTGGGCGAAGCCGTCCACCCGCGCGCCCATCACCTTGATGGGAAAGTCGCAGGGATACTCGATCAGGCTCTGGCGCGTCTGCGCGTCCTGCTGGTCAGCCATGGCACATCACCGTATTCGTCGATTTCTGGTCGAGCGCTCAGAGGCTCTTGAAGAACATCACGATCGCATCCCACAGGCGGCCGAAGAAGCCCGCCACCTCGGCGTCCTGCAGGGCGACCACCGGGTACTGGCCGAGCGGCTTGCCGTCGATCGCGACGGTCAGCGTGCCGACCTCCTGGCCGCGCTGCAGCGGCGCCACCAGCGGCTGGCGGCTCTCCAGGCTGACCTGGATCTTGTTCGCCGCCTCCTTGGGCACGGTGAGCGCGAAGTCGTTCAGGAAGCCCACCGGCAGCTCGTTGAGCTTGCCCTTCCAGACGCGGAACTTCGACAGCGCCTCGTCGGCGGAGTAGAGCTTCACCGTCTCGAAGAACTGATAGCCGAAGTTGAGCAGCTTGAGCGACTCCTGCGCGCGCACGGTGTCCGAGGCGGCACCGAGCACCACCGAGATCAGGCGGCGCTCGCCGCGGCGGGCGGTGGACACCAGGCAGTAGCCGGCGCTGCTGGTGTGGCCGGTCTTCATGCCGTCGACCGAGGGGTCCATGTACAGCAGGCGGTTGCGGTTGGGCTGCTTGATGCCGTTGTAGGTGAACTCCTTGAGCGAGTACAGGCTGTAGTACTCGGGGAAGTCGCGGATGATCGCGCTCGCCAGCAGGGCGAGGTCGCGCGCGCTGGTGTACAGCTGCGGGTCGGGCAGGCCGGTGGAGTTGGTGAAGTGGGTGTTGGTCATGCCCAGGCGCTGCGCCTCGCGGTTCATCAGCGCGGCGAAGGCCTCCTCGCTGCCGGCGATGGTCTCGGCGAGCGCCACGCAGGCGTCGTTGCCGGACTGCACGATCACGCCGCGGATCAGCTCGTCCACGCTGACCGGCTTGTTGGGCTCGATGAACATGCGCGAGCCCTCCATGCGCCAGGCCTTCGTCGACACCGGCACCACCTGGTCGGGCTTCAGCGTGCCTTCCTTGAGCTTGGAGAAGGTGATGTAGGCCGTCATCAGCTTGGTGAGCGATGCCGGCTCGATGCGGGCGTCGGCGTCCTTCTCGGCAAGCACCTGTGCGGTGGCATGGTCGACCAGCGCCCAGGCCTTGGCGGCCAGCGCGGGGGGCGGCACCGTCTGCGCGAGCGCGGACAGCGAGAACAGCGAGACGAGGACGGCAATCAGGAAACGCATTGGAAAAACCTGGGGAGACGGGAAAGGGAACGGCGAATTATAGGCGCCACGCATGTACGGGCCAAAAATGGAAAGCCTTTGTTGCAACCCGGACGCGGCGGGCCGAGCTCAGCGCACCACCACGAATGGCTTGAGCTTGAGCACGTTGCCCATGCGCGCGGCGGCGTCGCGTGCCGCCTCGACCGTATCGTAGGGACCGGCGTGGAGGCGGAAACGTTCGCCATCGGTGAACAACTCGAAACGCTCGGCCAGGTTCGAGGCCTGGCTGCGCACCGTGTCGCGGAAACCTTCGGCGTTGGCGAACGAGGAGAAGGCACCGAGCTGCAGGAAGATGCCCGCGCTCGCCGAGGCGACCGGCGGCGCGAAGCCGCCCGCGGCGCCGCAGGCCGGGCCTTCCTCGCACTCGGGCGGAGCGATCGCGGTGTCGGCGGGACGTACCGGGCTCGCCGCTGGCGCTGCAAGCGGAGCCTGCGCGACCGGCAGCGGGGCGAGCGGCTTCATTCCGATCACGGGCCCCACCCCCGGGACCAGCCCCTCGTTGGCGCGCGCACGCAGCGGTGGCACCGGCCGCGCCGCAGCCACCAGCGGCGCCTCGCCGGGCAGGATCTGCTCGACCTCGACTTCGGCGCTGCCGCTGTTGATGTACCCCAGCTTGTGCGCCGCGGCGTAGGAGAGGTCGATCACGCGGCCACGCAGGAAGGGGCCGCGGTCATTGACCCGCACCACCACCGAGCGGCCATTGCCGAGATTCGTCACGCGCGCATAGCTCGGGATCGGCAGGGTCGGATGCGCGGCGGTCATCGCGTACATGTCGTAGGGCTCGCCGCTCGAGGTCGGCTTGCCGTGGAAGCGGCGGCCGTACCAGCTGCCGTGGCCGCGCTGGCGGAAGGCGCGCACCGCGGTGGCGGGCACGAAGCTCTGCCCCATGACGTGATACGGACGGTTGGCGTAGCGATGGAGCGGCTCGTCGCGCGGCTCGGCGTCCGGGATCGCGTCGAGGTCGTCGGGGATCTCGTCCTCGGGGCCATCGTCCTTGTAATAGCCCCCGCCGCGACGCGCCGGGCTGCGCTCCGGCGTCCCGGCCCGAGCCGGCGCCTCGGCGACCGGCCCCTCGCGCCTGGGCGCGGAACCGCAGGCCGTCAGCAAGGCTGCGGCGCAGGCGACGCCGAGCATGGCCAGGGCGCGGCGCGCCCGAAGCCCTGAGGCACGGGCAGCGGGAGGCAGGGGAGGAACTGGAGTCATCGTCGTTCGGGGCCTTCTCAGGTCTTGTCCGCGAAGCGGCTGCGCTGGATGCTCATGAGGATGCCGATCCCCAGGCAGAGCGTGACGAGCGCGGTTCCGCCGTAGCTGATGAAGGGCAATGGCACCCCCACCACCGGCAGGATGCCGCTCACCATACCCATGTTCACGAAGGCATAGGTGAAGAAGATCATCGTGATCGCCCCGGCGAGCAGGCGCGCGGCGTGGGTGGGCGCGTTGGCGGCGATGTGGAAGCCGCGCAGCAGCAGCAGCACGTAGACCGCGAGCAGCACCAGCGCGCCGACGAGGCCGAACTCCTCGGCGAGCACGGCAAAGATGAAGTCGGTGTGGCGTTCGGGCAGGAAGGCGAGGTGGGTCTGCGTGCCGTCCATCCAGCCCTTGCCGGTGAGCCCGCCGGAGCCGATCGCGATGGTCGACTGGATGATGTGGAAGCCCTTGCCGAGCGGGTCGCGGGTGGGATCGAGCAGCGTGCACACGCGCTGCTTCTGGTATTCGCGCAGCACCTGCCAGTCGACTTCGGGCTGGCACAGGGTGTCGCCGAAGGCGACGATCGAACCCAGCCCGATCACCAGCGCCACCATCAGCGGGATCAGCAGCTTCCACGACAGCCCGGCGAAGTAGATCACGTACAGCCCCGAGGCGGCGATCAGCAGGCTGGTGCCGAGGTCGGGCTGGATCACGATCAGGCCGACCGGCACCAGCAGCAGGGCGCCGGCGAGGATGAAGTCGATGAAGCGGGTCTGGCCTTCGCGCATCTGGAAGAACCAGGCCAGCATCAGCGGCATCGCGATCTTCATCAGCTCCGAGGGCTGGATGCGCGCCACACCGAGGTCGAGCCAGCGCTGCGCGCCCTTGGAGACCTCGCCGAACAGCTCCACCGCCACCAGCAGCACCACGCCGAGCAGGTAGAGCGGCACCGCCATCGACAGCAGGCGCTGCGGCTTGAGCCAGGCCAGCACCCACATGCCGGCGAGCGCGATGCCGATATGGGTGATCTGCGAGTCGAGGCGCTCGGGCGAGGCGCTTTGCATGAGCACATGGGCGTAGCCGAGCAGGGCGGCGAGCACGAACATCAGCACCGGATCGAGCGGGCGCAGGAAGCCGAGCACGAGCGCGAGCGGGTTGAAGCGGTTGTCGTTCATCGCGCGCTCCTCGCCGCGGCGGGCTGCGGCGCGGGCACCGCGGCAGGCGGGGTGGCCGGGCGCGACGGCACGGGCGCGGGCGGCGCCTCCAGCGGCAACGCCGGCTCGACGATCCGCGAGGCCGGCAGCGCGTCGCCTCCACTCTCCGCACCCTCCTCGCTCTCGGCACCTTCCTCGTCCTCGGCAGCCGGGGCACCCGCACGCTGGTCGAGCAGGTAGTAGTCGATCACCTGGCGTGCGATCGGCGCCGCCGACTGGGCGCCGAAGCCGCCGTTCTCGACCAGCACCGCGAGCGCGATCCTGGGGTTCTCGGCCGGGGCGTAGGCGACGAACCAGGAGTGGTCGCGCAGGCGCTCGCGCACGCGGCCCTCGACGTAGCGCTGGCCGCGCAGCGAGAACACCTGCGCGGTGCCGGTCTTGCCGCCGACGGTGTAGGGCGCACCCTTGAACGCACGCTTGCCGGTGCCCGTGCGGTTGACGTCCACCATGGCGTCGAGCACCGCCTTCAGGTGTGCGTCGCGCAGCGGGATCTGGCGCAGCGGCTCGGGCTCGACCGCGCGCCGCTCGCCGGTGCGCGAATCCACCACGTACTTGACCACGTGCGGGCGGAACAGCTTGCCCTGGTTGACCAGCGCGGCGAGCGCGTTGGCGAGTTGCAGCGGCGTGTAGGCGTTGTAGCCCTGGCCGATGCCGACCGAGATCGTCTCGCCCGCGAACCAGCGCTGCTGCTCGGGCTTCTTGAAGCGATTGCGCTTCCACTCCGGCGAGGGCAGCACGCCGGTCGCCTCGCCCGGCAGGTCGATGCCGGTGCGCTCGCCAAAGCCGAAGGGCGCCATGAAGCCGGCGATGCCCTCGATGCCGAGGTCGTTGGCGAGCTGGTAGTAGTAGGTGTTGCACGACACCACGATCGACTTGTGCAGGTCCACCATGCCGTGGCCGCCGATCTTGTCGTCCATGAAGCGGTGGCCGCCGAACTGGAAATAGCCGACGTCGTACATGGCCTGCTTCGCGGTGCGCTTGCCGGTCTCGAGGCCGGCGAGCGCCATGAAGGGCTTGAAGGTGGAGCCGGGCGGGTAGGTGGAGTAGATCGCACGGTGCAGCATCGGATGGTCGGGCGAGTCGTTGAGCGCCTTCCAGTCCTGGGTCGAGATGCCGTCAACGAAGAGGTTTGGGTCGTAGGTCGGCATCGAGGCCAGCGCGAGCACGCCGCCGGTGGAAGGCTCGATCGCCACCAGGGCGCCGCGGCGATCGCCGAAGGCCTTCTCGGCCACCTTCTGCAGCTCGATGTCGAGGGTGAGCTCGAGGTCGTTGCCCGGCGTCGCCGCGGTGTGCGACAGCGCGCGCACCGCGCGGCCGCCGGCGTTGACCTCGACCTGCTCGAAGCCGGTGGTGCCGTGCAGCTCGTGCTCGTAGGACTGCTCCAGGCCGGCCTTGCCCATGTGCAGGGTGCCGCGGTAGTTGGCCGCATTGCCGGCCTCCTCGATGCGCTCGACGTCGCGCTCGGTGACGCGGCCGATGTAGCCGATCACGTGCGAGGCGGTACTGCCCTGCGGGTAGTCGCGCAGCAGGCGCGCCTTCACGTCCACCCCGGGCAGGCGGTAGCGCTGCGACACCACGCGCGCGACCTCCTCGTCGGTGAGCCGGCTGCGCAGCGGCACGCTCTCGAAGTTGCGGCTCTCCTCGTAGAGCTTGCGGAAGCGGCGGCGGTCGCGCGCGTCGAGCGGCAGGAGGCCGGCGAGCTCGTCGAGCGTGGCGTCGAGGTTGCGCACCTGCGAGGGCGTGATCTCGATCGTGTAGGTGGCGTAGTTGCGCGCCAGCACCACCCCGCGCCGGTCGACGATGGTGCCGCGGTGCGGCACCACCGGCAGCAGCGCGATGCGGTTGTCCTCGGCGCGGGTGAGGAAGTAGTCGTGGCGCTTGACCTGCAGGTGATGGAAGCGCGCGGCGAGCAGCCCGAAGCAGACGAGCACGAACACCGCCGCCACCACGACGCGAAGCCGGAAGCGGGCCAGTTCGGCCGCGGGCGCGCGAAACTCGGTCATCGCCCGCGCGCCTCAGATCGGGCGGTTGTCATCGCGCTCGTCCGGCTGGTACTGCGGCAGCAGGAGCAGGAAGGAGAGCGGCGCCCACAGCAGCGCGCTGCCCAGGCTAGACAGGAAATACGACCAGCCCGGGAACTCCGCCCCGGCCAGCAGGCGCACCAGCACCATGATCGCCTGCGCGAGCAGCAGCAGCGGCAGCACGTGCAGGGCCTGCTGCCAGGCGGGGAACCACAGCACGCGGCGGGCGAGCGCGTTGGCCAGGTAGGCGAGCACGACGTAGGCGAGCGCATGCTGGCCCATCGCCGCGCCGAGGCCGACGTCCATCAGCAGGCCGAAGGCAAAGCCCGCGCCCATGCCGATCGCGAGCGGCTCGCGCACGCACCAGAAGGCCAGCACCAGCGCCACCCAGTCGGGCAGGCCGGGCGTGCGTCCGGTGGGGATGTACTCCAGGCCGAGCGCCACGAACAGGCTCAGGTAGACGAACCAGAGCTTGACCGGCTGCAGGATGCGGCTGGAACGGTTGGTCGGGTGCATGGTTCAGCGTTCCCCCGCGGGTTCGGGCGGCGGCGGGGGCGGCGGATACGCGGCACGCCCGATCACGAGCACCTGCACGCTGCGCTCGATCGCCGCCAGCGGCTCGCACTCGATGCGTGCGAACGCGTCCTGGTCGCGATCGACCCGGGTCACCGTCGCCACCGGCAGCCCGGGCACGAAGATGCCGTCGAGGCCGGAGGTGACGAGGCGATCGCCGGGCTGGATGTCCACCTCGGCGAGCACGTGGCGCATCTCGAGCATGCCGCGGCCGACGCCGTAGAGCACGCCGCGCACGCCGTTGCGCACCACGCTGACCGGGATGGACTGGTTGCGGTCGGTGAGCAGGGTGACCTCGGACTGCACCGGATGGACGCGGGTGACCTGCCCGATCACGCCGTTCGCGTCGACCACCGCGAGGCCGGCCTCGACGCCCTGCTGGGTGCCGCGGTCGAGGATCACCTTGCGCGCGAAGGGGTCGGGCGCGTTGTAGAGGATGTCGGCGGCGATGCTCTTCGTCTGCACGCGCTCGGACATCTGCAGCAGCTCGCGCAGGTGCAGGTTCTCCTGTTCGAGCTGCTCGAAGCGCAGCAGGCGCTCGCCGGCATCGAGCTGGAGGCGGCGCAGGTCGGCGTTCTCGAGCTGCACATCGACCAGGGTGCCGAAGTAGCGCGTGGCGTTGCGCACCACGTCGGCCGGCGTCGACGCCGCCATCTGCAGCGGATAGGTGACCACCGACAGCGCGTTGCGCAGCACCTCGAGGTAGCGGAAGCGCAGGTCGGCCACGAGCAGCACGAGGCACAGCGCGACGAACACGAACAGGCGCGCGAGCGGCGCCGGGCCGCGGCGAAAGATGGGAGGGGGCTGATGGCCGACGAGAGACATCCGCTACGAACCAGGGCCGTCAGGTGGGGAGGGAAGACGCGCCCCGGCACGCAGGCCGGGGCCGGAGGACGTCACTCGGACGTGAAGATGGAGGCGAGCTTGTCCATCTTGTCGAGCGCCATGCCGCAGCCGCGCGCGACGCAGGTCAGCGGCTCCTCGGCCACCACCACCGGCAGGCCGGTCTCTTCCATCAGCAGGCGGTCGAGGTCGCGCACCAGGGCGCCGCCACCGGTGAGCATCATGCCGCGCTCGGCGATGTCGGCGCCGAGCTCGGGCGGCGTCTGCTCGAGGCCGATCTTGACCGCGGAGACAATCTGGTTGAGCGGCTCGGTGAGCGCCTCGAGGATCTCGTTGGACGAGATCGTGAAGCTGCGCGGGATGCCCTCGGCCAGGTTGCGGCCCTTGACCTCCATCTCGCGCACCTCGGAGCCGGGGAAGGCGGAACCGATCTCCTTCTTGATCTTCTCGGCGGTGGTCTCGCCGATCAGCATGCCGTAGTTGCGGCGGATGTAGTTGACGATGGACTCGTCGAACTTGTCGCCGCCGACGCGGATGCTGCCCGAATAGACGATGCCGCCGAGCGAGATCACGCCGACCTCGGTGGTGCCGCCGCCGATGTCGACCACCATCGAGCCGGTCGCGTCCGACACCGGCAGGCCGGCGCCGATCGCCGCGGCCATCGGCTCCTCGATGAGGAAGACCTGCGAGGCGCCGGCCGCGAGGGCCGCGTCGCGGATCGCGCGGCGCTCGACCTGGGTGGACCCGCAGGGCACGCAGATGATGATGCGCGGGGAGGGCGAGAGCAGGCGGGAGTCGTGCACCTTCTTGATGAACTGCTTGATCATCTGCTCGGTGACGACGAAGTCGGCGATCACGCCGTCCTTCATCGGGCGGATCGCGGTGATGTTGCCGGGCGTCTTGCCGAGCATCTGCTTGGCCGAGTGGCCGACCGCCTGGATGGAGCGCTTGGCGTTGGGACCACCCTCGGTACGGATTGCGACCACCGAGGGCTCGTCCAGCACGATGCCCTTGCCGCGCACGTAGATCAGGGTGTTGGCGGTGCCGAGGTCGATCGCGAGATCGTTGGAGAAGTAGGAGCGCAGGAAACCGAACATGAAGCCTTCCGAAACCGGTGGAGTGGTCGAGCCGCGCACAGCCGGGCACCCTTGGCGCGCTGCAACGCGAAAACCCCGCCCGCTACCGCGAAGCGGCGCAGCCCCGGGCGGGGCAAAGACGATTATGATAACCTACAAACCTTTGTCGATTCAGCAGGTTTTGTTACGCCATGTCGCTCTCCAATGACCAGGTCGGGCACATCGCCCGCCTCGCGCGAATCGCCGTCTCCGCGTCCGAACTCGAGGCCACGCGCGACAAGCTCAACGGCATCTTCGGCCTCATCGAGCAGATGCAGGCGGTCGACACCAGCGGCGTCGAGCCGATGAGCCATCCGCAGGAGCTCGCCACCCGCCTGCGCCCCGACCTCGTCACCGAGGCCGACCGCCGCGAGGCCTTCCAGAAAGTCGCGCCGCAGACCGAAGCCGGCCTCTACCTGGTGCCGAAAGTCATCGAATGATCCGCTCCGCGGCCTCCCTCCGCGTCGCTGCCCCAGACCGCATCGACCGCACGCGTGCCGCGGCGTCAACCTGCCTGACCGAAAAATGATCAACGCCTCCCTTCCGGAACTGCGCCGCGCACTCGACGCCCGCCAGATCTCCGCCGTCGAGCTCGCCGGCCTGTTCCTCGACCGCATCGACGCGCTGAACCCCGCGCTCAACGCCTTCATCACCGTCGACCGCGAGGGCGCGCTCGCCGCCGCGCACACCGCCGACCAACGCATCGCCGCCGGCAGCGCCGGGCCGCTCACCGGCATCCCGCTCGCGCACAAGGACGTGTTCTGCACCGAAGGCGTGCTGACCACCTGCGGCTCGAAGATGCTGGCCAACTTCGTCAGCCCCTACGATGCCCACGTGGTGAGCCTGCTCAAGGCCGCCGGCGCGGTGAGCCTGGGCAAGGCCAACATGGACGAGTTCGCGATGGGCTCGTCGAACGAGAGCTCGTACTACGGCGCGGTGAAGAACCCGTGGAACCCGGAGCGCATCCCCGGCGGCTCGTCCGGCGGCTCGGCCGCCGCGGTGGCAGCGCGCCTGGCGCCGATCGCCACCGGCACCGACACCGGCGGCTCGGTGCGCCAGCCGGCGTCCTATTGCGGCATTACCGGCATCAAGCCCACCTACGGCCTGGTCAGCCGCTACGGCATGATCGCCTACGCCTCCTCGCTCGACCAGGGCGGTGCCTTCGGCGCCAGCGCCGAGGACTGCGCGCTGCTGCTGTCGGCGATGACCGGCTTCGACGAGCGCGACTCCACCAGCCTGGAGCGCCCGACCGAGGACTACGCCGCCGCGCTCGCCGGCCCGGCCTCCACCCGCCCGCTCGAGGGCCTCACCATCGGCCTGCCGCGCGAGTTCTTCGCCGAGGGCATGGCCGACGACGTGCGCGCCACCATCGACGCCGCGATCGCGCAGTACCGCGCGCTCGGCGCCACCACGGTCGAGGTCTCGCTGCCCAACGCCAGGCTGGCGATCCCGGCCTACTACGTAATCGCGCCAGCCGAGTGCTCGAGCAACCTGTCCCGCTTCGACGGCGTGCGCTACGGCCACCGCGCCGCCGACTACGGCGACCTCGCCGACATGTACGCGAAGAGCCGCGCCGAGGGCTTCGGCGCCGAGGTCAAGCGCCGCATCCTGGTCGGCACCTACGTGCTCTCGCACGGCTACTACGACGCCTACTACCTGCAGGCGCAGCGCCTGCGCCGCCTGATCGCGCAGGACTTCCAGGCCGCGCTGCAGCACTGCGACCTCATCGCCGGCCCGACCACGCCGACCACCGCCTGGGCGCTCGGCGAGAAGGCCGACGACCCGGTGCAGATGTACCTGTCCGACATCTACACCATCGCGGTGAACCTCGCCGGCCTGCCCGGCCTGTCGCACCCGGCCGGCTTCGGCGCCGACGGCCTGCCAGTGGGGCTGCAACTGATCGGTGACTATTTCGCCGAGTCGCGCCTGCTGAACGCCGCACACCGCTTCCAGCAGGCCACCGACTGGCACACCCACCGTCCGGCATGCGCCGCGTGAACCACACGCGCCACCTTTGCGCGGCCGCGCCGGAGCGATTCGGCAGACGCGTCTGCGGCCGCCTCGGCGCGCTCGCCGCCGCGGTGCTGCTGTCCGCCTGCACGCTGCCGATGCTGCCGCCTTCCGACGCGCCGGTCAGCGACGAGGTGCTGGCCAGCCCGAGCTCGGCGGGCAAGCGCCTGCGCCCGATGCCCTGGCGCCCGCTCGACGTGCGCGCCGACTGCCGCTTCAGTGACGAGGCCGGCTACGTCACACGCATCACGCTCGACGTGGCGCAGTCCAAGGTCAGGACCTTCAACGCCGACGTGGAGATCCCGCGCCGCGGCAGCTGCCGCTTCCACGGCCCATTCACGCAGACACGAGAAAAGCCGAGCGTGCAGCTGCGTGCCCCCGATGGCTGCACGGTGGATATCTTCGAGCAGGGCAAGGACGTCACCGTCGGTTTCGCCAACTGCGCCAGCCGCTGCAGCCGCGGCGCCTTCGATTACCTGTGGCCGATCATCGTCGATCGGACCAACGGCCAGTGCCACTGAGCGCACGGCCACACGCGACACGAGAACACACCATGAGCCGATCCGATTGGGAAGTCGTCATCGGGCTGGAGGTCCACGCCCAGCTCAACACCGCCAGCAAGATCTTCTCGGGCGCCAGCACCGCCTTCGGCGCCGAGCCCAACCGCCAGGCGAGCGCGGTGGACATCGCGCTCCCCGGCGTGCTGCCGGTGCTCAACCGCGGCGCGGTCGAGCGCGCCATCCGCTTCGGCCTGGCGATCGGCGCCCATGTGGCCGAGAAGAGCGTGTTCGCGCGCAAGAACTACTTCTACCCCGACCTCCCCAAGGGCTACCAGATCAGCCAGATGGACCTGCCGGTGGTGGTCGGCGGCGCGATCACGATCCGCGTCGGCGAGGGCGAGTCGGGGTATGAGAAGACCGTGCGCCTGACCCGCGCCCACCTCGAGGAAGACGCGGGCAAGAGCCTGCACGAGGACTTCCACGGCATGACCGGCATCGACCTCAACCGCGCCGGCACGCCGCTGCTCGAGATCGTCTCCGAGCCCGACATGCGCTCGTCCGCCGAGGCCGTGGCCTACGCGCGCGCGCTGCACGCGCTGGTGCGCTGGATCGACATCTGCGACGGCAACATGCAGGAGGGTTCCTTCCGCTGCGACGCCAACGTCTCGGTGCGCAGGAAGGGCGCGGCCGAGTTCGGCACCCGGCGCGAGATCAAGAACCTCAACTCCTTCCGCTTCCTGCAGCAGGCGATCGATTACGAGGTGCAGTGGCAGATCGACACCCTCGAGGACGGCGGCCGCGTGCAGCAGGCCACCGTGCTGTTCGACCCCGACACCGGCGAGACGCGCATGATGCGCAGCAAGGAAGACGCCCACGACTACCGCTACTTCCCCGACCCCGACCTGCTGCCGCTGATGATCGCGCCCGAGTGGAAGGCGCGCGTGCAGGCGGAGATGCCTGAACTGCCAGGTGCGATGAAGGCGCGCTTCATGGACGCCTGGGGCCTTTCGGCCTACGACGCCACCACGCTCACCGCGTCGAAAGAGGTCGCCGACTTCTACCAGGCCACGGTGTCGGCCACCGGTGCGTCGTTGGCGACCCAGTTGCCCAAACTCTGCGCCAACTGGGTCATGGGCGACCTCGCCGCGCGCATCAACAAGGCCGAGCTCGACGTCTCCGCGTCGCCGGTGTCGCCCGCACAGCTCGCCGGGCTGGTCGCGCGCATCGCGGACAATACGATCTCCAACGCCATCGGCAAGAAGGTGTTCGAGGCGCTGTGGAACGGCGAGGGGGCGACGGCCGACGAAGTCATCGAAAGACAGGGCCTCAAGCAGGTGACGGACACCGGCGCGATCGAGGCCATGATCGACGAGGTGCTCGCCGCCAACCAGAAGTCGGTGGAGGAGTTCCGCGCCGGCAAGGAGAAGGCCTTCAACGCCCTGGTCGGCCAGGTCATGAAGGCGAGCAAGGGCAAGGCCAGCCCGGCCCAGGTCAATGAGCTGCTGAGGAAGAAGCTCGGCGCCTGAGCGGGGCGGGGGCCGCGAACGGAGGGTTCCACGATGTGCCAGTTGCTGGGCATGAACTGCAACGTGCCGACCGACATCTGCTTCTCGTTCGCGGGCTTCCGTGCGCGCGGCGGACTCACCGACCACCACCGCGACGGCTGGGGGATCGCCTTCTTCGAGGGCCGCGGCGTGCGCGTCTTCCTCGATCCGGCGCCGAGCGCGCATTCGCCGGTGGCGGAGCTGGTGAATCGCTACCCGATCCGCTCGCTCAACGTCATCGCCCACATCCGCAAGGCCACCCAGGGCGACATCCGGCTCGAGAACACCCACCCCTTCCAGCGCGAGCTGTGGGGGCGCTACTGGATCTTCGCCCACAACGGCAACCTGAAGGAGTTCGCACCCGCGCTCTCCGGGCGCTTCCTGCCGGTCGGCAGCACCGACTCGGAGCTCGCCTTCTGCCACATCCTCGACACGCTGGCTGCGCGCTTTCCGGAGGGCAAGCCGGCGCCGGCGGAACTGCACGCCGCGCTGCGCGAGCTCGCGCTCGGGATCGGCAGCCGCGGCGAATTCAACTTCCTGCTCTCGGACGGCGACTGGCTGTTCGCGCACTGCTCGTCGCGGCTGTGCTACATCGTCCGGCGTGCGCCCTTCGCCGAGGCCCACCTCGCCGACGAGGACCTCACGGTGGATTTCCGCCGCCTCACCGGTCCGCAGGACCGCGTCGCGGTGATTGCCACCACGCCGCTCACCGACAACGAACTCTGGACGCAGATCCCGCCGGGCAACCTGCTCGCTTTCCGCGATGGAGAGCCGGTCGCGCTTGGTGAAACCGCCACCATGGCGCAGGATTACCCGCGTCGAGGCAGCGACAAGGTCGGGAGTGCGTAACAGTTCCTCGCCCGCCAGCACCGCCGCGCCTAGATTCAAAATCCGTAGCCCCTCTGCAGCCGACCGAGAAACCCTCATGGACTGTCCCCTGTGCGCCCTGCCGTCCGAACTCACCCTGTGGGAGGACGAGCGCTGCCGCGTGATCCGCGTGGATGACGCCGCCCATCCGGGCTTCTGCCGGGTGGTATGGGGCGAGCACGTAGCCGAGATGACCGACCTCTCGCCCGCAGACCGCCGCCACCTGCTCGACGTGGTGATGGCCACCGAGGCAGCGCTGCGCAGCCTGCTGAACCCCGACAAGATCAACCTCGCCAGCTTCGGCAACATGGTGCCGCACCTGCACTGGCACGTGATCCCGCGCTACCGCGACGACCGCCACTTCCCCGAGTCGGTGTGGGGCGTCGCGCAACGCGAAGGCGTGGCCCACCCGGCGGCCGACGCGGTCGCCCTCGCACGCGCGATCGACGGCGCGCTGTACCCCGGCGGACCGGACTGAGGACCCTCCCCCATGGACTACAGCCAGCCCGCGGTCTGCCTAGCCCTGCTGCAGAAGCTGCACCCGACGGACTTCCGCGCCACGCACGCGAGCCTGGTCCGCATCGTCAACGGCCTGCTCGACGCCTCGCCGGCACCCAACCAGCACCTCGAGGTGCTGGAGGCCGCACGCGAGACCCTCGCCTTCGTGCAGGGCGAGATGGCGCACGCCTATGCGATCCACCCCCAGCCTGCGGCACGCCGCCAGGAGGGAGGTGCGCTCGAGCGCGTGGTCTCGCTGTGGAAGGCGGTGGCGCGCTCGTACGCGCGCATCGCCGACTCCGACGCCCGCGAAGGCACGCTCGAGGACCAGCGCGCGCTGCTCGCGCAGCGCAGGGTATTCTACGAAGGGCTCGTGCTGGTGGAGTACTACCGTGCCCACCTCGAGCTGCCGCCAGGCCTCTGGCATGCGGTGCATGTCGCCTACGACGACGCCGTGCGCAACGGCCTGGCGCAGGTGCGCGTGACCGATCCGCTCAACGAGGTCTGGCGGGCGCAGAGTGCGCAGGAGGCCTACATCGGCACCCTGCTCGTCGAGCTCGCCAATCCCTATGGCCGCGGCGAGCGCGAACTGAACTGGGTCGTGCGCTGGGCGCAGCGCTTCGCGCCCTACTGCGCGCTCGATGCAGACATCGAAGGCCACAAGCCCAGCACCTACGGCATCGACACCGACGGCGACAGCGGCCTGCGTCCACTCGGGCTGCTCGCACACACGCCCTCCGTGCTGCGCTTCGACGGCAGCGGGCTCGCCACCCAGATCCAGGCAGTGATGGCGCAGTTCAAGCGCGGCGTCACGCCCGCCTCGCTCGGGCTCGGCAACGATTGCTCGGCCAGCTCGAGCGCGCGCCTGCTGCTGTCGCTGTACCGGCCCTGGGGCCTGGCTGCCTCCGGACGGCGCTTCCCGCGCCGGCGGAAATCCGGTGTGATCGACTTTACCGGCGACTGGCTCGCGATCGGCTACGCGATCAAGGGCGAACTCTTCCAGCAGCCGGTCACCGAGCAGCGACCGCGCGCTTTCCGCGACGACATGTCCCTGCTCACCTTCGGCGAACGGGTGGCCACCGTGGATGGCAGCACCTCGGAAAGCCGGCGGCGCGAAGCGCAGGCGGCGGACCTGGGCATGGAGTGCGAGCGCTGGGAGCTCATGGACCAGTCGGTGGGCGGCTTCCGCCTGCGCCGCAGCGGTGACGGCCCACGCCTGGACCATCATCAGCTCGTCGGTATCCGCCCACCCGACGCCGATCAGCTGCTGATCGCCGACCTGAGCTGGCTGATGTACCGCAACGACGGCACGCTCGAAGTCGGCATCAACGTGCTGCCGGGAGTGCCACGGGTGGTCGGCGTGCGGCGTACGATCGCGCGCAACGGCTCCCGCGAACCCTTCCACCAGGCGTTCATGCTGCCGCCCTCGCCCGCACTCAAGACCGCCGGCACGCTGGTCCTGCCGCCCGCCTGGTTCAAGAAGGACCGCATCCTCGACGTTCAGGACGGGCAGGAGCGCCGACAGGTGCGCCTGCTCAAGGTGTCGATGCGCGGCGCCAACTTCGACCAGTGCAGCTTCGAGCCTGTCGAGCAGGAGTTCAGCCCGGCCTGACCCGCGCCGGCGGGAAGCGCAGCGTGAAACGGCTGCCCCGCCCCGGCTCGCTCTCGATCACGAGCTCGCCGTGGTGGCGGGTGGTGACGTGCTTGACGATCGCCAGGCCGAGCCCCGTGCCGCCGGTCTCGCGCGAGCGCCCGCGATCCACCCGGTAGAAGCGTTCCGTCAGGCGCGGGATGTGCACCGCATCGATGCCGATGCCGTCGTCCGCCACCCAGAACTCGCCACCGCCCCCACCGGCGCGCCAGCCGATCTCGATGTGGCCACCGGCCGGGGTGTAGCGCACCGCGTTGCTTGCAAGGTTGGAAAAGGCGCTGCGCAACTCCTTGTGGCTGCCGAGGAGCTCGCCGCCGCCCTCGAGCACCAGGCGCACTTCGTGACGCCCGGCGGACAGCAGCTCGCAGTCGCGCACCACGTCGCGCACCAGCGCCTGGACATCCACCCGCTCCTCTGCCGGCGCAGGCGCTCCGGTCTCGAGCGCGGACAAGGTCAGCAGCTCCTCGATCAGCCGCTGCATGCGCGAGGACTGCTCGCTGGCGAGCCCCAGGTACTGCACCACCTCGTCGCGCGTGAAATCATCGATGCCGTCGATCAGGGTCTCGAGGAAGCCGCCAACCACGGTCAGCGGCGTGCGCAGCTCGTGCGAAACGTTGGAGACGAAGTCGCGCCGCATCGTCTCCAGGCGCTCGAGCTGCGAGACGTCGCGCGACAGCACCAGGCGCCGGTTGCCGGCGAAGGCGATCACCTGCACCTGCAGGCTGCGCTCGCGCCGGCGCAGCGAGCGCATCACCAGCGGCTCGGCATACTCGTGCGCGGCGAGGTAGCGGACGAACTCGGGCTGGCGCACCAGGCCGGACAGCGCCATGCGCAGGTCCTTGCGGCGGTCGAGGTCGAAGTGCTGCTCCGCCATCGGATTCATCCACTCGATGGCGTCGTCCTCGGCCAGGTAGATCACCCCGTCGGGCATGGCCAGCGCGGCCTGCTGGAAGCGGCCGAGCTCGGCCGACAGGCGTTCCTTGACCTCGCACTCGCGCTGCAGGCGGTCGCCGACCTCGGCGAAGACGCGCCCCCACAAGCCCTCGGCCTGCGGCACCGGAGTGCCCACGGGCTGCCGCGCCCAGGTGACGAGCTGGCGCAGGTTGCGCACCAGCATGATCGCCCAGCCGACCAGCCCGACCGCCAGCAGGGCGAGCGCGGCGTCGCTGCCGCGGTAGGCGGCAGCCAGTGCCGCGAGGACCATCAGCGTCCCCAGCGGCAGGGCGATGACGAGGGCGAGGTAGCTGAGCGGGCGGCGAATCACTGGCGCGGCGCGAGCGGAGGATCAGGACGCCGCGGCGGCCTGCGCGGTGTGCACCGAGAAACGGTAGCCGCTGCCGCGCACCGTCTGGATCAGCGCATCGTGCGAACTGGGCTCGAGCGCGCAGCGCAGGCGGCGGATGTGCACATCGACGGTGCGCTCCTCGACGAACACGTGGTCGCCCCAGACCTGGTCGAGCAGTTGCGCGCGCGAGTGCACGCGCTCGGGGTGGGTCATCAGGAAGTGCAGCAGGCGGAACTCGGTGGGACCGAGCGCGAGCGCGGTCTCGCCCGCGCTGACGCGGTGGGTGGCGGGGTCGAGGCGCAGGCCGCCGAGTTCGACCACGTCCTCGGTGGTCTGCGGCGCGCGCCGGCGCAGCACCGCCTTGATGCGCGCGACCAGCTCGCGCGGACTGAAGGGCTTGGTGACGTAGTCGTCGGCGCCGATCTCGAGCGCGGTGACCTTGTCCTGCTCCTCGCCGCGCGCCGTCAGCATGATGATCGGGATGTCGCTGGTGCGTTCGTCCGCGCGCAGCCGGCGCGCGAACTCGACGCCCGACGCGCCGGGCAGCATCCAGTCCAGCAGCACCAGATCAGGTAGCGCTTCGCGCACGATGCGCTGCGCGCTCTCGGCGTCATTGGCGCGCACTACGTGATGGCCGGCGCGGGCGAGATTCGCCGCGATCAGTTCCTGGATCGCCGGCTCGTCTTCCACGAGCAGTATGTTCGCTGGCATGCCTGTGCTCCCTGAAAAATGCCCGTGAAGTGTATTGCAGCTCCTTGACGCTTTGATGACACGTCATCGAAGCGCAATGCGCAATACCGGGACATCGCGGTCCGGGACGCGGGACGGACAAAAGCCGGCCCGCGGGAACCGCCACTCAGGCCGGCTGCTTGCGTGCTCCCCGCCGGAGAGGGTGCGGCACAAGAGGGTGGGAGCACAAGCCCAAGGGGCTCAGCTTCCCTGCCAGAGCGCGTCGACCGTCCGCGGCGCCAGCGCCAGCAGGACCCGGCGCCGATAGCCGACGCCGGTGACGGTGGTCTTGAGGACGTTCGACGTCTTGCGCACCAGCTGGGCCAGGGCCTCGGCGGCGGCGCCATCCCAGCCCCCTCCCACGAGCTCGTCCGTGGGCACGAGCAGGGGGGCGGAGTTGGACCCGGTGATCGCCACCCTCAGGCCGGCGATGCGGTCTCCGTCACGGCGCAGGGCGACGGCGACGCCCGCGAGCGGGAAATCGACGGCATCGCGGATGCGCGCCTTGGCGTAGGCGGCCGTCCAGCCGTCGGCGGGAGGGACCTCCACCGCCGCCACCAGTTCGCCCCGATTCAAGGCGAGGTGCCCGGCACCGTCTTCGCGGAACAACTCCGCCACCGCGACGCTGCGCCTGCCCGTCGGGCCGACGAGTTCGGCGCGGGCGTCCAGCACCATCAGTGCCGGGGCGACGTCGCCGTGGTAGGTCGCATAGCAGCGGTCGTTCTTGACGATGACGTGGCACTTGTCGCCCCGATACTTCAGGCAGTAGCCGTTTCCGGCACGCCACCACTCGCTCTGGTTGTAGAAGATGCAGCGTGTGTCCTGGCACAGGTTGCCGCCCAGGGTGGCCGCAGCGCGATGGGTCGGCCCCGCCACCGCTTCGGCGGCCTGGGACAACGCGGGCCAGCCCGCACGGACGAGCGCGTGCTCGGCGACCGCCTCCAGGGTGGCACCGGCGCCGATGCGCAGGCTGCCGTCGGCGAGGGTGGAGATCGTGCCCAGGCCATCGATGCCGCCCAGGTCGACGAGGACTTCGGGCTGTCCCAGGCCACGGCGAAGGTTGGGCAGCAGGTCGGTGCCGGCAGCCAGGGGCACGGCGCCGTCGGCGTCCAGGGCGGCCACCGCATCGGCCAGGGTGGCGGGGCGATGGGTGCGGAAATCGGCGAGGATGTTCATGCTGCCTCCTTGGCGTCGAGCAGTTCGGTGATGCGGTCGGGGCTGAGCGGGAACTCGGTGGCGCGCACCCCGACCGCTTCGTAGACCGCCTCCTGGACGGCGGGAAGGAAGCCGGCCAGCATGCCCTCCGAAGCCTCCTTGGCGCCGAACGGGCCGTTGGGGTCGAGGCTCTCGACGATGATCACCTCGATGTCGGGGCTCTCCATCATGGTGGGGACGCGGTAATCCAGGATGTTGCCGTGCAACATCCTGCCCTTGTCATAGACGATCTCTTCCGACAGGGCCTGGCCCATGCCCATCCACACCCCGCCTTGCGTCTGCCCTTCCACCGCGAGGGGGTTGAGCGCCTTGCCCACATCGACCGCAACCCAGACCTTGTGCGCGGTGACCTTGCCGGTGATCTCGTCCACCGACGCCTCCACCACCTGGGCGGCATAGCAGAAGCCCATGGTGGCGCCGATCGCGCTGCCGCGGATGCGCTTGTCGCCCTGGAACTCGGTCGGGCAGGTGAAGGTGCCCTTCACGGTGATGGTGCCGGAATCGACCATCGCGGCCTTGACCACCTCCTGGAAGGTCAGCCCGGGGTCCTGGCTGCCCGAGACCATGAAGAGCTCGTCGATGACCTCGATGTCTTCCTCGCGGGCGTCGAGCTTCTTCGCCGCCGCCTTGACCAGGATGCCCTTGAGCTCCTCGGCGGCGGAGATGGAGGCGTTGCCGACCATGAAGGTGACGCGCGACGAATACGAGCCGTTGTCCTTGGGCGTCAGCGCGCTGTCGGCGGAGATCACCCGGATGCGGTCGAGGCGCACGCCCAGCACCTCGGCGGCCACCTGCGAGGCCATGGTGTTGGAACCCTGGCCGATATCGGCGGCGCCGGTCAGCAGGGTGATGCCGCCGTCGAAGTCGAGCTTCAGGTTGACGGTGGCGTGCGGCTCGCCGGTCCAGTGCTTGGGCGTCGAGGTGCCCGAGACGAAATGCGACAGCGCGATGCCCAGGCCGCGCCCCTTGGGCAGCCTGCCCTTGCGCTCCTCCCAGCCCGAGGCCGCCTTGACCTTCTCCAGGCACTCCGGCACGCCATAGCTCATCACCCTCTGGGCATACATGGTGACGTAGGGGATCTCCGGCAGCATGTTGAGCTGGCGGATGCGCAGCGAGTCGATGCCGAGCTCCTCGGCCATCTCGGTCAGCAGCGCCTCGAAGGCGGCGCGGGTGTCCACGGTGCCGTGGCCGCGCATCGCGCCGCTCGGCGGCAGGTTGGTATAGACGCGCCAGGCGTCGTGCTTGATCGCCGGGATGTGGTACAGCCCGTGCATCAGCGCGCCGCTGTAGAGAATGGTGATGATGCCGTAGCCGGCATACGCGCCGCCGGCCTGGGTGGCCTCGAGCGCGAGGGCGGCGATCTTGCCGTCCTTCTTGAGGCCGAGCTTCATCTTCACCTCGGTCCACGGCCTGCCGCGATGCGCGATGAAGGTCTCCTCGCGGGTCTGCACCAGGCGGACCGTGCCCTTGGCCTTGCGCGCGAGCAGCGCGGCGATGATCTCGAAGTGCAGGGTCTCGGTGCGCGCACCGAAGCCGCCACCGAGGAAGGGCTTGATCACGCGAATGCGGGCCGAGTCCATCTGCAGGCAGGCCGCCACCTTGAGGTGCACGTAGTAGGGCACCTGGGTGGTGGTGTTCAGCGTCAGCATGTCGCGCACCGGGTCGTACTCGGCCAGGGTGGCGTTGAGCTCCATGTGGACGTGGTTGACCCCGGCGAAGGTGTAGGTCTTCTCGCGGATCAGGTCGGCCTCGGCGAAGGCCGCGGCGACGTCGCCGAACTCGGCGTGCACCTCGCGCAGCACGTTGTCGGGCTTGTCGTCGTGGATCGCGACCGCACCCGCCTTGCGCGCCGCCTTGGGGGTGAAGTACGCGGGCAGGACCTCGTACTCGACGCGGATCAGGCCGAGCGCCCTCTCCGCGGTCGCCTCGTCGATCGCGGCGACTGCCGCCACCGGATCGCCGCGATAGCGCACCTTCTCGCGCGCGAGCGGATATTCGTTCTCGGCGATCGGCAGCACGCCGTAGGGCACCGGGGTCTCGGCGCCGGTGCACACCGCGAACACGCCCTCGAGCGCCTCGGCCGCCGCGGTGTCGATGGAGAGGATGCGGGCGTGTGCGTGGGGCGAGCGCAGGATGCGCCCGACCATCGCGTCGGGGGCGGCGATGTCCGCCGTGTATTTGGCCTTGCCGGTGACCTTCTCCACCCCGTCCACCAGCGGCGTGCGGGCACCGACCGTGCCATTCTTCGGAAACCTGGGGTTCATTTCGCCTCCTCCGCGCACCGCTGCGCCGCCGCCGCGGCCTCCACGGACTCGATGATCTTCACGTAGCCGGTGCAGCGGCACAGGTTGCCGGCCAGCGCCGTCTTGATGTCCTCGCGCGAGGGGTCGGGGTTCTTGCGCAGCAGCGCTTCGGACGCCATCAGCATGCCCGGCGTGCAGAAGCCGCACTGGGTGCCCAGCTTCTCGTGGAATGCGGCCTGCAGCCGGGAGAGCGTGCCGTGGGTCGACAGCGACTCGACGGTCTCGACCTTCCTGCCGGCGACCTGGTGCGCCAGGGTGGAACAGGCGAGGCGGGGGCGGTCGTCCACCAGGACGGTGCAGGCGCCGCATTCACCGCCATCGCAGCCCTGCTTGGTACCGGTGAGGCCGACCGCCTCGCGCAGGTAATCCAGCAGCAGCATGTTGTCGGGGACGAGGTCCTCACGGAGACGCCCGTTGAGGGTCAGGCGAAGGATGTTCTTCAAGATTCGGCTCCTAATCCCGCGCGAGCGGTCGAGGTTTCACGGTCTGGTTGGTAAAGCCGGGTCAGCAGGTCGATCAGCGTGGCGCGCTCAGCATCGTCGAGGCGGGCCGAGAACGCCCGGTCCTGGCGCGTCACCGCGTCCTCGATGCGTTGCAGCGCCTGCGCGCCGGTCGGCGTCATGTGCAGCCGATAGCGCCGGCGATCGGTCGGAGAGGTGTCACGGACGATGAGCCCCTTCTCCTCGAGCCGATCGACGACCTTGACGATCGAGGAGCGGTCCACGTCCATGGCGACGGCGAGCGCGCTCTGGCTCAGCCCCGGGTTGCTGCCGATCGCCTGGAGCATGCCGTAGAGCCCGGGAGTGATTCCCTCCTCCGCGCCGACTGCCTGGGCGAAGTGCCTGAATGCGGCGAGCTGCGCACAGCGCAGGTGAAAACCGAGTTCGTCCGCCATCGGGCCACGGAGAACCATCGCTCGCTCGCCAGGAATCGGCACTTCCAGGGACATGCTATTGGCGCCTCAAATTGTTTGTGTTCCAATTGTTGCTCCAACAACGCTTTTCTGCAACCGAATTGTTTTGCCGATCGACAGGATGGCCGACGCCCGTCACGCGCCCTCTCCCCCACACGCGGAAACGCCCCATGAACGAACCCTCGACGCCAGCTGCACCGCTTCTTCCGGCAATGCCCGATGCCGAGTGCCCCGTGCGCGAATGCTTCGGGCTCGACAGCGACATGCGGGTACCGGCCTTCAGCAAGGCCAGCGAACATGTTCCGCAGCGCGACGACACCTACCGCTTCGACCCCGACACCACGCTGGCCATCCTGGCGGGCTTCGCGTACAACCGGCGGGTCATGATCCAGGGCTATCACGGCACCGGAAAATCGACCCACATCGAGCAGGTGGCCGCACGCCTGAACTGGCCATGCGTGCGCATCAACCTCGACAGCCACGTCAGCCGCATCGACCTGATCGGCAAGGACGCCATCGTGCTGCGCGACGGCAAGCAGGTGACCGAGTTCCGCGAGGGCATCCTGCCCTGGGCCGTGCAACATGCGTGCGCGCTGGTCTTCGACGAATACGACGCCGGCCGACCCGACGTGATGTTCGTGATCCAGCGCGTGCTGGAGGTCGAGGGCCGGCTCACGCTGCTCGACCAGTCGCGGGTGATCCGCCCGCACCCGGCGTTTCGCCTGTTCGCCACCGCAAACACCGTGGGCCTGGGCGACAGCACCGGGCTCTATCACGGCACCCAGCAGATCAACCAAGCGCAGATGGACCGCTGGAACATCGTCGCCACCCTGAACTACCTCGAGCACGATGCCGAGGTGCAGATGGTCGTCGCCAAGCTCACCGCCTACGACACGAAGGCGGGGCGTGCGCGCGTCGGCGCGATGGTGACGCTGGCCGACCTCACCCGCCGCGGCTTCATCGAGGGCGACCTCTCCACCGTCATGTCACCGCGCACCGTCCTGAGCTGGGCCGAGAACGCGTTGATCTTCGGGGATCTCCGCTTCGCCTTCCGGGTCAGCTTCCTGAACCGCTGCGACGAGATCGAGCGCGTGCTCGTGGCCGAGTACTACCAGCGCTGCTTCGGCGAGGAGCTGATCGACCCGCGCGCGCGCGCGGGCTGATCGCCGGATCATGGCAGGCGAACGCTCGCGCGCCCGGGCACTGCGGGGAACCGGGAACACGGCTGCGTTCTTGCAGGCGCTCGACAGCACCCTGCGCGCGATCGCCGGGCGCGCGGGCGGCGCGGCCAACCGGCCCGACGTGGGTGGGTTCGAGGGCGCCGCGCTGCCGCCCATCCTGACGAGCGCGGAGATCGTCCGGCTGCGCGGCCGCGCCGACGCGCTGGCCTTGCGCCTGCGCCATCACGACGCGCGCCTGCATGCCCTGCAGGAGCTGCAGGGCGAGCAGGCACGAGCGGCATACGAGGCGATCGCACAGGCACGCGTCGAAGCCTTGGCGACGGGCCGAATGCCCGGAGTCGACGCAAACATCGCCGCCCTCATCGACCAGCAATGCCGGGACAGGCGGCTCGATCGCGCAAGCAGCCGCGAACAGGCTCCTCTGGCCGAGGCCCTGCACATCCTCGCCCGCGAACGTTTTCTTGGCGCACCACCGCCCCCTGCCGCACGGGCCATGGCCGAGCTGTGGCGACCCTACTTCGACGCCCACGTCGCCCCGCGCCTCGATGAACTGCGCGAACACCTGCGCGACGAGCCGGCCTTCGCCGCCGGACTGCGGGAGCTGATCCGGGCGCTCGGTCTGGAGGGCCCCGCAAGCGAAGCGCGGGAGCAGCGCAAGCTCGCCCGCCGCGAGGCCGAGGCGGGTGAGGAAGAAGCCCCCGGACCGTCGCGGGCGGGAACCCCTGCAGCAAGCGATGCGGAGCCCTCGCGGCGTCAGAGCGCCGCCGGCCGGGAACAGGATGGAGAGGCCGCGGGGATCGACCCGTCCGCCGAAGCGGAGCACGCTTGCGCAGCGCGGGGCGAACCGGTGCGCGACACCCCTTCCGCACGGAGGCAGGGCGCCTCCTACCATGCCTACACCACCGCCTTCGACGACATCGCAGACGCGGACGAGCTGTGCGACGCTTCCGAGCTGGCCCTTCTGCGCGCCCGACTGGATCGCGAGCTGACGCGCCTGCCCGCGCTCGTCGGCCGGCTCGCCAGGCGACTGCAGCACCGCCTGCTGGCGAGCCGCCTGCACGACTGGGCGTCCGATCTCGAGGAGGGCTGGCTCGATCCCGCCCGGCTCGACCGCCTAGTCGTCAGCCCCGATCGCGGACTGCCGTTCCGGATGGAAAAGGCGGCCGCCTTGCGAGACACGGTCGTCTGCCTGCTGCTCGACAACTCCAGCTCGATGCGCGGTCACCCGCTTGCCGTCGCGGCGATGAGCGCCGACATCCTGGCACGCACGCTGGAGCGCTGCGGGATCAAGGTCGAGATCCTGGGATTCACGACGCGGAGCTGGAAGGGAGGAAGGGCCCGCGAGCGCTGGCTTCATGACGGCGCCCCCGCAGCTCCGGGACGGCTGGCCGAGCTGCGCCACATCATCTACAAGGCTGCGGACACGCCCTGGCGGCGGGCGCGCAGGAACCTGGGGCTGATGCTGCGCGACGGCCTCCCCAAGGAGAACATCGACGGCGAGGCGCTCCTCTGGGCCCATCGCCGCCTGCTCGCCCGTCCCGAAGGACGCCGCATCCTCGTCGTCGTGTCGGACGGCGCGCCCGCCGACGGCGCCACCCTCGCGGCGAACTCGGCCGATTATCTCGAGCGCCACCTCCACGACGTGATCGCCTCGATCGAGCGGCGCTCGCCGGTGGAACTGCTCGCGATCGGCATCGGCCACGACGTCACCCGCCACTACCGCCGCGCGGTGACGCTGCGGGATGCCGACGAGCTCGGGTCCGCCTTGCTGGAGCAGTTGTCGCGACTCTTCGACGAGCGCGCCTGAGCGCTGCACGCCGGACCGCCCGCTCGCGTGCAGACCCGGCGGGCGCCCGCGCCCGCGTCGGAACGGCTCGCCGGCGATTCGGGTATGATTGGGCCCCCTGCAAGCGGACCGACGCCATGGCCGGACTCGACGAAAACACCCCGACGCCCACCGACATCATCGTCCATCGCGACCGCAAGACGCTCGAGGTCGCCTTCGACGACGGCAGCCGCTTCGAGCTGCCGTTCGAGTTCCTGCGCGTGTATTCGCCCTCGGCCGAGGTGCGCGGCCACGGCCCGGGGCAGGAGACCCTGCAGCAGGGCAAGCGCGATGTGGACATCGTGGACCTCGCGCCCGTCGGCAACTACGCGATCAAGCCCACCTTCTCCGATGGCCACGACAGCGGCCTGTACTCCTGGGACTACCTGTTTGCGATCGGGCACAACCAGGAAGAGCTGTGGAACAACTATCTCGAGGCCCTGGAGCGCGCGGGCGGCACCCGCGACCCGTCCAAGGTCCCGCCACCGCCGCCCAAGGGCGGCTGCGGCCACCATCACTGAGCAGATCATGAGCGACAAGACGACCCACTTCGGCTTCCAGACCGTGGCCGAGGAGCTGAAGGAAAAGAAGGTCGCCGAGGTGTTTTCCTCGGTGGCGCAGAAGTACGACGTGATGAACGACCTCATGTCGTTCGGCCTGCACCGGCTGTGGAAGCACTTCACCATCCAGGTCTCCGGCGTGCGCGAAGGCGACCGCGTGCTCGACGTGGCCGGCGGCACCGCCGACCTCTCGCTCGCCTTCGCGAAGAAGGTCGGACGCAGCGGCCAGGTCTGGCTCACCGACATCAACCACGCGATGCTGGCGCGCGGCCGCGACCGCATGGTCGACCATGGCTTCGCGATGCCCGCCGCGCAATGCAACGCCGAGAAGCTGCCCTTCCCCGACGACTGGTTCGACTGCGTCACCGTGGCCTTCGGGCTACGCAACATGACCCACAAGGACGTCGCGCTGGCCGAGATGCGTCGCGTGCTGCGCCCCGGCGGCCGTCTGCTCGTGCTGGAGTTCTCGCGCGTGTGGAAGCCGCTGTCGCCGTTGTACGATCTCTACTCCTTCAAGCTGCTGCCGTGGATGGGAGAGAAGGTCGCCAACGACGCCGAGAGCTACCGCTACCTGGCCGAATCCATCCGCATGCACCCGGGACAGGAAGAATTGAAGGCGATGATGGAACAAGCCGGCCTGTCGCGGGTCGACTACTTCAACCTGAGTGCCGGGGTGGTTGCCCTGCACCGCGGTTACAAGATCTGAACCAGGAGACCCCGACAGATGAAGCAGTTCTTCCTCACCCTGATCGTCGCCGTGATGTCCTTCGGCTTCGTCGCCACCGAAGCCGAAGCCAAGCGCCTCGGCGGCGGCAGCAGCTTCGGCATGCAGCGCCAGGCTACACCGCCAGCGCAACGCCAGCCCTCGGCGACGCAGCAGCAGACGCCCGCCGCCGGCGCAGCCACCGCTGCCGCACAACCCAAGCGCTCGTGGATGGGGCCGATCGCGGGCCTGGCCGCGGGGCTCGGCCTCGCCGCGCTGTTCTCCGCGCTCGGCCTCGGCGAAGGCTTCGCCAACTTCGTCATGATCCTGCTGCTCGCCGCAGCGGCCTTCTTCGTCTTCCGCCTGATCTTCCGGCGCGGAGCGAACGCGGCCGCACAGCAGCCCACCCGTGACCTGCAGTACGCAGGCGCGCCTGCCGGTGCTGCGCAGCAGGCGCGTCCGCAGCAGTTTGAAGCCGCTCGTCCCCTCGGTGGCGGCAGCGCACCCGCGCAGAGCGGCCTCGACAAGGCGCGCGCCGGCGGCTTCGATACCGAAGGCTTCGCCCGCCAGGCCAAGCTCAACTTCATCCGCCTGCAGGCTGCCAACGACGCCGGCAACCTCGACGATCTGCGCGAGTTCACCACCCCGGAGGTGTTCGCCGAGTTGTGCATGCAACTCAACGAGCGCAAGGGTGCCGAGCAGCGCACCGACGTGGTCGAGCTCAATGCCGAGGTGATCGACGTCGCCGAAGAGAACGACCGCTACGTCGTCAGCGTCCGCTTCAGCGGCCTGCTGCGCGAGCAGGCGGACGCCGCGCCGGAAGCCTTCGACGAGATCTGGCACCTGAGCAAGCCGCTCGCAGGCAGCGCTGGCTGGCTGATCGCCGGCATCCAGCAATCTCAGTAAGCCGACAGGCGGGCACGCCCCGCGTGCCCCGGTCTTGCCGCGGGCCTGCCCGTGTCTCCCTGGAGGCACCGGCAGGCCCGCCGTTTTTGGAGTACGGCATCCGAGACAAGGCCTCCTCGGCTGCGTATCCTTGGAAACCGCCCGCCACTCTCCGGAGCCCTCCACCATGATCTCCAGCCTCTTCCTGACGGCCACCAACCACCTGCTCGCGCAGGCCGGATGGGCTCGCCAGCGCCTGCAGCCGCATGCCGGACGCACGGCGCGGCTGGTGCTCAGCCCGGTGGCCGAGATCGACTTTTCCGTTGCCAACGATGGCCAGCTCGCCGAGTGGAGCGGTGAGGAAGCGCCCGAGGTGAGCCTTCGCCTGGCGGTGGCCGACCTGCCCCGGCTGCTGGTGGACGGGCTGGAGACGGCGATGCGGCACGTGCGCATCGAAGGCAACGCCGAGTTCGCCGAGGCGCTCGGCTTCGTCTTTCGTCACCTGCGCTGGGATGCCGAGGAGGACCTGTCGCGGCTCTTCGGCGACATCGCGGCCCATCGGCTGGTGGAAGGCGGGCGCAAGGCGATCGACGAGGGCCGCCGCGGCCTGGAGCGGGCGAGCGGAAACGTGGCCGAATACCTCACCGAGGAATCCACCCTGCTCGTCCCGCGCCGGGCCCTGCCCGCATTCGCCGAAGAGGTGGTCGCATTGCGTGACGCTGTGGCGCGCCTGGACAAGCGCGTGGCGAGGCTGGAAAAACGGCGCTGACGAGCGTGCGGTGCGGCGCCCGATCCGCTAAGCAGGAGCCCCACATCTTGCCCGATCGTGTGCACCCGCGCCGAGCATGCGCGAAAAAAAAGCAGCTCGGTACGAGCTGCTTTCGGGATATCGATCACACCGGCTGCCCGGTGCAATCAGGTCTCAGTGGCCGCGCTTGCGCAGGCGCTGGATCGCGGCGAGCTGCGCCACCGCTTCCATGAGCTCGGCCTGGGCCTTGGCATAGTCCAGACGCGCGGTCTGGTTCGCCATGGCTTCCTCGGCCTTGCGCTTGGCTTCGAGCGCCTTCGCCTCATCGAGGTCCTTGCCGCGGATCGCGGTGTCGGCGAGCACCGTCACCAGACCCGGTTGAACCTCCAGCAGGCCGCCCGCGACGAAGATCAGTTCCTCTTCGGTCGCGTTCTGGGCACGCACGCGCACGGCACCCGGCTTGATCCGGGTCATCAGCGGCATGTGGCCGGGCAGGATGCCCAGCTCGCCCGCTTCGCCCGGCAATGCGACAAACTCGGCCAGCCCGGAGAAGATCTGCTCTTCCGCGCTGACGATGTCGACATGAACCGTCATAGCCATTGTGTTTCCCCTTGATGTCCCGCGCGCCGCTTGCACGACGCGCGGGCGACCTCGTTACTGGAGCTTCTTCGCCTTCTCGATGGCCTCGTCGATGCCGCCGACCATGTAGAAGGCCTGTTCCGGCAGGCCGTCGAGCTCACCGGAAACGATCATCTTGAAGCCCTTGATCGTGTCCTTCAGCGAGACGTACTTGCCCGGCGAGCCGGTGAACACTTCCGCGACGTGGAAGGGCTGCGACAGGAAGCGCTGGATCTTGCGCGCGCGAGCCACGGCGAGCTTGTCTTCCGGCGACAGTTCGTCCATGCCCAGAATCGCGATGATGTCGCGCAGTTCCTTGTACTTCTGCAGCGTCATCTGAACCTGACGCGCCACGTTGTAGTGCTCTTCGCCCACGACCAGCGGATCGAGCTGGCGCGAGGTGGAGTCGAGCGGATCGACGGCCGGGTAGATACCCAGCGCGGCGATGTCACGCGACAGCACGACGGTGGAGTCGAGGTGCAGGAAGGTGGTGGCGGGCGACGGGTCGGTCAGGTCGTCCGCGGGCACATACACGGCCTGGATCGAGGTGATCGAGCCCACCTTGGTGGAGGTGATGCGCTCCTGCAGGCGGCCCATTTCTTCGGCCAGCGTCGGCTGGTAGCCCACCGCGGACGGCATACGACCCAGCAGCGCGGACACTTCGGTACCTGCCAGGGTGTAGCGATAGATGTTATCCACGAAGAACAGGATGTCGCGGCCTTCGTCACGGAAGCGCTCGGCCATGGTCAGGCCGGTCAGCGCGACGCGCAGACGGTTGCCCGGGGGCTCGTTCATCTGGCCGAACACCATCGCGACCTTGTCGAGAACGTTGGAGTCCTTCATCTCGTGGTAGAAGTCGTTGCCCTCACGGGTACGCTCACCCACGCCAGCGAACACCGACAGACCCGAGTGCTGCTTCGCGATGTTGTTGATCAGCTCCATCATGTTCACGGTCTTGCCGACACCGGCGCCACCGAACAGGCCCACCTTGCCGCCCTTGGCGAACGGGCAGATCAGGTCGATAACCTTGATGCCGGTCTCGAGGAGCTCCACGGACGGAGACAGCTCGTCGAACTTCGGCGCCTTCTGGTGAATGGCGCGCAGCTCGTCGGTCTCGATCGGGCCGGCGTCGTCGATCGGACGACCCAGCACGTCCATGATGCGGCCGAGCGTGCCCATGCCGACCGGAACGGAGATCGGCTTGCCGGTACCGGAGACCTTCATTCCGCGGCGCAGGCCGTCGGAGGAGCCCAGCGCAATGGTACGCACCACGCCATCACCGAGCTGCTGCTGGACCTCGAAGGTCAGGCCAGCTTCGGCGAAGGAGTCGGCAGCGTCCTCGAGCTTCAGGGCGTCATACACCTTGGGCATCGAATCGCGCGGGAACTGGATGTCCACCACGGCGCCGATGCACTGAACGATCGTACCTTGACTCATCGTCATATCCTTAATTCAATAATGCCTTACACCGCGGCGGCGCCGCCGACGATTTCCGACAGCTCCTTGGTGATCGCGGCCTGACGGGTCTTGTTGTAGACCAGTTGCAGCTCGCCGATCACGTTCTTGGCATTGTCGGACGCGGCCTTCATCGCCACCATGCGCGCACTCTGTTCGGATGCCATGTTCTCGGCCACAGCCTGGTACACCAGCGCCTCGACGTAGCGCACCAGCAATTCGTCGATGACGACCTGCGGGTCCGGCTCGTAGAGATAGTCCCAGGAGCTCTCCGGCGTTCCCAGCTGCTCGCCGGTGAGCGGCAGCAGCTGTTCGAGCACCGGCTCCTGTTTCATCGTGTTGATGAAGCGCGTGTATGCCACGTAAACCGCGTCGAGCTCGTCGTTCTGGAACGCATCGAGCATGACCTTGACCGGACCGATCAACTTTTCCAAGTGCGGCGTGTCACCGAGCTGGGTGACGTTCGACACCACCTTGGCGCCCATGCGCTGCATGAAGCCGAGACCCTTGTTGCCGATGCAGCAGGCACGGATCTCGGTCACACCCGAGGACTCCCAGTCCTTCATGGCGTTGAGCGCAACACGCTGGACGTTGGTGTTGAGGCCACCGCACAAACCCTTGTCGGTGGTCACCAGGATCAGGCCCACCCGCTTGACCTGGTCCTTGCGGACCAGGAAGGGGTGCTTGTAGTCGGTCACATTGGCCTGGGACAGGTTCGCGGCGAGTCGGCGGATCTTTTCGGCAAAGGGGCGGGCGCTACGCATCCGATCCTGCGCCTTGCGCATCTTGGATGCAGCCACCATCTCCATGGCCTTGGTGATCTTGCGCGTGTTTTGCACGCTCTTGATCTTGGTACGGATTTCCTTACCGCTAGCCATTTTCCGTCTCCCTCGCCGGCCTTAGGCCCAGCTCTTCTTGAACTCGGCGATCGCGGCAGCCAGGGTCTTTTCGCCGTCGGCGTCCAGTTCCTTCTTGCTCAGGATCGAGGAGACCAGAGCGGACTGCTTGGTCTTGACGAACTGGATCATGGCGGCCTCGAAAGCCAGCACGCGACCCACGTCGACATCGTCGAAGTAGCCGTTGTTCACCGCGTACAGCACGATGGCCATGTCGGCAATCGACATCGGCGAGTACTGGGCCTGCTTCATCAGTTCGGTGACGCGGCGGCCGCGCTCGAGCTGCTTGCGGGTGGCGTCGTCCAGGTCGGAGGCGAACTGGGCGAAGGCGGCGAGCTCGCGATACTGCGCGAGGTCGGTACGGATACCGCCGGAGAGCTTCTTGACGACCTTGGTCTGGGCGGCACCACCGACGCGGGACACCGAGATACCGGCGTTGATCGCGGGACGGATACCGGCGTTGAACAGGTCGGTCTCAAGGAAGATCTGGCCGTCGGTAATCGAGATCACGTTGGTCGGAACGAACGCGGACACGTCGCCGGCCTGGGTCTCGATGACCGGCAGTGCGGTCAGCGAACCGGTCTTGCCCTTGACTTCGCCGTTGGTGAACTTCTCGACGTAGTCCTCGTTGACACGCGCAGCGCGCTCGAGCAGACGGGAGTGCAGGTAGAACACGTCGCCCGGGTAGGCTTCACGGCCCGGCGGACGGCGCAGCAGCAGCGAAACCTGGCGGTAGGCCCAGGCCTGCTTGGTGAGGTCGTCATAGACGATCAGCGCGTCCATGCCGCGGTCGCGGAAGTACTCGCCCATGGTGCAGCCGGCGTAGGCGGCCAGGTACTGCATGGCGGCCGATTCCGACGCGGTGGCGGCGACGACGATGGTGTATTCCATCGCGCCGTTCTCTTCGAGCTTGCGCACGACGTTGGCGACGGTCGAGGCCTTCTGGCCGATGGCCACGTACACGCAGTACATGTCCTGGCCCTTCTGGTTGATGATCGCGTCGACCGCGACGGCGGTCTTGCCGGTCTGGCGGTCGCCGATGATCAACTCGCGCTGGCCACGGCCGATCGGCACCATCGAGTCGACCGACTTCAGGCCGGTCTGCACCGGCTGCGAGACGGACTTACGGGCGATGACGCCCGGCGCGACCTTCTCGATCTTGTCGGTGAGCTTCGCGTTGATCGGGCCCTTGCCGTCGATCGGCTGGCCGAGCGCATTCACGACGCGGCCGATCAGCTCGGGGCCGACGGGCACTTCGAGAATGCGGCCGGTGGCCTTGACGGTGTCGCCTTCGGTGATGTGCTCGTACTCGCCGAGCACCACCGCGCCCACGGAGTCACGCTCGAGGTTCAGAGCCATGCCGTAGGTATTGCCGGGGAATTCCAGCATTTCGCCCTGCATGACGTCGGTGAGACCGTGGACGCGGCAGATACCGTCGGTGACGGAGACTACCGTGCCCTCGTTGCGCGACGTGGCGGCGAGCTGCAGGTTCTGAATCCGGCTCTTAATCAGATCACTGATTTCAGAGGGGTTGAGTTGCATTTTGCGATAACTCCTAGTTCTTGAGCGCAGCGGCCATGTTCGCGAGCTTGCCGCGGACCGAGGCGTCGATGACTTCGTCGCCGACGGCGATGCGGACCCCACCGATCAGTTCGGGGTCGATGCTGACCGTGATATTGACGGCGGCCTTGAAGCGGGCTTCGAGGTCGGCCTTCAACGCGGCCAGGGCGGCATCGTCGAGCGGGAAGGCAGAGGCGATTTGCGCCTCGCGGACGCCTTCGTGTTCGTTCTTGAGAGCAACGAACAGGTCACGGATCTCCGGAAGCACCTGCAGACGTTCGTTTTCCACGAGGACGCGGACGAAGTTCTGCTGTTCGGCGGTCAGGTCACCCGAAACGCCCAGAACGAGCTGGTAGAGCTGCTCGGCGGACAGGTTGGGATCGTTGAAGCACGCCTTCATGCCGGAATCGGCCGCCACGAGGGCAAGCCGATCCAGCGCTTCCGACCAAGGCCCCAGCGCACCTGCCCCGCGGGCCAGCTCGAAGGCGGCATCCGCATAGGGGCGCGCGATGGTGACGTTCTCGGCCATGACTTATTGCAGTTCCTGTTTCAGGTTGGCAAGCAGCTTCGCATGCACCTTGGCGTCGATCTCGCGGCGCAGGATCTTTTCCGCGCCGGCGACGGCCAGATGGGCGACCTGGTCGCGCAGGGCTTCCTTGGCACGCTGCGTGGCGGCACCGGCTTCGTGCTCGGCGGCCTCGCGGGCGGCGGCAATGATGCGGCCGGCTTCGGCGCGGGCCTCGTCGATCAGCTGGCTCGCCTGCTTTTCAGCGGAGGTCCGCACATCACCCGCGGATTCGCGGGCCTTGCGCAGTTCCTCGACGACCTTCTTCTCGGCGAGCGCCAGATCAGCCTTGGCCTTGTCCGCAGCTGCCAGCCCGTCTGCGATCTTGTTCGCACGCTCGTCCAGCGCCTTCACGATGGGCGGCCACACGAATTTCATCGTGAACCACGCCAGAATGAAGAACACAACGAGCTGGGCTATCAGGGTTGCGTTCAAATTCACGGTTCTTGGCCCTCAGGTTGGTTCAAAAAAGGATGAACTCGAACCGATCAGAGCTGGAACGGGTTGGCGAAGGCGAACATCATGGCGATACCGACACCGATCAGGAACGCGGCGTCGATCAGGCCGGCCAGCAGGAACATCTTGGTCTGCAGGGCGTTCATCAGCTCGGGCTGACGAGCGGACGCCTCGAGGTACTTGGAACCCATGATGCCGATACCGATACAAGCACCGATCGCACCCAGACCGATGATCAGACCAGCAGCCAGAGCAACAAAACCCAGAACGTTTTCCATGACGACTCCTTAGTGGGGAAGTGAGTTTAAAAACCAGGTACTACGCTGAAGGTGAAACCGAAACTCTTAGTGGCTCTCGTGCGCCTGACCGACATACACCAAGGTCAGCATCATGAAGATGAAGGCCTGGAGCGTAATGATCAGGATGTGGAAGATCGCCCAGATCGAGCCGGCGATCACGTGGCCGAGGAAGCCGAACACGGTGGCGGTGCTGCCCAGCAGCGCGATCAGGATGAAGATCAGCTCGCCGGCGTACATGTTGCCGAACAGTCGCATGCCGTGCGAGACGGTCTTGGCGACGAACTCGATGATCTGCATCGCGAAGTTGATCGGATACAGCAGCGGATGGCTGCCGAAGGGGGCGGTGAAGAGCTCGTGCACCCAGCCGCCGACACCCTTGATCTTGATGTTGTAGTAGAGGCACAGCAGGAGCACGCCGGTGGACATGCCGAGCGTGGCGGACAGGTCGGCGGTGGCAACGACACGCATGTAGGCGTGGGCCGGATCGCCGCCACCTGCGGCGTACATGCCTTCCCAGATGCGCGGCAGCAGATCGACCGGCAGCAGGTCCATCGCGTTCATCAGGAAGATCCACACGAACACGGTCAGTGCGAGCGGAGCGACGAAGCGGCGCGACTCGGCGCTATGGACGATGCCCTTGGCCTGGTCTGCCACCATGTCGACGAGGATCTCGACGATGCCCTGGAAGCGCCCCGGGACGCCCGAGGTGGCCTTGCGCGCGGCAAGCCAGAGCAGGAAGACGGTTAGTGCACCGATCACGACCGAATAGAACATCGAATCGAGGTTGATGACACTCCAGTCGATGATGTTTTCTTGCGCGTGTCCGGTGTTGTTGAGGTGCGTCAGGTGGTGAATGACGTACTCGGATGCGGTGGGGGCGTGCCCTTCTGTAGCCATGGTCAGGTCTTTACCAAAAATGCAAACAAATTCGCCTTAAGCGCCAGGATGAGACCGACCAGCATGCCCCCCCAATGGAGGTCAGGATAGACGGCCCACACCAGCACCAACAATCCCACGATCGAGGCGATCTTGAGGAACTCGCCTGCGACGAAGGCGGTCACAGTCGCCGTACCAGTCTTGCGCGTGATCGCCGCGAGGCGTAACGCAAAAAGACCGCTGGGCAACACGCATGCCAGCCCTGCCCCTGCGGCGGAGATCGCACCGCTCACTCCGAACAGCGCCGCCGAGAGGCCCGCTGCGACGAGTGTCGCGATCATCTGCAGTATGACAGCTTTAAGCATCCGGTGTTATCGCATGCGCGTCGATGACGCTCGCGACCGCCTGAAATCCCGCGGATGGTAGGGGTTAACCGCAGCAAAGTCAAACCTTGGATGCGCTGCAGCAAGGGAAAACGCATTGCTGTTGTGTCTTATAGAAGACATAACATAGCAAGCCTCGGCGGATGTGAGCTTCCCGCCCGCAAGGAGGGGCGGGCGAGCGGCCGAATTCGGCGCGGCAAGTGGCTGTGGAGGCGCGATAACCGGCGACCCGGCGCGCATGCGTCGACGCAAGGCCGGAAGGCGTCAGCGCAACCTTCCGAGTACGCCGTCGAGCTGGTCGAGGCTGCCGAACCGGATCGTGAGTTCGCCCGCGCCCTTCTTGTTGGCCTTGATCTTGACCGTGGCGCCGATCGCGTCCGCGATCTCCTCCTCCAGCCGCAACAGGTCGCGATCGGGCGGGGGCGCGGGCTTCTTCTGCCGCGGGTTGAGGATCTGCTGCACCAGGCGCTCGGTATCGCGCACCGAGAGCTGGCGCGCGGCCACCTGATTGCCGAGCTGGATCTGGCTGGCACCGTCGAGCGGCAGCAGGGCGCGTGCATGCCCCATGTCGAGGTCGCCCGCCATCAGCAGCTCCTGCACCGGCTTGGCGAGGTTGAGCAGGCGCAGCAGGTTCGAGGCCGCCGGACGCGAGCGGCCGACGGCGTCGGCGGCCTGCTGGTGGGTCATGTCGAACTCGTCGATCAGGCGCTGGATGCCGCCGGCCTCCTCGAGCGGATTGAGGTCCTCGCGCTGGATGTTCTCGATCAGCGACATCGCCAGCGCGGCTTCGTCGGGGATCTCGCGCACCAGGCAGGGCACCTCGGCCAGCCCGGCGATCTGCGCCGCGCGCCAGCGCCGTTCGCCGGCGATGATCTCGAAGGCGTCCTCGCCCACCGGCCGCACCATGATCGGCTGCATCACGCCCTGGGCCTTGATCGAGGCCGCCAGTTCCTCCAGCGAACCCGGATCCATGCGCGTGCGCGGCTGGTACTTGCCGGGCTGCAGCGCGATCGTGGGCAGGGATTGCAGCTCGCCCTTGTCGACTTCCTCTTCCTGGTTCGCGGCCAGCAGCGCGTCGAGTCCGCGGCCGAGGCCCTTGAGTCTGGGTTTGTTCATGTCGGTTCCGGAATTCAGAAGGTCTTCGCGCGCTCGATCATCTCGTGCGCGAAGGCCATGTAGGCCTGCGCACCCTTGGCCGCCTTGTCGAACACCACGCCCGGCATGCCGTGGCTCGGCGCCTCGGCCAGGCGCACGTTGCGCGGCACGATGGCGCGGAAGACCTTGTCGCCGAAGTGGCCCTCGAGCTGGTTCGACACCTGCTGCTGCAGCGTTACGCGCGGGTCGAACATCACCCGCAGCAGGCCGATGATCTTGAGGTCGCGGTTGAGGTTGGCGTGCACCTTCTTGATCGTGTTGACCAGGTCGGACAACCCCTCCAACGCGTAGTACTCGCACTGCATCGGGATGATCACCCCGGTGGCGCAGCACAGGCCGTTGAGGGTCAGCATCGACAGCGAGGGCGGGCAGTCGATGAGGACGAAGTCGTAGTCGTCGCCGAAGGCGGCGAGCGCGTTGCGCAGGCGCTTCTCGCGCTGGTCGAGGTTGACCAGCTCGACCTCGGCGCCGGCGAGGTCGCGATTGGCCGGCAGCACGTCGTAGCCGCCGGTGGGCGAGACCACCCGCACCCCGGCGAGGTCGACCATGCCGACGAGCAGGTGATACACCGAGCTCTTGAGCTCGCGCTTGTCGACCCCGCTGCCCATGGTGGCGTTGCCCTGCGGATCGAGGTCGATCAGCAGCACGCGCTGCCCGGCCTGGTGCAGGGCGGCGGCGAGATTGACGCAGGTGGTGGTCTTGCCCACCCCGCCCTTCTGGTTTGCGACGCAGAATATCTTGGCCATGTCGGTTCAGGCTGTTCCGTTTGCGGGGCTCGCACGCGCGGTGCAAACCCCGGAGTGTACTTCAATGCGGCGATGCAACATGCACGACGCGCCTCAGGGCTGCAGTGTCACGCCCGCCGGATGACCAGCAGATGACGCTCGGCGCCCAGCCCAGGCACCGTCAGCGCATGGGTCTCGGTCACCGCCCAGCCGGCGGGCAGCGCGGCGATCTCGTCGAGCGGATTCACGCCCTTCATCGCATACAGCGCGCCGCCCTCGGCGACGAGGTGGCCCGACAAGCCGGTGAAGTCGGCCAGGCTGGAGAAGGCGCGCGAGATCACGCCCTCCGGCGCGCCACCGGGCAGCATCTCGGGCTGCACCTGTTCGACGCGCTTGTTCAGTACGGTGAAATTGCCCAGGCCGAGCTCGATCTTCGCTTGCTGCTGGAAGCTCGCCTTCTTGCCGACGGTCTCGATCGAAGACGCCACCAGCCCCGGCCGCACGATCGCCAGCACCACGCCCGGCAGGCCGCCGCCGGAGCCGATGTCGGCGAGCCGGTTCACCGCCGCCAGTTGCGGCAGCACCGCGAGCGAATCGAGCAGGTGATGGGTGATCAGCTCCTGCGGGCTGCGGATCGCGGTGAGGTTGTAGACCTTGTTCCACTTCAGCAGCAGCTCGCCGAACGCGAGCAGGCGGTCGATGGTCTCCTGCGGCAGCGCGAGGCCGAGCGCGGCGACACCGTCGGCGAGCTGCGCGGCGTAGGGTTGAAGGCGCCCGCTCATGCCGCCGGCCTTTGCGCGACGTTCTCGCCACCGCCCTCGCCAGAGGCCGCTGCCGCACCTGCGCGCGCCGCCAGCTCGCGGCGCTTGAGCCACACCAGCAGCAGCGAGATCGCCGCCGGGGTCACGCCCTGGATGCGACCGGCCTGGCCGATGGTCTCGGGCTTGTGCTGGTTGAGCTTCTGCTGCACTTCCTTCGACAGCCCGCGCACCTGCGCATAGTCGAGCTCCACCGGCAGGCGCGTGGCCTCGGCCTGGGCCTGCTTCGCCACCTCTTCCTGCTGGCGGTCGATGTAGCCCTGGTACTTGGCGGCGATCTCGATCTGCTCGATCACCTGCGGGTCGGTCTCGCGCTCTTCCGGCGCGCCGGGCAGGCTCATCAGCGATGCGTAGCTCGTCTCCGGCCGGCGCAGCAGCTCGAAGTAGCGCTGTTCGCGCTCGAGCGCCTTGCCGAGCACGCGCTGCTGGTCGTCGGCGGGAATCGCCTCCGGCCGGGCCCACGCCGCCTTCAACTGCGCCGTACCGCGCTCGATCGCCTCGCGCTTGGCGCAGAAGGCGGCCCAGCGTTCGTCATCCACCAGCCCGAGCTCGCGCCCCTTCTCGGTGAGGCGCAGGTCGGCGTTGTCCTCGCGCAAGCTCAAACGGTACTCGGCGCGCGAGGTGAACATGCGGTAGGGCTCGGACACGCCGCGCGTGATCAGGTCGTCCACCAGCACACCGAGGTAGGCCTCGTCGCGGCGCGGACACCACGGCTCGCGGCCCTGCACCTGCAGCGCGGCGTTGGCGCCGGCGAGCAGGCCCTGCGCGGCGGCTTCCTCGTAGCCGGTGGTGCCGTTGATCTGGCCGGCGAAGAAGAGCCCGGCGATCGACTTGGTCTCCAGACTGGACTTGAGGTTGCGCGGGTCGAAGTAGTCGTACTCGATCGCGTAGCCCGGACGCAGGATGTGGGCGTTCTCCAGGCCGCGGATGCTGCGCACGATCTGCAGCTGCACGTCGAAGGGCAGCGAGGTCGAGATCCCGTTGGGGTAGATCTCGTGCGTCTCCAGGCCCTCGGGCTCGAGGAAGATGTTGTGCTGGTCCTTGTCCGCGAAGCGATGGATCTTGTCCTCGATCGACGGGCAGTAGCGCGGGCCGACACCCTCGATCACGCCGGAATACATCGGCGAGCGGTCGAGGTTGGCGCGGATCACGTCGTGCGTGCGCTCGTTGGTCTGCGTCATCCAGCACGGCAGCTGGCGCGGATGCTGGCCGGCATGGCCGAGGAAGCTGAACACCGGCACCGGGTCGTCGCCCGGCTGCACCGTCATCACCGAGAAGTCGATCGTGCGCGCATCCAGCCGCGGCGGCGTGCCGGTCTTCAAGCGGCCCTGCGGCAAGGCCAGTTCCTTGAGCCGCTGGCCGAGCGAGATCGCCGGCGGATCACCCGCGCGCCCCGCCGAGTAGTTCTGCATCCCCACATGCACGAGGCCGTTGAGGAAGGTCCCCGCGGTCAGCACCACCGCCGGTGCCTCGAAGCGCAGGCCGATCTGGGTGACCACGCCGGTGACGCGGTCGCCGAACACGGTGAGGTCGTCCACCGCCTGCTGGAACAGCCACAGCTTGGGCTGGTTCTCCAGCCGGCGACGGATCGCCGCCTTGTACAGCACGCGGTCGGCCTGGGCGCGGGTGGCGCGCACCGCCGGCCCCTTGGAGGCGTTGAGGATGCGGAACTGGATGCCGCCCTCGTCGGTGGCCGCCGCCATCGCGCCGCCGAGCGCATCGACCTCCTTGACCAGGTGGCCCTTGCCGATGCCGCCGATCGAGGGGTTGCAGCTCATCGCGCCGAGCGTCTCGATATTGTGGGTGAGCAGCAGCGTGGCCGCGCCCATGCGCGCCGCAGCGAGCGCGGCCTCGGTCCCGGCGTGACCGCCGCCGACCACGATGACATCGAAACGGGTGGGGTAGAGCATGGCGCGCTCCGTGCTGCAATGCGTGAACAAGGGGCAGGATTCTACGCGCTTCACGCGTGAGCGGCCAGGTTCCGCGTTAGTGTTTCACGGAATTTTGCAATCCAAACATCAGCTTATTAAGTGGATCGACGCACGGATTCATGACCTCCCGCACGCCCCCCGAAGCGCCACCACGGCAGCACCCGGCTCATCGACAGCACCTCGCCGCTCTGCATCGGCGCATAGCCGGGCAGGGCGGCGAGGCGCTCCTGCCACGCGGCGGTGCGCAGCAGCGCGAGCAGGGCGCGGGTGGCGTCGTGCTCCAGCGTGGACTTGAGGCAGGCGAGGAAGTAGGCCTCCTCGACCAGCGGCACGAAATCCAGCCCGCGGCTGCGCGCGCTCGCCTCGATGCCGAAGCCGGCGTCGGCCTGGCCGCTCGCCACCGCCTGCGCGACCGCGGCGTGCGAGGGTTCGTCGGTGGCGTAGCCGGCGATCGCCGCCGGCGCGATGCCGAGCTCACCGAGGAGCTCGTCGAACAGCACCCGCGTGCCGGTGCCGCGCGCACGATTGACGAAGCGCACGCCAGGGCGCGCCAGGTCGGCGAGGCCATGCAGGCCGCACGGATTGCCGCGCGCCACGATCAGGCCCTGGCTGCGGCGGGCGAAGCCGATCAGCTTGTGCAGGCCGGGGCGCAGCAGCGGCTTGTAGGTGCGCTGCGACAGCGACGCGGGTGCCGCCGGCAGGCGCAGGTGGAAGCCGGCCATGGTGCAGCGGCCCTCGTTCAACGCACGGATCGCGTCCACGCTGCCGGTGAAGCGGATGTCCAGGTGCAGGCCGCACGTGCGCGCCTCCTCGCCGAGCGCGGCGAGCGCCTCGTCGTGGCTGGCGTGGAAGGACAGCACATGCACCGAGTCGTCGAAGGCGATCGCGAACGCACGCTCGAGGTCCGCGCGCAGCGCCTCGATCTGCGGCAGCAGGCGGGCCTGCACCTGGCGCTCGGCGAGCAGCAGCTTGGCGCCGAACTCGGACAGGCGGGCAGCCTGCCCCTTCTCCCACAGGATCAGCGGCTGGCCCAGCTCGAGCTCCCAGCGCTTGAGCTCGCCCCAGACATGGCGGTAGGAGAGCTCCAGCACGCGCGCGGCGGCGGAGATCGACCCCTGCTCGCGCACGGCCTGCAGGAGATCGAGGAGCGGGTTGTGGAGCGGCGCAGACCCCGTGTCGGCGCCGAGTACATAGTTCAGCCTGATCCTGCGCATCGCCCGCCCGCTCTCCGTGTTTGCCGCCATCGTGCCGGCCTCGTGCGAGGTTAGCGCAAGCGCATCGTCCGCGGCGAGCCCGGTGCCCCTTGCGGCGCGGCAAGGACTTGAGGATGCGGGATTTCCCGTGGCATTGCGGGCGGATTTGCAAGGCCCGGTCACCCTGCTACACTTGGCAGTGTAATAGTTTGATATCCAATATTCAGCGACCTCACATTTCCGTACCGAGGAACCGACATGGACAGCGTCAATCTCGAGACCTTGCGCCAGGCCGTCGCCTGGCAGGCGGCCGGGCTGCCGGTCACGCTCGCCACCGTGGTGCGCACCTGGGGCTCCTCGCCGCGGCCGGAAGGGGCGCTGCTGGCGATCTGCGGCGACGGCCGGCTCGCCGGCTCGGTCTCGGGCGGCTGCATCGAGGACGACCTCGGCGATCGCCTGCGCACGCACAGGCTCCAGGCCCCGGAGGTCGTCACCTACGGCATCACCGCCGACCAGACCCGGCGCTTCCAGCTGCCCTGCGGCGGATCGCTCAGCCTGGTGCTCGAGCCGCTGCACGCCGGCAGCCGGCTCGCCGAGGCCCTCGCCCGCATCGAGCGCGGAGAACTGCTCGCCCGCCGGGTGAACCTCGCCACTGGCACCGTGGAGCTGCTCGACACCGCCCCCGACAGCGCGGTGGTGTTCGACGACACCCAGCTCACCGCCGCCTTCGGGCCGCGCTGGCGCATGCTGATCGTCGGCGCCGGCCAGCTCTCCGCCTATCTCGCCCAGTTCGCGCTCGCGCTCGACTACCGCGTCACGCTCAGCGAGCCGCGCGAGGAATACCGCGCGAGCTGGACGCTGCCCGGCGTCGACATCACCACCGAGATGCCGGACGACGCGGTCGCCGCGATGCGGCCCGACCGCCGCAGCGTGATCGTCGCCGCAGCCCACGACCCCAAGCTCGATGACCTCGCCCTCATCGACGCGCTGCACACCGACGCCTTCTACATCGGCGCGGTGGGCTCGCGTGCCACCAGCGCCGCCCGCCGCGAGCGCCTGCGCCTGTTCGACCTCGACGACGCCCGGATCGCCCGCCTGCACGCGCCGGCAGGCCTGCCGCTGGGCAGCCGCACGCCACCCGAGATCGCGCTCGCGATCGTCGCCGACCTCACCGCGCGCCGCAACGGCGCGAGCGTGACGGCCACCGTCGAGCGCCCCGCGACCGAGTCCGCTGCATGCCCGCTCGCACGCGCGGCCTGATCGTCGGCATCCTGCTCGCCGCGGGCGCGGGAAGCCGCTTCGGCGGCGGCAAGCTCCTGGCCCGCCTGGCCGACGACCGCGGCGTGGCCGAGACCGCCTGCGCCCGCCTGCTGCCGGCGGTCGATCGCGTGGTGGCGGTCGTACCCGCGCAGCCCGGCGCGCTCGAGGACGCGCTGCGTGCGGCGGGCGCCGAGGTGGTGCGCTGCGACACGGAGGCGCCTGGCATGGGCGTCAGCATCGCCTGCGGCGTATCCGCCAGCGCCGACGCCGCAGGCTGGCTGGTCGCGCTCGGCGACATGCCCCTGGTGCCCACCTCCCAGCACCGCGTGGTCGCCGACGCGCTGCGCGCCGGCGCCGACATCGCCGCCCCGGTCTGCCAGGGCCGTCGCGGCCATCCGGTGGGCTTCGCCGCACGCTTCGGCGACGAGCTGCGCGCCCTCGACGGCGACGAGGGCGCGCGCGCCGTGCTCGCCCGCCACCGCGAAGCGCTGCTCGAACTCGCCGTCGACGACGACGCAGGCTGGCAGGACATCGACACGCCATCCGACCTGGCCGCCGTGAATCGCCGCCTCGGCAGACCCTGAACGCCCTCCCCGGCACGGCAAGCACGCATCGCCGGGAGCGCCCGACACGCCCTTCGCCTATGCAGGGGTGCGCATAGGATCAGATCATTTTAGATCTTATTCGTGGATATCTAATAATCTTTAAGATACTGTTTTAAATCGGCTTATAGATTTTGTGATACGTTCTGTTTGATTTTTTGATATTTTTTTGTATCATCGAATCAAGCCGCGGCACGATCCTCTTGCGGCTCCGTCCCGACAGGAGGTCCCCATGCTCGACCACCCCTACCCAGCAAGCGGCGCGCACCGCAGCTACGGCGTCGAACGCCGGGGCACCGACTCCGCGATCCTCGGCGAGGATGCGGTCGCCGAAGAGGCGCCGGTCGCCCTCGTCTATAACGGCTTCTCCCACGCGGTCATGCTCGCCACCCCGCAGGACCTCGAAGACTTCGCGCTCGGCTTCACGCTCAGCGAGGGCATCGCCGCAAGCGCACGCGAACTCCACGACATCGACGTCGTCGAGCACGCCCTCGGCTGCGAGGTGCGCATGGCGCTCGCCGGCGAACGCTTCGCCGCCATGCGCGAACGCCGCCGCGCGCTCGCCGGACGCACCGGCTGCGGCCTGTGCGGCATCGAGAGCCTCGCCCAGCTGCAGCGCGCGCTGCCGCCCGCCCGCCTCGCCGAGACCGCAATCCAGCCCGGCGCGCTCGAGCGCGCCCAGGCCGAGCTCGCCGCGCTGCAGCCACTGTTCCAGCTCACCGGCGCGGTGCATGCGGCGGCGTGGTGCCGGCGCGACGGCAGCGTCGCGCTGGTGCGCGAGGACGTCGGCCGCCACAACGCGCTCGACAAGCTCATCGGCGCGATCGCCACGCGCGGCTGCGGCTTCGACGACGGCTTCGTGCTGATGACCAGCCGCGCCAGCTACGAGATCGTGCAGAAGGCCGCCACCGTGGGCATCGCCGCGATCGCCGCGCTGTCGGCACCCACCGGCATGGCGGTGCGCCTGGCCGAGGCCGCCGGCGTCACCCTGGTCGGCTTCGCGCGCGGCCACCGCCACAGCGTCTACACCCACCCGCAACGCATGCACTGAGCGAGGAGTCCGCGATGACCGCCGCCACCGCCCGCAACGAACGCAAGGTCCCGAGCTACTGCTACAACTGCGTCGCCGGGCCCGACTTCATGAACGTCAAGGTGATCGACGGTGTGGCCACCGAGATCGAGCCCAACTTCGCCGCCGCCGAGGTCCATCCCGCGCGCGGCCGCGTGTGCGTGAAGGCGCACGGCCTGGTGCAGAAGACCTACAACCCACACCGCATCCTGCAGCCGATGAAGCGCACCAACCCGAAGAAGGGGCGCAACGAGGACCCCGGCTTCGTACCGATCTCCTGGGACGAGGCCCTCGACACCATCGCCGCCCGCCTCGCCGCGGTACGCGAGAAGGGCCTGGTCGACGACGCCGGCCTGCCGCGCGTGGCGGCGAGCTTCGGCCACGGCGGCACGCCAGCGATGTACATGGGCACCCTGCCCGCCTTCCTCGCGGCGTGGGGGCCGATCGACTTCAGCTTCGGCTCCGGCCAGGGTGTCAAGTGCGTGCACTCCGAGCACCTCTACGGCGAGTTCTGGCACCGCGCCTTCACGGTCGCCGCCGACACGCCCAACTGCCGCTACGTGATCTCGATCGGCAGCAACGTCGACGCCTCCGGCGGCCCGTGCGCGGTCACCCGCCACGCCGACGCGCGCGTGCGCGGCTACAAGCGCGTGCAGGTCGAGCCCCACCTGTCGGTCACCGGCGCCTGTGCCTCCGAGTGGGTGCCGATCCGCCCCAAGACCGACCCTGCCTTCATGTTCGCGCTCATCCACGTGCTGGTGTGCGAACACGGCGTCGGCCAGCTCGACCTGCCCTTCCTGCGCGACCGTACCTCCTCGCCCTACCTGGTCGGCCCCGACGGCCTCTACCTGCGCGACCCCGACAGCGCCAGGCCGCTGGTGTGGGATCCCGTCGCCGGCCGCGCCGTGCCCTTCGACACCCCGGGCGTCCAGCCCGCGCTCGAGGGCCGCTTCCGCGTCGCCGCGGCGGTCACGGTGGATGCGGACGACGCCCGCCAGCCGCTCGCCGACGTGGAGGGCGTGCCCGCCCACACGATGCTGGTCGAGCACATGCGCAAATACACGCCGGAGTGGGCGGAGGGCATCTGCGACGTGCCTGCGGCCACCATCCGCCGCATCGCCGGCGAATACCTCGAGAACGCACAGATCGGCGCCACCATCGAGGTCGATGGCGCCACCCTGCCGCTGCGCCCGGTCGCGGTCACCCTCGGCAAGTCGGTGAACAACGGCTGGGGCGCCTTCGAGTGCTGCTGGGCACGCACCGTGCTCGCCACCCTGGTAGGCGCGCTCGAGGTCCCGGGCGGCACCCTCGGCACCACGGTGCGGCTCAACCGCCCGCACGACGACCGCCACCTCAGCGTCGCCGCCGGCGAGGACGGCTTCATGGCGCAAAAATTCAACCCCACCGACAAGGCGCACTGGGTCGCCCAGCCCACCGGCCGCAACGCCCACCGCACCCTGGTGCCGATCGTCGGCAATTCGGCATGGAGCCAGGCGCTCGGCCCCACCCAGCTGGCGTGGATGTTCCAGCGCGAGGTGCCGCGCGACTTCAACATGCCCAAGCCGACCCTGCCCGACATCTGGTTCATCTACCGCTCCAACCCGGCGATCTCGTTCTGGGACACGCCCAGCCTGGTGGAGACGATCGCCACCTTCCCCTTCACCGTGTCCTTCGCCTACACGGTGGATGAGACCAACTTCTTCGCCGACCTGCTGCTGCCCGAGGCCACCGACCTCGAGTCCCTGCAGATGATCAAGGTCGGCGGCACCAAGTTCGTCGAGCAGTTCTGGACCGCGCGCGGCGTCGTGCTGCGCCAGCCCGCGGTCGAGCCGCAGGGCGAGGCGCGCGACTTCACCTGGATCAGCACCGAGCTGGCACGTCGCACGGGCCTGCTCGAGCCCTACAACAAGGCGATCAACCGCGGCGCCGGCGGGGTCTCGCCGCTCACCGGCGAGGGCTACGACTTCAGCCTCGACCCCACGCGTACGCACGATGTCGACACGATCTGGGACGCGATCTGCCGCGCCGCGAGCACCGACCTCTCGCAGGGCCGCGAGACCCACGACCTCGCCTGGTTCAAGGAGCACGGCTTCTACACCGTGCCGATGCCGCAGCGCTCGTGGTACCTGACCCCCACCCTGGCCGAGAAGGGCCTGCGCTACGAGCTGCCCTACCAGGAGCGCCTGCTGCGCATCGGCCGCGAGCTCGGCAACCGCCTGCACGAGCACGGCATGCACTGGTGGGACACGCAGCTCTCCGAATACACCGCCCTGCCCGAATGGCACGACGTCCCCGGGCGCTGGGAGCAGGCCCTGGTCGACAGCGGCGCGAAGCCCGAGGACTACCCGCTGTGGCTGCTCGCCACCAAGAGCATGCAGTACCACACCGGCGGCAACGTCAGCATCGCGCTGATGCGCGAGGTGGCGCAGAACGTGCGCGGCCACGCCGGGGTGATCATGAACGCCAATACCGCCAAGGGCCTCGGCATCGCCGACGGCGACCGCGTCGAGATCCGCTCGCACATCGGCGCCACCTATGGCAAGGCCGTCCTCGCCCACGGCATCCGCCCCGACACCCTGGTGATCCCGGGCCAGTTCGACCACTGGGCCACGCCGGTCGCCAAGGACTTCGGCATGCCCAGCCTCAACACCGTGGCGCCGATGTCGCTCGAGCTCACCGACGCCACCGGCTCGGGCGCCGACATCGTGCGCGTGGCGATCCGCCGTCTCGAAGGGAGCACCGTGCAATGACCCGCTATGTGATGAGCATCGACCTGCGCCGCTGCGTGGGCTGCCAGACCTGCACCGCGGCGTGCAAGAACGCCAACGCCACCCCGCCCGGCGTGCAGTGGCGCCGCGTGCTCGACCTCGAGACCGGCGAGTTCCCCGACGTGCGCCGCAGCTTCCTGCCGACGGCCTGCATGCACTGCGCCGAGCCGCCGTGCGCGGAGGTCTGCCCCACCGAAGCGACGCAGAAGCGCCGCGACGGCCTGGTCACCATCGACTACGACGTCTGCATCGGCTGCGCCAACTGCGTGATGGCCTGCCCCTACGAGGCGCGCTCGATCGTGCACGAGCCGCGCTTCGCCTACGGCGACCAGCCGATCGCCTCCGAGGCGATCCGCTTCGACCCCTCGCGCATCTCGGTGGCGACCAAGTGCAGCTTCTGCAAGGAGCGCATCGACGCCGCCGCGGCGAGCGGGCGCATCCCCGGGCGCGACCCCGAGGTCACCCCGGCCTGCGTCAACTCCTGCATCTCGGGGGCGATGGTCTTCGGCGACATCGACGACCCCGACAGCGCGGTCAGCCGCCTGCTCGCAAAAACCCAGCACTTCCACATGCACGAGGAGCTCGGCACCGGGCCGAGCGTCTATTACATCTGGGATCACGCCTGATGAAACCGAACCGTCCCCCTCTCCCCGGCCAGCCCGCGCCCCGCCTGCAGCAGCACTGGGACTGGCGCGCCGCCGGCAACTTCATCTGCGGCGGCAGCGGCGGCGGGCTCGTCCTGTTCGCCGGGCTCGCCGGCCTCACCGGCGCCGAAGTGCGTCCGCAGCTCGCCGCCGGCCTCGTCCTCGTGGCGCTCGGGCTGCTCTGCGTCTGGTTCGAGATCGGCCGGCCGTGGCGCGCACTCAACGTCTTCCGCCACATCCGCAGCTCGTGGATGACGCGCGAGGCCTCGGTCGCGCTGGCGCTGTTCGGCGCCGGCGCGCTCGCCCTGCTCACCGCGCACCCCACCGCGCAGGCGCTCGCCGGCCTGTGCGGCCTCGCCTTCGTGTATGCGCAGGCGCGCATCCTCGCCGCCGACAAGGGCATCCCCGCCTGGCGCCACGCGCGCTGCGCGCCGCTGGTGCTGGGCTCCGGGCTGGCCGAGGGCGCGGGCCTGATCGCCGTCACCCTGGCGGGCGGGCTTCAGCTCGCCGCCGCGGCCGTCCTGGTACTGGCCCTGTCCGCCCGCCTGCTCTTGTGGAGACGCTACCTTGACGGCCTGCGCGCCGATCACGCCCCGGCGGCCAGCGTGCAGGCCTTCGACGCCATCGCGCCGCGCCTGGTGCGCTTCGGCCACCTGCTGGCGGGCGGGCTCGCACTGCTCGCCGCGGCCGGCGCCCTCGGCGGCCTGCCCGGCGCAGGCATCGCGCTCGCCGCCGCGGGTCTGCTCGCAGCCGGCGCCGGCTGGTGGTTCAAGTACACGCTGATCCGCCGCGCCGCCTTCACCCAGGGCATCGCGCTCAAGCATCACCCCGTGCGCGGCGGCAAGCCCGCGAGCCTCGCCAGCACGCCCCGCCTCGGCAACGCCTGAGCGGCCGTGGTGGCGGGCGCCCGGCGGCTCCCGCTCAGCCCTCCACCGCGACCTCGTCCGTCGCCGCTGGCGGCGACTCCAGGCCGCCGAAGCGGCGGAAGAACTGCGCCGACGGTGGCGGCAGCGGGCCCTCGGGCGTCGCACAGCTCGCCTGCAGATGCTGGCAGGCCGCACGCCAGGTCAGGCGATAGAGCTGCGCACATAGCTCGCGCGCCGCATCCCCGCGCCAGCGGTTGGGCATCACCTGCACCGGCAGCTGCGGGTCGTGCAGCAGCACGCGGCGGAACTCGTGCATCAACAGGGTCTGCACCAGGAAGGCCTGCTCCGGCTCGACCTCGCCCGCGCCGAAGGCGCGCAGCAGCGGGCGGAAGTGTTCGATGAAGGCGTCGTAGGTGGCGGCGATCGCCTGCAGGTCCCAGCACTCGCGCACCAGCTCGTCGGTGGCCGCCCCGGTCACCCCGTCCAGGCCGCGCGCGGTCAGCGGCACCACGCGATCGCGCAGGCCGCAGCCGTCGAGGATGTTGCGCAGCGTCGAGGCGTCGTCGGTGGGGCGCAACAGCACGCCCGCATTCAGCGCCCCGTAGCCCGCCCACGACAGCTCCCGGCGCAGGTTGTCCGCCACCCGTGCGTCGAGCGCGGAGGGCAGCATCACCACCTGCCAGGTGCCGCTCCAGCCCTCGCCCTCCGGCTCGAAGATGCGCCGCCACGCCGGCGCGAAGCGGCGCATGCCCGCCGCGGCGAGGCGGTAGTAGCTGCGCCGGCCGACCTGCCCCGACTCCAGCCAGTCGTCCTGCACCAGCCGATAGACGCTGGTGCGCACCACGCGCTCGTTGAGCCCGAAGGGCGCCATCAGCCGGATCAGGTCGGCCAGCCACACCACGCCGCCGTGCACCGCGATCAGGTCGCCATACACCGAGATGATCAGCGAGTTGGCGCTGATGCGCCGTCCGGCGAGGTGGGCCTCGACCCAGCGTTCGATCACGCGGCTCTTCATGCTTTCTGGTCCATGTCCGTGTCGCACCGCGGCGTCCCGGCCGCCGCCGCCCTTCATCCTATGCAGGGCCGTTCATATTGATCCATCCCACCCGCCTGCCTAGATTGCCCGAGGCGCGTCCGTCGCCGCAGCCGCCGCGACGGCAACACAAGCACCCGGCCCGAGCCCGGCCCCAATCGAGGAGACTCCGCATGACCCGCAACACCCGCATCGCGCGCATCCGCCGCACCGTCGCCGGCATCGCCACCGTGGCGATCGGCCTCTTCGCCGCCCCCGCAACCGCCCAGCAGGCTGCCTCGATCGTCGTCGCCTCGACGACCTCCACCGAGCAGTCCGGGCTCTTCGGCCACATTCTGCCGCAGTTCAAACAGGCGACCGGTATCGACGTGAAGGTGGTCGCGCTCGGCACCGGCCAGGCCCTCGACGTCGGCCGCCGCGGCGACGCCGACGTGGTGTTCGTGCATGACGCCGCCGCCGAACAGAAGTTCGTCGACGAGGGTCACGGCATCGAGCACCGCAAGGTCATGTACAACGACTTCGTGCTGATCGGACCCAAGGACGACCCCGCCGCGACCAAGGGCAAGGACATCACCGGCGCGCTGCAGAAGCTCGCCGCCGCCAACGCCAGCTTCGTCTCGCGCGGCGACAAGAGCGGCACCCACGCCGCCGAGCTGCGCTACTGGAAGGCCGCCGCCGTCGACAACAAGGGCGCGGGCTACAAGGAGTGCGGCTGCGGCATGGGCCCGGCGCTCAACATGGCGGCGTCGAGCGGCGCCTACGTGCTCGCCGACCGCGGCACCTGGCTCAGCTTCAAGAACCGCGCCGACCTCGCGGTGCTGGTCGAAGGCGACAAGCGCCTCTTCAACCAGTACGGCGTGATGGTGGTGAACCCCGAGCGCCACCCGCACGTCAAGCAGGCCGAGGCGCGCAAGTTCGTCGAGTGGGTGGTTTCGCCCGCCGGCCAGGAGGCCATCGCCGCATACAAGATCGAGGGCGAGCAGCTCTTCTTCCCGAACGCCGGGCAGTAAGGCGGGCGGGGGCTCCCGTCCGCAGTAACGACACGGACCAACGATGCGAAGACGCGGACTCCAGGCTCCGCGCTTCCTGCAGGAGCGTCGGCAGGCGCGAGGGCGCCCTACCGCCCCCTTCACCGCCCCGCCCATCCACCCGCCGCATTCGCGCCTGCCGGCGCTCCCACAGCCACCCCAACCAGGGCAGCGCGTCAGACACAGCGGCGCACACGCGAGGCCGCGGGGCCGGGGCGGCGGTCGCCAACTTCAGGAGCGCCGAGGCGGAGGGCGTCGCGGGGGAATGTAGGAGCGCCGGCAGGCGCGAATGCGACGGCATGACAATCGATGCGCTTGCCGAAAGCCACGCAAGTACCAGCCTGAACCGCCGCATTCGCGCCTGCCGGCGCTCCTACAGCCACGTACAATCAGGGCAGCGCATAGAGCCAGGCGCGCACAGCACCGCCCCGGCCCCGCGGCCGGATCGGCGCCGCGCAAACCCTCAGGCCACGCTACGCCACCAAACGAAGCGAGGCACACGGGAGCATCGCTTCCCACACCACGCTGAACCCGCTCCGCCCCCACCCCCAAGTTCCTCCGCTGCCGCAACGGGGCCAAGCCCCGCAAGCCGCCTCAGGTCGCGATGCCGCCGGTGTCAAACACCTCGGCATGGATGCGCGCCGACTCGACCCCCAGCGCGTGCAGCGTCGCGATCTGCGCCTCCAGGAAGCCGACCGGGCCGCACAGGTAGTAATCGGCCCCCTCGGCCAGCACCTCGCCCGCGAGCGCGCGCAGGTCGACCCGCCCGGACTGCACCGGCGCCGCGGCCGCACCCTCGTCGTGGAACAGATGCAGCTTCACCTGCGGATGACGCTCGGCGAGCCTGGCCAGGTGCGCTCCGAAGGCGAACACCGCGGCATTGCGGCAGGCATGCACGAACTGCACCGGCCGCGACGGCGCCGTCGCCACGAGGCGGTCGAGCATCGCCACCATCGGCGTGATGCCTACGCCGCCGCTGATCAGCACCACCGGCCCGTCGTGCGTCTCGTCGAGGAAGAACTCGCCGAAGGGCGGTGCCAGCTCCAGCATGTCACCCACCTTGTAGAAGTCGTGCAGGCGGTTCGACACGCGGCCAGCCGGCGTGGTCGTGCTCGCCGGCTCGCGCTTCACCGAGATGCGGAAGTGCATGGCCCCCGGCGCGATCGACAGCGTGTATTGGCGCAGCTGCGTCACGCCGAGCTCGGGCACGAACACGCGCGCGGTCGTGTACTGGCCGGCGCGGTAGGCCGGCAGCGGCCCGCCATCGCAGGGCACGAGGTGGAAGGAGGTGATCTCCTCGCTCTCGCGCACCTTGTCGATGATGCGGAAGCTGCGCCAGCCGCTCCAGCCGCCGTCGCTGTTGCAGGCCTCGTTGTAGAGCTTGCTCTCGGCCTCGATGAAGACGTCGGCGAGCGCGCCGTAGGCGACGCCCCAGGCATGGATCAGCTCGTCGCTCGCGGCGTCGCCCAGCACCTCGCGGATCGAGGCCAGCAGGTGCTTGCCGACGATCGGGTAATGCTCGGCGCGGATACCCACGCTGGCGTGCTTGTTGGCGATCAGCGTGATCACCGGCGCCAGCACCGAGGGATCGTCGATGTTCTCGGCGTAGGCCAGCACCGCCATCGCCAGTGCCACCGGCTGCTTTCCGGTCTCGTTGTGCGACTGGTTGAAGATGTTCTTCAGTTCCGGGTTGTGGCGGAACATGCGCTGGTAGAAATACGTCGTCAGGGCGACCCCGTGCTCCTTGAGCACCGGGATGGTGGCCTTGACCAGTTCGCGAACGCGGGCGTCCATGTCGTCTCCTTGGGGGTCGGTCCGCGCGCGGCGGACTTCATTCGGATGGGCTCGGCGCGGCGCAAGGTGCCACGCAGGCACCGGATCTTGGACGCCGACCCCCCCGGCCGCTATCCACTCACAACGTGACATATATCCAGATTGTGCACACCCGCGCTCAGGCGCCGGGCAGCGGCAGCGCCGTCTTGTCGATCACCCGCCGCAGCACGAAGCTCGAATGCACGCCGGTCACGCCGGGGATGCGGGTGATGCGCTCGAGCAGCAGCGCCTGGTAGCCGTCCATGTCGGTGACCACGACCTTGAGCTGGTAGTCGGCGTCCTGTCCGGTGATCAGCAGGCACTCCAGCACCTGCGGGATCTGCTCCACCTCGGCCTCGAAGTGCGAGAAGCGCTCGGGGGTGTGGCGGTCCATCGAGATGTGGATCAGCGCCATCAGCGACAGGCCCAGCTTCCTGGCGTCGAGCAGGGCGCGGTAGCCGCGGATCAGGCCGGACTCCTCCAGCGCGCGCAGCCGGCGCAGGCAGGCCGAGGGCGACAGCGCGATGCGGTCGGCGAGGTCCTGGTTGCTGATGCGGCCATCCTGCTGGAGCAGCTCCAGGATCTGGCGGTCGTAGCGGTCGAGCTGCATGATCGGGCGCCTCATCTGAACAGGAAAGCAGATTATTCCAATCAATAAGAATCTATTGAACTTTTCTGCACAAAAATACCTGCTCGCACTGCAACAACGCAATCGTCTGCCGCACCCGGCCGCGTAAACTTTCGTCCATCGAATCACGCCATGCCCACGAGGACCGCGCCATGATGTTGCCCAACCCCGCCGCCAAGTACCGCCCCTTCGCCCCAATCGCGCTCGCCGACCGCCAGTGGCCGAACAAGCTCATCGACCGCGCCCCGATCTGGATGAGCACCGACCTGCGCGACGGCAACCAGGCGCTGTTCGAGCCGATGAACGTCGAGCGCAAGATGCGCATGTTCCGCACCGTGTGCGAGATCGGCTTCAAGGAGATCGAGGTCGGCTTCCCGTCCGCCTCGCAGACCGACTTCGACTTCGTCCGCACCCTCATCGAGGGCGGCCACATCCCGCAGGACGTCACCATCCAGGTGCTCACCCAGGCGCGCGAGGACCTCATCCGCCGCACCATGGAATCGGTCCGCGGCGCGCCGCGGGCGATCATCCACGTCTATAACGCCACCTCACCCACCTTCCGCGAGGTCGTGTTCGGCTTGGAGAAGCCGCAGGTGGTGGCACTCGCGGTGTCGGCGGTGCGCCTGATCAAGCAGATCGGCGCGGAAATGAAGAAGGAGTGCGGCACCGAGATCGCCCTCGAGTACAGCCCGGAGACCTTCTCCGCCACCGAGCTCGACTTCGCCAGGGAGGTCTGCGACGCCGTCACCGCCGAGTGGGGCGCGACGCCGGACGACAAGGTGATCCTCAACCTCCCGGCCACGGTGGAGGTGTCGACCCCCAACGTCTATGCCGACCAGGTCGAGTGGATGCACCGCCATCTCGCGCGCCGCGACAGCGTGGTGCTCTCGCTCCACCCCCACAACGACCGCGGCAGCGGCGTTGCCGCCGCCGAGCTCGGCCTGATGGCCGGCGCCGACCGCGTCGAGGGCTGCCTGTTCGGCAACGGCGAGCGCACCGGCAACGTCGACATCGTCACCCTCGCCTTGAACATGTACACCCAGGGCGTGTCGCCCGGGCTCGACTTCTCCGACATCAACGCGGTCGCGCGCACCGTCGAGTACTGCAACCAGCTGCCCATCCACCCACGCCACCCCTATGTGGGGGATCTCGTGTTCACGGCCTTCTCCGGCTCCCACCAGGACGCCATCAAGAAGGGATTCGCCGCCCAGAAGGCACTCAGTGGCGAAACTCGGCCGTGGAACGTGCCCTACCTCCCGATCGACCCCGCCGACGTCGGCCGCAGCTACGACTCCGTGATCCGGGTCAACAGCCAGTCCGGCAAGGGCGGCGTCGCCTACCTGCTCGAGACCGAGTACGGCGTCGTGATGCCGCGCCGCCTGCAGGTGGAGTTCTCGCGCGAGGTGCAGCAGGTCACCGACGCCAGCGGCGGCGAGATGTCGGCAGCGGCGATCTGGGCGCTCTTCCGCAGCACCTACCTCGACACGGTGGATCCGGTGCGCTACGTCGAGCACCACCTGTTCGAGCACGGTGCGGCGCAGGGCATCCGCCTCGTCGTCGAGTTCGGCGGCACCCGCCACCTGCTCGTCGGCGAGGGTAACGGTCCCATCGACGCCGCGGTGCACGCCCTGCGCGGCGCCGGCATCGACGTCCAGGTGCGCAGCTTCGAGGAGCGCTCGGTGGCGCCGAGCGAGGATGGCGGCAACGCCAGCGCCTGCGCCTTCGTGGAGCTGAGCGAGGTGGGCGGGCAGGGCGGCGAGCGCTACGGCGTGGGCATGGACGCCAACATCGTCACCGCCTCGATCCGCGCCCTCCTCAGCGGGGTCAACCGCCTGCAGCCGGCGTTCGCCCGCGCACCTGCGGCGCGCGCAGCCTGAGCAGCGGTTTCGGCACCCGCCGCCCCTAGGACGGCCGGTTGCCGCAAGCCGCGGCCGCCGCCCGCGTCGTGCTGCAGCTCGCGCAGTAGTAACCATAGCGCGAGCTGCCACGCACCACCTGGCGGCGCCCGCTCACCGACTGGCGCTTGCCGCAGCGCCGGCACATGAAGGTGGGGATGGTCACGCCGGCCAGCTTGGCCTGGCGCTCGGTGGCGTCGCGATACAGTTCGATCGCGCATTTTTGGCCGTAGCCGGATCTGAAGCTCATCGCACAACCTCCTGCCCGGAAATCTTCACGACTGCAGCACCCCGACTCCGCGCCCGTGCAGCGCATCGAGGCGAACGAGCAGATCCTGCGGCACGATCTCGACGACCGCTGCGGCGCCCGCATGGATCGCACCCTCGTTGCCATCCAGGGTCAGCAGCTCACCCTCGCGCAGGATATGGCCGCCGATCTCGAGCGTGCGCTCCGCCTCGTCGAGACGCAAGGCCTCGCAGCCCACAAGGCAGACCTTGCCGAGCTGGCGTGCGACCACCGCGGCGTGCGAGGTGCGCGCGCCGCGTCGGGTGAGCAGGCCCTCGGCGAGCTCGAGCGCGGCGAGGTCGCGCGTCTCGGCGTCCTGGCGCACCAGGATCAGCTTCGCCCCCGCGGCACGGCGGGCGCGGGCGCGCGCCTCGTCGAAGACGATCTCGCCGCAGGCCACCCCGCTCGCCGCGCTCGCAGCGTGCCCGAGCGGCACGAGCGCGACCCCGTCGGCGTTGGCGATGCGGTGCTCGGCGAGCGCGCGCGCATCCAGCGTCGCGGTGCGCGCGCGCGCGGTTTCGGCGTCGATCACGCCCTCGTCGAACAGGTCGAGCGCGATCCGCGCCGCGGCCCGGGGCGTGCGCTTGCCGGTGCGCGTCTGCAGCAGGTGGAGCACGCCCTGCTGCACGGTGAACTCGAAATCCTGCATGTCGCCGAAGGCGCGCTCCAGGCGGGCGGTGGCGTCGAGCAGGGCCTGCCACACCGCAGGCGCGACCGCGGCGAGCTCGTCGTGGCCGTACGCGCTGCGCCGGCCGCTGACCACGTCCTCGCCCTGCGCGTTGAAGAGGAAGTCCACCCAGGGCCGCGGCTCGCCGCTGCTGGGGTCGCGGGTGAAGCCCACGCCCGCGCCCGACAGCCCGCCGGCGTTGCCGAACACCATGCGCTGCACGGTCACCGCGGTGCCCATGTCCTCGGCCAGGCCGTGCATCGCGCGGTAGGTACGGGCCTTGTCCGCGTGCCAGGACGCGAACACCGCGGCGATGGCCTGGCGCAGCTGCTCATGCGCATCCTGCGGGAAGGCCTCGCCAGCCTCGCGCCGGTAGGTGTCGAGGTGGCGGGCGGCGAGCGCGCGCAGGGCGGCGAAGTCGAGCGCGCGCTCGTCGCACGCGTCGCATCCGCCGCGCACCGCGTCGAGGTCGGCGTCGAAGTGGCGCGCGTCGATCCCGGCGACCACCTCGCCGTAGCCGGCGATCAGGCGCCGGAAGGCGTCCCAGGCCAGGCGCGGATGGCCGCTGACGCGCAGCAGGCCGGGCAGCGTGGTCTCGGTGAGGCCGATGTCGAGCAGGGTCTCCATCATCCCCGGCATCGACACCGGTGCGCCCGAGCGCACCGACAGCAGCAGCGGATGGCGTGTATCGCCCAGGCGCAACCCGCTCAGTCGCTCCAGTTCGGCGAGCGCCGGCCGCCAGGCGGCCTCGTCGAGCGCACCGGGTTCGGCACACCAGCCGGTGCCGAGCACGAAGGCCGGTGGCACCGGGAGGCCGAGCGCGGCCATGCGCGCGAGGTTCCAGGCCTTGGAGCCGAGCGCCGCGGCGCCGCAATCCTCCGGCAGCGGTGCAGCGGCGTGGATCAGGCGGACGACCCGGCGCGCGTCGGTGGATGTGGCGACAGCCCTGTCCGCGCTCATCGCCCCACCCCTGCGCGGCTGAAGACCAGCCGGCGCAGGCCGTAGCCGGTCGCCAGCAGCCAGTCGGTGGCCGACTCCAGCGCCTGCGCGAAGTCGGTGCTCAGGTTCAGCGTCGCTGCGTCGCTGACGTGCTCGGCGAGCGCGCGGCGCACGTCGCGAAGCAACACGTCGCACTGGCGCTCGGCGTTGAGCACCCGCCACAGCGCGGCAACGAACTCTTCGTGGTCCTCGGCGCTGCTGTCCTCGCCGAAGCCGCGCGCGATCTCGAGCGCACGCACGTGGTCCTGCGCCGCCGCGAGCACGGCGTCGGCGAGCAGCTGCATGGCCTGGTGCACCTCGCCGCGCCAGCCCTGGTGGTGGTCGGCGGCGATCAGCGAGAGCAGGAAGGCCGCCTCCTCGAGCGCATCGGCGACGTCGTCGGCGGTCTCCACCAGCTCGGCGAAGGCCCCCCAGCGCGGCCGCGCCTCGGCGCGCGCGCGCGCATCCATCACCAGCTGGTCGGCACGGCGCTCCCAGTCCTTGGCGCGCTCGGAGAATTCGCGCGCCGCCTTGCGGTCGCGCTCGTGGCCGTGGGCGAGGCCGTCGCGCAGGCCCTCGGCGAGCGCATGGCAGTAGGCCGCGTGCTCGGCGAGCAGGTCGAACTCGTCGTGCCGGCGCAGGTAGCGCGCGAGCAGCAGGCGGGTGTCGTCGGCCACCAGCGCAAGCGGCTGGCGCTGCTGCATCGCCGCACTCGCCAGCGCCATGCTCTCGAGCACGAAGGCGCGCGCCTTCTCGGTGCCAAGCACGCCGTCGAGGCGGTCGCCGATGCGGAAGTACTCCGGCCCGAGCGCCTGCATCGCACCGAACACCAGCTGCTCGCCGCCCGCTGCCAGCCAGGCCATGTGGCCGACGCGCCGGCGCGCGGCCTCGGCGAGGATGGCCGTCGCATCGGTCTTGCCGACGAACTGCTCGAGCCGCTTGCGCGCGCGGTTCCAGTCGATCAGGAAGACGATGCGCGCGCCGATGCCCTCCAGCACCCGCTGCAGCGCCTCCTCGTCGGCGCAGTCGAACCCGGCGGTGCCGACGTAGTAGGTGGCACCGAAGTTGAGCCCGGCGCTGGTGCGCGCCTGCGGCTCGCTCCAGCTCGCCCCGACCTCGCACAGCAGCGACTGGAAGAAGGCGAAGCGGCGGCGGTGGAGGTCGGAGTAGGTGAGCGTGACACGCAGGCCCTCGACCTGGATCACCAGCACGTGGGCGTCGTTGGTGCCGATGTCGTTCTGCAGCAGCAGGCGGGCGCCGTCGCGGGTGGCGGCGGTGTCCAGCCCGGGGTGGTCGAGCTTGAGGGCGCGGGTGGAATCGAGCCCGCGCATGAAGGCGGCGATGCGCGGGCGGTCGAGCGCATCGACCTGCCACACGTGGGCGCCGTCGATGGTCTCGCTGGAGAGCTCGGCGGCGAGGCGGTTGAGCGCCTTGTGCAGATCCATCACCAGCAGGTGCAGGCTGTCGTCCTTGCCGCGCTTGCCACTGGTGAGCGCCTGGAGCTGCGCCGAAGACAGCGTGTCGGGCGCAAGCTCGGCCAGCCAGGCACACCAGTGCGCGCAGCGCGTGTCGAAGTCCTCGTCGCCCTCGAGCGGTCGCGCCATCGTGCGCAGGTCCTCGGCAAGCAGGGCGACGAGGCGGTCGAGGCCGGCCACGTGCAGCTCCTTGCCCTCGCGGTAGGCGGTCGCCGGCAGCTGCGCCAGCCAGGGCGCATCGACCCCGGCGGCGGCGAACTCGCGTGCCAGGTCAAGCGCAGGAGCATCGCCGCGCTGCGCGTGGTCGTGCGCCGCCTGCAGCACGCTGAGATAGAGCTTCAGTCGATCGTTGGCGGCCAGCGCCACACGGACCCGCGCCGGCCTGAGCAGTTCCGCCTGTCCCAGGCTGGCGACGGCCTCGAGCTTCTCCATGGCATCCTCCCGTTGTTCGTGAAGGATTCTGTGGGTGAAATGTGACAGTCATGTCACCATGAAGACGCATCTTGCTGCGCTGCGCAAGACGGGCTTCACGAAACCGCAATACGGCTGTCAAGCGACCGGCGCACACTTTGTTCAACGACCAGCGCGCAATCGTCGGGGTAGGGCAGCGACCCCATCCGCACGGGATGCGCACGGAGGCAATCCTCATGCCAGCTTCGCGACGGGGCGGCAAACGGCCGGCAACGGCCCCCACCGCCAACCAGCAACCCGACCCGAATCGCGCCCCGGGCGGGTCGAAAGGCACGAATGGCCGCAATGGCGGCCTGCACCGCCAGAACGGCATTCCCGATGGACGCGCGGTTTACCGCCACATCGCCGCGATCGGCGACGGCCTCTCCGCCCGCGCCGACCCCTTCGGCATCGCCGCGCCCATCCTGCACGCACAGATGGCCTGGCTCATGCACCCGCAGGAACTCGGCGAGCGCCTCGCCGGCCTCGGCACCGACCTGTGGCAGCTGCAGTGGCACACCTGGCGGCGCGCGCTCGGCCTGCCCAGCATGGACCCGGTCAAGCCGCACGCCGACGATCCCCGCTTCGCCGACCCGGTGTGGACCGATACGGCCACCTGGGACCTGGTGAAGGAGTGGTACCTCGCCTTCACCCACCACGTCCAGGACATGCTCTACGAGACGCCGGGGCTGTCCGGCAAGGAGCGCCGGCGCGCGGCGTTCTGGTGGCGGAAGTGGCTCAACGCGGTGGCGCCGACCAACTACCTGTGGTCCAACCCGATCGCGCTGCGCAAGTTCATCGACACCCGCGGCCACAGCCTGTGGCAGGGCTGGCAGAACATGCTCGCCGACCTGCAGGCGGGCAACGTGCGCATGACCGACCCCGACGGCTTCCGCGTCGGCGAGGACCTCGCCACCACGCCGGGCGCGGTGATCTTCCGCAACCGCCTGCTCGAGGTCATCCACTACGCACCCACCCGGCCGCAGGTGCATGCCGAGCCGGTGGTGATCGTCACGCCCTGGATCAACAAGTTCTACATCCTCGACCTCAACCCGAGGAAGAGCATGGTGCGCTTCCTGCTCGACCAGGGCCTGGACGTCTACATCACGAGCTGGAAGAACCCCGACGCGTCGATGCGCGAGATCCGCTTCGACGACTACCTGGCGGAGGGCATCTCGGAGATCGTGCGGGTGGCACGCGAGGTCAGCGCTGCCGAGCGGGTGCACGCGGTCGGCTACTGCATCGGCGGCACCGCGCTCGCCACCTGGATGGCCTGGGCGGCGCGCCACTACGGCGAGGACGCCGTGCCGGTGCGCGACTGGACGCTGTTCACCACCCTGGTGGACTTCCACAAGCCGGGCGACATCGAGGTCTTCATCGACGAGGAGAGCGTCGCCCACCTGAGCGCGCAGATGAATGAAAAAGGCTACCTGGACGGCAAGGACATGGCCGCATCCTTCCGTCTGCTGCGCTCGAACAGCCTGGTCTGGCACTACGTGGTGCACGGCTGGCTGTACGGCGAGTCGCCCGCGGCCTTCGACGTGCTGTACTGGAACATGGACACCACGCGCATGCCCTTTGCGATGCACGCGTGGTATCTGCGCGAGCTCTACCTGAACAACCGCCTCATCCAGCCCGACGCCCTCGTCGTGGCGGATGAACCGATCGACCTGCGCCGCATCCGCCAGCCGCTCTACGCCGTCGCCGCGGAGGACGACCACATCGCGCCCTGGGCGCAGACCTTCCACACCCTGCACCACGTCGCCGCCGACAAGCGCTTCGTGCTGTCGAGCTCCGGCCACATCCTCGGCATCATCAACCCGCCGGTGACGCCGCCCAAGCGCCACTACCGCGTGGCCACCGCCCATCGTGCCGATCGCGCGCCGCTCTGGCGCGATCGCGCCGAGCTGCGCGAAGGCAGCTGGTGGGAGGACTGGATGGCCTGGCTGAAGCCGCGCGCCGGCGAGCTGGTGCCGGCGCGTCCCGCGGCCGACGAGCGCCATCCGGCGCTGGGCGATGCGCCGGGGACGTATGTGCTGGAAGCGTGAGGGGCGGGCGCGGGGCGGATTTCTTGCTTGGTATCGATTCGACAGGAGGAAGCATCATGCAGACACGAGGCCATCTCGCCACCCCCGCTACACCGAATGCAATGCACCCTGGGCCGCAGCTCGGCCATGGGGGTCTTGATCGGCATACCACCGCAGCCTGGCAAGCGCGGCCGAAGAAGCACGTCGCCGACCTGCTCGACGACGCCGGCGCGCTCGCCGACTGGCACCGCAACCTCGAGCGCCTGCGCCACCCCGAGCGCGGCTGAAGCCACAGCGCGCAATCCGGGGAAGACCGGCGCGGTCTGGACCCACGTTGCCGACCCGGGCGAGGAGTGCTGCGCCGCAGCGTCTCCGAGCTCGGGTTTCTACGCTATATTGCGTCGCAACAGATCCAGCACGAGGACCTCTCCCATGGCCAGTCGCAACCCATCCTTCTTCCGCCGCATCGGCCTCGCCTTCTCCGTCCTCTTCGGCGCCGAGCTCGCCGGCCGCCTCGTCCGCCTGCGCGAGCAAGCCACGGATGCCGAGACCCCCGCCACAGCCGGCGCCGAGGAAGCCGCCGCGCCCGCCCGGCCCGCCATCGTCCACGAGACCACCCCCGAGGCCGCGCTGCAGCTGCTCGGCCTGCTCCAGCGCGACGCGCGCTTCATCGACTTCGTCCAGGAAGACATCGGCGCGTACTCGGATGCCGACATCGGCGCCGCCGCGCGCGTGGTGCACGAGGGCTGCCGCAAGGTGCTCGACGAGCACTTCGCCATCGCGCCGGTGCGCAGCGAGGCCGAAGGCAGCCGCCTCACCCTGGCTGATGGCTTCGACGCCGCGGCCGTGCGCCTCACCGGCAAGGTGGTGGGCAAGCCGCCCTTCACCGGCACCCTCGGCCATCGCGGCTGGCGCGTGACCGACACCCGCCTGCCGGCGCTGGCCGAAGGCCACGACGCCAGCGTGATCGCCCAGGCCGAGGTGGAGCTGTGAGCGCGGCCCGCTACACCCTCGGCATCGACCTCGGCACCACCCACTGCGCGCTGTCCTATGTCGACCTCGAGGCCAGCGACGGCGACCAGGCCGCGCAGCAGGTGCTGGAGATCCCCCAGCTCACCGGTCCGGGCAGCATCGAGGGACGCCCGCTGCTGCCCTCCTTCCTCTACCTGCCGCACGCCGACGAGCTCGCCCCCGGCGACCTGAGCCTGCCCTGGGGGGCGACGCAGGATCACGCGGTGGGCGAATTCGCGCGCAGCCGCGGCGCAGCGACGCCCATCCGCCTGGTGGCGAGCGCCAAGAGCTGGCTGTGCCACCCCGGCGTGGACCGGCGTGCCGACATCCTGCCCGCCGAGGCGCCGCCCGAGGTGGCGCGCATCTCGCCGCTGACCGCCTCGGTGCGCTACCTGTCGCACCTGCGCGCGGCCTGGAACGCCGCCCATCCCGAGGCCCCCTTCGACGCCCAGGACATCACCGTCACCATCCCGGCCTCCTTCGACCCCGCCGCGCGCGAGCTCACCGCCGAGGCCGCGCAGGCCGCCGGCTACCCGCCCGTCACCCTGCTCGAAGAGCCCCAGGCCGCGCTCTACAGCTGGATCCAGCGCAGTGCCGGGCAATGGCGCAAGGAGGTGAAGACCGGCGACCTGATCCTGGTGGTCGACGTCGGCGGCGGCACCACCGACCTGTCGCTGATCGCAGTGCTCGAGCGCGACGGCAATCTCGAGCTGCACCGCGTGGCGGTGGGCGAGCACATCCTGCTCGGCGGCGACAACATGGACCTGGCGCTGGCCTACACGGTCACGCGCAAGCTGGCCGCGCAGGGCACCCGGCTCGACCCCTGGCAGACGCGCGCGCTCGCCCACGCCTGCCGCGCCGCCAAGGAAGCGCTGCTGAGCGACTCCGGGCTGGACAGCGTGCCGGTGGTGGTGCCGAGCCGCGGCTCCAAGCTCATCGGCGGCTCGATCCGCACCGAGGTGCTGCGCGAGGAGCTGACCGCCACCCTGGTCGAGGGCTTCTTCCCCCGCGTCGCGGTCACCGAGCAACCCATCACGCGGGCGCGTGCCGCGCTCACCCAGCTCGGCCTCCCCTATGCGCAGGACGCGGCGGTCACCCGCCACCTCGCCGCCTTCCTCACCCGCCAGCTCGGCGCCACTTCCGAGCTCGACGGCTTCGCCGTCCAGCCCGGGGACGCGCACTTCCTCCACCCCACCGCGGTGCTGCTCAACGGCGGCGTGCTCAAGTCGGTCGTGATCGCCGAGCGCGTGCTCGACACGCTCAACGACTGGCTCGCCGCCGACGGCGCCGCGCCGGCGCGCCTGCTCGGCGGTGCCGACCTCGACCTCGCGGTGGCGCGCGGCGCGGCCTACTACGGCTACGTGCGCCGCGGCCGCGGGGTGCGCATCCGCGGCGGCACCGCGCGCGCCTACTACGTCGGCATCGAGTCCTCGATGCCCGCCATCCCCGGCATGGAGCCGCCGCTCGAGGCGCTGTGCGTCGCGCCCTTCGGCATGGAGGAGGGCAGCGAGGCCGCCCTGCCCGAGCAGGAGTTCGGCCTGGTGGTCGGCGAGCCGGTGCGCTTGCGCTTCTTCGGCTCCTCGGTGCGCCGCCAGGACGAGGTCGGCACCCTGCTCGACTGGTGGACCGACGACGAGCTGCAGGAGCTCGAGGAGATCGAGGCCACCCTGCCCGCCGAAGGCCGCCGCCCCGGCGAGGTCGTGCGCGTCAAGCTGCACGCCCGCGTCACCGAGGCCGGCACGCTCGAGCTCGAGGCCCTGCCGGTGGACGGCAGCGCGCGCTGGAAGGTGCAGTTCGACGTGCGCGGCACCACCGAGGCCTGAGGTCCTTCGCGTGGCGACGCGCTACACCGTCGGCATCGACCTCGGCACCAGCAACACCGTGGTCGCCTTCGCCGCCGCCGGCGAGGACCGCATCCAGGTGCTGGAGATCGAGCAGCTCGTCGGCCGCGGCGAGCTCGCCGCGCGCGCGCTGCTGCCCTCGGTGCGCTACCACCCCGCCGCGGGCGAGCTCGACCCCGCCACGCTGCGCCTGGCCGCAAGCCTGGCGGGGCTCGACGAGGTGGACAAGGCCGCGGTGATGGGCGCGGCGGTGGTCGGGCAGTACGCCCGCGAGCTCGGCGCCCAGGTGCCCGGGCGCGCGGTGGCCAGCGCCAAGAGCTGGCTGTCGCACGCCGGCGTCGACCGCAGCGCCGCCATCCTGCCCTGGGGCGCGGCCGAGGACGTGCCCAAGGTCTCGCCGGTGGTCGCGAGCGCGAGCTACCTCGCCCATGTGCGCGCGGCGTGGCGACGGCGGCACCCCGAGGCCCCGCTGGAAGACCAGGACATCGTGCTCACGGTGCCCGCCTCCTTCGACGAGGGTGCGCGCGCGCTCACCCTGGAGGCGGCCCGCCTCGCCGGCCTGCCGCGCCTGCGCCTGCTGGAGGAGCCGCAGGCTGCCTTCCACGACTGGCTTTTCCGCCACCGCGAACGGCTCGCCACCGAGCTGGCGCAGTCCCGCCTGCTGCTGGTGTGCGACGTCGGCGGCGGCACCACCGACCTCACCCTGATCCAGGTCGAGCCTGCCGCGGACGGCGTCTCGCCGCCGCGCCTGACCCGCATCGGCGTCGGCGACCACCTGATGTTGGGCGGCGACAACATGGACCTGGCGCTCGCCCACCTGGTGGAGCAGCGCCTGCTCGCGAGCGGCGAACGCCTGTCCGCCGCCCAGCTCTCGCAGCTGGTGCAGCGCTGCCGGGCGGCGAAGGAGCAGCTGCTCGCCGCCGACGCGCCGGAACAGGTCAAGGTCACCCTGCTCGGCGCCGGCGCGCGCCTGATCGGCGCGGCGCGCTCGACCGAGCTGCGCCGCGACGAGGTCCTGGGCCTGGTGGTGGACGGCTTCCTGCCCGTGGTCGCGACACACGAGGCGCCCCGGCGCCGGCGCGCCGCGATCGTCGAGTTCGGCCTGCCCTATCCCGCCGACCCGGCGATCAGCCGCCACCTCGCCGCCTTCCTGCAGCGCCACGGCCAGGTCGCACGCGCGGCGCTCGGAATGCCCGCTGCGGAGGCGGGCGGAAATACGGCGGGCGATGCGGACGCAATCGCGGTCCCGCCCGCGATCCCCGACACCCTGCTGCTCAACGGCGGCGTGTTCCGCGCCGACGCGATCTCCGCCCGCCTGGAAGACTTGCTCGCGCACTGGCGCGGAGCACCGCCCCGCGTGCTGCACAACGATGCCCCCGATCTCGCCGTCGCCCGCGGCGCGGTGGCCTTCGCGCTCGTGCGCGCCGGGCGCGCCGGCCTTGGCCCCTGCATCGGCGGCGGCTCGGCGCGCAGCTACTTCCTGGTGCTGGAGGAGGGCGGCGAGGCCGCGCGCGCGATCTGCGTGCTGCCTCGCGGCACCGAATCCGGCACCGAGGTCGCGCTCCCCGAGCGCCGCTTCGCGCTGCGTCTCGGCCAGGCGGTGCGCTTCCACCTCGTCTCCTCCACCAGCGACAGCGCGTGGCAGGCGGGCGAGCTGGTCGAGCTCGCCGCCGACGACTTCATCCACCTGCCCCCGCTCGCCACCCGCCTGCCCGCCACCGCCGCCGGCCGCCGCGAGAACGTCACCGTGCGCCTGGTCGCCTGCCTGACCGAGGTCGGCACGCTGGAGATGCAGTGCGTGGCGATCGACGACGACGCCCAGCGCTGGCAGCTCGCCTTCCAGGTGCGCGCCGAGGCCGAGGCACCGGCCACCGAGGCCGCGGCCGGCGCCCATCCGCGCCTGGCGCAGGCCATCGCCCTCATCGACGAGGTCTTCGGTGGGCAGGCGCGCGAGCTGGACGCCAAGGCGGTGCGCCAGCTGCGCGCCCGCCTCGAGCGCGTGCTCGGCCGCCGCGACGACTGGGACATGGCGCTGCTGCGCGCGCTCTTCGACGCCCTGCTCGAGCGCGCGCGCCGGCGCCGGCGCTCGGCGGAGCACGAGCGCGTGTGGCTCAACCTCGCCGGCTACTGCCTGCGCCCGGGCCTCGGCGCGGCGCTCGACGACTGGCGCATCGACCAGCTGTGGCCCCTGTTCGGCCAGGGCCTGCAGTACGTGCGCGAGGGCAACAACTGGAGCGAATGGTGGACGCTGTGGCGGCGCTGCGCCGGCGGCCTCGACGAGGCCCGCCAGCTGCAGGTCCTGGAGGTGCTGGCCGGCCATCTGGAGGACACCGACGCCGCCCGCCGCCGCGGCGACCCGGTGCAGGGCAGCTACGACGACATGGTGCGCCTGGCCGCCGCGCTCGAGCGCGTACCGGCGATGCACCGCAGCGAGGTCGGCAAGTGGCTCCTCGAGCGCCTCGCCCGCCCCGCCGAGAAGGCGCACACGTGGTGGGCGCTCGGCCGCGTCGGCGCGCGCGAGTCGCTCTACGGCAGCGCGCACACGGTGGTGCCGCCGGAGACCGCCGCCGAGTGGCTGCAGGCCGTGCTCGCGCTCGACTGGAAGGCCGTGGAGCCCGCCGCCTTCGCCGCGGCCCAGCTCGCCCGCCTCACCGGCGACCGCGCACGCGACCTCCCACCCGAGCTGCGCGATGAGGTCGCCCGCCGCCTGGCCGCCATGCGCGCCCCGCAGAGCTGGATCACCATGGTGCGCGAGGTGGTCAGCCTCGACGACGCCGACCGCCGCCGCAGCTTCGGCGAGGCGCTGCCGCCGGGCCTACGGCTGTTGTGAAACGCCGCGGTCGATGAAGGCGTGGCGCCGTCGGTGCCTCGGCACCGACGGCGCCCGCGCGCTCACTTCAGGCCGGCGAGCGGCGCGCGGTCGATCGCCGACAGTGGCGCATTGACCTCGAACAGCTTCGCATGCACCTCGGGCACGCCGAAGCCGAGCAGGCGCGCGCAGTGCATCTCCAGGTAGCGCTCGGCGTCGGCGCGGTCGGCGAAGAGGTAGATCCCGCCGGCCTCGCCGGTGTCGCGGTTCTCGGTCCAGATCTTCCACAGCAGGCCGGGCTCCTGCGCGATGGACTGCGCCAGGCCCTGCATGGCCTGCGCCATGTCCTCGCCCCAGGGGCCTTGGTAAGGGAAATCGACTTGAAGAAGGATGGGCATGGGGAGCTCCTGGGTGTCGGGGCCGGAGGGAAAGGCGGCTCGGGCTGCGGCGGGACGACACAACACGCCTTCGCCGAGGCTTGCGGCGGTTCGCGACTCGTCGGTCATTCTACCGTCTCGACGCGAACGTTCGGCCATGACGCCGACCGAAGCGCCGCGTTCGCGCCTGCCGGCCCTCCTACGCCGAGGGTCGGCGTGGCGGCGGTTCGGTTCTGTAGGAGCGCCGGCAGGCGCGAATGCGGCCGCTCCGAAGCGAAGCTTTCGACCAACGCCCGCTACCCTTGACCAACCAGGCCATCTTCCCTCAACTTCCATCCGCCCTGCCCCCTTCGCACCGTCACCCACGATGCCCGCCTCCACCGCACTCCACTTCGAAACCATCGCCCGCGCGATCGCCTTCGTGCGCGCCCATCCCCACCTCCCGCCCGAGGCGGTCGCGGAGGCTCTAGGCCTCGATCGCGTACGGTGGCGACGGGTGCTCGCGGAATGGGCGGAACTCACCCCAGAGCGCTTCGTGCACTGCTTGGGCCGGGCATACGCGCGCGAGCGACTGTCGCTGACGCCGGAACTGCTGCCGGAAACGCTCGCGAGCGCTCCCGCAACTGCGGGCCAGGCTCGCGCCGGGCAGCTCACCTGGGAGGCAATGCCCCCCGCCGAACCGCGCGCAGCGGGGCACGCCATCGAGCTCGGCCACGGCCTCGCCGTCACGCCCTTCGGCGACGCGCTGCTGGCGTGGACCGGCCGCGGCCTGTGCCATCTCGCCTTTCGCTGCACGGACGAGGCGGCGCTGCTCGCGGAGCTGCATCACCTGTGGCCCACGGCCGCGCTCGGCCGCGACGATGCGCACGCGCGCAGCCTGGCGCAGCGGATCTTCACGGCGCACTCGCCCTCCACCTCGGCGGCTGCAGCCGCCGAACCCACCTCAACGATCGACGCGACCGACCCGGACCGCAGCGGCGTCCACCTGCTGCTGCGCGGCACGCCCTTCCAGATCCGCGTCTGGTCCGCCCTGATGCGCATCCCGCGCGGCCGCCTGCTGTCCTACCGCCAGCTCGCCGCCCTGCTCGGCATGCCGGCGGCGCCACGCAGCGTCGGCAGCGCAATCGCGGCCAACACCCTCGGCTACCTCGTCCCCTGCCATCGCCTGATCCGCGCGGACGGCGATGCGGGCGAGTTTCGCTGGGGCAGCGAGCGCAAGCTGGCTATGCTGGCTTGGGAGGCGTCGTGAGCGCGCTCGCCGCCCGCGAGAAAGCGCGTGCCTTCGCGGGGGAAGAGGTCGCGCAGCGCGCGGAGAGTCGTCCCGCGCGCGCACCCGCACGGCCGTGCGAAGCGACGCGCCTTGCCGCCACGAAGCGAGGCGAACGGAGAGGAGCACGGTGAATACGCGACGCAGTCCCGACTATCTGGCCGGCTACCCGCCGGCGCTGGTGCAGCAGGTGAGGACGCTGATCGAGCAGGGCGGGCTGGCAGACGCGCTGCGCCGGCGCTACCCGCAGGCGCACGCGGTGCGTTCGAACAGCGCGCTCCACGACTACGTGCAGGCGCTCAAGGCCGCGCACCTGCGCAGCGCGCCGCCGCTCGCCAAGGTGCGCTTCGACAACACCCTGCACGTGATCCGCAACGCGCTCGGCACCCACACCGCGATCTCGCGCGTGCAGGGCGCGCGCCTGCAGGCCAAGCGCGAGATCCGCATCGCCACCCTGTTCCGCACGGCCCCGGAGGCCTTCCTGCGCATGATCGTGGTGCACGAGCTCGCCCACCTGCGCGTGCGCGAGCACGACAAGGCCTTCTACCAGCTCTGCCAGCACATGGAGCCCGACTACCACCAGTACGAGTTCGACCTGCGCACCTACCTCGCGTACCGCGACGCGGGCGGCGAGGCCATCTGGGAGGCGTAGCGGTCTCGGCAGGAGCGGCGGCGGGCGCGAACGCGGCGGTCGGGATCGGCACGCACGTCGATCGATGAACGGCCCGAATCGCGCCTGCCGGCGCTCCTACATGAACCCTCCTTCCCCAAGCGACGCCGTGACGCCCACCGCGGGAACAGCCGCCACGACACCCGCTGCGCCATCCGCCGTGACACGCCCTGTAGGAGCGGCGGCAGCCGCGAAGACGGCGGTCCGGCAAGCGCGTCGCCCATTCCGTGCGCCGCGGTTCGCGCCTGCCGGCGCTCCTACATGAACCCTCCTCCTCCAAGCGACGCCACGACACCCGCCGCAACACCCGACACGACATCCGCCGCGACACGCGCTGTAGGAGCGGCGGCAGCCGCGAAGACGGCGGTCCGGCGAGCGCGTCGCCCATTCCGTGCGCGGCGGTTCGCGCCTGCCGGCGCCCCTGCAGGAACCGGACACGCAAAGCGAACCGCCCACACCGCGCGGCTGCACGGTGTGGGCGGGAGGCGGTGACAACCCGGAAGCGGATCAGCGCAGGTCGAAGCGGTCCGCGTTCATCACCTTGGTCCACGCGGCGACGAAGTCGCGCACGAACTTCTCCTGGTTGTCGTCCTGGGCATACACCTCGGCATACGCGCGCAGGATCGAGTTGGAGCCGAACACCAGATCGACGCGAGTCGCGGTCCACTTCTTCGCGCCGCTCTTGCGCTCGACGATGTCGTAGCTGTTGCGCCCGGTCGGCTTCCAGCTGTAGCGCATGTCGGTCAGATTCACGAAGAAGTCGTTGGTCAGGGCGCCGACGCGGTCGGTGAACACGCCGTGCTTGCTGCCGCCGTGGTTGGTGCCGAGGACCCGCAGGCCACCGATCAGCACGGTCATCTCGGGGGCGGTGAGGCCGAGCAGCTGGGCGCGGTCGAGCAGCATCTCCTCGGGCTGGACCACGTAATCCTTCTTCTGCCAGTTGCGGAAGCCGTCATGCACCGGCTCCAGCACCTCGAAGGACTCGACGTCGGTCTGCGCCTGGCTGGCATCGCCGCGGCCCGGGGCGAAGGGCACGTCCACATTGAAGCCGGCCGCCTTGATCGCCTGCTCCAGGCCGACGTTGCCGCCGAGCACGATCACGTCGGCGACGCTGGCGCCAGTCTCCGCGGCGATCTTCTCGTAGGCCGCAAGCGCCCTGGCCAGGCGTGCCGGCTCATTGCCTTCCCAGTCCTTCTGCGGGGCGAGGCGGATGCGCGCGCCGTTGGCTCCGCCGCGGTAGTCCGAGCCGCGGAAGGTGCGGGCGCTGTCCCAGGCGGTGGCGACCATGTCGCCCACCGACAGGCCGGCGGCAGCGATCTTCGCCTTCACCGCGGCGACGTCGTAGTTCGTGTTGCCGGCGGGCACCGGGTCCTGCCAGATCAGGTCTTCAGCAGGCACGTCGGGACCGATGTAGCGCGCCTTCGGACCCATGTCGCGGTGGGTGAGCTTGAACCAGGCGCGCGCGAAGACTTCCTCGAAATAGGCTTGATCATTGCGGAAGCGCTCCGCGATCTTGCGGTACTCGGGGTCGAAGCGCAGCGCCATGTCGGCATCGGTCATCATCGGCTTGCGGCGGATCGACGGGTCTTCCACGTCCACCGGCATGTCTTCCTCGGCGATGTTCAGCGGCTCCCACTGCCACGCACCGGCCGGCGACTTCTGCAGCCACCAGTCGTGCTTGAACAGCATGTCGAAGTAGCCGTTGTCCCACTGGGTGGGCTTGGAGGTCCACGCGCCCTCGATGCCGCTGGTCACGGTGTCGCGACCGACGCCGCGGGTGGTGTGGTTCATCCAGCCGAAGCCCTGCTCCTCGAGGTCGGCGCCTTCGGGCGCGGGGCCGAGCAGGGCGGCGCTGCCGTTGCCGTGCGCCTTGCCGACGGTGTGGCCGCCGGCGGTGAGCGCCACGGTCTCTTCATCGTTCATCGCCATGCGGGCGAAGGTCACGCGCATGTCGTGGGCGGTCTTGAGCGGGTCGGGCTTGCCGTCGACGCCCTCGGGGTTCACGTAGATCAGGCCCATCATCACCGCGGCGAGCGGGTTCTCGAGGTCGCGCTGGCCGGAGTAGCGCGAGCCCTCGCTGCCGCTGGGGGCGAGCCATTCCTTCTCGGAGCCCCAGTAGATGTCCTTCTCGGGGTGCCAGATGTCCTCGCGGCCGAAGGCGAAGCCGAAGGTCTTGAAGCCCATCGACTCGTAGGCCATGTTGCCGGCGAGGATGATGAGGTCGGCCCAGCTGATCTTGTTGCCGTACTTGCGCTTGATCGGCCACAGCAGGCGGCGCGCCTTGTCGAGGTTGCCGTTGTCGGGCCAGGAGTTGAGCGGGGCGAAGCGCTGGTTGCCGGTGCCCGCGCCGCCGCGGCCGTCGGCGATGCGGTAGGTGCCCGCGGCGTGCCAGGCCATGCGGATCATCAGGCCGCCATAGTGGCCCCAGTCGGCCGGCCACCATTCCTGGCTGTCGGTCATCAAGGCCTTGAGGTCGTTCTTGAGTGCGTCGACGTCGAGCTTCTTCAGCTCCTCGCGATAGTCGAAGCCGGCGCCGAGCGGGTTGGTCTTGCTGTCGTGCTGGTGGAGGATGTCCAGGTTCAGCGCCTTGGGCCACCACGCCATCACCGAGTCCTTGGAGGCGGTATTGCCGCCATGCATCACCGGGCACTTGCCGGCGGTGTTCGTGCTGTTCTCGCTCATCTGATTCTCCCTCTTTGACGGTGACGCAAACTATTTGCGAGGAGCGGTCGCACCTCGCAGGAAAGCCCTGCCACACCTCGCCCCGCGCTCGCGGACCAGGGCCGGAAGCGGTCCAAAACCGCTGCTGACAGGCTCAGACTAGCAAAGATCGGATGCTTTTGAAGCAATGGGGAGGATTGATGGAAGCTATCTTCCTTGGTTGCAGTGCACAAGAAAACCTATCCAAAGGGCGTTTGGGAAACGCTTTCCCGTGCGACTCCCCGAGCGCTCGCGTGCCGCCCAAGGTCCACGAAAAACGCCCCGCGCCGGAGAGGTCGCGGGGCGTTTTCTCGGGACGAGGATGGGCTCAGACCCGGCGTCGGCGGGCCAGCCCCATGCCTGCGAGACCGAGAGCAATCAGCGCAAGCCCCGCGGGTTCGGGCACCGGATTGGTCGAGCCGTTGTCGGCACGCTCGCCGGTGAAGGCCACCTCGCCGATGGAGTAGGAGTTGTCGCCATCCGTCGCCTGGATCCGGACGTAGCGCGCCTCCCGCGGCGTGAATGCGAGCTGTGACACGTACTCGGAATCGGACGGATCGGTGGCCATCGTGTCCATCCCCCAACCGATCTCGCCCACGCCACTCGACACCGTGAGCAGGCTCGCCCAGGCGGAGTAGTCGGTCGAGTATTCGAGCAGGTAGCCGTCGTTGTTATCCACCGAAAGACGGACGCTGTCGATGCGGTACAGGTCGCCAAAGGCGAACACGAAGCGATTGCCCTTGCCGTTCCACGACACCTTGTCGGCCAGGTTCCACTGGCTGCCCTCGGTCGGGAAGATCCCGTCGTTCAGCACGGAGAGCGAACCGCCATAGTTGCCGCCATTGCCGTTGGCGCTGACGACGGTAGTGATCGAAGCCGCCTGAGCGGCAGTGGCGGAGAGCCCCAGCAAGGTGAGGACGAGCAATGTGCGTTTCATGTGGCGAGCCCTGGTGCGATCGAATGTATTTATCAAAAGCAAGGTTTGTGCCAAGAGCCATTTCGCCGACAACGGCTGAGGGTCTCCCGAACGCCCGGATATCGCGTGTAAATAATCCCGACACCGTCAAGCCTCTTTAAGCCTCGATCTGGGGCGTAAACACCGCCATCCCCCAAGTTGGGGTGCTCCCTGCACAAGAAATGTCGCACCCTCCCCCCAAACGCCTCATGACGCCCCAGATTGAGTAGTTTTTTCTATGATCGACTGTAAGAAATCCCGACACTCGCCCTCCCTTGCGCCACCGGCAGCACCGACTGTCATTTTCCTGCAACCCGGCCGCACCACTCCCGCAGGAAATGCGAGAATCGCGCCCCACCCTGGCAGGCACGACCTGTCCGACGGGTCGAAAGACACAACAGACACCATCGAGGAAAACAACATGTCGAAGAAGTTGGCTGGTTTGATCGTTCTTGGGCTCGCGAGCGCGACGCCCGCATTCGCCGCCGGACAGGCCGAGGCGAAGGGCTTCGTGGAAGACAGCGCGCTGAACGTGCTGCTGCGCAACGCGTACATCAATCGCGATTACAAGGGTGGCCGCCACGACAGCGGCGAATGGGGCCAGGGAGCGATCGCCAACTTCGAGTCGGGCTTCACCAAGGGTACGATCGGTTTTGGCGTGGATGCATTCGCAGCCTACGCGGTGCGTCTCGACGGCTCGCGCGACCGCGCCGGAAACTGGGGGATCGACTTCTTCAAGCAGGACAGCACCGGCATGCCGGAGAAGGATGTCGCCAAGGGCGGCGCCTCGCTGAAACTGCGTTTCTCGAACACCGTCCTCGCCTACGGTGACCTTCGCCCCAACCTTCCGGTGCTGAGTCACGACAACTCCCGCCTGCTGCCCGAGAGCTTCACCGGCACGATGCTGACCTCGACGGAGATCGAGGGCCTGGAATTCAATGCGGGCACGTTCCACGCGCAATCGCGCAAGAGCGACGAAGGCCGTGACAGCGGCGGGCTGAAGGGCATCGACGTGATCGGCGCCAGCTACAAGTTCAACGACGCTCTCAGCGGCGCGTTTTACGCCTCCGACGTCGAGGATGTGCTCAAGCGCCAGTACCTCAACGTGAACTACGTGCTGCCGATCGCCAGCAACTCGCTGACCTTCGACTTCAATGGCTATCGAACCAAGCAGGACGCTGACTTCCAGCCCGGCAAGAGTCGCATCTGGAGCCTGGCCTCGACCTACGCCACCGGCCCGCATGCCTTCACGCTCGCCTACCAGCGCAACAACGGCAATGTCGACTACAACTATGGCTTCTACCAGAGCGAAGGCTGGGTCGGTGACGGCGGCGGCTCGATCTGGCTGGCCAACTCCTACTGGTCCGATTTCAACGCTGCGGACGAGCAGTCCTGGCAGGTCGCCTACGCGGTCGACTTTTCTCAGTACGGCATCCCCGGCCTGAGCTATCGCATCGCTTACGTGCGCGGTCATGACATCGATGTCGGCACGACCACCGATGGAAAAGAGCATGAGCTCTTCAATCAGCTGTCGTACAAGGTGCAGAGCGGCCCCGCGAAAGATCTGAACGTCCGCCTGCGCGCCTCCACCCTCCGCGTTTCGGACAACGCCCGCGCCTACAACACCAGCGGTAACGAAGTCCGGATCTTCCTCGACTACCCCTTCAGCGTGTTCTGATCCACGCAATGCACACCGACCCGGGCAGCGCCCCGGATCCGGTGCACCCATGAACAAACGGGAGCCTCAGGCTCCCGTTTGTTCATGCGGAGATCGAGAACCCGGCCTCAGCCCTTGCGACGACGCCCGACCGCAAGCCCCGCCAGTCCCAATCCGAGCAGCGCGAGCGAAGCGGGCTCCGGCACGCCGTTCGGCGTGCACCCGGGTGCCGTCGGATTCGCCGTGCAATATTCGACCGCCGTCTCCTGTACGCCCACCGTGAAGCCGTTCCAGTACTCGTTGCTGAGACTGCGCCAATTCACGGTATCGAAGGTCCCCTTGAACTGCAGCGTACCGTGCGGCTCGCCGGTGCCCAGCAACTGGTACTCCGTCTTGCCATTGACCGTCGCCACCTGCTTGTACGAGGTTCCGCAGCCCCAGTAGCCGCAGGCATTGCCGTCACTGGCGTCGCCGAAGCTGAGGATGTCGAAGTCCTGGTCGAAGCCGTAGCCGTTGCCGTTCAGGCTGACGTAGGCGAACACCGGATTCGCGATCGCCTGCGAGAAACTCAAGGTCTGCAGGCCGGCTTGACTCAGCGCGATGATGTCGGTGGTTCCCGGCCGGTTGTCGACCGCACTGCTCGTGTAAGGCGAGGTACCGGCGGGGCCGTCGGTGCCGTTGCTGTAGTAGTAGGCGCCGCCGCTCGGCTGGTAGAAGGCGATCCCCTGCGGGTTCGTGTAGGTCACGGTGACCGTCGCATTCGACGTCGTGATCGTGCCGACGCCCCGGAAGCCATTGCCGGAATCCAGGTCACCGCCGGTCCAGTCCGTCCAGTAGATCTGCGCCGCCGAGGCGCTTCCTGCGCTCAGCGCAAGTGCAAGCAGACCGGCCTTGCATATCATCCGTGTCGTTGTTTTCATGTCCGTCTCCAAATCATTCCCGGCAACGCCGAGCCACCGCGATCGAAGCGAGATCCATGCCAATCCGGCAATCGTATCGAATTCGCCTTTTCCACCAGAAGCTTGCAAAAAGTCGAAGACGCCGGACCGGCGGCAGGGACGCAAGAGTGTAAAAATTGCCGACAGCCCTCATACCGAGCGCAGCCCCCCTACCCCATCACCATGCCTCGCCTGAAGAGCGCCTCATGCAGCCGGAAATCCATCTCTCGATCCCCGTCCTCCACATCGATGAGTTCCTTGTCGTCACCGACAAGCCAGCCGGCCTGCTCTCCGTGCCCGCGGGCGGGCCGGGCCGTGACGACTGCCTGGCGGCGCGGATCCAGGCGTGCTGGGCCGACGCCCGCATCGTGCACCGCCTCGACGCCGCCACCTCCGGCCTGGTGCTGTTCGCGCGCGGCGCGGAGATGCTGCGCCGCATGAGTCTCGCCTTCGAGCAGCGCGTCGTCGGCAAGCAATACGTAGCGGTGGTGCACGGGCATGTCGTGCAGGACAGCGGCGAGATCGACCTGCCGCTGGCCGAGGACGCGGACGATCGCCCCCGCCAGATCGTCGACCCGCTGCGCGGCCGGCGTGCGCTCACGCGCTATCGCGTGCTCGATCGCCACGGAACGGGCGCCGACGCCTTCAGCCGCCTGGAGCTCAAGCCGGTCACCGGGCGCGCGCACCAGCTGCGCGTGCATCTGCTCTCCCTCGGCCACCCCATCCTCGGCGATCCGCTCTATGCTTCGCCCGAGTCCGCCGCCCGCTTCGGCCGCATGCACCTGCACGCCGCCCGCATCGCCTTCATGCATCCGCACACGCGCGTGCCGATGGTGTTCGACAGCCCGGCGCCGTTCTGAAGCTCGTGCTGCAGGCCGCCCCGACGCGATCACTGCGTCGCGCCCTCGACCGTGAGAACCGCATGAAGACCCGCTCCCCGCTGCAACGCGTCGCCGACCTGCTGCGCGCCGAGTGGCGCCACCTCACCACCTTCACCCCCAGCACCCGGCGCTGGCAGATGGCCTTCGCCGCCGCGCTGGCCTCCGGCCTGCCGCTGATGGTGGGGGCGTGGTTCGGGCATCTCGAGTACGGGTTGATCTCGTCGATCGGCGGCCTGAGCCTCCTCTACCTGCCCAACACCCCGATGTCGCACCGCATGGTGTGGCTGATGGCCTGCGCCTTCGGCATGGCGGCGAGCTACGCGCTCGGGCTGATGACGCACTTCCTGCCGCTGGCCGGGGTGGGCGTGCTGGCGCTGATCGCGATGCTGGTGACCATGGTGTGCCGCTTCTACCGCGTCGGTCCGCCGGGCAGCCTGTTCTTCGTCATGGCAGCGGCGATCGGAGCCTACACGCCCGGCACCGTGGAGGAGATCCCGCTGCGCGTCGGCCTGCTCACCATGGGCGCGCTGCTCGCCAGCCTGATCGCCTTCGTCTACAGCCTGCGGATCCTGCGCCTGCAGCCAGCCGATCCGGTGCCGCCACTGCCGGCCCCGACCTTCGACTTCGTCGTCTTCGACGCCGTGATGATCGGCGCCTTCGTCGGCCTTTCGCTGGCGATCGCGCAGGCGCTACAGCTCGACCGTCCCTACTGGGTGCCGGTGAGCTGCCTGGCGGTGATCCAGGGTGTGTCGCTGCGCGCGGTGTGGAATCGCCAGCTCCAGCGCGTCCTCGGCACCGCGATCGGCATGCTGTTCGCTTGGTGGCTGCTGAGCCTGCCGCTCGATGCGTGGCGGATCGCGCTGCTGGTCATCCTGCTCGTCTTCGTGATCGAGAGCCTGGTGGTGCGCCACTACGGCCTCGCCGTGATCTTCATCACCCCGCTCACCATCCTGCTCGCCGAGGCCGCCACCCTGGGCGCGGCGCCGCTGGCCGAGCTGATCGAATCGCGCTTCATCGACACGGTCCTTGGCTGCATCGTCGGCCTGGTCGGCGGGATCTGCCTGCACAGCGCACGCTTCCGCGCCGTCGTCGGACGCCCGCTGCGACGCCTGGTGCCTTCGCGGCACCTGCCCCGGGACGCCTGAAGCGGAGACAAGCTGCGGCCATCGCGCCCGCTTCGGGCATACTGGCGCGCCCCGCGCCGGAATCGCCATGTCCTCCACCCTCACCGACCTGCTCTCCACCGCGCTCGCCGCCCGCGCCCCCCTGATCGCCCGGCTGGCTGCCGAAGACACCGACGCCTGGCGCCTCTTCCACGGCACCGTCGAAGGCGCGCCCGGCATCACCGTCGACCGCTACGGCGCCGTGCTGCTGGTGCAGACCTTCCATCGCCCGCTGACCGCCGAGCAGCTGGCCGAGCTCGAGGCCTTCTACGCCCAGGCCCTGCCCGGCCTGCCGCTGGTGTGGAACGACCGCAGCGGCAAGAACTCGCGCATCGCCAACACGCTGCCGCCCGAACAGCAGGCCCTCGCCGAGCAGCCATCGGAGTTTTCCGAGCTCGGCGTGCGCTACCGCTTCCAGGCCCGCCACGCCGGCCAGGACCCGTGGCTGTTCCTCGACCTGCGCGCCGCGCGCCGCCGCGTCATGCAGGAAGCCGAGGGCAAGTCCCTGCTCAACGTGTTCGCCTACACCTGCGGCGTCGGCATCGCCGCGGCCAAGGCCGGCGCGCGCCATGTGGTCAATGTCGACTTCGCCGAATCCGCGCTCGCGGTCGGCAAGGAAAATGCCCGCCTCAACGAGCTGCCGATCCGGGTGCGCTTCGTCAAGTCCGACGCCTTCGCCGCGCTGCGCCAGTACGCCGGCATCGGCCAGCCGAAGATGGTGCGCGGCAAGCACCTGCCGCCCTTCCCCGAGCTGGCGCCGCACCGCTTCGACCTCGTCTTCCTCGACCCCCCGCGCTACGCCAAGAGCCCCTTCGGCGTGGTCGACCTGGTGCACGACTACGCCGCGCTGTTCAAGCCCGCGCTGCTCGCCACCGCGGAAGGCGGCACCCTGATCTGCTGCAACAACGTCGCCCGCGTGGAGCGCGAGGACTGGCTCGACCAGCTCGAGCGCAGCGCGCGCAAGGCGGGCCGCGAGGTGCGAGAGGCGGAGTGGATCACCCCGGAAGCGGACTTCCCCAGCCGCGACGACAACCCGCCGCTGAAGGTGGTGCTGCTGCGCGTGTAGGCCACGCCCACGCACAACCCGGAGCCGGCACGCCGGCGCACACCCACCGGAAACGCCCGAGGAGAGGCCATGGCAGGATTCGAGAACTATCAGGAAACCACCCGCAGGATCGAGGACGAGATCGAGCACATGGGCGTCGCGCTCGACGTCGACTGGTCCGACGAGGCGCAGGTGAGGGCGCTCGCGCGCGAGGCGCTGGATCACTCGCAGGACAGGATCCGCGAGGCCGCGGCCAGCCCGGACGACCATCGGCTGGGCGCGAAGGTGACGCTCTTCGGTCTCGCCAGCCTGATGCTGCGCACGATGGAGGAGAGCGCCGGCGTCGGCATCGAGAGTCATGGCGGACCGGTCTGGAAGGCCTTTGGCCGCGCGCTGTGGCTGGAGGCGCAGCAGCGCCGCGAGGGCAAGGCCTGAGCCGCGAGCCAGCCAGCCGGAACGCACGCGGCCCGGGTCCGTGCCGTGCGCGGGAGCAAGCCATTGGGCCGATAAACAACGCGCATGAAAATCCGCCGCTGATTTGAAGGAAAATATCGCTTTGACCGGTCGGCAGCCCGTCTGCCGCGCCGGCCCCGGATTTCTCCTTCAGGAAGCGACCATGCTGCAGAAATTCCCCGCCTTCGCCGGCGTCAAGGGCCCTGTCGTCGTCATCGTGATGGACGGCTACGGCATTCCGAAGCACGAGGTCGGCAGCGCCATCGACGCGGCGCGCAAGCCCACGCTCGACCGCCTGTTCGCCGAGTGCCCCAACATCCGCCTGCGCGCCCACGGCACCGCGGTGGGCATGCCGTCCGACGACGACATGGGCAACTCCGAGGTCGGCCACAACGCCATCGGCGCCGGCCAGGTCTACGCGCAGGGCGCCGCACTGGTGGCCAACGCCATCGCCGAAGGCGTGATCTGGCAGGGCGAGGCCTGGCAGCAGATCGTCGCCGGCGCCAAGGCGGGCGCGAACGGAAAGGCGGGCGTCCTCCACTTCATCGGCCTGTTCTCCGACGGCAACGTGCACAGCCACATCGATCACCTCAAGGCGATGGTCGTGCGCGCGAAGGAGGAGGGCGTGGCCACGGTGCGCATCCATGCCCTGCTGGATGGCCGCGACGTCCCCGAGACCAGCGCGCTCGACTACGTGGTGCCCTTCGAGGCCTTCCTGCAGGACATCAGCCGCGACGGCTTCGACGCCCGCATCGCCTCCGGCGGTGGCCGTCAGACCATCACCATGGACCGCTACGACGCCAACTGGCCGATGGTGGCGCGCGGCTGGCGCACCCACGTGCTCGGCGAAGGCCCGCAGTTCGCCAACGCCACCGAGGCGGTGCACCGCCTGCGCGAGAAGCACCCCGGCACCATCGACCAGGACCTGCCCGAATTCATCGTTGCCGACGATGGCAAGCCGATCGGCACCATCGAGGACGGCGACGCGGTCGTGTTCTACAACTTCCGTGGCGACCGCGCGATCGAGATCACGCGCGCCTTCGTCGAGGAGGATTTCACCGAGTTCGACCGTGTGCGCCATCCGCGCGTGACCTACGCCGGCATGCTGCAGTACGACGGCGACCTGCAGCTGCCCAAGCGCTTCCTGGTCGCCCCGCCGGCGATCAAGGACACCTCGAGCGAGTGGTTCAGCAAGTCCGGCCTGGCCCAGTTCGCCTGCTCCGAGACGCAGAAGTTCGGCCACGTCACCTACTTCTGGAACGGCAACCGCTCGAACAAGTTCGATGGCGAGACCTGGCAGGAGGTCCCGAGCGACGTCGTGCCCTTCGAGCAGCGCCCGTGGATGAAGGCCGCCGAGATCACCGACGCGATGATCGCCGCGCTGCAGTCGGGCCAGTACAAGGTGCTGCGCTGCAACTACGCCAACGGCGACATGGTCGGCCACACCGGCAACTTCCGCGCCGCGACCATGGCGATCGAGGCCGTGGACCTGGCGCTGGCGCGCCTCTTGCCGGCGATCGACGCCGCCGGCGGCGTGGCGCTGATCACCGCCGACCACGGCAACGCCGACGAGATGTACGAGCTCGACAAGAAGACCAGGCAGCCGGCACTCAACAAGGATGGCAGCTACAAGGCCAAGACCGCGCACACGCTCAACCCGGTGCCGCTGATCCTCTACGACAAGGTCAGCGGCGGTCGGCTGGGCCTCAAGCCGCTCGAGGCCGCCGGCCTGTCGAACATCGCCGCCACCGTCGCCAACCTGCTCGGCCTGCACAAGCACGACAAGTGGGACGACAGCCTGCTGAGCGTGAAGTGATCCGCCGCGGCGAGCCGGCTTCCGCACAACCGGCTCGCCGCACGTGGCCGAATGCCCCACCGCCCGGCGCGGGATGCCCGGCGCCCCCGCGCCGCTGCGTCCGCGGAAGGCTCCGCAATCCACTCGACCCCTTGCAGACGGACACCACCGATGACACCCAAGCTCCCGGCCACCCTCGCCGCCGCCCTCGCCCTTTCCGCCTGTTCGATCCAGCCACCGAAGGTGGAGACCGCCCGGGGCGTCACCCAGCAGACCGGCCAGTTCGAGTTCGCCCTGCCCAGCGGCGAATACCGCTGCGAGCGCGGCGAACGCCTGCAGATCCGCCGCGAACTCGCCAACACGGTGAACAACCGCATCCAGCTCGGCTGGAAGGGCGGCCAGTACCTGCTCGTGCGCGACCCGTCCGACTCGGGTCTGCCGCGCTTCGAGGACAGCGCCAGCGGCCTGGTGTGGATCGACCTGCCGTGGAAAGGCCTGCTGCTCGACGGCCGCACCCACAAGCCACTCGCCAACGAGTGCCGGGCGGCCTGATGCGGGCGTGAGGACGGGCGTCTTCGGCACCCCGAGCGCTGCTTTCGCGCCTGCCGGCGCTCCTACAAGACCTCCGCGCGTCCCATCTCCTGTAGGAGCTGCGGCAGCTGCGAACACGGCGATTGCACAATCGACGCACGCCCAGCATCCCCCGCCGCTTTCGCGCCTGCCGGCGCTCCTACAAGACCCCCGCGCGTCCCATCTCCTGTAGGAGCTGCGGCAGCTGCGAACCCAGCGCCCCACAATCGACGCGTGCTCAGAATTCCACCGCCGCTTTCGCGCCTGCCGGCGCTCCTACAAGACCCCCGCGCTTCCCGCTCCCCTGTAGGAGCTGCGGCAGCTGCGAACACGGCGATTGCACAATCGACTCGAGCCCAGCACCCGCCGGTGATCGAGCCCGCGCTCAGCCCTCGACCACCGCCACAAGCGCGGCGGCGTCCGCCAGCGCCAAGCCATCGACGACCGCCTGCGCCGCCTCGATCTCCGCCTGCGCGCGCGCCGGCGCATCGGCGATGCCGAAGCGCGCCGCGTCCTCCGCCTCGCCGCGCAGCGCGTGCGCGCTGCCCACATGCAGGCCGAAGCGCGCCAGCGCCGAGCGCGTCGCCGCGTCGGTGCCATGCAGGATCGCCATGCACTCCACGCCCGCCTCGAAGAGCTTCGCACGCCGCCGGCGCGCAATGTCCAGCCAGGCCTCCGGCGTACGCGACGCCGGCGCGGCGAGCACCTCGCGATACGCCACCTCACCCTCGGCGATCACGTTGGTCGCATCGGACAGCACCCGCATCACCTCCATGTCGTCGAGGTCCACGATCATGCGGAAGGCGCTGGTGTAGAGCAGATCGCCGAGCAGGATGTTGCCCGCGTTGCCGAACAGCGCGGCCTCGTGCGCGCCGTCGGCCGCGCCGCCGCTCGCCTCGGTCACGTCGTCGTGCAGCGCGAGCGAGATGTGGATCAGCTCGACCGCCGCGGCCAGCGCGTGCGGCCGCTCGCCGCCGTGGCCGAGCGCGCGCGCGGTCGCCAGCACCAGCGCCGGGCGCTGGCGCTCGGCACCGTGCAGGATGAACTCGACCACCTGGCGGATCAGCGCCACGTCGTTGTTCATGTGCGCGCGGATGATCGCATCGACCCGCTCCATGTCGTGCTGGAGCCAGGCGGGGGAAGGGGCGGAGTGCTGGAACATGTTCGGGGTGCCGTGCGGTGGCCGCAAACGGCGGCCGGTCGAGGTTCGCCCGCGAGTCTATAGGCGCGCCGCCACGCTGACCAGCCGCGGGCGCCTCCCCCGGGGTACAAGACGCTACAAGCCGGACACATGCTGTGGCGCACAATTCCCGCATGGGATCCGCTGCCTCATGGCGCCCGCATCCCGCTCGAAGGGAGCCATCATGAAAAACATCAAGTTTGCACTTCTCCTCGTCCTCGCTGCACTCAGCCTGCTGTGGTGGTGGGCCGATCCGTTGCTGACTCAGGGCGACACCTACTTCGCGCTGCGCACGCTCGCGGTCAACTACACCGGCGTGCTCGCCATGGGCACGATGAGCGTGGCGATGATCCTCGCCCTGCGCCCGGCCGCGCTCGAGCCGCTGCTGGGCGGCATGGACAAGGCCTACCGGCTGCACAAGTGGCTGGGCATCGCCGGGCTGTCGATCGGCGTGGCGCACTGGCTGTGGGCCAAGGGCACCAAGTGGGCGGTCGGCTGGGGCTGGCTGGAAAAGCCCGCGCGCGGCCCGCGTCCCGAGCAGACCGTCGAGCTGTTCCGCTTCTTCCAGGAGCAGCGCGGCCTCGCCGAGAGCATCGGCGAGTGGGCCTTCTACCTCTTCGCGGTGCTCGCCGCGATCGCGCTGATCAAGCGCTTCCCCTACCGCCGCTTCGTGCAGACCCACCGCGTGATGGCTGCGGTGTATCTCGCCCTGGTCGTGCACGGCGTGGTGCTGCTGCCCTTCGCCTACTGGACACAGCCGGTCGGCACCGTCCTGGGCGTGCTGATGGCCGCCGGCAGCTGGGCAGCGCTGCGCTCGCTCGCCGGCCGCATCGGCAGCGGACGCCGCGCCCACGGCCGCGTCGAGCGCGTGGTGCAGCATCCCGACAACCAGGTGCTCGAGGTCGGCCTGCGCCTCGACACGCCGTGGCCGGGCCACCAGGCCGGACAGTTCGCCTTCGTCACCTTCGACGAGCGCGAGGGCCCGCACCCCTTCACGATCTCGTCCGCCTGGGGCGGCGACGGTCGCATGGACTTCATGATCAAGCCGCTCGGCGACTACACCCGCCGCCTGCCGGCGACGCTGAAGGCCGGCGATCCGGTGCGCGTCGAGGGCCCGTACGGCCGCTTCGACTTCAGCGGCGCCCAGGCGCGGCAGATCTGGGTCGCGGGCGGCATCGGCATCACCCCCTTCGTCGCCCGCATGCAGGCGCGCACGCAGGACGAAGCGCACGCGGGCGCGGGCGCGGGCGCCGCCGCCCCGGTCGACCTGTTCTACAGCACCAGCGCGCCCGACGAGGGCTTCATCGCCCGCCTGCGCGAGCTCGCCGCCCAAGCGCGGGTGAAGCTGCACGTGCTGGTCTCGCAGCGCGACGGCCGCCTCGACGCCGACGGCATCTGCCGCAAGGTGCCCGACTGGAAGCTGGCCGGCGTGTGGTTCTGCGGCCCGGCCGGCTTCGGCGCGACGCTGCGCGACACCCTCGCCGCCCGCGGCCTGCCCGCCGAGCGCTTTCACCAGGAGCTGTTCGAGATGCGCTGACCGGGGGCAGACGATGGCGCGGGGGCGCGGTGGCGCGGGGGCGCGCTGTCGCAACCGCAAGCCAGGCGCCGCGGCCCCTCCGCCACACCCGCTGTGGTCCGTCCGCCCGCGAGAGGGCACAATTCTGCAGATGACCGACGCCCTCGCCATCCCCGCCGCCTTCGCCGAGCGCCGGCTGTTCGAGCCGATCGCGCCCTGGCTGGCCCGCTTCAACGCACCCGGCGTCCCCTCGCGTGCGGCGCTCGACGTCCTGCTCGCCGAGACCGCGCCGGCGGCGCACAGCGGCGGCGGGGCGCGGATCCGCTTCGCCGCGCCGGGCGAGGACGAGGCCGGCTATGAGGCGCGCATCTTCACCACCGGCGAGGTCCCCACTCGCGAGGCCGACTGGCACGACTTCTTCAACGCACTCGCCTGGTGCGCCTGGCCGCGCACCAAGGCCTGCTGCAACCGCCTGCACCTGGACGAGCTGCGCGCCCGCGCCGCCGCCGGCCTCGCCGGGCGCGGACCGCGACGCGACGCGCTGACCCAGTTCGACGAGTGCGGCATCGTCGTCGTGTCCGCCGATCCGGAGCTCCCCGCGCTGCTCGCCGCGCACGAGTGGGAAGAGGTGTTCTGGAGGCGGCGCGAGGCCCTGCAGCGCAGCACCCGCTTCCTCGTCTTCGGCCACGGCAGCTGGGACCAATTGCGCACACCCTTCCCCGGCCTGTGCGCCAAGGCCCTCCACCGCGTGGTCGATCCCGCCTGGCTCGCGCTGCCCGCAGCGGCGGCGCTCGCCGAGACCGACGCCTGGCTCGCCGCCCACCTCGCCGCCACGATCGGCGACCTCAGCCCGCGCAGCCTCGCACCCCTGCCGCTGCTCGGCATCCCCGGCGTGACCACGGACAGCGAATCCGCCGAGTACTACCGCGACACCCGCCAGTTCCGCCCGAAGCGCATGCCTGCGCGCGCCGCCGCCGACGCCTGAAATTCGGCCTGGCAGCGCATGGGCAACGCCGCTACAATCCTATTGTCATTTTCAGGCCTATGCCTTCGAGGTACTCGAGGAGGCCAGCGCGGGCGCAGGCCGCTCCTCTCCCGTGCGGGGCTCGGCCGCCAGCCCTGACTGCGTCGGCGAGGCAGGGGCGCCGCCGCCCGTGCCCGGACAGGAGGTTCGCTCGTGAGACCGTCCACCCGCATTCCCGCACCGGCCCTGCGCGGGACGGCGACGCCCATCCGCAGCCTGATCCTGGCCCTCGCCCTGCTTCCGGCCGGCGCGTTCGCACAGACCGCCGCGCCCATCGACGCACCTGCAGTTCCCGCAGCACCCGCAGCACCCGCGGCCATGCTCGCCCTGCGCTACGACCCCTCCATCGACCCCGCGGGCTGGTGGGTGAGCGAGAAGCTCGACGGCGTGCGCGCCTCGTGGGACGGCAGCGTGCTGCGCTTTCGCAGCGGGCGCACACTGCCGGCGCCGGCCTGGTTCCTCGCCGCGCTGCCACCGGTCGCGCTCGACGGCGAGCTCTGGCTCGGCCGCCGCCGCTTCGACGCGCTCTCCGGGCTGCTGCGCCGCGAGGATCCCGAGGATCCGCTGTGGCGCGAGGTGCGCTACATGCTCTTCGAGCTGCCCGGCGCCCCAGGCGACTTCGACACCCGGCTGGCACGCCTGCGCAGCCTGGCCGACACGGCCGGCGCGCCGTGGGTGCAGGCGGTCCCGCAGCGGCGCGTGGCCGACCGCGCCACGCTGCAGCGCCTGCTCGACGAGGTCCTCGCAGGAGGCGGCGAGGGCCTCATGCTGCATCGCGCCGACGCCCACTGGCAGCCCGGCCGCAGCGAGGCCCTGCGCAAGCTCACCCCCTGGCTGGACGCCGAGGCGCGCGTGGTGGGCTACCTGCCCGGCAAGGGCCGGCTGCAGGGCAGGGTGGGGGCGTTACAGGTCGAGACCGCCGACGGCCGCCGCTTTCGCATCGGCAGCGGCCTCAGCGACGCGCTACGCGCCAACCCACCCGCGCTCGGCGCGCTCGTCACCTACCGCTACCGCGAGCTCACCCCCGCCGGCCTGCCGCGCTTTCCGCGCTACCTGCGCGAGCGCACGCTGCCCTGAGACGCGAGCGCGGCGTTTCTTCCCCGTGCCGCCATCGGTCGCCGGCCGGCCTTATTCGCGGCTACCGCCGCTCATGGGCCCGGACCACGTCGGTTTCTGTAGGAGCGCCGGCAGGCGCGAAGGCGGCCTTGAAGTAGCCGCGGCGCGAACTCCATGCGCCGTATTCGCGGCTGCCGCCGCTCCTACATGGCATCCGGGCGCGGTGGTTCATCAGGGGCGGCGCGAGGCGCGAATGGACTCGGGCGGCAGCCCCAACCGCGCTCAGCCCTCGAGCTGCAGCGCCGCCAGGCGCGCATACAGTCCGCCCTGGCGGCGCAGGTCGGCCGGGGTGCCGGTCTCGACGATGCGGCCGGCGTCCATCACCACGATGCGGTCCACCTTCTGCACGGTGGCGAGGCGGTGGGCGATGATCAGCGTGGTGCGACCCTGCATTGCCGCGGCCAGGCCTTGCTGCACGAGGACCTCGGATTCGGCGTCGAGCGCGCTGGTGGCCTCGTCTAGCAGCAGGATGGGCGCGCCCTTCAGGATCGCGCGCGCGATCGCGATGCGCTGGCGCTGGCCGCCCGAGAGCCGCGTGCCACGCTCGCCGAGGAAGGTCGCGTAGCCCTCGGGCAGGCGGGCGATGAACTCGTCGGCGGCCGCGGCGCGCGCGGCGGCGATCACCTCGTCGTCGCCGGCGTCGGGGCGGCCATAGCGGATGTTGTCGAGCGCGCTGGCGGAGAAGATCACCGGGTCCTGGGGAACGAGGGCGATGCGCGCGCGCAGGCTGCGCAGCGGCAGGGCGCGGATGTCGTGGCCGTCGATGCGGATGTGACCCTCGCCGGCCTCGTAGAAGCGCAGCAGGAGCTGGAACAGGCTGGTCTTGCCGGCACCGGAAGGGCCGACCAGCGCGAGCCTCTCGCCCGCCGCGATGCGCAGGTCGATGCCGTCGAGCGCCGGCACGGCGGGGCGAGCAGGGTAGCGGAAGACGACGTGGCCAAGCTCGATCGCGGGGGCGGTGGTGGGGTTCGCGGCTGCCGCCGCTCCTACAGGGGGGGTGCGACGCGAGTTTTCCTGTAGGAGCGGGGGCAGCCGCGAATCTCCACCTCCACCTCCACCTCCGTCCTCCCGCATGCGCTCCACCACCCCCGCGTCCCGGATCGCCGGCTCCGCCCGCAGCAGCTCCAGCAGCCGTCCGGTCGCCCCCGCGGCGCGCATCACGTCGCCCCACACCTCGGCCAGCGTGCCGGCGCCGCCCGCCACCAGCGCGGCGTAGATCACGAAGGCGCCGAGCTCGCCCACCGACAGCGCGCCCGCCTGCACCTGGCGCGCGCCGATCCACAACACGAAGATGATCGTGCCCATCACCGCGGCGATGATCAGCCCGGTGAGCGCCGCGCGCACCCGCGTGCGCCGCACCGCGGTGGCGAAGCCGGTCTCGGCGCGCGCGGCGAAGCGCGCGGCCTCGTTGGCCTCCTGGCCGAAGGCCTGCACCGTCGGCATCGCATTGAGGATCTCGCCAGCGAGCGCCGAGGCGTCGGCGATGCGGTCCTGCGCCTCGCGCGAGAGGCTGCGCACGCGCCGGCCGATCAGCGTGATCGGCAGCGCGAGCAGCGCCATCAGCCCGAAGATGAGGCCGAAGAGCTGCACGCTGGTCACCGCCAGCATCACCATGCCGCCGACGAACTGGAACAGGCTGCGCAGCCCCAGGGAGATCGAGCTGCCGACGACCGTCTGCACCAGCGTGGTGTCGCCGGTGAGCCGCGACAGCACCTCGCCGGTCTGCAGGGTCTCGAAGAACTGCGGCGACTGGCGCAGCACGCGCGCATACACGGCGCTGCGCAGGTCGGCGGTGACGCGCTCGCCGATCCACGACACGGTGTAGTAGCGCGCCGCCACTGCCGCCGCCCAGAACACCGCGAGTGCGAACAGCGCGACGAAGCGACCATCCAGGCCCTGCGCGCCGAACAGCCCGGCACCTCCTTGCGCTGCGGCGCCGCCCGCGGAGACTCCGCCGAAGCCCGCGTCGATCAGGTCGCGGAAGGCCAGCGGCACCACCAGGATCGCCGCCGAGCCCAGGCACAGCAGCACGAAGGCGAGCACCACGCGTGCGCGGTAGGGGCGCAGGAAGGGGAGCAGGCCGCGCAGGGTGGAGAGCGCGACGGGGGAGGCGGTTTCGCGGGTCATGGCCGGATTATTGCGCCAACCGCGCCGGCAGGGTGCGCGGCAGCAGAGCGGTCCATTGCCCGCTCCGGCGCATCCCGCATCGCAACGCGCTGGGCTATGCTTGCCCCACCCCGATCGTCCGCCCGGAGCCGCGCATGGAAACGCCCGCCACGATCCACGCCTTCTGGTTCGGCCCCGCGGCCGACGAGGACGAGGAAGACGTCATCATCGAGCGCCAGTCGGCGCTATGGTGGAAGAAGCAGCCCGAGGTCGATGCCGCGATCCGCGCACGCTTCGCTCCGCTGGTGGGGCGCGCCGCGGTCGGGGAGTTCGACGCCTGGCTGGGCGGGCTGCGCGGACGCCTGGCGCTGATCCTGCTGACCGACCAGTTCCCGCGCAACATCTGGCGCGGCGAGGCCGCGGCCTTCGCCTTCGACGTGCTCGCGCTGCGCTGGGCCAAGGATGCGCTCGCGCGCGGGCTCGACGGCGAGCTGCGGCCGATCGAGCGCGTCTTCCTGTACCTGCCGCTGGAGCACTCCGAGAATCTCGCCGACCAGCGCGAGGCGGTGCGCCGGTTCGACGCGCTCGCCGCAGCGGTCGAGCCCATGCTGCGCCCGGCCTTCGCCGGCTACCTCGACTACGCCCGCCGCCACCTCGAGATCATCGAGCGCTTCGGCCGCTTCCCGCACCGCAATGGCGCGCTCGGGCGCGAGACGAGCCCGGAGGAAGCCGAGTTCCTGCGCCAGCCGGGTTCGCGCTTCTAGAATATTGCCCTTCCACCTCACTGCCCCAGCACACCATGAAAGCCCACATCCTGCAGCATGTCCCCTTCGAAGGCCCTGGCCACATCGGCGACTGGCTCGCCGCGCGCGGCGCGGACGTCGGCACGTCCCGCCTGTGGGAATCGCCGGCGCTGCCCGACCCGGCCGCGGTCGAGCTGCTCGTGGTGATGGGCGGGCCGATGAGCGTCAATGACGAGGCGGAATTCCCCTGGCTGATCGCGGAGAAGCGCTTCATCGCGGACGTGGTCGCGCGCGGCCGGCCGGTGCTCGGCATCTGCCTGGGCGCACAGCTGATCGCCAGCGCGCACGGCGCACGCGTCTATCGCAACACGGCAAAGGAGATCGGCTGGTTCGAGGTCGCCGCCAGCGGCGCGGAACAGGGCGACGAGGGCGAGCAAGGCGCCGCGCCACGCTTCCCCTTCCCCGCGCACGCGACCGTGCTGCACTGGCACGGCGAGACCTTCGACCTCCCCCAAGGCGCGCACCTGCTCGCCTCGAGCGCAGCGTGCCGGAACCAGGCCTTCCAGCTCGGCGCGCGCACGATCGGCCTGCAGTTCCACCTCGAGATGACCGAACCCAGCCTGCGCGCGATCGTCGACAACTGCCGCGGCGAACTGGTGCCGGCGCGCTGGATCCAGGACGAGGCGACGATCCTGGGGCGGTCTGGCGCGCACTTCGCCGCCACCCACGCGCTGATGGACGGCCTGCTCGACTGGCTCGTGCGCGACTGAGGCCGCTTCAGCCGCCCTCGCGCGGCCGGCCGTGGTACTTCTTCGCGGCCTCGATCCAGGCGGCGGCCTGTGCCGCATCGATCGGGGCCAGGCTCTTGTGCGCGCGGCGGGCGACCTCGGCGTTGTACTTTTCGAGGACCTCGCCCGTGGCCGCACCGGCGAGCGTCTCCAGCGAGCGGATCCCGACCGTCCACAGCACGTCGGCGGCGCGCGGATCGATCGTGCGCACCGAGAGCAGCTCGGCATGTCCCATCCACTCTGCCAGGCGCTGCCGATCCACCCCCACCAGCGCAGCCAGTTCGGCGCTCGACTTGAGCCGCGACCCCGCCACCAGCAGGTCGGCGATGGTGAAGATCTGCTGGCGGTTGAGCGCACCGCGCCAGGTCTCGCCGACCCCGACGATGTCCTCCACGCCGGCCCAGGGGCTGAACTCGGGCCCGGCGCTCAAGCCCGCGTCCTCGCGCGGCAAGGGCACGAGGTCGAGGCGGATGCGCGACAGCTTGGACGGATCGATGTCGTCCTCGGGGCGTACGAAGCGGTACTCGAGGGTCCCGAGCGGCGACACGTCCACCGTCACCTGGGCGTCGATCGCGACCTCGCGCACCGCGAAGCGGCTCACCGGGTTGGTGGTCTGCGCCAGCTTGTGCTGCAGCGTGTCCAGGGTGTGGGCGACCGCGCTGGCGAAGTCGTCCGGGCTGCGCTTGCGCGCCGCCTCGACCTCGGCGAGCTGGCGGCGCAAGGCGGCGTTCTCGCTCTCGAGCCGGACGAGCTCCTTGCGCAGCACTGCGATCACGGCCTCGGTGTTGTCGGCGCCGCTGCCGTCCTCCGCCACCGGGGTGAACACGCCCAGCTTTCCCTCCAGGCTCACCAGGCTGGAGGTGCCGACGGGCTTCAGGTTCATCGTGTCGACGAGCCGGGGGTCGAGCAACGAGCCGGCAGCGCTGCGGAGGTCCTTGGGATCGATGGGCATGGCGGATGGACGGGTTCGTGAGGAGGAAAGCGGGGGTTCAGGCGGGCGGCGGCGAGACGTCGGGCATGCCTTGCCGTGGCGCCAGCCGCAGCCGCACCATCAGGCTGCTCGACGCCTGGTAGCCGTACAGGCTGACCTGGCGCGGATCCACCGGGCGCGACATGAGGCGCGGCGGGACGCTCCCGCTCGCGCGCTCGACCGACGCGGAGAGCGCGACCTCGAGCGTCACCTCGGTGAAGGTGTACCACAGCGGCGGCACCCGCGGCGCGTCCTCGTCGCCACGCTCGATCGCGTCGAGGCGATCGGTGGCGTGGCGGTCGAGCGCCTCCTGCGCCGCGGCGACCGAGACCACCGTGCGCGCGAGCAGCTCGCCCAGCTCCACGGCCTGCTGGCCGGCGAGTTCGCCGGCACCGATGTTGGCCTTGTCCATGGGTTCTCCCGCCGGCGCGGCGGCGGGCATTCCGCCCCCGCGCCGGACCGTTCAGAAGGTGACGGTGACCGAATTGCTCACCAGGCCGATGCGCGCGGTGATCACGAAGCTCGCCGGCGTGGTGTCGGCATCCTCGTCGAGGAAGTCGCGCCGCAGCTCGATCTGGATCTGCCCCGCGGCATCGGTGACGCCGGTGCCCAGGTGCCGCCAGGGCACGCCGGAGCTCTCCACCGACAGCGCCTTGCCGGCGATCGGCGCGCCATTGCGGCGACTGTACTGCAGCAGCACGCTCATGGTGCGCCCGATGAGGTCGCCGCCATCCATGACGTCGGCGATCTCGCCCTGGATGAGCGCGAGCCGCGGCCCGCGGATGACCTGGTTGGGCTTGGGGATGCCGACGTCGTCGCGCGGCTCGAGCAGCGCACTGGCACGGATGCGACCGAGCGAGACGTCGGTGGATACATCGGTGGTGGTCGTGGTCGACCCCGACCCGCTCCCGCTGGTGAGCATGCCGGGGCCGAAGAACATCGACACGCCGCTGCCGAAGAGCCCGAAATTCGAGCCCGAATACGCGCTCGTGGTCTCGGACGACGCCGCGAACTCGCGCGCGTAGAACTCGCCCTGCAGGCGCACGCTGGTCCATTGGTAGAACACCGGATCGATGAAGCTGATCAACGGCAGGGGGCGCACATGGTTGGTGACGTGGTCGAGCGTGCCGTCGTCGCGGAACACCTGCTCGCGCACCGCGATCACATTGACCAGCGTGGCTGCCAGCGCCGAGGCAGTCGCGGCGCTCGAGGTGTCGAGCTGCAGCTGGGTCGCGGCCACGGCCGCGCCGGTGCGCTCGACCAGCGTGCCGAAGGCGATGCCGGCACCACGCAGTTCGTCGGAGACATTGGCATCCTCTGCCAGCACACGGGGGAGGGAAGGAAGTAGATCAGGCATGATGGTTTCTCCTGTGGCGGGCGGCGATCAGAGCGACACCGTCGTGCTGCGTTCGATCTGGCCCAGCGTGGCCGTCACCGTGCCGCGAACGCGACGCTGGAACAGCGGGCTGGGGATGTTGCGCGACAGCGTGATCCGGCACTGTCCGGCCGCGTTCGTGGTGTTGCCGGTGAAGCCGTCGGCGGTCGCGAAGGACAGGTCGAAGGGGCCGGGGTCGACGTCGATCATCACGCTCGGATTCACCGCGCCATTGGCCTTGCGCACCGTGATGACGATGTCGGTGGCGCGTGCGGTGACGACGCCCGAGTTCAGCGTCTCCTGCACGCTGCCGAGCGCCATGAAGATCTGCGGCCCGATCGACACCTCGGCTGGCGGATCGAAGCCCTCGACGTTGCGCGGCTGCAGCAGTGCGTCCATCAACACGCGCCCCTCGGCCCAGTTCGATTCGAAGTCCGACTCCTCGGAGCGGAAGGTCGATCTCTCCTTGAACGACGACACGCCGATGCCGAGGAAGCCGAAGAAGAGGCCGACGTTGGTCGCCCGCGCGCTCTTCGTCTTGCTGTTGACGCTGATGCCGCGCTCGTTGTCGACCGCACCGACGGTCATGTCCATGCGCAGCGCGACGTGGCTCCACTGGTGGGCGGTGGGACGGACGAAGTTGATCAGCGACACGTTCTCGGTCACGAGCTGGGTCGCGCTCGGCACGGGCAGGCCGTCGTCGTTGAGTTCCTGGACGACGTCGGTGACCACGGTGATGGTCGACTGCGACAAGGTGGTCGCGGTGTCGACCAGGCCACGATCGAGCGCGGTCTGCGAATCGGCCACGCCACGGCCGATCGAGGCCAGGATGTCGCCGAAGCTCGGCGCGAGCTCGGCGAGTTCGCCGGAGACATCGGCCTCGTTGGCCAGCACGCCGCCTCCCCCGCCGGGGATCAGCGCACCCGCCGAGAGGATGCTGCCCTCGGGCAGCGCGGCGGACGCCGGCATGGCGCCGGCCTGGGTCCGGGTCGGCTTGCCCTTGCCGGGTTTTTCGGTGTTGTCAGCCATGATGCACTCCTTGTGAGTGGTTCATCGGAACAAGCGCTCGCCGCAGACCTCGCGGGCGACGCTGCGGTCGAGCGCCTCGAGCAACGGAGAAAGCGCTGCGGCCAGGGCCTGCCAGTCGGCGGCAGAAGCGGCCTCGGGAGGGCCGGCGAGCAGCGCACGGGTCGGATGTTCCACGGCGAGCACCGCGGCGGAAGGCGGCGACGCACCGAGGAAGGCGGCCAGGCTGCGGATGTGCGCGCGCAAGGCCGCGGGCAGGAAGGCCAGCGTGCCCGCATCCGGGACACCGGCGCACAATGCACCGATGCCCCCGGGCAGCGTGCGCTCGAGCTCGATGGCGCGTTTCGCCCCAACGCCGCGCACCGCCGTCCAGGGCAGATCGACCCGCCATCGCGGCGCTGGCAGAGGCTCCGCAGGCGCCGTCGAGGTCCCCGGCGCTGCGGGCGTGCCCGCGACGATGACCCCGGGACTCGCCGCCAGCGCCCAGGGCTGCGGCCCGAGCGGCACATTCACGCCGCGCACCTCCAGCGTCCAGTCGCCCTCGCCGAGCTGCACGTCGATGCATTCGACGGTGTTGCGCCGGTCCGCAATGCCAACCGCCCCGGCGAGGTGGTTGCCCCAGGCGTGCACGCTGCCACTGGCGTCGCGCAGCACCAGGTCGAGGTCGTTGATCAGGGCTTCGCCCGGCGCGTCGTACCAGCACAGCACCGCGCGCAGCCGCCCCGGGCCCTTGCAGTCGATGCGGCGGCATGTGCCGGTCGCCAGACCGACGCGGTCTTCGAGCAACACCGGGCCATCGGGGCCGGGCAGGCTGCCGGCCAGCCAAAGCCGGCCGAAGCCCGCACGCTCGCGGTCCTCCTCACCCTGTCCGTCGCGTCGATGCACCGGCCGCGCGCCGTGGATCAGCAAGGCCTTGAGCGCGGCGCCACCCGGCGCCTCGCCCAGCGCCCGACGCCAGCGCTGGCGCAGCACCGCGGCCGCCCCCGCGACCACTCCGGTCGACATCGAGGTGCCGCCAAGGTACTGGTACCAGGGCAGCGGATTCGCCAGACCCCAGCCGCGCGACGGGCTCACTGCGCTGCGCGCCGCGGCGAGGTTGGTACCGGGCGCGCACAGGTCGGGCTTGATGCGCCCGTCGAGCGTGGGGCCGCAGCTCGACAGCAGCGCGAGCCGCTCCGCATCGCCCGAGACGGGCGCGCCACGCTGCACCGGATCGGGAAAGCGCGTGCCCTCGGGGTCGAGCGCCGCCCAGCCGCCACGCAGGCCGATACCGGCATCCGGCCCCTCGGTGGCGCCGACGGCGAGCACGTTCTTCGCGCTCGCCGGCGCGTACAGCGTGCCGGCATCGATGGCTCCATCGCGGTTGCGGTCGCGGCCGGCGTTGCCGGCGGCGACGATCACCAGCATCCCAGGGTGGGCGTGCAGGAAATGGTCGCACTCCCAGCTGTCGTCGGTATAGGCGCCGGCGGCCTCCACACCCCAGGCGTCGGCGTGGATCGCCGCACCGGCGGCGCGCGCCTGCTCGAGCAGCTCGCGCAGGTCGAGCGGCCGCCCCGCGAGATAGAAGCCGGGCTGCAGGCGGCCGCGCCATTCCGGCAAGGGGTCGACGTACTGCTCGATCGCCTGCATCAGGATGCGCGCGCCCGGCGCCACGCCCGCCAGCCTGCCGGCGCTCATGCCGCCGTCGCCCGCGGCCAGCCCCGCCACGTGGGTGCCATGGCCGCTGCCGCGGTCCGCGCCGCCGTCGTCCGCGCCCGGAGCGCGCACGAAGGCCGACCATCCGGGCGCGAGCGGCCAGCTGTGGATTGCCTGCACCCGCCCGGCGAAATCCGGGTGCGGCGCATCCGTCGCGCCGCTTCCCAGGCCGGTGTCGGCGAACGCGATCAGTTCGCCCTCGCCACCAGCTCCGGCGGCGGGTCCGCCGCCGTCGCCCACCGAGGTCTCGGTCGCACCGATCGCGAGCCGCAAGGATGCCGACGCCGTGCGCGCGAGGGTGCCCGGATCGGCGATCTTCACCCCGACCGCGTCGCGCAGCCGCCCGACCGCACCCCCATCACCGCTCACCCGCAGCTTGTAGCGGCTGCTCGCGACCACCCGCAGGCCGGCGGCGGCGAGCTCGTCCTCGAGGCGTGCGCGATCCTCCTCGCTGAAAGCCACCGCATCGACGGTCGCGGGCAGTGCGGCGACCCCGCCCGCGCCGGCGCGCGCGCAATCCTCCGCCTCGTAGGGTGCGATCGCGCGCAGGGCGGGGAGCGCGGTACGCAGGGCGGCGAGGTCGGCGCCGACCTCGACACACAGTCCGCAGGGCGGGCAGTCGAAGCGCGCTGTCCAGCCGAGCGCGGCGAGCATCTCGCGCCACGCCGGCAGCACCGGGCCGGCGAAACGCAGGATGCAGCGCGGCCCCGCCCCGGGGTCGAAGTGTCCGGAGGGCAGAATGCGGGGCTGCCCATTGACCCGGATCGGATCGAGATCCGTCCAGCTCGCCCAGGCCACGGCGGGCACGCGCTCGACCACGACGAGCGCCAGCTCGCCATAGCGTGCCAACACCGCGCCCGTCGCCGCTGTGGCCGGCACGAGGGCATAGCACGCCGACGTGACGCGAGAAGACGCGGGCGGAGCGGAAAGCATGCTCGACTCCAGGGAGAAAGGCTGTGCTGACGAAGCGGGCAACGGCGCGAGGGCAGCCGGCGCCCCGCCACCACGGATGCTTTCACCATAGCCCCATTGCAGGTCGAATTCAAAAGACAGAAGCGCCTTCGGCCTGCCCCGTGCCGACCGACTGCAGCAGCTTCCTTGCATGGCGCGGTTAGAATGGCGGTCATCCCCTGCCCAGCGCGACTGCAGATCGCGCGCCCTTGCCCCGGAGCCGGCACCATGTCCATTCCCGTCCGCCCGTCCGCCTCGTCCTTCACCGCCGCCCTGCTCGCGCTGCTCGTGGCGGTGATGCTCGCCGGCTGCGCCAGCCTGATCCAGCGCGAGCCGGTGCGCATCAACGTCGTGGGGCTCGAACCCCTGCCGGGCGCGGGCATGGAGATGCGCTTCGCGGTGAAGCTGCGGGTGCAGAACCCCAACGAGGCGGCGATCGACTTCGACGGCCTCGCCCTCGAGCTCGACCTCAACGGCAAGCCCTTCGCCACCGGCGTCAGCGACCGCAAGGGCAGCGTGCCGCGCTTCGGCGAGGCGCTGGTGGAGATCCCGGTGTCGGTGTCGGCAATCGCGGTGGTGCGCCAGGCGCTCGGCGTCATCGAGGGCGAACCGAAGACCGAGGTCCCCTATACCCTGCGCGGGCGGCTCGCCGGCGGGCTGCTCGGCGGCACCCGCTTCAGCGACGCCGGCTCGCTCAAGCTGCCCGAACCGCTGCGCAATCCGCGCTGAAGGCCGGGCTCCGCACCACGCTGCCGCCGCGGCACCGATTCATCCGCCAGCCACCAGGAGAAGCCTCCGATGAACCTGCCCGCCGTCCGCGACGCCCGCCTCATCCTCGAAGACCGCGTCGCCACCCTGACCCTCGCGCGTGACGACGTGCGCAACGCGCTCACCGGCACCGCGCTGATCGACGACATCGTCGGCGTCGCCGAATGGGCGAACACCTGCGACGAGGTCTCGGTGCTCGTCATCACCGGCGAAGGCGCGGCCTTCTCCGCCGGCGGCAATGTCAAGGACATGGCCGCGCGCGGCGGCGACTTCGCCGGCGACGTGGCCGAGGTGGCCACCCGCTACCGGCGCGGCATCCAGCGCATCCCGCTGGCGCTGCAGGCGGTCGAGGTGCCGATCATCGCCGCGGTCAATGGCCCGGCGATCGGCGCCGGCTTCGACCTCGCCAACATGGCCGACATCCGCATCGCGTCGACCCGGGCCAAGTTCGGCGAGACCTTCCTCAACCTCGGCATCATCCCCGGCGACGGCGGCGCCTGGTTCATGCAGCGCCTGATCGGCTACCAGCAGGCCTTCGAGCTCACGCTGTCGGGCCGCATCGTCGGTGCCGAGGAGGCGAAGACGCTCGGCATCGTGCTCGAGGTGGTCGAGCCCGACCAACTGCTGGCGCGCGCGCACGAGCTGGCCGCACGCTTCGCCGCCCAGCCGCCGAAGGCGCTGCGCCTGACCAAGCGCCTGATGAAGATGGCGGAGCGCATGGAGCTCAAGGACTTCCTCGACCTGTGCGCCGCCTTCCAGGGCATGTGCCACAACGAGCCCGAGCACCTCGAGGCGGTCCAGCGCATGCTCGCGCGCTCCTGAACCCCGGACAGCCGATGAACGGCCACGCCCCCTACTTCGAGGTCGAGGACTTCGCCGATCCGGCGGCGGCGCTGGCCCGGGTGCACGAGATCTACGACCTCGCGGTCGATCATCTGCGCCGCGGCCTGCAGCACTACGTGGACGGCGCCGACATCGGCCGCCACGTGCGCGCCTGCTACCCGCTGCTGCGCGTGCGCACCGACACCGTGGCGCGCCCCGACTCGCGCCTGTCCTACGGCTTCGTCGCCGGGCCGGGGGTGTTCGAGACCACGCTGACGCGGCCGGAGCTGTTCGCCGACTACTACCTGGAGCAGTTCCGCCTGCTGGTGGAGAACCACGGCGTGGCGCTGCAGGTGGGCAGCAGCACGCAGCCGATTCCAGTGCATTTCGCCCTGCCCGAGCACGACTACCTGGAGGGCCACCTCGGCCCCGAGCGCCGCCGCCTGCTGCGCGACCACTTCGACCTGCCCGATCTCGGCGCCATGGACGACGGCATCGCCAACGGCACCTTCGAGCCCGGCCCGGGCGAGCCGCATCCGCTGTCGCTGTTCACCGCGCCGCGGGTGGATTACTCGCTGCACCGGCTGCGCCACTACACCGGCACGCGGCCGGCGCATTTCCAGAACTTCGTGCTGTTCACCAACTATCAGTTCTACATCGACGAGTTCATCCGCCTCGGCCACGAGCTGATGGCCGACACCGCCTCCGGCCACGGCTACGAGGCCTTCGTCGAGCCGGGCAATGTCGTCACCCGCCGCGCCGACCTTCCGCCCCAGGCCGAGGACGCCGAGGGCAACCCGCCGCCGCGCCTGCCACAGATGCCGGCCTACCACCTGGTGCGCGGCGACCACGCCGGCATCACCATGGTCAATATCGGCGTCGGCCCGGCCAACGCCAAGACCATCACCGACCACATCGCGGTGCTGCGCCCGCACGCGTGGATCATGCTCGGGCACTGCGCCGGCCTGCGCAACAGCCAGCACCTGGGCGACTACGTGCTCGCCCACGGCTACGTGCGCGAGGACCACGTGCTCGACGAGGAACTCCCGCCCTGGGTGCCGATCCCGCCGCTGGCCGAGGTGCAGGTGGCGCTCGAGGCCGCGGTGGCCGAGGTCACGCAGCTGTCGGGCTACGAGCTCAAGCGCCTGATGCGCACCGGCACCGTCGCCAGCACCGACAACCGCAACTGGGAACTGCTGCCCTCGCACGGCATGTCGACCAGCCCCGAGCGCCGCTTCAGCCAGAGCCGCGCGGTGGCGCTGGACATGGAATCGGCCACCATCGCCGCCAACGGCTTCCGCTTCCGCGTGCCCTACGGCACCCTGCTGTGCGTCAGCGACAAGCCACTGCACGGCGAGATCAAGCTGCCGGGCATGGCCGACAAGTTCTACCGCGAACGCGTCGACCAGCACCTGCGCATCGGCATCCGCGCGCTCGAGCAACTGCGCGCGCAGGGCGTCGACCGCCTGCACAGCCGCAAGCTGCGCAGCTTCGCCGAGGTGGCGTTCCAGTAGCGGCTGCGGCATGCTCGCGCGCCCACCCGAATCGACCCGCCATGTCCGCCACCGCGCCGCCCACCTCGTCCGAAACCACCGCGCGGCCCGCCTCTTCCGGGCAGGCCGCCGGCGCGCTGCGCGTGCTCTCCGTCATCCCGCCGATGACGCAGCTCAACACGCCTTACCCCTCCACCGCCTACCTCACCGGCTTCCTGCGCTCGCGCGGCATCGATGCGGTGCAGGAAGACCTCGCGCTCAAGCTGGTGCTGCGCCTGCTCTCGCCCGCCGGGCTGGACGACATCCGCACGCGCGCCGAGGCGCTGCCGAGGAAGCAGCGCACGCCGCTGGTGCAGGGCTTCCTCGACCACTTCACGCGCTACCGCTACACCATCGGCCCCGCCATCGCCTTCCTGCAGGGCCGCGACCCGACCATCGCGCATCGCATCGCCAGCCGGACCTTCCTGCCCGAGGGACCGCGCTTCGACACCCTCGACGCCTATGTCGACCCCGACGACCCCGAGGGCGGCGATCCGCTCGCCTGGGCCTTCGGCGCCATGGGGCTGGCCGACCGCGCGCGCCACCTGGCGACGCTCTACCTCAACGAGCTCGCCGACATCCTGCGCGACGCGGTCGATGCGCGCTTCGAGTTCGTGCGCTACGCCGAGTCGCTGTCGATGAGCCAGCCCACCTTCGAGCCGCTCGCCGCCGCGCTCGCCGCCCCGCCGACGCTGGTCGACGCGTATCTGAAAGAGCTGACCCTCGAAGCCCTCTCCACCCATCGCCCTCGACTGGTCCTCGTCTCCACCCCCTTCCCCGGCTCGGTGTACGGCGCCTTCCGCATCGCGCAGGCGATCAAGGCCGCGCACCCGGAGATCGTCACCGTGCTCGGCGGCGGCTTCGTCAACACCGAGCTGCGCGAGCTCGCCGAGCCGCGGGTGTTCGACTACTTCGACTACGTCACCCTGGACGACGGCGAGCGCCCGCTGCTGGCGCTGCTCGAGCACCTGCAGGGCAGGCGCGGCAGGTCGCGCCTGGTGCGGACCTTCGTGCGCGATCCGGATACGGACCAGGTGCGCTACATCCACCTCGCCGAACCCGACGTGCCCTTCGCCGAGGTCGGCACCCCCACCTGGGACGGCCTGCCGCTGGACGGCTACCTGTCGGTGCTCGACATGCTCAACCCGATGCACCGGTTGTGGTCGGACGGGCGCTGGAACAAGCTCACCGTGGCCCACGGCTGCTACTGGAAGAAGTGCACCTTCTGCGACATCAGCCTGGACTACATCGGCCGCTACGACGGCGCTGCCGCCAGCCTGCTGGTGGACCGCATCGAGGCGATCATCGCCGAGACCGGACAGACGGGCTTTCACTTCGTCGACGAGGCCGCGCCACCCAAGGCCCTGCGCGCGCTCGCCGAGGAGCTGCTGCGGCGCGGGGTGGCGATCTCGTGGTGGGGCAACATCCGCTTCGAGAAGTCCTTCACCCCCGAGCTCTGCCAGCTCCTCGCCGACAGCGGCTGCATCGCGGTGTCGGGCGGCCTGGAGGTGGCCTCGGACCGCCTGCTGCAGCTGATGAAGAAGGGTGTTTCGGTGGAGCAGGTGGCGCGCGTCACCCACGCCTTCACCGAGGCCGGCGTGCTGGTGCACGCCTACCTGATGTACGGCTTCCCGACCCAGACGGTGCACGACACCGTGGACGCGCTCGAATACGTGCGCCAGCTCTTCGAGGCCGGCTGCATCCAGTCGGGTTTCTTCCACCGCTTCGCATGCACGGTGCATTCTCCGGTAGGCAGGAACCCGGAGGAGTTCGGCGTCACCCTGGTGCCGCTGCCCGAGATCCGCTTCGCGAAGAACGACGTCGGCTTCATCGACCCCACCGGGGTGGACCACGACCGCCTGGGCAGGGCGCTCAACAAGGCGCTATACAACTACATGCACGGCATCGGCCTCGACACCGACGTGCGCACCTGGTTCGAGGACAAGGTGCCGCGCCCGCGCGTGGCGAAGCACTTCATCGCGCGCGCGTTGCGGGCCTGAACTACGGCTCGGGTTCGTCCCATTGGCACCAACAAGATGCACGCGGCTACAATCCCCCGGCCGCACCTGCGGCCCCCGCTGATCGGATCGCACTGGAAACATGGACAAGCAGCCCACCGAAGGCCCGGAACTGGAGGCGTCGTTCGACGAGCTCACGCGCACATTGAGCGTGAGCATCGCCCATGACCCGCGTTTTCCGCGCATCGACGCCTTGTGGCTGCGCCGGCGGCTCGAGGCCGCGGGCTACGCGGAGCTGCAGATCCGCCCGGACCCGATCCGCCGCCTGATCGCCCAGTACAACGCGGCCGAGTCGGTGGAAGCGGTCGAGATCGCGCAGTGCGTGGATGCCTCGATGCAGATCGGCGTCTCGCTCGACGGCCTGGTCGCGCGCCTGAGCATCGTGCCGCCCAAGGGCGGCAGGCCGGCGAGCAAGACCGAACTGCTGGCCCTGATCGAATCGCGCGGCATCGTCGAGGGCCTGCTGCTGGACGAGATCAACCGCGCCATCGCCAGCGGCCAGGCCGACGAGCTCGCCATCGCGCGCGGCCGCGAGCCGGAGCCGGGCAAGGACGGCTGGCTGGAATACCTGCTCCCCGAGACGCGCGAGCGCGTGCCGAGCGTGCGCCCCTGCGGCCGCACCGACTACCGCGACCTCGGCGAGATCCTCGTCGTGCATGCCGGCGATGCGCTGATGCGGCGCCACCCGCCGCAGCCCGGGGTGGACGGCGTCAATGTGTACGGGCGGCCGATCATGGCGCGGCGCGGGCGCGACCTGCGCTTCGCGCCCGGCCTGCGCGGCACCACGACCTCGCCCGAAGATCCCGAGCTGCTCGTGGCCGCCTGCGACGGCCAGCCGGTGCGGGTGCGCAACGGCGCGATGGTGGAGCCGATCTTCACCGTGGATGCGGTCAACCTCGCCACCGGCAACATCGACTTCGACGGCAGCGTGCGCATCCGCAACGACGTGCAAGCCGGCATGACGGTGCGCGCCACCGGCGACATCGAGGTGGGCGGCGTGGTCGAGCCGGCCACCCTGGAGGCGGGCGGCAGCATCGTGGTCAAGGGCGGCGTGCTCGGCGGGCTGGGCGGCAAGACCGCCGGCAAGGACTACAGCACGCACGCGCTCCGCTGCGAGGGCAGCTTCTGCGCCACCTACGCGCAGCAGGCGCGCATCAGCGCGGGCGACTCGATCTTCATCGACGACGTCGCCATGCAGTGCCAGCTCGAGGCGCGCAACCACATCCGCGTCGGCAAACGCCTGCGCGGCCAGATCGTCGGCGGGCATTGCCGTGCCAGCCTGTCCATCCACGCGCGCACGATCGGCGCGAACAGCCGCATCCGCACCGAGCTCGAGATCGGCATGGATACCGGGCTGGAATACGCCATCCAGGAGAAGGCCGAGGCGCGCGACGCGCTGGAGAACCGCCTGCTCGAGATCGGCAAGATGCTCACCTTCGCCGACCGCCATCCCGACCGCGTGACGCCCGAGATGGTGGGACGCGCCGAGCAGACCGCGAACGCGCTGTCGGGCGAGATCGAGATCCTGCGCGGCGAGGAGGAGGACCTGCAGCACCGCCTCGCGCTTACCCGCGAGGCGCGGGTGAATGCGGATCGCGAGATGTTCGAGGGCTGCATCGTGCGCATGGGCGAGCAGCTCTTCAAGCTGTCGCAGGACCGCGGGCCGACCACGGTGCGCCTGGCCACCCAGGGGCTGGGTGTGTTCCCGCTCGAGGACGACAGCCGCTTCGACGAGCCGCAGCGCCCGGCCGCGGCCGGGCCGAACGCGTCGAGACGCTGAGCGCCGCCGCGCACGGCGGCGACGCCCGCGCAGCTGCGGAGATTACTTCAGGGCGGCGAGCGCGGCGGCGTAGTCGGGCTCTTCCTTGATCTCGGGCACGAGCTGCGAATACACCACCTTGTCGTTGCCATCCACGACCACGACCGCGCGCGCGGTCACGCCGGCGAGCGGACCGGAGGTGATCGCGACGCCGTAGTCCTGCGCGAACTTCGGGTTGCGGAAGGTCGACAGCGTGTGCACGTTCTGCAGACCCTCGGTCTCGCAGAACCGCTTGGCGGCGAAGGGCAGGTCGGCGGACACGACCAGCACCACGGTGTCGGCCAGGCCGGCGGCCTCGGCGTTGAACTTGCGGGTCGAGGTGGCGCACACCGGGGTGTCCAGGCTGGGGACGATGTTCAGTACCTTGCGCTTGCCCGCGAAGGCCTCGAGGCCCACGTCGGCCAGGTCGGCGCCGGTAAGCTTGAACGCGGGCGCGGCCTCGCCGGCCTGCGGGACACGGCCCGCGATGTCGATCGGGTTGCCGCCAAGGGTGACTTTGCTCATGTCGATCTCCTTCAGGTGAGGGTTGCGCCGGCACGTACGTGCGTCGCCGGCTGCCGGGACCGACAGCCTACACCAAGCCGGCGCCGGCGGGCGTGGCGGAACCTGCCTGGCCCGCGCCGGTCTCGAAGCACACCCGCACTGCATCACCAGGAGCACGCCGATGACCTGCCGCACCCGGACCCTCACGGCCTGCGCAGCCCTTGCAGCGGGGGCTTGCGCGCAGCTGCCGGCGGTCCCCTTCCATGGCGACACCTTGCTGGACGAGACCCGCGCCGCGCTCGACACCCGCCCGCAGCGCATCGAGCTGTCGCCGGCCGCAAGACCGACGCTTCAGCGCGGCGACACCTTCGTGTTCGGCCGCAGCACGGTCACCCGCGTGGCCGCCACCAGCGCGCAGACGCTGACATGGACGCTGCCCGACGGCCGCAGCCTGCACAGCCCGCGCGATTTCTTCGCGCCGGCGCTGTCCGCCGAGCATCCGGGCTACCGCGTGGACAGCACGATCGACGGCGATCCTTCTGCCCTGTGGCCGCTGGCGGCGGGCAAGCGCGTCAGCTTCGGGGAGACCCGGCGCACGACCTGGGCCGAGACCGGCCATGCGAGCGAGGTCCGGCGGCGCTGGGACTGCGAGGTGGTCGATGCGCGCGTGAGCTTCGTGCCGGCCGGGGACTTCGCCACCTGGCACGTGCGCTGCAGCGCCTTTGCGCCGAACTTCCCGCTCCCGCTGCAGACCATCACCTGGGACTACGCGCCCTCGCTCGGCCACTACGTGCGCCGCACCTGGTTCGCGGACCGGCGCCAGCGCGAGGTGATGCTGTCGGCCGCGCTGCCGGGCAAGGCGGCGACACCAGCGCGCATCGAAGCGGTGCTTGCCCGCCTCGCGAGCGAATGATCGCGGTCACGGCAGCCAGCGGGACGCCGTTCATGCGTCACGTGCAGAACCGCGCACCGTCCGCAGATGGTGACCGGCACATCCGCAACCAGACCGCGGCGGTCACGATCGCAGCCGGAGCGCCTGCGGCGAATCAGCGGCAGTCGCGATCAAAACGCGGCTTGCCGTAGCCGAACACCGGATCGCGGCCCGGATCGCCGAGGTCGGCGAGCCCGCCAAGCCGCCCGTCGAGCAGAACGTCGCGGCTGGCCACGCGCTGCGCCAGGGTCTGCGACGCGAGCGCCACCATGTAGGGCACGGCGTAGGACGTGCCGCTGCGCGCCTGCCCGCCACCCGCCGGATCGGCGGTCCACACGTTGACGCCGGGCAGGGCGTAGTCGATGTAGTCGCCCTGGTTGGCGCGCCAGTACACGCGGCGATCGGCGGAAACCGCAGTGACGCCGAGCACGCGCTCGTGCGCAGCCGGGTAGGCAGGTGGGGCGTTGCGCCCGCCGTTGCCGGCCGCGGCCACCACGACGATGCCGCGCGCCTCCACCCGCCGCACCGCCTCGCGCAGCACCGCGTTGTCCGGGCCGGCGAGGCTCATGCCGATCACCGCCACGCCCTGCCCGACCAGCCAGTCCAGGCTTTTGACCAGGCCTGCGGTGTCCGCCGTGGCATTGCCCGAGGGCAGGGTGTGGAAGGGCGCGGCGGCGAACACCCGCGCACGCGGCACCAGCCCCGGCACCACCGAATCGGACTGACCGACGAGCAGGGCGGCGACTGCCGTGCCATGGTCGGCCGGGGCGGCCTCCTTTCCATCGGTGACGAAGGCCTGGCGAAGCAGATCCGCGCCCACCAGCGCCGGATGCGCAGCATCGACCGCGGTGTCGACGATGCCGATCGCCTGACCGCGCCCGCACGCGCGACTGTCCGCCGGCCAGCCGATCAGCTCGCGCGCGGCACAGCCAGGCCCCTCGCAACGCGCGGCGGGTGCGGCCTGGGCGATCTTGTACAGGTGGTGCAGATCGAATTTGCCCGGACCACGCTCGGACAGGATCTCGCGCGCGCTGCGGGCGTCCAGCCCCGGCGGCAGGCGCAGGCGGGCGAAGCTGACGCCGAGCTGGCGCGCCTGCACGCGCTCGATCACGCGCAGGCCGAGGGCGGTGGCGCGGTTCAATGCCGCCTGGGTGGGCGAGAGCAGCAGCAGCTCGTCGGCGATGAAGGTCTCGCCGGCGATCGGCAAGGGATCTTCCAGCGGCTCGTAGTCGGCCGCCGCCTCGCCCCCGCCGCCGCCACCATCCCCACCGCCCGCGCCGCCGCCCCCTCCACCATCGCCACCGCCGTCGCCATCCCCCCCGTCGCCGTCGTCCGCATGGGCGCCGATACCGGCGAAGCCGAGGCCGTTCCACAGCGGCAATTCGGCAAATGCTGCGGCATGAAGCGCCAGCAGCAGCGCGAGCGCACGCGCACTGCCACGCAGCGAGGCGGGGCAGCAGCGGGCAGGGAGGAAGGACACGGGGATATTCATCGTTGTTTCGGCCTCGAGGACTGCGGGGCATGGATGGGCGACACCTCCGGCACGTGACGCGCACGCGAGGTGTCGTCGCCGGTCTGAGTGGGTGCATGACGAGCCGGTTCCACCGCAGTGCTAAGATCGCCGCCTCCATGCCGCTCGCGTCGTCTGCCAGCGAGGCGCTGCCACTCATCACGACAACGTCGCGAGCGCGGGAATATTCCTCGCCCGGAGCGGAATAAAACCCTCCGCCCGACGTTGTCGATACAAGGAAAGCCCATGTCGGCCACCGACCCACGCGCCGAACTTGTCAGCCTGCTGCCCCGCCTGCGGCGCTTCGCCTTCGGTCTCACCGGCGACGCGCACGTCGCCGACGATCTGGTGCAGGCCGGCTGCCTGAAGGCGATCGAGCGCTGGCACCAGTGGCAGCCCGACACCAGCCTGGCGAGCTGGATGTTCCGCATCCTGCAGACGACCTGGGTGGACGATTACCGCAGCCGCCAGCGCCAGCAGACCGAGGCCGACAGCGACGCGCTGGAGGCGATCGCCGGCGAGGACGGGCGCCGGGTGGTGGAAGCGCGCAGCGATGCGCGCATGGTGCGCCGGGTGATCGGCGAGTTGCCGGAGGAACAGCGGGTGGTGCTGATGATGATCACGGTGGATGGCCTGTCGTACAAGGAAACCGCGGCGGCGCTCGGCGTGCCGATGGGCACGGTGATGAGCCGGCTGGCGCGCGCCCGCGCCCGCCTGGCGGACGCCATCGGCGGCGCACCGGACGGAGCGCGCTGATGAACATCGACGACGACACCCTGATCGCCTACCTCGACGCCCAGCTCGAGGACGACGCTGCGTACGAGACGGTCGAGGACGCGCTGGCCGCCAGCCCCGCGCTGCGCGCCCGCCTGCAGGTGCTGGCCGAGACCGGCGAGCTGGCGCGCCAGGCCTTCGACGCCAAGCTCGAGGAGGCGGTGCCACCGCAGCTGATCGCGGCAATCATGAGCGCGCCGCTGCCAGGCGCCGAGGAGGGCGCCCGCACGGCGACTCCGGCCGCCGACGCCGGCCTGGCGCGCGCCCCGGCGCGGCCAGCCGACGCTGCAGCCGCGCAGCCCGCCTCCGGACGCCCCGCCCTCACCCCGAGCAGCGCTGGCAGTCGCCCAGGCGCCACCCGCCCGAGCACCCCCGGCCTGGGCGCACGCCTGGCGGCCTGGCTCGGCGGTGGTTTCGGCGCCGCCGCGGCCTTCGCCTCGGTGGTCACGCTGGCGCTCGGCGCGCTGATCGGCCACTACCTGCTGCCCCCGACCGAACTCGCCGCGCCGCTCGCCCGCGTCGGCGACCCGATCCGCGACCCCGCGCTGGCCATGGCGCTGCAGGCGGCGCCGAGCGGGGTGGTGCTGGACGCCGGCGGACAACGCCTGGAGATCAGGGCCAGCTTCCCGGCGCGTGAAGGCGGCTTCTGCCGCGAATACACCCTGGGCAGCACGAGCGGCGCCGGGGGCGGCCAGCAGATCGGCATCGCCTGCCGCACACCCGCGGACGACGCAAACTGGCAGCTCGCCTTCAGCGCCGGCGGCGAAGGCGACCCAAACGGCTACGGCACCGCCAGCGACCGCCTGCACGAAGCCGCCGACGCCTTTCTCGGCGAAAACGTGGACGGCGCCCCCCTCGACGCCGAGCGCGAACGCGCCCTGATCACGCGCGGCTGGAACGCGGACTGAATTTTTTGCCGCGGCCGGGAATAAACCGGCTGCAGCCACGTTGTCGGAACAGGCAGGGCACCGCCCTGACTCGCTACCACCAGGAGTTCCGACATGAAGACCCCCATCCCCGCCCTCGGCATCGCCGCGTCCGCCCTGTTCGGGCTCGGCGGCTGCGCCACCCTCGTCAATGACCAGGCCAGCGACTACCGGAGCACGGTCAACCCGGTCATGACCGAGCACTCGCTCGCCCTGTCCTGCCTTGGCGAGCTGATCGACCGCAGCGGCAAGCCCGTGCTCACCGTGTTCGTGGACGACGTGCCCGACACCACGGTGCCACGCAGGTTCGACGAACGTCGCCTGAGCAGCGGCGGCGCCTGGTGGCTGCACACCGCGATCGACCGCCTGGGCACGGACAAGGTGCGCTCGGCCGACGCCGACCGCACCCGCCCGCGTGGCAACCACATCGTGCTCGAAGGCGCGTGGACGCAGGACGACGCCGACGTCGGCCGCGGCGGCGCCGATGCCAGCGGGCGCCGTCGCACCGGCACCGGGCTGTTCGACCTCGGCTTCGGCTTCGAGCGCCGCACCGACCTCATCGCCGGCGACTTCATGTCCTCGCGTGGCGGCCACGTGCTGCATGCGAGCGCGATCAGCGTCGCGGTCAACGCGGCCGACGCGAGCTTCGGGCTGCGCATCCAGGACGGCCGCAACACCTTCGGCATCGAGCTCGGCAAGCGCAGCAACGACGGCCCGCAGTTCGCCCAGCGCCGCATCGCCGAGGCCGCGGTCATGGTGCACGTCGCGCGTGCCTTCGACGTCGACTACGCCCCCTGCATCGAGCTCAGCTCGGCCTCGCCCGCCAGCTACGCAGCCAGCGTGCAGGCCTACGGCCGCATGCTGCCCGACGATCGCCACCGCGCCGTGCAGCAGGCGCTGGCGCGTGCCGGCCACCCCGCCGGCGCCGCCGACGGGGTGTGGGGCGAGCAGAGCGCACGCGCACTGATGCGCTTCCAGGCCGCCCATCGCCTGCCCGTCACCGGCCGCCATAGCGCCGAGATCTACGCCACGCTGCTGCGTCAGGCGGACGCGCCTGCTCGGCGCTGAGAATTTTTTCCAGCCTGCGCGGAATAAACCCGCAAGGCGCGCGTTGTCAGTACCGAGAGGGTCGGATCGGCCCCACAACCCCCGGAGAAAGATCGTGAAGAACCTGCCCAAGCAGTCCCTGCCCCCCGCACACGACACCCTGCACGGCTTCCACATCGTCTGGCGCCGCGCCCATGGCCGCAACGGCCTGGCGTGCTGGCTCGCGATCCCGCACCAGCGCCGCGCCGACACGCCTGCGCTGGTCGCCATCCACGGCATTCAGCGCGGCGCCGAGGAGATGGCGAGGAGCTTCGCCGCCCGCGCTGCCGCCGAGGGCCGCGTCGTCATCGCGCCGGTGTTCGACGAGGCGGGGTGGACCGGCTACCAGCGCGTGGTACAGCGCAGGCGCGCCGACCTCGCCCTGATCGCCCTGCTCGACGAGCTCGCCCTCGAAGGCCTGGTCGGCAAGCGCCCATTCACGCTCTTCGGCTTCTCCGGCGGCGCCCAGTTCGCCCACCGCTTCGCCATGCTGTACCCGCATCGCATCGATCACCTGATAGCCGCCGCAGCCGGCTGGTACACCCTGCCCGACCGCCACAGCGTCTTTCCCTACGGCCTCGGCGCCGAATCCGGGCGCCAGGCCTGGGGACCGAAGTTCGGCGCGGCGCTCGACCGCTTCCTGCAACTGCCGGTCAGCGTACTCGTCGGCACGCTCGACAACCTCCCGGACGAGACCACGCGCAGCACCCCCGAGCTCGACCGCCGCCAGGGCCGCGACCGCCTCACCCGCGCACGCACCTGGACCCGTGCGCTCACCCAAGCCGCCCGGGCGCGCGGGCTCGAAGCGCGCTTCCGCCTGCACACGCTGGCCGACTGCGGCCACCGCTTCATCGACTGCGTCCGCGACGGCGGGCTGGTCGATCACGTCTTCGCCCCACCCGTCCCGCTGGACGCCTGCACCACTGCGCTCGCCGCCTGAGCGCCCGACCTCACCACCCCCGAACCCATCGCCGCACGCCCAGGAGAACGCACATGTCCCCCGCCCCGAACCCGACCGCCCGCACCGCCATCGCCGTGAGCCCGCTCGCGCTCGCCGCCCAGGCCAAATGGGCCTTCTCCACCCGCCGCGTCCGCCAGGACCGCGCCAGCCAGTTGCTCGCCGACCTCGCCCAGGCCCGCCCGGGTGACCTGGTGCTGGGCCGCATCGTGCGCATCGGCTTCCAGAAGCGCCTGCAGCTCGCCAGCGGCCGGCCCGCCGACCTGTACACCGGCGACCTCGTCGTCATGGCCTGCGGCGCCCGCTATGCGCCCGACCAGTTCGAGGGCCTCGCCGAGCTCGACGCCGACGAGGTCGACATCCTCGCCGCGGGTGGCGTGCTCGGGCGCATGCGCGAACGCAACGCCAAGGTCGCGGCCCCGACCCGGGTGGCGCCGCTCGGCCTGCTCGCCGATGCTGCCGGCAAGGTCATCAACGTCGGCGACCATGCCCTGCCGCCGCTGCAGGCGCCCACCGGCATGACCGTGATCGGCGTCGTCGGCGCCTCGATGAACTCGGGCAAGACCACCGCCTCGGCCAGCCTCGCCCACGGCCTGCAGCGCGCGGGCTTCGAGGTCGCGGCGATCAAGGCCACCGGCACCGGCGCCTTCGGCGACTACAACAGCTTCGTCGATTCGGGCGCGCGCTTCGTCGGCGACTTCACCGATGTCGGCATGGTGTCGACCTACAACGAGCCGCTCGAGCGCATCGAGGCCGGACTGGACACCTTGCTCGCGCACGCAGCTGCGGCAGGTTGCGAGATCGCCGTGGTGGAACTGGCCGACGGCGTGCTGCAGCAGGAGACCGCCGCGCTGCTGCGCCGCCCGGTGGTGCGCGATCACTTTGCCGGGCTGATGTTCGCCGCGCCGGATGCGCTCGCCGCGGTGGGCGGCTGCGCGGTGCTGAACGCGATCGGCCTCGAGGCCTTCGCGCTCACCGGCACCCTGAGCCTGTCGCCGCTGGGCGCGCAGGAGGCCGAGGCCGCCACCGGCCTGCGCGTGCTCGGTCGCGACGAGCTGCTCGACCCGGCCCACGCCAGCGCGCTGCTCGCCGGCCTGCGCGCACCCGCCCTCAAGGCGGCGGCGTGAGCGCAGGGAGGGTCGGCCGGTGAGCCCGCTGCCCCGCATCGCCGCCGACGGCCGCGGCGCACGCATCGGCCTGATCGCGGTGCTCGCGCTCGGCCAGGCCTGCGCCGCCGCCTGGGCCGCGGTGGCGATGCGCGCGGTGTTCGCCGCGCTGCACGCGGCTGACGGCGCCGTGCCCTGGGCCGCGCTGGGCGGCATCGCGGGGGCCGGCATCGCCATCGCGCTCCTCAAGGTGCTCGAGCGCATCCAGGCCGAGCGCGTGGGCCAGGCCTACGCGGCCAGCGTGCGCGCGACGCTGTATCGCCACCTGTCGCGCTTCGCCGCCCCGGCCCTGGCGAAGCGGCGCACGGGCGCGCTCGCACTGCGCTTCGTGGGCGACCTCGCAGCGGTGCGCGGCTGGGTCAGCCACGGCATCGCGCGCCTGATCTCCGCCGGCATCGTGCTGCCGGTGTCGACCAGCGTGCTGTTCTGCCTAGCGCCCGGCTTCGGCCTGGCGGTGGCCGCGCCGCTGCTCGCCGGGCTCGCCCTGATGGCGATCGCCGGGGTCGGGCTCGGCCCCGCGCATGACCGCCTGCGCCGTCGCCGTGCGCGCATCGCCGCCGACATGAGCGAGCGCGTGGCGCACGCGCCACAGCTGCATGTGATCGGCCGCTCCGGTCAGGAGCTTGCCCGCCTCGAGCGCAACACGGCGCGGCTGCTCGCCGCCGCGCTCGCCCGCATGCGCCGCAGCGCGCTGCTGCGCGCGTTACCGGACGCCATCTCCGGAGCCGCCGCCGCCGCGCTGCTGCTGACCGCGCTGCAGCACGGCCTGCCCGCAGCCACCACCGCGGCGGGCCTGGCCACGCTGGCGCTGATGATCCAGCCGCTGCGCGAACTCGGGATGGTATGGGACCGCCACCGCGCCTGGCAGCTGGCACGCCGCAAGGCCGAGCGGCTGCTCGCCACACCCGGCCTGAAGCGGCGCGCGGCCAGCGTCCCGCCGCAGTTCGGCAATGCACCGCCGGCGCTGAGCTTCGAGCGGGTCGGACTTACCGAGGCCGGGCGCCGCTTCGACGCATGCGCCGAACCCGGCCAGCGCATCGCCGTGGTCGGCGCCAGCGGCGCCGGCAAGACGACCTTGCTGAACCTCGCCGCCGGGCTCGACCGGCCCGCGCGCGGTCGAGTCCGCATCGACGGCATCGCGCCCACCGACCTTCCGCTCGCCCAGCGCCGACGGATGTTCGCCCATGTCGGCCCGCAATCGCCCATCCTGGCCGGCAGCCTGCGGCGCGCGCTCAGCCTGGGGCTGGCGCCTCGCCCGTGCGACGAGCGTCTGCTGGCCGTCGCCCGCGATTTCGGCCTCGGCGGGACGATTGCACGTCTCGGCGGGCTCGACGGACGGGTAGCCGAGAACGGCCGCGACTTGTCCTCCGGCGAACGCAGCCGCCTGCTGCTGGCGCGCGCCACGCTCGCCGCACCGCGGCTGCTGCTGATCGACGCGAGCGAGGGCCTGCTCGACCCGGCCGGCCGCCACGCGCTACGCCGGCTGCTGCGCAACATCGGCGCCACGGTGCTGCTGGTCACCCAGGACGAGCGCCTCGCGCGCGAGATGGACGCGATCTGGTTCATGCACAGCGGGCGGGTGGTCGCGGCAGGGCCGCCCGCGGCCGTGCTCGACGGCGAAGGCGCGGGCGCCGGCTTCTTCGCCCAGCGCGAGGCGGCCTGAGAGGCCAGCCGCCGCAGGCACGCTGACGGCGCCGCCGGCCTGGACTATGTTGAAGAACGGACCACAAGCCGAGGGAGCGCCACGATGGACACGGAACCGGTGGATCTCTTCTACAGCTACGCCCACGAGGACGAGAAGCTGCGCGACGAACTCGACGGCCATCTCGCGCTGCTGCGGCGCAAGGGCGTCATCCGACCCTGGCACGATCGCGGCATCGTGCCAGGGCAGCAATGGGACGAGGCGATCGACAGGGAGCTCAGCACGGCGGACCTGATCCTGCTGCTGGTGAGCATGGACTTCCTCAACTCGGACTACATCTGGGGCAAGGAGCTCGCCACCGCAATCGAGCGCGCTCGGCGCGGCGACGCCAGCGTGATCCCGGTGCTGCTACGCGCGGTCGATATCGAGGACGCGCCCTTCGCCCACCTGCAGGGCCTGCCCACCGACCTGCGCCCGGTGACCTCGTGGCCCAACCGCGACGAGGCCTGGACCGACGTCGCCAAGGGCATCCGGCGTGCGGTCGAGGCCATCCGCCAGCGCTGGGCGAGCGCGCCGCCCCCGGCGCCTCCCCCGCCGTCGGCACCCTCCGCCCCACGCTCGAGCGATCTCGGCACAGCGGTCGCGAGCGCGCCGCTGCCCGAGGAAGCGATGCACTCGCCGGAGATGGCACGCCCCGCTCTGAAGATGGCCGCCGCGGAGGACGCCCGCACCGACGCCCTGCTCCAGCGCGCCATCGGCGCGTTCGCCGACGAGCTCGCGTTCGCGGCGCGCATCAAGGGTGTGGAGGGCATCGCCAGCGGCGAGGCGGAGGGCCTGGCCGCGGCGCTGATCGACATGCCCGAGCAGAAGCGCGTGCTCTGGGTGGACGACCAGCCGGACAACAATCGCCACGAACTGGCGGCGCTGGCAAAGCTGCAGGTCGAGGTGGTGAGCGTGCACAGCACTGCGGAGGCGCTGGAGCGCCTCGATGCGGACGAGGACGGATTCGATCTGGTGGTGTCGGACTGGGACCGTCCGGAACCGCTCGACGGCGCGGCGAGCGCCGGACTCAAGCTGCTCGGCGTGCTCGCCGCGCGCCCGCGGCGGCCGCCGGTGATCTTCTATCACGCCGAGTTCGCGCCCGCGCTTCGGGCGGCGCGGCGCGAAACCCTGCTGCGCGCCGGCGCCTTCGGCGAGGCGGTGCGGCCGGGCGAGCTGCTCGCCCTGATCCGCAGCGCCTTCGCGTCCTCGGACTGAGCCTCGGCCGCGCTCAGCGCATGGCCTGCAGGCGGGCGATGCGCTCCTGCGTGGAGGGGTGGGTGGAGAACAGCCCGCGCAGACCGCCACCCGAGAGCGGGTTCATGATCATCATCTGCGCGGTCTCGGGGTGCTGCTCGGCGGTGTGCATCGGGATGCCGCGCGCGTAGGCGTCGATCTTGCCGAGCGCGCTGGCGAGCGCGTCGGGGTCGCCGGAGATCTCCGCGCCGCCGCGGTCGGCGCCGAACTCGCGGGTGCGGCTGATCGCCATCTGGATCAGCATGCCGGCGAGCGGGGCGAGGATCATCATGGCGATCGACACGATCGGGTTGGGGCGCTCCTCGCCGTCGCGGCCGCCGAAGAACATGCCGAAGTTGGCCAGCATCGAGATCGCGCCGGCGATCGTCGCCGAGATGGTCGAGATCAGGATGTCGCGGTTCTTCACGTGCGCCAGCTCATGCGCCATCACGCCGCGCAGCTCGCGCTCGGAGAGCATGCGGATGATGCCGGTGGTGGCAGCGACCGCGGCGTTGTCGGGGTTGCGGCCGGTGGCGAAGGCGTTGGGCTGGGCCTCGTCGATGATGTACACCTTGGGCATGGGCAGCTCGGCACGGCGCGCGAGCTCGGCGACCATGTTGTACAGGTAGGGCGAGGAGGCGGCATCGACCTCGCGCGCCTTGTACATCTTCAGCACCATCTTGTCCGAGAACCAGTAGGCCCAGACGTTCATCGCACCGCCCATCACGAGCGCGATCAGCATGCCCTGCTGACCGCCGATGGCCGCACCCATCGCGCCGAACAGGGCGACGATGCCGGCCATCAGGATGGTGGTCTTGATCCAGTTTCCGAACATTGCGGGATCCTTCCTGCAAGAGATTGATTCGTCAGTGTAGCTCGGGGCGTAGGCGACCGCCTTCAAGGCCGTCGCCTACGCGCTGCGTGCTCACGCCAGGGACGCGAAGCGTTCGCCCACAGAGACCGGGAAACCGCGCAGGAATTCCCCCGCGGGCAGGCGCTTGCTGCCCGGGCGCTGTAACACCGTGCAACGCAGCGCATCGCGCCCGCAGGCCACGACGATGCCATCCGCATCGACCGCGAGCACCCGGCCGGGCTCGCCCTCGCCCGCGACGACCTGCGCCTTCCAGCACTTGACCGCGGTGTCGTGCAAGGTGGACACGGCGCCCGGGAAGGGGTCGAAGGCGCGCATCGCGCGCTCGATCTCCAACGCCGGCCGGCTCCAGTCGATGTCGGCCTCGGCGCGGCCGATCTTGGCCGCGTAGGTGACGCCCTCGGCCGGCTGCGGCGTGGGTGAAAGTTGCCCGCACTGCAAGGCCGCCAGCGCCTCGACGATGCAGTCGCCGCCGAGCGCGGCGAGGCGGTCGTGCAGGCTGGCGGTGGTGTCGTCCGCGGCGATCGGCAGCGCGCGTCGCAGCAGCATCGGGCCGGTGTCGAGGCCTTCGTCCATCTGCATGATGGTGATGCCGGTCTCGGCGTCGCCGGCCTCGATCGCGCGGTGGATCGGCGCCGCCCCGCGCCAGCGCGGTAGCAGCGAGGCGTGGATGTTGATGCAGCCCAGGCGCGGCAGCTCGAGCACCGCCTTGGGCAGGATGAGGCCGTAGGCGGCGACCACCAGCACGTCGGGCGCACAGTCTGCGAGGCGGGCGCGCTGCGCGTCGGTGCGCAGCTTCTCGGGCTGGTCGACCTCGATGCCGTGTGCAAGTGCGAGCTGCTTGACCGCGCTCGGGCTGAGCTTCATGCCGCGGCCGGCCGGGCGGTCGGGCTGGGTGAGCACGAGCGGAACCGCGTAGCCGGCCTTCAGGATGGCGTCGAGCGCCTGCGCGGCGAATTCGGGGGTGCCGGCGAAGGCGACGCTCAGGCCGCCGGTCCCGGTTGCGGTGACGGCCATCACGCGGTGATGCGGGCCTTCTTGGCCAGCTTGGACTTGATGCGGCCGAGCTTGAGCTGCGACAGGTATTCGACGAAGACCTTGCCGTCGAGGTGGTCGATCTCGTGCTGCACGCACACCGCGAGCAGGCCGTCGGCCTCGAACTCGAAGGGTTCGCCCTTTTCGTTCAGGGCGCGAACTTTCACACGCTCGGCGCGCGACACCTTCTCGTAGATTCCGGGTACCGACAGGCAGCCTTCCTCGCACACCTGTTCGCCCGAGCGCTCGAGGATCTCGGGGTTGATCAGCGCCATCAGGCCGGACTTGTCCTCGGAGACATCGATGACGACGATGCGCTTATGCACGTCGACCTGCGTGGCGGCGAGCCCGATGCCGGGCGCCTCGTACATGGTCTCGGCCATGTCGGCGATCAGCTTGCGGACTTCGTCATCCACACGGGCGACCGGCGTCGCGACCGTGTGCAGGCGGGGATCGGGGTAGCGGAGGATGGGTAGGAGAGCCATGAATACCTTGCTGGGTTAAGCCTTTGAGTGCAGAATTTCAAGCGTTTTCACACACTTCGGCGTGTATTTAGCCGGAATATCCGCGGCGGGGATGCAGGGCGTGCACAGCACGCGTTCAGTTGCTTCGACCCCGGCGCGCAGCGTGCGTTCCGGGTCGGACCCGGCGCGCAAGGTCCCGATCGGAAGCGTCCAATGAAGCGAATTATATTCCCTCTGCTCGTCGCCTTCGCGAGCCTCCTCGGCGTGGGTGCGCACGCGCAGTCCAGCGTCCGCCTCGCCGCCGACGCCCCCGACAGCTACACCGTGGAACGCGGCGACACCCTGTGGGGCATCTCCGGGCGTTTCCTGCAGGAGCCCTGGCGCTGGCCCGAGGTGTGGCGACTGAACCGCGACGAGATCCGCAACCCGCACCTCATCTACCCCGGCCAGGTCATCCTGCTCGACCGCAGCGGCCCCTGGCTCAGCGTCGGCCGCCGGGTCGGCGGTGGCAGCACTGCAGACGGCCGCCTGCAGCCGAGGGTCTACAACGAGCCGATCGCCGAGGCCCTGCCCAGCATCCCGCTGCAGATCATCGAGCCCTTCCTGAATCGCCCGCTGGTGGTCGACCAGCCCCGCCTCGACGGCTCGGCCACCATCGTCGCCACCGAGACCAGCCGCGTCCTGACCGGGACCGGCGACACCATCTTCGCCAAGAACGTCGGCGACGAGGCCGAAGTCTGGCACATCTATCGCCCGGCCCGCCCGCTCGAGGACCCGCGCACGCGCGCGCCGATCGCCTGGGAAGCTGCCTACCTCGGCACCGCCCGCGTCACCGAGCGCGGCGAACCGACCACGCTGGAGATCGTCTCCGCGGTCGAGGAGATCGGCACCGGCGACCTGATGATGCCGAGCGAACCGCCGAGCGTGTTCTCCTACGCCCCGCACGCGCCTGAATTCGACGTCGAGGGCAGCATCATCTCCATTTACCGTGGGGTCAGCGAGACCGGCCGACTCAACGTGGTCGCGCTCGACACCGGCGAGCAGGACGGCCTCGAGCGCGGCCACGTGCTCGCCCTCTACCGCAACCGCGGTGTCGCCGAGTACCGCGGCGAGGACGGCAAGGAGAGCTTCCGCCTGCCCGAGAAGCGCTACGGCGTGGCCTTCGTCTTCCGCGTCTTCGAGCGCGTGGCCTACGCGCTGGTGATGGAATCCGACGGCCCGGTCACCATCGGCGACACCGTCCGCAAGCCCTGATCCGGCACCGCCGGGTCGCAGCCGCCGCATCGTGACCGTGCCTGCCGACGATCTCGCCGACTGGCTTCGCCTCGCCGCCGTGCCGGGCGTGGGAACGCAGGGCCAGCGCGCCCTGCTCGCCGCCTTCGGCCTGCCCGGCCACATCTTTGCCGCCGGGCGTGGCGCGCTCGCCGCCGTGGTGGGCGGCACAGCGGCCGACGCGGTGCTCGCGGCACCGGCACACGAAGACATCGAGCGCGCGCTCGCCTGGGCGGGCGAGGCCGGCAACCACATCCTGACCCTGGCCGACGCCGGCTACCCGCGCCAGCTCTTCGACATCGCCGATCCCCCGGTGCTGCTCTACGTCAAGGGCGATCCCGCGCTGCTGTCGCGCCCGGGCATCGCGCTGGTCGGCGCGCGCTCGGCGACCGCTGCGGGCGAAGCCAACGCCGGGGCCTTCGCGCGCGCGCTTGCCGAGCAAGGCCTCGTCGTCGTGAGCGGGCTGGCGCTCGGCATCGACGCCGCCGCGCACCGCGGCGCGCTCGCCGCCGGCACGGAAGCTGCGGGCACGGTAGCGGTGATCGGCACCGGCATCGACCGCATCTACCCCGCGCGCAACGCCGCGCTGGCGCGCGAGATCGCCGCCGCCGGCGCGGTCGTCAGCGAGTTTCCCCTCGGCACACCGCCCCTGCAGCACAACTTCCCGCGCCGCAACCGCCTGATCGCCGGCCTCGCCGAGGGCGTGCTGGTGGTCGAGGCAGCGCTCGGCAGCGGCTCGCTGATCACCGCCCGGCTCGCCACCGAGACCGGGCGCGAGGTGTTCGCCATCCCGGGCTCGATCCACTCGCCGCTGTCGCGCGGCTGCCACCGCCTGATCCGCGACGGCGCCAAGCTGGTCGAGACCGCCGAGGACGTCGTCGAGGAGTTGCGCGGCCGCCTCGGCTGGCCCGCGCCGGTCGTCGCGCCCACAGCAAGCGCAAGGGGCCGCCAGCGCCGCGGCGCGGAGCCCGCCGCCCCGGCCCAACCGCCCCTGCAGGCCGCGCTCGCGCTCGATGGCGAGACCGCGCGCGTGCTCGATGCGATCGGCCACGATCCGGTCGACCTCGACACCATCGCCGCGCGCTGCGGCTTGACGGTCGATGCCCTCTACGCCATCCTGCTGCCACTCGAACTGGAAGGGCGCCTGGCCAAGCTGCCCGGCGGACGCTTCCAGCGCACCACCTGAAAGAGCGGCCGCGAGCCGCCGCCCCCCACACCCCGGCGGGGGTCCGGCTCTTCCGCCTCCCCTGCCGATCCACGAGAGGCCGCCTTGTTCGACATCCTCGTATACCTCTTCGAGAGCTACATCCACGCCGACGCCTGCCCGGAAGGCGAACTGCTCAACCGCAAGCTGTCCGCCGCGGGCTTCGAGCAGGACGACATCTCCGAGGCGCTGGAGTGGCTCGCCGGCCTGCGCCGCGTCGCCCGCGAAATCCACCCCGGCACCGCGCCGCAAGCCGGGTCGGTGCGCATCTACACGGAAGAAGAGCAGGCCCTGCTCGACGGCCGCTGCCGCGGTTTCCTGAGCCTGCTCGAGAGCGCCGGCGTGCTCGGCACCGCCCACCGCGAACTGATCATCGAGCGCGCGATGGCGCTGGCCGACTTCACCATCACGCTGAACCGGCTCAAGGTCATCGTGCTGATGGTGCTGTGGCAGCAGGAGGAGCCGATCGACACCCTGATGGTGGACGAGCTGCTGACCGAGGAAGACGACTGGGCCTACGAACCCACGTTGCACTGACCGGTCCACCCGCTCGGCTTGCCTGTTCCGGCGGGCCGTCCTTATCATCCGCCGCTTCCGAACCCACGCGCCCTCGCGGCGCGACCCTCGTTGACCGTCGAGCATGAGCAAGCAACTGATCATCGCGGAAAAGCCTTCCGTCGCGCAGGACATCGCCCGTGCGCTGGGCGGCTTCACGAAAGAGAAGGACTACTTCGAGTCCGACGACTACGTCCTGTCGTCGGCCGTCGGCCACCTTCTCGAGCTCACCGTGCCCGAGGAGTTCGAGGTCAAGCGCGGCAAGTGGACCTTCGCCCACCTGCCGGTGATCCCGCCCCACTTCGCGGTCAAGCCGATCGAGAAGACAGAGGACCGCCTCAAGCTGCTCACCCGGCTGATCAAGCGGAAGGACGTCACCGGCCTGATCAACGCCTGTGACGCGGGCCGCGAAGGCGAGCTGATCTTCAACTTCATCGCCCAGCATGCCGGCAGCAAGAAGCCGATGCAGCGCCTGTGGCTGCAGTCGATGACCGCACAGGCGATCCGCGACGGCTTCGCCCACCTGCGCGCCGCGCAGGACGTCGAGGGCCTGCGCAACGCCGCGATCTGCCGCGCCGAATCGGACTGGCTGATCGGCATCAACGGCACGCGCGCGATGACCGCGTTCAACTCCAAGACCGGCGGCTTCCACCTCACCACGGTGGGCCGCGTGCAGACGCCGACGCTGGCGATGGTGGTGGAGCGCGAGGACCGCATCCGCAAGTTCAAGTCGCGCGACTACTGGGAGCTCGAGGCGCGCTTCGGCTGCGCCGCCGGCGAATACCCGGGGCGCTGGTTCGACGAGAAGTTCAAAAAGCCCGAGGGCGACGAGCACGCCACCGCCTTCCGCCTGTGGGACAAGGCCCAGGCCGAGGCCATCCGCGCCAAGTGCGAAGGCAAGCCGGGCGTGGTGACCGAGGAGGCCAAGCCCTCCACGCAACTGTCGCCGCTGCTGTTCGACCTCACCAGCCTGCAGCGCGAGGCCAACGGCCGCTTCGGCTTTTCCGCCCGCGTCACCCTGCAGCTCGCCCAGGCGCTGTACGAGAAGCACAAGGTGCTGACCTACCCGCGTACCGACGCACGCGCCCTGCCCGAGGACTACCTCGGCACGGTGAGCGAGGTCATGCGCACCCTGCCAGACCAGTACGCGCCGTTCGCCAACGAGATCACCAAGCAGGGCTGGGTGAAGCCGAACAAGCGCATCTTCAACAACGCCAAGATCTCCGACCACTTCGCCATCATCCCCACCGGCACGCTGCCGAAGAGCCTGTCGGACGCCGAATACAAGATCTACGACCTCGTCACCAAGCGCTTCCTGGCGGTGTTCTATCCGGCGGCCGAGTACCAGATCACCACCCGCATCACCCGCGTCGAGGGCGAGGCCTTCAAGACCGAGGGCAAGGTGCTGGTCAATCCGGGCTGGCTGGCGGTGTATGGCAAGGAAGCCGCCAGCGACGAGAAGGACACGAAAGAGGGCGGCGGCCCGCAGCTGGTGGCGGTGGAGCAGGGCGAGACGGTGTCCACCGAGGACATCGTGGTGAAATCGCTGCAGACCAAGCCGCCGGCGCGCTTCAACGAAGCCACGCTGCTCTCCGCCATGGAAGGCGCAGGCAAGATGGTGGACGACGAGGAACTGCGCGCGGCGATGGCCGAGCGCGGCCTTGGCACCCCAGCCACGCGCGCGCAGATCATCGAAGGCCTGATCAGCGAGCAGTACATCCACCGCGAAGGCCGCGAGCTGATCCCGAGCGCCAAGGCCTTCTCGCTGATCACGCTGCTAAAGGGCCTCGGCGTGAACGCGCTGACCTCGCCGGAGCTGACCGGCGGCTGGGAATACAAGCTCGCGCAGATGGAGCACGGCAAGCTCAGCCGCGAAGCCTTCATGAACGAGATCGCGGAGATGACGCGCGAGGTCGTCGAGCGCGCCAAGCGCTACGAGTCCGACACCGTCCCGGGCGAGTTCGTCACCCTGCAGACGCCGTGCCCCAAGTGCGGCGGCGTGGTGAAGGAGAACTACAAGAAGTTCGCCTGCCAGGCCTGCGACTGGAGCACCTGGAAGATCGTCGCCGGTCGCCAGTTCGAGTACGACGAGATCGAGACCCTGCTGCGCGAGGGCAAGGTCGGCCCGCTGCTCGGCTTCCGCAACAAGATGGGGCGGCTCTTCAACGCCGACATCGTGCTGAACGAGGACAAGCAGCCCACCTTCGACTTCGGCCAGCCGAAAGAGGGCGAAGAGGCGGAGGCGGTGGACTTCTCGGCCCAGGAGCCGGTCGGCGCCTGCCCGAAATGCGCCAGCCGCGTGTTCGAGCACGGCATGGCCTATGTGTGCGAGAAGTCGGTCGGGCCGGACAGGCAATGCGATTTCCGCTCCGGCAAGGTCATCCTGCAGCAGCCGATCGAGCGCGAGCAGATGGCCAAGCTGCTGACCGAGGGCAAGACGGAGCTGCTCAAGGGCTTCGTGTCGGCGCGTACGCGGCGCAAGTTCTCCGCCTTCCTGGTGCGCGGCAAGGACGGCAAGGTCGGCTTCGAGTTCGAGGCCAAGGCGCCCAAGGCGAGTGCGAAGACCACCGCGGCCAAGGGCGACGAAGCCGCAGGCGAGGGCGCCGCGGCCGCCGCACCGCGCAAGCGCGCGCCGGCGCGCAAGGCGGGCTGAGACTCTCCGCCGCGGCTGCGTCCTCCACGTCACAGGACAAACCGCCGTATTCGCGGCTGCCGCCGCTCCTACATGCGCTCCCGAGCCGCAGCGGTTCCTGTAGGAGCGCCGGCAGGCGCGAAGGCGATGGAGGAGTCCTGCACGCGCGCCGCCTGCCCGGTCGCCGGGTTCGCAGCTGCCGCAGCTCCTACAAGGGAACGGGAAGCGCCGTGCTTCATGTAGGAGCGCCGGCAGGCGCGAAGGCGGCGGCGGCGCTTTTTACGGGAGTGCTTCAGCCCGCACTGTAGCGCACGCCGCGGCGGGGCCGGCTCGGGCGGGCGATGTGCTCGAGCGGCAGCACGTGGGTCTGCTTGACCTTGCCGAGCACGATGTCGGTCTTGATGTTGGCGATGCCGGGCAGGCGCAGCACGCGCTTCATCATCAGCTCGGAGAACGCGGCCAGGTCGGGCGCGACGATGCGCAGCACGTAGTCCGCGTTGCCGCTCACCGAGAAGCACTCCAGCACCTCCGGCAAGGCCGCGACGCCTTCCTCGAAGGCCTCGGTGCGCACGCCGCCGTGGCGTTCGAGCACGACGTGGGCGAAGGCGATCACGTCCAGCCCGAGCGCGGCGGGGTCGAGCAGGGCCGCGTAGCCGGTGATCAGCCCGGCCTCCTGCAGGCGCTGCAGGCGGCGGCTCACCTGCGAGGCGGACAGATGCACCGCCTCGCCGAGCACGGCATTGGTCGCGTCGCCGCTGCGCTGCAAGGCGTCCAGAAGTGCGAGATCGTGGCGGTCTATGCTCAGGGTGCTCATCATCCAGCCTCGAAATGCACGAACCGTGCGTATCGGGCGATTCTATACCCTCATGATGCGAACACGGTGCGAGGCCGGCCACCGATAATCCTCCTCACCACAACGAGGGAGAGACGAGCATGAACCTGACCGAATCGCTGCTGCACGCGCTGGTCGACCACGGCGCGCGGCAGATCTTCGGCATCCCGGGCGACTTCGCCCTGCCGTATTTCCGCATCATCGAGCAGACCGGCATCCTGCCGCTGCACACGCTGTCGCACGAGCCCGGCGTTGGCTTCGCCGCCGACGCGGCCGCGCGCGTCCAGGGCAGCATCGGCGTGGCTGCGGTCACCTACGGCGCCGGCGCGCTCAACATGATCAACGCGGTCGCCGCCGCCTATGCCGAGAAGTCGCCGCTGGTGGTCCTCTCCGGTGGGCCGGGCCTGGGCGAATCGGAGTCCGGACTGCTGCTGCACCACCAGGCCAAGACGCTGGACTCGCAGTTCCGCATCTTCCAGGAGATCACCTGCGACCAGGTGCGGCTGGACGACGCCGCACGCGCGCCGGCCGACATCGCGCGCGTGCTCGGCAACTGCGTGCGCAATTCGTTGCCGGTGTATATCGAGATCCCGCGCGACATGGTCGCCCGCCCGTGCGCGCCGGTGCTGCGCGAGGCGCCGCGTGCGGTCGATGCCGACGCGCTCGCAGCCTGCGTGGACGAGATCCTCGGCCGCCTCCGTGCAGCCCGCGCGCCGGTGCTCATGGCCGGCGTGGAGGTGCGCCGCTTCGCCCTCGAGGACAAGGTCGCCGAGCTCTCGCGCCGGCTCGGCATCCCGGTGGTGACCAGCTTCATGGGCCGCGGCCTCCTCGCCGATCACGACGCCCCGCTGATGGGCACCTACATGGGGCTCGCCGGCCTGCCCGAGGTGAGCGCGCTGGTGGAGGATTCCGACGGCCTGTTCCTGCTCGGGGTGATCATCTCGGACACCAACTTCGCCGTGTCCGGCAAGCACATCGACCTGCGCCGCACGATCCAGGCGCTCGAGGCCCGGGTCACGATGGGCTACCACACCTACGCCGACATCCCGCTCGACGCCCTGGTCGACGGCCTGCTCGCGCGCGTGGCACCGGCCGAGGCGCACTTCGGCGTGGATCGCCCCGCCTTCCCGCACGGCCTGCTGGCGGACGAGGCGACGATCGCTCCCGCCGACATCGCCTGCGCGGTGAATGACCTGATGGCGGCCCACGGCAAGCTGCCGATCGCCTCCGACATGGGCGACTGCCTGTTTACCGCGATGGACATCGAGCACACCGCGCTGGTCGCTCCCGGCTACTACGCGACCATGGGCTTCGGCGTGCCGGCCGGCCTCGGCGTGCAGGCGGCCACCGGACAGCGGCCGCTGATCCTGGTCGGCGACGGCGCCTTCCAGATGACCGGCTGGGAGCTCGGCAACTGCAGGCGCTACGGCTGGGATCCGATCGTGCTGCTGTTCAACAACGCGAGCTGGGAGATGCTGCGCACCTTCCAGCCCGAGTCGGGCTTCAACGACCTCGACGACTGGGGTTTCGCGCAGATGGCCGCGGGACTGGGGGGAGACGGTGTGCGCGTGCGCACGCGGGCGGAGTTGAAGGCCGCGCTCGACCGCGCGATCACCACGCGCGGACGCTTCCAGCTGATCGAGGTGATGATCCCGCGCGGCGTGCTGTCGGAGTCGCTGTCGCGCTTCGTCAATGCGGTCAAGCGCCTCAACGCGGCCAAGGCCGGGTAGTCCGGCGCACCCGGGGGCATCGCAGCCCGGCCGCCGCATTCGCGCCTGCCGGCGCTCCTACAAGGAGGCGGTCGAGCGCGATGCTTCGGCAGGCGCGAAGGCGGCCGCGCCGAATGACCTGCGACCACGTCAACCGCCGGACGGCACCCTTCGCGGCTGCCGCCGCTCCTACAGGGGGCTGAGGGCGCGTGGCGGTTCGTGCAGGAGCGCGGGCAGGCGCGAAGGTGGAGGAGCGGATCAGCGCAGACGCCCGTTCGCGCCGGCCGCTATCCCAAGCATGCCCGTGTCAAGCGCGCTCGTGGAAGCGGTGTGATTCGCAAGCCGGAAACACGACGGACCCAGCGGGTCCGTCGTGTTCCATGCAGCAAACTGACGAGCGCTCAGCCCTCGAGCAGGCTGCGCAGCATCCAGGCGGTCTTTTCGTGCACCTGCATGCGCTGCGTCAGCAGATCCAGCGTGGGCTCGTCGCTCGCCTTGTCGGCGATGGGGGCGATGCTGCGCGCGGTCTTGACGACCGCCTCCTGGCCCTGCACCAGCAGGCGGATCATCTCCTGCGCGCTCGGCACGCCTTCCGGCTCGGCCATGCTGGTGAGCTTCTGGAACTCCTTGTAGGTGCCCGGCGCCGGGAAACCGAGCGCGCGGATGCGTTCCGCGATCTCGTCGACCGCGAGCGCGAGCTCGTTGTACTGCGTCTCGAACATCAGGTGCAGGGTGTTGAACATCGGCCCCGTCACGTTCCAGTGGAAGTTGTGCGTGGTCAGGTACAGGGTGTAGCTGTCCGCGAGCAGGCGCGACAGGCCTTCCGCGATCTTGGCACGGTCCTTTTCCTTGATGCCGATATCGATTTCCATGCTGGTTCTCCTGTGTATGGCAGGCTTCACACGGCCCGCAGGGGTATGCGCTTCATGTTAGCGCCAGAGGGATGCATTGATCAAACCGATTGTCCTGATCGATCCGATCAAGAATTGTCATCGTAAATCCGCTCGCAGCACCGACGCGGGGGACATGGCCCGCCCCACCGGCGTCACGCCGGGCAGCGCGCTGTCGAGGATGGCCGCGCGCAGCACGTCGATCGCGCCGCTGCGCGGGTAGGTCACGCGCCAGGCGAGGGCGACGCGGCGCGAGGGCTCCGGCTGCGAGAACGGCCGCACCGCGACCAAGGGGTTCTGCGTCGCCATCTCGTCCGCGGCCGAGCTCGGCAGCACGGTGACGCCGAGGCCGGTGGCGACCATGTGGCGGATGGTCTCGAGCGAGCTGCCCTCGAGCGTACGCTGCAGGCCGCCGATGTTGCGGCAGCTCGGGCACACCTCGAGCACCTGGTCGCGGAAGCAGTTGCCGGCGCCGAGCAGCAGCAGCTGGTCGTCGGCGAGATGCTGGGGGTCGATCTCGTTCTCCGCGTTCCACGCATGGCCTGCCGGCATCAGCACGCGGAAGGGCTCGTCGTACACCGGCTGCGCCACTACCCCCGCCTCGTCGAAGGGCAGGCTGATGATGATGACGTCGAGCTCGCCGCGCTTGAGCGCCTCGGCCAGCCGGGCGGTGAAGTTCTCCTGGATGATCAGCGGCATCCTGGGCGCGAGCTGATGCACGCGCGGAATCAGCCGCGGCAGCAGGTAGGGTCCGATGGTGTAGATCACGCCCACGCGCAGCGGGCCGGCGAGCGGGTCCTTGCCGGCGGCGGCGATCTCCTGGATCTGGCTCGCCTCCATCAGCACGCGTTCGGCCTGGGCGACGATGCGCCGCCCGGTCTCGGTGATCTTGACCTCCGAGGCGCTGCGCTCGAAGAGCTGGATGCCGAGCTCCTCCTCGACCTTCTTCACCGCCACCGACAGCGTGGGCTGCGACACGTGGCACTTTTCGGCGGCACGGCCGAAATGGCGCTCGTGGGCGAGCGCGACGAGATAACGCAGATCGGTCAGGGTCATGGCTTCGACACGATGGCTGGGCTTGCACCCGGAATCGACGATGTCCGATGTTACCGCGACTGATCGTTGCTGCGTGCCCGAGCGCGCAGTCGGTATACTCGCGCCTTACGTGTAGCCGCCCGCTTCCGATGTCTCTTCACCCGCACCGCGTCGCCCTCGTCCTGCTGCTGACGGCCAGCGCTGCCTGGGCGTCGGCCGAGAACCCCTTCTTCGAACCCCTGCCGGTCGTGCTGAGCGCGTCGCGCCTCGCGCAGCCGCTGCAGGACAGCCCGGGCGCGGTCAGCGTGATCGACGCCGACCTGATCGCCGCCACCGGCTACCGCGAGCTCGCGCGCGTGCTGCGGCTGGTGCCGGGCTTCCAGGTCGGCCAGGAGCGCGGCAACGTGCAGTGGGTGACCTACCACGGCCTGGGCATGGACTACCCGGTGCAGATGCAGTTGCTGGTCGACGGGCGCGCCTCGCTCACTCCATCCTTCGCCGCCAGCGCCGAGCGTGCCCTGCCGGGCGACATCGAGCGCATCGAGGTGGTGCGCGGCTCGAACTCGGCTGCCTACGGCTCCAATGCCTTCCTCGGCGTGGTCAACATCACCACCGACGACGCCAGCCGCACGCCCGGCACCCGCCTGAAGCTCGCCGCCGGAGCGCCGGGCATCCTCGATGCCGGGGTGCGCCACGCCGCGCAGGCAGGGCCGCTCAGCCTGCGCATCGGCGCCCACCACGAGGAAGACGATGGCTTCGACGACCTGTACGACGGCCGCCGCACGGACGTGCTGAACCTGCGTGCGGACCTGCGCGTGGACGCGACCAACGAGCTCGGCCTCATCGCCGGCGTCGCCGAGAGCACGCACCAGCTCGGCTATGCCGGCTCGATCTTCGGCACCGCCGCCGAGCGTGAGGGGCACAAGCACAACCGCTCGCTCCACCTGCGCTGGCGCCACACGCCGCACGAGGACGAGGAGTGGCTGCTCTCCGCGTATTGGAGCGGCCAGCAGATGCGCGAGCGCTGGCGCCTCGATTCGGCGCTGAATCCGCCCCCCGGCTTCCAGCCCCCGCCGCAGCTCGGGAGAGTGCAGGCCACGGTGGGCAACGACGCACAGTACACCCAGCACAACCTCGAGCTCGAACACCGCCTGCGCGTGAGTGCCGACACCCGCCTGATGTGGGGTGCGGAATGGCAGCGTACCCAGGACGAGTCGGCGTTCTTCTATCACGCCAGCGGCAGGCACGCGCGCAACGAGCATCGCCTGTTCTCCAACCTCGAATGGCGCGCTGCGCCGGCCTGGCTGTGGAACCTCGGTGGCATGATCGAGCAGCTGCAGGGTGACGAGGCACGCTTCGCACCGCGCGTGTTCCTCAACTGGCAGGCCACACCCCGCTTCACCTGGCGCATCGGCCACTCGCGCGCATGGCGCCAGCCGGTGCTGTTCGAGCGCAACGCCGACGTGCGCGTCATCGACGACCTCGGTCGACCGCTGCAGTATCGCCAGCTGCCCAACCCCGCGCTGCGCCCGCAACGCATCGACGCCAGCGAGATCGGCTTCCTGGGCGTGTTCGGCGACAGCCGCAGCACGCTGGACGTGCGCCTGTTCCGCGAGCGCATCGACGACGTCATCGTGCGCAGTCCCGTGCCTGCGGGGCAGGTTCCCCCCAGCCTGTTCAGCGCCATGTTCGGCAGCACCCGCTGGGAGAACCACGCCGGCCGCGTGCAGCTGAACGGCATCGAGACCCAGCTCCACCTCAAGCCCTGGCGCGGCACCGAGTTCATCCTCTCGCACAGCCTCATCGACCGCGATATCGACGACCCGCGCATCCGCCGCAACGTCGCCCCCTACAGCGCCAGCCTGAGCTGGCTGCAGCGCGCCGGGGCGTGGCGCTCGATGCTGAGCGTGCTGCGCATGGGACCGATCGACGCCGGCTTCAGCTATGTGCCCGGCTACAACTACACCGTGCCGTCCTATACCACGCTGGACTGGAGCATCGCGCGCAGCCTGCGCGTGCTCGATCAAGCCGTCGAGGTCCGCCTCACCGGCATCAACCTGCTCGGCCGCCACCAGGAACTCGCCAATCGCCCCCTGCAGGCGCAGGCCGAGTTCGCCGGACGGCCCGCCAGCCAGGTGAGCCGCCAGGTGTGGATGGCGCTGGAGACGACTTTCTGAACGCACCCCCTTGAAGCGCCCGCGCCCGCCCCGATGTGAAAACGCAGGTTTCACCGGGAACGGCGCGCGCCTGGCCGCGTCCACGACAAGTGGCCGCCGGGACGCCGGCGCCGAACATCTCCGTTGCCGAACAAGGATGCCCAACAACATGCGCAAATTCCTGACCGTCACCGCCGTCGCGCTCGCGCTCGGCACGATCTTCCCCCAGGCCTCGGTGCTCCCCGCCGCGCACGCCCAGGCGGCCGCCCCGTCGATGGTCTCGCCCAACCGCTTCGGCCTGCCCGACTTCGGCGACCTGGTCGAGCAGGTCGGCCCGGCGGTGGTCAACATCCGCGTGGTGCAGCGCGCCGCGCAGGGCACGGCGGGCGAGAACCCCCTCGCCAACGACCCCTTCTACGACTTCCTGCGCCGCTTCGGCGTGCCCATGCCGGGCTTCCCCGGCCAGCCCGGCATGGGGCCGCGCGCACGCCAGGGCATCGGCTCGGGCTTCATCGTCAGCCAGGACGGCTACGTGCTGACCAACGCCCACGTGGTCGCCGGCGAGGACGGCGACGCCGAGCTCTCCGAGGTCACCGTCACCCTGATCGACAAGCGCGAGTTCAAGGCCAAGGTGGTCGGCATCGACCGCCGCACCGACGTCGCCCTGCTCAAGCTCGACGCCACCGGCCTGCCCGCGGTGAAGATCGGCAACCCCGACCAGGCCCGCGTGGGCGAATGGGTGGTGGCGATGGGCTCGCCCTTCGGCTTCGACAACACCGTCACCGCCGGCATCATCTCGGCCAAGGCACGCCGCCTGCCCGACGAGACCTACGTCCCCTTCATCCAGACCGACGTGGCGATCAACCCGGGCAACTCGGGCGGTCCGCTGTTCAACCTCGCCGGCGAGGTGGTGGGCATCAACTCGCAGATCTACTCGCGCTCGGGCGGCTTCATGGGCATCTCGTTCGCGATCCCGATCGACGTCGCGATGAACATCAAGGACCAGCTCGTCAGCCACGGCCGCGTGCAGCGCGGGCGGCTGGGCATCGCCATCCAGAACGTCGACAAGGACCTCGCGCAATCCTTCGGCCTCCCCGACCCGCGCGGCGCGCTGGTCGCCAGCGTCGAGCCGGGCAGCGCCGCCGACAAGGCCGGGCTGCAGGCGGGCGACGTGGTGCTCGCGGTCGATGGCCGCCGCATCGACGACTCGGCCGAGCTGCCGCGGGTCATCGGCGAGAAGCGCCCCGGCACGCGCGTGAAGCTGGAGCTTTGGCGCGACGGCCGCAGCCGCGAGGTCGCCGCCACCCTGGACGAGCTCAAGGCCGAGACCGTGGCCGGCAATGCGCCGGCGCCCAGCCAGGTGGAGCGCCTGGGCGAGCAGTTCGGCCTCAGCGCGCGCGCGCTCAGCGCGGAAGAGAGCGCCCGGCTGCAGCTGCGCGGCGGGGTGATGGTGGAGGGCGCCGACGGCGCCTCCGCGCGCGCCGGCCTGCAGCGCGGCGACGTGATCCTGGCGATCAACAACCAGCCGGTGCTGAGCGTCGCCGAGCTGCGCGCCCAGCTCGAGCGCGCCGGCAAGCGCTTCGCGCTGCTGATCCAGCGCGGCGAGGCACGCATCTTCGTGCCGGTGCGCCTGGAGTGATCGCCCCACACTGAGCCGCTTGCAGACAAAGGGCGGGACCGGCAACGGTTCCCGCCCTGTTCATATCCAGCGCCGTGGGCGCGCTCAGAAGCGGAAGCGCGACACCGACTCCTGCAGGCGCACGGCGAGCTCGCCGAGCTCGCGCGCCGACTGCACCGTATGCGCGAGTGCGTCGTTGTTGCTGCGCGCCATGCCGGCGATCTCGCCGATGCGCGCGGTGACCGACTCGCTCGCGTTGCGCTGGGCACCGGTGGCGCCGGCGATGCGGTCCAGGCCCTCGCCGACCTCGACCACCAGCGAGTTCGCCGCGCCCAGCACCTGCATCACCGCGTCGGCCATCTGCCGGCTGGAGGCCAGGTGGCCGAGGCCGTCGTCGAGCGCGCCACGCACCGAGCCTGAACGCCTTGCCACCTCGCGGGTGATCTGGTCGATCTCGCCCGCCGAGCGCGCCGACTTTTCCGCCAGCTTGCGCACCTCGTCGGCCACCACCGCGAAACCGCGTCCCTGCTCGCCGGCGCGAGCGGCCTCGATCGCGGCGTTGAGCGCGAGCAGGTTGGTCTGCTCGGCGATCTCGCGCACCTCGCTGGTCATGCGCGAGATCGCCTGGGTGGAGTCGACGAAGGCGACCACCGCGTCGGCCATCTGGCGCACCGCAGCCTCGACCTCGCCCACCTCGCCGACCAGGCGCTCGAGGCTGCGCTGGCCCTCGCGCGAGCGCTCCAGGCTGTCATGCGAGCGCTCGCGCACCGCCTCGGCGTGCTCGGCGATCGCGGAGATGCTGCCGACCATCTCGTCCACCGCGCTGGCCGCACCCATCGAGCTCTCGTTCTGGCGCTGCGAGCTCTCGGCGACCGCCTCGGCATCGGCGGCGAGCCGGCTCGCCGCCTCCGTCACCGCGCTCGCCGAGTCGCCGACCTGGCGCACCAGCCCGCCGAGCGTACCCATCATGTCGTTGAAGGTGCGCGCGCTGCGGCCGATCTCGTCGCGGCCGCGCACCGGCAGTTGCAGGCGCAGGTCGCCACCACCCTCGGCGATCCGCCCCAGGCCCTGGTTGAGGCCGTCGAGCGGACGGGTGACGAAGCGGGTGATGAAGAGGTAGATGAACAGGATCAGCGGGATCGACACCAGCGCGGCGAACATCGCGCTCTGGTTGCGGAAGGCGAGCACCGCAGCGTTGGCCTTGTCGAGCGAGATGCGCATCGACACCGCGCCGAGCGGCGTGCCTTGCGGCACCTGGTGGCAGGCGATGCAGTCCTTGCCGAGCCAGTCGGTCGAGGCCAGCGAGGGGATCACCACGCGCAGATGCTCGCCATGCTCGGCGTCGTGGTCGACCCGCACCGTGCTGCGGCCCTCGACCAGGGCCAGGCGCTCGTCGGCGTCGCGCGCCGCTTCGAGCGCGCCGCCCCCGCCGAACACCCGGCTCACCGCCTCGCCGCGGATCACCTCGAGGTCCTGCACCACGCTGAGCTCCTTGATCTGGTCGAGGAAGACGTCGCGCTGCGCCACGGTGCCGGTGATCATCATCCCGGTGAGGCCGGCCATGGTCATCTCGTTGACCGTGCCGGCAAAGTCCTTCGCCTGCTCGATCGCCATGTCGCGGTTCACCCGCGTCTCCCAGACGATCATGCTGCCGAACGCGGCCACCATCATCAGCCAGATCGCGCCGGTGAGGCGCAGCCAAATGGGAGTATCGGAAAATCGGATCATCTTGGTTCTCGCGGTCCTGCGGACGGTGGGCGGCGTGCGGACAGGCACCCTCTACTCCTGTCTTACGGCCGCGCACGCCCCGGCTTGAGCGCGCTGCTGTCGCGCCGCAACACGAGCTGACGAAGGAATATCGAAAAAATCTGATATAAGCTTGGTGCTGGCAGGTGCATTCCGGCATGCAACAACGATGGAACTGCCAGGGCGCATCCTTGTCTGCGCAGTTCCTTGCAAGCTTTGTTCCTTCCTTAACCCCCCGACTCAGGAGGCTCACGATGAAAAAAGCAATCGCCCTCGGCATCCTCTCCCTTACCCTCGCCACCGCGGCTTCGGCCCAGGTCAAGCCCGAGGACCAGATCAAGTTCCGCCAGGCCGGCTACAGCTTCATGAGCTGGAACATGGGCAAGATCAAGGCCAACCTCGAGGGTGAGTACAACGCCCAGCAGGTCCAGGCCGCCGCCACCGCCATCGCCGGCATCGCCGGCTCGGGCATGGGTGCGCTCTACGGTCCGGGCACCGAGAAGGACATCGGCAGCCTCAAGACCCGCGTCAAGCCGGAGTTCTTCCAGGAGATGCCGAACGTCGGCAAGCTCGCCACCGACTTCAACAACGCCGCCGCCAACCTCGCGAAGGTCGCCGCCACCGGCGACAAGGCCGCGGTGCAGAAGGCCTTCGGCGCGACCGGCGAGACCTGCAAGGCCTGTCACGACAAGTACCGGATGGAGTGAAGCGCCAGGTGTAAGGCGCTTGAACGGCGAAGCCACCCCGCGGGGTGGCTTCGCCGTTTTACGCAGGGGCGCGCGGCTTGCGATGCTCCTGCCGGGCGACGCGGCGCGCCGGAATCCCTGCAGGGACGGCGCGAGCCGCGAATCTTCACATCACCACGCCGCAGGCGGTGGCGGCGGAGGCGGCTCGATGAAGCTGCCGGTGGCGAAGTAGAGCACCGCGGCGGTGACCGCCAGCGCGACGATGAAGGCCACCGTGCCGCCACCGCGGGCGGGCTCGTGCGCCGGGTCGGCGACTTCCTTCACCCCGGTGATCATCGGCTTGACGAGGTCGTCCTTCTTGACCAGCGCGTAGAACACGACCGCACCGACGTGCAGCACGACGAAGGCGAGGATGACCCAGTAGTTCTGCCGGTGCAGGCCAGAGAGCCGCTCGCTGGTCTCCGAGCTCACCAGCTCGCGCAGAGGGCCGGAGAAGGCGATCTCGTCGTTCGAGAACAGCCCGCTGACCGCCTGGAAGATCAGGATCGCCAGCAGCGCAAACACCGACAGCGCGCCGAGCGGGTTGTGGCCGGGGCGGTTCCACTGGCCGCGCAGATAGCTGCCGATGCGGCCGGGCGTGGGCACGAAGTCGGCAAAGCGCGCGTAGGTGGAGCCGACGATGCCCCACACGATGCGGAAGGCGAGCAGGCCGGTGATCGCCACGCCGGCGCGGCCGTGCCACTCGATCATGCTGCCGCCGATCTGCCCGGTGACGTAGGCGGCAAGCACCAGCACGACCAGCAGCCAGTGGAAGAGTCGGGTGGGCAGGTCCCAGACGCGGATCTTGCGGGTGTTCATCAATTGTCTTCCCTTCGACGGTGGGGTTTCGGCCGCGTTCGGCATCGAGCGGATTATCGCAGCCCGGGATGGCGCCCCGTATTTCGGCTTGTAGCGCCATCCCCTTTCAGGACCGGATCATCCCGGCGAGGTTCCGCTGCACTGCATCATCCGACCTTGCGCTGCGCCAGGAACTCGCGCAGATGCCGTCCGGTATGCGATCCCGGCGTCGCCATCGCCACCTCGGGCGGGCCCTCGGCCACCACCCGGCCGCCGCCGTCGCCGCCTTCCGGGCCGAGGTCGATCAGCCAGTCCGCCTCGGCCATCACGTCGAGGTCGTGCTCGATCACCAGCACGGTGTGGCCGGCATCCGTCAGCCGGTGCAGCACGCGGATGAGCTTGTCCACGTCGGCCATGTGCAGGCCCACGGTGGGCTCGTCGAGCACGTACAGGCTGTGCTTGTCGGCGGGCAGCGGCACGCCGCCGGTGTCGTCCGCATCGCCGGGGCGGCGGCGCACCTTGGCGAGCTCGGTGACGAGCTTGATGCGCTGCGCCTCGCCGCCCGACAGCGTCGGGCTGGGCTGGCCCAGGGTCAGGTAGCCAAGGCCGACGTCCTGCAGCAGCTGCAGCGGGTGGGCGATCGCCGGATGCGCGGAGAAGAAGTCCACCGCCTCGTCCACCGGCATCGCCAGCACTTCGGCCACGGTCCTGTCCTTCCAGCGCACCGACAGCGTCTCGGGGTTGAAGCGCGCACCGCCGCAGGCCTCGCAGGGCGTCTTCACGTCGGGCAGGAAGCTCATCTCGACGGTGGTCTGGCCGGCGCCATCGCACACCGGGCAGCGCCCGGCGCCGGTGTTGAAGGAGAAGCGCGAGGCGTTCCAGCCGCGCGTGCGGGCGTCGAAGGTGTCGGCGAAGAGCTTGCGGATCGCGTCCCAGAAGCCGACGTAGGTGGCCGGGCAGGAGCGCGGCGTCTTGCCGATCGGGGTCTGGTCGACCTCCAGCACGCGGCCCACCTGATGCCAGCCGGGCATCGCCGCGCAGCCGACCAGGGGCTGGTCGACCGCCTCCGGCTGCGCCTGGCCGCGGCGGCGGGCGCGCGTGGCCTCGGGGTCGCCGAGGCGGGCGCGCAGGTTGGCGTGGATCACGTCGCGCGCCAGGCTGGACTTGCCCGAGCCGGACACGCCGGTGACCACGGTGAGGCGGGCGAGCGGGATGCGCACGTCGACGCCGCGCAGGTTGTGCAGGTTCGCGCCCTCGATGCGGATCGCCGGGTTCTCCAGCGCCACCGCGCGGCGCGGGCGCAGCGGGTGCTGCAGCGGGTGGCGGAAGCACTCGCCGGTGGCCGATTCGGGCGCGGCCAGCAGGTCGTCGATGCGGCCCTCGGCCACCACGCGGCCGCCGCGTACGCCGGCGCCGGGGCCGAGGTCGATGACGTGGTCGGCGCGGCGGATGGTGTCCTCGTCGTGCTCGACGACCAGCAGCGTGTTGCCGCGGTCGCGCAAGGCCTCGAGGGTGTCGAGCAGCAGGCGGTTGTCGCGCGGATGCAGGCCGATGGTGGGCTCGTCGAGGATGTAGCACACGCCGCGCAGGTTGGAGCCGAGCTGCGCCGCCAGGCGGATGCGCTGCGCCTCGCCGCCCGACAGCGTGGGCGCGGCGCGGTCGAGCGCCAGATAGCCGAGGCCGACGTGCTGCAGGAAGGCGAGGCGCCCGCGGATCTCGCTGACGAGGTCGCGCGCGATGTCGGTTTCGCGCTCGTTGAGCGCCAGATCGGCGAAGAAGCCGGCCGCCTTGTCCACCGGCTGCGCCGCGAGCTGGTGCAGGCCGAGCTCGCGGAAGCGCACCGCGCGCGCCACCGGGTTGAGGCGCGCGCCCTCGCAGGCGGGGCAGGGCTCGTCGCTGACGATGACCTCCTCCGCATCGCCGAGGTCGAGCGCGTCCGGGTCCTCGATGCGCGCCGCGGTCTTCAGCCCGGTACCGTAGCACTTGGGGCACCAGCCGTGCTTGGCGTTGTAGGAGAACAGGCGCGGATCGGGCTCGGGGAAGCCGGTGCCGCAGCTCGGGCAGGCGCGCAGCGTGGAGAAGGTGATCGGCTGCGCGCCGAGCTTGCCGATCTCGAGCACCTTGATCACGCCCTTGCCGATGTCCAGCGCCTGGCGCACGAACTCGCGCAGCGTGGCCTCATGCTCCGGCTGCACCACCACCATGCCGGTGGGCAGCTCGATGTTGTGCTCCTTGTAGCGGTCCAGGCGCGGCCATTTATTGGTGGGCAGGTACTCGCCATCGACGCGCAGCTGCGCGTGGCCCTTGCCGCGCGCCCACTTGGCGAGGTCGGTGTACAGGCCCTTGCGGTTGACCACCAGCGGCGCCAGCACCTCGACCGAGGCGCCGCGCAGCTCGCGCTGGACCTGCGCGACGATGGCCTCGAAGCTCTGCGGCGTCACCGGCACGTTGCAGTCGGGGCAGAACTGCGTGCCCAGCTTCACGTACATCAGGCGCAGGAAGGGGTGGATCTCGGTCAGCGTCGCCACCGTGCTCTTGCGCCCGCCGCGGCTGGTGCGCTGCTCGATCGCCACCGTGGGCGGGATGCCGAACAGGCCATCTACGTCGGGCCGGCTGGCGGGCTGCACGAACTGGCGCGCGTAGGCGTTGAGCGATTCGAGGTAGCGGCGCTGACCCTCGCCGAACACGATGTCGAAGGCCAGCGTGGACTTGCCCGAGCCGGAGAGGCCGGTGATCACGGTGAACTGGTCGCGCGGGATCTGCAGGCTGACGTTCTTGAGGTTGTGCTCGCGAGCGTGGCGGATCTCGATGGCGGGGGCGGCGACCGGGCGGTATTCCACCCGCGGCTCCGCCACCACGAGCCCCCCTGCAGGAGCGGCGGCAGCCGCGAACATGGCGCCTACGGCAGCGCCATCATTCGCGGAGGCAGGTTCGCGGCTGCCGCCGCTCCTACACGAGCGCTCGCCGGGAACGGGAACGGGGTGCCCGAGAAATTGGGGTCTGTCCCCTATTTCCTTCAGCGCCTCGGCGTAGTCGCGCAGCGCGGCGCCGGTGTGCGAGCTCGCGTGTGTGCGCACCACTTCCGGCGGGCCTTCGACCACGATCGCACCACCGCCTTCGCCGCCCTCGGGGCCGAGGTCGATGATCCAGTCGGACGCGGCGATCACGTCGAGGTTGTGCTCGATCACGATCAGCGAATGCCCGGCCTGCAACAGCTTGTCGAAGGCGCCGAGCAGCTTGGCGACGTCCTCGAAGTGCAGGCCGGTGGTGGGCTCGTCGAAAAGGAAGAGCAGGCCGGGTTCGGCTGGCTCGGTCAGCCAGGAGACCCCGCCCGGGGTGCCTCTGCCAGCCCGCACGGCAAGTCCGTTCGCCTTGTCCCCAGCTTTACTCCCAAACTTATCCACAGCACTGGCTTTGCGTACAGGCTTCCTCTGTGCCGCCTCGGCGAGGTGGCCCGCGAGCTTCAGGCGCTGGGCCTCGCCGCCCGACAGCGTCGGTACCGGCTGGCCGAGGCGCAGGTAGTCGAGGCCGACGTCGGCCAACGGCGCGAGCGCGGCGAGCACCTTGGGATGCTCGCGGAACACGTCCAGCGCCTCATGCACGGTGAGCGCCAGCACATCCGCCACCGACAGTCCGTTCCATTGCAATTCAAGCACTTCCGGGCGGTAGCGCTTGCCGTCGCAGTCCGGGCAGCGCAGCCACACGTCGGACAGGAACTGCATCTCGACGTGCTCGAAGCCCGAGCCGGTGCAGGTGGGGCAGCGCCCGTGGCCGGCGTTGAAGCTGAAGGTGCCGGGAGTGTAGCCGCGCTGCTTCGCCTCCGGCAGGGCGGCATAGAGGGCGCGGATCGGGTCCCAGGCGCCGACGTAGCTCACCGGGTTGGAGCGCGAGCTCTTGCCGATCGGCGACTGGTCCACCATGATCACGCCGCGCAAGTTATCCACACTCTCGAGACGATCGAAGATCCCCGGCGATTCGGTCGCCTCGCCGAAATGCTTGGCCAGCGCCGGGAACAGCACGTCCTGGATCAGCGTGGATTTGCCCGAGCCGGACACTCCGGTCAGGCAGGTGAGGCGCAGCAGCGGGAAGCCGACGGTCAGGTCGCGCAGGTTGTGCTGGCGCGCGCCGACCAGCTTCAGCCGCGGCGTGGCGGCGTCCACCGGCCGCGGCGGGCGATCGACGTCGATGCGCTTCTTCCCGGCGAGCCAGGGGCCGGTGACCGAATCCGAGTTGGCGGCGATCTCGGCCGGCGTGCCGCGCGCGACGATGTCGCCGCCGCGCTCGCCCGGGCCGGGACCGATCTCGAGCAGCTCGTCGGCGGCCACCATCACCTGCGGGTCGTGCTCCACCACCACCAGCGTGTTGCCGGCGTCGCGCAGCCGCGTCATCACCCCGAGGATGCGGCCGATGTCGCGCGGGTGCAGGCCGATCGAGGGCTCGTCGAGCACGAACAGCGTATTCACCAGCGAGGTGCCGAGCGCGGTGGTCAGGTTGATGCGCTGCACCTCCCCACCCGACAGCGTGCGCGACTGGCGGTCGAGCGTCAGGTAGCCGAGGCCGACGTCGGCGAGGTAGGTGAGCCGGCTGCGGATCTCGCCGAGCACCAGCTCGGTGGCCTCGTCCGCCGCGCCCGGCAGCGCGAGCGCGGCGATGGCGTCGCGGATGCGATCGACCGGCAGGGCCATCAGCTCGTGGATGGCGAGGCCGGATCCGCGCGCAACCGACCCCGCTAGGGCCACACCGACGGGGGCCTCGGCCCCGACGATCGACGCCCCGGCTAGAACGTTCGCCCCGCCGACGTTGAATGCCCCACCTGCCACATTCGCAGTACCGACCTCGCCATCCTCACGGACGCTTGGTGCCCCCGCTGCCGCATTCGCCGCACCGACCTCGCCATCCTCACCGGCGCTTGGTGCCCCCGCTGCCACATTCGCCGCACCGACCTCGGCATCCTCGCCGGCGCTTGATGCCTCCGATACCGCATTCGCCGCACCGACCTCGCCATCCTCACGGACGCTTGGTGCCCCCCCTGTAGGAGCGGCGGCAGCCGCGAATACGGCGGCTCCGAAGGCACATCCGTCATCGACGCCCTGTTCGCGGCTGCCGCCGCTCCTGCCTGAAGCTTCCCCGCTGGTAGGCAGGCGCCACAGCAGGGCGTCGGGTTTCAAGCGCGCGCCATGGCACGCCGGACACTCCGTGTAGCTGCGATAACGCGACAGCAGCACGCGGATGTGCATCTTGTAGGCCTTGGTCTCCAGCCAGTCGAAGAAGTGGCGCACGCCGTACCAGTAGCGCGGCCACGAGCTGTCCCAGTTCTTCCACTTCGGGTCGCCCTCGAACAGCCACTGGCGGTGCTCCGGCGGCAGGTCGCGCACCGGGATGTCCATCGCCACGCCGTATTTCTTCGCCATCTTCTCGAGGTCCTGCTGGCACTCGCGATAGCTCTCGGTCTGCCAGGGCTTCACCGCACCCTCGGCCAGCGTCTTCGACTCGTCCGGCACCACCAGGCCGAAATCCACCCCGATCACCCGCCCGAAGCCGCGACAGGTCTCGCAGGCACCGATCGGCGAGTTGAACGAGAACAGCCCGGGCGTGGCCTCGGAATAATGGATGTCGCAGTCCGCGCAATGCAGTCCGGACGAATAGCGCCACACCGCCTCGCCCGGCGTGCCCTCCGTCGCCGCGGCCTTCACCCCCTCGCCCGACGCATACACGGCAAGCCGCCCATGACCGCGCTGCAGCGCCGCCTCCAGCGCCTCGGCCAGGCGCGCATCCTCGGCGTTCGACGCGCGGAAGCGGTCCTGCACCACCTGCAGCACGTCCTGCCCCTCGGCACCGGCCCCGGCGAGGCGTTCCTGGATGCGCGTGTAGCCCTGCGCGGCGAGCAGGCCGGTCACCTCCGCCTCGCGGAAGCTCGACGGCACAGTCACCGGAAAGCACACCACCAGGCGCGGATCGCCCGCCGCCGCCGCGCGCGCGCGCAGGTCGGCGGCGATGCTGACTGCCGAATCGCGCCGCACCGGCTTGCCGCAGCAACGGCAGTGCAGGTGCGCGGCACGCGCGTACAGCAGCTTGAAGTGGTCGGCGAGCTCGGTCATCGTGCCCACCGTCGAGCGCGAGGTGCGCACCGGGTTGGTCTGGTCGATCGCGATCGCCGGCGGCACGCCCTCGATCCGATCCACCTGCGGCTTGTCCATGCGGTCGAGGAACTGGCGCGCGTAGGGCGAGAAGGTCTCGACGTAGCGCCGCTGACCCTCGGCGTACAGGGTGTCGAACACCAGCGAGGACTTGCCCGAGCCGGACACGCCGGTCACCACCGTCAGCCGGTTGAGCGGCAGGTCGAGCGAGAGGTTGCGCAGGTTGTTCTGGCGCGCACCGCGGATGCGGATGGCGTCGGCGATCGAGGCGGGGGCGTCGATCGGGGTGTAGCGGGGTGCGGAGGCGGGCATGGGAGCGAGGCGGAGACGGAAGCCGCCATTTTAGTGGGCGGGGTGCGTCTCGGACTCGTGGAGCGGGGGGAAAGGTTCCCGCGGAGGCGATCGACGACCCGCGTGAGCGGGAAGTGACGTGGAACACGCGCTGCTTCCGGCAGGGATGGACGGAGCGTCGACGGCCTCTATCGTCATCCAAGCACCGATACCCACTGGTAGCAAAGCAACAAATCGCTGCCGGTGGCTTTACCAGACGCCCGGCTTCCCGTTAAGTCGATTCCCGTCCCGACCATCACCACCCGGATGAAGCCCTCACGGCAGCATCGGCAACCCCAGTTCCTTGAGAAAGGCGTTGTGCTTATCGAGCGCAGCTTTCCTTTTCTGCTCCAGCGACACCAGCTCGGCGTGAACAGCGGCCAAGTCGATTTCCTCTTCCGCCTCCGCTGTGCTGACATAGCGCGAGATGTTCAGGTTGAAATCATTCTTCTCGATTTCCGCCAGGCCCACCCGCCGCGAGTAGCGCGCCTCTTCCTTGCGGAACTGGTATGTCTCGATGATCTTGTCGATATGCTCGGGCAGCAGCTGGTTCTGCCGCTTGCCCTTCTCGAAATGCTCAGCGGCGTTGATGAACAGCACGTCGTCAGGCTTCTTGCACTTCTTCAGCACCAGGATGCAGACCGGAATGCCGGTCGAGAAGAACAGGTTGGCCGGCAGGCCGATCACGGTGTCGATGTGGCCGTCCTTCAGCAGCTTGGTGCGGATGCGAGCCTCGGCGCCGCCGCGGAACAGCACGCCGTGGGGCAGGATGATGGCCATCACGCCGTCCTGCTTGAGAAAGTGGAAGCCGTGCAGCAGGAAGGCGAAGTCGGCGGCAGACTTGGGCGCCAGGCCGTAGTTCTTGAAGCGCACATCCTCGCCCAGCGCCTCGCTCGGCTCCCAGCGATAGCTGAAGGGCGGATTGGCCACCACCGCGTCGAACTTCGGCATCCGGGCCGGGTTCGTCTCTCGCAGCATGTCCCACTCGTTGAGCAGGGTGTCGCCGTGGAAGATCTCAAACTCGGAATCCTTCACCCCGTGCAGCAGCATGTTCACCTGTCCGTCAGTACCCCGCCTCTTTCTGGTGACGGAAGGCCAGCACGTATACCGCGTCGTCCGCTGGCTCGTGGCGGTAAAGGGCGACGTATCCGGAGTCCCCGAAGGCAATCACCAGCTCGCGCAACTCGGGTATTTCCGGTAACGGCCGGCCAATGTCGGGGGCCGTCTCCAGCAACAGGAGCTGGCGCGCGATGGCCTGTCCTGCGCGCCGGGCGGCTTCGGGGGCCCGCGCAACGAGGAAGCGCCGGCAGCGCTCCAAACCTTGCGCTGCGCGCTCGGTGACGATTACTTGTGGCACTTGGGCACCGCACTTTCGTCAGCGGTGCCCCAGGTGTTCAACCAGGTGCGGACTTCCTGACCGCTCAGATGACGGCCAGTTTCCTTGTACGCTGCCCAGGACGCCAGGGCCTCCTGGGTGAAGCTCTCGCGGGCTTCCTCGCGCTCGACGTACTGCTGGATGGCTTCGAGCATGATCCAGTGCGCCGAGCGGCGGCGCTGTGCGGCCAGGTGCTGAACGCGGCTCTTCAGTGCGTCGTCGATCTTGAGAGACGTTGCCATGGTAGGCCTCTTATCACGCAGTGATACCTTTCGATACTCTAGCTTTTGACCGGTTCCGAGTCCATCCGGACTTCGACGTTGAAGTGCCGCTGAACGGACGCGCCGATGACCTCAATTTCGAGGAGCCTCATAGCCATGATGTCCACGCCGGCTACGGCAACGACGCCGGCCACGATGTCGCGCCGGGAGCGGGGTCGAGGAATCGTCGGCATTACGTACCGTCCGCGCCCCGATCGGAGTCTAATCTCGCCATGAAACGCCACTCTTCATCGTCCCTCTCGCCCCGATCGATCGTCTTCATCGGACTCGTCGCGCTCGCGATCGCGATGGGCATCGGCCGCTTCGCCTTCACGCCGATGATGCCGCTGATGGTGCGCGACGGCAGCCTGGACGCGGTGACCGGGACGGAATGGGCGACGGCGAACTACGTCGGCTACCTGCTCGGCGCGATCAGCGCCTCGTGGTTTGCGCGCAGCCCGCGGCTGGGCTTGCAGGTCGGGCTGGTCGGCGTCGCCGCGACCACGCTGGCGATGGCCTGGGGCAACGCCGCGCTGCCGTGGGTGGGCATGGCGCTGCGGGGCAGCGCGGGCGTCTTCAGCGCGTGGGTGCTGGTGTGCGCCAGCAGCTGGTGTCTGCCCGAACTCGCGCGTCGGCACGCGACCTCGCTGGGGGGCTGGATCTACACCGGGGTGGGGCTGGGCATCGCGGCCACCGGCGTGCTGACCTGGCTGGGCGGCGCGCAGGCGGCGAGCGTGCTGTGGGTGGAGCTCGGGCTGCTCGCCACGGTCGGCGCGGTCCAGGTCATGCGGCGTGTGCGCGGGCAGCCCGCCGTCGCGCCCGTGGCCGGCGTGGCGGGCGCGCCGCGGTCCGCAGCGCCCGCAGTCGCAGGCGGAAACCTGGGGGTGGTGCTGTGCTACAGCGCGTTCGGCTTCGGCTACATCATTCCCGCGACCTTCCTGCCCACGATGGCGCGGCAGCTGGTGTCCGATCCGCTCGTGTTCGGGCTCACCTGGCCCATCTTCGGCATGGCGGCGGTGTTGTCCGTGGCCTTCGCCGCGCACCGGCTGCACGGCTGGCCGCGTCGCAAGGTGTGGGCGATCGCGCAGGGGGTGATGGCGGTGGGCACCCTGCTGCCACTGCTGCAGCCGGCCTTGTGGGTGCTGGCGGCCTCGGCGGTGCTGGTCGGCGGCACCTTCATGGTCACCACGATGGCGGGCCTTCAACTCGCGCGCGAGCGCATGCCCGCGAACCCGACGCCGCTGCTGGCGCGCATGACCACCGGCTTCGCCGCCGGACAGATCGCCGGTCCGCTGCTGGTGCGCCTCGTCGGCGACACGCGCGTTGCCGGCCTGGATGCGCTGGGCGTGGCGAGCGCGTCAGCCGGCCTGCTGCTGGCGATCACGTCCATCTGGCTGTGGCGCGAAGGCAGCGGATCGGCGTCGGACGCGCGGTCATCGTAGGGCGCACCGCACCGACGCCGGCACCACACCGGCCTATGGTCTATGGTTCGGGTAAGCGCTGTTCCGCCGCCACCGGCGGCGGCTCGAACTGCCCGGGAGCCCACATGGACAGGCATCCTCGTCGCTTGCCGGTATTCCTGAAACTGGCGCAGATCCGCTTTCCGATCGGTGCAATCGCATCGATCGCGCACCGTGTTTCGGGGGTGCTGCTGTTCATCGCCCTGCCCGTCGTCGCCGTGCTGCTCGACACCTCGCTGCGCGACGAGGCGGGTTTCGCCTCGGTGCGCGATTTGATTTCGTCGCCACTTGCGGTCGTGGCAGCCGGCGTGCTGGTGTGGGCGCTCGTGCATCACGTGCTGGCCGGCATCCGCCACCTGCTGATGGACGTCGGCATCGGCGGCGAGCTCGAGCGTGCGCGCGCCAGCGCCCGCCTCGTCCTGATCGCCGCGCCAGCGCTGGCAGTGTTCCTGCTCTTCTGGGGGTTGTCATGAGGCTGTTCGACGGACAGCGGGCCTGGGTGGTCCAGCGCATCAGCGCCTTGCTGCTGCTCGTGCTCGCCGTTCTCGCGCTGCCCTTTGCGTCACCGCTCGATTTCTCCGCGTGGCGCGCCTTCGCGGGCGGCGTGCTCGGTGGGCCGCTGATCGCCCTGCTGTTCGGCGCCTTGTGCGCGCACGCCTGGGTCGGCCTGCGCGACATCGTGCTCGACTATATCCAGCCGCGCGGCTTGCGGCTGGCGGTGCTGAGCCTGATCGCGGTCGTGCTGCTCGGCGTGCTGGTGCGCGTGCTGCTGAGCCTGGCCGCGGCCGCATTGTCCACCTGAGCGGGGAAGGGCGCGACATGAGACTGGACATCTATCGCTTCGACCCGGAGAGCGGCGCACCGCCGCGAATGCAGGCCTACGAGGTGCAGCCGGAGGCGGGCGACAAGAAGCTGCTCGACCTGCTGATGCGGCTGCGCGTGCAGGACGACAGCCTGTCGTTCCGGCGCTCGTGCCGCGAGGGCGTGTGCGGCTCGGACGCGATGAACATCAACGGTCGCAACGGCCTCGCCTGCCTGACCGCGCTCGATGGCCTGAAGGAGCCGGTGGTGCTGCGCCCGCTGCCGGGCTTCCCGGTGATCCGCGACCTGATCGTGGACATGACGCAGTTCTTCGCCCACTACCACTCGATCCGCCCCTGGCTGATCAACGACGAGCCCCTGCCCGAGCGCGAGCGGCTGCAGACCCCGGCCGAGCGCGAACGCCTGGATGGGCTGTACGAGTGCATCCTGTGCGCCTGCTGCAGTGCGTTCTGCCCGTCCTACTGGTGGAATCCGGACAAGTTCATCGGGCCTTCCGGCCTGCTGCAGGCCTACCGCTTCATCGCCGACAGCCGCGACACCGCCACCGCCGAGCGCCTCGACTTCCTCGACGACGTCTATCGCCTCTACCGCTGCCGCACGATCATGAACTGCACCGAGGTCTGCCCGAAGGGCCTGAGCCCTTCCCACGCGATCGAACGCATCCGCCTGGCGCTGCTGCGGCGTTCGTCCTGAAGAGGCAGGGCGGGAGCGCGCCATCCGCCCCACGGGCCGGACCGCGTTCTGTCCACGTCAAAGCGCCGGGAGGCCCGGGACAAGAAACACCGCCATCGTTGCAGCCCAGGCCAGCACGCCGCAGTGGATCGCGACGATGCCGATCTCCAGGGCCACGATCTCCTCACGAACCCCGAGCATGCAGCGGACACCCCGCTTCAGCAGCGCGACCGAGGCACCGATCGCCAGCAACGGCAGCACCAGGACGGCGAGCGTCCCGTCCTGCAGGAGTGCGAACGACGATAGCCAGAGCGGTAGCAGGGATACCGTCGCGAGCAGACAGGCGTCGCGTGCGCTCGCCCGCACCCCATGGCTCGCCGCGACGGCGCCGATCAGCCAGCGGATCATCAGGAAGCCGGCGACTTGCGCTGCGAACAGCGCGAACTCCACAAACTGCCAGGCGGAAGCGGAGAGGGCGGGCAGATAGTGGGCCGATCCGACGTCGGTCGCATGCGACAACATCGTGGGGGGCAACATGGCGGCCGGCAGGGCGACCCCGAAGACCAGGGTGGCCAGCGAGGGCGGACGGCGGGAGAGCTCGGTCCAGGCGGCGTCCGAGGACCACAGCATGGGCGGCAGATGGAGGGAGGACATGATCGATCTCTGCTGGCGTGTTTGGGCGGGTCGAGGAATTTATATCACAACATGACATAAATTAGCATGGCCCAGCCTCCCTGCGGCGAATGCGTTGCGAGCAGCGCGCGAAGAACCCGCCCGCGGCTCTGCGCGCCAACGAACCGCAGGCCGACCGTCATCCGATGGTGCAGCGCGCCCCGACTATCGCCGCTCGCGACCGGCGGGCGGGTGCACGATCGTGATTGGCACGGTGGCGCGCGCCGCCGCTTGCAGGCCGAGCGCCGCGTGCAGCCGTGCGTCGCTGCCGACGAGGTCGGCAAGCGAAACGCGGTCGAGCGCGGCCAGGAAGGCCTGCAGGGCGCTGTCCAGCGCACCTTTGAGCCGGCAGGCCGGATCCAGCACGCAGTGCGACTGCGTTCCGAAGCACTCGACGAGCGCGAGGCTGGGTTCGAGCTGGCGCACCACGTCGCCGAGGCCGATCTCGCTCGCCGCGCGTGCCAGCCTCAAGCCGCCGCCCTTGCCGCGCGCGCCGTCGACGAAGCCTTTCGCCACCAGCTCGGTGACGATCTTCATCAGGTGGCTGCGCGAGATGTCGAAGCGTTCGGCCACCTCCTTGATGGTGACGCGCCGCTCGGGGACCGCCCCCAGGTACATGAGTACCCGGAGGGCGTAGTCGGTGTGCTGGGTGATGTTCATCGGCAGGGCGTGCAGAGGCGTGGCTGTAGCCGCCATGCTAGCAACAATAGATTCATATGAGTTGACTCTTTAAAAGAGGAGTTTGATACTCCTCTTCAAGGAGTTGCCGCAAGGATCCGCCATGAAACGCCACAGCCGTCTCGCCCAGTTGTCCCGTGAGCATCACACCGCGCTGCGCCTCGGCAGGCATCTGCTCGCGGGCGGGGCGCAGGCCGAGCTCGACGCGGAGCTGCCGGGCCTCGAAGCCCATTTCGCCGAGGAGGAGCGCGACCTGCTGCCGCTGCTCGACACCGATCGCCACCTGGCGCTCGCCGAACGCCTGCGCGCGGAGCACGCGCAGCTCAGGCTGCTGTTCGCCGCGGCGCTGCGGGGCCGCGACGAGGCGCAGGCCGGGCAGGCGCTGATCGACCATGTGCGCTTCGAGGAGCGCGAGCTCTTTCCCGTGCTGGAGACCCTGTTCGAGGAGGCGCGGCCATGACCCACGTCGTCACCGAAGCCTGCATCCGTTGCAAATACACGGACTGCGTCAGCATGTGCCCCGTCGATGCCTTCCGCGAGGGCCCGAACTTCCTGGTGATCGATCCGGAGGAGTGCATCGACTGCACCCTGTGCGTGGCCGAATGTCCGGTGGATGCGATCGTCCCGGAGGATGAGCTCACCGCGGCGCAGCGCGAATACCTCGCGCTCAACGCCACGCTGGCGAAGGCCTGGCGACGCATCGTCGAGGCCCATCCGGCGCTGCCCGACGCGAACACGTGGGCCAAGGTGACGGAGAAGCGGAAGTGGCTCGAAACCTCGGCGGGCGTGGCGGATGCGACGACCGACCTGCCGGGGACCGCCCCCTAGCACGCTCGCCGCCCGCCTGCCCTCTCCTGTCGCTACACTGCCCGGACAAGAACCCGCGAAGCGAAGGGAGACACGTCATGGCCGAGCCCGCTGCCGAGCTGACGGTGAAGCATTTCCGCCTCGCCCTGCTGTGGCCGCTGCGGCTGCTGACGGGGGCGGGTGTGCTGGGGCCGCAGCAGCGCCCGTGGCAGGTGCTGCGCGACCTGGGCGAGGCGTCGCCGTGGCGCGAGGTCGAGCACGACCTGGAGGTCGAGGGCAGCGTCTTCCAGGAACGCCACTACAACGAGTTCGTCACCTTCCTGCCTTACGTGCAGCAGCTCCTGTACGGCGAGGGGCGCGCGCAGCACAGCGACTCGGCGGATGCCGGGCCGGCGATGCGGGTGTTCCGCCGCCGCGACATCGCCAGGCTGCGCGTCGCCGCCCGCGAGGGCGACACGCCGGTGACGCTCGATGTCGTCCATGTGCATCTGTATTTTTTCTTCGACATCGATGTGGTGATCCTCAACGTCGAGGTGGCCGGGGGCGACCTGCCCCTGTCCGAGGTGCAGGAGCTGATGTACCGCATCGGCCGCGCCTACCCTTCGGGCTGGGACGAGCATGGCCGCGCGCTGCACAGCCTCGCCGTCGCCGAACTGCTCGGGCGCGACGGGTCGGTGCTGGCGCGCACCGATGCGCACGAGCGCGAGGCGTTCATGGCGCATGTGAGCCGCCACCGCGCGCCGCGCATCGCGTCGCACTGGGCCTGGCTGATGCAGCCGCTTGCGAGCGCCTACTCCGAGCAGCCGGGCGCGCTGCGCTACCGTCAGATCGAGTATCACCGCATGCCGCTGACGGCCTATCTCGCGCTCGACGACCCGCTGGCGCTTACACGGCAGGACTTCGTCCGCCTCGGCCTGGTGACCGGCGCGGGGCCGCGCGACGCCGAGCGGGAAGGCGCTGGCAACACCCTGCCCTACGGCAACCCGCATCTGGACGACTTCGAGCGCCGCTACTGCTACGACCGCTTCTGGTCCGCGAGCGGCGCGGCGCCCTGGACCCGCTACCTGTGCAGCGGCCACGCGCTGGTCGTGGTGGGCGATGCAAGATCGGCCTATTTCACCGACCGCGAGCGCGGCGTGCTGGCGCAGTTCCGCCACCAGCACTTCCTGCTCTTCCTGATCGCGCACTTCCAGAAGGCGGCGCTGCTGATGTTCTCGGAGCGCCTGGTCGAGGCGCTCAAGCGCCTGCATGTCGCCGATCCGGCGAGCGTGCGCCGCTTCAAGCGCGCGATCCGCGCCAGCTTCGAGGGCTTCCTGCGCTTCACCCACCGCTACTGGTTCCACGACATCGCCGAGCAGGCGCAGACGCGCGCGCTGTTCCGCATGAGTACCGCGCACCTGGGCACCGACGCGCTCTATGCCGAGGTCAAGGAGCGCACCGCGGACATGAACGGCTACCTCGAGGCCGACAGCCTGCGCCGCCAGGCCAACACCGTGGTGCGGCTGACCGTGGTCACGATCTTCGGCCTCATCGGCACCATCACCACCGGCTTCCTCGGCATGAACCTGCTCGCAGAGGCCGAGTCGCCGCTGAGCGAGCGCCTGCTCTATTTCGCGCTGGTGTTCGCGGTGTCCACCGGGCTGACCATGTACACCATGGTGAAGTCGAAGCGCCTGTCGGACTTCCTCGACGCGGTATCCGACGAACGCCTGTCGGCGTGGAACAAGCTCGCGGCGCTGGCCGCGGTGTGGCGCCGCGGCACGGACTGAAGCACCCGCCTACATCAGCCACTGCGGCCGCAGCAGCATCACCACGCCCAGCGCCAGCATCACTACGCCCGAGAGCAGCTTGAGCAGGCGGCCTCCGCTCTCGGTAAGCTTGCCGCTGCCGAGCGCGAGCACCGCGGTGCCGACCATCAGGGCGTCGTCGGCGATGTAGGCGAGGATGTAGAGGCCGAGGTAGCCGTAGTGGGCGAGCGGGGAAAGGCCCTGGCTGGTGAGCACCGCGGTGTAGATCGCCGGCAGGCCGGCGGTGCATAGCAGCTCGACGAAGTTCACCACCACTGCCAGCGCCGCGACCGCGACCAGCGAGGCGGGCAGGGATTCGGCCTTCAGGATGGCGCGGGCGCGCGCGTAGATGCCCGGCTTGGCCGACGCCGGGATGGACAGCGAGACGCCGCGGCGGAAGGCGAAGAAGTCCTTCACGTTGATCAGCCCGATCAGCATCGCCAGCACGGCGAGTCCGACGCGCAGCGCGGCGGTCATGCCGACGAGCAGGAAGACGTTGAGCCAGGCCGCCATGAAGGCGTAATAGACCGCGCCGCTGGCGAGCACGAAGGTGCCGGCGACCATCGCCATGCGGCGCCGGTCCTGCAGCCGCACCAGCAGCGAGAGCAGGAACAGCAGCACCCACATCGCGCAGGGATTGAAGCCGTCGAGCAGGCCGAGCGCCAGGGTAAACAGCGGCAGGCCGAGCTCGCTCGCGCTCAAGGTGCCGAACAGGCTCGATTCCACCCGGTCACGCGGCGGCGGCGGAGCCTCGTCGAGCAGGCGCAGCAGCTCGGCGCCGACATGCTCGGCGTCGTCGAAGCCGACCAGAACGCGACCGCCGTAGACGAAGGTGGGCACGCCCGGCGGCCACGCCCCGACCGCCTCGCTGATCGCCACCAGGGCATCACGCGCGGCGGGATCGCGATCGACCTCGCGCAGCACGACCTGCAACCCGGGGCGGGATCCGGCGAGGCTGGCGAGGAAGCGCTTGGCCTCCGCACAGTGCGGGCAGCCTTCACGCACGTAGACGTGAAGCTGGCCCGGGGCGGGCAGATCGAGCGCCGGCGCGGCCATGGCGGCGTCGGCGGCCGGGCTCGCCTGGGTGAACAGCAGGCAGGCGAGCAGCAGCAGGGTACGGAAGACGGATGCGCTCGCCATGGATACGCCCTTCGCCTGCACCACGCCGATTACCGGCCGGCCGGCTCCTTGCCGTCCTCGATCGGTACTGCGCTGCGCTCCTCGACCGGCGCGGCCTCCTGCGTCGGCAGCTCGGTACGCGCACGCATGCTCTCGAGCGCGCCCTTGCCGACCTCGCGCAGGCGCTCCGCCGCGTCGCGGGTGGCCTCGGCGATGCGGTGCGCCGCCTGCTCGGCGGCTTGCCTGGCGTCGCGCACGGTCTCGGCCGGGCGGCCATCGCCACCACGATCCTCGTTGGGCGCCTGATGCAGCCCCCCCGCGACCGAATCATCGGACGAATCCTTGGCGAGCTCGCTGGCGGCCTTCTCGGCGGCGGTGCGCACTGCCGCCTCCACCGCGGCGCTCCCCGCCTCACCGATCTTGCGCGCGGCCTCACCAGCCTTCTGCACTGCCTCGCGAGCGGCCTCGGCCGCTTCGCGCCTAGCCTCGGCGGCCTCGCTGCGCGGCGCCTCGGGGGAAGGAACGGCCGGTTCGGCCTTGGGCTGCGTCTCGGGTTCGGGTGCGCAGGCAGTGGCGAGGAGGGAGGCGGCGAGGGCGAGGAGCAGGCGGGACGCGTTCATGAGGGACGAGGGCGACTTCGACGACGACAGGATGCAGGTTACGCAATCCCGGCGCGAAGAAGAACCGCAAAATGCACGCTGCAACAAGCGGAAAAACAATGGGGCCCGAACGGGCCCCATTGTTTTCATCACGACAGAACGGCTTACTTCACGCGGTTCTTGTACTCGTCGGTGCGGGTGTCGATCTCGATCTTGTCGCCGATCTCGACGAAGGCGGGCACCGGCAGCTCGAAGCCGGTGCTGATCTTGGCCGGCTTCATGACCTTGCCCGAGGTGTCGCCCTTGACGGCGGGCTCGGTGTAGACGACCTCGCGCACCACGCTGTTGGGCAGCTCGACCGAGATCGCCTTGCCGTTGTAGAACACCACCTCGCACTGCAGGCCATCCTCGAGGTACTTGAGCGCATCGGTCATGTTGTCCGCTTCGACTTCGTACTGCTCGTAGTCGGCGTCCATGAACACGTACATCGGGTCGGCGAAGTAGGAGTAGGTGACTTCCTTGTGGTCTAGGACGACGACCTCGAACTTGTCGTCGGCCTTGTAGACCGACTCCGACGGCGCGCCGGTGAGCAGGTTCTTGAACTTCATCTTCACGACCGCGGCGTTGCGGCCGGACTTGTTGTATTCGGCCTTCTGCACCACGAGCGGGTCGCTGCCGACCATCACGACGTTGCCGGAGCGGAGTTCCTGAGCGGTTTTCATGCTGTTTCCTGAATGGTTCGACGCGACTCGTGGTCGCATGTCCTTGAAAAAATTAGCGCGCGATTCTACCGCGCGGCGTGCTCGATGTGGGAACAGAATGCATCGAGCGCGGTCGCGAGATCGGGCAGGGCCGCCTGGGCGTCGCACCAGCGCCGCGCGTGAAGTTCGAGGGCCGGCACGGCCGCGGCGAAGGCGGGCCAGGCCTCGGCCAGGCTCGATCGATCGGAAGCGTAGCCGTTCCAGGCGCGCCAGAACCGCGCGAGCGCATCCGCCTCGGCCGCCGGCAGCCCCTGCAGGTAGCGTGCGAGGAAGGCCTCGAGCTTGTCGTGGTGGGCCGCATCGGCCTGTGGATAGATCTGCCAGACGAAGGGCCGCGCCGCCCACTGCGCGCGCACGAAGGAATCCTCGCCGCGCACGAAATTGAGCTCGCAGGCCCACAGCAGCACGTCGTAGCCTGCCTGGTCGGTGAAGGGCAGCACACAGGTCACGAGCGCGCCACGCTCCACCCGATCACCCACCTGCAGGCATTCGCGGCCGAGCGCGCGACGGACATCACCGAGCACACGCGACTCCGGCACCAGGACGAGCACTTCACGGTCTCCATCGGCCCAGGCCTCGAACAGCGCGGGGAGGTCCGGCTGCTCGTAGGCGAACAGCGACACCCGCAGCGCATCCCGGCTGCTCTTGATGCCGCGCGCGGCGAACCAGCCGGCGGCGCCTTCCGGCTGGCTGCACCAGCGATCGCGGCGCGCGAGCAGGTCGGCCTCGCGCAACAGTCCTCCGCTCCCGGCATCGAAGCCGGGAAAGAAGAAATGCTTTACCAGCGGCAGGCGCGGATGCGGCGAAGCCAGGCCGTGGCAACCCGCGACCCAGGCCTCGGCCGAAAGGTACTCGAGGTTGATCCACACCGGCGCCGGCTGCAGCGCCGCCATGGCCTCGAGCTGGGCGGGCGGCAGCTCGCAGGCGAAGGCCTCGACGACGATCTCGCCCGGCACGAGCGGCACGAAGGCGGTCGTCCAGCGCCGCAGTTCCACGCCCTCCACGCTCCCGCCGACCCGCTCGTCCACCGCGTTCGCAGCCGGACAGATGCGGCGCAGCGCCTCCCAGTCATCGACCCAGAGCCGCACCGAGCCACAGCCGCGACGTGCCAGATCTGCCGCCAGCCGCCAGCACACGCCAATATCCCCAAAATTATCCACAACCTGGCAGAAGAGCTCCCATCTGGGGCGGGCGGCCGACGAGGAGGAATGCATGATGGGGACAATCCTGCGCAAAGAATGGGGATGGCTTGTGAACAAGCGCCTTTCAGACGACCGGACGCAAAAGGCTCAACAATGCGCACACAGGCGACCAGGGCGCTTCTCAACCGCTTTTCAAACCGATGGAAGTCGCGATAGACATGAGCTTTGGAGACTTATCCACAAGAAACGCGCCACTGTTAACTTCTTTGTTATTTAAATCAATAGAAAAACAGAAGAACAAACCTGGCCCCCACGGCTCAGCCCAGTGAGCTTGCCCATCGCACGATACTGCCGGCATGATGTGGCCATGGCTCCGACCATAAACCACCGAAGAGGCCTTCAGGCCCACGCATCAGGATCCTTCCCAATGCCCGTTCGATCGCTGCTTTCCATCGCGCTGCTACTGGCCTTGCCTTCGCTCGCGATCGCTCAACCCGCCGCCAACCCGGTTTCCCCGCAGGCCGCGCAGGAACAGGACCTGCTCGAACAGAGCCGCACCCAGGTACGGGGTTTCTCCTTCTGGTTGGGGGAGACCGTGAATGACTGGTTCGGCGATCGGCCCTTCGAGGAGGGCGGCAAGGTCACCCATGGGCGTCTTGGCCTGCGCAACCTATGGCGGCAGGACGAGGGCTGGGATACCAACGTGCGCTTTCGCGCACGCTTCGATCTGCCCAACCTGCGCGACAAGGCCTACGTCTTCATCGGCCGGCAGAACGAACGCGAACTCGTCACCGACCAAGCGGAGGCTTTCACCCGCGAGCAGCTCCTGCTCGAGGAGCGCCGCAAGGAAGACCAGACCGGCTTCGCCGGCGTGGGCCTGGCCTTGCGCAAGAATCTCGACTTCCGTGTCGGTGTGCGCGGCGGCATGAAGTTCTACACGCAGGCGCGCTATCGCAAGCAGTGGGCGCTGACCGAGCAGGACCGCATCGAATTCCGCGAGACGATCTTCTGGAACAACAAGGACAAGTTCGGCTCGACGACCGCGCTCGACTACGAGCACGCCTTCACCCCCACGCTATCGCTGCATTGGCAGAACGCGACGACGATCTCGGAGAAGACCGACGACTTCGCCTGGGGCAGCAGCCTGGGCCTGTTCAAGCGCTTCGGTGATGACCGCATCCTGTCGGGTGAGATGGTGGTGACCGGAGAAACCGGTGCCGAAGAGAACGTCGACGAATACGGCGTGCGGATGAAATGGACGCAGCCCGTCTATCGCGAGTGGCTGATCGGCGAGTTCATCGTCGGTCACTACTGGCCGCAGCGCGAGGACCGCGAACGCGAGCGCGCTTGGGCGGCGGGCGTGAATCTGGAGATGCGTTTCTAAGCCACGCACGGGGCGGACAATCGATCGGCGCGCCCGCCTCGACGGACGCTTTCGTGCCGGCAGGCGCTCCTGCAACCCGCCCGCGACGTTTTTCTGTAGGAGCGGCGGCAGCCGCGAACAAGGCGGTTCGACCACCGATGGGGACGAGAAAGCCCACATTTGCATTCCTGCCTGCGGGCAACTCCTGCATCTGACCCTTCGCGTGCTGTCCGGGGGAGTTCAGGCTTCCGGGTCGGCGTAGTCGGCGAGGCGGGCCAGGTCTTCCGCCTCCAGCCAGCGCCACTGTCCCGGTGCCAGCCCGGTCGGCAGCTCGAGCCCGCCCACGCGGCTGCGGTGCAGCGCCTCGACCCGATTCCCCGCCGCACCGACCATGCGCTTGACCTGGTGGTACTTGCCCTCGCAGATGGTCAGCCGCAGCGTGGTCGGGCCGACGAGCTCGCAGGCCGCCGCCGCGATCGGTGCGGGTTCGTCGTGCAGCTCGACCCCGGCCACCAGCCGATCGGCGAAATCCTGCTCCACCGCATGCTTGAGCACGATCTCATAGACCTTGGGCGTGCGCTTCTTGCCCGAGCTCCACTGGTGGATGAACTGGCCGTCGTCGGAGAGCAGCAACAGGCCGGTGGTGTCCTGGTCGAGCCGGCCCACGCACTGCACGCCGCGGGCGAGCAGCTGCGGCGGCAGCAAGGTAAAGACGGAGGGGTGAAAGGTCGGCTTCTGCGAGCACTCGTAGCCCGCGGGCTTGTGCAGGACCACGTAGGCCTGGGCGCGGAAACGCCAGGGCTGGTCATCGACCGTGAATTCGAGTCCGGGCGAACCATCGCGGCTACCGGGGTCGAAGTCGGCATTGGGGTCGTCGCAGACCTCGCCGGCGATGCTGACGTAGCCGGCACGGATGAGGGCGCGGCATTCCTTGCGGCTGCCGAAGCCCTGGGCATGGAGGAGGCGTTCGAGTTGCATGGTGCGCATGGTAGCAGGGCGGATCCTCCGCCAAGACCGGTGCGACGCCCAGTTGTGCGGGATCTCCCTGTTTCGCGACGTGCCGGCTACCGGTCGAGCGGGGTAAACTGCCACCCTGCCCGCTCAGGAGATGCACTTGAAATTCGAACACCTGATCGAGGTCAATGATCTCGCCAACCCGCTGCTGACCCCGCTCACCCGCGAAGAGCTCTGGTTCGGCCTGCTGTGCCGCGCGGAAGATGCGCGCGCCTTCCTGCCCGGCCTCGAGGCCTGCCACGTCGTCGAGCGCGGCGAGGCCGGCCTGGTGCGCGACCTGCACTTCGGCCATGCGGTGATCCGCGACCGGGTGAGCTTCGACACCCTGCGCTGGATCCGCTTCGAGTCGGAAGCCAACGCGCAGCATGCCGGCGGCAGCCTGACCATCACCATCGAGGAGCCCGAGCCCGGCGCGCTCTTCCTCCGTTTCGCCTACCACACCTCGCTACCCGACCAGGGCGAGGATGCGCGTTACGCCGAGTTCGTGCGCTCGGCCTACCATCAGTCCGACCTCGACACCGTGCGCATCATCCGCATGATCGCCGAGTCCGGCGGGCTCCAGCAGTAGTCATCCCACGATTCCACGGCACGCGGCGACTTCCACGCAGCTGCCGCGAGAGCAGGCTCACCCGCGAATATCCGGGACGGTCGTGCTGCATTCGCAGCCAATGCGCGCGTTTGCGCGCATTCTTCGGTCCCGGGCACCCCCTCGTCTCCAATCTCAACAACAGGAAAGATCCCCGTCATGTGGTTCAAGAATCTGCAGGTCTATCGCCTTCCCGCCAACTGGGACATGAGCGTCGAGCGCCTCGAGGAGCAGCTCGCGAAGAAGCCCTTCCACCCCTGCGGCAGCCAGGACATGGAGAGCCGCGGCTGGCTGTCGCCGCTGGGCAACGAGGTGCTGGCGCATGCGGTCGGCGGCCAGTGGCTGGTGTGCCTGGGCTTCGAGCATCGCCTGCTGCCCTCTGCGGTGGTCAAGCAGGAGGCCGACGAGCGCGCCGAGGAGCTGGCCGAGCAGCAGGGCTTCAAGCTTGGCCGCAAGCAGTTGAAGGAACTGCGCGAGCAAGTGACGCAGGAGCTGATGCCGCGCGCCTTCACCCGCCGCCGCCGCATGTTCGCCTGGATCGACCCGGTCAACGGCTGGCTGGTGGTGGATGCGGCCAGCCAGAGCAAGGCCGAGGACATGCTCGAGCAGCTGCGCCACACGCTCGACAGCTTCCCGCTGACCCTGCTGCGCACCGAGCTGTCGCCGATGTCGGCGATGGCCGACTGGCTGGCCGGTGGCGAGGCGCCCGACGGCTTCACCATCGACCAGGACTGCGAGCTGCGCTCGGTGGCCGAGGACAAGGCCGCGGTGCGTTATGCACGCCACCCGCTCGAAGGCGATGACGTCAAGGGCCACCTGGAGGCCGGCAAGCTGCCGACCCGCCTGGCGCTGACCTTCGACGACCGCATCAGCTTCGTACTGACCGAGAAGCTGGAGATCAAGCGCCTCGACTTCCTCGACATCGTGCGCGACCAGGTGGGCGAAGCCGACAAGGACGACGCCGAGGCGCTGTTCAATGCCGAATTCGCGCTGATGACCGGCGAACTCGCCCACCTGCTGCCGGCGGTCGTGGCCGCGCTGGGTGGCGAGCTGGCGGGCACACCGGCGCAGACCAACGCCGTCAGCGCCGAGCTGCCGCGCCTGCAGGCGGACAAGCGGGTCGCGCAGGCCGTCACCGCGGACGACCCGCCGTTCTGAACGTGCCAGGCCGTCTTCGCGCCTGCCGCCGCTCCTACAGGAGGACCACGGCTCCGTAAACCCCTGTAGGAGCGGCGGCAGCCGCGAATAGGGCAGTGCAGCAGCGATGAGCGTCGGTGATTGCTCGGACGCCGTCTTCGCGCCTGCCGGCGCTCCTACGTGAGGACCACGGCTCCGTAAGCCCCTGTAGGAGCGGCGGCAGCCGCGAATAGGGCGGTGCAGCAGCGATGAGCGTCGGTGATCGCTCAGAGGCCGTCTTCGCGCCTGCCGGCTCTCCTACATGAGGACCACGGTTCCGTAAGCCGCTGTAGGAGCGGCGGCAGCCGCGAATAGGGCGGTGCGGCAACGATGAGCGCCGGCGATCGCTCGGACGCCGTCTTCGCGCCTGCCGGCGCTCCTACAGGGGGCCACACCGATTGCGGGGAGGCCTGCAGGGGTTCGCTTCTTGGTGTACACAGAATTTAAAGATTTAAAAGATCATAAAGATCATGTACGCGCCAAATCTGTGGACAAGCATCTTTTCCAACGAAAAATCATCGCCTTACATCCAGCAAAACCCGGTGCACGAGCGCCGTTTCAGGCAGGGATGGTTTGTGGATGAAAAAACACCCGTCGCTGCATTCGCGACTTATCCACAATCTCCTGCCCCCTGCGGTCACAGCTTTCCCACCGCCCGATAAACCTTGCACAGGAAGCGATCAGCGCTTGCGAACCCGCTCCCCGGCGAGCTGCGCTAAAGTCTGCCCATGAACGACACGCTGTTCCTCGAATGGTGGCACTGGGAGATCGCCGGCATCGCGCTGGTGCTGCTCGAGCTCGCCCTGCCCTCCTTCTTCATCATCTGGTTCGGGCTCGGCGCGATGCTCACCGGCTTCGTGCTGCTCGCGGTGCCCGACCTGGTGTTGTCGCGGCAGATCGCGGCCTGGATCATCGCGTCGATGGCGATGACCGTGCTGTGGTTCAGCTTCGCCCGCCGTTCGCGAGTGAAGACCCTGATCGGCACCGCCGCCGGCGAGGTCATCGGCGAGGTCGGGCTGCTGGTGAGCGCGGTTGCCCCCTTCGAGCGCGGCAAGGTGCGCTTCCAGCGTCCGGTGCTGGGCGCGGACGAATGGGCCTGCGTGGCCGAGACCGCGATCGCCGCCGGCGAGCGCGTGAAGGTGGTGAGCGTGGAAGGCAGCTACGTCAAGGTGACGAAGGCCTGATCCGAATCCCTGGAAAATGAAGGCAAGCAGATGATCATGTCGGAAGGACTCGCGATCGCGATCGCGGTGCTGGTGTTCGTGGTGATCACGATCGCCAAGGGCGTGCGACTGGTCGCGCAGGGCGAGGAGTGGGTGGTCGAGCGCCTGGGCAAGTATCACGCCACGCTGCGCCCGGGGCTCAACATCCTGATCCCCTACCTCGACCGCGTCGCCTACAAGCTGGTGACCAAGGACATCATCCTCGACGTGCAGGAGCAGGAGGTCATCACCCGCGACAACGCGGTGATCCTGACCAACGCGATCGCCTTCGTGAAGGTCACCGACCCGGTCAAGGCGGTGTATGGCGTGACCGACTTCTCCGAGGCGATCCGCAACCTGATCATGACCACGCTGCGCTCGATCGTCGGCGAGATGGAGCTCGACGAGGCCCTGTCCTCGCGCGACAAGATCAAGGCGCGGCTGCGCGAGAGCATCGCCGACGAGGCGGTGGACTGGGGCCTGACGGTGAAGTCGGTCGAGATCCAGGACATCAAGCCGTCCGAATCCATGCAGCGCGCGATGGAGATGCAGGCCGCCGCCGAGCGCGAGCGCAAGGCCGCGGTGACCAAGGCCGAGGGCGCCAAGCAGGCCGCCATCCTCGAGGCCGAGGCACGGCTGGAATCCGCCAAGCGCGACGCCAACGCCCAGGTGATGCTGGCCGAGGCCTCGGCCGAGTCGATCCGCCGCGTGACCGCCGGCATCGGCGACCAGGCCGGGCCGATGATGTACCTGCTCGGCGAGAAGTACATCGGTGCGCTCGAGAAGCTCGGCGAGTCGGGCAGCGCCAAGATCGTGGTGATGCCCGCCGACCTCCAGGAGACCCTGCGCGGCCTCGTCGGCCGCCTGGGGGCACGCGGCTGAGCACGCCCCATCCGGACCGCCCTCCAGGCCTCTTCGATCGATTTTCCCGGATACGTAACCACTAAAAGGAAGACAACGATGCTGAAACCCTCGCACACCGTCCGCGCCCTGCTCGCCGCCGTCGCGCTCGCCACCGCCTCCGGTGCCGCGCTGGCGCAGAACTTCATGAAGGACAAGGCCGAGGTCGAGAAGCTGCTGACGGGCGCCACCTTCATCGGCGTGTATCTGCGCACCGAAGCGGCCTACACGCTCCAGTTCGGCACCGACGGCACGCTCACCGACACCACTGGCGCCAAGGCGCGCTGGTGGGTCGACGATCAGGCGCGCTACTGCCGCGAGTGGCTGGACGGCAAGCTCAAGGGCAACACCGGCTGCATGAACCTCGAGCTCGAGGACGGCCAGGTGGCGCTGTACTCCGAGGGCAAGAAGGTGGTCGAGGGCATCGTCACCGGCAAGTAAGGTGGGCGTCGGGGATGGCGGGACGCCTCGGCAGACCCGCCATTCACGTTGGCAAACACCGGTTGGTCGGGAGCGCTCGAGCGCCCCTTGCGCTCCGGATATGTCCATCCAGGACAGGCAATGCGTCTGCTGATCATCTATTCGACCATCAACGGCCACACGCTCGAGATCTGCGAGCGCATCGCAGCGATCGTGCGCGACGCCGGTCACGAGGCGGAACTGGCCGAGGTCGCTGCGGTTTCCGCTGCCGAGCTCGAAGCCTGCGACCGCGTCGTGATCGGCGCCAGCATCCGCTATGGCCACCACCGCCCCGCAGTGAAGGCCTTCATCGACCGCCACCAGGCGGCGCTCGAGGCGCGGCCCAACGCCTTCTTCTCGGTCAATGCGGTCGGCCGCAAGCCGCACAAGCGCCAGGCCGACACCAACCCCTACGTGCGCAAGTTCCTTGCCCAGATCCGCTGGAAGCCGCAGCAGATCGCGATCTTCGGCGGCAAGATCGAGTACCCGCGCTACGGCTTCTTCGACCGCAACATGATCCGCCTGATCATGTGGATCACCGGTGGCCCCACCGACCCGCGCTCGGTCACCGACTTCACCGACTGGGCAGAGGTCGAGGCCTTCGCGCGCCGGTTCGTCCACGGCTGATGGCGCTGCGATCGCGCCGGCAACGGGCCTGCGAGCGGGATCGTCGAAGGCGGGTGAGGGTTTGAAGAACTGCGGCGATTCGGATACGGAACCCACCCGCTGGGCGCTGTGGCGGCTCGACGACAACGACAACCGCTTCGTGGTGGGGGTGTTTGCACGCCGGGAGGAGGCCGAGGCGGCCGCGCGCGCCTTCGAGGCGCACGGGCACAAGCAGACCTACTGGGTGGAGGCGGTGAGCGCCCCGGCGGCACCGCGGCCCACCCGAAGCTGATAGGCGGTTCTGCAGGAGCGACGCAAGCCGCGAGCCCGCGCAGTTCGAGGCTTGCGGCTGGCGCCTCGTCGGCTGAGGCGCCGCATGCCGCTCAGCCCAGCACTTCCCCGTGCTCGCGCGTTGCGTGGAAGGTGACCTTGGGCCACTTCTCCGCAGTCACCTCGAGGTTGTAGCGGCTGGTGGCCAGATAGACCGGGTTGCCGTCGATATCCTTGCCCAGGCGCAGCGCCTGCTCGCGCTCGAAGTTGCGCCGGGTGACGTCGTCGGGGAAGGTCAGCCAGCGCGCGGTGTGGATGTCGGCCGGTTCGAAGATCGCATCGACCTTGTACTCGTCCTTCAGGCGCTGGGCGACGATCTCGAACTGCAGCACGCCGACCGCGCCGAGCAGCATCTGGCCGCCTTCGAGCTCGAAGACCTGGATGGCGCCTTCTTCGCCCAACTCCTGCAAACCCTTCTGCAATTGCTTCGACTTGAGCGGATCGCGCAGGCGCGCGGCGCGGAACATCTCGGGCGAGAAGTAGGGAATGCCCTTGAAACCGAGGTTCTCGCCCTCGGTCAGGGTGTCGCCGATCTGCAGCTGGCCGTGGTTGTGGATGCCGACGATGTCGCCGGCGACGCCGTCCTCCATGATCACGCGCTCATTGGCCATGAACGTGAGCACATTGGCGAGCTTCATCTCGCGCCCGGCGCGCACGTGGCGCACCTTCATGCCGGCGCTGTAGCGCCCCGAGCAGATGCGGAAGAAGGCGATGCGGTCGCGGTGCTTCGGGTCCATGTTGGCCTGGATCTTGAACACGAAGCCGGTGAAGGCGGGCTCGGCCGGCTGCACCATGCGGCTGCCGCCGTCGCGCGCTTGCGGCGGCGGTGCCCAGTCGATCAGCGATTGCAGGATCTCCTGCACGCCGAAGTTGTTGATACCCGAGCCGAAGAACACCGGGCTCTGCTTGCCGGCGAGGAAGTCGTCGAGGTCGAAGGGCGGCGATGCGCCGTCGATCAGCTCGACGTCGTCGCGCAGCTGGCCGACCTCCATCGGGAAGCGCTTGTCGAGCTCGGGGTTGTCCAGGCCCTTGATGATCTCGCCGTCGCTGCGGCGCTCTTCGCCAGGCGTGAAGGTCAGCACCTGTTGCTGCAGCAGGTGATACACGCCGCGGAAGGCCTTGCCCATGCCCAGCGGCCAGGTCACCGGCGCGCAGGTGATCTTGAGCACGTCCTCGATCTCGGCGAGCAGCTCGAAGGGCTCGCGCACCTCGCGGTCGAGCTTGTTCACGAAGGTGATGATCGGCGTGTTGCGCAGGCGGCAGACCTCGAGCAGCTTGATGGTCTGCGCCTCCACGCCCTTGGCGGCGTCGATCACCATCACCGCGGCGTCCACCGCGGTCAGCACGCGGTAGGTGTCTTCCGAGAAGTCCTCGTGGCCCGGGGTGTCGAGCAGGTTGATGGTGTGGCCCTGGTACTCGAACTGCATCACCGAGCTGGTGACCGAGATGCCGCGCTGCTTCTCCACCTCCATCCAGTCCGAGGTGGCGTGGCGGGCGGACTTGCGCGCCTTCACCGTGCCGGCGAGCTGGATGGCGCCGCCGAACAGCAGGAGCTTCTCGGTGAGCGTGGTCTTGCCCGCGTCGGGGTGGGAGATGATGGCGAAGGTGCGGCGCTTTTCGACGTCGCGCAGCAGCTCGGGCGGGAAGGGGGTGGTGGTCATCGGGGCTCGTCGGCAGGAAAGCAAAAACCGCCCGCCCGAGGTCGGGCGCGGCGGGACGAGCGGGATTCTACCAAGCAATCAGGGGGATGCCGCGCCGCGGGGAGAACGGCGGGCGGCATCCCGAGGGACGGTGGCGCCTATTTGTTCTTGCCGACCTGGTCGCCGATGACGCCGCCGATCGCGGCACCACCCACCGTGCCGAGGATGCCGCCGTTGCTCACCACGGCGCCGGCCACGCCGCCCACGGCGGCGCCGGTGGCTGCGCTCTTCTCGCGCGAGGACAGGTTGTCCCAGGTGGCGCAGCCGCTTGCGGCAAAGGTGATGAGCAGGGCGGGGATGAGGGTACGGGCTTTCATGAAGGCCTCCTTGTGATTGTCGGTGCGCGGTGGAAAGGGGATGCCGCCGCGCTGTCGGGGTGTGCGCAGTATGAGTGCGGGATCGACGCCGGGATCCCGGCACAGCGTTGCGAATTGTTTCGCATCCGCGAGAGGGTGGGGACCCGCGCACAACCACCATCGGGCGCACTCGCCGCAGCCCTGCCGGGCGCGCGTGCGCTTTCTCCCCGTGCAATCACGATCACATCCGGATGCAGCTTTCAGCGGCCGAGCATGTTATCCGCCCGCACCCAGGCATCGAACTCCTCCGCGGTCGTGAAGCCGAGCGCGAGCGCCGCAGCGCGCAGCGTGGTGCCTTCCGCCCACGCCTTCTTCGCGATCTGCGCCGCCTTGTCGTAGCCGATGTGCGGGTTGAGCGCGGTGACCAGCATCAGGCCGCGATCGAGGTGCTCGGCCATGCGCGTGGTGTCGGGTTCCAGGCCGGCTACGCAGTGGCGCTGGAAGCTGCGGCAACCGTCGGCGAGCAGGCGGATGGACTGCAGCAGGTTGTGGGCGATCACCGGCTTGAACACATTGAGCTGGAGGTGGCCCTGGCTGGCGGCGAAGGCGATCGTGGCGTCGTTGCCGAGGACCTGGCAGGCGAGCATCGACAAGGCCTCGCACTGCGTCGGGTTGACCTTGCCGGGCATGATCGAGCTGCCCGGCTCGTTGGCCGGCAGCTTCACCTCGGCGAGGCCGGCGCGCGGGCCCGAGGCGAGCAGGCGCAGGTCGTTGGCGAGCTTCATCAGCGCGACCGCGAGCGTCTTCAACGCGCCCGACAGCGCAACCAGCGGCTCGTGCCCGGCGAGCGCGGCAAACCTGTTCGCCGCGCCGACCAGGGGCAGCCCGGTCAGCGCCGCCAGTTCGTCGGCGATCGCCGCGGCGAAGCCCGGCGGCGCGTTGAGCCCGGTGCCGACGGCGGTGCCGCCCTGGGCGAGCTCGTACACCGCGGGCAGCGTCGCGCGGATCGCATGCGCAGAGGTGTTCAACTGGGCGACGAAAGCGGACAGCTCCTGGCCGAAGGTGATCGGCGTGGCGTCCATCAGGTGGGTGCGTCCGGTCTTGAGCACCTCCGCATGGCGTTCGGCCTGGGTCGCCAGCCCGTTCGACAGCTCGGTGATCGCCGGCAGCAGCTCGTCGTGCACCGCGCGTGCGGCGGCGATGTGCATCGCGGTCGGGAAGCAGTCGTTCGAGCTCTGCGCGCGATTGACGTGGTCGTTGGGATGCACCGGCGCCTTGCCGCCGCGGCCCAGTCCGGCGAGCTCGTTGGCGCGCCCGGCGATGACCTCGTTGACGTTCATGTTGGTCTGCGTGCCGCTGCCGGTCTGCCACACCACGAGCGGAAACTGCGCGTCATGACGTCCGGCGAGGATCTCGTCGGCCGCCTGTTCGATCCGCTCGGCAAGGTCCGCGGGGAGCTCGCCGCTGCGGGCATGCACGCGCGCCGCCGCCTTCTTGATCAGCGCGAGCGCATGCACGATGGCGAGCGGCATGCGCTCGTCGCCGATGGCGAAGTGGAGCAGCGAGCGCTGGGTCTGTGCGCCCCAATACGCTTCGGCGGGGACTTCGATCGCGCCGAGGCTGTCGGTTTCGGTGCGGGTCATGTTCGGCCTCCACGGGTGGGCTGACGGGAAATTCCGGACCGTACATGTCCGACGCCGCCGGTGCCGCTCTTGTTCCGCGGCACGGCGCGCGGCAGCATGTGGCCGGTTCCCGTCCAATCCGCCACCGGCGCACCGTCATGTTCCTGCTCGATGCCTCGCTCGCCCAGTCCATCGTCGATCGCGCGATGCAGATCCTGCGCACCAACGTCAATGTGATGGACGAGCGCGGGCTGGTCATCGCCAGCGGCGATCGCGCGCGCCTCGGGACCCGCCACGAGGGTGCGCTGCTGGTGCTGGCGCAGGGGCGGGCGGTGGAGATCGATGAGGCGGTCGCGCAGCGCCTGCACGATACCCGACCGGGTATCAACCTGCCTCTGCGTGCGGAAGGCAGGGTGGTGGGCGTGGTGGGCCTGAGCGGCGAACCGGATGCTGTCCGCCAGCACGCCGAACTGGTCCGACTGGCGGCAGAGACCATGCTGGAGCAGGCGCAATGGATGCAGATGCTCGCGCGCGACCAGCGCCTGCGCGAGGAACTGGTCCTGCAGCGGATCGGCGTGTCCCCGCCGGGCGCCGGGCTGGACGACTGGGCGCGCCGTCTCGGCGTCGATCTCGCCCGACCGTGTGTCGCCTTGCTGATCGAGATCGCCGACGCGGGGCTGGCGGCCGATGCCGTCCTCGCCGCGCAGCAGCGCCTGCGCCGGCTGCTCGCCGAGCACGAGCCCGGCCTGGCCTGTGCGCCGGTCACGCTGCGTGAGCTGGCCGTGCTGATGCCCTTGCCTGCCGCGGCATCCGATCTGCGGGGCCGCCTCCAGGCCCTGCACGAACGCCTTTGCGGCGAGGGCAGCGGCCAGCCCTGTCTTGCCCTCGGCGGGTATTTCGGTGGCGACGATGGCCTCGTGCGTTCCTGGAAGTCCGCGCGCGCCACGCTGCAGGCCGGGCGCCGCCATCGCCCGCAGGCGGCGATCCACTGCTACGACGAACTCACCCTGCCGGTGCTGCTCGCCGGCCTGGGCGAGGGCTGGCGGGCCGACGAACTGCGCCGTCCATTGCGCCGCCTCGCGCGGCATGATCGCGATGGCCAGTTGCGGCGCACGCTGGCGGCGTGGTTCGCGCACGACATGAAGGTGGCGCCGAGCGCCGGTGCGCTCCATGTGCATCGAAACACCCTCGAGTACCGTCTGCGCCGCATCGGCGAGATCACCGCGCTGGACCTCTCCCGTCTGAACGACTGCCTGCTGTTGTTCATCGGCCTCGAACTGGATACTGGTGAAGAATAGTCGGAGTTGACAACAAAACCTGTATTCAAGGTGATGGTTTTGTGTAAACAGACGATTGATTGTCGGCCGACTGGGAATAAGCTCCACTCCAGCGGGCATTCGACCCGCAGCGACTGGAGCCACTAATGAAAAAGATCGTCATCGCCCCCGATTCCTACAAGGAGAGCCTGTCCGCGCTCGAGGTCGCGCAGGCGATTGCAGCCGGCTTCCGCCAGGTCTTCCCCGCCGCCGAGTACGTGCTGGTGCCGGTCGCCGATGGTGGCGAGGGCACGGTCGACGCCATGGTGGCCGCCACCGGTGGGCACAAAGAGGTCGTCGCCGTGCGCGGCCCGCTCGGCGAACCGGTCGAGGCCTTCTACGGCCTCACCGGCGACGGCGCGACCGCGGTGATCGAGATGGCGGCCGCCAGCGGCCTGGCGCTGGTGCCGCCGGATCGGCGCAATCCGCTCGTGACCACCTCGCGCGGCACCGGCGAGCTGATCCGTGCCGCGCTCGACGCCGGCGCGCGCCGCTTCATCCTCGGCATCGGCGGCAGCGCCACCAACGACGGCGGCGTCGGCATGGTGCAGGCGCTCGGCGCCCGCCTGCTCGACGCGCAGGGGCGCGAACTCGGCCCGGGCGGCGGCGCGCTCGCCGACCTCGATCGCATCGACGTCTGCGCGCTCGATCCCCGCCTGAGGGAGTGCCGCATCGAGGTCGCGTGCGATGTGGACAACCCGCTTACCGGCGCGCGCGGGGCCTCGGCGGTGTTCGGCCCGCAGAAGGGCGCCAGCGCGGAGATGGTGCAGGCGCTCGACGCCAACCTCGCCCGTCTCGCCCGCATCGTCGAGCGCGACCTCGGCGTGGCGGTCGAGGCGGTGCCGGGCGCGGGCGCGGCCGGCGGCATGGGTGCGGCGATGCTGGCCTTCTTCGGCGCCACGCTCAAGCCCGGCATCGAGATCGTCACTGCGGCGGTGGACCTCGACACGCACGTGCGCGACGCCGACCTGGTGATCACCGGCGAGGGCCGCATCGACTTCCAGACCGTGCATGGCAAGACGCCGATCGGCGTCGCCCGCGTCGCCAAGCGCCACGGCAAGCCGGTGATCGGCATCGCCGGCTCGCTCGGCGCCGAGGTCGGGGTGGTGCACGCGCACGGCATCGACGCGGTGTTCAGCGTGCTGGGCAAGCCGTGCACGCTGGACGAGGCGCTGCGCGACGCGGCGGCCAACGTGGAGCTGACCGCACGCAACGTGGCGGCGGTGCTGCGTCTGGGCTCGGCTGCCCGGTCCGGCGCCTGAGCGCGTGTCCGCACCGCATGCCGGCCAGGCGGCCCCGTGCGGCCGCCCTTGCGCTGCGGTCAGCGTGCCGGTTCGGGATGCTCGCCGACGCGAACGATCTTCATCGTATTGGTGCCGCCGCTGCTGCCGATCGGCTCGCCGATGGTGAGCACGATCAGGTCGCCGCGGCTGACGATGCCCCGACGCAGCAGCAGTCGTTCCGCTTCCCACAGCAGGCGGTCGCGGTCGTTGCTGTGCTGCTCGATCATCAGCGGACGCACGTCGCGGTATAGCGTCATCTGGTCGTGGGCACGGGGTTCGGGCGTGAGCGCGTAGATTGGCACGCCGGCATTGAGCCGGCTCATCCATAGCGCGGTCGAGCCGGTCTGGGTGAGTGCGGCGATCGCCTTCACCTTGAGGTGGTAGGCGGTCCAGATCGCGGCGATCGCGATCGATTCGTCGATGCGGTCGAAGACGCGGTTCAGCAACTCGCGGTCGAGCCCGATCTCGGCCGATTTTTCCGCTTCCTCGCACACGCGGCTCATCGATTCGATCACTTCCACCGGATATTTTCCGGCGGCGGTCTCGGCCGACAGCATCACCGCGTCGGTGCCGTCGAGCACCGCGTTGGCCACGTCCGAGACCTCGGCGCGGGTGGGTACCGGGCTGGTGATCATGGATTCCATCATCTGCGTGGCGGTGATGGTGAGCTTGTTGCGGTCGCGCGCGGCGCGGATCATCTTCTTCTGCAGCGCCGGCACGGCGGCGTCGCCGACTTCCACCGCGAGGTCGCCGCGCGCCACCATGATGCCGTCGGAGGCGTCGAGGATCTCGTCGAGGTTGGCCACCGCCTCGGTGCGCTCGATCTTGGCGATCAGGAGCGCCGAGCTGCCGGCCGCGCGCATGAGCTGGCGCGCCATGTACATGTCGGCCGCGCTCTTGGGGAAGGACACCGCGACGAAGTCCACGCCGATGAGCGCGGCGGTGCGGATGTCGTCCATGTCCTTGGCGGTGAGCGCGGGCGCGGTGAGCCCGCCGCCCTGGCGGTTGATGCCCTTGTTGTTCGACAGCTCGCCGCCCACCTTCACCGTGGTGTGGATCTCGTGGCCGACCACGCGCTGCACGGTGAGCTTGAGGCGGCCGTCGTCGAGCAGCAGCACGTCGCCCGGCTTCACGTCCTTGGGCAGGTCCTTGTAGTCGAGGCCGACGCGCTGGGCGTTGCCGAGCTCGCAGCGGGCGTCGAGGATGAAGGACGCATCGCGCGTCAGCGTCACGCGGCCTTCCTCGAACTTGCCGACGCGGATCTTGGGCCCCTGCAGGTCGGCGAGGATGCCGATCGGGCGGCCGGCGCGCGCGGCCGCCTTGCGGATCGCCTCCGCGCGCGCGATGTGGTCCTCGGCCTTGCCATGGGAGAAGTTCATGCGCACCACGTCGACCCCGGCCTGCACCATGCGGGCGAGGATCTGCGGGTCGGACGAGGCGGGGCCGAGGGTGGCGACGATCTTGGTCTGGCGGGTCATGCAGGGTGTCCTTGGGTGAGAGGGGCGCGGCCGGCGCCCTTGCGCCGGACCGTGATCGGGCCGGCGCTTCAGGTCACCGGCGCGGGGTTGAACAGCACCAGCGCGTTGGCGAGCTTCCAGTGCTCGGCCCAGGTCTTGCGGCCGCTGGCGACCTCGAGCATCAGACGGAAGAGCTCCCAGCCGATGTCCTCGATCGTCGCCTCGCCGCTGGCGATGCGCCCGGCGTCGACGTCCATCAGGTCGTGCCAGCGCCGTGCCAGCTCGCTGCGGGTGGCGACCTTGATCACCGGGCACTCGGCCAGGCCGTAGGGCGTGCCGCGGCCGGTGGTGAACACGTGCAGGTTCATGCCGGCGGCGAGCTGCAGCGTGCCGCAGATGAAGTCGCTGGCCGGCGTGGCGGCGTAGATCAGGCCCTTGTGCTTCGCCTTCTCGCCCGGCGCCAGCACGCCCGAGATCGGTGCCGTGCCCGACTTGACGATCGAGCCCATCGCCTTCTCGACGATGTTAGACAACCCGCCCTTCTTGTTGCCGGGCGTGGTGTTGGCGCTGCGGTCGACCTGGCCGCGCTGCAGGTAGGCGTCGTACCAGGCCATCTGCGCGATCATCGCCTCGGCCACGTCGGCGTCGACGGCGCGCGCGGTGAGCTGGTCGATGCCGTCGCGCACCTCGGTGACCTCGGAGAACATCACCGTGGCGCCGGCGCGCACCAGCAGGTCGGTGGCGAAACCGACGGCCGGATTGGCGGTGACGCCGGAGAAGGCATCGCTGCCGCCGCACTGCACGCCGACGACCAGCTCGGAAGCCGGCACGGTCTCGCGCCGGCGGGCGTTCAGGCGTGCGAGATGCTGCTCGGCGCTGCGCAGGATCGACGCGATCATCGACATGAAGCCGACGTGGTGCTCGTCCTGCAGGCAGACCACGTCGAGCGCGGCATCGGCCGGCTCGCGTCGATCGACGATCGGGATGCTGCCCGGCGGCAGCAGGCGCTCGGGCTGCAGCTTCTCGCAGCCCAGGCTCACCACCATCACCTCGCCGCCGAAGTTGGGGTTGAGGCTGATGTTGCGCAGGGTGCGGATCGGCACCACGGCGTCCGGCGCATCGATCGCCACGCCGCAGCCGTAGCCGTGTTCCAGACCGACGACGTCGTCCACGTGCGGGTACTTCGGCAGCAGCTCGGCCTTGATGCGCCGAACCGCGAAGTCGAGCACGCCGGCCACGCACTGCACGGTGGTGGTGATGGCGAGGATGTTGCGCGTGCCGACCGAGCCATCCGGGTTGCGGTAGCCCTCGAAGCTGTAGCCCTCGAGCGGCGGCAATGGCGCGAGCCTTTTGGTCGCGATCGGCAGGCCCTCGAGCGCGCGCGCCGCGGGCATGCGCAGCAGGCGCTCGTGCACCCAGCTCCCGGCCGCGATGTCCTGCAGCGCGTAGCCGATGGCGACGTCGTAGCGGCGCACGGCCTCGCCGGCGGCAAGGGCGACCAGCGCTACTTTGTGGCCCTGCGGCACGTGCTCGCGCAGCACGAGGCCGTCGGGCAGCACGGTCCCGGCCGGCAGGCCGCCATCGTTGGCGACGATGGCGACGTTGTCCGCCGGATACATGCGGATCGTAATCGGTCGTGCAGCGGCGGTGCCGGACATGGGCGGGTGCTCCATCGGTGACGGGTGGCGGTGCAGGGGTGCGGCGTCGGCGGGACCGCTCAGGCGCGCAGGATCTCGGCAGTCTTGCTGGGCTTGTCGCGGAACGCGCCCCACACCTGCCACACGATCACCAGCGCGGCCAGGCCGAGGAAGCTGCCGGCGATCGGCGAGGTGATGAAGCCCATGAAATTGCCGTCCGACAGCATCAGCCCGCGGCGGAAGTTGGTCTCCGCCATCGGCCCGAGGATGAAGCCGATGATGAAGGGTGCCGCCGGGATGCCGCCCTTGACGAAGCCGTAGCCGAGCAGCCCGAAGACGACGATCGACCACACGTCGAAGATGCGGCTCGACAGCCCGAACGCCCCCACCACGCACAACACCATGATGATCGGCAGCAGGATGTGCTTGGGCACCGCGAGCAGCTTGACGAAGATGCGCAGGCCCCAGAACTCCAGGATCAGCATCAGCACCGAGGCCAGGATCAGCGCGGCGAAGATCGTGTACACCAGCTCGCCCTGGCTGACGAACAGCATCGGGCCGGGCTGGATGCCGTGGATCATGAAGCCGCCGAGCAGGATCGCGGTGACCGCGTCGCCCGGGATGCCGAGCGTGAGCAGCGGGATCATCGCGCCGCCGATGCCGGCGTTGTTGGCGGTTTCCGGGGCGACGATGCCGTCGATGCAGCCCTTGCCGAACTTCTCGGGATGCTTCGAGCGCTTCTTGGCCGCGATGTAGGCGACGATGTTCGAGGTGCCGCCGCCGATGCCGGGCAGGATGCCGATGCCCAGGCCGATGCTGGCCGAGCGGAAGGCGTTGGGGATCTGCTCGAAGAACTCCTTCATCGAGAAGCCGAAGCCCTTGATGCTGCGCATGCTGACCTGGCCGACGGCGGCCTTCTGTTCGCGGCGCACGGCCTCGGCGACCTTGATGATCTCGGAGATCGCGAACACCCCGACCAGCACGATCAGCAGGTCGAAGCCGCTGTTGAGGTTGGGGATGCCGAAGGTGAAGCGGCGCACCGCATCCACCGGGGCGATGCCGACGGTGGAGATGGCGAAGCCGATGGCGCCGGCGAACAGCCCCTTCAGCATCGAGCCGGTCGAAAGCGTGGCGATCAGGGTCAGCGAGAAGATGGCGATGCCGAAGTATTCGTGCGGGCCGAAGCTCAGCGCCACCTTGGCGAGCCAGGGCGCGATGAAGATCAGCGCGGCGATGCTGAAGATGGTGCCGAGGAAGGAGAACACCACCCCGACGCCGAGCGCCTTGATGCCCTCGCCCTTGTCCATCATCGGGCCGCCGTCGAACGTGGTGGCGATCGAGGACGGGGTGCCGGGAATCTTGAGCAGGATGGCGGAGATCAGGCCGCCCGAGGTGGCGCCGATGTAGAGCGCCACCAGCAGCGACAGGCCGGCAGCGGGCCCCATCGTGAAGGTGAGCGGCAGGCACAGCGCGATCGCCATCACCGCGGTCAGGCCGGGAACCGCGCCGAACACGATGCCGACCGCCACGCCAACGGTGACGAGGACCAGGATGTTCAGCGAGAAGACGGCGCCGAAGCCGCTCAACAGAAGTTCGAACATGTCTCGTCCCTCCTCATTCGATGAAATCGAGCAGTCCCGCGGGCAGCAGGAGGTCGAAGCCGTGGCGGAACACGACGTAGATGAACACCGATGCGCACAGCGCGATCAGCAGGTAGCGTCCGTGCGATACCCGATGGTCGTGCGGCGTCAGCACCAGGAACTGCAGGTAGAGGTAGGCCACGGTGGCGATCGGGAAACCCAGCCACTGGAGCACCGCGATGTAGCCGACGATGAGGCCGAGGGTCTTGCCGACGGTCAGGTAGTCGGGGCCGGCCTCGGCTGGCGCGACGCCGTCTTCCCTGGGGGGCTGTCGCCATGCGGCGATCAACTGGAGTGCGCCGAGCAGACACATGCCGGCCGCGAGCAGGTAGGGCACGAAAGCGGCGTCGATGAAAGCCTTGCGCGGCAGGTTGGCGGTGAGGAGGAGGTAGATGACGCCGGTGGCGAGCATCGCCGCACCGATCACCAGTTCCCTTTTATTGGCGCGATCCATGGTCGTTCCTTGGAGGGGAGAACGTCAGCGGAACGGGCCGCCACCCGCGGTGGCGGCCCGCAGCGACGGGTTTACTTGCCGGACTGGCGCAGCACGTCCTTGTACTGCATGTAGTTCTGGCGGGTCTGCTTGAGGATCTCGAGCGCCTCGGCCGTGCCGTGGAAGCTCACCGGCTGCTTGTAGGCCTTCTCCAGGTCCTGCGCGTACTCGGGCTTCTCGGTGATCTGCTTCATGATCGAGGACATCTTGGCGACGATCGCCGGGTCGGTGCCCTTCGGGAAGGCGATGATGTAGGGCTTGTCCATCACCATGTCGACGCCTTGCTCGCGGAAGGTCTTGATCTCGCCCAACAGCGCGTTGCGCTCGGCGTTGGGCTGGGCGATCGCGACCATGTCGCCCTTGGCCACGTAGTCCTGCACCACGCCGAAGCTGATCGCACCCAGATCGGCGCGGCCGCCGAGCAGCGAGGTGACCTTTTCCGCCGCCGAGCCGCTGTCGACGAACTTCAGCTTCACGCCTGCGAGCTTCTCGAACATCAGGCCCTGCAGATGCGAGAAGCCGCCCATCTCGGTGCCATACACCACGGTGCCGGGCGCGGCCTTGGCCTTGTCGACCAGATCCTTGACATCCTTGATGCCCGAGGCCTTGCTGCTGACGAAGACCGCCCCCTTGTCGACCGCAGCGATGCAGGCGATGTCGAGCACGTCGTAGCTGTAGTCGGCGAGGCCGGCGACTTCGTTCACCACCAGCTGCCCGGTGTGACCGAAGAAGATGGTGTTGCCGTCGGGGTTGCTGCCCTGCACGTGCGAGACCGCGATGGTGCCGCCGCCGCCACCCATGTTGGTGACGACCATCGACTTGCCGGTGATCTGGGAGAAGTACTTGGCCATGGTGCGGGCGTTGAAGTCGGTGTCGCCACCGGCGCCGGCCGGGACCACGACCTGGATCGGGCGCGTCGGCCAGTTGGTGGCGTCGGCTGCGAACGCGGTCGAGGCGGTGGCTGCGACCATCGCAGTGACGAGGGTGCGGGTGAGCAGTTTCTTGAACATGATGTCGATCTCCTTCCTGTTGTGCGTCGGTGCTGCGATGGGAATCAGCCGTGCTGGCGGCCGAGACTGGGTTGCTTGGGGTCGTACTTCCAGCCGGGGACGAGGTACTGCATGGCCATGGCGTCGTCCCGGGCGCCGGTGCCGACCTTCTTGTAGAGTTCGTGGGCCTGCAGGATGCGGTCCATGTCGGGCTCGATGCCCAGGCCCGGGCGATCCGGCACGGCGACCTCGCCGCCGACGATCTGCAGCGGCTCGCGGGTCAGGCGCTCGGTGCCCTCCTGCCAGATCCAGTGGGTGTCGATGGCGGTGATGCGCCCGGGCGCGGCGGCGGCGCAGTGGGTGAACATCGCCAGCGAGATGTCGAAGTGGTTGTTCGAGTGCGAGCCCCAGGTCAGGCCCCAGGCCTCGCAAAGCTGCGCCAGCCGCACCGAACCCTGCATGGTCCAGAAGTGCGGGTCGGCGAGCGGGATGTCGACCGCGTCGAGGCGCACCGAATGCCCCATCTGGCGCCAGTCGGTGGCGACCATGTTGGTGGCGGTGGGGATGCCGGTGGCGCGGCGGAACTCGGCCAGGACCTCGCGCCCCGAGAAGCCGTTCTCCGGCCCGCAGGGATCTTCGGCATAGGCCAGGATATGGCCCTGGCCCTTGCACAGCGCAATCGCCTCGGCCAGCGACCAGGCGCCGTTGGGGTCGAGGGTGACGCGGGCGTCGGGGAAGCGGGCCTTGATCGCGGCCACCGCTTCCATCTCCTCGCTGCCGTGCATGACGCCGCCCTTCAACTTGAAGTCGCGGAAGCCATAGCGGTCGGCGGCGGATGCGGCCTGGCGGGCGATGGTCTCGGGCGTGACCGCCTCGAGGTGGCGGGTGCGGTACCAGTCGTGGTCGCGCGGCGCGTCGGCCTCGTCGCCGGACAGGTAGGGCAGGTCGGTGCGGCCGCGGTCGCCGATGTAGAACAGGTAGGCGAGCATCGGGGCGCGCGCGCGCTGCTGGCCGCTGCCGAGCAGCTCCGCCACCGGCACGCCGAGGTGCTGGCCGAGCAGGTCGAGCAGCGCGGCCTCGACCGCGGTGAGCACGTTGTCCAGGCGCAGGTTGATCTCGTGCGGCTGCTTGAGCACGCGGGCTTCGGCTTCCGAGCTCACCTGGTGCACGGTGCGCTGCGGCATGCCGTCGCCACCGCCGGCGATCGCCTGGCGGAGGGTGTTGAGCGTGCGGTTGTAGCGCCCCACCTGGGTGCCGACGACCAGCGCGCGGCTACGCTCGAGCGTGCGCAGGATGCCTTCGCCGCCCGGCACCTCGCCGACGCCGGTGCGGCCGGCGTTGTCGCGCAGGATGACGAGATTGCGGGTGAACCAGGGCGCATGCGCGCCGCACAGGTTGAGCAGCATGCCGTCGTGGCCGGCCACCGGGATGACCTGCATCTCGGTGACGATCGGGCTGGTGGTGTGCGGAGTGTCGGTCATGGCGGTCGGTTTCCTCGTCCGGGTGGTCGGTGGCCGCGGCCGATCAGGCCTTGAAGCGCTGCACCAGCGCCTGCGCGCCGTCGCGCAGCACGTTCTGGTCGGCGCCGACGGCGACGAACAGGCAGCCGAGCTCGACGTAGCGCTTCGCCAGCGTCTCGTCGCCGGTGAGGATGCCGGCGGCCTTGCCGCAGGCCTGGATGCGGCGGATGGCGTCTTCGATCGCGGCCAGCACCTCGGGGTGCTTGGGGTTGCCGAGGTGGCCGAGCGCGGCCGAGAGGTCGCCCGGGCCGATGAAGACGCCGTCGATGCCTTCCACGCTGGCGATGGCCTCGATGTTCTTCAGGCCCTCGACGGTCTCCACCTGCACCAGCACGCAGATCTCGTCCTCGCAGCGTTGGGCGTAGTCCTTGATGCGGCCGTAGTTGGAGGCGCGCGGGGCGCCGGCGTAGCCGCGCACGCCGCGGTTCGGGTAGCGCGTGTAGGCGACCGCGTTGCGCGCCTCCTCCTCGGTCTGCACGTAGGGCACGAGCAGGGTCTGCACGCCGATGTCGAGCAGGCGCTTGAACAGCACCATGTCGTTCCAGTAGGGACGGATGATCGCCGTGGCGCTGCCGCCGTTCATCGCCTGCAGCTGCGACAGGATGGTGCCGACCTCGTTGGGCGAGTGCTCCATGTCGAGCAGCAGCCAGTCGTAGCCACAGTGGGCGAGGATCTCGGTGCTGATGTTGCTGCACAGGTGCGACCACAGGCCGATCTGCTTCTGGCCGGACTGGATGGCGTGCTTGAAACGGTTGATGGGCAGGTCCATGGTCGTTTCCGATGCGCTAGGCAAAAAGGTGGCGGGCACTGCGGCGACTTGCGTCATCCACGGCGCCCGCCGTGGGAGAGCGGAGGGATCGGGCGCGGCTCAGTTGCCGGCGATCTTGTGGTTGGCGGCGATCTCGAGCGCCTGCACCAGGCCGGAGTGGTCCCAGCCGGCGCCGCCGTGGGCCGCGCAGGCATTCATCAGCTGCAGCGCGCTGGCGGTGTGCGGCAGCGACAGGCCGAGCGCGCGCGCGCCTTCGAGGGCCAAGTTGAGGTCCTTCTGGTGCAGCTCGATGCGGAAGCCGGGGTTGAAGGTGCGATTGATCATGCGCTCGCCGTGCACCTCGAGGATGCGCGAGGAGGCGAAGCCGCCCATCAGCGCCTGGCGCACCTTGGCGGGGTCGGCGCCGGCCTTGGAGGCGAACAGCAGCGCCTCGCCGACGGCCTCGATGTTGAGCGCGACGATGATCTGGTTGGCCACCTTGCAGGTCTGGCCGTCGCCGTTGCCACCGACCAGGGTGATGTTCTTGCCCATGAGTTCGAACAGCGGCTTGACCTTGGCGAAGCTGGCCTCGCTGCCGCCGACCATGATGGTCAGGCTGGCGGCCTTGGCGCCGACCTCGCCGCCGGAGACCGGGGCGTCGAGGTACTCGCAGCCCAGCGCGTTGATGCGCTGGGCGAAGTCCTTGGTGGCGATCGGCGAGATCGAGCTCATGTCGACCACGGTCTTGCCGGCGGACAGGCCTTCGGCCGCGCCGTTGGCGCCGAACAGCACGTCGGCGACGTGCGGGGTGTCGGGGACCATGACGAACACGATGTCGGCCTGCTGCGCGACTTCACGGGCGTTGGAGCACACCTTGGCGCCTTGCTCCTGCAGTTGCGCGGGCACGCCGCCAAAGGATTGCGCGAACAGTTCGTGGCCGGCGGCGAGCAGGTGGCCCGCCATCGGTGCGCCCATGATGCCGAGGCCGATGAATCCGAGTTTCATGTGAGTTCTCCGTGATCGTTGAAGCGGTTTCGGGGTGAAGGGCAGGGCTCAGCGCACCATGCACGGGCGCTTGTTGTCGAAGGTCCAGCCCGGGATCAGGTACTGCATCGCCACCGCGTCGTCGCGCGCGCCGAGGCCGTTTTCCAGGTAGCAGCGGTGCGCCTTCTCGAGCTGGTCCTCGTCGAGCTCGATGCCCAGGCCGCCCTTCTGCGGCACGGCCACCTTGCCGTCGACGATCTGCAGCGGCGCGCGGGTCAGGCGCTCGGTCCCTTCCTGCCAGATCCAGTGGGTGTCGATGGCGGTGATGCGGCCCGGCGCGGCGGCGGCGCAGTGGGTGAACATCGCCAGCGAGATGTCGAAGTGGTTGTTGGAGTGCGAGCCCCACGTCAGGCCCCATTCGTGGCAGATCTGCGCCACGCGCACCGAGCCGGCGAGCGTCCAGAAGTGCGGGTCGGCGAGCGGGATGTCCACCGACTGCAACTGGATCGAATGGCCCATCTGGCGCCAGTCGGTGGCGACCATGTTGGTGGCCGTCGGGAGCCCGGTGGCGCGGCGGAACTCGGCCATCACCTCGCGGCCGGAGAAGCCGCCTTCGGCGCCGCAGGGGTCTTCCGCGTAGGCGAGCACGCCGTGCAGGTCGCGCAGCAGGCGCACCGCGTCCTTCAGCCGCCAGCCGCCGTTGGGGTCGAGCGTCACGCGCGCCTGCGGGAAGCGCTCGTGCAGGGCGCGGATGGCTTCGACCTCTTCCTCGCCGCGCAGCACGCCGCCCTTGAGCTTGAAGTCGTTGAAGCCGTAGCGTGCGTGTGCGGCTTCGGCCAGGCGCACGACGCCTTCGGGGGTCATCGCGGCCTCGTTGCGCACGCGGAACCAGGCGTCGTCGGCCTCGAGTTCGCTGCGGTACTTGAGATCGGTCTTGTTGCGGTCGGCGACGAAGAACAGGTAGCCGAGCATCTCGACCTCGCTGCGCTGCTGGCCTTCGCCGAGCAAAGCGGCGACGGGCACACCCAGGTGCTGGCCGAGCAGGTCGAGCAGCGCGGCCTCGACCGCGGTGACGGCGTGGATGGTCACGCGCAGGTCGAAGGTCTGCAGGCCGCGGCCGCCGGCGTCGCGATCGGCGAAGCGCTGGCGCATGGCGTTGAGGATGGCGTTCCAGTTGCCCGTCGGCTGGCCGACGATGAGGCTGCGCGCGTCTTCCAGCGTCTGGCGGATCTTCTCGCCGCCGGGCACCTCGCCCAGGCCGGTGTTGCCCGCGCTGTCTTCGAGGATGAGGATGTTGCGGGTGAAGTAGGGGCCATGCGCGCCGCTCAGGTTCAGCAGCATGCTGTCCTGGCCGGCGACCGGCACGACGCGCATGCGGGTGACCACCGGGGCGTGGCTGACGGACTGGGGAGAGGTCATGGGGTGGACTCCTGAGGATCGGTGCGGCGACTTAAGATGTACGACATCCTATAAATGGATTGTGCCCACGGCAAGCACTTTTTTGATTGGCACAGAACTTTTGTTTATTGCATAGCAGCATGATCCTGGCTGAAATTTGAGCATCAAGGCGTTTCGAGGCGCGTGCAAACTGTGCTGCAGTGCGGTAAATACAGCGCAAGCACAATCTTCGAGGTGTGATGACCAAGCTTGTTAGGCCACCCATCTGGCGATGATGTCAGACAAGCAGGGCGTGCCGAGTGTGATTTCGGTTTGGCTATAGAAGTCAGACAACATACAATTGGCAGATGCGGAACCGCTAACGGAGCGGTGTTGTTCCGCACCCGAGTTCCCTGCCACGACGGCGCGCTTGCGCGAGAAGACATGAATCCCGAATCCAGCCTTGCTGAAGCAGTGCCCCCGCGACGCCGTGCCCGTGGCCTGGCGCACGTCCTCGTCGAGGAATTCGCCCGCCGCATCCAGGCCGGCGAGCTCAAGCCCGGCGACAAGCTCCCGACCGAGTCGGAGATCGTGCGCGAGCAGGGGGTCAGCCGCACCGTGGTGCGCGAGGCGATCTCGCGCCTCCAAGCGGGCGGCCTGGTCGAGACCCGGCACGGCATCGGCTCCTTCGTGCTCGCCGCTGCGGCCGCGGCGCCGGGGACGCTGCGCATCGACCCCGCGACGCTGCGCACCGTGCGCGACATCATCGCCATCCTCGAGCTGCGCATCGCGCTCGAGACCGAGGCCGCCTCGCTCGCGGCGCTGCGCCGCAGCGACGCCAACCTGGACGAAATGCGCGCGGCGCTCGACGAGTTCCAGGCCGCGGTGGGGGACCAGCGCGCCTGCGTGGCGGCGGACATCCGCTTCCATCTGTCGATCGCGCGCGCCACCGGCAACGAGCATTTCGCCGACTTCATGCAGCACCTGGGCGAGACGATCATCCCGCGCGCCCGCGTCAACACCGCGAAGCTGGCGGGCGACGACTTCGCGCAGTACCTGTACCGCGTCAATCGCGAGCACGAGGACATCTACAACGCGATTCGGCGCCAGGACCCCGAAGCCGCGCGCGCGGCGATGCGCACCCATCTCTCCAACAGCCGCGAGCGTCTGGTACGGGTGCAGGAAGAGGCCGAGCGCGCCGCCGCCGGCTGAGGCCGCAACAGGCACGGCTCGGGGCAAGGCCTCAGGACGACGGGGACGGCCGCCCTCCCCGCCTGCAATAAGGGATCTCTGTGGACATCATCTTCGGCATCATCCTGCCGGTCTTCGGCACGCTCGGCCTCGGCTACGCCGCCGCACGCCACGGCGCCTTCGACGAGGCGGCCAACCGTGGCCTGTCGCTGTTCGTGTTCAACTTCGCGCTGCCGCTGATGCTGTTCCGCGCGATCGCGCAGGCCGAGCTGCCGGACGCGATGCCCTGGGGCTATCTGCTGTCGTACTACCTCGGTGCCTTCGGGGTATATGCGCTGGCGATGATCGGTGGCCGGGTGCTGTTCGGGCGCCGGCTCGACGAGCAGGCGGTGCTCGGGCTGGGCGGGGGCTTTTCCAACACCGGCATGCTCGGCATCCCGCTGGTGATGACCGCCTACGGTCCGGATGCGGCGCTGCCGCTGTTCGTGATGATCGCCTGCCACAGCCTGCTGCTGCTGCCGCCCACCACCGCGCTGATCGAGGCCGCGCAGGGCAAGGGTGAAGCACGGGGCGCGATGCTGCTGAAGCTGGCGAAGAGCGTGCTCGCCACCCCGATCATCTGGGGCCTGTCCTGCGGGCTGGCCTTCGCGCTGCTCGGCATCGAGATCCCCGGCCCGCTCGACGCGGTGGCCAAGGGCCTGGGGAGCGCGGCGACGCCGTGCGCGCTGTTCGCGCTCGGCGCCTCGCTGACGCGCTACAGCCTCGGCGGCAACCTGCGCGAGCCGGCGCTGCTGGTGACGCTGAAGACCTTGCTGCATCCGCTCATCGTGTGGGTGCTCGCCACCCAGGTGTTCGACGTGCCGCCGCTGTGGGTGGCGACCGGCGTGCTGCTGGCGGCGCTGCCGGCGGGCATCACGCCCTACCTGTTCGCGCAGCGCTACGGTGCCTGCCAGTCCACGGTGGCGTCGGCGGTGTTCCTGTCCACGCTGGTGTCGGTGGGCACGCTGTCGGCGCTGCTGTTCGTGCTGCGGCCCTGAGGCGGGCGCCGGACACGGGCGGACATGGCGCCGGAAGCGAGGGGCGCCCGCCGCACTGAATTGCATCCCCTTTCCCGACGGCGGTTCGCATACCGCCGCCCAAACAAGAAGACCGCCGATGTCCGCTTTCCTCGCCCTGCTCGATTTCTCCCTCGGCGTCACCGGCCCGATCTTCGTGCTGCTCGGCCTCGGCGTGCTGCTGCGCCGGGTCGGGCTGATCACCGAGGGCTTCATCGCGGCGGGTTCGCGGCTGGTGTTCGTCGTCGGCCTGCCGACCATGCTCTTCGTCAACATCGCGCGCACGCGGCTCGCGGACTCGGCGAGCGCCGGCATGCTGGTCTTCGGCTTGGTGGCGACGGTGGCGATCTGGCTGCTGATGGAGATCGTGGCGGGCATCGTCGTGCATCCGGAGCGCGATCGCGGCGTGGTGGTGCAGGGCGCCTTCCGCTCCAACTTCGGGGTCGTCGGCCTGGCCTACTGCGGCAACGCTTACGGCGAGCCGGGGCTGGCGATGGCCTCGCTCTACGTCGGCGTGTTGACGATCCTGGTCAACATCCTCGGGGTGATCACGCTCAGCCGCTCGCTGCACCGCAGCCAGGGTCCGGGCAAGGTCCTGCGCGGCATCGCCACCAATCCGCTGATCCTCGGCATCCTGCTCGCGCTGCCGGTGTCGGCGTTCGCGATCCCGCTGCCCGCGGTGGCGATGAAGTCGGCCGGCTATATCGCCGACATGACGCTGCCGCTCGCGCTGCTGTGCACCGGCGCGACACTGGATTTCCGCAGCCTGCGGGCCGAAGCCGGCAACACCGCGCTGGCCGGCTTCGGCAAGCTGGTGGCGATGCCGCTCATGTTTACGCTCGGTGCGTGGGCGGCGGGCTTCCGCGGCATGGAGCTCGGCGTGCTGATGCTGATGGCGTCCTCGCCCTCGGCGGCGGCGAGCTATTCGATGGTGCGGGCGATGGGCGGCAACGCCACGCTGGCGGCCAACATCATCGCGCTGACCACGCTCGGCTCGCTGCTCACCACCAGCGCAGGGGTATGGCTGTTGCGCGGGGTCGGGCTGATCTAGGGGCAAAGTGCGCGGCGTGCTCCAGCGGCCGCTTTCGCGCCTGCCGGCGCTCCTACAGAAACCGTCGCGCGTCCCGGAGCCGCCTGTGGGAGCTGCGGCAGCTGCGAACCCGGCGGTCCGGCCATCGACGTGCGTGCAGAACTGCACCGCCGTGTTCGCGCCTGCCGGCGCTCCTACAGAAACCGCCGCGGGTCCGGGAGCCGCCTGTAGGCGCTGCGGCAGCCGCGAAGCTCCGCGCAGTCTTCCGTGCTGCGTCACGGCCGCGCCGGTGCGTGCGTCTCCTCGGAGCGCCGGCACTGCACCGGCGCGACCTCCACCAGGTTGCCGGTCGCGGCGTGGAACAGCGAACCCAGGGCGCGATCGTTCTGCCACGTCTCGTGCAGCGCGAGCGAACCGCGCAGGCCTTCGAGCTGCACTGCGTCGGGCTCCGGGGCGCCAAAGTCGAGCAGGCGCAGCTCGCCATGCGCGTCGGTGATCGCCTCGAAACGCAGTGCGCCGGCGAGGTCGGGCGAGGCATCGCTCTGGCCGGCGGGAAAGCGCGGGGTCTCTGGCTGGCCGGGAATGTTCCAGAGGAAATCCGGCGTGACGATCTCGAAGCGGGTGACGCGGCGTCCGTCCGCGGCCAGGCCGAGCACCAGCCGGGTGTCGTCGGCGTCTTCCATGCTGCTGCACACCACGAGCCGGTGAGTGTCTCCCGCCCGGGAGCTTGCGGACGGCGCAGCAGCGGAGGGCGCGCCGGCATCGCAGCCGCCCGCGAACACGAGGCTGGCCAGCATGCACAGCGTGGTGGTGGCGACCCTGGGGGTCGAGCGCGAGGGCATGAAGAACATGGGCGTCGCCTCCGTCCGCGAGAGCGGGATGAGGGGATTATGGCCGAATTTCGCGCGACCCTCTCCCGTTGTCCGAACGCTCAGCCGCGCCTTCCCCATCCGTCTTGCCAACCCCGATTCCATGGGCTTAAGTGAAGGCAGGAACGTCTTCCAGGGAGAATGCCATGCTGGTCACGCGCGAACTGCTCACCCGGATGGGGGCCTCGCCAGCGCATGCCGATCGCCACCTCGATGCGCTCAATGCGGCGATGGCGGTGCATGGCATCGACACCGAGCTGCGCATCGCCCACTTTCTCGCGCAGGTGATGCACGAATCGGGCGGCCTGCGCCTGACGGAGGAGAACCTCAACTATTCCGCCGAGGGTCTGCGCAGGGTCTTCCGCAAGTATTACCGCAGCGACGCCGAGGCGGCGGCCCACGCACGCCAGCCCGAGCACATCGCCAACCGCGTCTACGCCAGCCGCATGGGCAACGGCCCGGAGTCCAGCGGCGACGGCTACCGCTATCGCGGCCGCGGCCTCATCCAGCTCACCGGCAAGGACAACTACCGCAGCTTCGCGCAATGGTGCGGTGCCGACGTGGTGACTCACCCGGACTGGGTGGCGGAGCGCTACGCGGTCGAGTCCGCGGTGTATTACTGGGATTGCAACGGGCTGAATGCGCTCGCCGATGTCGACGACCTCGGCGCGGTCACGCGCCGGATCAACGGCGGGCTGATCGGATACGAGCACCGTCTCGAGCTCCTGCGCACGGCAAAGCGCACCTTGCGCGAGCTGGCGGCGGCCGGCACGGTGGACACCGCCGCGCAGCCCGCGGTGCTGCAGCCCTCGCATCGCGTCGGCGCCACCCAGCTCACGCTGCGCAGCGCGCCAGTGGTCGCCGATCGCACGCGGATCGGTGTGCTCAACCAGGGCAAGGAGGTGCAGGTGCTCGGGCCCGCCGGCGAGTCCGGCTGGGTGCGCATCCGTGTGTCCCTGAGCGGGCTGCTGCGCGAGGGCGTGGTCGCCGAGCGCTATCTCAAGGCGTTGCCGACCAGCCGTGGTGCGGCAACCGTGCCCGCCGCCCCGGCTCCGGCCGCTGCCCTTCCTGCGGCACACATGCAGCAGGATCGTGCCGACATCACCCGCCGCCGCGACGGCGGTCGAGCCTATCCGCTCGGCGAAGCCGGCCGTCCGGTCCGTGCTGGCGGCGACGCGGCGAGCCTGGCGGCGTCGGTGTCGGCGATCGTCGATTACCTCGCCGTCGCCAACCCCGCCCATCTGCGCTACCGGCCGGCAGGCGGAACCACCTACTGCAACATCTACGCGACCGATCTTGCCTACCTGTGCGGCGTCTATCTGCCGCGGGTGTGGTGGACCGACCGCGCCCTGCTGCAGCTGCGCGAGGGCGCCCAGGTGGCGGTCGAATACGGCCGCACAGTGCGCGAGCTCAACGCCAACTCGCTCTACGACTGGCTGGAGGACCACGGTCCTGCCTTCGGCTGGAAGCGCGAGGTCGAGCTCACCGCGCTGCAGGCGGCGGCCAATGCCGGCCAGGTGTGTGTGATCGTCGCCCGCCGGGTGGACCTCAACCGCCCGGGCCACATCACCGTGGTGGTGCCGGAGACCGGCGACGCGAAGGCGGTGCGCAACGCGCAGGACGAAGTCGTGCGCCCGCTCGAATCCCAGGCTGGTACGCGCAACGTGCTGCGCGGGGCGGCGGCAGGCGCGTGGTGGCTGAACAGCCGTTTCCAGGCGCACGCCTTCTGGCGGCATCCGTAAGGCGTCGAACCGGCAGCCGGATCGACGCATCCGGCCACCCAATGCACTGAAAGCCAATCGAAAGCCCTCCTCCGTATCGTCCGCCTCACCCTGCGAGGCGGCACGCGTCCGCCTGCAGCGAACACATTCCGATACGGAGGAGATCACCATGCTGCTCAAGAAGACCCTGTTCGCCGCCACCACCGCGGTGCTCGCCACCCTCGCCGCCGGTGTGGTCCACGCCGCCCCCGAGAAGCCCGAGTGCATCGCCCCGGCCAAGCCCGGCGGTGGCTTCGACCTCACCTGCAAGCTGGTGCAGAGCGCGCTGCAGAACGGCTACCTCGAGGCGCCGATGCGCGTCACCTACATGCCCGGCGGCATCGGCGCGGTGGCCTACAACACCGTGATCGCCAACCGCCCGGCCGAGGCCGGCACGGTGGTGGCCTTCTCCGGCGGCTCCTTCCTGAACCTGGCCATCGGCAAGTTCGGCAAGTACACCGAGGATGACGTGAAGTGGGTCGCCGCGGTCGGTGCCGACTATGGCGCGATCATCGTGCGCGCGGACTCGCCCTTCCAGAGCCTCAAGGACCTGATCGAGGCCACCCGCGCGACTCCGGGCAAGGTGGTGTACGGCGCGGGCGGTTCGGTGGGCAGCCAGGACTGGATGAAGTCGGCGCTGATCGCGCGCGAGGCGGGGGTCGATCCCAAGTCGATGCGCTACGTCGCCTTCGAGGGCGGTGGCGAGGCGATGACCGCGCTGATGGGCGGCCATGTGCAGGTGTATTCGGGTGACGCCTCCGAGGTGGCTGCACACCTCAAGGGCGGTCGCGTGCGCGTGCTCGCGGTGCTCGCCCCCGAGCGCCTGCCGGGCGAACTGGCGGCGATCCCGACCGCGATCGAGCAGGGCTACAAGGTCGACTGGACCATCGCCCGCGGCTACTACGTCGGCCCCAAGGTTGCCGAAGCGGAATACGCCTGGTGGGTGGCGACCTTCGACAAGATGCTGGCCTCGTCCGAGTTCGACAAGCTGCGCGCCGAGCGTGGCCTGTTCCCCTTCGCCCGCACCGGCGCGGCGGCGACCGAGTACGTGAAGCAGGAAGTGCAGCGCTTCAAGAAGCTCGCGACCGAGCTCGGCCTCGTCACCCAGTAAGCCTCCGCCACAAACCCTGCCGGCCTGCCGGCGCCCGATCGGGTGCTATCGCAGGCGGCGCACGGGAGTTCGACCATGAGTGAAAGAATCTTCGGCGGCGTGCTGCTGCTGGTGAGCCTGGCCGGCATCTGGATCGGCTGGGACCTGCAGGCGCCGATGTCCTACGAGCCGGTGGGGCCGCGCGCCTTCCCGCTGCTGGTGCTGTTCCTGCTCGGCCTGTGCGCGATCGCGCTGATGCTCGAGAAGAAGAGCGAGACGGTGTGGGCGCCGCCCCCGGTGCTCAAGCGCATCGGCCTGCTGTTCCTGATCGTGCTCGCCTACGCGCTGCTCTTCGACAAGCTCGGCTTCGTGATCGCGACCGCGCTGATGACCGTACCGGTGGCGCGCTTCTTCGGCGGCAGCTGGAGGCAGGGCATCGTCGGCGGCCTCGGCCTCGGCGTGGGCATGTTCTTCTTCTTCGACCGCCTGCTCGATGTCGCGCTGCCGACCGGGCTGTGGCTCAACGGCATCCTGGGGTAAGCCATGGAAACCTTGTCTATGCTCATGCAGGGCTTCGCCGTCGCCGGCACGCCCGAGAACCTGATGATCGCGCTGATCGGCTGCTTCATCGGCACCGTGGTCGGCCTGCTGCCCGGCCTCGGCCCGATCAACGGCGTCGCCATCCTGCTGCCGATCGCGTTCGCGATGAAGCTGCCGCCCGAGTCGGCGCTGATCCTGCTGTGCGCGGTGTATGCCGGCTGCGAGTATGGCGGCCGCATCTCCGCGATCCTGATCAACGTGCCCGGCGACGCCGGTGCGGTGATGACCACGCTCGACGGTTATCCGCTCGCCAAGAAGGGCCTCGCCGGGCCGGCGTTGTCGATGTCGGCGCTCGCCTCCTTCACCGGCGCCCTGCTCGCCACCATCGGCATCGTCGCCTTTGCGCCGCTGCTCGCCGAATGGGCGATCGCCTTCGGCCCGGCGGAATACTTCGCGCTGATGGTGCTGGCGCTGTCCTGCCTCGGCGGCCTGGTCGGCGACTCGCTGCCCAAGGCGATGACCGCCTGCCTGATCGGCCTGCTGCTGTCGACCGTGGGTATCGACGCCAACAGCGGCGTCTATCGCTACACCTTCGACATGCTGCACCTGCAGGACGGCATCCCCTTCATCGTCATCGTGATCGGCCTGTTCGCGGTCAGCGAGCTGATGCTGATGCTGCAGAACGAGCACACCGCGAGCGAGCCGATCACCATCACCGGCCGCATCCTGTTCAACATGAAGGAGCTCATGCTGGCCAAGTGGACCATGCTGCGTTCCGCCTTCTCCGGCTTCTTCATCGGCGTGCTGCCGGGCGCCGGCGCCACCATCGCCTCGGCGATGTGCTACGCGATGGAGCGCCGCATGGCGGGCAAGGACCACCAGTTCGGCAACGGCGACATCCGCGGCGTCGCGGCACCCGAGGCGGCCAACAACGCCTCGGCCAACGGCTCGCTGGTGCCGATGCTGACCCTGGGCGTGCCGGGCTCGGGCACCACCGCGGTGATGATCGGTGCGCTCACGCTGTACAACATCACCCCCGGTCCGACGCTGTTCCAGGACCAGCCGGTGATCGTGTGGGGCCTGATCGCCTCGCTCTTCATCGCCAACGTGATGCTGCTGGTGCTCAACATCCCGCTGATCCGCGTGTTCGTGAAGTTCCTCTCGATCCCCAACTGGCTGCTGGTGCCGGGCGTGGCGGCGATCTCGCTGGTGGGCGTGTATGCGGTGCATGGCACGACCTTCGACCTCATCCTCGGCACCCTGATCGGCGGCGTCGGCTACCTGCTGCGGGTGATGAACTTCCCGATCGCGCCCTTCATCCTCGGCTTCGTGCTCGGCGACATGATGGAGCAGAACCTGCGCCGCGCCCTGTCGATCAGCGACGGCGACGTCGGCGTGCTGTTCGCCAGCCCGATCTCGATCGGCCTGTGGGTGGCTGCGGTGGCGATGCTGGTGGGGCCGCGCCTGATGCGCATGATCGAGCAGCGCAAGGCGGCCGCCGCCTGATCGCGACGATCACCTCCACGGATTCCGGGGTGCTCCTCCCATGACCGGAATCCGCGATCGCGGCGGGCCTCCGTTCGGGCCTGCTGCATTTTCGATGAGCGCCTGCGGGCGCTCATTTTTTTGCGCGTGCGCCTGAGCGCCGAGCGTATCGCCAGCGCCCCATTCGCGCCTGCCGGCGCTCCTACATGAACCAGCGCGCGTCCCGGAGCCCCGCCACGCGTCCCGGCCCGCCTGTAGGCGCTGCGGCAGCTGCGAATCCGGCGATCCGGCAAACGACGCGCGTCCCGGACGACACCGCCGTTTTCGCGCCTGCCGGCGCTCCTACAGGAACCACCACGCGTCCCGGAGCCCCGCCACGCGTCCCGGCCCGCCTGTAGGCGCTGCGGCAGCTGCGAACACGACGGTCCGGCAAATGACGCGCGTCCCGGACGACACCGCCGTTTTCGCGCCTGCCGGCGCTCCTACAGGAACCACCACGTGTCCCGGAGCCCCGCCACGCGTCCCGGCCCGCCTGTAGGAGCGGCGGCAGCCGCGAACCTTCCGGCGTGACCTCGCCCGCCGTGCCGCAGGCCGAGGCGCCCTGGAGCGGGCCTTGCTTCATGTCGGGGTCGCGGGTTCGGGAAGGGAAGGAAACGGCAGAAAAGCGAGACGGCCGCCGCCGGGTTCGGCTGTGGTCGGGGTTGCCGGGCACCGTCGCTGCAAAGGTGGCGCGTAGACGCAAAAAGGCAGGTGGAGCGGGAGGTTCCCGCGTGCACCTGCCTTGCAACAAAGCGTCGCCTTGCCGGATCGATCAGAAGCGGTGGCGCATGCCGGCCATCATGACCTGGTGCTTGTCCCCGGCTGCCGGACTCAGGTTGCCGATGGCGTAGTTGGCGCCGTTGTCGTTGTCGAGCTGCGAGTAGCCGGCGTACACCGTGGTGCGCTTGGACAGCGCATGCAGGTAGTAGGCCGACCAGCCGTGGGCATCCTCGCTCGCGGCGCCGTCGGATTCGTCGCGGTCGGCGTAGCTCAGCGCCACGGTGTTCGCAGGATCGATGCGGATCTCGGTGCCGAGGTCCCAGCTGCGCGCCTTGCCACTGCCCACGCTGCCGCTCTCCTTGTCCTGCGACCAGGCGAAGTAGGGCTTGAAGGTGCCGAAGTCGTAGGCCGCGCCGAAGCCGCTCGTGCGCACCTTGCCGCCGGTGGCGTCGCGTTGTACGGACTGGGTCGTCAGCGCGCCGGCGAACGCACCGTTGGCGTAGAGCAGCGCGATGCCGTGGCCGTCGCCTTCCTGGCGCGCGGTCGAATCGGTCCCGGCCTCCTTGCCGAACCAGTAGCCGGCCTCGAGCTCGAAGCCCGAGAGCTTGGCCGAGCGGTACTTGATCATGTTGTCGAAGCGCACCTCGTAGGCGGGCTTGACGGCGCCCGTCTTGCGGATCAGCAGGCCGGCGCTGCGGTCGGCGTTGCCGGTGGCGTCGAAGGGGTCGAGCGCATCGAAGGCGGGCGAGTACTGCCGCCCTAGGGTGACGCGGCCGAGGCCGTTCTCCAGGCCGACGAAGGACTGGCGGCCGAACAGCCGCCCGCCCTGCTCGGCGAGGCCGGTCGAGGGGTCGAAACCGCTCTCGAGCACGAACAGGGCCTTGTTGCCGTTGCCGAGGTCTTCGGTGCCGCGGAAGCCGAGGCGCGAGCCGTTGAGCTCGCCGTGGCCGACGCCCTCGTAGCGTTGCGATCCGGACCTCTCGTAGCCGAGGTTGAGGTCGATCAGGCCGTACACGGTGACGTTGGACTGGGCCAGCGCGAGCGATGGCAGGGCGAGGGCGGCGGCCATCAGGGCCGGCGCGGAAAGGCGTTGCATGGGAGTCTCCTCGATCGTTCGGATGTACGCGCCGGGTGAATCGGGCGCGTGGCGCGCATTGCAGCGCCGACGCCTTTCGATCGGCTTTCAGCGTGATGCGGAGACGAGGAGAAGAGGCCGGTTCACGCGCCGGGGGTGCTGCCCAGCGGCAGCTCGACCTCCACGCATAGGCCGCGCCCGCCCTCGCCGTCGCGCAGCGTCACGCGGCCGCCGTGGGCGAGCGCGATCTCGCGCACGATCGCCAGGCCCAGGCCGCTGCCTTCGCTGTCGCCCTGGCCGAGGATGCGGTAGAAGCGCTGGAACACGCGCTCGCGCTCGGCTGCCGGAATGCCCGGTCCCTGGTCGCAGACGCTCACCACCGCGTCCTCGCCGAAGGTGGCGACGGCGACGGTCACCGCCGAGTCGGGCGAGCTGTAGCGGATGGCGTTGTCGATCAGGTTGGAGACCATCTCGCGCAGCATCGGGGCGTTGCCCTGAATGGCCAGGGCGTGGCCGATGCCCTCGTAGGCGAGGTCGATGTCGCGCTTGAGCGCGAGCGGGGCGAGCTCCATCGCGACGTCCTTGACCAGGCCGGCGAGGTCGAGCGTGGCGCGCTCGCCGATCACGCCGTTGACCGCCTCGGCGCGCGACAGCGTCAGCATCTGGTTGGCCAGCCGGCGCGCCGCCCGGGTGCTGCGCAGCAGGCTGGCGAAGGTCTCCAGCATCTCCTCCGGGTCGGTCTGGCGCAGGCCGTATTCAGCCTGCGTGGTGAGCACCGCGAGGGGCGTGCGGATCTGGTGCGCGGCGTCGGCGAGGAAGCGCCGGCGCGCCGCGAGCATCGCCGACAGGCGCTCCATGTGGTGGTTGATCGCGTCGATCAGCGGTGCGATCTCGCTCGGCACGCGTTCCATGCGTATCGGGGTGAGATCCTCCTCGTCGCGTGTGCGCATGTGGTCGCGCACGCGCAGCAGCGGGCGGAATGCGGTGCCGAGCGCGGCCAGCACCAGGATCGCCCCCACCGCCACCAGCAGCGACTGGCGCTGCAGGCTGGCGACGAACAGATCGCGCGCCAGCGCCCGGCGCGCGCCGGTGGTCTCGGCGAAGACGATCAGCACCGCATCGCCGCCGCGCAGCGCGGGGTCGTAGAGGCGCTTGCGCATCGCCGCCAGGCGCACCGTCTCGCCGGCATAGCGCAGGTCGAAGATGCGCACGCTGCCGTCGTCCGCGGGCAGCTCCGGGGGGCGCAGGTCGACGTAGCCGGTGACCAGCCCGCCCGCGGGGTCGAACACGGCATGGAAGATGCGCTCGGCGGCGTCGGCCTCGAAGCCTTCGAAGGCGGCGTAGGGGATGTCGACCTGGATCTGGCCGGCGAGCGAGTGGGTGCGTTCGCCGATCGCGCGCACCGATGCGGTGAGCGTGCGATCGTAGGCTTGGTTCACTGCGTCGAGCGCGCTGCGGTAGGTGAAGAAGGCATTGACGAGGAGCAGCACTGCGAGCGGAGGCAGCAGCCACACCAGCACGCGTCGGCGCAGGCTGCCGCCGTGTGCGGCGGCGGTCCCCGGCGTCGTGCGTCCGGTCGTGGGCCGCCCGCGCTCGTCCGCGCCGAGGCCTTCCGGTCCGGACCCGGAACTGCCGGCCATGTCAGGCTGCCGGCTTCTCGGCGAGCAGGTAGCCGAGGCCGCGCAGCGTGTTGATCGCCACGCCTGCGCCTTCGAGCTTCTTGCGCAGCCGCGAGACGTAGATCTCGATCGCCTCCACGCGCGCGTCCGCATCGAACTCGAACACCTTCTCGAACAGGGCCTCGCGCGCCACGGGGCGGCCGACCCGGGCCAGCAGCGCTTCCAGAACGGCCAGCTCGCGCGGGGTCAGCGCCAGCGCCTGGCCGTCGACCGCCGCCATGCGGGTGGTGGTGTCGAACTCGAGCCGTCCCAGGCGCACCAGCGGCACCTGGTTGCCGGCACGGCGCAGCAGCGCCTTGATGCGCGCCTCGAGTTCGGCGAGCTCGAAGGGTTTGGGCAGATAATCATCGGCGCCGAGGTTGAGCCCGAGCACGCGCTCATCGGTGCTGCCGCGCGCGGTGAGCACCATGACGGGCGTGGGTGCCGGCTTGTCGGGGCCGCTCTCGCGGCTGCGCAGGCGGCGCAGCACCTCGAGGCCGTCCAGCCCGGGCAGCGACAGGTCGAGGATCACCAGGTCGTAGCGTTCGGTGCGCAAGGCCTGGTCGGCGTGGTCGCCACGATTGAGCACATCCAGCACGAAACCGGCGTGCCGGAGCGAGCGCGCCACCCATTCGGCGAGTTCGGCGTGGTCCTCGACCAGCAACAGGCGCATCGGTGTTCCCGCTGAAAGTGAATCGAAAGGCGTGTGCGGGATTATCGGCGCAAAGGCGGGGTGCGTCCAAGGCGGCGCATGCGGGGCATTGCCCGCATCGCAATGCGGACCCGCGTGCATCCGGAGCACAAGGAGGAAGGGGGATGAGGATCAGCGGTGCGCGGGCCTGGGTGAAGACGGTGCTGGCATTCGTCGCGCTGGCCGCGGCGACCGTGACGGCACGGGCCGAGCAGATCGCCGACCGTTTCGATCAGGCACGCCTGGAGGGCGTGGTGGTCGTCTATGCGGCGACCGACCTCGAGGTGGTGAAGCCGGTCATCGACGATTTCGAGGCCCTGCATCCCGGTGTCCGGGTGCAGTACCACGACATGCACTCGGCACAGCTCCATGCGCGCGTGGTCGACGAGGCCCGGCGCGGAGTGCCCGGCGCCGACGTGGTGTGGAGCTCGGCGATGGACCTGCAGGTCAAGCTGGTCAATGACGGCCACGCCCAGCCGCACCGCTCCGCCGAGACTGCGGCGCTGCCGCGCTGGGCGGTGTGGAAGGACGAGGCCTTCGGCACCACCTACGAGCCGGCGGTGATCGTCTACAACAAGCGCCTGCTCGACGGGGCCGACGTCCCCGGCAGCCATGCCGAGCTGATCCGCCTGCTCGATCGCGACCCGGCGCAGCTGCGCGGGCGCATCGCCACCTACGACCCCGAGCGCTCCGGCCTCGGCCTGCTGTTGCACACCCAGGACGCGCAGGCCAACCCGATCGTGTTCTGGCAGCTCGCGCGCGGCATGGGCCGGCAAGGCCTGGAGCAGCATGCGGTGAGCAGCGAGATGCTCGACCGCGTCGCCGCCGGAAAGCTGGTGCTCGCCTACAACGTGCTCGGCTCGTACGCGCACCGGCGTGCGCGCAGCGACCCGGCGCTCGGTGTTGCGCTGCCACAGGACTACACCCTGGTGCTGAGCCGGGTCGCATTCATCGCCCGCGGTGCCCGTCATCCGGCGGCGGCGCGGCTGTGGCTCGACCACCTGCTGTCGACCCGCGGCCAGGCCCTGCTCGCCGCCAACCTCGGCCTGCTGCCGGTGCGCACCGACGCTGGCACCGCGGGCGCGGACAGCGCCGCCGCCCTGCTCCACCAGAACCTCAAGCATGCCTTCCGTCCGATCCGCATCGGCTCCGGGCTGCTCGCCTACCAGGACCAGGCCAAGAAGCAGGCCTTCCTGCGCCAGTGGGATGCGGAGACCCGGCCGCTTTCCGAGTGAGGCCCCCTGCCGACCCGGTACCCGGTCCGCGCCCGCCATCGCTGCGCAGCGTGATCTCCGATCGCGTTGTCGCCCGAGCGTCCCTTTCCACGTCTCCTCCCGATCTCCCGGCGATGTCCGCAATCTCCGCACTCCGTCTCACCGCCTGGCGCCAGGTCCTTCCCACCCTCGCGCTCGCCACGCTCGCCGGCTGGCTGGCCGAGCGCCTGCACCTGCCGCTGCCGTGGATGATCGGTCCGCTTTTCGCCGTGGCCGGCGCACGCATGGCCGACATCGACCTGCGTCCGCTCCCCGGGGGGAGGCAGACGGGGCAATGGGCGATCGGGGCGGCGCTCGGGCTGTATTTCAGCCCGGAGGTGGTGGCGCAGCTCGGCCTGCATGCGCCGCTGGTGATCGCGGCCGCGCTGGGCTCGCTGGTGCTCGGCATGGCCTACGCCTTCATCCTGCTGCGCCTCGGGGGGGTGGATGCGCCGACCGCCTTCTTCGCCGCCCTGCCGGGCGGCGCCTCGGAGATGGCCAACCTCGCCGACCGCCACGGCGGCGCGGTGGACCGCATCGCCGCGGCGCACGCCATCCGGGTCATGATGGTGGTGTCGGTGCTGCCCTTCGCGCTCACCTTCGCCGGGGTGCAGGGCAGCGACGTCTATGTGCCCCTGGCCCGCGAGGTGGATGCGCAGCACTTTCCGCTGCTGGTGGGTGCGAGCCTGCTCGGCGTGGGGGCGTTCAAGCTGCTGCGCATCGCCAACGCGTGGGTGCTCGGGCCGCTGCTCGGCGTGGCGCTGGCGACGCTGGCCGGCGTGCCGCTCTCGGCGCTGCCGCCCTGGGTCGTCAATGGCGGACAGCTGCTGATCGGCTGCGCCCTCGGCTGCCGCTTCTCGCGCGCGTTCTTCCGCGCCGCGCCGCGCTTCATGAGCGTAGCGGCCCTCACCGGAGCGATGTCGATCGTGCTCGCGTTCGCCCTCGCGGCCCTGCTCGGACTGGTCTCGGAGGTGCCGCTGCCGACCCTGGCGCTGGCGACGGCACCCGGCGGCGTGTCGGAGATGTGCATTACCGCCAAGGTGCTGCAGCTGGGCGTGCCCCTGGTTACCGTGTGCCACGTGCTGCGCGTGGTGGTGCTGACCGTGGGCGCGCAGTGGAGCTTCGGCCTCTTCCGCCGCCTGGTGGCGGCGTGAGCGGTGTCGGCCCGTGCGTGCCGACACCATCGGCGCGCCTCTAGGCGCTTTGCGCCAGCGTCGGGTAGTCGGTGTAGCCCCTCGGCCCCGGAGTGTAGAAGGTCGCCGGATCGGGTGCGTTGAGCGCGGCCTTGCGGCGGATGCGCTCGGGCAGGTCGGGGTTGGCGAGGAAGGCGGTGCCGAAGGCGACCGCGTCGAGCTGGCCGGCAGCGATCGCGGTGCTGGCCTCGTCTGCGGAGTAGCCCATGTTGCCGATCAGCACGCCGCGGTAGGCGGCGCGCACCGGCGTCACCACGTCCCCGTGCTGCTTGCCGAAGAAGTCGCCGCGCATCAGGTGCAGGTAGGCGAGGCGGTAGTCGTCGAGGCGGCCGGCGAGCCATTCGACGAGGCCGATCGGGTCGCTGTCGATCATGTCGTTGTAGCTGTTGAGCGGCGACAGGCGCACGCCGACGCGGCCGCTGCCCCACACCTTGCACACCGCGTCGATCACCTCGAACAGCAAGCGCGCGCGGTGCTCGCGCGGGCCGCCGTAGGGGCCGCTGCGCTGGTTGCTGCCGTCGCGCAGGAACTCGTCGAGCAGGTAGCCGTTGGCGCCGTGCACCTCCACGCCGTCGAAGCCGGCCGCGCGCGCGTTCTCGGCCGCGCGTGCGAAGCCGGCGACGATGGCCGGCAGCTCGTCGTCGCGCAGCTCGCGCGGCACCACGTAGGGCTGCTTGCCCTTGGGCGTGTGCACCTCGTCGCCGGTGATCGCGAGCGCGCTCGGCGCCACCGGCTGGCGACCGTCGTTGAGCAGCGGATGGCAGGCGCGGCCGCCGTGCCAGACCTGCAGCACGATGCGCCCGCCGGCGGCATGCACCGCGTCGGTGACCTTCTTCCAGCCGGCGACCTGGGCCTCGGAGTGGATGCCGGGCTCGTGCCAGAAGGCGGAGTTGCCCTCCATCGCCATCGTCGCCTCGGCGATCAGCAGGCCGGCGCTGGCGCGCTGGGCGTAGTGGGTGGCCATCAGCTCGCCGGGCACGTGGCCGGCTTCGGCGCGGCAGCGCGTGAGCGGGGCCATCAGGATGCGGTTGGGCAGGGCGAGCTCGCCGGCCTGCAGGGGGGTGAACAGATCGGTCATGGGGTCTTGTCCTCGGGTTCGAGCGGATCGAAAAGTTGCGCGAATGCGCTGCGGGCCGCCGCCTCGGCGAGGTCGGCGAGGCGTGCGGCGTGGGCCCCGCGTTCGCTTGGCGCTTCGCTCAGCACGGAGTGCGCGAGCGTGCGGAGGTTCCCCGGCGCGGCCAGGTGATGGCGTCGCGGCGAGTGCCAGCTGTCGAGCCAGGCGCGCAGCTTGGCGGCCTGCGCTGTGCCACAGGCAATGCTGATCGCGGGGCGGGCGAAGGCGTCGGCGACGATGCGCGCGTGCAGGCTGCTCGCGCAGCACAGCGCCGCGCTCGCGATCAGCGCGCACAGGTCGAGGACGTGGCGCGACTCGGCCACCACCGCGGATTTCGGGTCGGGCAGGCGGCGCCGCAGCCGCTCCAGCACTTCCGGGTCGTCATGCCAGGGTGCGCGTCCGGCGCAGAACAGCACGATGCTCAGGCCGCGGTCGCGCGCGGTTGCGGCGAGCTCATCCGCGAGCGTGGCCAGGGTGGCATCGTCGCCGGACTCGGCCGCGAGCTGCACCGCGACGTAGCCTCGCGGGAAGCGCGCACGCAGCACCGCGATCTCGCCCGTCGCGGCGCTGCGTGTCACCTCGGCGCCGAGCAGGCGTTCGACCAGCACCGCCGGGTCGGGTACGAGTTCCGCGTCGAGGCCCGCTGCGGCGAGCGCGTCGCGCGTGCAGCGGTCGCGCACCTGCACCCTCGCGGCCGTGTGCAGCTCGGTGAGCGCCTCGGCGCGCCGCGCCGCGGGCAGGCTCGCGAAGCCGACGCCACCGATGCCGGTGTGCACGATGCGGGTGCCGGGCGGCAGCGCGGCATGGGGGGCGAGGTAGGGCAGCCCGCGCGCGCTGCCGAGCACGCCGCGCGCCCAGGCCTCGCGCGCGCTCGGGTCGCGGTCGTGCAGCGCGATCGCGTGTGCGGCGCCGGTGGTGTCGAGCAGCATCACCGTCGCCTCCCAGGCGCCGCAGCCGAGGATCTCGCCGCCGACCTGGAGCAGCGCGGGGGGCGATGCGGGCGGCCATGCGGGAGCCCCCTCGCGGTGGACCGGATGCCAGTCCCGGGCGAGTTCGGCGAGCGCCTGAACGCGGGCACCGCCGTCCGCCCGCAGGTCGCGACTGGCGAGGCCCGCGAAGCGCACTTCCCGCCCGGGCAGGAGGCGTGCGGCCAGCGCGGCAGCGATGCGCCCGAGCAGCAGGTCGCCGAGGTTGTGCCGGTCGAAGGCGCCGAACAGGATGAGCGGGGCGCGCAGGGCGCCGGCGGCGGTGGTTTCCATGGCGGCGACACCGGTCGGCGCGGCGTGCGTGCCGGCCACGTCTGCGCCCGTCAACGCGGGGTCAGCCGGGTTCATCCTGCGCGTCCCCGTCAATCCGCGCTGGTGCGCAGGCGGTCGAGGCGCAGGCGCTGGCGCTCGTCGAACAGCCGGCGTGCGCCCAGGCTCACCGCCACCACGGTGCCGAAGCCGGTGCCGCCGGCGATCAGGAACATCACCAGGATCTGGTACTTCACCGCCTCCACCGGCGGCGTGCCGGCGAGGATCTGGCCGGTCATCATGCCGGGCAGGCTGACGATGCCGGCTGCCGCCATGGCGTTGATGATCGGGATCATGCCGACGCGGATCGCCTCGCGCCGGGTGTCGGCGATGGTCTCGTCCCAGTCCTGGCCGAGCGCGAGCCGGGCCTCGAGCACCGCGCGTCGCGCGCTCGCCTCGTGGGTCAGGCGGTCCAGCCCGAGGGCGATGCCGTTCATGGTGTTGCCCAGCACCATGCCGAGCAGCGGGATCGCGTACTGCGGCGCGTACCAGGGCGTGTTGCTGATCACCACGAGCAGCGCCAGCACGCTCACGGTGAAGGAGGATACGAACATCGACAGCGTGCCCAGCCCGAAGCCCCACCACCCGACGAAGCGGCGCTTCTGCCGTGCCATCACCTCGCGCCCGGCGGCGGTGATCATCACTGCGGCCATCGCCGCGACCCACAGGAAGTGCGCGTTGTCGAACAGCAGCTTGAGCACCAGGCCGATCAGCAGCAGCTGGATCGTCGTGCGCGCCGCCGACACCACCAGGCGCTGCCCGATCCCCAGCCCGAGGCGCAGCGACACGCCGGCGAGCGCGAGGATGAGCAGCGCGGCGAGCGTGAGGTCGAGCACCGAGAGCTCGATCACCATGCCGCGTCCCCCGCGTCAGGGCACCGGGCGCGGCTGACGCTCGTGGACTCGCCTCCGTCTTCCTCTTCGCCTTCCTCGACCAGCCGACCGTCCTCGAGCATGAAGCGGCGCTGCGCCACCCGCGCGGCCTGGCGCGGGTCGTGGCTGACCCACAGCAGCGCGGCGGCGTGCTCGCGCCGGTAGTCGCCGAGCAGGGACTCGACGCGGGCGGTGCTGTCCTCGTCGAGGTTGCCGGTGGGTTCGTCGAGCAGCAGCACCGCAGGCTGCTGCATCAGCGTGCGCAGCAGGGCGAGGCGCTGGCGCTCGCCGGTGGAGCAGCGCGCCACCTGCCAGCCGAGCGCGTCGGCGGGCAGGCCCAGGCGGTCCAGCGAGGCGGGCGTGCAGCCGCCGGGGAAGTGCTCGCCCACGCTGTCGGCCCACCACTGGCCCTCGGCCATCACCAGCGCCACTTGGCGCCGCCAGGCCGGGCCCGGCATGGATGCGCACGCGCGCCCGTCCAGCACGGCCGCGCCGGCGTGCGAGTCGAGGTCGGCGATCGCGCGCAGCAGCAAGGACTTGCCGCTGCCCGAGGCACCGCGGATGCAGACGCATTCGCCGGCGGCGATGTCGAGGTCGATCGGGCCGACGTGGCGGGTGCGGAGCTGGTGCAGGGAGAGGGTGGGCATGGCGGGATGTTCGCGTGTCCGGGCGAGGTTTTCAATGCGGCGCCGCCGGTGGGATCACGCGCTCGCCCCCCGAAGCCGCGGCGGTGTCCTGTAGGAGCGCCGGCAGGCGCGAATGCGGCGCTGGCAAAGTCGCCCTCGCCCGGTGTCGGCACCACCGCCCCTGCGCATCGCCGCCGCACCGCCTCCTTCGCGGCTGCCGCCGCTCCTACAGGGGGGGGCGGAGACGCTCGGCGCAGATTCGCGCGCGTCGAAGGCCGATTGCCCATTTGCCCCCGCAGCCGCGGCGGTGTCCGGTAGGAGCGCCGGCAGGCGCGAATGCGGCGCTGGCAAAGTCGCTCTCGCCCGGTGTCGGCACCACCGCCCCTGCGCATCGCCGCCGCACCGCCTCCTTCGCGGCTGCCGCCGCTCCTACAGGGGGGGCGGAGACGCTCGGCGCAGATTCGCGCGCGTCGAAGGCCGATTGCCCATTTGCCCCCGCAGCCGCGGCGGTGTCCTGTAGGAGCGCCGGCAGGCGCGAATGCGGCGCTGGCAAAGTCGCCCTCGCCCGGTGTCGGCACCACCGCCCCTGCGCATCGCCGCCGCACCGCCTCCTTCGCGGCTGCCGCCGCTCCTACAGGGGGGGCGGAGACGCTCGGCGCAGATTCGCGCGCGTCGAAGGCCGATTGCCCATTTGCCCCCGCAGCCGCGGCGGTGTCCTGTAGGAGCGCCGGCAGGCGCGAATGCGGCGCTGGCACAATTGCCCTCGCCCGGTGTCGGCACCACCGCCCCTGCGCATCGCCGCCGCACCGCCTCCTTCGCGGCTGCCGCCGCTCCTACAGGGGGCGGAGACGCTCGGCGCAGATCGCGCGCGCGCGTCGAAGGCCGATTGCCCATTTGCCCCCGCAGCCGCGGCGGTGTCCGGTAGGAGCGCCGGCAGGCGCGAATGCGGCGCTGGCAAAGTCGCTCTCGCCGGTGTCGGCACCGCGCCGCCCCTGCGCATCGCCGCCGCACCGCCTCCTTCGCGGCTGCCGCCGCTCCTACAGGGGGGGCGGAGACGCTCGGCGCAGATTCGCGCGCGTCGAAGGCCGATTGCCCGTTTGCCCCCGCAGCCGCGGCGGTGTCCTGTAGGAGCGCCGGCAGGCGCGAATGAGGCGCCGGCAAAGTCGCCTCTCGCCCGGTGTCGGCACTACCGCCCCTGCGCATCGCCGCCGCACCGCCTCCTTCGCGGCTGCCGCCGCTCCTACAGGGGGGGCGGAGACGCTCGGCGCAGATTCGCGCGCGTCGAAGGCCGGTTGCCCGCTGTAGGAGCGCCGGCAGGCGCGAATGCGGCGCTGGCAAAGTCGCCCTCGCCCGGTGTCGGCACCACCGCCCCTGCGCATGGCCGCCGCACCGCCTCCTTCGCGGCTGCCGCCGCTCCTACAGGGGGGGCGGCCGGTGAACTCGGCAAGGGCGGCCCGCTTGGGCGAGAATGTGTAAGCAATCCATGCGCACCCCGGCTCGCGTGGAATCTTTTTTCCGGCGGGGGCTCACACTTCCGCATGCGGCGCGGATGGTCCGCGCCGCCCGACAGGACCGACTCATGTACAGGGATCCCCGATTCTCCGGCCTCTTCCAGACCCTCGGCGGACCGGCCGCCAAGCCGCCCACGCTGCTGCAGAAGGTGGTCGGCGCGGTCGTGATGGCGGGCGTGTTCATGCTCGCGCTGACCTTCTCGGTCGCCTTCTTCGCGGTGCTGCTGACCGCCGGCGTGGCGATCTGGGGCTGGGTGTGGTGGAAGACGCGCGCGCTGCGCAAGGCGATGCGTGCGCAGATGGACGCGCAGGCGTCCGCAGGCGGCGGGCGGGCGGGCGGCTACGGCCCGGCCGGCGGCAACCGCGGGCTGATCATCGAGGGCGAGGTGATCCGCGAGGTGGAGGTCGAGGACGAGGTGCGCAGGGACGGCCAGGATGGCCGCAGGCCGTCGTGACCCCCGACGCCCGCGCAGCGGCGGCGATGTCCGACGCCAGCGCCGGTGAATGTTGCGCCCGTGCGCAGGCCGAGTCGTGGGCGCGCGCCGAGGCGCGCCGCTTTGCGCCTCGAGCGCCGGGCCCGATGATGCGTCTGCGCGTGCTGCTCGAGCGCCTGGGCGGCGGCCTGCGCAGGCGCTCCAGAGGCTAGCGGACCGGCCCGGGCAAGGTCCCCGGCGGTGCCGCGGCTGGCGCGGGGGCGTGGGTCGCCCGTTCCGCGCCGTGCCTCGATTCAGCCCTGCAGCCCCGACGAGGGCGCGGGCGGAACGGCCGGTGTGCTCTGCAGCAAGGCCTCGCGGCCGTCCGCGATGCTGCGGATGTGGACATCCATCTGGTTGAAGGCGATCTCGATGCCTTGCTCGCGGAAGCGGCGGTCGATCTCGCGGTTGATCTCGTCGATCGCGGCGTTGCGGTCGGCGAGTTCGCGCACGTGCACCCGCAGCTCGTGGTCGAGCGTGCTGGCCCCGAAGTTGAGGAAGAACACCAGCGGCTCCGGATCCCTCAGCACGCGCGGGTTGTCGGCGGCGATCCGGAGCAGCAGGCGGCGGGTGGCCTCGAGGTCGGCGCCGTAGGCCACGCCAAGCTTGATCGTCACCCGCGTCACGGTGTCGGTCAGCGACCAGTTGGTGAGCTGGCCGGTGATGAAGGCCTTGTTGGGCACGATCATCTCCTTGCGGTCGAAGTCGGTGATGGTGGTGGCGCGGATCTGGATGCGGCTCACCGTGCCCGAGACGTTGCCGATCGTCACCGTGTCGCCGATGCGCAGCGGGCGCTCGAACAGGATGATGAGGCCGGACACGAAGTTGGCGAAGATCTCCTGCAGGCCGAAGCCCAGGCCCACCGACAGCGCCGCCACCAGCCACTGCAGCTTGTCCCAGCTCACCCCCAGCGTGCCGAGCGTGGAGGCGATGCCGACGCCGACGATCACGTAGGACAGCAGCGTGGTGATCGCGTAGGCGCTGCCCTGGGCGAGCTTGAGCCGCGACAGCACCAGCACCTCGAGCAGGCCGGGCAGGTTGGTGGCGAGCATGAAGGCGATCGCCGCGATCACCAGCGCGCCGAGCAGGTCGGCGAGGCTGATCGGCACCACGCCGGCGGCCTCGCCGCTGCCGCTCGCGTACTCGTACAGCGTGATGTTGTCGAGGTAGGAGACCACCGAGAGCAGGTCGGCCCACACCCAGTACAGCGCCACCGCGAGCCCGGACAGCAGGGTGAGTTGGAGCAGGCGCAGCGACTGCTGGTTGATGCGCGCGATGTCGAGCATCGGCGCTTCGGCGACCGCCGCGGGCTCGCTGTCGGCGCCGGCGCGGCCCTCGCGCTCGGCGGCCTCGCGGCGCGCGACCGCGCGCTGGTGGTCGATGCGGTGCGCGGCGACGCCGAGCGCGCGCACCAGCACGCCTTCGGCCAGCCGCCACAGGATGAGCACGTAGAGGGTGTCGACCAGGCGCCCGGTGAGCTTGAGCGCGGTGTAGTAGTAGCCCATCACCAGCGCGCCGATGAGTGCCAGCGGCATCAGCCCGAGCGCCAGCCCCACGAACACGCGCAGCGGCGAGAGTCGGTCGTCGAGGCGGGTGTGCAGCAGGCCGCGCCCCAGCAGCCAGGCCATGGTCGCGTAGCCGACGAGCAGGATCAGCATGCCCAGCACGTCGCTGCCGAGGCTCTCGGGCTGGCGCTCGGCGACCGCGACCACCGCGACCACCGCCACCACCACCAGGCCGAGCTTGCGCAGGTTGCGGTGCATCGCGCGCACGCGCTCGACCGGCCACTGGAAGTGGCGCTCGGCGACCCCGCCGGGGGTGAGCAGGCGGTGTGCGGTGTGGAACACCAGCCAGGCCTGCGCCATCTGCATCAGCGCTGCGCCCAGGGCCGCATTCTGGCCGCGCGCGTCCATCTGCAGCGCGATGCCGCCGAGCGCGAGCAGCAGGCTCACCGGCAGGGTGAGCAGCAGGTTGAGCAGGATCGCCAGCGGGGTGTGGCGCTGGCTGTCGCGGCGCACGTAGCCGATGTCGGCGTGCAGGCTGTCGAGCTTTTCGCGCAGCCAGCGCCGGCGCGCGAACAGCCCGAGGCTCACCAGCAGCACCGGCAGGAACAGGAAGGGCCGCGCCTGCAGGCCGGCCCACAGCTCGCCGATGGCCGAGCCCCAGGGAATCGCGCCGAACTGCTTGGCGAGCGCGCCCGGCACCGCCTGCAGCCAGGTGAGGTCGAGCGGGCGGTTGCTCGGGATCCAGAACATCTGCTTGTCGAGCGTGGCGCGCAGGCGGTCGGCGCTGACCAGCAGCTGGCGCTCGGCGAGCTGCAGGGTGATCGACTGGGCGAGCACCGCGTTGAGCTCGCGGTTGAGGCGCTCGAGTAGCTCGCCGCGGGTGGCGAGCAGGGCGAGGAGCGGCTCGCGCAGCGTCGGATCGGCCTCGCCCGCCGGGGCCCCGGCGAGCAGGCGCTCGGCATGGGCGGCCGGGTTGGTGAGCTGCTCGCGCTGCTTGTTGATCTCGAACTGATAGAGGCGGATGTCGGCGATCTGGTCGGCGAGGCCGGCATCGGCCACCGGTGCGGGCAGCGCCCGGCGCTGCTCGAGCAGGATGCGCGACAGCAGGACGCTGCCCTGCAGCACGCCGATCTGCTCGTCGATCACCGCGGTGCTGCGATTGATCGCGTCGAGCTGCTGGCTGACCTTCTGGTTGCGTCGGGTCAGGGTGTCGAGATGCGCGGTGGCGCGCAGCAGGTACTGGGACAGCTCTTCGTTGGTCGCGGCCTCACGCGCGAGCAGGGCGTCGCCGCTCGTGTCCGCGCGCACGTCGGCGAGCGCCTGCACGGTCTGCTCGGCCTGGCTGGCGCGCTGGCGGCTGATCGCGTCCTGGAGGACGTGCGCTGCGTCCTCCAGGCGGGCGACCTGCAGGCGTGCGAGCTCCTGGCGGGCCAGACCGAGGTCGATCAGGCCGCTGTTGCCTGCGAGCTCCTGGCGGCGCAGCGTGAGCTGAGCGTCGAGCGCATGCCACTCGGCGGCGAGCGCGTCGCGACGCTCCGGGCCCAGGGGCCGACCGTCGCGCCCGGCTTCGCGTCCGCTCGCGAGTGTGGTCTCGATCTCCGCCATGCGCACCTGGCCGGTGCTGATCTCGGTTTGTGCGCGCTCGGGGCCGGTGCGAGAGCCGACGACCAGTCCGTCGGCCTCGTCGAGGCGGCGGCGCCAGTCGGCGAGCGCGGCCTCCTGTTCGGCGAGGCGTTCCTCCAGGCGTGCGAGCGGGGTGTCGGCCGCCGGCTCCGCGACTGGCGCGGCGGTGGACAGCGCGGCGAGCTGGCGGCGTGCCTCGGCGATCTGCGCAGGGGCGTCGGCGAGGGTCTGCTTGAGCGCATCGAGCCGGCGGCGATAGTCCTCGGCGCTGGCGAGGCTGGCCTGGGCCTGTTCCAGCGCCTGCTGCGCGGTGCGCTGCTCGGCCTCGGGCAGCTTGCGTTCGGCCAGCGCCTGCAGGCGTGCACGCAGCTCGTCGGGCTGCGGCCGCGGTGGCGCCTCGGCAGCGGCGTGCATGGAGAGGAGGGGGAGCAGCAGCAGGAAGAGCAGGCGCAGCAGGGACATGGGACGACAACCGGAGGGGGAGCGGCGCGATGGTAACGCAGGCCGGAGGGTGGACGCCGTGCGGGCGTGGGGCGGCGTCTCGAGAAGGGGGGGCGGGCAATGTCGGCGAGGGTGCCCGGCGCAGCCCGCAGCGCGCGCACTCCCCGTCAGGAGCTGTCGCCGGCTTGAGAAGCCCGGCGTGCGCGTCTATCGTGTCGGTCCGCAGAGGAGACAGGAAATAAAACGATGTCGGATCAGAAACAGCGCATGAAGGTGCTCGGCGCGGGCATCTTCAGCCTGATGCTCGCGCTCGGCGTGGCGCGCTTCGCCTACACCCCGCTGCTGCCCCTGATGCAGTCCCAGGCCGGACTGGGGCTGGCCGAGGGTGGCTGGCTGGCGGCGATCAATTACCTGGGCTACCTGAGCGGGGCGCTGCTTGCGGCCTCGATCAGCGACCTGGTGCTCAAGGACCGCCTGTACCGCATCGGCATGGTGGTGGCGGTGCTCACCACGCTGATGATGGGCCTCACCACCGACTTCACCGTGTGGGCGGTGTCGCGCTACCTCGCCGGGCTGTCGAGCGCGGCCGCGATGCTGCTCGGCACCGGGCTGATCCTCAACTGGCTGATCCGCCACGGCCACCGCCACGAGCTCGGTATCCACTTCGCCGGCATCGGCCTGGGCATCGCCGGCTGCTCGGTGGCGGTGGCGGTGATGAGCCTGTGGCTCGACTGGCGCGCGCAGTGGTACGTGTTCACCGCGCTCGCCTGCGTGCTGCTGGTGCCCGCGCTGGCCTGGCTGCCGGCGCCCGATACCAGCCCGGTGACCAAGAGCGGCGCGCCGATGCACGACAACCCGCCCAGCCCGCTGTTCATGCGGGTGTTCATGGCCTCGTACTTCTGCGCCGGCGTCGGCTTCGTGGTCAGCGCGACCTTCATCGTCGCCATCGTCAACCGCCTGCCCGGGCTGGAGGGCCAGGGCAGCTGGAGCTTCCTCGCCATCGGCCTGGCGGCGATGCCGGCCTGCATCGTGTGGGACTTCATCGCCCGCCGCACCGGCGCGCTGAATGCGCTGATCCTCGCCGCGGTGCTGCAGATCGTCGGCATCCTGCTGCCGGTGGTGGTCGGTGGCAGCCTCGGGGCGATCGCCGGCGCGCTGCTCTTCGGTGGCACCTTCGTCGGCATGGTGAGCCTGGTGCTGACCATGGCGGGGCGCTACTACCCGACGCGACCGGCCAAGATGATGGGCAAGATGACCGTCTCCTACGGCGTGGCGCAGATCCTCGGCCCGGCGGTGACCGGCTGGCTGGGCGAGACCTTCGGCAGCTACGCCGGCGGGCTGTGGTTCGCCGCGGCGATGATGGCGGTCGGCACGGTGTTGCTGGTGGCGCTGAAGATCGTCGACCGGCGCGACGCTCAGGCGGCCGTCGGGGCGGCCTGAGCGGGCGGCCACGGGCGCCCGTGGCGCAGGCAGAAGTCGCGCAGCAGCTGGTTGGCCATCGCGTAGCGGATCGGGAACAGCGGCGGCAGCGCGTCGACATGGAAGAAGCGCGCGTCCTCGATCTCGCCTGGGGCGCACACGATGTCGCCGCCGGCGTACTCGGCCTGGTAGCCGAGCATCAGCGCATGCGGGAAGGGCCAGGCCTGGCTGGAGAAGTAGCGCGGGGCGCGGATGCGCAGCCCGGTCTCCTCGAAGATCTCGCGGTGCACCGCCTGCTCGGCCGACTCGCCCGCGTCCACGAAACCGGCGAGCGTGCTGTAGAGGCCGGGCGGAAAGTGCGGCGAGCGCCCGAGCAGGATCTCGGCGCCGCGCTCCACCGCCACGATCACCACCGGCGACACGCGCGGGAAGTGCTCGCGGCCGCAGTCCGGCGCGCTGCAGCGCCGCGCCGGCGGGTCCGTCCTCGGCGTGGTGGGCGCGCCGCAGGCGCCGCAGAAGCGGTGCGCGTGGTCGAACTCGAGCAGCTCCAGGGCGCGTGCGGCGAGCGCGAGGCGGTCTTCGGCCAGCGTGTCGAGCAGCGACTTGAGGTGCTGGAAGGCATGTCCGTCGGGCGCCTCGATCGTGCGCTCGACCTCGACCACCGTCCAGGCCCCGCCACTGGGCATGGGGAAGTCGAGCGTGCGCAGCGCGGCGAGGCCGGCCCGCCAGGCGCTCGGGCCGGCGCTGGGCGCACCCGCACGGTCCACCAGCAGCTGGTGGCCGCGGAACACGAGCGTGCGGGCCGGGCTGCGCGAGGCCGGCCGCGGGTCGCCGCATGCAGGCGGTGAAGAAGGGAGGTTCATGATCGTGGGGGCGCGCTCGGGCGCAGCGCAGGGGCGTGGAGAGGGTGGAAGGAGTGGGCGTAAGCAGTGGGCGGAAGGAGAGGAGCGAGGGCGGCAGCATCGGACAGATCGCCCGCGCTGTCGAGCCTGCGGCGCAGACCCCCGCAGCGGTGCCGGATTCCAGGCCTGGCGGGGCTTGGCGCAGTTTATTTCGCGATGTGAAAGAAGGTTTCGATGCCCGACAGGTCGATAAGTGGTATTTTTCCGGGCGACTGCGATCGTGCGGCGGCTGTGCCGCGCCGGCGACAGAGGGTCGCCATCGGGTAGTCGGGACAAGATCTAAAACATATAGGGGAAATCAATGTCTGCAGGCAAATCCAAGATCATCTACACGCTCACGGACGAAGCGCCGCTGCTGGCGACGTGCGCCTTCCTCCCGATCATCCGCACCTTCACCGGCCCTGCAGGCGTCGAGGTCGAGAAGGCCGACATCTCGGTGTCGGCGCGCGTGCTCGCCGAGTTCCCCGAGTACCTGAGCGAAGACCAGCGCGTCCCCGACACGCTCGCCGAGCTCGGCCGCCTGACCCTCGAGCCCGACACCAACATCATCAAGCTGCCCAACATCAGCGCCTCGGTCGCCCAGCTCAAGGCCTGCGTCAAGGAGCTGCAGGACAAGGGCTACAAGATCCCCGACTACCCCGAGGACCCCAAGACCGACGAGGAAAAGGCGCTCCGCGCCCGCTTCGGCAAGTGCCTCGGTTCCGCGGTCAACCCGGTGCTGCGCGAGGGCAACTCCGACCGACGCGCGCCCGCCGCAGTGAAGAACTTCGCCAAGAAGAACCCGCACTCCATGGGTGAGTGGAAGCAGTGGTCGCAGACCCACGTCTCGCACATGCACCACGGCGACTTCTACCACGGCGAGAAGTCGATGACGCTCGACCGCGCGCGCTCGGTCAAGATGGAGCTGATCACCAAGTCGGGCAAGACCGTGGTGCTCAAGCCGAAGACCGACCTGCTCGAAGGCGAGATCATCGACTCGATGTTCATGAGCAAGAAGGCGCTGTGCGAGTTCTACGAGCGCGAGCTCGACGACTGCCGCGAGGCCGGCATCCTGTTCTCGCTGCACGTGAAGGCGACGATGATGAAGGTCTCGCACCCGATCGTCTTCGGCCACTGCGTCAAGATCTACTACAAGGACGCCTTCGAGAAGCACGGCAAGCTGTTCGACGAGCTCGGCATCAACGTCAACAACGGCATGGTCGACCTGTACGACAAGATCAAGGCCCTGCCCGAGTCCAAGCGCGACGAGATCATCCGCGACCTGCACGCCTGCCAGGAGCACCGTCCGGCGCTGGCCATGGTCGATTCGGCCAAGGGCATCACCAACTTCCACTCGCCCAACGACATCATCGTCGATGCCTCGATGCCGGCGATGATCCGCCAGGGCGGCAAGATGTGGGGTGCCGACGGCAAGCAGTACGACAGCAAGTGCGTGATGCCGGAGTCGACCTTCGCCCGCATCTACCAGGAGATGATCAACTTCTGCAAATGGCACGGCAACTTCGACCCGCGCACGATGGGCACGGTGCCGAACGTCGGCCTGATGGCGCAGAAGGCCGAGGAGTACGGCTCGCACGATCGCACCTTCGAGATCGTCGAAGCCGGCGTGGCCAACATCACCGATCTCGACACCGGCGAGGTGCTGCTGTCGCAGAACGTCGAAGAGGGGGACATCTGGCGCATGTGCCAGGTCAAGGACGCGCCGATCCGCGACTGGGTCAAGCTCGCCGTCACCCGCGCGCGCAACTCCGGCATGCCGGCGATCTTCTGGCTCGACCCCTATCGTCCGCACGAGAACGAGCTGATCAAGAAGGTCAAGACCTACCTCAAGGACCACGACACCAGCGGCCTCGACATCCAGATCATGTCGCAGGTGCGTGCGATGCGTTACACGCTCGAGCGCGTTGCGCGCGGCCTCGACACCATCTCGGTGACCGGCAACATCCTGCGCGATTACCTCACCGACCTGTTCCCGATCATGGAGCTGGGCACCTCGGCCAAGATGCTGTCGATCGTGCCGCTGATGAACGGTGGCGGCATGTACGAGACCGGTGCGGGTGGCTCCGCGCCCAAGCACGTGCAGCAGCTGGTGCAGGAAAACCACCTGCGCTGGGATTCGCTCGGTGAGTTCCTCGCCCTGGCGGTATCGCTCGAGGATCTGGGCATCAAGACCGGCAACGGCAAGGCCAAGCTGCTCGCCAAGACCCTGGACGAGGCCACCGGCCGCCTGCTCGACGAGAACAAGTCGCCCTCGCCCAAGACCGGCCAGCTCGACAACCGCGGCAGCCAGTTCTACCTCGCCAAGTTCTGGGCGGAGCGCCTGGCCGGGCAGACCGAGGATGCCGAGCTGGCGGCGAAGTTCGCGCCGCTCGCCAAGGCCCTGGCCGAGAACGAGCAGAAGATCATCGCCGAGCTGTCCGAGGTGCAGGGCAAGGCGGTGGACATCGGTGGCTACTACAAGGCCGACGCCGAGAAGTGCAAGGCGGTGATGCGTCCGAGCGCCACGCTCAACGCCATCCTGAAGGGCGCGCGCAGCTGATCCCGCGCGACTGAGGATCGGCTCGCGCCGTCGAGGCCGGCGAACCGGGGCAACCCGGTTCGCCGGCCTTTTCCTTTGCGGATGCTCAAGGTCCCTTGCGCGCCGGCAGCACGATCGCGCCGGGGGCGAACCAGAGCTCGTAGTGACGCGCGCGGATCGAGCCGCTGCTGCCATAGAGCGCGCTGAAATCCTCCAGGCTCGGCTTGGGAGACTGCAGCAACCCGCCGAGCGCGCGCACCAGCGCGTCGCCGTCCTGGCGGCATTCCTCGGTGCGGAAGCAGCGCAGCATGCTGCGCGTGGGCGCGGCCTTGACGAGGACGATGCCGGGCAGCTCGAGCGCGGCGTCGCCGATGCGCACGCTGCGCAGCTGCGCTTCCAGCGCCTCGGCCGCCGGGCGCTGGCTCTCCTCGGCGATGTAGATCCACATCCGCGGTGCGAGCGCCCCGGGGGGCGCCGGAGCCGGTGCCGCGGCGAGCGGCGGCGCGGCCTGCTGCACCGAGAGCTTGGAGAGGTTGCTCACCTGCGCGCGCAGCTCGGACTTGGCCTCGCTGAGGCTGCGCTGCACCGCCTGGCCGTCGCCGCTCGCCGGTGCGTTGGCCGCAGAGCTGGCGCGTTCGAGCTCGTCGACCACGCCGGCGAGCGCGCTCGCCGACTGCCGCGCCTCCTGCGCCACCGCCTCGGCCGCGGCGCGTGCGGCGGCCTCCGCCTCGCGCGCCTCGACCAGGGCCTCGAGCTGGCGCACGACCTCGTCGCGCGCGGTGAGCGCGAGCTCGCGCTCGCCTTCGGCGACCCGGCGCGCGTCCTCGGCGATGCGCGACTGCTGCCAGGCCAGCCCGCCGAGGGCGCTGGTGAAGGCGAGCACGCCGATCCCGATCGCGAGCGCCCGGCTGCGCCGACGCAGGCGACGCGCCTCCTGGCGCTGCGTCTCGGCGGCCTCGCGTTCGGCGGCGCGCAGGGCGCGCGCTTCGACGCTGGCCGCGATCAGGCGCTGCACGCGCTCCCAGCCGCCACCGTAGCGCTCCGCCCAGATGGCGTTGCGCCGGCGCAGCCAGCGTTCGCGCTCGTCGGTGGTGGTGGCGCCGAGCACGTTGCCCGGGTCGCGGTCGAAGCTGTCCGCCTGCACGAGCAGCGCACGCCACACCAGGCCGTTGCGGAATTCGCGCGCCAGCCAGCCCTCGCGCGGCTCGGCGATGCGTCGCCAGCAGCGGATCAGGGCCTCGTGGCTGATGTCGATGAGCTCTTCCGCGCGCAATGCCTCGTGCCCGTAGGGCTTGAGGAAGGACACGCCGTCGGCGCGGAAGGCGTCGACCACGCAGCGCAGCGCAGGCTCGTTGGTGCCGGTCACCGCCACCAGGCGCTCGAGCGTGCACGGCCTGCGGATGGCCTGGCCCTCGGCGTTGATGTCGGTGAGTGCGCGGAAGAGGTCTTCCACCACCCGCGTGGCCTCGCCGCCGAAGCACCGCTGCCCGGCGCGCGCCAGCACGGCGTCGGCATGTGCCGAGAGCAGGCCGGCGAGACCGTCCTCGGCGCGGTAATGTTCCATCCCGAGCCGCCATGCCGGAGCGCCCGGGGTCGGTCCCGCGAGGGCTTGACCCGATGTGCGCGCATGCTCGTCATGGAGCAGCATCAGCCCGTGCTGGATCAGCGGCAGCTGGTCCTGTCCCCCGCCGCCATCGACGATCAGGCGCTCGGCCAGCTCGCGCGTCACCTCGCCATCGTAGAGCACCGCGGGCTCGCGGATCGCGCGCATCAGGTCGTCGTGCTCCATGCGCGGGAGCAGGTATTGCGCACGGTTGACCGCCGCGGCGAAGCCCTCGTAGCGCGAGCAAGCGCCGAGGAACTCCGAGCGCATGGTCAGCACCGCATACAGCCCGGGCGGCGGCGCGTCGAGCAGTCCCACCAGGCAGGCGGCCAGCAGCGCGGCTTCTTCGGGGCCATGGCGGCGGGCGTGCTCGAAGAGCTCCTCGAACTGGTCGACCAGGATGCAGACCTGGTTGCGCGGCCCGCAGCCGAGCAGCTCGGCGAGCGCCGCGGGGGCCTCGCGGCCGAAGTTGAGCGCGCGCCGGAAGGCGATGGTGCGCGCCTCGAGTGCGTCGGCGTCGCCCTCGCCGGGCGTGTCGAGCGCGGCGAGCGCGTGTGCGAGGTTCCACAGCGGCGCCGCGCGCGGCAATGCCGTGCAGGTGCGCCAGCGCACGCCGCCGCGCGCACTCTCCTGCTCCAGCCGCGGCAGCACGCCGGCGCGCACCAGCGAACTCTTGCCGCAGCCCGAGTCGCCATGCACCACGAGCAGCCGGAGGCCGAGCAGGCGCTCGACGATCTCGTCGGTCATGCGCTCGCGCCCGAAGAAGATCGGCCATTCGTGCTGCTCGAAGGGGCGCAGGCCGGGATAGGGCCGGGGCGGCAGGCGGATCGCAAAGACCGCGTCGAAGGTGTCTTCGGCGGTTGCGGGTGCGGACGCGTCCGGCTTCATGGCGCCCCCCCGGCCTGCACGCCCTTGCCGCCCAGCCAGTCGCGCACCGCGACCGGCCAGTCTTCATCGGTGCCATCGATCCAGTCCGCCTGCACGATGCGCGCGGTGGCGCGGCGCACGCTGGTGGCGATGGCGGCGCCGGCGGTGTCGAGCAGGCCGCAGGGCAGCAGTCGGTGCGAGCGTGCGCGCGCCGACTGGCGGTCGTGCTTGCCCACCACCACGAGGTCGGCGTCGAGGGCGCGCCCGTCGTCGGTGCCGAGCAGCAGCAGGGCGTCGCAGCCGCTCAGGGTCTCGACCCGGCGCTCGCGCACCTCCTGCAGGCGTGCCGGATCGCTTTCGACCCGGTCGGGTTCGCCCGGCACCACCGCGAAGCCCTTGTCGACCAGCTTGAGCGCCGCAGCCTCCCAGGCCTCGGCATGGTCGCTGCGGCCGTGCAGGTAGAGCGTCTGGCCGCCGTCGCGGACCAGGCGCTCGGCCTCCTCGCGCTGGCGGCGCAACTCCTCGGCACGCGCGCGCATCGTCTCGAGCTTGGGGTAGAGCCGGCCGACCATGTCGAGCAGGGCCCTGCGGAACTCGCTGCCGAAGGCGCCGGGCAGGTCGGTCCAGCCCAGCGGCCGCGGCGGCACGCCGGCGGGCGGGTAGAAGCCGAAGCCGACCAGCGGCTCGCCGCGCGCGTCGCACAGGGCGGCCGGCCAAGGCGTGTCGGTGGGCCAGATGCGCACCACCGCGATGCGCTCCTCGTGCGGCAGGCCGAGCGCAACCTGACGCTCCAGCCACCAGTCGCGCTCGTCCGCGCACCACTTCGAGGCGAGGTAGTCGGGCGACATCAACACCACCAGCAGCGCAGCGCCGGCGATCTGCTCCTGCAGCTGGGCGGTGAGCGGCGCCATCGGATCGAGGCTCTGCTCCGGGCGGTGGTCCTGGTCGCGGAACACGCTCAGGCTGGTGCGGAAGCGCCGATCGGCGCGCAGCTCGCGCTCGAGCTCGTGCGTGAAGGCGGCCGACCATGGCTTGAGATAGGCACCACCGCTGCCGTCGTCGCCGTGGCTGTAGCTCACGAACAGGTCGTGGCGGAAGGGCTCTCCGACGTAGGACATGAAAACTTCCTCGCTTGGGCGGACGAGTCGCTGCGCTCCACCCGCCCTGAGGGGGCCGCGGGCAGGCGAACTCCGCTTTCCTTATAGTCCACCAGCGCGGGGCGGGCCAGCGGCGCCGCGGCCGCGGTCTTCAGTCGCGCCGGCCGGAGGCGAGCCGCTCGATCATCGCGCGCACGCTGCGGATCTGGATGCCGTCGCGGGTGGCATAGTCGGCGTCGGTGAAGCCCCACCAGTCCCAGCAGCCGTTGGGATTCTTCCACGGAATCGACACCGCCTGCGGGAACAGCACCACCAGGCGGTTGGTGTCGGCCCAGCGGTCGTAGCCGGTGTTGCGCACGAAGGTGGTGCCGTTGTACAGCCCTCCGCCGGGCGGGCGGCGCAGCGGCAGGAAGCTCTGCCCCTGCTTGCAGCCGTGGAACACCACGTGCAGCCGGCAGCGCTCGCCGGCGGCGCAGGCGGGCGGAATGTACACCCAGCCGGTCTTGTCGAGGCCGGTGCCCCACAGGTAGCTGAAGATGCCGGTCTCGGGGATGTAGCCGCGCTGGTCGAACTCGGCGAAGCGGCCGGCCGGAGTGGGCGTGGTGCGCGGCGGGGCGACGGCCGGGCCGTAGATCCAGTCGAGGATCGCATGCGCGGCCTCGAAGCCGCACTTGCCGATGTAGGGCTCGTCGGTCACGCCGCAGGCGCGGCCGTAGGCGGTGGTGGGCATGGTGTGACCGGCAGCGTCGAGCGTCACCGGCTTCAGCGCGCTCGCGGGCAGGCCGAAGGCGTCGTAGTAGCCGTGCAGCTGGCGGGTGATGGAGGCGGGTACCAGGGTGTCCTTCCCGCCCACCACGGTCACCACGCGCTGGCGGGCGATCTGCGCGGGGTCGTCGATACGGCCTTCGGCATGGAAGGCGCGCGTGGCCGCGACCAGCTCGGGCACCGCCGCGCTGGCGTCGGCGACCTTGCACGACAGCGTCGGCTCGCCGGTGCAGGAGCATTCGGTAGTGGCCTTCATCACGCTGTCCTGCGCGCAGTAGTAAGGCCCGCCGGCAACCACCCCGGCACCGCGGATGATGCCGGAGTGCGCGACCTGCATCTGCACCGACATGAAGCCGCCCGACGAGATGCCCGAGACCGAGGTGTCCTCGATGTCGATGTTCAGTGCCGGCAACGGCCCGGGCGGCGCGGCGAGGGCCCCGCCGGCCAGGACTGCGGAGATGAGGAGGACCGCGGCGCGGGCGAGCGGCGGCAGGGTGGGCGCGAACTGCTTCATGATTGGCCTCCGGCAGGAAATGCGGGCATGTCTTCACGACCAGCATAGTGCAGTGCGGCCGGTCCGCGGGTGGGGCGCGCCGGCTATGCGATAATCCGCGGTCCTCGCAGCGTCTTCCACCATGTTCTTCTCCCACTTCCTCGCACCGCAGGCCCTGCCCCCGCGATCGGTGATCGTGCCCGCCCTTGCCTTTCGTCGAGGCAGCGCGTGACGCCGCTGCATCCCCTCCCGCCTCGCCCCGGCACGCTGGGCGTGTGGTGGGCGGCGATCCGGCCGCGCACGCTGGGCATGGCGCTCGCCCCGGTCATGCTGGGCACCGCGCTCGCCGTCGCCGACGGCGTCGAGCTGGCGTGGGCGGTGCTGCTCGCCACCGCGGCCTGCGCGCTGCTGATCCAGATCGGCACCAACCTCTACAACGACGCGGTCGACTTCGAGCGCGGCACCGATCGGCCCGAGCGCCTCGGGCCGCTGCGGGTCACGCTGGCCGGCTGGGCGAGCGCCGCCGAGGTCAAGCGCGGCGCCCTGCTCTGCCTGCTGCTTGCGCTACTGCTCGGCGCCTGGCTGTGCGTGGTCGGCGGCGGCCTGATCCTGGCGATCGGGCTGGCCTCGCTGGTGGCGGGCTGGGCGTATTCGGGCGGGCCGCGGCCGATCTCGCACTCGCCGCTCGGCGAGCTCTTCGTGCTGCTCTTCTTCGGCGTGTTCGCGGTGCTCGGCAGCCACTGGCTGCAGTCGCGCGCGGTCGGCCACCTCGACCTGCTCGCCGGCCTGGCGGTGGGCGCGCCCGCCGCCGCCGTGCTGCTGGTCAACAACTATCGCGACCTCGCCGGCGACCTGCGCGCCGGGCGCCGCACGCTCGCCGCAGTGCTCGGCGCGCAGCGCGCGCGCCGCGCCTTCGCGCTGCTGGTGCTGCTGCCCATCCCGGCGCTCGTCCTGATGGCCGCGAGCGGCGTGCCGGGGGCGATCCTCGGCCTCGTCGGCGCGCCCGTGCTGGCGCCGCTGGTGTGGCGCTTCGGCCGCGCCGAGGGCGGGCCGGCGCTCAACGCCCTGCTGGTCGACACCGCGCGTGCCGGCACACGCACCGGCCTGCTCGCCGCGGCAGGGATCGTCTTCGTCTCCTTCCTCTAGGTCGCCTCGATGAACATCGATGTCCTGTTGCCCGCCGCCCTCGCCTTCATCATGTTCTCGGTCGGACTGGCGCTGCAGGGTGCGGACTTCCGCCGCGTGTTCGTGCGCCCGCGTGCGCTGCTGATCGGCCTCGTCGGCCAGCTCGTGCTGGTGCCGCTGGCCGCCCTCGCGGTGGTGCTGGCCTTCGACCTGCCGCCGCTGCTCGGCATGGGGCTGATGGTGCTGGCGGCCTGCCCGGGCGGGGCGAGCTCGGGCTTCCTGACCCACCTCGCGCGCGCCAACGCGGCGCTGTCGCTGAGCCTCACCGTGATCAGCAGCCTGGCCGCGCTGCTCACCTTCCCGCTGCTGGTCAAGGCGGTGCTCGCCGCCTTCGGCGAGGGCGTCTTCGGCGCGGATGGCGGCGTGCTGGCCGAGCTGCCGGTCGGCCGCCTGATCGGCAGCGTGCTGGTGGTGACCACGCTGCCGATCGTCGCCGGGATGCTGCTGCGGCTCCGCGCGCCCGCCTTCACCGCACGCGCCGAGCCGGCCATCGCCCGGGTCGCCACGCTGTTCTTCGCCGCCATCGTGGTCGCCACCTTCGTGTCGCACCAGCACACCATCCTCGCCAACCTGCTGTCGGTAGGGCCGGCGACCCTGGTGCTCAACTTCGCGGTCATGGGCCTGGGCTACGGCCTGGTGATGCTGGCCGGCGCCGAGCGCAGGGACGCGGTCGCGGTGGCGATGGAGTGCGGCCTGCAGAACGCCGGGCTGGCGATCTTCGTCGCCATCGTGCTGCTGCGCCAGCCCGAGCTCGCGGTCGGCGCCGTCGTGTATGCGCTGACGATGAACTTCGGCGCGCTCGGCCTGGTGTTCGTCGCGCGCCGGCGGGAGACCGCGGGCGTGCTGGCCGCCCATGGCAAATGAGCACCGCGGTCCGCCGGCCGACCTGCCTTCCTGCCCAGCCATGTGGCCGGGCCATCCTGTTCACTGGAGATCCGTCATGAAACTGCTGCAACCCGCCGCCCGCATCCTGGCCCTGCTCGCCCTCGCCGGTACGGCGCAGGCCGCGCAACCGCCCTGCACCGACGCGGACTTCGAGAAGTTCTCGCTCTACGACGCCGCGGCGATGAACACCCGCATCCCCGCGCAGGAGCTGCGCCGTGTGTTCAGCGAGCAGTTCGGCCTCGAGGTGGGCGCGCTCAACCACCTGCATGCGCGCTGCAACTACGCGCTGTCGGCGCGCTTCACCACCCAGGAGGAGTGGAACGTGTTCTATCGCGAGTCGCTCGGCAAGCTCAAGGATTTCTGCCGCAAGGACGGCACGCCGCCGTATTGCGAAGAGGCGATGCGTGCCGAAGGGCCGCGCTGAGCGATGTCCGGCGCGCAGCGTCCGACGATCGACAGGCCGTCCGCGCGCGCGTCTTGAAGGCTCCGGCCGATGAGCTATGTTGAAATCGGACCCGGGTGGTGGAGGCGGGCCTGACTTCGGGTGCCGGAGCGGAGCGTGATCCGGCGTGGCACCCGGCCCTGCCGTCGGCATGGCGGCAACCCTGCAGTTCGGGAGGCTGCGATGACAATACGCAGCGATATCGTTTACGTCGCCCGGTGGTGGGCCTCGCCCGGCGAATACAAGCCCTGGCCGGAAGAGCTCGTCTTCTTCTTCGAAGAGGCCGGTACGGAGATCGTGCCGACCCTGGCGGAGGCGAAGAAGACGCTGGCCACGCTCGGCAGCGGCGCCTTCGTCGGCGGCGGGATTCGGCACTGGTGCGGCATCTTCGCCTGCCACGTGCTCCATTACGCGGGCGTTGACGTGAGCTGGACCCTGTATGGCGGCAGGATGAAGGGTAACAGCGGCTATCAGATCCAGTACGTCCCCGGGGACCGCAACATCCGCCCGGGCGACGTCGCCGTGGTGCCGAAGGCGCACCATCACTTCGTGGTCACCGCAATCGATTACGACAACAACCAGCTCGAGTCGGTCGATGGCAACACGACCGGGCAGTACATCCGCCAGCGCGACAAGAAGATCCGCTATTCGTGGAAGGACGGTCCGGACTACGCCTCGAGGAACATCTACGGCTATTACCGGGTTCTGGTCTGAGGAACCTTGTCGTCGCAGCGCGGAGGGCAGGCGAGATCGAGGGTGCGTGGGCGAGGAGGATTCGTTTAACATCATTCTTGCTCCGAATGGTCATGCGCGTGGCCCGTGCCACATCCTTTACCGATGCCTCCTGTCTTTCGCCAGCGCGTCGCACTCCCCGCTGCGACATTGTTGATGCTGTTCGGTCTTGCGTTGTTCGTGGCGCTCGCCTGGTCCAGCCAGGCCAGCCTGCACGAGCTCGAGGCCGTCACCGATGCGCGCTCGCGCTCGCGCAGCGGCCTGCTGCTCGCCGCCGAGGTGATGTCGGCGCTGAAGGACGTCGAGACCGGGCAGCGCGGCTACGTGCTGACCGGCGACGAGCACTATCTCGGCCCCGTCGAGATCGGCATGCGCAGGCTGGACGACACCTTCGAGGCGCTGCGCGCGATGCTCGCCGACCGGCCGCAGGCCCGCCTCGACACCCTGTGGACCCTGATCGACCACCGCGTCGCGCTCGCCGAGCGCAACATCGCCGATCGCCGTGCCTACGCCGACGAGGACTCGCCGTGGAGGCGGCGCCTCGAAGAGGGCCGCGACACGATGGATCGGATCCGCGTGCGCTTCGCCGCCATCGAGGTCATGCTGCGCGCCGAGATCGAGGCGCGCGATCGCAGCGTCGACGCGCTGCGAACGCGTGCGTCGGTCTTCAATTTCCTGCTTCCCTTGAGCGGCGTTGCGCTGATCCTTGCCGCCTGGAGCCTGCTGCAGCGCGAGCGGCGGCGTCGCATTGACGCGGAGGTGGCGCTGATTGCCGCGAACGCCCGCCTCGAGGACGCCGTCGCCCGACGCACCGCCGAGCTGCAGCAGGCGCTCGGCGAGATCGAGGCCTTCGCGCACGGCCTCGACCGCAGCATCGAGGACGAGCGCAGGCGGCTGGCGCGCGAGGTGCATGATCAGCTCGGGCAGTTGCTCACCGCGCTCAAGATGATGGTGCATCGTGCGCTGCAGGGGGCGCCCGGGCGGGAGCAGGACTGGCCGCAGATCGAGGCCGTGCTCGGCGAGGGCATCGCCACGGTGCGGCGGATCTCGGCAGCGCTGCGCCCGCCCCTGCTCGACGACCTCGGCCTGGAGGCGGCGCTCGGCCTCGCCTGCCGTCAGTTCGCCGAGCGCACGGGCGTGAGCTGCGAAGCCACGCTCGCGGATGCCGGGCGCTTGAGCGCGAACCAGGCCAACCAGCTCTACCGCATTGCCCAGGAGGCGCTCACCAACGTGGCCCGCCACGCGCAGGCGGGCCGGGTGCGGGTCGACGGGGAGGCGGTGGAGGGCGAGTACCGCCTGGCGGTCGAGGACGATGGGGTCGGCATGGCGCCGCAGGCGCGTTCCTCGCTCGGGCTGCTGAGCATGCGCGAACGCGCCGCGCTGGCCGGCGGCGAGCTGCGCATCGGTGCGGGCGCCGCGGGCGGGGTGAGGATCGAGGCGAGGGTACCGCTGGGCGCGGCCGGGGAGGACGGAGGATGAAGCTGCTGATCGTCGACGACCATCCGGTGATGCGCTTCGGCGTGCGCCAGCTCGTGACGCAGCGCTGGCCCGACGCCGCGATCGGTGAAGCCTCCTGCCTGGCGCAGGCGCTCGAGCAGGTGCGCGCGGCGGAGTGGGAGCTCGCCGTGTTCGACCTGTCGATGCCCGACACCAGCGGGCTGGAGGGCCTCGTGCGGCTGCACCGCGCCGCGCCGCGCACCCGGCTGCTGGTGCTGAGCATGCACGACGAGGCGGCCTATGCGGCGCGTGCGCTGCAGCTCGGCGCCGCCGGCTACCTGACCAAGGAGCACGCGACCACCGAGCTGGTGGCCGCGATCGAGCGCGTGCGCGGCGGCCAGCGCTACATCAGCTCCGACCTCGCCGCCCGCCTCGCCGACCTGCTCTCGGGCGAGGCGCCGGCGCGCGCGCCGCACGAGACGCTGTCGGCGCAGGAATACCGCGTGCTGCTGCTGATCGCCGCCGGCCGCAGCGCCAGCGAGATCGCCGAGGCCATGCACCTGTCGGTGAAGACGGTCGGCACCTACCGCAGCCGCATCATCGACAAGACCGGGCTCGCCAACACGGCGGAGATGGCGCGCTACTGTTCCGAGCACGGACTGGTGGATCGGGGCGGCTGAGGGCGAGGGCGGGGGGTGTCGCGGGCGAAAGCCGGCGGCGGGGCGGCGGCGCCGCTGCGCCAAGCACGCGGGTTCCTGTGTAGGTCATCGCCCTACATCATGATCGGCGGCCCGCCGACCCCTGCATCGGCGAGGTGCCGCTGTGGGGGCGGGGTGCGGGAGCGGAACATGGGTGACGTTGGATCTACCCGTGGAACCGCCATCATGCGCATCGTCATCGTCGAAGACTCCCCGCTCCTGCGGGACAACCTGGTCCGGCTGCTTGCCGCCCATCCCGAGCTGTGCGTGGTCGGCAGCGCCGCCGGCGAGGACGACGCCTTTGCGCTGATCGAGGCGCAGCGCCCCGACACCGTGCTGCTCGATCTCTCTCTTTCCGAGGGCAGCGGGATCGGCCTGCTGCGCCGGGTGCGCGCCACCCCAGGCCTCGCGCCGCGCGTGGTGGTGCTGAGCAGCCGCTCCGCCGATCCCTGGGAGGCGGTGTGCCGGGAGGCGGGCGCCGATGTCTTCCTCGACAAGGCCGAGGACACCAAGGTGCTGCTCGCCCAGCTGGCGAGCTGGATGCCGCCGCTGCCGCTCGACGAGCCGCGCCGCTGCCGCCGGCTGCGGCAGCTGCAGGTACTCGACACCCGGCCCGAACCCGCGCTGGATGCGATCGCCCGCCTCGCCGCGCGCATCGCCGAGGTGCCGGTAGGGGTGATCAGCCTGGTGGACAGCCACCGCCAGTGGTTCAAGGCCCGCGTGGGCACCGAAATGCAGACGACCTCGCGCACGGTGAGCCTCTGCGCGCATGCGCTGGTGGGCGAGGGCCTCTTCGAGGTCGAGGACGCCACCGCCGACCCACGCTTCGCCGACAACCCGCTGGTGCGCGGCGAGCCGGGGGTGCGCTTCTATGCCGGCATGCCGCTGGTGATGCCGGGCGGCGAGGCGGTGGGGACGCTGTGCGTGCTCGACACCCGGCCGCGCCGTCTCGGCGCGACCGCGCGCGAGGCGCTCGCGGTGCTGGCGCGCAGCGTCACCGACGAGCTCGAGCTGCGCCAGCGCGTGGGCGAGCTCGAGGAGGAGGTCGCCCGCCGCCACGAGGCCGAGGCGCGCATCATGCAGCTCGCCACCCGCGACGCGCTCACCGGGCTGCCCAACCGCGCCGCGTTGATGGACCGCCTGCACCAGGGTGTGCGCAGCGCACAGCGCAGCGGCAACCTGCTCGGCGTCCTGTTCCTCGATCTCGACCGCTTCAAGTGGATCAACGACACCCTCGGCCACGACCTCGGCGACGCCCTGCTGCAGGAGATGGCGCTGCGCCTGAGCCGGGCGGTGCGCGAGTCCGACACCGTGGCCCGCCTCGGCGGCGACGAGTTCGCGATCGTGCTCGGAGACCTGTGGCAGGTCGCGGACGCGGAGGCGGTGGCGGCCAAGGTCGTGGACATCGTGACCCGGCCGCTGGAGGTGCGCGGGCATGCCCTGCGCGTGGGTGGCAGCGTGGGCGTGGCGGTCTATCCCTTCCAGGCGCACGACGAGGAGTCGCTGCTGCGCCATGCCGACCTGGCGATGTACCACGCCAAGGAGTCGGGCGGGAACCGCCACCAGCTCTTCTCCGAGCACATGAACGCGCGCGCGGTCGAGCGCATGACCGTGGAGTCGGAGCTGCGTGCCGCGATCGCGGCCGGCCAGCTCGAGCTGCACTACCAGCCGCAGCTGTGCCTGGAGGACCGCAGCCTCGCCGGCATGGAGGCGCTGGTGCGCTGGCGCCATCCGCGCCTCGGCCTGCTCGCGCCCGGCCGCTTCGTGCCGCTCGCGGAGGACTGCGGGCTGATCTGGGAGCTCGGCCTAGCGGTGATGGAGCTCGCCGTGGCGCAGCTCGCGGCCTGGGATCGTGCCGGGCTGCAGGTGCCGCGCATCGCGGTGAATGTGTCGCCGGCGCAGCTGCGTCCCGAGCTCGTCGAGCGCATCGTGGAGATCCTCGAGCGCCATGGGGTCGACGCCTGCCGGCTGGAGGTCGAGCTTACCGAGAGCGCGCTCACCGCCGACGGTCCGGCCGCCAACGGCCTGCTGCAGGCGCTGCGCCGCATGGGCGCCTCGATCGCGATCGACGACTTCGGCGTGGGCTATTCCTCGCTGACCCTGCTGCGCCGGCTGCCGATCTCGGCGCTCAAGATCGACCGCAGCTTCGTCGCCGAGCTCGCCACCAATCACCAGGACGCGGCCATCGTCGAGGCCATCCTGCGCATGGCGCACAGCGTGGGACTGCGCACGGTGGCCGAAGGGGTGGAGCATGACGGGCAGGATGCGGTCCTCGGCGACCTCGGCTGCCAGGAGGGCCAGGGCTATCTGTTTGCGCGTCCGCTCGACGTCGCGGCGGCGACGGTCTGGCTTGCCGCGAACGCGGCGGGCAGACGAGCGGCGATGACTTTCGACGAGACCGGTGAGGCGATGCGACTGCAGGCTGGCGCCTGAACGCGGCGACGACGTCGAAGGCGCCGCTGCGGACGGCTGCGCGGGCTGCGGAGCGGCCGGCGCGCGCGGCCGCGGAGAGACCTCAATGCGCGACCGGCAGGCCGAGGATCGGCTTCGCGACAGCCGCAGGGGCCGCGATCGCGGCCGTTGCAGCAGCGTGCAGCAGGGCGGCCTGCTCGGCGAGGGTGAAGTTGCCGTAGCGCGAGTCGTGGGTGATCTCGTCGCCGACCCAGTGCGGCAGGCAGAGCGGGGTTTGCTCGTGCGGCAGCTCGACCTCGGCGACCACCAGGCCGGCGTGCTGGCCCTGGAAGACGTCGACCTCGAAGACGTGGTGGGCGTGATCGACCAGGTAGCGGGTCTTGCGCACCACCCGCCCGGCGCAATGCTGCGCGATCATCTGGCGGGCGTCGCCGACCGGAATGGGGTATTCGAACTCGTCGCGGCTGAAGCCCTGCTTGGGCGACTTCAGCGTCAGGTAGGCACGCTCGCCGCGAATACGCACCCGCGTCGACATCGAGCCGATCTCCTTGGCGAGATAGCCCTGGATGATGTGCTCGCCCCTGCGTCCGTCGAGGATCCGTACGTCGCGGACCAGGAACCTGCGCTCGATCTCTCGCGCCATGGCTGGAAACCCTGTTGCAGAAGGTCCGAATTGTAGCAAAGGATTTCGCCGCGGTTGTTGCGACGCAATATTTCTCCGCTCATCCTTTGCCCGAATGCCTTCGCGGCGTGCCATGGAGCCACGGCGGACGGCCGATTGGCTAGACTGTCGGGCATCACCACCACGGGATGGACCATGAGCGCACCCACGCTGATCGCACTGATCTCCCAGAAAGGCGGTTCGGGCAAGACCACGGTCGCCATGCAGCTCGCCGCCGGCCTCGCCCTCGAAGGCTACCGCGTGGCACTGGCCGACCTCGATCCGCAGGAGAGCGCCTCGCGCTGGGCCGAGTCCGCGCCCGCCGAGGCGCCTTTCCCGGCCCAGGTGGTGCGCCTCGCCGGCAGCGCCGACAGGATGGCCAAGACCCTGCGCCCGGTCGCCAACAAGGTGGACGTGGTGGTCATGGACTGCCCGCCCTCGATCGAGCACGCACATACGATGAGCGCGCTCGAGCTCTGCGACATCGCGCTGGTGCCGGTGGTGCCGGGACCGACCGACCTGTGGGCGACGCGCGGCATCGAGCGCTTGATCCTCGAGCGCAAGCGCAGCCGCCCCGGCCTGCGCGGTGCCTTGCTGCCCAACCGCGTGACGCGCACCGCGCTGTCGGCCGACGTGCTCGATGTGCTGCGCGATTTCACCCTGCCGGTGCTCGACGCCGCGCTGTCGCAGCGCAGCGCCTACGCGCTGAGCGCGGTGCGCGGGACCTCGGTGTTCGGCCTCGGGCGGGCTGCCGCGCCGGCGCAGGAGGAGGTGGCGCGCCTGGTCGCCGCGGTGGTCGGGCTCATCGAGGATTGAAGATGGGCAGCATCCTCGCCGGGCTGAAGCCGGCGCTGTGCTCGCAGTCGCGGCCGTGCCCGTCGGAGTGCGGCCTTCGCGGCCGGTGCCGCTCCCGCATGAGCCCTCGTTCAGTGTCCGTGCCCGAGCAGCCTTAGCCAGTAGCGCAGGCCGGCGGGCCAGGCGTCCGCGGCTGCGCGCAGCAGGTCGGCGGTGGAGACGTGGGTGGAGAAGGCGCGCGAGTCGGCCGGGGCGAGCAGGCGTGCGGGCCACTCGGCGGTGAAGCGCTGCAGACCGAGGCCGAGCAGCGGCAGGTCGGTGTCGTGGCCGCCGCCGAGGTCGCCGAGCACGCCGGCGAGCGATAGCCAGCTCTTGCGGAACACCGCCAGCTGCTCGCCGAAGCCGCTCGCGCCCTGCAGCGCGAGCGCGTCGAGCAGGCCGACCAGCCAGTCGAAGCCGAGCGGGCGGCCGCTGCGCACCAGGGTGTCGAGCGCGCGCTCGACGGTGGCGCCGATCGCCGTGCTGCGGCTGTCGCGCAGGCCCAGCCCGGCGAGGCCGGCCGTGATGCGCGACGGATCGAGGGCGAGGGCGGCGAGGGCGACTTCGACCAGCGCCTCGCGCTCGGCCTTGCTCAGGCGCGCGACGAGGCTCCAGTCGAGCACGGCCACGCGGCCGTCGGGAGCGAGCAGCAGGTTGCCGCCGTGCAGGTCGCCGTGAAAGGGCGAGTCCTCGCTGCACGACCAGAAGGGGCGCGCGAGCAGGCCGCCGACGAGCGCGCGGCCGAGGCGGCGGGACTCGTGCGTCGACAGCGCGGCGTCGCTGAGCTTGGGGCCGTCGATGCGCTCCATCGCGGTCAGCGCAGGCGTGCACCAGGGCAGCAGCGTGGGGACGAAGACGTCGGCATCGTCGACGAGCAGCGCCGCCGCGGCGCGCAGGTTGGCCTGTTCGCGGTCGAGGCGGATCTCCTGCACGAGCAGGCGGCCGGCGGCGGCGAGGTGGCTGCGGTAGTCGATGGCGGGCAGGCCGAGCTCCGCGCCCCGGCCCTCGAGGAAGTCGCCGAGCGCGGGCAGGATGGCGAGCTCTTCGCCCAGCCGGTCGGCGATGCCGGGCTTGAGCGCCTTGAGCACGCCCTCGTGGCTGCGTCCGCCCTGCCGCCACGAGAAGGGCAGCACCACCGCGACGCTGCCCTCGGCGAGGGCGCGGTCGGCCAGGTGCAGGCCGTGGTCGGCCCCCAGCTCGGCCGCGATCTGCCGGTGAAGGGTATCGGCCTCCACATTCGCGGGCAGGGATTCGAGTGCCTGCAGGTGGCGGCGGAGTTCGGCGTCGAGGCCGGGCTGGCGTGCGACCACCTGGCCGAGCTTGTGCAGCGTGGGGCAGTGCGCGAGCAGCGCGGTGGCGCGCGCGGCCGCAGAGGCGCTCTCGGCGAGCGCGAGCTGTTCTGTGACGATCGCGCCGAGGCGGGTTTCAGGCAGGCGCCCGAGGAAGAAGGCCATGCCTTCGGCGAGCAGCGGGCGCCAGGCGGCGAGGGGCTCGGGCAGCAGGGCATCGAGGCCGAGCGATTCGAACAGCTCGGTGGCGAGGTCGGGATCCATGGGTGGGGAGCTTCCGGAGATGCCGGGATCTGCGCTAGCGGGCGGCGGCCTTGCGCTTCGCGGACTTCTTCTTGCCGGCCTTGCCCTTCTCATCCCCCTTGCCGGCGGTGCGCTTCAGAGGCGGCAGCGCGTCGAGCAGCGCGACCGCATCGGCATGGCCGAGGGCCGTGAGTGCGGCGAGGCCGGCGCGCACCAGCTCGGACTTGCGCGCCGGCCGGCCGGCGGCTTTCATGGCGCTGCGCAAGGCATCGAGGCGGTGCAGGTCGCTCGCAGCCAGCGTGAAGGATGCGCGCTGGCGCTTCTCCGTCTTGGGCTTGGAGGGCTTTGCGGCTTGGGTGGCGGTCCCGCTGCGCGGGCGGGGCTCCGCAGGGATGGAGGAGGCTGCCCTGGCGGGGGGCGCAGCGGGCGCGGAAGCGGCTGCCGTAGCGACGCGCGCGATGCCAGGTGCCACCGTTTTCGCCGGCGTCCTGCCTTGCGGCGGCGCACGGCGGGCGCGCGGCTTGCGCTCGGGTGCCGCGACCGGAGCGTCGGGCGGAGTCTTTGCCGCGGGGGACTCCGCCTCGGGGAGGCGCTCGTCGAGCGCGGCATCTTCCTGTTTCAGGCTGGCGCGCAGGGCGCTGCGGGTCTTGGTGTTCATGATCCTCGCCTCGGGGTTTCAGCGTGAGGTCTCATTGTTGGTGTGCCGTCGCGCGCACGCAAGACGCGCGGATGCGCGACGCCCGTCCCGTCCCTGCTACTGGCCCATGCGGCGTGCGTCCGGGCTGGTGCCGAACCAGCGCGCGATCGCCGTCTCGGCCGCGCGGTCGAGGATCATCTGCTCGCGCAGGCAGAGCGAGCGCACGTTGTTCGCCGTCTTGGTGGCGAGCGTCGCCGCGCGGTCCTGGCCTTCGCCGAAGGCGTGGCCGCGCATCAGCAGGCCGCGCAGGATCCAGTTGACGTCGAGCCGGCTGCCGCCGTGGCCGGCCTCGCGCAGGCGGTCGCGCACGCGCTTGCCGGTCTCCTTGAGGTCGAAGGGATGGCGGCCGGCGTCGTCCTCGATGATCGAGAACAGCGCGCGATACTCGACCGGGCCGAGCAGCGGGACCCCGGAGACCTCGTGGATCTGCATGGCGAGCGGCAGGATGTCCTGGTCCTCGCCCCAGTCGGGGGTGGCGCTGCCGTCCTGCATGCCGGTGCCGGCGCGGGCGGGATCGAAGACGAAGCCGCCGCTGTTGCTCCAGTCGAAGCGCAGCGGCGCGAGCTCGAGGCTGTCGACGAACTTGCGGAAGCTGCCCTTGCCGTTCCAGTCGGCGGCGAGGGCGGGGTGGCGCGTCGTGATCAGGCTCGCCAGGCGGCTGCAGGGCACGGGCGCGGTCGCGCGCGCGACCTCGGCGCGCATGGTGGCGACGACCTCGGCGACGGCGCGGTCGAGGGCGGCGGAGTCGATGGGGTCGATGGGGGGTGCGTCCGGCATCACCTGCGCGGCGCGTGCGCTCGCCACGGCCGACGGGCCGTCCACGTCCGCGTTGTCGGCGGCGGTGGCGGGCGCCTCGTCCTCGTCGCGGAAGCCGAGGGCGTTACGGACGAACTCGTCGGGGTCGATCAGCAGGTCGGCCGAGGCGCGATAGGCCGCCGACGGAAAGCCGATCGCCAGCACCGTCGTGCGCCGATCCCAGCGGCGCAGCTTGCGCAGCACCGGGGTGAAGTCGGCGTCGGCCGAGAACACGATGAACTCGTCGTAGCGGGCCTCGTGCTGCAGCAGGTCGATGATGTCGAGCACCATGTGGATGTCGGTGCTGGTCTTGCCCTCGCTCGTCAGCGCCGGGCAGTCGATGATCTCGAAGCCGGCGAGGTTGAAGGACGGGCGGAAGCGCTGGTAGGCCTGCGGGTTGAGGTAGCAGCGCCGCACCAGCAGCCGGCGGCGCGCGCCGGCGGGGGCGTGGTCGGGCAGCTCGAGCTCGCCGATCACCCAGTTGACCCACTCCAGGGGCTGGCGGGCGAAGCGGTCGGCGATGGCCGGGTCGAGCTTGCGCAGGCCGGAATAGACGTTGTCGAAGTCGACGAAGAGGGCGCTTTTCAAGATGTCTCGCGGAGAGAGGGTGGTCAGGGACGAGTCGTGGCCGGGCCGTGGGGGCGGGCGTCGTGTGGTGGCATTTCCGGGGATGTGTGATTCAGTCGAAACAAGCACTTGCGTGCTGAACTGTCGAACCTGCAGACGGGAAGCGCTCAGTTATGGGAGGAGACTCTCCGGCCACAGGAAGTACGGTCCGTACTTGGGACTCATGCGAAACTCGCCGCCCGCCGCCTTCCCCTTGGCGGGGTGACTCTGACGAGCGGCGAGCTCACACGGGTTTCCGTCTTGACGATGGCCGCGGATCATGGAAATCGGATAAGGCGCACCAAGAAACGGACTCACACTGCTTCCCGCAGGAGTTCGTCTTCGCAACGCCGGATGGCTGCGATGAGATTACGAAAGCTCGCGGAGCGGGCATTGTCGAGTTGCAGGTGTTTGCCGATCGCACGAGAGCCAGCGACCTTTTCGTAGCGATTGCGTGTCAAGGTTTTCAACTCTCGGCTGGGGCTGCCGAGTCCGTCCGGGGATCGGAACTTCCTGCTGTTCTGATGCCGAGTCAATCCGTCGATCTCGAGGGCTCGTTCGACAGCCTGCAGATCGGCCAGATAGAAAGCCTCGAGCTCTCGGCATGCAATGCGAACCAGGCATCGCGCAAACTTGCCGGACTTATCGCACAGATCGAGCAAACCTTGCTTCACCGCGGTGCAGTCGGGGTGACTGTCCTGATCGCGCAGTACGATGAAGCGGGCGCGTTCGTTCTGGTACGCACGAATCCGGCGAGTCAGTTGTTTCTCCAGATCCTGCTTGCCTTCGAACGGGATGCAGCGGAAAAGGGTGTCTTGCTTCAGCATCCGGGGGAGCAGGGATTCCAGCATGGCCTTGGCCGACGGCTCTTCCAGCAGAAACACGAGTTCCCTCATCGCGGATCGACCCCGTCGAAGAAGCCCTGCTTCCACAGGTAGCCGAGTTGATCACCTTCAGCGACGTAAGCGGCAATTTGTGCATGGTCGCGCGCGCGATGAATCTCGGAGTAGCCCTGTTGCTTGACCAGCCAATACACCTCGTCGAGTTCGATGGCGTTCAGGAAATCCGGCGAATGAGTGGATACGAACACCTGTCCACCACGATTGGCGTAGCTGCGGAATTCCTCCGCGAGTTCAGGCATCAACTGCGGATAAAGCTGGTTCTCCGGTTCTTCCACACACAACAGGGGGTGCGGCTCCGGATCGTGCAGCAGCACCAGATAGGCGAACATCTTGATGGTGCCGTCGGACACGTAGCGGTCGAGGAAAGGCGTCTTGAACGAGCCATCCTGAAAACGCAGCGTGAGGTAGCCATCATCCATCAGCTTGGGTTCGACCGAAGTCACGCCGGGTACCCGTTTGGTCATCGTTGCAAGGATTTTGCTGAAGATCTCGGCATGCTGCTCATGCAGGTAACGAGCGACCAAGGGTAGATTCTCGCCGGTCTCCGACAGGTGCTCCATTTCGCCCGATGCGTCCTTGCGCCCTCGCGCGGCGCTGATGTGGAAATCGGACACGTGCCAGTTCTCGATCAGGCTACGGAAGGCATTGGCGGCTTTGAAACGCTCGAATTGCCCCAGACCTTTGATCGCAAGGGTGTCCGGCGCAACCCGCTGGGTTTCGCGGTCGAGTTCCTCGTCGGTCTTGTTGAAGTCTTCCTCGTTGGTGATCGCGTAGCCTTCGCCCTCGGCAAAGCTGAGGAAGTGGTAGGGACTTCCGTAGCGGCCGCGCTTGTAACGCAGAAGTTCCTTGCAGACCACCGGCATCCCTTGCCGCTCACCGATTTCCAACGAGTACGTCACCAGCCGCTCGACGCCAGTGATCTCCATGCGGTACTGCAACTCGATGAGGAGCGTGTCCTTCTTCGGGTCGCAACCCCGGCTCAGCACTTCGCCGAAGCGGCCGCGCTTGTCGAGCGCTTGCCGGACATTGCCTTTCAGGCAGTCGTGCAGGAAGCCGAAGACATCGAACAACGTCGATTTCCCCGACCCGTTTGCGCCGACGACCACCAGAAAGGAAGGTATGTCCTTCAGGTGCACATTGCGGAAGGCCTTGAAGTTCTTGAGACGGATGGATTCGATTTTCATGAACGGACCTTGGACGGGCAGTGACGGTTATCGTCAGCCTTTCTGGCAGAACTCGTGGCTGCAGCTTGGTTTCGGATGCGTTTGGGCAGCGCGCTGGCCGGTTCGCCTGCCTGTTGCAGACGGGCGTCGATGCAGTTCCGGGCGTGGGCTTCGGGCGTCATAAGCGGTGGGGTAGACGGACAGATCGGACTTTAACGCGAACGCCTGCGCTTTCCCCACTGCTGACACGAAGCCGTCCGGTACCCAGACGCTGCCGCGCTGGATGCGTTCGGGTTCGGTGTCTTGGAGATGGCGCAGGCCCAAGATGGGCAGGAAGGGCGATGGTCGTTCTGAGCAGCCGTTTCCCGGGACGCCTTGGATGAAGATCAACCATCCGATGGCTGAAAATCATCCATCACATGGACGATTTTCAGCCATTTTTCCAGCCAGCCGAAGCCGATGTGCTCCTGCTCCAGGCGCAGGGACGGGCGGATGCGGTGGTCGCGCAGGTCTTCGTAGAGGCTGCGTTCCTCGGCGGTGAGGCGCGAGACGTCGGCCGGGCGCGGGCTGTCTTCGCGGCCCCACAGCGCCTCGTGTGCGAGCAGGGTGGCGCGGTCCATCAGCAGGGACTCGACGTGGGCGAAGCGGGCGCGCAGCTGGGCGAGGATGGCGAAGCCGTTGGTGTCGATGTCGCCCCAGTAGTGGATCGGGCAGCGCTGCAGCCACTCGGCGCGTGCCAGTGCCTCCCAGCCGTAGCCGGCGCCGAAGATCACGATGGCCTTGTCGACGCGGGGGAAGGCGAGGAAGTTGGTCTCGTTCTCGGTGATGAAGACGCGCGCCACGTCGAGTCGCAGGCGGGCGAAGCTGTCGGCGTCGAGGGCGAGGTCGGGGCAGGGCGCGCCGGGCAGCAGGTGCAGCGCCGGGTCGAGGATGCGGAGGCGCAGCAGCACGGGCTTGTCGAGGAAGCCGTAGCGGGCGGCGAACTGCTGCGCGCCGGTGCGCGCCGGGTCGATCGCCGCCGCGGGCAGGGCGAGCTCGAGCAGCTCGGCGAGCACGCCACGCTGGGATTCGATGAACTTGGTGTGGATGCCGGGCAGGTCGACCTGGCGCAGATATACGCCCGGCCGCGGGTGGGCCTGCAGCCAGGCGACCACGTCGAGCAGGCGCGACCACTCGGCGGCGAGCTCGAGCGCGCGCAGCGGGCGCTTCGCCAGCCAGGGCAGCAGCAGGGGCTGGCGCGACGCAGTCTCGGCGTGCAGCGCGCGGAAGCGCGCGTGCTCGGCGCGCTTGCCGATCCAGGCCAGGGCGTCGTCGAGGCGGTCGACCCAGGCGCTCGCGGGCAGGCGCTGGCTGCCCTGCACGCGGTGGCGGGTTTCCTGCCATTCGAGGCGCACATGGGGCGTGGCCGAGATCGCCGCGATCCAGGCGCGCACGGCGTCGAAGCGGCGGGTGATGTCATCCGGGCCGGGCGTCTTCAGGGTGAGGCGCAGCGGGAAGCGGCTCGTGGCGGCGTTCAGCCCCTCGCGCAGCAGCTCGCCGCGCTCCCACAGGCGCATCACCTGCGCCTTCAGGTCCGGCGCGGTGCTCCAGCTCATGACGCGGATGCGGCGCCGCCGGCGCGCGGCGCGGCCTGGGCGGCGGCCCGCATCTCCGCCTTCTGCGCGCGGTACTCCTCGATCGACAGGTTGCGCAGCTTCGAGGCGCTGCCGCCCTCGTTGTGCACGAAGCCGACGCTGGCGACGAAGGGCTCGATGATGTGGATCTTCTGCAGCGGGGTGACGATCAGCAGCTGCAGGTTGAGCTGCTCGAAGAGGCGCAGGCCGTATTGCGCGGACTCGTCCGAGCCGCGGCCGAAGGCCTCGTCGATGACGACGAAGCGGAACGAGCGCGAGCGCACCGCGCCCCACTCCAGGCCGAACTGGTAGGCGAGGCTGGCGGCGAGGATGGTGTAGGCGAGCTTCTCCTTCTGCCCGCCCGACTTGCCGCCCGAATCCGAGTAGTGCTCGTGCTCGCTGTCGTCCTCGCGCCAGCGCTCGCTGGCGGCGAAGAGGAACCAGTTGCGCACGTCGGTGACCTTGGCGGTCCAGCGCCGGTCCTGGTCGGAGAGGCCCTCGCGGCCGCGGAAGCGGTCGATGATGCCCTTGACGCGCAGGAAGCGGTCCTCGGAGTACTGCTCGTCGTCGCCCTCGCCGGCCCCGCTGAGCGCGCCCTCGGTGCACGCGCGCAGCTCCTGCTGGAAGTCGCGGATCTCGGCGTCGGGGCTGGGCTGGGATTCGAGCACGATGTAGCGCCCGGGGTTGTAGTCGATCTCGCCGAGCGACTTGTTGATGTGGGCGATGCGCTCCTTGATGGTCTCGCGCTCGCGCGCGAGCTGGGCGTTGAAGTTGGCGATCTCGTTGATCGTGTTGACGTTGAGCAGCTCCTTGAAGCGCGCGAGGAAGCGCGGCAGGTCGTCGCGGTTCAACTGCGTCAGCAGGTTCTCGTATTCGAAGCCGGCCTCCAGGCTGGCGTCGATCTCGGCGGTCTCGAGCGCGAACTGCTGCTTGAAGGCCGACATGGCCTTGATGATCTTCTCGGCCAGGCGCGCCAGCCGGCGGTCCTCGGCGTCGATCCGCGTCTGCAGCAGGTCGCGGACTTCCTTCTCGCGGTTGTCGCACGATTCGACCGTGAGTTGATGCTCGCCGAGCACCTCGGCGCACAGGGCCTCGAGCTGGGGGACGAGCGCCGGGTCGATCGGCGCGGCGTCGACAAGGGCGAGCGTGGTCGCGCGCAGGTCCTCGGCGTCGGCCTGGCGCTGCTCGACCTTGGCGCGGCGTTCGCGCGCGGCGCCGAGCTCGCGCTCGGTGTCGACGCGGATCTGCTGCAGCTCGGCGAGCTGGCGGCCGAGCTCCTTGAGGAGGTCCGAGGCGGCTTCGAGCGCGCGGCGTTCGTCTTCCAGCGTGGCGATCTCGCCGGCGACGCCGTGCCAGTCGAGCTCGTCGAAGGCGGTGAATTCTTCCAGCCGGGTGAGGGCGTCGAGGCGGCCGGCGAGGGCGCGGCGCTCGGTGTCGATGCGGCCGATCTGGCTGCCGAGCTCGCCGAGGCGGGCCTCGAGCTGGCGGCGCTGGGCTTCGAGGGCTTCGATCTTGGCGGTGTTGCTCCAGCCCAGCACGTAGCGGCTGCGGTCGGCGATGGCGTGGCGGTCGTCCTTCTCGTGGCGGCCGCTGGGGTCCTTGATCTGGCCGGCGCGGGTGATCGCGCGCGTCTCGCGGCGGAACTGCTCCTGGGTGGCGCAGCAGGCGACGTCGAAGCGGTGGGCGAGCTCGCGCTCGAGCCAGTCGTAGTGCGGGCTGTCGGGCTTGATCGCGAGCTTGCGCACCAGCGAGTCGGGGTGCAGCGCGGGCAGCTCGCCGGTGCGCGGCGGGCGGACGTGGAAATACACCAGGCGGCCGCGCAGGTGGTTGCCGTCCACCCACTCGGCCACCGCCTTGTAGTGCGCGTCGGGCACCAGCAGGGCGAGGCCGAAGCCGCGCAGCAGGCGCTCGGCGGCGCCCTCCCAGTCGCGCTCGTCCTCGCGCACCTGCAGCAGCTCGCCGGCGAAGGGCATGTCCTCGACGTCGATGCCGAGCGCGCCGCACAGCGCGGCGCGGATCTGGATCTGGCGGTCGTCGATGTTGCTGCGCCGGCGCCTGAGGCTGTCGATCTCGGCGCTCAGCGCGTCGTGTTCGAGCTTGCCCTGGCGCAGGCTGACGGCGTGCTCGGTGAGCGTGTTCTGCAGCTCGGCGTCGCGGCTGCGCGCGTCCTCGCGCCCCGCGGCGAAGTGCAGGCGCTGGGCGGCGAAGGCCTCGCCGTCGGCGGCGGCGGGGGTGCCGAGCACCGCGGCGAGCTCGGCATAGCGGCGCGACTTGGCCAGGCGCGCGTCGCGCACCTGCGCGAGCTTGCGGATCTCGGCGGCGAGGCGCTCGAGGCGGTCGCCGCCGTTGGCGTTGATGGCCTGCTTGAGCGCGTCGATGCGCAGCGCCTGCTCCTCGCGCAGCCCGTCCAGGCGCCTGGCCTGGGCGTCGGCGCGCGCCCACTCCTCGGCGGCGAGCGCCAGGCGGTGGTCGAGCAGGGCGAGCTTGCGCGCGGCGAAGTGCGGCTGCAGCGCCTCGCGGCAGCGCCGCAGCGTGCCGATGTCGGCGGCGAGCGCGTCGTGGCGGTGGCAGTCTTCGACCAGCGGGGCGAGCAGCGACACCTGGCGCTGGGCCTTGAGCACCGCCTGGTGGGCGCGGTCGAGGTCGTCGAAGTGGCCGATGAGGGCCTGGATGCGCGGGCCGACCTCGAAGGGCTCGAGCATGTGGTGGCGCACGAAGTCGGTGAGGTTGCCGACCGACTTCATCGACACGGTCTGGTGGAAGAGCTCGAGCGCCTGCTCGTTGTCGATGCCGAAGCGGCGGCGGAACCAGGCGGCGTAGGGCGGGAAGCTGTCGAAGACCTCGGCGCCCGCGCCGCGCAGGCGCTTGCGCAGCTGGGTGATGTCGGGGCCGAAGCCGGAGAAGTCCGCGGCGATCGACAGCGCGTGCTCGGCGCCGAGGTAGAAGCGCGCCGGCTGGCCTTGTGGCTCCTTGAACCAGAACACCTGGGCCAGGCTCACCGTCTGGTCGTAGCCGGCGTTGTGGAACACGCCGAGGATCACCGAGTAGCTGCCGGGCTCGCGCAGGCCGAGCGGGCGCGCGGCGCCGGTGACCTCGTTGCGCTCGGACTTGTAGTGGCCGAGCACGTAGGAGCGCAGGCTGCGCTCGCGGGTGTCGGCGCCGGCGGCCTTGTTGTAGGCGATGCGGTGAGCGGGCACCAGCAGGGTGGTGATGGCGTCGACCAGGGTGGACTTGCCCGAGCCGATGTCGCCGGTGAGCAGCCCGTTGCGACCGTCGAGCTGCAGCGTCCACACGTGGCGGTCGAAGGTGCCCCAGTTGAGGACCTCCAGGCGCTGCAGGCGAAAGCCGGAGAGGGTGTCGTCGGCGACGAAGTCGAGGCCGAGGGATTGCGGGTCGTTCATGCGGCGGACCTTGGTGACGCGGTCTCGAGGCCCGCAGGAGCACCGGCAGGCGCGATCGGTCGGGGCTTTCCCCAGGCCAGGTGGTGGTCTCGAGCGCCGATGTTCGCGCCTGCCGGCGCTCCTACAGGGGGGTGTCGCAGCGCGTCAGGCGTTATCGGAGGGGGGTGTCGCAGCGGCTCAGGCGTCATCGGACGGGGTCTCCTTGCCGTCGGCGAGGGCGGCGCGGTAGGTGGCGAGGCGGGCGTCGAAGTCGGCGAGCCACTGCGCGTCGACGAAGGCCTTGAGGATGCGGCGCACCTCAAAGCTGGCGGGTGCGGTGGTGCTGGCGCTGGCGGGCTTCAGGCGGGCGAGGAAGCCGAGCTCGACGACCTTGTTGATGTGGGTCTCGATCTGGTCGATCAGGCGTGCCTCGTTGGGGCCTTCGGGCAGGAACACGCGCACCAGCTCGACGATGTCGTCGCGCCCGAGCACCAGGCGGGTGTCGCCGCCGCCGGCGTCGAACTCGGCGAGCTTCTTGCGCAGCAGGGCGAGCAGCAGGCTCACCGGGTAGGACAGCGGCCGCCGCGCCACCAGCCGCGGCAGGCGCGGCGCGGGGTCGTCGTCGGCGGGCTCGGGGCGGCCGCGCAGGAAGGCGTAGCCCTCGGCCTCGTCGAGCACCAGCTCGAGGTTGAGCACGGCGACGTATTCGCGCACCCGCGCCTGCAGCTGCAGCAGGCTGGACCACTGGCGCTCGTCGGCTTCGCGGTAGAGCACGCCCTTGAGCAGGCCGATCAGCAGCACCGACAGGTCGGGCGCCGGGGCGGGGGCCGCGGGCTCGGCCGGGCCGGGGGCGAGGTCTTCGTCGTCCATCGTGAGCTTCATCGCTTCAGTGTCGTTTGTTCGTGCTTCGCGGAGCCGGCTTGATCGGGTGAAGGCGCCGCGCGTCCCGTGAGCCCGCTCCAACAAGGATGGCAAGGGTGGTCCATGTGTCGATGCGATCGCCTTCAGCGCATGAAGATCACCCGCGGCAGGCGCGCCCGGCGGGTGACGGTGCTGCCGTCGGTGGCGCTGGCCTCCCATTCGATCGGCTCGGGCGTGGCCTCGTCGAGGGTGGTGGTGAAGGCGTCGCTGCCGAGCTGCAGGTAGGCGATCAGCTCGGCCAGGCCCTGCTCCAGTGGCTGCGCGGCGACCAGCGCGGCGAGCGTGACCTGGGCGCGGTCCTGCAGGGCGTGGCGGATGTGGCGGGCGAGGCGTGCCTTGTCCACCGTGACCTGCTCGAAGAGCGCGTGCGGGTCGACGTCCTCGTCGCCGGCCTCGATGCGCAGCTCGGCGATTGCCGGCCGGGTGGGCGGGGTGTGCAGCGGGCGCTCCAGCGGCAGCTCGATGGCCGCGCCGGGGAGGGCGATCTCCATCGCCGGGCTGGGCGGCGGCGCGGCGCGCAGGGCCAGCGCCTTGCTCTCGATGCCGTGCAGCAGGTCCATGATGCGGCGGTTCTCCAGCCAGGCCTGGTCGTCGAGGAAGCGGCGCAACTGCTGCGAGAGCTGCGCCACGGTGCGCTGGGTGTGCTCGCCCGCCTCCAGCCAGTCGTAATGCACGCGGCGGGTGCGGGCGTCGGGGTTGAGCTCGGCCACTGCGGGCAGCGCCAGCACCTGGTCGAGCAGCTCGCTGAGCTCCTCCTGGCGCCGGCTCGACAGCAGGAAGTCCCAGAACGCGCGGAAGCTGCGGCCCTGGTCGGAGTCGGCGATGGCGTCGCGCTCGCCCATGATCTGCTCGAGCAGCGCGCCCTTGCTGCCCTCCCACAGCGCGATGCGCTCGCGCACGCGGCGGTCGAGCTGGCGGAAGTTGTGCTCGACCTCGCGGAAGTCGGCGAGCAGCTCGCGCGCGCCCTGCATGAACTGCTGGAAGCGGTCCTTGATCGCGGTGTCGTCGAGCAGCGGGATGTCGCCGGCGAGCACGCGCGCCATCTCGGCGTCGATCTCGTCGCGCTTGCGCTGCAGCTCGGCGATGCGCCGCGCGGGGTCGGTCTCGCTGCCCTCGCCCATCTGCTTGAGCAGCGCGAAGAGGGTGAGCAGGCGCGACTCGGTGCCGACGAACTGGCGCTCGCTCAGCTGCGCCAGCCAGGCGAGCGCCTTCTCGGTGGCCGGGGTGAGGTCGAACTGGGCCTCGTCGGTGCCGGGCTTGTAGTACTTGCGCAGCCAGGCCTTGTCGGCCGCGGCCCAGTCGTCGAGGTAGTCGATCGCCGCCTTGGGGAAGGCGTCCTCGCCGCGCGTGAGGCGCAGCGCGTAGAGCTCGTCCTCCAGCGCCTCGGCGAGGTCCGCCGCCGGCATGCCGCGCACGTTGGGGGTGACGAAGACGCGATGCAGGAAGCTCGCCACCAGCGCCGCATGGTCCGAGCGCAGCAGGCGCCAGGCGGGGTGGTGGCTGCGCAGGGCGTCGAGGGTGGCGAAGTCGAGGGGCATGGGTCAGTTGCGGTCCTCTCGGGTGTGCCACAGCCGCAGGACGTAGATGACCGAGTCCCGGATCTCGTAGCGCACCTCGTACTGCGCGACCAGGATCCGCCGCACCTCGCGCGGCGCGAACTGGAAAAGCTGTTCGCCGATGCGCGGGTTGCTCAGCAGGATGGTCGGGGCCTTGGCCAGCGCCTGTACCGCCCTTGCGGCGGCCTGCCTGTTCACCGGCGCAAGGAACTCATGCAGGCGCGCCAGATCGGCAAGTGCCTTGCGGGTCCACTTCAGCTCCATCAGCGTGGCAGCGGCAGGGGCTGGTCGGTGCCCAGGCTGTCGGCCCAGGCCTGCACCGCGAGATGGTCTACGACGAGACCGGCGTCCACGTCGGCGAGCGCCTCCTGGGTCAGGCGGTCCCGCTCCTCTTCCTGGGCGATCCAGGCGGAGAGCGCTTGCTTCATGATCCAGCCGCGCGAGCGCTCCAGCCTCGCGGCCATCTGATCGACCTTCTCGGCGAGCGGGAGCGGCACATGGGCGGTGAGCACTTTGGTTGCGGCTTGCGTCATCTGTAGGCTCGTCGGTCGGGAGCGGGGGTCGGGAAGCGACCCCCTGCCGAGCCGCTTCGTGTAATCAATGCGATGCTGAAAAAATCATAGTGATTGAAAGTGAATCAATCAAGGGCGCGGCGTCGTGGCCCGGCAAGATCGCCCACGAGTCTCTCGTCGGGCGGGCGCTTGTGGAAGGGATCCTCTGCCAGTACAGCGAGGAAGCGGCCGACCGGTACTGCCCCTTCCAGGCCAGCGCCCTCACATCTGCCGCTTGATCCGCATTGCCAGCGTGCCGACGCCGATGAAGGCGACGCCCATGAGGACCAGCGAGATCGGCCAGCCGAGCGAATCCACGAAGTGTTCGGCGGTGAAGTAGCCGATGAAACCGAGCATCGCGAGCACCGTGGTCAGGAGCAGTGCGCGACTCTGCAGCCGCACGCAGGCGTAGAGCATCGCCGCGGTGACGGCGAAGTAGAGCAGCTCGACCGGGGTCTGGCGCAGCAGGTCGAAGAGGCCGCTGTAGGCGAGTGCCGAGCCGATCAGGTAGCCGAGGCCGGACAGCCGGAGTTGCCGCCCGTCCTTGTGCAGGCCGTAGGCGGCCGACATGACCGAGGCGCCGGTCAGCAGCGCGGCCCAGTCGGCCGCGGCGGCGATGGCGACGCGGTCGAACAGGCCGGCGTTGAACCAGCACAGCGCGATCAGGTAGGCAAACTCGGCGAGGCTGCGCTGCGGCGACTTTTCAAGGCCGCTGGCGACCAGCAGCAGCGAGGCGCCGAGCAGGATCGCGCTGAAGCCCGCCGGCACGTCGAGCAGGTCGAGGCCGACCGACAGAAAGGCGTAGACGAAGCACAGGGCGGTGAAGGCGAGCACGCTCAGCGCGTACTGGCGAAACAGCACGCCCTGATGAATCGCCATCGTGCCGAAGACGGCGAGCGCCGCCAGCCGCCAGTCGTCGCCGCGCGGAAAGACCTCGTCGATGAAGACGAACCAGCCGCTCGTCAGCATGAACGCCGTCGCCAGCGTCAGCGGCAGGACGAGCCTGGGAAACTTCTTCTCGTGCAGCGCCGAGACCAGCACGACCAGCAGCGCATAGCCGACGCCGAGGGTGACGACGATCCGCATGACGCTGCCCATGCGGTTCCAGAACATGCCGATGTAGGTGCCGATGCCGGCGAGGATGAAGATCGCGCCGAGGTAGATGAAGAGCGTCCGTGCAATCTCGCCGCTGCTGCGTTTGGGGGCCGCGGTCGAGATCAGGGTCGGATCGCGGTATACCGCGGCGACTTCGGCCGGCGAGATGTCATGGGCACGCATCAACTCGGCGATCTTGCCGAGCGCGCTGGTCTTGTCATGGATCGCGCGGCTGCCGAACAACGCCGCGGCCAGCGGCCAGCCCCACCAGCCGCCGGCGAGGACGACCAGCACGATCAGCAGCAGGAGCCAGGTCACGGCAGCACCCAGCCGACGAAGCGGACCGTGTTGCCGTAGTGGGCGCCGTCGGTGTTGGGCAGCCGGATGCTGCGCCCGTCCTTGATGAGCTCGGCCTGAATCTGGTAGCGCGAAGAACCAAAGAACAGGCCGTCGAAGACGTTTCCGCCGTAGCTGTCGGCGCTGCTGCGGAAGGTGTAGCCATCCGGCGCCAGGCTCGACGAATCGACCTTTAGCTCGGCGAGGTCGGGGACGTCGATGGGGGTCACGCTCGGGGTCTTCTCCGCCTCGACCGGGCGCCCGCTGTTGGGGGCGAGGCCGGCCGGCAAGGGCAGCGCGATTTCCCTGACCGCGCCGGTTTTCGGGTTGAAGCGCCACAGCCGCGGGGTCTGGTAGGGCTGCGTGTTGCCGACGTAGCTGACCTGCACGCGATCACCGACGACCGCGATCTGGATCGCGTTGTGCGCGTTGTTGTAGAAGTTGTAGTGGGTCGCGTACAGCACCTCGTACTGCGGCGGCGCGACCAGCAGCGCGGGAATGCCCGAGATGGCGAGGAACACCGCGACGAGCAGCAGCGGCAGGCCGAGCCCGAAGGCGATGGTCGGGTTGTCGCGGATGAATTTTTTCATGCGGGTCGCTCCGGTCCCGGTGGCTTGGGTGCATGGGTGCATGGGGGCATGCTAGTCCGAGCGCGTGAGCATAGCAGCGGGATCGTGGGGGGCGTTTGGTGGCGCGGACGATCCAAAGCGGCCGATGGGGACCTATCCCTGCCGGGCAGTTGCACGGTGAAGAGCGTCCCTATTCTTTTTCGACTGTTGACCGACTCATTGAAGATTTCATCGCCGAAGTGGAGAAACGGAGGACGCCATGACTACACGTTGCCTGACCATTACCCTGGGGCCGGATTGGCGCAGCGCATTGCGCAAAGCCGGCAGGTCCGCGACCGCCACGACGTATCAGGGCGAAACCCTGAATTTCGAGACACCCGGCGCCTTTTTTGGTCGCCTCACGGCGCGTCGCTGGGCGATTGTCCAGGCCCTGCAGCAGGACGGAGGAACCGTCGGCCTGCGCGAACTCGCGCGCCGTCTCGGACGCGATGTGAAGCGTGTCCATGAAGACGCCACCGAGTTGGTGGCGTTGGGCCTTGTCGAGCGAAATGAAGCCGGTGCGCTGCGCTGTCCGTTCGTCGACATCCATGTCGACATGCACATGGCCGCTGCGGCCTGACGAGTTCGACGACCACCAGCCGCAAAGACGCTCACAACCGTCATCTGGTTGCTCGGGGCTGCATCGGGTGGCACTGGGTCGGGATGCGACTGACGTCTCTTCGAGTTCATCGACGGAAAGCGGTCGTTGAGGTTTCACTTCCCGGAAACAGCCGTTCGTTGCCGAGTGCTGTCGACCCTCGGCGGTCCTACGCGGTGTGCGCGGTTTTACCGCGGCAAACTGCGTGGACCGAATGTTCGTGACGACTGATCACGGGCAGGTCGTCGGCGTGAGCTGCCGGCGGCTTGATGGCGCGGTCAGGCAGCAATGTGCCGGCAGGGCCTCCGCACTCGCCTAGCATATTGATCTGATCCCCAGCATGCGCTCCCGCACCCCGTCATCCCACGCTGCCCCCTTGCGCTTGAGCCGAAGGCTGCTCTTGCGCGTGTCGGTCTTGTCGGCGCGGATGATGTTGAGCGCGATCTTGCGCAGCATCGACAGGTTCTGCGGCGCATTGTCCTTGGCGACCGTGCTGGCGTCCTCGCTGAAGCTGACGTCGAGGATCCAGTGAAGCCGGTTCTCCACGCCCCAATGCGCTCGCACCGCGGCAGCCAGTTGCGCGGCGGAGAGGGCGCGCGAGCTGATGTAGTAGCGCCGCTCCAGATCGGACTCCTTGTCCCCGACGACCCGCATGGAGTCGATGCGCCCGATCGTGACGCACTTGGGCCAGTCGGCCGGATCGACGATACCCTTGGCCGAGAGCACCGAGGCGATCTGCCCGACAATTGCGCCCGTATGCCGCGCTCGACCAGCGTGCTGCGGTCGACCGGACTCGACGCCGTGCTGGTCGATGAAGGCGATCTCGATCGCTTCGAGCAGCTTGGGCTGGTTGCCCTTGACCATCAGCAGGTAGTCGCCCTTTTTCGCAACGATCTGTTTGGAAATGCTTTCTGGCAGCCCATGGCGTCGATCGTGACCAGCAGGCCCTTGATCGAGAGCGCCTCGAGCAGCTCGGGAATCGCGGTGATCTCGTTGCTCTTGGCGGCGACCTTCTCCTGGCCGAGCACCAGTCCCAGCTCGGTGGCGAAGGCGCTGACCATGGATCGCGCTCTCGCCGCCGGTGCCGAGCCGCGACGGTCTTGCCGTCGATTGCGATCGTGCCGGCCAGGCCCGCATCGTCGCTGAGCGCACCGACCACGCCGCCGACCCAGCGCCGGAACATGCTTTCGAACTGCTTCGGATCGAGCGCGCGCAGGATCCGCAGGAAGGTCTCCTCGGACGGGATGCCGTTCTTGAGCACGAGGAAGCGGCGCAACCACGCCTCCTTGGTGCGCGCCCAGAACGTGATGTCCTCGACCGTGTCGCAGTCCGAGAGCACGGCGGCGATCAGGATCACCAGGATCTCCCGGAAGTCGTGCAAGGTGCCGTTACTCGGCTTGCGCGGATCATCGATTTCGTCCAGATAGCTCATCAGGGAACCCCTTTGCGTCGCACTCACGCTCTTCGCCCAAAAGACGAGAGTAGACGTGATTTTCGAAGGGTCCACAAGATGAGTGCATAAGGTGTTGAATGGCGGCTGACAGCATCTCGGCCTCAGCTGCCGGTGGCTTGATCGTGCAGTCAGGCAGCAATGTGCCGGTCACCTGCCGTTCGAGCGTCAGGCGACGGCGAACGGCAGCTTCACCATCCGGCCAACTGGAACTACCGACCCGCTTCTGCCGTTGCGCTGTGAGGAAAGCTGTCGTTCAACGATGGAGGTCAGCGGCAGGCGAAAAGCGTAGCTTTTTGCCCGCAGCTGGACCGGATTGTTATGCCTTTCTATATCGGTAATTGAATGCACTCGCATTTTCGTCAATTAATGCAATCTTTCCATCTGCACGCAATTTTTGCAGAGCCTTCTTCACCTTGTTGATATCGTCCTCTCCACTGAGTTGCCTCGCAAGTTTATTGGTAATAACGGCATTGGGGTTTTGGTCAAGATAACCAACTATTACATCTTCAATTGACGCTATCCGTTGATGCCTAATTGTTACGATAAATGCGTTGCCACGCTCTTCGAAATCTGGATCTACCAGGCCGGCTTTTCTCAGTTCATTCTTGACGGTGTCTAGACCTTCGCCAATGTCGTGATTCAATGGGTTTGGTAGATTGTGGAGCATTCTTACCAAGTTTGGGTTTCGAGAAAATCGCTCTTCATATATGTTGGCTATGCTCATGTATCCAGGGAGCTTTCCAGGACTAGATATTTCAAGTCGATTGTCGAAGATCTTTACATGAATATCGTCATTTAGACTGTAATCTCTATGGAGAACGGCATTAACAAGGACCTCCTTAATTGCTTCAGCAGGATATTGGAGCTTAACCAAGTTCTCGCCTTCATAGAACGAAGATCCATCAACCAGATCTTTGACCTTGTTAATTGCACTAACGATCACAGATTCAATGGGGCCATTAATAGTCGCTGGCATTTCTGCTAGATGTTCTCGTTTGTATTCGCTCTCAGTTGTCCGCAATCGATAAACTTTAATTGCACACCGCGTATCTATAGATGCCTGGGGCTCTTCGTCAAAAAGCAGAACGCAGCCGACATTTGGTTTGATGGATCCGTCCGTTTCAGAAAGTAGTCGCTGTTTTTTTAAAAATTTCTCCGGAGCCAAGCTAGTACCTACACGGCTCATGTAGTCTGCAAGAACATCCGTTTCCGAGATGTCTGCCACAGACACAGACCCAACTGGTACCCGTTCGTATAGCAGAGATCCTTTAGAGTAAGCCAGTGAAGTGACCCGCTCGCCCTTAATTTTATGTTTTCCTGCATTCAGACGAATGTAGCAATCACCGGCGGCAGTGTAGTGAACTTTTGGGCTCTTCGGTATTGATACGTGGAGAATATGTCCATTGCCTACAGACAGAAATTCAACAGCGACGTTTTCAACAGAAGGGTTTGTCTGCTCTAAGAGCACCGCAAGCAAGGCATTGGCTTCTTCTTTTACCGCAAATGGTCGAACTCTCTCGCCTTTGAAGCTGGGATCCTCAATCCCAATATAAATATCTCCGCCATCCGCATTGGCGAATGCGACAAACGTTTCTTGCAATTTTGATGGTTGTATATCTTTGCTTTTGACATCAAAGAAATGATCTTCTTCCGCTGCAAGCAGGTGGTCTATTTCAGTCTGTTCAATTTTTCTTGTTTCTATCATTTTGGAATATCCAACAGTGCAAGGGCATAGCGTTGTTTTCTGGCGAAAGTTTTGCAGCGTAACATCGGAGTGTCTGATAACTTGTTCTACACATTACTCTTTAGGAACAGAAATTACGCTCAACACAGGATAACAAGAGAGGAGAAGCAGCAGCCGACGACCTAGAGCCTCGATCCAACCCATCTGGCGCGTAGGCAGTGAGCATACCGTCTCATCCGGATGGCCGCTATCCGGATTCCGGGGTTCGACAGTGACCTCCAAATTTCGCCCCTTTTCGGAGGGCCTCTCCAGCGCCGGCGCGGGTTTGAGGGCGGCGACCGTAAAAGTGCTGTGGTGGCACGTTTGTAACAGCCATCCTCAAACTTGACGCGGCTTTGTGCGTGGGTAGAGTGGCGGCATGCATGTCAAGCTCACCACCTCCGGAGGCCGCCGCTACGTCCAGGTCGTCGAGTCCTATCGCGACGAAGCCGGACGGGTGAAGAAGCGCACCGTCGCCACGCTCGGCCGCGCCGAGCAGGTCGATGGGTCGCTCGATGCGGTGATCAACGGCCTGCTGAAGATCACCGGTCGCGAACCGATGGGCGCCAAGCCGCCGGCGCCGACGGTGTCGTTCGAGTCCGCGCGGGCGCTCGGCGACGTGTGGGCACTGACCGAACTGTGGAAGTCGCTCGGCTTCTCGGAACTGCGCCGGGTGTTCGGCCGCACGCGCCACACCACGGACCCTCTGGGTCAAGATAGTTGTCGCCTCGATAGAATCTGAACCTCGAGGGCGATAACGGAAGAACGAAGTGGCCAGATACGGACAAGCATTCAAGGACAAAGCGGTAGCACGGTTGTTGCCCCCGGAGAGCGCATCGGTGGAGTTGGTTTCCCGCGAACTGAGCATTTCAACGACGACGCTGGAGCGGTGGCGCGCGGATGCGCTGTCCAAGCCCGCTCGCGAGCGGGCTTGGACAGCGCCGGCCCGATTCGAGGCGGTGCTGGTCACCGCCTCGATGGACGAGGCCAGTAAGAGCGCCTGGTGCCGCGAGAACGGCGTGTATCCGCAGGAGCTCGAGCAATGGCGCGCAGCGGCCACGCAGGCGCTGGCCGACCCCGAGGACGCCGCGCGGATCAGCCACCGCGAGAAGAAGGCCGACCGGCGTCGCATCAAGGAACTCGAGCGCGACCTACGTCGTAAGGAGAAGGCACTGGCCGAAGCCGCCGCGCTGCTGGTGCTGTCAAAAAAGCTCGAGGCGATCTTTCCGAAGGACAAGGACGAGGACGCATGATCGGCCTGGAAGATCGCCAAACGATGGTCCGCCACATCGACACCGCGCATGCAGCGGGCGCGCGCTTGCGCCCGGCGTGCGAGGTCGCCGGCATCACCGTGCGCACCCTGCAGCGCTGGAAGGCCGAGGACGGCCTGCACGTCGGCGACCGCCGACCGCTGGCCGAGCGCCCGACGCCCGCGCATGCGCTCACCGAGGAGGAGCGCGCTCGCGTGCTGGCGGTGGCCAATGAGCCGCGTTTCGCCGATCAGCCACCGGCGCGCATCGTGCCCACGCTGGCCGACGAAGGCGTCTACATCGCCAGCGAATCGAGCTTCCAGCGCGTGCTGCGCGCCCACGGGCAAACCCGTCACCGGGGCCGTACCCGAGCGCCCCAGCGCTCGCGTACGCCGACCACGCATGTGGCCACCGCCCCCGGCCAGGTCTGGTGCTGGGACATGACCTACCTGCCCACGCAGGTGCAGGGGCGCTGGTTCTACCTCTACCTGATCCAGGACCTGTACAGCCGCAAGATCGTCGGCTGGGAGATCCACGACGCCGACGACGCGGAGCACGCGGTGAGCCTGCTCAAGCGCACCGCGCTCGCTGAAGGCATCCACGCGATGACCGACAAACCCGTGCTCCACGGCGACAACGGCAGCACGCTCAAGGCCACCACGGTGCTCGCGATGCTGCACTGGCTGGGGGTCAAACCGTCGTACTCGCGCCCGCGCGTCTCCGACGACAACGCCTTCGTCGAGTCGCTCTTCAAGACGGCCAAGTACCGCCCCGAATTCCCGGCGCGCGGCTTCGCCACCCTTGACGATGCCCGCCTCTGGGGACGCGACTTCGTGCGTTGGTACAACTTCGAGCACCGCCACAGCGGCATCCGCTACGTCACCCCGGCGCAGCGACACGCCTTGGAGGACCGCGCGATCCTGGCTGCACGCCACCAGACGTATCTCCAGGCCCGTGAACGCAACCCAGCACGCTGGTCCCGTGGGACACGCGACTGGACGCCAATCGGCGCGGTCACGCTCAATCCGGAGCGCGACGCTGTCGTGCACGATCACGTTCATGCTGAAGACATAGGCCGGTTGGTTGCATGAATCAGGCGACAACTATCTTGACTTGTTCCGCGGACGTGGAAGCGCTGATCCGTCTGATGGTGCTCAACCGGCTGTGCGACCCGGAATCCAAGCTCGGCGTGCTGCGCTGGGTGCAGACGGTGGCGTTGCCCGACTTCCGGCCGAAGGCCGTCACCCACCAGCAACTGCTGCGTAGCCTCGATGCGCTGATGGATCATCAGGACGAGGTCGATGCGGTGGTCGCCGGGCTGCTGCGACCGCTGATCGACCAGGACTTGTCGGTGGTCTTCTACGATCTCACCACGATCCGCAGCGAAGGGCTCAGCCAGCAGGCCGGGGACGTGCGCCAGTACGGCATGGCCAAGGAGGGGCTGATCGCCCGCCAGTTCATGCTCGGCGTGGTGCAGACCGCCGAGGGGCTGCCGATCTACCACGAGGTGTTCGACGGCAACACGGCCGAGACGCGCACGCTGCTGCCGACGCTCACCAAGGTGCTCGAGCGCTTCCCGTCGGTGCAGCGTGTGGTGCTCGTCGCCGACCGGGGGCTGCTGAGCCTGGACAACCTCGAAGCGCTGAAGTCCGTGCGCCTGGCCAGCGGCAAGCCGCTCGAATTCATCCTCGCGGTGCCCGGCCGGCGCTACAACGAGTTCATCGAGCTGCTCGAGCCCTTCCACGAGGAGCAGTGCGCCGCCGCCAGGCAGGAAGTGGTTGCCGAGCAGCCCTGGAACGCGCTGCGGCTGGTGGTCGCGCACGATCCGGCGACGGCGGCCGCCAAGACCGCGCAGCGCAACGAGCGCATCGACGCGCTGATCCGCCAGGCCGAGCAATGGACCGGCAAGCTCACCGCGCAGGACGAAGGCATCCAGCACCGGGGCCGCAAGCTCTCGGACAGCGGCGCCAAGGCGCGCTTCTACCACGCGGTCAGCGAGGCGCACCTGTCGCGCATCCTCAAGGTCGATCTGGGCGAGGAGCTCTTCAGTTACCACATCGACGAGAAGGCGCGGCGTCTTGCCGAGATGATGGACGGCAAGCTGCTGCTGGTGACCAACGCCCAGGGGCTTGGCGCACAGGACGTGGTCCAGCGCTACAAGTCGCTCGCAGACATCGAGCGCGGCTTCAAGGTGCTCAAGTCCGAGATCGAGATCGGCCCGGTGTATCACCGCCTGCCCGAGCGGATCCGCGCGCATGCGTCGATCTGCTTCATGGCGCTGATCCTGCACCGGGTGATGCGCAGCCGCCTCAAGGCTGCCGACGCGGGCTACACCCCCGAGCGGGCACTCGAGCAACTGCAGCGCATCCAGCATCACCGCGTGCGCCTGAACGGCGGCGAACCGGTGACGGGAGTGTCCGCCCTCAGCACGGAACAGAACGAGGTGCTTCATGCCTTAGGAATCGAAAAACCGGCGGCGCCGGAGCAGCTGACGCTGTTGTAGTGGCATTTTTGAAAGTGCGATCTAGCAAAAACAAGGACTTGCGAGCGTAACTGTCGAACTCGGGCGGATTGGGTGACCAGTAACAGCTCCTGGCCGATAGTACCCCCTCAGCATCATCACCGTAAGCAGCCGCCCGCCACGCCGCCAAAAGGTGCTTGGCGGGCAGCCGCGCCGGGTTCAGATCTCAATCTGCTCGGAGATCTCCAAGGCATCATCGACCTCGATGCCCAAGTACCGCACCGTCGACTCGAGCTTGGAGTGACCCAGCAGGAGCTGCACCGCCCGAAGGTTCTTCGTGCGCTTGTAGATCAAGGTCGCCTTCGTTCTCCGCATGGAGTGCGTACCGTAGGCGGAAGGATCGAGGCCAGCGGCTACCACCCAGTGCTCGACGATCCTCGCGTACTGACGGGTAGAGACATGCGGTGAGTCGTGCAGGCGGCTCGGAAAGAGGAAGTCTTCCGACCTCAGGCCGGCCTTCGCGATCCATGCAGCCACAGCCGTGCGCGTCGGTTCGGTCAGTTCGAACTGCACAGGCCGCTGCGTTTTCCGCTGCACGACCATGGCGCGTGAGAGCACCTGGTTTCCATGCGTCACGTCGCGCACCCGCAGGCTGACGAGGTCACACCCTCGGAGCTTGCTGTCGATCGCGAGGTTGAACATGGCGAGGTCGCGCACTTCGCGCGCGTTCTGCAGATGAATACGGATGGCCCAGATGTCCTTCGGTTTGAGCGGCGCCTTCTGGCCCACCAACTTCCCCTTGTTCCAGGCTTCCCGATGCGGATGTTCACGGGCTTCCATGATCGGCTCCTTGCTGTTGATCGGAGCCTGATTCTTGAACTCATGGCGTTCGGCTGCCATCGGGAAAGATGCCCACCGCGTGCGATCGTGCAACTCCTGCCGCCGATGTGCAGGAGTGGAGTCTCGGTTTTCATCACCGGTTCGTCCTTGTGTGATCGTATCCGTATGGATACACTGCCGGCATGAACACTTTCCTGCGCACGGACGATTTCGACGCCTGGCTTTCCGGCTTGAAAGACAACGTGGCACGAGCCCGCATCGTCCACCGTATCCGCTCTGCCGAGTACGGAAATTTTGGCGACTGTGAGCCGGTAGGTGAAGGCGTTTCGGAAATGCGCATCCACGTCGGCCCTGGGTATCGCGCTTACTACACGCGGCGCGGGGCAGTGATCTACCTGCTTCTGCTGGGCGGGGACAAGTCGTCGCAAAAGCGCGACATCAAACGCGCCATCGAGATGGCGCGGGCTTTGGACAAGGAGTGAACGATGGTCAAGACCGCCGCCTTTGATGCTGCCGATTACCTGAACGACGAGGAAACGATCGCGGCGTATCTGACGGCCGCTCTGGAAGACCCAAACCCTGATGTGTTTCTCGCCGCCGTCCGCGACGTTGCGCGGGCCCGTGGCATGGCGCAACTCGCCAAGGATGCGGGTCTTGGCCGTGAGAGCCTCTATAAGGCACTCACGCCCGGCGCGAAGCCACGCTATGACACGATGCTCAAACTACTTCATGCCCTGGGCGTGAAGATCTCAGCAACACCAGTCCATTCGTGAGGCTTGCGGCAGCGTCGGCCACCGCGCCTGTGCAATCGATCGACAGAACCGCCTGTAGTCTCTCTCCGAGCTTCAATCTCTGCCGCTCGAACGGCAGGTGACCGGCACATTGCTGCCTGACTGCGCCATCAAGCCACCGGCAGCTGAGGCCGAGGCTCCGCCATTGACGAAACCTGAAGTGCAGATGTAGCTCAATACGCTGCACCCCCCACCCCCTGATACACACTCAGCCCCGCCCCAAAGTAATTCTCGTAAATATGGGCATACGTCTTCGCCCGCTTCTCCTTCTTCAGCTCCGGCGTATAAGCCCCCGGCAGCCTGATGTAGAAGTCCCGGATCGTCCGCTCGACATCCGCCTTGGTCCGGGTCTTCAGCTTCCAGTCCAGCACCAGCTTCTCGGCCTTCAGCTTGGCGAGCATGTCCTTCGCCACCTTCTTCACCTCGTCCTTCTCCTTCTCGGTCAGCTCCGGTTCGGGTTGCGTCAGGAGGTCGAAGATGGCCAGTTCTTCCTCGCTCAGGTTCTCGCGGGTGGCCCGCTGTTCCTCCTGGGTGAGGTTCTGGGCGAAGTGCATCAGCTCCTTGAAGAAGGCCTCCAGGTTGTGGCTGGATGAGTTGTAGGACTCGATCAGCTTCTGGAACTTCTCCAGGAAGTCGATCCGGCCCTTGTTCTCGCGGACCATCGTGTCGAGCTTCTTCTCGATCTGCCCCTTCAGCTTCTCGGTCTCGGTGGCCTTCCTGCCTTCCTCGAACTTCTGCTGCAGGGCGGCGAAGTCGATCTGCGACAGGTCGATCAGGGCCTCGGCTGCCGGTCGCGCGCCGATGCGGTAGCCCTCGGTGGCGATGGAGTCGTCGAGCAGGGCATCCAGGTCGTTCATCACCCCGGCGATGTCCGGTGGCGGACGCAGGGCCTTGATCATCGCCCCGAGATAGGCGACCAGCACCGAGGTCGGCGCGTGGGCGTTGGCTTCCGCGTCGGGGAGGATGGCCTTGAAGGTGCGGGCGACCTGACCGGCGAGCAGCAGGTAGGCTTTGGTGTTTTCCTCCCCGGCTTCGAGGATTACGTCCATGGCCTTCTGCAGGGCTTCCAGGCGCTGTGCGGGCGGGGTGTTCACGATCCCGCTCAGGTCGATGCCGAGGCGGGTGCACAAGGATTGCGCGTCTCGCAGCAGCCCTTCGAGTTGCTCGACCAGCGCCGCCTTGTCCTTGATCGGCAGCTGCCCGGGCTGGTTGGGCTTGGCGTAGATGCGCAGGGCGTCCTGGAGGTTACGGAAGATGCCCACGTAATCGACGATGAGGCCGGCGGTCTTGCCCGGTGCGACCCGGTTCGCCCTGGCGATGGTCTGCATCAGGGTGTGGTTGCGCATCGGTTTGTCGAGGTAGAGCGTGGAGCAGGTCGGCACGTCGAAGCCGGTGATCCACATCGCGCAGACGAAGACCAGCCGCAGTTGGCCATCGGGGTCCTTGAACTGCTCGTCGAGGTTCTCGCCAACCATGCGCTGGCGGTGCGGGACGATGTCGAGGCCCTTTTCCTTCAGCTCCTCGATCTCGTTCTGCGACTGCGACACCACCACGGCCATGTCGGTGGTCCGCATCACCATGATCTTGTCGGCGAGCGTCTCCCTGGCGTCCCCGCTGGCGGTCTTGCGTTGCGCTTCCAGCTCGGCCAGATGCTTCTTCCAGTGCGCCTGCACCTTGTCGTACATCCGCACCGCCGTGGCCTTGTCGATGCAGACCATCATGGCCTTGCCCCGGTAGCCGCGACCGAGGAAGTGCTTCACCAGATCGGCGGCGATGGTCTCCAGGCGGTCGTCGCGGGTGATCAGGTGGTATTCGCGGGCGAACTCCCGCTCCAGCTTCTTCTCCTGCTCCTCGTCGAGCTCCGCCTCTTCCAGCAGGCGCTCGATGTCGCGGTTGAGGTGGTCGTTGATGATCTGCAGCTCGGGGCTGCGGTTCTCGTAGTACAGCGGCACCGTCGCCCCGTCCTCGATCGAGCGGGCGAAGTCGTACACCGACACGTAGTCGCCGAACACCTCGCGGGTGCGCTCCTCTTCGCCAGCAATCAGCGGGGTGCCGGTGAACCCGAGGAAGGCGGCATTGGGCAGGGCGTTGCGCATGTTGAGCGCGAACACGTCGTACTGGCTGCGGTGCGCCTCGTCGGTGATGACGACGATGTCGTCCCGCTCGGAGATCTTCGGGTAGGCCTCGCCCTTGTCGGTGCGGAATTTCTGGATCAGGCTGAAGACGTAGCGGTGGTCCTCCCGCAGCAGTTGCTTCAGGTTCTCGGCGCTGGAGGCCTGGACCTCGGCCCCGGTGATCGCTCCGGTGGCGGTGAAGGTCTTGTAGATCTGGTCATCGAGTTCGGCCCGGTCGGTGACCATCACGAAGGTCCACTTGCCGGGGAGCTTGCGCAGCACCTTCTGGGTGAAGAACACCATCGACAGGCTCTTGCCGCTGCCCTGGGTGTGCCAGAACACGCCGAGCTTCTTCGCCGCCTCGCGGTCGCCGGACTCCCGCAGCTTCACCATCTGCGCGAGGGCCTTGTTCACCCCAAGGTACTGGTGGTTCTTGGCCACCTTCTTGATCAGCCCGCCCCGCGCCGTCTCGAACACGGTGAAGTTCTCGACGAGGTCGAGCAGCCGCCGCTTGTCGCACAGGCCCCGGATCGCGGTCTCCAGCGAGGTCGAACCCGCCTCGGTCTCGTCGTCGATCCGCCGCCACTCGAAGAAGTGTTCCCACGGGCTGGTCAGCGTGCCGACGCGAGTCTGCGAGCCGTTCGACAGCAGGATGAAGGCGTTGGGGTGGAAGAGCTGCGGGATGCTCTGGCCCTTGTAGTCCTTCAGGTTGTCGTCGTAGGCCGACTTCAGCGGCACATGCGGCCCCTTCAGCTCGACGAAGACCAGCGGGATGCCATTGACGAAGCCGAGCAGATCGCAGCGGCGCTTGTACATCTCGCCCGACACCCACATCTGCTGGGCGAGGAAGAAGTCGTTGTTGCCCGGGTCGCTCCAGTCGATCACCGACAGCTCGACCGTCTGCGGGCTGCCCTCGTCGTCGCTGATCTCCACCTTCACCCGGTCGCGCAGTAGCTTGTAGAAGGCCTGGTTGGCATTCACCGGGATCTGCTTGGAGCGGTCCTCGGTGAGCTGTTCGATGGCCTGATCGTAGGCCGTGGCCGGGTGTCCGGGATTGATGCGCTCCAGCGCCCGCCGCAAGCGCGGCACCAGGATGACCTCGGCGGACGACTTGCGCCCTTCCGTGCCCTCGACGCCGAAGGTTTCATCGTAGAGGTTGGCGACCTCCCACCCCAGGGAAGCGAAACAGTCCATCGCGGGCAACTCGACGAGAACGAGTTCGCCGTAGGTGGCGGTGACTTCGCGGGCGGTGAGGAGGGTGGTCATGGTTATTTGCGTGGCTGTTTCAGGCGTCGCCAAGCTCGACGATCGACTCTCCTGCGTGCAGCAGCGCGATGGCATCGACGAACAGCCGCTCGAAGATCTCCAGATCCTCTGCGTCGCGCAGGCCGAGAAACCGCATCGAGCTCGCCTCGACCCCGAATCGCTCGGTCAACCAGGGCGCCAGACTTGGCGGCAGTTGCGCATCGACCCAGAAGATCACGCCGCCAGCCTCGCGATGCCGGCCCGCTTGGCGGCAAAGTGCAGGCTTGCGCGGATGTCCGCAGGCTCGAGGTCAGGGAAATCGGCGAGGATTTCATCCTGCTCGACGCCCTGAGCGAGCATTTCGAGCACGTCCGCCACACGGATTCTCATGCCACGGATGCAGGGCTGACCACCGCATTGGCGCGGGTTGAAGGTGATGCGGTGTTCGAGGTCGGTGTTCATGCGTCAGCACTCCTTGCCGGAAGATCTGAAAAAGTCTGTGCCACTTCGACCCTGCACTGTTCATGCACCCGCGCCGGCGACAGGCCGAGGCCGTTGGGCCAGCACAGGGCGCCGGCGTCGATGAAGGCACGGCCAAAATACGCCGGATCGCGCAGCGCTTCCAGCAAGGGGCCGGCGCGCTGCAGCAGCGTCCTGCCCTCGAACACGCCCCGGCGGCCGTCGGAGAAGCGCAGCCGGAGCTGGAAGTCGCTCGCGGGTTCGATGTGCACGAGCTTGATCATGCTGTGCCCTGCATGTTCCGGGCAGGATCGCACGGTGTCGCGGTCGGGTCGCTGCGCAGATACAGGGTATCCGGGCTGAAGTCCTGCCCGCCCGGCCATTCCACATGACCGCCCACGACGCGAACCCGGTCGAAGTAATCGGGGTCGCGAAGCTGCGTGAAAATGCCTTTGTCCAGATAGGCGGAAGCGTCGAAGAGCCGCTGCTCGCCGTTGCTGAAGCCGAGCAGCAACCTGGCCTGGGGAAGGGGTTTGACGGTGGCGATGCGCGGTGACATGGACAGACTCCTCACTTCAACGGGTCGATTCTGAACAACTCTCGACATGGAAATGCGGCTCGTGATGACGATCGGTATCGAAGAAGTACATGCGGATGATCAGGCCGAAAAACATCGAGATGACGGGCATGTCGATACCTCCTCACACGGTCGGTTCGGACAGGGTGGACAGGTCGAGCTCGCCGGAGATCAGCTTGGGGAGCAGGAGGTCGCGGGTGGCGCGGAGGTTGGCGTTCTTCCGCTTCAGGGTCTCGCTCAAATCCAGCATCGGTGCGACGACAGCGTGGAATTGGTCTGCGACTTCTTCCTCGGGGATGAGGAACGGTGCTGCCTCGAATGTGGAGGCTGTTACGGCTGGGTAGGCTGCCCCAGTCGCGTGGTTCGTGAGGAAGCCAACGAAATCATCCGTCGTTACCGCGAAGTAGAGGTACGAGTACGGCACGGACTTGGCCGAGAGCACAGCGAACCCCGTTGAAGCAATCAGTGCGGGCTCTGGTTGAAGAATCAACGCGTAGGATCGGCGGTTCGGTCTCACGCACGACCAAATGACATCTCCATGCCCAACAACCCGTCTCGCTCGGCCAGGTGCTTCAGAGAACCTGTATGGCTGCTTTTGAGTAATCGCGCCGGGTACCACCGACGCGATGTCAATGTAGAGAATCTCGAGTGGAGCATCAGCGGGACGGATCGATCTTGCGTTGATTGCAGCGGCTTCACCAAGCGAGCCGACACGCCACCCCTCCGGGATCAACCCCAACTCCGACGCCACCTTCTGCACCTGGTCATGCCCCGGAAAACGGAAGCGGACAAACCACTCCTCGTAGATTCTCCGGGCCATTTCCTCAAGGATGGCGATCCGTCGCGTGTTGTTTTCGATCAGGTCGTCGTAGGCGGACAGGATGGAGGCGATGTGGCGCTGGGCAGCCAGCGGCGGCAGGATGAACTTGAAATCCCTGATCTGCCCTGGGCTGATGTGCGGAACGTTGATCCCCGTGACAATGGGGCGGATGTAGTTCGTGAACGACTGGCTACACAACACGTATCGCATAAAAGTGGTGTCAAGACCATTGACACCCCGCAAGCGCGAAACGCGTTGAACGAGCAAGGCCTCAGGATCAGAGCGTTTAACCCACGCGAGCTTCAGCCCAGCCTCGACCCATGGCCGGTCCATTGCAAGAACAACATCGCCCGACGCCAATCGGAACTTTGACAGCGCAGTAGACGCCTCTCTTGGCCATCGCTTCGCTCGTCCCCAATCGATGTAGCCCTGCTGGACGTTATCGCCCTTGACCAGCGGCACGTCCTCTGAATTGTCGGTGAAACCGCTGCTCTTGAAGGCGAACCCGGCGAGTAGGTCTACATAGTCCCCTAAACGGACAACTGGCCAAGTCGACCGCGCCGTCATCTCACACCCCGTTCTAGAAGATCGCGGATACCGTCCGTAATCTGCTGCTCCAAGTCACGCGATTGAGCATTCAGAAGCTCCAACTCCTCGCCCAGCTCCTCCAAAAGTTCATTGAAATCGAAATCCTCAGGCTGGCTATCGACAACCCCCACGTAACGCCCGGGATTCAAACTCCATCCCTGCGCCTCGATCTCCGCCAGCGTCGCCACCTTGCACACCCCGGCGATGTCCCGATAGCCCCCCTCCGGGAACTGCTGCCGGAGCATCTCCTGGCTTCCCGCCTCGGTCTCGACCGCCTCGCGGCGCCACAGTCGCACGATGTTGGCCAGAAACTCGATCTGCTCGGGCAGGAAGTCGCGAATCGCCCGGCTCACCTGCCGGTAGGTGCCGCGCGCATCGATGAACAGCACCTCATCCTTGCGCTCGCCCTTGGCCTTCGTCTTGTCGAAGAACCACAGGGTGCACGGCAGGGTGACGGTATAGAAGAAGTTGGAGCCGACCGAGACGATCACATCCACGCCGCCGGTCCGGATCAGCTTCTTGCGGATCTCCAGCTCGGTGCCCCGCGCATCGCCCGCCGAGTTGGCCATGACGAAACCGGCACGGCCGCGCTCGTTCAGCGCGGTGTAGAAGTGCTGGATCCACAGGTAGTTGGCGTTGTCGGTGGTCGGGATGCCGAAGGGGAAGCGGGGGTCGTCCTTCACCCGCTCCTTGTCCACGCCCGAGACGTTGAACGGCGGATTCGCCATCACGAAGTCGAACCTGCCGGTGTTGCCGACCACAGCCTTGTGCGGGTCTTCGTAGTAGGTGTTCGATTCGCGGATGTCGCCCGAGAGGCCATGCACCGCGAGGTTCATCTTGGCGAGCTTGACGGTGTCGTTGGCCTTCTCGGTGCCGAACACGGTCAGCTCCTCGGCGGCCCGTTTCTGGTGGCGGGTGACGAACTGTGCGCTCTGCACGAACATGCCGCCCGAGCCGCACGCGGGGTCGAAGATCTTGCCGTGGAAGGGTTCGATGATCTCGACGATCAGCTTGACGATGCTGGTCGGGGTGTAGAACACGCCGCCCTTCTGGCCTTCGGCCAGGGCGAACTTGCCGAGGAAGTATTCGTAGATCTTGCCGAAGGCGTCGCCCTCGACTTCGCCCAGCCCGTTGAGCACCCGCAGCAGCTCGACCAGCACGGTGTTGGGGAGCCGCCCGTAGGAGCGCGGCAGCACGCCCTTGAGCTCCTCGTTCTCGGCCTCGACCGCCGCCATGGCTTCGTTGACCGCCTTGCCCAGATCCTGGCCCTCCGCGAGGTCGAGCAGGTAGGAGAAGCGGGCGTTGTCGGGCAGAAAAAGCGCGCCTTCGGCCTGATAGTCGATCTTCTCGATCTCGGCGGCGTCGAGCCCGCTGTCGATCATCCGCGCCTCGGCCTCGTGGAATCTTTTCTCCGCGTAGCGCAGGAAGATCAGGCCGAGGACGGGGTTCGAGAACTCCGAGGGCTTCAGGCCGGTGTTGGCCCAGAGCTGGTCTGCTGCTGCCCACAGGCGGGTTTCGAGCTGGTTGAGGTCGAGGGACATTTCGCGGTCGGTTTGTGCTGATGGCGTGATTGTACCGGCTCTGGCTGAAGGCACTTGTCATGGCCTGGATGCCCCCTGTCGGCCGGCTCGGATTTAACGAGGGCAGGCGCCCCGCTGGATGCCGCACCAGCAGCCCGACCTCGTCACTGCCTGCGATGCCGTGTGGGCAGCCGATCTGGCATTCCGTTGGGCGGTGTCTCACACGCGGTAGCGAGTCAAGGTGGGTCGTTCGGCGTCAGGATTTCCGTGATTGCAATGATTGCATTTTTGACTAGAATGCAAGCACTGCAATCATCTGGAGCGTGCGATGGCGACCAATCTTGTCGTTCGCAACATCGAGCCTTCGGTCGCACAGGCCTTGCGAGAGGCGGCGGCGCGGCACGGGCGAAGTGCTGAAGCGGAGCATCGGGAAATCCTCCGGGCGGCGCTTGCCCAACCGGCACGCCGATCCTTCAAGGAAGTGCTGGCTTCAATGCCCGACGTCGGGGCCGACGAAGACTTCAACTTCAGGCAGGCCTGATGTACCTGCTCGACACCAACGTCATCAGCGAACTACGCAAAGGTGGGCGCGCCAATCACGGTGTGACGGCGTTTTTCGCGACATTGGCGGCGGAGGATATCTACCTGTCGGTGGTGACCATCGGTGAGATTCGCCGAGGGCTGGAGAATGTTCGCGCGCGAGGAGACCGGGAGCAGGCGGGGCGTCTCGAAGCCTGGCTGGACAAGGTCGTCACCGACTTTTCCGACCGAATTCTCGAGTTCGACCTCGACTGCGCACAGGTCTGGGGCAAGCTCATGTCGCCCCATCCACAGCACCCCATCGACAAGCAGATTGCGGCCATTGCGCTGATCTACGACCTGACCGTCGTCACGCGCAATACGGACGATTTCGTCTCGAGCGGCGTGCGCAGCCTCAATCCCTTCAGATAGGGTGGATGGCCCTTGGTCGGCCGGCGAAGTGGATGGCCGCTGTAGGTTCTCAAATACGGTGAAATGGTTCCACCGACAGCGGCGCCGGAAATTTCACCCTTCAATGAGATCCCTCCACCAACTGATTCTCGAATACGGTGAAAGGATACTGATTTTTTCGCAGAAACGATGATACGGCCAAGCTTTCTGGCGGCCGGAGGGGGTTGCAGGGCGGGGAACCGCACGCTTGGCGTGTTCTCTGATGTGTCGCGGCCGCCGATGGTGCCGCATGTTCTCGACCCGTCGTAGCTCGCTGCCCTGCCTTTATTTCTCGGTGGACCGCCGCGCATCCAGTTCCTGGATGAGCTGAGCTCGCGCGACGGGATCGCGAGGCACCAGCCCATACCAAGGATCGAATACGAGCAAGGTGCCTTCGAACGGCGCGTAGATGCGCGGTATCCGTGTGCTGGTGACGGGTGAAGCGGGCTTGGTCTGGGTTTGTGTCTCAGGGATGGCGGTTGGCCACTCCTTCTCCGCTGCCCGCTCTGGCAGATGGAGCCAGTGCCGAATGCCGGGATCGTGGATGAGACGATCGGTAAGTTGCTCGATCGTCCAACCCAGGCGCTTGCGCTGATAGGCCGTCGAAAGGTCAAGCTCGATGGTCGGGATCCCTTTGCGAACGATCTCGTCGAGCTTTTCGGGGCCGCATCGATGCGTTACGGTCACCTCGACATGCAGGGTCATCGACTCGGACCAAAGCACCACGTCGGGGCGCCGGCCGGGCCAGTGCATTTCATCCGGTAGCGCGGCGTCCCGGAAGACTGTCGGCGTGTCCCGTCCGGGTTCGACGAGGCGGCGCTCGTCCGCCACGATCTGTTTGGCCATCCGATGGAGCGCGGATTCGGCGCCGGTGGCGCAGCTCGCCCCCCGGTGCGCAAAGTGATGAACGCGCACAGCCCCCTTTCTGGCGACAAGCGGACTTCCGCACTCCGGGCATTCGCAATCGCAGGCGAGTCCCTGCTCCACCTCGTCGATCCCCCGCATCCGCCCTGTGTGGTCGAGCCCGAAGTCCAAACCGTGAAGCATCCGTTCAGACATGGTCGGCCTCCGCTTCGAGCTCGCTCACGACGGCCGCGCGGAACTGACGGAAGACGATCCAGTTGTTGTACTCGCTGTTCCAGTGGCCACGATTGCGGCAGATTGGTTCGACGAGCGCACGCACGTGTTCGGCGGGCCGGTGGTAAACAGCGAGATCGCCAGAGCGGAGCGAGCGGAGTTCGACGCGCTCGCCGGCGATGTGTAGAACGAGGGTTTCCAGCATGACCTTCTCCTGGGTTGAACGGAGAGGTCAGGTTAGGTACGCAAACCCGCGTGGTTGCTGGATCCGGACGGTCTGGAACCGGTTGGCGGACGGTTCGCTGTTAGAATCTCGTCATGTCTGCCGGGAGCCCGATGAGCGATCTTTCTGATACCCCTCAGAGCGAGGGCGCCTGCCCGTTGCCGAAACGCGTCGAGTTTGCGCAGTGGCTTCTGCGCTTCCTGGATCCTGACCGCAGCTCGGATTACCGCGACGCGTTCTGGGACTTGCTGCGTGCACTGCTGACCCAGTACCAGGGCGATGGCAAGGACGGCATCGAGCCGAGTTTCCTCAGTACCCAGGATCTTTGGCGCTGGGCGCTCGATGGACGCGGTAAGCCATTCGAAGACCTGACCAGCGAAAAGGCACGCAAGCGGGTGAACCCACACTGGTCTGCGTTGGAGCAGTCGTTCGCCGAGTTGCAGGGACGCTTCACCGACGCAGCGCGGAAGGCGGGCTTCACCGGGCTTCTGTGGCCGACCAAGGACAAGTCGGAGGGTGGGCGGTCGTCGACCTATCGTCTCGAGTGGCGTCCTTTCGGTGTGAGTACCGCGCTCCCCACCTTGCCAGCGGACTATGAGAAGCAGCCTTTTGTGCTTCGTTACCGTGAGGACCGGTCGAGTCTGCGGTTCTCGCTCCTCGGGCGCCTGTTTCTGTGGCCGCTGCTATTCCGCCGGCAGGGAGAAGCGAGTATGCGCATCGATGGCATTCGTCGTTATGTCCCGGCGATCGGCCTCGGACTCATGGTGTTGGTAACGGGGCTGCCCGTGTTGGTTGCGCTGATGCGTGTCGCCGACGGTGCGCTCGAGTGGGAGCTGATGGTCGTTGCGGCAATTTTCTTCTGGTTTCTGCTGCGGCCTTTGATCCGGCTCTACGATCGATTCATCATCATGGCCTCGCCGCTCTTTTATCCGTTCTCGGAGAAGGAGTGTCAGATCGAGCTCGTCTGGGATCCCGAGGCAACGGTGCTTCCAGGGCGGTCGCGTGGTTACAACCTGCGCCTGGTGCGGTATGTCGCGGATTGCCCGCTGTGTGGCGGCAACGTGTCGCTACGGGAGGGTGGGCTCGGCCAGTTCAATCGGCTGGTCGGGTGCTGTGATGAGGAGCCCGGAGAGCACGTTTTCAGTTTTGATCGGAAGCTGAGGGCGGGGTACCGGCGCCAAAGTCGATGGTGACAGTAGGTCGGCCTCAGCTGCCGGTGGCTTGATCGTGCAGTCAGGCAGCAATGTGCTGGTCACCTGCCGTTCGAGCGTCAGGCAAGGGCGAACGGCGGCTTCTCCGTCCGGCGAACTGGAACTACCGACCCAGAGCAGCCGTAGAGCTTTTGGGAAAGCTGTCGTTCAACGTAGAAGTGAGCGGCCTGCGCGGCTTTTCGCGCAGATCCGCTCGACTGCCGGGTTGGGGCTATGCATCGCAAAACTGCCGTTCGATGAGCGTTCCAACCAGCCACACTAATGCAGCGGGCAGTATCCAAATCAAGACAATCCAGATATACGGCAGAACATAGGGTTCTTTTGTTGCTGAGGCCGCAGCCCCCACAGCAGCGTCAAAGTTTCCGGCGGTGAAGAGAATGATCGCCAAGACAACTTCGAGGGTGACGATGAAAAAAGAATTGCCGTGTTCTCGCAAGTGTTTGTACGAATCGACAATCCCACCCTTTGCGGAGTCGCGCTTGCCCGCGAGCTTTTCATAGAACTTGAGCAATTCCTTCGTGCGGAATAACGTAAAAATGATCGCTAAGTATTGAGGCCAGAGAACAAGTGCGGCAAGGGCAAAAACGAAGGAAAAGAAGTAAAGCGTTGGGCCTGTGGATGTGCGCGTGAAGAAGAAGAACGCGCTGGGGCTCGCGGAGCGGGTACGCGCTGAAGACAACACGGATTCAGGTTTGATATAATTCGGGCATGGAAAAGATCGATGCCCGAAAACTCCCGCCCGAAGCCCTGGAGCACATTCGTCGCCAAGCATTTGTACTGCGCAAGCAAGGCTACACATGGACGCACATCTCTGAAGTGTGTGGGTTCGTCGGTACCGTTTTGAAATGGGCGCGGCGCGCCCAGGCTGACGATCTCGACGCGGTCATCAAGGGCGGGCAACGTGGTCGGCGCCATGGCTCGGGACGAACTTTGACGCTGGTCCAAGAGGAGCAACTGCGTTTGAAGATCATCGGTTCGAATCCTGCCCAGCTTCAGCTTGAGTTCGCGCGGTGGAATCGTCGCGCAGTCATGCTCGCCATCAAGCAACTCTTCGGCATCGACATGCCCATTCGTACCGTTGGTGAGTACCTTCGGCGCTGGGGCTTCACGCCACAGCGGCCGGTCAAGCGCGCGCTCGAGCAGGATCCGGCCCGGCTCAAGGCATGGCTTGAGGATGAGTACCCGAAGATCGTTGCGCGCGCCAAGACGGAGGATGCCGAAATCTACTGGGGGGACGAGACCGCCATTCGTCCGGACTCGAACTGGGTGCGCGGTTACTCGATCGCAGGGCTGACGCCGGAGCTGCGCCTGCCGGCCGGTCGTCATGGATCGACGTCGATGATCTCGGCGATCACCAACCAGGGCTTGGTGCGCTTCTCGTTCTTCGAGGGCGCCATTGATGCCGAGCGTTTCATCGTCTTCCTGAAAGATCTGATTCAGGACGCGCAACGCAAGGTGTTCCTGATCGTCGACAATCTTCGCGTGCATCGTGCGAACCGTGTCCGCGACTGGGTTGCCGAAAACACCGAGAAGATCGAACTGTTCTACCTGCCGCCGTACGCGCCGGAACTCAACCCCGACGAGTACCTCAACCGGGATCTGAAAACGTCAATACGTTCCGGGCCGATTGCCAAGACCGCCACCGCACTGCTCGAGAAGGCGCGAGCGTGCATGATGAGCATCGCTGCGATGCCGGATCGAGTGCGGTCGTATTTCAGCCATGAGTACGTTCGCTACGCTCAGTAATTTAGCTATTTGATTGCCGGGTTAATAGTCGGAAACGAGCGGGTCTGGATGTTACGGAAGGAATGCTGCATGTCGCGCAAAAATAGTGGTCTTCGTTCAGCTTCGATGGCGCTGGCACTGGAGCCCCGCCTTCTGTTTGACGGAGCGGGTGCCGTTGCCGTGGCGGATAGTTTCGATGCAGGGCAGGGCGCATACGTCGAGCCGCCGGATAGCGACCATACACCCGCTGCCGACGCCCGTCCCAGCGAAGCCCTGGAGCAGGGCCCAGGCAGTGAAACGCTCCTGATCATCGATGCCCGCGTTGCCGACCATCAGAGCCTGCTGGCAGATCTGCCCGGGAACGTAACGGTACGTGTCATCGGCGTGGAGGAATCCGGCATTGCTGTCATCAGCGAGGCGCTGGCGGAGGGCGGCGATTTCGACGCCGTCCACATCGTCAGCCATGGCAGCGCAGGCGCCCTAAGCCTGGGCAGTGATGCCATCCGCAACGACACCCTTGCCGGACAGAGCGAGGCCTTGCAAGGCTGGGCGCAACACCTCGCTGCCGACGCTGACATCCTGCTCTACGGTTGCGACATCGCCCAGGGCGAAGCAGGGCAGGCCTTGGTAACCGAACTTGCTCGCCTTACCGGCGCGGACATCGCGGCCTCGACCAATGCCACCGGTAGCGCGGAACAGGGTGGCGATTGGGTGCTGGAGCGTCAGACGGGGCGGATCGAGGCGGCTACCCTCTCCGGGGTCGGCTTCGCCGGACTGCTGGTAGCCCCCACCCTCAAGGACGTCGCCCCGGCGGACGCACCGACCAGCGTTGGCGAAAACACCGGCGGCAAGGTCGGCGAAGGCATTGAAATTTCCGGTACGGGCAGCGACGTGCTCACGGTGACGGCGAGCGTGGCCAAGGGCACCCTGAGTCAGACCAGCTTCACCGGAAATGCCGCTGCGGTACAGGCGTGGCTGGCCAGCCTCACCTATAGCTACAGCGGCATCTCCGAAACCGGCGACAGCGACCGGCTCTCGCTGAGCGTAGTCAACATCACCACCGGCGGTACGACCACCTTCACCCGCGACTTCGCCGTCACCGCGGAAAACGACGCCCCGACCCTGACGCCCCCCGCGTCGGGCGCCGGGCGCCTGACGGTGAAGGAAGGTGGCAGCGTGACCTTCTCGGCCGGTACCGGCAACGGCACTGTGGGTAGCCCGGTCAACCAGATCAACCTCGGTCTGGTCGACCTGGACAACACCCGCAATCAGGTCATCATCAAGATCACCAGCCTGCCGGCGCACGGCCTGCTGAAGCTGAACGGCAATGAGTTGGCCGTCGGCTCCACCTTCGCGGTCAGCGACATCAACAAGCTGGAGTATCAGCACACTGGCGGCGAGGTGCTGTCCACCACAACCGACGCCTTCCTGATCACCGTTGACGACGGCGCCGGCGGCCTGCTCACCAATCAGCAGGTGACCATCGACATCACGCCAGATAACGATGCGCCCAGCGCTGGCGGCAACATAGTGTTGATCGAGGGCGAAAACGGCGTGGCGCTGGTCGGCGGGCTGCTGCCGGTGATCGGCGGTGCGCGCGGCGACCTGGCGATCGGCGACCCCGATGATGCGCAAGGCACGCACTCCGTGCAGATCACCGATTTGCCTGACCACGGTACGCTGAAGTACGACGGTGTTGCCGTTACGCCAGGGCAGATCATCACCAATGCGGATCTGAGCAAGTTCACCTACGACCACGATGGCTCGGAAGCCACCACCGACAGCTTCAAGTTGATCGTCACCGATGCTGGCGGCGGCGAAGGCGTCGTCAAGAGCTCCGGCGAGCGGACCATCGGCCTCACCGTCATTCCCAACAATGACGATCCGCTATGGAACAACGATCCGGGCAAGGGCGCGGTCACGCTGCCAGATGGCACCAACAGCTTCGGCCCGCTGGTGTTCGGCCGAGATTCCGGTACGGCCAATGCCGGCTCGGTTGTCATTACTCAGGACATGCTGCACGCGGTCGATACTGAATCCGGTCCGGAGAAGCTCACCTACACCCTTACCGCCATCCCCAGCGGCGGCTATCTGACCCACGCGGACCACCCCGGCAAGTTCCTGCCTGTCGGCTTCACCTTCACCCAGAAGGACATCGCCGACGGCAAGATCGGCTTCGTCAGCACCACCGGCAGCGATCACAGCACCGAATTCAAATTCACCGTGATGGATGGCGACCGCCGGCTGATCCCGACGGAGCGCGACGGCGGCATTTATGCCGACGATAGCGCGACGGCGCTGACCGTGCACACCTTCAAGATCGAATACCGGGGCACGGAAACTGGGCCGGGGCCGGGCAGCGAAATCGCGGCCGCGCCCCTGCCCACCATCGGCGGCAGCATGAAGCTCACCGCGCTGCAGATCGCCGAAGGCCAGCATTTCACCCTCGGCGCCGCCGAACTGAGCGCAGCCAGCACCGGTAGCACTGCCGAGCAGCTCACCTACCGCCTGCTCAGCCTGCCCTCCAACGGCAGCATCCTGCTCAACGGCACGCCGCTGGGCCTGCTGGGCTCCTTCACCCAGGCCGACATCGACGCCGGCCGAGTCCGGTTCCGGCACGACGGCAGCGAGGACTTCACCGCCAGCTTCACCTTCGATGTGTCCAACGGCAGCCAGATCAGCGGCTTGCAGACCTTCAACATCGACGTCAAGCCGCAGAACGACACGCCGGTGGCCGGCCAGGGGGATCCGGTCAAGCTGACCGAAGGCAGCAGCATCGTCATCAACGGCGCCGGCAAGACGCACATCGCCCTGAACGACGGCGACAACGCCGCCAGCGACAAGACCGACGGCTATGCGGCCGACAACGCCCTGAGCTTCATGGTGACGGCGTTGCCGGCGTACGGCGAGCTGTGGCTCAACGGCGTGAAGCAGACCGCCGCCGGCTTCGTCGTCACCCAGGCCGAGCTGAACGCCGGCAAGCTGGAATACCGCCACGGCGGCAGCGAGAACTACACCGACAGCTTCACCATCGTGCCGCTGGACAACGCCAATGTCGCTTCGACCTTGAACAATTCCAACGCCAATGCGCACGCCCCGGCGACAGACCCCACCAACCAGAGCAGCACCGGCGCTGCCACGATCATCCAGATAGGCATCAACCCGCTCAACGATGCACCCACCTATGTCGACAAGGCGGAACCGGGCTACGGCGGCAAGCCCGCGCTCAAGGAGGGTGGCGAGTTCACCCTCTGGGGGGCCGATAGCTACACCTCGGGGAGCTACGCCACGGGCAGCGGCAGTGCCGTCGTGCCCGTCGGTAAAGACCACTACCTGATCTACCAGGACAGCGACAACAGCAGCGAGCAGCGCCAGTACCGTATCACCGCCGCGCCGAAGTACGGCACCCTGACGGTCGACGGCCAGGTGCTGGGCGTGGGCTCGGTGTTCACCCAGGCCGATCTGGACAGCGGCAAGGTGAAGTACAAGCACGGCGGCGGCGAGCAGTTCGACGACAAGTTCGAATACGTGGTGAGCGACGGCGACTACACCTCCAACGCGGGGACCAGCAACAACGCCACGGCGGCGCTGCAGGGCAATTCCATCACCCCGTCCGAATACCGCATCAGGCTTGAGCGTTCCAACGACAAACCCATCATCACCGGTCCGGCGAACGACTACCTGATGGTGATTGATTCTTCCAATCCGACCAACGCCAAAGCATTCCCCAGCATCAAGCTGACAGACACCGATCTCTCCGATGGCGTTCAGGTCGGCGAGTTCGACTTCGTCCAGGTCACCGTCGAGTTTCTCGATGCGAGCAATGCGCTCTACGACAATGGCGTCCTGCAATTCGAGTCAGGCTTCAACCCGGCCGCACAGGGCTACGGCGTGATCGTTACGGATGGTGTGGGTGACAATAAACTGGTCTTCCAAGGCAAGCGTGCCGACGTGGAGGCTGCGCTCGCCAAGGTGCAGGCCCGTACAAACGGTACTGATGCCGACATCGATACCCTGAAGATCAAGATCACCATCGACGACCGCTTACGTAATGATAGTGGCACGCTTACCGGCAGCGCCAACGGCGGGGCCCTGAACCAGGACGGCACGGCTCCTAACGACACCTTCAACACCGCCAGCATCACCTTCAAGGTAGCGGCCTCAGACAGGAACGATCCGGCGATCGTCACCGTGCCGGCCGCGCCCATCGTGGTCAATGAGGACGTGCGCACCCATCTCACCGGTGGAAGCGCCATCAGTTACACCGACCCGGATGCCTTCGACAGCACCAGTAATACCATCACCCTGAGCGTGAGCCACGGCAGCCTGTACTTTGCAGCGTCGGGCAACACGGTCACGGGAGGCGCCACGGTGAGTGCGGGCGCAGTTGGCAGTGCAACGGTCACGCTGACCGGGACCAAGACCCAACTCGACATTGCGCTGGCCAATCTCTACTACCAGGGCAAGACCGATTACAACGGCGCGGACAGTCTTTCCGTTACCGCAAACGACGGTAACAAGAACGGTCAGGACGGCACCGACAATTCGGGGAGCGGCTCTAGCAGTGGCACGGTGGCCATTTACATCCGACCAGTTAACGACGCCCCGACCCTCACTCTGCCGAACGAAAACAACTACCAGTCCATTACCGGTGGCAGCTATACGTTTTCATCCGGCAATGGAAACGCCATCGTTATTGCCGACGCCAAGGATTTTTCAAATTCCGGACAGCCGGGACAGCAGGACGGCATGGATGACGAATTCACCGTTACCCTGACAGCTAAGCAGGGGAGCAGTGGCTACGGCACCATCACCATCGCAACACCGGGTTCTGTCGTCATTGCGAATAACGGCACGGATACCGTCACCCTGACCGGTTCGCGGGCTGACATCAACGCAGCCCTGGCCGCGGGGGTGACCTACACCCCGGCGGGTACCAACCTTAACGGCACCATCGAATTCACCGTACTGGTCGACGACAAGCAAAACGGCGGCTCGAAGCTCACCGACCCAAATACAGGAACTGCCGGCGTCGACGGGACCAGCACGGTCAGCAAGAAACTCTACTTCCAGCCGACAGACATCAACGAAGCTCCCGGCTTTAGCGGCCTGGATGCCACGCCTACCTTCGTGCAGGGCGGCCCGGCCATCGTGCTTGATGCCAATGCGCTGCTGTCCGACGCCGAACTCGATCTTTTCGGTGCCAGCGGCAACTGGAGCGGCGCGGTACTCACCCTGCAACGTGATGGCGGTGCCAATGCGGGGGACAAGTTCGGCTTCACCGGCAGCGGCAGCACCGGCGTGAACGTCAGCGGCAGCGCCCTGCGCATCGGCATCATCGTCGTCGGTACGTTGAGCAACAGTGGCGGCACCCTGACCATTACCTTCAACGGGGCGGCCACGGCGGCGCGTGTCGATCAGGTCTTGCAGGCCATCACTTACCAGAATACCGAGGCCAGTCCGGGGGGCAGCGTCAGAATCAACTACACCATCGACGACCAGAACCCCAACACCGGCGGCAGCGGCACGGCGGGTTCCGGCCAGGACCAGGGTACCGGCGGCAAGCTTGCCGGCACGGGCAGCATCACTATCGGCGTGAACCGTCAGGTGGTGGCCGCGCCTGACATCAACAGCATCGACGAAGCTGTAAGTGTTAGCGATCCGATCACGGTCTCCGGCGATGTGAGTCCCGGCACCAACAACAATGACAATGGCGGCAGCCAGGACCGGGACCCCGATGCCGGGCAGACGATCACGGTCCAGGGAGTGAAAGCCGGTAACGCCGGCTCGGTCTCCGGCGTGGGTAGCAGCAACGTCGGGATGGAAGTTACCGGCACCTATGGCAAGGTGGTCATCAACGCCAACGGCACCTACACCTACACGTTGGACAACACCAATCCCACGGTCAATGCCCTCAAGCCCGGTGATGCGCCGCTCACCGACGTGTTCAGCTACGCCATCAACGATACCCAAGGCGCGAACTCCACCTTCGACTGGAGCACGCTCACCATCACCATCAATGGCCGCAACGACCCCCCAGTAGCGGTGGATGACAACAACGTCGTTGTCGAGGATGCCAGCACGCCGGTTACCGGCAATGTCAAAACCGGCGTCAGTTCCAATGGCACGGATTCAACCGCCGACAGCGATGTCGAAGGCAATGCCCTTACGGTTACCCAGATCCGTCCCGGGAAAGAGGCCGACGGCGGCGCAATGACCGGCATCTCCGGCAGCACGACCAGCGCCAACGGCACGGAAATCGTCGGCCAGTACGGTACCCTCAAGATCGGGGCCGACGGCAGCTACACCTATGCTGTCGACAACACCAATCTCACGGTGCAGGGACTGGCGTCGGGTGAAACGCTGAAGGATGAGTTCACCTACACCCTCTCCGACGGTTTGGCCACCGACCAGGCCACGCTCTCCGTCACCATCAACGGCGTGGACGATCCGGTCAGTGTCACCGTGCCCTCGAGCACTGTGCAGACCAGCCCGGATGGGAATGTTACCGATCAGGTGGTGTTTGAAAGCGGCTTGGCAGGCGGCAGCAATCCGCATACAGCGGATACCAAGGTCGACGCCAGTTTCACCCTGGTGGCACTCGACGGACTGGATGCCAGTGCTGCCATCGTCATTGGCTATATCGACGCCAGCGGCAACCCGGCTTCGCTGACGCTCACCAAGGCCGAAGTCGAGGCGCTCGATAGCACGAACAAGAGCATCGCCACGCAATACGGCATCCTGGTATTCGACGGCTACGAGAGGGGCAGTGACGGCACCATCTCCATCGATTACACCTATACGCTGACCAGTGCTCCGCCGGTGGGTGGCGACAGCACCAATGACAGCTTCACTTTCACCGCGAAGGATGGCGATGGTGACACGGATGCCAAGGTGCTCAACATCAAGATCGTCGACGACGTGCCGAAGGCGGTGGTTGACACGAGCGCCGTCAAGGCTGGCGAAACGCTGACTGCCACTGCCGTCGATGGCGTACTCAAGAACGACAAATCCGGTGCCGATGGGTGGGTCACTGGTGGCGCTGTGGTGGGTGTGGTCAAAGGCGGCGTCGGTACTTCGGCGAGCGGCATCAACACCGATATTGCCGGCGACTACGGCACGCTCAAACTGCAGGCCGACGGCAGCTACACCTACATCGCCAATGCCGCGGCACCGGGTGCTGCGCCGACGACCAGCGACGTCTTCACCTACACCGTGCGTGACGCCGACGGTGACGAGACGACCAGCACGCTCACCATCACCATCCAGAACAACCGTCAGCCAGTCGCGATGGACGACTCGCGCACTACGCCGGAAGATACGCCGTTGAGTGGCAACGTGATCGGTAGCGGAGGCACAGGCGACGTTGCTGATGGCGACCCGGATGGCGATACGCTGGCGGTCACGAAGATCGTGGTGGAAGGTGTGACGTACCCAGTGCCCGCCAACGGTTCGCCGCTAAACGTGAGCATCCCGGGCAAGGGGGTGCTGCAGTTCGATAAAACAGGCGCTTACACCTTCACGCCAGTGGCTGACTGGCACGGCGCGGTGCCGGATATCACCTACACGATTGACGACGGAAGGGGGGCCAGCAACAGCACGGCCCCTGCCACGCTCTCCATCATCGTTACGCCGGTGGTGGACGTCGCCGATGACACCGCGACCACCCGGCCGAGCATGCCGGTGACCATCCCGGTGCTGGCGAACGACAGCTTCGAGGGGACGCCCGTGGTGACCGGCACGACGCCGCCGTCCAACGGCACGCTGACGATTAACGCGGACAACACGATCACCTACACGCCGAACCCGGGCTTCTTCGGTGCCGACAGCTACACCTACATGGTGACCAGCGGTGGTGTAACGGAGACGGCCACGGTGACGGTGACGGTGGTGAGTACGCCGCCGCTGGCCCGTGACGACGTCCGTACCACGCCGGAGGACACGCCGGTCCGCGGTAACGTGTTGATCGGCACGGGCGGTGATATGGCCGACAGTGATGCGGATAACGATCCGCTGACGGTGACGGGTTTCATCGTGGGAGGGGTGAGTTACATACCGGGCCAAACCGCCACCATCGCCGGCGTGGGTAGCCTCACCCTGAATGCCGATGGCAGTTACACCTTCACGCCGGTTCCGGACTGGAACGGTAGCGTTCCGGTTGTCAGCTACGTGGTGAGCGATGGCACCGGTGCCAGCAACAGCACGGCCATTGCAACACTGACCATCGTCGTGACCCCGGTGGCGGACGTCGCCGATGACACCGCGACCACCCGGCCGAGCATGCCGGTGACCATCCCGGTGCTGGCGAACGACAGCTTCGAGGGGACGCCCGTGGTGACCGGCACGACGCCGCCGTCCAACGGCACGCTGACGATTAACGCGGACAACACGATCACCTACACGCCGAACCCGGGCTTCTTCGGTGCCGACAGCTACACCTACATGGTGACCAGCGGTGGTGTAACGGAGACGGCCACGGTGACGGTGACGGTGGTGAGTACGCCGCCGCTGGCCCGTGACGACGTCCGTACCACGCCGGAGGACACGCCGGTCCGCGGTAACGTGTTGATCGGCACGGGCGGTGATATGGCCGACAGTGATGCGGATAACGATCCGCTGACGGTGACGGGTTTCATCGTGGGAGGGGTGAGTTACATACCGGGCCAAACCGCCACCATCGCCGGCGTGGGTAGCCTCACCCTGAATGCCGATGGCAGTTACACCTTCACGCCGGTTCCGGACTGGAACGGTAGCGTTCCGGTTGTCAGCTACGTGGTGAGCGATGGCACCGGTGCCAGCAACAGCACGGCCATTGCAACACTGACCATCGTCGTGACCCCGGTGGCGGACGTCGCCGATGACACCGCGACCACCCGGCCGAGCATGCCGGTGACCATCCCGGTGCTGGCGAACGACAGCTTCGAGGGGACGCCCGTGGTGACCGGCACGACGCCGCCGTCCAACGGCACGCTGACGATTAACGCGGACAACACGATCACCTACACGCCGAACCCGGGCTTCTTCGGTGCCGACAGCTACACCTACATGGTGACCAGCGGTGGTGTAACGGAGACGGCCACGGTGACGGTGACGGTGGTGAGTACGCCGCCGCTGGCCCGTGACGACGTCCGTACCACGCCGGAGGACACGCCGGTCCGCGGTAACGTGTTGATCGGCACGGGCGGTGATATGGCCGACAGTGATGCGGATAACGATCCGCTGACGGTGACGGGTTTCATCGTGGGAGGGGTGAGTTACATACCGGGCCAAACCGCCACCATCGCCGGCGTGGGTAGCCTCACCCTGAATGCCGATGGCAGTTACACCTTCACGCCGGTTCCGGACTGGAACGGTAGCGTTCCGGTTGTCAGCTACGTGGTGAGCGATGGCACCGGTGCCAGCAACAGCACGGCCATTGCAACACTGACCATCGTCGTGACCCCGGTGGCGGACGTCGCCGATGACACCGCTTCCACCCTGGCCAACCGGCCGGTGACGACGCCGGTGCTGGGCAATGACAGCTTCGGCAACCCAGATGCGACGATCACGGCGACCACGCCGCCTGCAAACGGCAGCATTGCGATCAATCCGGATGGAAGCATCACGTATGTGCCCAATCCAGGGTTCTCCGGCGAGGACAGTTATTCCTACACGGTAAAGAGTGGCGGCAGGACGGAGACCGCGACGGTCCGCATCACGGTCGTGCCGGAGAACCCGCCGTCCGTCGTGCCGCCATTCGAAGTGGTTCCGCCGGCGCCATCGCTAAACGTGTTACAGCCTGCGAATCCGCTGGACCGCAGCCCGGTCATCCTCGAGCCCGGTCCCTATTTCGCGGGCGAGCGTTTCGATGACGTGCGTAGGTTGCCGCTGCCTTTCCATCCCATCACCTATGTGCACCAGCAGGTGGTGGTGTCACAGACTGAGCGGGCTCAGGACGATCCGCGCGCCTTCGGCGATCCCCGTGCCGTTACGCCTGACGAGTACCGCCCGATTTCCCTGGGTGCGGGGCTTGGCTTTGATCCCAACCTCTTCGTCGTTCATTCGGTACGCGACTCGCAACGCATGGCGAGCGACTTTGATCGCATGGTGGAAGGGCGTTTTGGACGCATCGAGTTGGACAGCGATCGCTACCTGCTCCAGCCCGGTTTATTCCACGACGGCGAGCACGAGATCCCCAGCTGGCTGAAGCAGCAAGAAGCAGACGGCACGCAGCCAACACCCACCGCGGATGAGGCCGCTACCGTGCCGACGGACGATGCGGATACGCCACCGCCCGAAACGGACCGCCCGGCCGCCGTATCAACGCGCCCGAGCGGCGGCGGAGCCCCGTCCTTTGCCGAACAACTGCGCAGCGGGGCGAGCCGGCTGCCCTTGGCTCCGCGCAAGGTCTGATGACCGATATTTCATTTTCGATCCGAGAAGTTTCAATGAACAGCAATAACACGAAGTTGAGAACCCGCCTCCGCCAGCCTGCCATGCTGATCGGAGCCTGCCTTGCTCTGGTTCTGAGCGGCTGCGGCTCCCTGTCGCCGAAGCCGTATGAGTCGCAGGAGATCCGCGACCGTGTAACGCAGGACCGCATCCAGATGTATGCCGATCAGGAGCCGATCAACGGGCCGATCACCTTCCATGACGCGGCGGCGCGAGCGCTGAAGTACAACCTGGACTACAAGCTCAAACTGATGGAAAACGCGTTGTCGAAAAGCCTGCACGAGGTTTCGACCTACGAGATGCTGCCGCGCCTCGTTGCCGGCGCAGGTTACGCATGGCGCAACAACGACTCTGGTGGCAGGTCGATCGGTATTGAGGACCGTATCGAGACCCTGCGGCCTTCGACCTCGCAGGAACGCGAACGTACCCTGTCCAACCTGACCTTCTCATGGAGCGTGCTCGACTTCGGTGTCTCCTACTATCGCGCGCAGCAAAAGGCCGATCAGGTGCTGATGGCCGAGGAGCGCCGTCGCAAGGTCGTGCAGAACGTGCTGCAGGACGTGCGCAACAGCTACTGGCGTGCCCTCGGGGCCCAACGCCTGATCGGCCGTGTCGACGCATTGCTTGAACGGGTCAACCGGGCACTCGACCAAGCCAAGCAGGTTGAGGCAGAGGGGCTGATGCCCCAGCCGCAGGTGCTGGCCTACCAGCGTGCACTGCTCGATGCGGTCAATTTGCTGACCCTGCGCCGCCAGGATCTCGAGTTGGCCCGTGCAGAGCTGAACGCGCTGATGTCCATCCCACCGGGCACCGCCTACACTTTGGCAGACGAGGCTGAAATGCCTCTGCCACCCGTGCCGGCCAACATCGACGAACTCGAACTGATGGCGCTCGAGAAGCGCCCCGAGATCATGGAGGAATGGTATCGCCGCCGGGTGACCGAGAACGACATCAAGGCGGCCAAGTTGCTGTTGTGGCCGAATCTGAGCCTGGATGCGGGCTGGCAGTACGACAGCAACAAGTACAACTACAACAGCGACTGGACCGATGTCGGGCTCCGGCTGTCCTGGAACATCCTCAAACTCACGCAGTACCCGTCGCTGCAGCGTGCCCACGAGCACCAGAACGAGACCGACGACATGCGCCGGATGGCCTTGTCGATGGCGGTGCTGACGCAGGTGCGGGTTGGCGTGCAGCGTTATGGCCTTTCCCTGGCTGAGCTCAAGTACGCGGAGGAAAGCCTCAGGGTGGATCAGCGCCTGCACAACTTCGCCAAGGCAGCGGCGCAAAGTCGCTTCGACTCTGAACTGGAGGTCATCCGTTCCGAAGCGCGAGCCCTTCTTGCCGAGTACCAGCGCTATGCGGCGTACTCCAACGCCCAGGCAGCGTGGGGTCGGGTCTACAACTCCGTCGGGCTCGACGTGTTGCCGGCGACGATCGATAGCCACGGCATTCCGGCACTGGCCGCGGCCATGAAGGGAACGATGGCCGATTGGCAGGCGCATGTCTTCAAGACTGCGACGCAGGATTGAGAGCGTATGAAGAAGAGATTCAAGCACCTGCTCGCTGCTTGCCTGCTGGTCGCCACCGGAATTGCGCACGCCCAGCCGGCCGTTCAGCAGGACAATGCGTCCGTCGAGGGGGGCAACGCCATCCGTGTGCTCCTCAGTCCGGAGCTGGAAACCACGCTGACGGCGCAGATGGCCGGTCGCATTTCGCACCTGCAGGCACAACTTGGTGCCCGGGTGGAGAAGGGCAGGACAGTGGTGGCGTTCGATTGCGCGGAGGCGGCAGCACGGCTCGACATGGCGCGTGCAGAGCATGCTGCAGCAACCGAAACACTGGGGGCCAAGCAACGCTTGCGCAAGCTCGAGGCCGCAGGCGACGTCGAAGTGTCACTGGCCGTCGCGGAAGCGAACAAGGCGAAGGCCGCGATTGCCTTGTCACGCGCGCAGTTGGCGCAGTGTGCCGTGACTGCCCCGTTCTCGGGCAGGGTAGTACGGGTGCACGTCAAGGCACACCAAGGCGTCAGCGCCGGTGCGCCGCTCGTCGAGCTCGTCAGTGACGGGCCGCTCAAGCTGCGACTGAACGTTCCCTCGCGCTGGCTCAGCCAGTTGCAGATCGGCACACCCTTCGAGGTGAGGATCAATGAAACCGGTAGCACTTATCCGGCCAAGGTGACGGCGATCAACGCCCGTGTCGATGCGGTTGCCCAGACCGTCGAACTCGAGGCACGTATGGCCGGTAACCAGCCAGAGCTGCTGGCCGGGATGAGCGGAGTGGCGCACTTCCGCCTGAATCCGTGAGGTCGTGGCGCGTAGCATGAGCGAAGAGCAGACTTTGTCGGCCTTTGCGGCCGAACTGGAGGCGCGCGCCCGTAGCGCAGGGAGCGTCGCTGAACTGTGCTTCAGCATGGCGAACGATGCCCATCCTCTCCTGGGGTTTCGACAGGCACTGGTGTTGGGGGAAGGGGGCCGTGTGCTCACGGTATCGGGTCTCGCCAAGCCGGAGGAGGACAGTCCCTATCTCCTGTGGCTCAGGCGCAGCTGGCCCTGGGTGCGCGAGTGTCTGCCCGCGGGCGGCTGGTTCGCGCCGAGCGACGAGGTGCTCGCAGGGGCGCCGGCCGACGTGGCCGATGGCTGGCGCGAGTGGTGGCCTGCCGGCGTCTGCGTGTTGCGGCTATCGAGGCGTAATGGCCAACCACTGGGCTGGGTGTTGTTCCTGCTCGAGCAGCCACCCGCGCCGGAAGCCGCGGCCTTGCTGACGAGGGTCAGCCAGACTTGGGCGTATTGCTGGGAGATGCTCGCGGGCGTTCATCGCCCCAGTCTGCGTGAGCGATGGCAGGCATTGGGTGTGGCAAAGCGGCGGCTCGTCGTCGTCGCGTTGCTGCTCTTCTTCCTCCTGCCCGTGCGGCAGACGGCACTGGCGCCGGGCGAGGTCGTGCCCCTGGAAGCGGTGGCGATCACCGCCGCACTGGATGGCGTGGTCAGCACGGTGCACGTGCGTCCGAATCAGGTCGTGCAGGCCGGCGACCCCCTGTTCTCGCTCGACGACACTACGCTGCGCAACCGTCTGGAGGTCGTTCGCCAATCCGTGGCCGTGGCTGATGCGGAGTTGCTCTCAGCCACGCAGATGTCCTTCGATGACAGCCGCAGTAAGGCGGAACTGGCGGCATTGATCGGGCGCACCCAGGAGCGGCGCGCCGAGCTGGCCGCGGTGCAGGCCCAGCTCGAGCGCGTGCATGCGTTGGCTCCCTACGATGGCATTGCGGTATTCGCGGATGCCGACGAGTGGCAAGGCAGGCCGGTGATGACGGGCGAGCGAATCATGCTACTGGCCGACCCTGCCAAGCCGGCCATGCTGGTTCATCTGCCAGTGGCCGATGCGATCGCACTGGAGGTGGGCGCACCGGTCAAGCTGTTCCTCACCGTGCGTCCGCTGTCGCCGCTGAAAGGTCGAGTTACCGAGACAAGTTATCAGGCAACGCTGTCTCCGGAAGGCGTGGCCAGCTATCGATTGCGCGCCGATCTCGACGGAAACGATGCCCGCATCGGACTCAAGGGAACGGCGAAGCTTTACGGTGGCTGGGTGGTGCTTGGCTATTACCTGCTGCGCCGTCCCCTTGCCACCTTGCGTGAGTGGAGCGGCTGGTAATGACCGCTGGGCTGGCCTTCGAGCCCCTGCGCCAGGATCTGCGCCTCTACGATTCCGGGCCGGCGCGTGACGGGTCGCCCTGCTGGGCAATCCAGGACCCCGTCGTCAATCGCTTCTACCGCATTGGCTGGCTGGAGTACGAATGTCTGCTGCGCTGGCCAGGCGATCCGGAGCGGATTGCCGCAGACATCGAGGCGAACACGCCGCTGGTGGTCGATGGCGCCCAGATCGAGGCGTTCGGCCGCTTCCTCGAGCGTCACCAACTCCTGCTGCCGTCTGCCGAAGGGCGCGAGCGCATGGCGCAGCAGGCAAGCCAGCCAGGCTGGCGCCATTGGCGCTGGTGGCTGCATCACTATCTCTTCATCCGTGTTCCACTCGTGCGGCCCCAGCGCGTTCTCGAGCGCTTGGCTCGATTCGCCGAGCCTCTGTTTTCAGCCCAGGCGCTGGTGCTGGTGTTCGCCGCCACGCTGCTCGGACTTGTGCTGGTGGCCCGTCAGTGGGAGCGCTTCACCCACAGCGTGCTGGATATTCTCACCCCGGGCGGCGTGGTGGGCTTCGTGATCGCGTTGATCGTCTCCAAGACCCTGCACGAGCTCGGGCATGCGCTCGTCGCTACCCGGCTCGGCGTGCGGGTTGCACACATGGGCGTGGCCTTTCTCGTCATGTGGCCGATGCTGTACACCGATACTGGCGAGTCGTGGCGGCTACGTTCCCACCGCCAGCGGTTGGCTGTTTCAAGCGCCGGTATCGGCATCGAACTGGCACTAGCCGGGCTGTCGACGCTGGCCTGGGCGCTGCTGGACGACGGCGCGTTGCGCCAGGCGGCCCTCTATCTGGCAACGACAGGCTGGGTGCTCACGGTGTTGCTCAATGCCAGCCCGTTCATGCGCTTCGATGGCTATTTCATCCTGTCTGACGTGCTTGACTTCCCGAACCTTCATGAACGTGCCGGGGCTCATGCCCGCGTCTGGCTTCGTCACCACCTGCTGGGGCTCGACGACCCCTGGCCCGAGCCGTTTGCTGCGCGCACGCGTCGGGCGCTGGTCGCCTTCGCCTTCTCGACCTGGCTTTACCGACTGCTGTTGTTCCTCGGCATCGCCTGGGCGGTCTATGCCTTCTTCTTCAAGGCGCTGGGAATTTTCCTGATGTTGGTGGAGATCACCTGGTTCATCCTCAAACCAATCTGGTCGGAACTATCCGTGTGGAAAAAGCGCTGGAAACAGGTGTCCGTTGGCCGTCGAACCCGTCTGTGGCTGGTTCTGCTGACCAGTGGAGTATTGCTCGCGCTACCCTGGCGTATGGACATCGTTACTACGGGTGTCGCCCATGCCGAACGTCAGCAACTGGTGTTTGCTCCTTTCCCGGCACGGCTCGTGGAAATCCGGACGACAGGTCCTGTCGAGGAGGGTGCCGTGCTAGCGCGCTTCGATACCCCGGACCTTGCCGTGCGCGAGTCCCAGGCGTGGACGGCAGCGGGCAACCTGGAACAACGCCTTTCCGGCCTCATCGAGTTGAGGGAGGAGGGCCGCAAGCAGGAACTCGCCTTGACAGGAAGGCTGCGCGAGCAACAGGCCGAGGCACGTGCCGTCTCGGAGGAGCGAGGACGCCTGCACATCCCGGCCGGATTTTCAGGAATATGGCTCGACACGGACTTCGCTCTCAAGCCCGGCGTGTGGCTGAGTGTGCACGAACCCCTCGGCGTGCTGATCGACCCTTCGAACTGGGTGGTAGACGCCTATGTGGATCAGAGACTTGTCGACCGTATACAGATCGGGGCGCCGGCGAGCTTTCTACCGGAGGGCGCACTTTCTGCGCTACCGGCGCAGGTGCTGGAAGTGGATTCCACGCGAGCGCAGCGTCTGTTGCATCCAATGCTCGACAGTCGCCATGGCGGACTCTACTCGACGAAATGGAACGGTCGCGACGATGTACCGGGTGAGGCGCTCTACCGCGTCCGCCTGCATCTCTTGGAGCCTCCTACAACACTTCGGGAGTTACGTGGGCAAGTCCGTATCGAGGGGTTACCGCGCAGCCTGATCTGGGAAGCCGCCCGGGGCACGCTTGCCGTCCTGATTCGGGAAAGCGGGTTCTAGGGGTTCTAAGCCGGAACCGCCGAAAATTCCGTCAGCCGATCAACGTGGCTTGTCCCGCGCCCGGTCGATGGGGTAGACCCAACAGTCGTGTCACTAGCCGCCATTTCGATCACGGCAATGCCAGCCGGACGTCACGTCCAGATTGTTCCGGTCTGGATGAGGCCGACTGACGTCTCGGATGACGGGTGGCATACAACTGCTGTGAGTCCTGCAGGGGGGCAGCTGCCTGACCGGACGGCGAGCATCAGCCCATCTCATGTATTCGTCATGTCAGCTTTGACACTGCGCACGCGACGGCACCCGACCCTCAACGGCCGTTCGGGTATTTCGCCTCAATGACCGGAGTGCAGCGGTTGCCGTCCTTTGACCTCGACATCCCACATCCCAGTGCTCAGCCCGTAGCGGTCA
>JACKMB010000003.1 GCA_024235615.1 Thauera sp. | reverse complement strand
ATCGAGCCGAGGTCGGCGGTCCACGCGCTCTGCTGCTGCGCGCGACCATTCTTCCGCAGCCATCCGGCGGTACGGTAAGTGGAAAACCAGATCCCCAGGAAAAGGAAAAGGCCGACGAATCCGTGATTGCCAAGAACCTGGAAATAGATGCTGTGCGCCGCCCGCACGGACGTTTCGTCCGTGCCATAGAGGAAAAAGAAGATCGGATGCTGGTAGCTCATGCCACCACCAAAAAAGTTGTGTACTGCTACGTTCCAGGCGACCCCCCAGGCGTTGATCCGCCCCATGGCCGACGCATCTTCCTGGTAGGTCGAGATGGTCTCCATCCGCGTCCACCAGTGCTCGGGCATCATCGGTAGCGCGACCAGGACGCCAAAAAGCAGGAAGCCCCCAATCAACGCCTTCTTGCGACTGCGCAGCCAGAACATCGCAGACATCGCTCCGATGGCAAGAAAGCCGCCGCGCGAATGCGTACCGATCGCCGCGGCCGCACAGAGCACCATCAGCATGGTGAAGCCGTATTTGAGCCAGAGCGACTTGACCTGCAACTGCAAGAAATGCAGCAGCGGGATGGTCATGATCAGCGACAGCGCGAATTCGTTGTTGTCTTCGATGAACGATCCGGGTGGCCCCCAGACCCTTGAGTTACCTCCGGAGAGCACCGTGAATAGCCCTCCCTTTGCCCCGAGCAGTGCCATCGATCCGACCGTTACCCAGGCAAACGCGAGGATCTGCATCCGATTGATGACCAGCATCGCAGCGATGAAGGTCATGAAGTAGATCTTGATGACCTTGTTCCACTGGGCATAGTCGCCAACCGGATCCATACCGAATAACCACGAAACAGTCATCCAGCATGCGAACAGCGCAAACCACACCATCGGAGCGCCCTGAAACGGACTCTGCCGATCGCGCGTCATGAGCAGCCCGAGTACGGTCGCCCCCGCTGCGATGGCGGCCAGCGGCGCAGAGTAGGCGAACCCCCAGGCGAATCGGTGGGGGTTCATGATGCTGAGCCAGGTCCACAGCATCACGCCAACCCACGGCCGCTTTAAGGCCAGCACCGCTGCAACTGCAACAATCGACAAAATGATCAAGTCACGCATGGCGAAGCCCTTTCAACGTACGGCCACATGACTGACCACATAGCGAAACTTCCCGGATTTCTCGGCTGCAATGGTCTCGACGAACTCGACGGACACCTCCACCCCCTGCCCCAGGCGGCGCCGAAAGCCTTCGATCACGGTCGTGTCCAATCCCTCGGTGCTCGCCCCAGCTTCCGGCACGATCAGGGCCCGGGTATGGCTGCGCGTCTCTTGCACGATCTTGAAAGCGCGCACCGCCGGGATGTCACGCAGGATATAGATAAGCGACAGCCCGTGCAGAACGGTGCCATCTTCCGCCACCACGAAATCGGTGCTGCGCCCCTGGATGTCCTTGAGGATCGGCAGCCCGCGCCCGCAGGGGCAGGCATCCTCGCCCAGCGTGCCGATGTCGCCGGTGCGGTAGCGGATGAAGGGATAGTCGCGCGTGGCGAGGTGGGTGACGACGATCTCGCCCGACTGGCCCGGCGGCAGCACCCTGCCCGCCCCGTCGATGATCTCGACGACGATGTCCTCGGCGGTGACGTGCATGTTGCCGCTGGGGCATTCGTGGGCGATGAAGCCGGCGTCGCGCCCGCCGTAGCCGTTGGCCACCGGGCAGCCGAAGAGCCGGCGGATGGTTTCGCGCTGGTGGTCGTAGAGCCGCTCGGAGGTGCAGAACACCACCTTGACGCCCAGGTCGTCGAGCCGCACGCCGCGCCGTTCTGCGCGCAGGGCGATGTGGCTGATGGCCGAAGGGTAGCCGAAGAGCATCTTCGGCCGGCGCTCGCGGATGCGGGCGATGAAGCCGTCGACCTTGGCATCGGACATCTCGAAGGCAGGCAGCAGCTCGGTGCGCATCAGCGTGTCGCGCACCAGGCGCACGCGGTCTTGCGTACCCAGCTCGATCGGCGAGCCCCAGACCACGATCTCGCGGTCGCCGATGTCCACGTCCCACCAGCGCGTGGCGCGCCACTTGGCGGCGACGTCGTGGGTGACGCGCTCGGTGCCGATGAAGAAGATCAGCGGCTCGCCGCTGCTACCGCCGGTGTTGAAGCGGGCCAGGTCCTTGGCATCGTCGGCACGCAAGGCGTCGGAGTGGGCACGGATCTCCGCCTTGGTGAGGAAAGGCAGTGCCTGCAGGTCGGCCACGCTGCGCACGGCGGCGGGGTCGAAGTCGATACGCGCGAACAGCTCGCGGTAGTACGGCACATGCACGGCCACATCCTGCAGCAGGGCCTGCAGGCGCTCGAACTGCAGGTCCAGGATCCGCTGGCGGGGCCACCACTGCGAGGCTTCCATGCCGCGGTGCACGCGCACGGTGTCGTGCTTCTTCAGCTTTTCCTGCAGTGGGAAGAGCGCGCCGGAGACGAAGCGGGTGTAGAGATCGGTCATAGGCTTTCCATTGATCCGGTCGCGCGTGCCGGAGCATGCCCGAGCGCCAAGGCATATTCTTTCAGGAGAACGGGGCGCACATGCTTCCAATCGAAGCGCTGCACCTCGGCCAGCGCCTCCTTGGCGAGCACTGAGCCACGTTCTGGCGCGTCCAGCAACGCAAGCGCCGCACCCGCAAGTGCCGCAGGATCTTCAGGCGGCACGAGAAATGCGGTGCGATCGTGCTCCAGGAAATAAGGAACGCCGCCCACCGCGCTGGCGATGATCGGCACCCCGCTCGCCATGGCTTCGAGGATGGCGCCGGGCAAGTTGTCTGCGCGGCTGGGGTTGAGCAGCAGATCGGCGGCTTGGTACAAGGCGATCATTGCGTCCCGATCCAGCCGCCCTAAGAACTGCACGCCATCTGCAACAGCGAGTTGGCCCGCGAGGTCTTTAAGGGCAGGTTCGGCAGGCCCGGTTCCGGTAAGGCTCAGGCGAGCATCGGGATAGCGCCGACGAATCTCGGCAAACGCCCGGATCGCAAGATCTGCACCGTAAATGTGCTCGAGGTTTCGCGCGACCACCAGATGGGGCCCAGACCGGCTCGAGACAGCCTTCGGTCGCGGAACGAATCTCGACAGGTCGACCACGTTTGGCAGGATTCGCGCAGCGATCCCGTGGCGTGCGAAAACCTCGACAAGAAACCCGGAGGGTACGAGCAGCGCGCTCGTCGAGCGCAAGCTTCGACGTAGCGAGTTCGCCGCATCTGCAAGAAACTCTTCGGCCTCACCACCGTGATAGTTGACGATGACCGGCACACCCCGCAGTGCCGCGACACGGAGCGCAGGTCGCGCAAATAGGTGCCAGGACAAGCCCGAATTTGCCATCACTTGGACGAGGTCGGCGCGGCCGATAGCTCGCCACAGGCCGAGCAGATAAGGCAGCAGCCGAAACAGGGCCCGCACACCTTTGAGACGCTGGGCCCAAGCCGGTCGGTAGGGCGCGTTGACCTGAACTACCTCCACCCGAGCACCGTCGATGCGCAAAAGACCTGCCAGTTGCTCTGTAAGCACCGCCATACCGCCCGCAGGCGGAGGCAGGGGGCCAACCAGGCAGATTCGCACGCCGTCGAGGGTCATTTTGCCTTCCGCTGCGTGAGCCGGTCGTACACCGTCGTGTAATTCGCCACGCTGTTCTGCCAGTTGCGCACCACTTCCACGAAGTGCCGCCCGGCCTCGCGCATCACCGGCCAGCGCTCGCGATGGTCGAGCATGTCGTCGATGGCGGCGGCGAGCGCCTCGGCGCTGCCGGCCTTGAAGAGCTTGCCGGTTTCGCCGTCGCGGATCAGTTCCTTGTGCCCACCGACGTCCGAAGCCACGAACAGCCGCCCCTGCGCCATGGCCTCGAGCGGCTTGAGCGGGGTGACGAGTTCAGTTAGGCGCATGGAGTGGCGCGGGTAGGCGAGCAGATCGATCTGGTCGTAGTAGCGGCTGACCTCGCTATGCGGCACGCGGCCGGTGAAGACCACCTTGTCGGCCACGCCCAGGCGCTGGGCCTGGGCCTTGAGGTTCGCATCCTGCGGGCCGCCGCCCACCAGCAGCAGGCGCAGGTCGGGACGCTTTTGCAGCAGCGCGGGGAACGCGTCGAGCAGCAGGTCGAGGCCTTCGTAGGCGTAGAACGAGCCGACGAAGCCAACGGTGGTGCTGTCTGCCAGGCCAAGCTGGCGGCGAAGTTCCCGGTCCGGCTCGCCGGAGAGCTGGAAGCCTGCGACATCCACCGCGTTGGGAATCACCGTGACCTTGGCCGCCGGGATGCCGCGCGCCACGATGTCGGCGCGCAGGCCTTCGCAGATGGTGAAGGCGTGATCGACGCGCTTGAGCGCCCAGGTTTCCATGGCGCGCGTGGCGCGGTAGCGGATGCTGCCTTCGGCGGTGGTGCCATGGTCGACGGCGGCGTCTTCCCAGAAGGCGCGGATCTCATAGACGACCGGGATGCCCAGGCGCTTGCTCGCGCGGATCGCAGGGATGGCGTTGAGCACCGGCGAGTGGGCGTGCAGCACGTCGGGCTTGAGTTCGCGGGCGAGCTGTTCCAGCCGGGCTTCGGTGGCGCGCATCAGGCGCAGCTCGTTGATCCCGGCCGGGCCGGCCTCGGGCACCGGGCAGCGGTAGAAGCGCAGGCCGTCGACGTCCTCGACCTCGGCCACGGCCTTGCCCTGCTTCGGCGAGGTGAGGTGAAACGTTTCCCACCCCAGCGCCCGCTGCTCGCGCAGGATGGCCGCGGTGCGGAAGGTGTAGCCGCTGTGCAGCGGGAGGGAGTGGTCGAGGATGTGGAGGATGCGCATGGTTAGCGGAGGATTCTCATACCGGCGCCGCCTCGGAGAGCACGCGGCGATCAATCGAGTCTGCCCCCATTGATCCGTTGTTGCGGACGAAGGCTTCGAACATCAGCAGGGTCCACAGCGGCGAGCTGTAGTCGCGGGCGCCGGACTGGTGGGCGTCGACCAGGTGCTGCAGGTAATCGCGATTGAATATACCGGTGGCGGCCAGGGTTTCGCCCAGCACTGCGTCACGCACGCGCTGTTTGAGTGGCCCGCGGAACCAGCGCGCCAGGGGCACCGAAAAACCCATCTTCGGCCGATAGAGCACGTCGCTCGGCAGGAAGGGCTCCATCGCCTTCTTGAACAGATACTTGCCTTCGCTGCCCTGGATCTTGAGGCCGGAGGGCAGCGTGGCGAGCCATTCGACGAGCGGGTGGTCCATCAACGGCTCGCGCACTTCCAGCGAGTGGGCCATGCTGGCGCGGTCTACCTTGGTGTTGATGTCGCCCACCAGGTAGGTCTTGAGGTCGAGGTATTGGATCAGCGCCAGCGGGTCGTCGGTGTTGGCAGTGGCCGCGTGGCGGCGGAACACCTGCAGCGCGTCGTAACCGCCGAGCTTGTTGCGGAAATCGGCGCTGAAGAGCTGGGAGCGCATATCTCCGCGCAGAATCGAAACCTCGTGGAAGTACGCCTCGACAGGGTCACGTGCAAGCCCCTGCAAGGTTGCCTTCGCACGTAGCGGTCGCGGGGCCCATTCCGCCTTGGGATAGATCCGCCCCAGCATCCCGAAAAGCGATTCACGCAAAGCCTGGGGTATTGCGCTGCGGACACGCTCGCCCGCCAGATGAGTGCGGTAGCGCCGATACCCGCCGAAGCTCTCGTCGCCGCCGTCGCCCGACAGCGCCACGGTGACGTGCTTGCGCGCGAGCTGGCAGACGCGGTAGGTGGGGATGGCGGAGCTGTCGGCGTAGGGCTCGTCATAGAGCGCGGCCAGGGTGTCGATGAGGTCGAAGTCGTCGGACTTGACCGTCTCGACGAAGTGGTTCGTGCGGTAGCGGTCGGCAACCTTCTGCGCGAATTCGGATTCGTTGAACTTGGGGTCGTCGAAGGCGATGGAGCAGGTGTTGACCGGATCGGCGCTGATGCCGGCCATGGTGGCGACGACGGCGCTGGAGTCCACCCCGCCAGAGAGGAAGGCGCCCAGCGGCACTTCGGCAATCATGCGCAGGCGCACGGATTCGCGCAGGCGCTCGACCAGCTCGGCGCTGGCGTCCTCGAAGCCGATCGGGTTGTCGAGGGTGAAGCGCACGTCCCAATACTGCCTGGGCTCGGGGATGGGCTGGCCGCGGCGGATGCACAGGGATTCGCCCGGGCCGAGTTTCTTCGCGCCGAGGAAGATGGTGCGCGGTTCGGCGACGTAGCCGAGGGCGAAGTACTCCTCGACGGCCAGGGGGTCGATGCGGCGGTCGAGCGCCGGGTGCTGCATCAGCACCTTGAGCTCGGAGCCGAAGGCGAGCGTGCCGTCGGGCAGCAGCGCGTAGAACATCGGCTTGACCGCCAGGCGGTCGCGCGCCATGAAGAAAGTGTCGCGGTTGCGGTCGTGCAGCGCGAACGCGAACATGCCCCGGAAGCGCTGCACGCAGTCCTCACCCCAGGCCTCCCACGCGTGGACGATGACCTCGGTATCGCTGCGGGTGTGGAAGACGTGGCCCAGGGCCTCGAGCTCGGGGACGAGCTCCTGGAAGTTGTAGATCTCGCCGTTGAACACCACCGCCACCGAGCCATCCTCGTTGAACAGCGGCTGCTGGCCGGTGGCGAGGTCGATGATGGAAAGCCGCCGGTGCGCGAGCGCGACGCCGGGCTCGAAGTGATAGCCGCCCTCGTCCGGGCCGCGATGATGTTGCACGTCGTTCATGCGCTGCATCAGCGCGCGGTCGAAGTCGCGTTTGCCACGGGTGTCGAAAAGGCCGGCGATGCCGCACATGAGTCAAGGTCCTGTCATCAAGCCGCTCATATGGGAGCGGTTCTTCTGGGGGGCGGGCTTGCCCGCGAATGTCGAGTGAAATAACCGCCCTATTCGTCGCCGAGCCCGCTCCCACGGCGAAGCACTTGTTCATAGAGGCCCGCGTACCGTGCCACCATGTTGTCGATACTGAAATCCTGCTCCACCCGCTGTCGGCCGGCAGCGCCATGAAATTTCCGCAGCGCAGCATTCGAAGTGTAGCGTAACAAGGCGCCTGCCATCCTCTCTGGATCTTCTGCCGGAACGAGCTCGCCCGTCCGCCCAGGCAGAACGAGTTCGGCACTCCCCCCCACATCGGTCGCGACGACCGGCAAGCCAGTCGCCATGGCCTCAAGAATGGTGTTGGAGATGCCCTCCGACCTCGAAGGCAAAGCAAAGACATCGAGTGCGCGCATCACATCGGGAACGTCGTTGCGCTCACCCGCAAGCCAAGTAAAGTCGCCGATGCCGCAGGCGCGCACCTCGGCCTCGATCTCGGAGCGCAGCGGTCCGTCTCCGGCGATGATCAGGTGTACGTCGGCCGCCCCACGCCGACGAGCGATCGCCACCGCACGCACCAGAGTGAGCTGATCCTTCACCGCCTGCAGGCGGCCTACCGTCCCCACCACGACTGCCCCATCCGGGCGCAGCGGGCAACCCGAGAGCGCTGCACGCGGCGACGCCGGGAAGAAGCGGGCGGTATCGACACCGTTGCAGATGCGCTCCACCCGTCCGGCAGCCACGCCGACACGCTCGATCAAGTAGTGCTCGATCTGGCGCGAGAGCGCCACGTAGCGCCCGACTAGCGGCGAATAAAGCTTGCGGACCAGGCGGTACTTCGTGCTGCTACCCTCACGGTCGAAGCTGTCCCACCCGTGTTCGCCATGCACGCGGGCGCGCACGCCCGCGAGTGCAGCCGGAACCAAGGCCTCTAGCGCAGCCAGGTTGCGCGTATGGACGATGGCCGGTCGCATCCGCCGAAACAGCTTGTACAACTGCGGATACAGCCGGATTGCATGACCGGGCGGCTTGTGCAGAGAAATGAACTCGACGTCGTCGCGTTGCACACGTTGGCAGAACGTCGGTGCACAGTGCAGCAAAGCCACCACGGCATGCCGAAACCGATCCTTGGGCAGGCGGTTGATCAGGTTGACCACCCCGTTCTCCAGCCCGCCCACGTCGAAGCTGTAAAGCACGTGCATCACCAGGGGGCGCAGATCTGCAGCAGCCGCGCGTGCAGGCTCGTTCATCGCGGAATGCTCGCCGCGGGCGCCTCGAGCGTTGCCCGGATCGCCCCGGCATGCGCGGCCAGGAAAGCCTCGAGGTGTGCCCTCGCCCGCTCCGCCCCCGCCTCGGCCACCGGGGTGGACAGCACCACCACCGCGGACTCGTCCGCCCTGCCGGTGAGGCGATCGATGGCGAGCCGCAGCTTCACCTCGGCGTCGCGCGCGAGCTCGCGATCGTTCAAGCGGTACCAATGCCAGGTAAGGACTCTACCCGACGGCGTGGAGATGAAGTTCTCGACCACGGGTACGCCGGCCACCGTCATCGCACGCGCGCTGCGCACCAGCTGCAGATCGCCCAGGACATGGGAGGCGGGGCCGTTCTCCCACGCGATCATCTCCTGCCCCTCGCGCTGGCCGATGTACCAGGCGGCGAACAGACCGACCGGGGCTGGGTGGTCCTCGCTCCGGTAAACCGTCCGCAGCTGCACGCGCGCGCCGGCGTAATGCGGGACGTAGGCGAAGCGCTCCTCGAGGGCCGTCGTCCAGCCCTCCGCAGGCGCAGGAGCGGCCAACGTCACCGCGAACACGTCGATGGGACGATCCAGCAATGCAAGCGCCGGCTGGAACGCCGCGAGCGCCAGCGCAATCGGCACCACCCTTGCCCAGCGCGTAGGTTCAGCCTGGGCGGGTGCCGGCTGCACCGGCGCCGGCTCCTCCTGCCAGCGGCTGCCGCCCCAGAACATCAGGAAGATCACCACCCCGAAAAACACCCAGCCGTAGATCAGGTGGTCCACGCCGGCGGCGATGCGATTGTCGGAGAGGTAGCCGAGCATCACGATGATGTAGGCGCGCACCCAGTTGGCCACGACGGGCATGGCCAGCGCCACCAGCATGAACAGCAGCCGACGCTTGAGACTGGTGTAGTTGAGATAGGCATACAGCGCACCGACCACCAGCGAGGCGATCAGGTAGCGGATGCCGCTGCACGCCTCCACCACCGACCAGCTGCCGTTGGGCACGATGAAGAACAGCCCTTCCTGATACACCGGCACGCCCGACAGGCGCAGCGCCCACACGGTGAATTCGGCGGTGTAGTGCATCAGCGTGGGCAGCAGGAACTCGCCGATCGGTACGCCGAAGAACAGGAAGGCGAGCGGGAACAGCAGGATGCGGCTGAGCTTCCAGCCCAGCACGCCCACGAATGCCGACACCAGCATGACGAAGAGCGCGAAGTGCTGTGCCGCGGCGACGCTCACCAGGCTACCGAGCAGCCAAAGCAGCCCCGCCGCAAGGATCGGCACGGCCATCCAGGCGACCGGCTGCGGCTGCAAGTCGCCGATGCGATCGCGCGCGCGCCAGGTCAGCCAGGCGAAGGCCGGTAGCACGATGAGGCCGTGCGCGAAGGTGTCGGAACGCCACCAGATGCCCGCGACCTCGGTGGCCGTCGGCCAGTACCAGGCGACGACCCACAGGAAGGTCAGCGTGAGCGCGCCCGCGACAATCGGAAAGGCTGGGGAGATGCGGGTCATGCGGTTTCACTCAGGAGTTGATCGAGCAACGCGAGGTGGGCTTGCCAGCTGTAGCGTGCTTCGACGCAGGTGCGCGCAGCCTCACCCATCCTGGCGCGTCGCGCCGGGTCGGCAAGGAGCTCGAGAACGCGTCCCGCCGTCCCCTCCGCCCCCTCGACGATCGCGCACTCGATCCCGTCGCGCGCAGCCAGGCCCACGGCCGATGCAGCCGAAACCACCACCGGGCGCGCCATCGACATCGCCTCCAGCACCTTGTTCTGGATCCCGCGCGCGATCCGCAGCGGCGCCACGACGACGTCCGCATGGGCGACGTACGGACGCACGTCCGCAACGGTGCCGGTGACGAAGACGTCGGCGGATGCCAGGGCGCGTACCGCGGGCGCAGGGTTCATGCCCACGATCCAGAAGCGCACCGCGGGCAGGGTGCGGCGGATGATCGGAAGGATCTCGCCGACGAACCAGGTGACCGCGTCGATGTTGGGCCAGTAGTCCATCGCCCCGCTGAACGCGAGCACCGGCCCGCCTGATGGATAGGGCGATGCGCCCGCGTTGGCGGGTGAGAAGAAGTCCGCATCCACGCCGTTCTGCATCACCCCCACCCGGCTGGCGAGCGCTGGCGCGGCACGCCGGAACAGCGCCGCCTCGGCCTCCGTGACGAAGAGGCTGGCATCCACCGTGGCAGCGGCGTCGCGCTCGAAGTCAAGCAGGCGCTCGCCCTCGCGCCGGTACAGCCAGGACATCGGCCAGCGTCGGTCGGCGGCGTACTGCGTCCATTTGGCCGAGTCGACGTCGCAGAAGTCGACCACGCGGCGGCTCAGCCCGGGCACGTCGAGGTACTGCGCCATCGGCCCGGAGAAGGCCACCGCCGAGCGGATGCCGTTTTCCGCCACCACCTGCTCCACCCAGCGCGCCAGGCGCGGGCTGCGATAGTACGGCAGGCTCAGCGCCTCGCCGCGCAGCAGGCCGCGCAGGCTGGCGACGCGGCGGATGCCGGGCTCGATCGGGATCACGCAGGTCTGCTCGCACCACTGGCGCAGCGCCGGGATGTGGCGGCGATCGTCCGGATGGTCGACGAAGCTGCCCAGCCACACCCGGTGCGTGCGGGCGAGCTGACGCAGGATGTTGAAGGACCGCAGCTTGTCGCCCTTGTTGGGCGGATAGGGGATGCGGTGCGTCAGGTAGAGGAGCGGCGGCCGGCTGTCCTGCACCGCCCTACCCCAGGTTGCGCACGATGTGCGGCCCGAGCCGGTTGGCCACGCCGATCGGCAGGCGCTTCCAGAGGGCGATGAAAGCCCGGTACTTGGGGTTCATCGGGTTGTTCTGCGGGATGCTGTCGCGCTTGTACAGGCGGTATTCGTAGGACAGCGGCTGCGGCTCGAAGCCCCAGTTCTTCTTGAAGGCGTAGGGGCCGGTGCCGACCTTGCTGCGGCCGTAGTCGAACACCTTGCAGCCGCGCTCGCAGGCGCGCCGCATCAGCTCCCAGTACTTGAAGTCGTTGGCGGCGAGCTCGCGCGCGGCGAGGTCGTCACCGGCGTAGTAGGGCAGCACCTCGTCGCGGAAGTAGAAGCTGAGCACGCTCGACAGCGGCTTGCCCTCGGGCGAGCTCACCGTGAGCACCTCGCAGGCCTCGCCGAAGCGCTCCTTGAGCTGCTCGAAGAACCTCTTCGGCAGCGCCGGCGTGCCGTGGCGAAGCACGTTGTCGGCGTAGAGGGCGAAGAAGCGGTCGACGGTTTCGTCCACCTCGCTCACCAACGCGTTCTTGATGCCCTTGCGCACCATGGCGCGCTGCTTGCGCGGGATGGCGAGCAGGTTGGCCTCGACCTCGGGCAGAATCTCCTTGCGGAAGGTGACGTAGAGCTCGGCCTGGCGCGGCCACTCTTCGTGGCGCGGCTGCAGGTTGCGGTACTCGAGGTGCTGCACGCCGAGCGCCTGCGCCAGCGTCTCGGCCTTGGCTTCGAGCGCGCAAAGGGTCTCCGGCCCGGCGTCCTCGGCGGCGGCGATGCCGCCATAGACACAGAAGGGCAGCGACACCAGCGCATGGCCGAACAGGCGGCTGCGCACCTCGGCGAGCGGCAGCACGCCGACGATGTCGCCCGCGCGCTCGGCGTAGAGGTAGAAGGTGCGATGATCGAACACCTCCTCCATGAGATCGCGCCAGGCTGACAGGTGGAAGAAGGTCGCCTGCGGGCAGCGGCGCACGAAGTCGTCCCAGCGCGGGGCGTCCTCGCCCTTGAGCAGGTTTACGACGATCGGCAATCGGTCCATGGCGCGCATCCGGATCCAGTCGGGTTCAGGCGGCGTCGCGGAAGACTTCGTCGGCGCGCCCCCAGGAGAAATCGGAGAGAAGCCGGTCGAGCCGGGCTTCGGTGTGCTGGAGGTTAATGTAGTGCCTGAACCGGGTCTTTGCCGTGGCAGCCGTCACGCGCGGCTGCTCGGGATCGATTTCCCAGGGGTGGAAGTAGAAGATCGCGGGACGACGATCGGCGGCGTTGACGCGCGCGATCTGCCAGCGCGACAGTGCATAGGGCAGCAGGCGGAAGAAGCCGCCGCCGCCCGCGGGCCAGTTGCGCCCGAGCATGTGCACGGTGCTGATCGGCACCTCGACCAGGCCGTTGGGCAGCCGCCACGGAAAGCGTGGCGCATCGGGGATGCCGTAGTGGTCGTGGCGGACGGGATAGACGCTGGAGCTGTAGCGGTAGCCGACATCGGCAATGCAGTCGTGCGCCCAAGGGTTGGCCTCGCCGATCGAGAAGCTCGGCGCGCGGTAGCCGGTGACGGCGTTGCCGGTGATGTCCTCGAGGATGACCTTGGCGAGACGGATGTCGGCGGTGAAGGCCTGGGGCGTCAGGTCGCTGGCGCGCTGGTGGGCGTAACCGTGACTCGCGACCTCGTGGCCGGCGGCGGCGATCCGGCGCACCAGGCCGGGGTAGCGCTCGGCGAGCCAGCCCAGGGTGAAGAAGGTGCCGCGCGCGCCGTGGCCGTCGAGCAGCGCGAGGATGCGATCGACGTTGCGCTCGACGCGGCAGGGCACGCTGTCCCACTGCTCGCGCGGAAAATGCGGGGCCAGCGCGGAGACCTGGAAGTAGTCCTCGACGTCGCAGGTGAAGGCATTGATGATGCTCGCAGCCATTTCAGCCCCCTGGCGCGGCGTGCGCCGCCTCGTGATCGACGAGCCAGTCGTGCAGGTGGGCGGCGATACGCTCGGCGCAGCGCCCGTCCCAGTACTCGGGGACCCGCCCGGCCTTGCCGCCGGTGGCGAGGATCTCGCGCGCCGCAGCGACGATGGCCTCGGGGTGGACGCCGACCAGGGTGTTGGTGCCCTGCTCCACGGTGATCGGGCGCTCGGTGTTCTCACGGATGGTCACGCAGGCCACGCCGAGCGCGGTGGTCTCTTCCTGGATCCCACCGGAGTCGGTCAGCACCATGCGCGCGCCCGACATCAGGCCGAGCATCTCGAGGTAGCCCTGCGGCGGCAGGAGCAGGAAGCCGGGGCCTGCGAGGCGATCGAGCATCCCGAAGCGTTCGAGGTTGTTGCGCGTGCGCGGGTGCAGCGCGACGACCAGCGGCAGCGCCTCGCTCACCGTGCGCAGCGCGTCGATGATGGGGCCGAGGGTGTCGGCGCTGTCGACATTGGACGGCCGGTGCAAGGTGACCACGCCGTAGCCGCCGGCAATGCGGCTGGCGTCCAGACCGGCGGCGGCGAGCAGCACGTCGGCCGGGACCGCGCGCGGCAGGCTCGCGCGCAGGCTGTCGATCATGACGTTGCCGACGAAGACCGCGCGCTCGGCAGGGATGCCCTCGCGGACGAGGTTGTCATGGGCGGAGCGCTCGGTAGTGTAGAGGACGTCGGAGATCTGGTCGGTGAGGATGCGGTTGATCTCCTCGGGCATGCGGCGGTCGTTGCTGCGCAGGCCGGACTCCACATGGACCACCGGAATGTGGCGCTTGCTCGCCACCAGCGCACAGGCGAGCGTCGAGTTGACGTCGCCCACCACCAGCACCGCGCGCGCGCCATGCTCGTCGATGACCGGCTCGAAGCGCTTCATCACCTCGGCGGTCTGTACCGCGTGCGAGCCCGAGCCGACCGCCAGGTTGACATCGGGCTCGGGCAGGTCGAGGTCGGCGAACAGGCGGTCCTTCATTGCCGGGTCGTAGTGCTGGCCGGTGTGCACCAGCAGCGTGCGGATCGGCGGATTATGCGCGGCGAAGGCGCGGATGATCGGCGCGACCTTCATGTAGTTGGGGCGTGCGCCGACGATGCAGATGACCGGTGCGAAGGTGGAGGCGTTGGTGTTCATCGGGTTTCCTCTTCGGGTGCGGCGTCGCGGCGCACCGCCTGCAGCAATTGGTTGAGCACGGCGAGCGTGGCCGACACCGACTGCTCCAGCCCGGCCAGGCGCGCCTCGATGCGCTGCAGGTCGTAGTTGCCAGCCATGCCGGCGACCTGGTTGGCGAGTTCGGGCGAGACACGCAGGCGTTCGACCGCCAGCGCCTCGACCGGCGGCAGCGCCGCAACGGGCTCTACCCCCGCCAGCACCGCGCGCCCCATGCCCGGGGCCGGACGTGCGCGCGGCGGGGCGAACTCTTCCTTGAGCTCGGCGATCACCTCGCGCACCTGCGCCTCGGTGACCACGTGACTCTCGCCCAGATAGGCGGCGAGCAGGAGGCGGTCGCACAAGGTGTTGATGGTGCGCGGGATGCCACCGGTGTGGCCATAGATCGCGTTGAAGGAGCCTGGCTCGAAGCGCGGGTCCTCGTTCCAGCCGACGTGGCGCAGGCGGTGCTCGATGTAGCCCCGCGTCTCCTGCAGGTCGAGCGGGCCGAGGTGGTAGGAAGCGATCACACGCTGGCGCAGTTGCTGCATCTCGGCGCGCTGCATCACCTCGCGGAACTCGGGCTGGCCAACGAGGAAACTCTGCAGCAGGGCGTGGTCCTCGAGCTGGAAGTTCGACAGCATGCGCAGCTCCTCGACCGCGGCGGCAGAGAGGTTCTGCGCCTCGTCGATGATCAGCAGCGCGCGCTTGCCAGCGGCCGCGAGCGAGACCAGGTAGGTCTCGATCGCGAGCAGCAGGCCGGCCTTGTCGAGGTTGCGGCTGGGCACGCCGAAGGCGCCGGCGACCATGCGCAACATGTCGGAGGCGTCGATCTGGGTGCTGACGATGGTGGCGGCGACGACCTTGGCCGGATCGAGCTGCTCGAGCAGGCTGCGCACGATGGTGGTCTTGCCCGCGCCCACCTCGCCGGTGATGACGATGAAGCCCTCGCTCTGGTGCAGGCCGTATTCGAGATAGGCCATCGCGCGGCGATGGCCGCGGCTGCCGTAGAAGAAGGCGGGATCGGGGTTGAGCTGGAAGGGCTTTCCGCTCAGCTTGAAAAAGGTTTCGTACATCGGAGATCCGCTTAGAACCGCATGCCCAGGGTGGCCGTGACGGCGTTCTCGGTATAGGCGTCGCTACCATCGGCGCGCGTATGGCGGTACGTCAGGCCGCCGTCGGTGTTGGCGCCAAGCCGACGGCTAACCCCCAGCCGCGCGATGGAGCGCGTCGTCTCGTCGTTCGCCGAGCCTGAACCGGTGGACTTGCTGTGCACGTAGCCGGCGTTGAGCGTCGTGAACCCGGACAGGCGATGGCTGAAGGAAAGTGAAGCCGAGCGCGTGCTGACACGGTCGTAGTTTTCCAGCTCGCCCCCGAAGCGAAAGCCCGACAGGGTATCGAGGCTGTTGCGATCGCTACGCTGCACGCTCAGCGTCAGCGTGTTGCGGACGCCGTCGATCGTCCAGCTCGCCCCCACCGAGCGCTGCACGTAATAGGCGTTCGAGCGCACCGCGTCGCGCGAGCCATTGCGGTAGGCCTCGAGGGCGAGCCGGCTGCGCTCGAGCTCGCTCAGGTCGGGACGCAGGGAGGTCAGGGCCTGGTAGAGCACCTGATAGGCCGGATCGAACATGAAGCCATCCGCGATCTCGTCGGCGAGCGAGGAGATGTCGCGCCGCGCCGTCAGGCTGAACGCCGAGCGCGCCATGCGATGGCGCAGGCTGAGGTCGTAGCCGTTGCCGAAGATGCGGCGCTCGCCGGTGGCGGAGATCGCCGTACGCTCGGTCGGATACCAGTCGAATCCGCCGCCCCAGATCTGCCCGCTCTCGCCGTCGGCGATGGCGTAGTCGTTCGACTCGTAGCCACCGATCGCGCGCAGGCGGAACTGCGGATCGAGGTTGATGAAGAGGGTACCGCGCGCGACCTCCTGCTCGACATCGCGCGTGGCACGCTCGTCGTAGCGGGTCTCAGAACGCGAATAGTCAAGCCCCCAGCCGAACAGACGCAGTGCAGCCGGATCGGAAAGGCCGACGCCAAGGGCGCGGCTCTGCTGGTCCCCCAGGCTACCGCTACCGGTGCTGCCGCCACCGCTGCTACCGCTGTCGAGCCAGCGCTCGCGATAGCTTACCCGGCCTTCTCCTCCCGCGCCGAAGCGGAAGACATAGCGCGGCGCGAGCGAGAACACGCGCACCTCGTTGTCCTCGTCGTAGTCGAGCGCATCGCCCGGCAGGCGGCCGCGGAAGGAGGACTGGTTGTCGCGCGAAATCGAACCGTCGACGTCGACGAAGACGGAGTTCTCGATCGCCTCGAAGCTGCCACGACCGTTCAGCGCGAGGTAGGTGGTGTTCTCTTCCGTACGCTCGACGTGGTTCAGGCTGCGCAGGCGAAGGTCGAGCGCGCCCTTGAGCCGTCCCGACTCGCGCACCATGGAGACGCCCGGCGACAACTCGAGGATCCAGTCCTGCTGGGGATCGGCATCCTCCACATCGACGTTGTCGGTCCACGTGAGCTGGGCGTTCAACGTGGGCTGGATGCGGAAGGTCTGTGCCTGCGCCGTCCCGCCCACGGCCAGCGCGAAGAGCAGCGCGAGGGGGTGCAGCAGCCGTGGCTGCGCAGGTTCAGGCCGCATTCTCGCTCGGGGTCTCGCCATAGCCGTATCCGTATCCATAGCCGTAGTACGAGCCCGGCCCGCTGCGCCGCGACTTGTTGAGCACGGTCATCTTCACCGGGCAGCTCTCGATCGTCGCCAGCGCCTGCCGGATCGACGCATGCGTGGTGCGCTCGGCCTCGACCACCACCACCACCTGCCCCATGTGGGTCGCCAGCACGCGCGACTCGGTGGTCAGCAGCAGGGGCGGCGAATCGAACACGATGATCCGGTCCGAATACCGCGTGGCCATCTGCTTGAGCAGGCGGTTCATGTTCTCGGAAGCGAGCAGTTCGGTGGCGCGCGAGTGCGGCATGCCGGCCGGCAGCAGGGACAGCTTCTCGATGTTGGTGCGCAGCAGCACGTCGCTGAGATCGTCCACCTCGCCCGAGAGGATGTCCATCAGACCGCGCTCGGGCGCGAGTCCGAGCTGGCGGAACACCGATGGCCGCGACACGTCCGCGTCGACCAGCAGCACGGTGTAGTCGAGCTCCATCGCCATGCTGATCGCGAGGTTGATGGCGTTGAAGGTCTTGCCCTCGCCCGACAAGGCGCTGGTGATCATGATGAGGTTCGCGTTGTCGATGCGCGCAGGGCCTTCCTCGATCACGTTGCGCAGCAGCGGGCGCTTGATGACGCGGAACTCCTCGGCGATCGTCGAGCGCGGCCGGTCGGGCGTGACCAGGCCCTTCTCATGGAGCATCGCGAGGTCGATCGTCACGCTGCGCGAGACCGGCGCGGCGCGAACCTGCGGCTGTACCAGCGGCGGCGCGGACGAACGCGCGACCGGCGTGCTCGCGCCCTCCTCGTCGGTCAGCGCCTCCACGGGAGCGGCGACCGGGACAGGCTGCAGCTCCGCGGGCTCGTCTCCCGGCTCGGCGGTCGCCTGCTTGAGCTGGTCCAGGCGCTGTGCGGCTTTTTCGATAAGGCTCATGATGGATTCCGGTTCAACCCTGGATCAGTTGCAAGGCCACGACCGCCGCGGCGACCATGCCGACATAGGCGAACAGTCCTGCCCCGAAGGCGAGCAGCCCGCGCCGACGCGCCGACCTGCGCTCGGGTGTGGTCAGCATCGAGACCGTACCGAGCACGGGCAGCCCGGTCACCTCGCGCAGGCCGCGCGGATCGACCACCGCCGGCCTCAACTGGCTGATCAGGAAGGTGAGCGCAAAGCCGGCGATCAGCCCGGCCAGGCCGGCCACCGGAATCAGCAGCAGGCGGTTTGGTGCGGACGGCTTGGTCGCCAGCGTGGGAGGGTCGATCACGCGGAAATCGGCGACGCCGGTCTGCGTGTTCATCTCCACGGCGATGTTGGCCGACTCGCGGCGCGCCACCAGCGCATCGTAGTTGGTCTTGTGCACCGCGTAGTCGCGGTTGAGCTGGGCAAGCTCGGCTTCCACCTCGGGCACCAGCCGGGCACGCTCGCGCAGCTGGTCGAGGCGGGACTGGAATTCGGCCACGCGCGCATTCAGGGACGCCACCCGCGATTCGGCCTGGGCGAGCGCGAGCTTCATCTGCTGGAAGTAGGGGTTGGCATCAAGCGCGCCGAACTGCGAACCGCCGGCGGCCTGCATGGCCTCGACCTGCGTCCGCTTCTGCGCCTCCAGTTCCTCGATCAGGCGGCGCGTGCCGGTGACGTCGGGATGCTTGTCGGTGTAGCGCAGCAGCAGCTCGTCGAGGCTGCGGCGCAGCACGTCGATGCGGCCGTCGATCTCGGGCACCGACACCGCCGACTGCGAAGGCGCCTGGGGCAGCAGCACCGGCTCCTCGCCGACGAGCTGTCGCTGCAGCGCATCGCGTCCATTCATCGCCTCGCGCTGCTCGAGCTGGGCCTGTTGCAGCTGGGCGGTCATCGCGCCGATCTGGGAAATGTAATCCTGTGCGCCGTCGCCGAGCACGCCCATGTTGCGCAGGCGGAACTCCTTCACGCGGTTCTCCGCCTCGGTCAGCTTCTGCTCGTACGTCTGGATCTGCTCCTCGATGAAGCGACGCGCCGCGTCGGCGTCCTGGCGCTTTCCGCCCAGTCCGGATTCGACGAACAGCGACAGCAGCGACTGCACGACGCGCTGCGCACGCTCCGGCCGGGTGTCGGCGTACGAGAGCATGAAGAGGTTGTTACGGTCCGAGGAGCCGATGCGCAGATCCCTCGACAGCCGCGTGATCAGCGCCTCACGCTCTTCCGTCGTATTCACCCCGAGGTCGAGATCGGCCATGTTGATCAGCTTCTCGACGTTGGGCCGGCTGATCAGGGTTCGGCTGAGCATCGTGATCTGCTGATCGATGTTGGGCTGTACAGCCAGGCCCGCCATCAGCGGGCGCAGCACCGACTGCGTGTCTACGTAGACCCGTGCACTCGACTCGTATTTGTCGGGCATCTGGTAGATCACGAGACCGGCGACCACCCCCACAATCCAGGCAAGCGCCATCCCCCACCAGCGGTAGCGCCACATGCCGCGCAGGTAGCTGGTGATCTGCGTTACGAGTTCTTCCATCGATCGGCTTCAAGTGGTTCGAGGCCCCCTCGTCGGCCACGCGACCGAGGGAGTCCCCGAGGTTGAATCAACCCGCGCCAGCGGCCGGAGTCAGAACCAGCTCTGCGGAATGATCAGGACGTCGCCCGGGCGCATCTCGACGTTGGCCGAGACGTCCCCGCGCTTGATCAGGTCCTTGATCCGCACGCTGTACTGCTTGTTGCCCTCGCCCGTGCGCAGGATCGTGGCCGAGTTGCCGTCGGCGAACTCGGTCAGTCCACCGACCGCGATCATCACGTCGAGCAGGGTCATCTTCTGGTTGTAGGGAAGGATGCGCGGCTCCGAGGCCTCGCCCACGACCCGGATCTGCTCGCTGTACGGCCCGGAGAAGCTGGTGGCGATGACGGTCACCACGGGTTCGCGGATGAACTTGGCGAGTTCCTTCTCGATGTCACGGGCCAGCGTGCTGGTGTCCTTGCCCTGCGCGACCAGATCCTCCACGAGGGGAGTGGTGATCTTGCCGTCCGGACGGATCGGAACGCTCATCGACAACTCGGGATTGCGCCACACGACGATATTGACCGAGTCGCCAGCGCCGAGCACGTAGCTGTATTCCGCGTCCGCAGCGAGGGGAGGCGCAGGAGGGAAGGAAGACGCACAACCGACGAGCGAACTCGCCACGACGACACCAAGCAGGCAACGGGCAGCGCGGAAGCGCGCACCGGACACGCAACTGAACATGAAAACCCCCCTCTGAATTCGCTGAGACGCAAATGATACGATGACCGCCACGGTTCGATGATGCTACGGGTTCGATTACAGCATGAGGAGGAACCAGTGCACACAAGCGCGCACATCGCTGGGGCGTGCGAAAAACCGGATTCACTCCTCGCGGATTCCGGTTTATTATCTAACTTCGAATGATTGTGTTCGCGGCCTCTCGACGGCTCCGCGGCGCAGAAAACGCAAACGAACCGGGCCACTTCAATGCGTCATACAACTGCCGTGCGGGGCGATCACGCCCGCTTCCCGACGTCGAAGCTCGTCTACTTCCCGACGACCGGCCGGGACGCGATTAACGAGTCATCCCCGCTACTCGATCCGGACCTGCCGGATCTCTCCGCCCTGCTTCAGGACCTGTCTTTCGAGCGCAACGGATACGAGATCCGGGTTGCGAGCGGCTCCGACTGCCTCAAGCGCCGGGCCGCCAAGCTCATCGAGCGCATGTACTCTTCACGCGGCCTGTTCCCCTACGGCACGATGGCGGAAATCGACAAGCGTGACGTCACCGTCGTGGCCCTGTGCGGCGATGACGCCGTTGCCACGCTGACCGTGCGAATGGATTTCGGCAACGGCTTGTTAGCGGACACTTTGTACAGCAAGGAGATCGACTCCGCCCGCGCGATCGGAGGCAAAGTGTGCGAAATTACACAACTGGCGCTCGATCCCTCCTCCGGCAACCATGATGCCTTGGCGGGCCTGTTCCAGGCGCTGTACGTGATCGCACAACTCACGCGGCGCATGACCGACATCTTCATCGAGGTGCACCCACGGCATGCGAACTTCTACCAGCGCATCTTCGGGTTCAAACGGATCGGCGGCGAGCGCATCTGCCCTCGTGTCGGCGCGCCGGCCGTGCTGCTCCACCTGTCGCAGGACGAATTCGAGCGCGCGCTCGCCCGTCACGAACGCATCGAGCAACGGCACAACAGCCGCGTATCCCGCCTGCTGCCGATGAAGGCCCACGCGCAGGAAGTGATCGAGGCGCTCTCCAGCCGCTAGGCCGCGGCGCTCTCGAGCTGCGGCGTCAGAACCAGCGGCGCAATTCCAGCCACGCACGATCCCGGTCGTCGTAAACCCCGAACATCCCCCTGCCCTTGCCGCCGAACACGTCCACGCCCACGGTCGCGCGCCAGGCGGGAGCGAACTTCCAGCTAAGCTTCGGGCGCAGCGAGTAGTCGGATCGATTCAGGCTGGTCACCGCGAGCACCTCTGCCTCGAGATCCGTTCCGGTGCCGTGCACGATCTGCAGGCTCACGCCCTGCTCGTGGCGATCCATCATCATGGCTGGCCGATGGTCGTCCAGGCGGCGACCGTAGTACTGCACGTTGAAGCGCCAGTCTCCGCTCGGCAGATCGACGCCGAACGCGTAATCCACCATGTCGGTGCCGACCAGGCCGACCACGGGCAGATTTCCCGCCCGCGCAAAGGTATTCACGCTGCGACCACTCGTGTGAACCGCCTCCCCCTTCAGCACGAAGCTGCCGAGATCCTTGCTGAAGGTGCCGCCGACCTGGTCGATGCGCTCGTGGCGCAGCTCGGCCCGGCCGGGCGCGTAGGCATGCAGCGTCGGCGCGACGTCGTAGCTGTGATAGTAGAAGGCCGAAAGATCCCACCCATCGACCAGATGCGAGATGCGCGCACCCCAGTTGCCGTCGTCGATGTCGCCGCCGGGCCGATCCTCCGACACCACGGTGTCGGCCGGCATCCACGGATAGGTGTAGAAGTCGCTGCCCGGCTTGCCGATCTGGTCGAAGCTGGGCTTCGGCACCCACAGCAGTTCGAAGTGGGTGTCGGCGCCGAAGCGTTCGGCGCGAACCGCCCACTGCCCGATGCGCATGCGCTCGAGCTCGGTCTGCAGGAAGTCACGCATATCGCGCGCGGACACCACGTCGGCGAAGAAGAAGCCCACCATCTCGCCCCACACCACGTGCTGGCGACCGAAGCGGAACTCCCAGTCGCCATGGCCGACATCCACGTACGCCTCGCGCAGCATGAGGTCGCGACGCTGGTCGCGGCGCACCGCAGCCGGGTAGTGCTCGTCCTCGAGATCGAAGGCGCCGTCGAGTTCGGCACGCGCGTTGAGCTTCCAGCGCACCCGCGGCGCGACTTGCCCGCTGCCTGTCAGCTCCCCGCGGGCGCGCAGGTGCGACCAGCGCTCGGGATCGCGGTAGGTGTACGCCATGCCGAGCTCGGCGTAGCCGCCCCACTTGATGCCCGTCGCCGCCTCGCTGCCCGCTGCAGGCGTGCCGACGTCGAGCAGGGCGTCGAGATCGGCGTCCGACGCCGCGTCGAGATCGGCGTCCGCTGCAGGGGCATCGTCGGGCAGGTCGGCAGCCGCAGCTTCGTCCGCGAGCGCAGCCTCAGGCACATCCGGCGCCGCGTCCGCGGCCACGGGCTCCGCGCGCGCGGCAGGTGTGGCGAGGCTTGCGAGCGCAAGCGCGATCAGGGTCAGGCGATGGATTCTGTTCAGGCGGGGCATGTGCAGTCTTCCTAGATTTCGCGAATGTCTTCGTCGCGCGGCGTCCGCCCATCGACGAACACCCAGCGGTCGTCGACCCTCAAGCCGAGCGCGGTGATCTGGCCATCCGCGATGCGGACCAGGCGGTCGGCCATGTTCATGACCTTGCGGTCGTGGGTGGAAAAGACGAAAGTCGTGCCCGACTGGCGGTTGATGTCGCGCATCAGCTTGAGGATGCTGGTGCCGGTCTTGCTGTCGAGGTTGGCGGTCGGCTCGTCGGCGAGGACGACCTTGGAGTGCGTGGCCAGCGCGCGCGCGATCGCCACGCGCTGGCGCTGGCCGCCGGAGAGCTGATTGGGCCGATGCTCGGCGTACTTCTTCAGACCGACCACGCCGAGGTAGTGGCGCACCCGCTCGGCACGCTCCGCCCTGGTGAGCTCCGGCATCTGCAGCAGCGGATACTCGACGTTCTCCGCTGCCGACAGCACGGGGAGTAGATTAAAGGTCTGGAAGATGAAGCCGATGGTACGTGCACGCAGGTCGGCCAGCTCGTCGGGCGTGCGGTTCGAGACGTCATGCCCGTCCACGACCACACGCCCCGAGGTCGGCGTGTCGATGCAGCCGATGATGTTCAGCAGGGTCGACTTGCCACTGCCCGAAGGCCCCGCGATCGCCAGGAACACTCCCGGCTCGATCTCGAGCGAGACGTCGTCGAGCGCCAGCACCGTCTGCTCGCCGAGGCGAAAACTCTTGCTCACGTGTTCGATCTGGACGATGGCCATCGGGACGACCGAAAATGAAGAAAACCCCCAGAGGATAGCACCCATGACGCCAAGCTTACGATCCCGCCGCCGATTCGTCGCCTGCCTCGCCGGCAGCCTGATGCTGCCCACGCTGGCGCTTGCGACCGACGCCGCCTCCCCTGCCGAGCCCGCAGGGGCCGAGGGCGTCGACACGGTCGCGGCCGACCTGGTCCGGCGCGCCGACGCGATCCGCTTTCCGCGCGAGAGCTTCCAGACCGAGATCGTCGTGCGCAACTTCGCCGATGGCGCGGAGGGCGAGTCGCGCACCTTCCGCGTGCTCTCGCGCGGCAACGAGAACACCATCGTGCTGACGCTCGAGCCCGCAACCGAGCGCGGCCAGGCCCTGCTGATGCGCGCGCGCGACCTGTGGGTCTTCATGCCGAGCGTGTCGCAGCCGGTCCGACTGTCCCTCGCCCAGCGACTGACCGGTCAGGTGGCCAACGGCGATCTGGCGCGAGCGAATCTGGCCGGCGACTACATCCCGACCGTCGCCGGCACCGAGACCATCGAGGGCCAGGCCGCGGTGGTGCTGGACCTCAAGGCGGTCGATCGCGGCGTGACCTATGCGCGCGTGCGCTACTGGGTCGGCGAGCGCGACAGCCGTCCGCTCAAGGCCGAGTTCTACGCGCTCTCCGGCCGCCTGCTCAAGACCGCGCGCTACGAGGAGTTCCGCCAGATGGCCGGCGCAGTCCGCCCCACCCGGCTGGTCATGGAGGACGCGCTCAAGAAGGGTGAGATCTCGGTGCTGACCTACGAGAACATGAACGTTCGCGACCTCCCCGAGCGCATGTTCACCCGCGAGTACCTGCGCCGGCTGCAGCAGTAGCCCCGGTGCCGAACGCGCAGGTCCTCAGACCACGATGCGCATGCGCTCGCCGACCACCCCCTGGAGGTGGCCGGCGAAGGCCGCGCGCACCGCGTCCTCGCCATGCACCAGGCGGACCTCGCCGGGCAGATGGCGCATGCGGGTGACGAAGCGGGTCAGGTCGTCGCGGTCGGCGTGCGCCGAATAGCCCGAAAGGATATGGATGCCGGCGCGGATGTCCACACGCTCGCCGTCGAGCTCCACGTAGCCACCGCGCGGCCCGTAGGTCTGAATCGCATGGCCAGGCGTGCCGCGCGCCTGGTAACCGACGAAGAGCACGTCGTGGCGCGGATCACCCAGCATCTCGCGCAAGTAATTCACCACCCGGCCACCGGCGCACATCCCGCTCGCGGCGATCACCACCGCGGGCTCGCGGCTGCGCGCGAGCCGACGCACGTTGGCGAGATGCTCCTCGTGGCTGTCGATCGCCACGAGCTGATCGTAGGACAGTGGCTGCCGGCCGGCACGCACGCGGGCGCGCGCCTCGGCGTCCCAGAACGGCTGCAACTCGCGATAGAGCGCGGTGAAGCGCTGCGCCAGCGGCGAATCCAGGAAGATGCGCAACGCGCCCCAGGCGGCGGAATGCTTCCCCGGGCGCACCCGCTGGCGGTGCAGGATGTCCTCGAACTCGTAGAGCAGCTCCTGCGTGCGCCCGATGCTGAAGGCGGGCACGATCACGGTGCCGCCGTCCTGCAAGGCGTGCTCAACGACCGCCTGCAGGCGTGCGCGGCGGTCGCGGCGATTCTCGTGGACGCGGTCGCCGTAGGTGGTCTCCAGCACCAGCACGTCGGCCCTCCAGGGCGGGCGCGGCGCCGGCAGCAGCGGCGCATGCGGCGCGCCGAGATCACCCGAGAACACCACCCGGCGCGGCTCCGGCCATGCCGCACCGGAGAGCTCGCACTCGACGTAGGCCGAGCCGAGGATGTGGCCGGCGCGCTGCAGGCGGATCCGGCAACTCGCGTCCGGGCTGCGATACACGAGGTGCCACTTGCCGTAGGGCAGCGCGCGGATGCGCGGCTCCACCTTGCCCAGATAGCGCTCGATCAGCGCTCGGTCGCGACTCACACCCACCGCGAAGGCGTCCGCGAGCACCGTGGGCAGCAGGCGCGCAGAGGGTTCGCTGCACAGGATCGGCCCCTTGAAGCCGGCTGCGAGGAGCCAGGGCAGGCGGCCGCAGTGGTCGATGTGCACATGGGTGAGCACCAGCGCACCGACGCCCTCGAGCGGGAAGTCGATCTCCAGCCGGTCGGCGGCCGAACGCCCGTCGGGCGCAGTCTCCGCGCCCTGGAACAGGCCGCAGTCGAGCAGCAGGCTGTTGCGCCCCTCGACGAAGAGCTGGTGGCAGGAGCCGGTGACGCCGTTGCGCGCACCATGGTGGAGGATCGTCGGGTTCATGACGTCATTCTAGACGCCCATTCGCCAGCGTCCACCCGCAACCCTGCCCCTTCAACCGCTGCGCCCCGCAAGCGCGCTGGCAAGCATGAAGGCTGGGATGACGTCCGCGCCCGTCGTATGGGAGCGCCGGCAGGCGCGAACGCGGCGGTTCGGCACGCGCCACACCCAACGTAGCCGCGCAAACGGCCGCCCGATTCGCGCCTGCCGGCGCTCCTACATAAACCGTCGTGCGAAATGGTGCCGTGCTTCGCCGCGCGCGGCGCCTGTGCATGAACCATCGTGCGGGTTGGCGGCCGACGTCTCGCGCGCGACACCGCCCTGTAGGAGCGCCGGCAGGCGCGAATGCGGCGGTAACGCACGCGCTCCCGCTGCAGGAGCACCCCGCAAGACGCCCCCCTACTCCATCCCCCACTTCTGCAGCCGGTAGCGCAGCTGGCGCAAGGTCATGCCGAGCATGCGCGCGGCCGCCGAGCGGTTCCAGCGCGTCTGCTCGAGTGCACGGATGATGCGCAGGCGCTCCACCTCGTCCTGGCCCTCGCGGCCTTCCTCGGGTTCGGCCACTGGCGCGGTGCCCCCCTCGACCCCAGCCGTGGCCCCGAGCGGGCTGCAGTCACCCTCGACCCCGAGGTCGCCGACGTCGATCTCCTCGCCCTCGCACAGCGCACAGGCGCGCTCGAGCAGGTTCTCCAGCTCGCGCACGTTGCCGGGGAAATCGTAGGCTTGCAGGCGCTCGAGCGCCGCCGTGGAGAGTCGGCGCGGCGCCCCGCCCTCGCGCACTGCGAGGCGCGCGAGGATGTGGCTGGCCAGATCCGGGATGTCCTCCCGCCGCTCGCGCAGCGGTGGCACGCGCAGCGTGATCACGTTGATGCGGAAGAACAGGTCCTGGCGGAAGCGGCCCTCGGCCACGAGGCGGCCGAGATCCTGATGCGAGGCGGACAGGATGCGCACGTCCACCGGCTCCTCGGCGTGCGCACCGACCGGGCGCACGGCACGCTCCTGGATCGCGCGCAGCAGCTTGACCTGCATCGCCAGCGGCAGCTCGCCGATCTCGTCGAGGAACAGGGTGCCGCCGCTGGCGGCCTGGAACAGCCCGCTCTTGTCCGCGCTCGCGCCGGTGAAGCTGCCCTTGCGATGACCGAAGAACTCGCTCTCCATCAGCTCGGGCGAGATCGCCCCGCAGTTGACCGGAACGAAGGGCCCGCCGGCGCGCGCACCGAGCGCGTGGATGTGGCGCGCGATGACCTCCTTACCCGTCCCCGATTCGCCATGGATGAACACCGGCGCCTGGTTGCGCGCGAGCTTCTCGGCCTGCGCGCGCAGCTGCACGAAGGCCGCCGAGTGGCCGATCAGGCTGCGCTCGGCGGTCGCGGCGGGGTGCTCCTCCGAGCCCCCCTCGCGCAGCTTGAGCGCGTGCTGTACCAGCTCGCGCAAGGCCTTGAGCTCGACCGGCTTGGTGACGAAATCGAAGGCACCCAGCTTGAGCGCACGGATCGCCGTCTCGATGCTGCCGAATGCGGTGATCACCGCCACCGGCAGGCCAGGGCGCACGGTCTGGATGTACTCGACCAGCTCCAGCCCGTCGCCGTCGGGCAGGCGCATGTCGGTCAGGCACAGGCGATAGCCGCGCTCGGCCAGCAGCGCGCGCGCCTCGCCGACCGAGCCCGCGGTGTCACAGGCCAGCCCCATGCGCATCAGCGAGAGCTCGAGCAGTTCACGGATGTCGTCCTCGTCATCGACGACGAGGACATCGGTGGAGCGGGGCCGGTTGCGGCGTTCGACCTGGGTCATGGCTGCTGGCTCGCGGTAAGGATGAAGTCGGCCCCGGGACCGCCCGGCGCGAGCGCCAGAGTGGCGTCATTGGCTTCGGCCAGCTCGCGGGCGATGTACAGGCCGAGCCCGGTGCCCTTGGGGTGGGTGGTGAAGAAGGGTTCGAACAGATGCGCCCGCATCGCCTCGTCGAAGCCTGGGCCGTCATCCTGCACGTGCAGCACGACCTTGGCGTGCGGCAGGGGCTCTGCCCACAGGCGTACCGCGCCCGCCTTGCCCGAGGCGTGGCGGGCCGCATTCGACAGCAGGTTGTCGAGGATCTGGTGCAGGTGAGCGCGATCCATCGCCAGGGTCAGCGCGGGATCGATCGCGAGCTCGTACAGCTGCGCCTCGGCGGGCTCGCGGAACACCCGCGCGTCGAGGATCTCGCGCACAAAGGCCGCCAGCGGCAGGGCCTCGGGCAAGGCCTGCTCGCGCCTGCCGAGGGCGAGCACGTCGCGGATCATGCGCTCGATGCGGCGCGCGTTGTCGTTGATGATGCGCACCAGCCGGGCCTGCATGTCGGCGCGCTTCTCCTCGCCGAGCAGCTCGGCGGCCTGGGTCACCGCCGACAGCGGGTTGCGGATCTCGTGCGCCATGCTGGCGGTGAGGCGGCCGAGCGCGGCGAGCTTGATCTGCTGCAACTGGCGCTGGATCTCCTCGTAGTCGGTGAGATACAGCAGGGTGTCGCCTTCGGCCGCGCTGCCCGCATCGCCCTGCACCCGGCGGCAACGCAGCAGGCGTCCGGCCGCGCCCAGCCGCATCAGGCGCCCCTCCTCGCCCACCGCCGGCTGCAGCATGCCCTCCAGCCCGGCGTCGAGGTCGGCGAGCGCGAGGCCGTCGAGCGCCTCCCCGCCAGCACGGGCCAGGCCGAGCATTTCCAGCGCCTGGGCGTTGGCGTGGAGGACGCGGCCGCGCGCGCCGACCACGATCACGCCGTCCTGCATGTCGCGCAGGATATGGGCGCTCACCGCCTGCTGCTTGGCGAGCGCCACGCCGCGCTCGGCCGCCAGCGCAGCGTTGGCCTGAGCGCGCAGGGCGAGCAGGCGTGCAATTGCGGCAATGCCGAAGAAGCCGGCGCAGAAGATGCCGACCTGGAGGAACTCGACCGACTTGCCGCCCCCGAAGAGACGCGAGGCGTTCTCCGCCAGCACGGCCAGGGTGGCGAGCGCAGCCGAGAACATCACCATGCGCCCCTCGCCGATCAGGCCGGCGCCGGCGAGCATCACCATCATCAGCACCGGCATGCCGCTACGGTAGCCGCCGCTCACCCACATGATCGCCGCAAGCGCGACGATGTCGGCAAGCGCGAGCAGGATCACCACGCGCTCGAAGCCCAGCCGCCGCACCGCGTCGGGGAAGCCGAGGGTCAGCACCGCGGTGAGGTAGCCCACCACCGCGGCGAGGTAGAGGCGCGGGCTCTCGCTGCCGAGGCCGAACTCCTCGCCGGCGACGAGGAACAGGCCGCCGAGGATCAGCCGGAAGACGTTGAGGTAACGCAGGGCGCGCTGGCGTGCGCGGTCGGCCGAATCGACCGCGAAGGCGGCCGCCTCAATCGGGTCGTGGGCCGGCACGGCGATGTTCGTCGCAGCAATAGAAGGACTCTCCAGCGCGCACGCCCTCGGACTCGGGCACGATCAGCCCGCAGTGGCGACACTCGCGCATCGGCTCGGACTTCGCCAGGCGCGCGTCCTCGGCCTTGCGCCCGAGGCCGCCACGCGCCTTGAGGCGACGCACCGCCGCGCGCGCCCACCAAATGCCGAAGACGACGAGGATCAGCAGGAGCAGGTTGCGCACGTTGGGGCCGGAGGAAAGTCGGGAACGCCAAAATTCTAGCATGCGCCCCCGCCGCCCCCCCTGCAGGCGCCCCCCCGGCGATGCCCGCGCGCCTACCGCGCGCCCGGCCGGTTTGCGACAATGTCGGACCGCACCGCACCGAGCCCTCGCCGCCATGCCGCACTTCCCCGCGCCGATCGAATCCCGCCTGCCGAACGTCGGCACGACGATCTTTACCGTGATGTCCCGCCTCGCCCAGGAATGCGGCGCGATCAACCTGTCGCAGGGATTCCCCGACTTCAACGCCGAGGACCTGCTGTTCGAGCGCGTCGCGCACTGGATGCGCGCCGGCCACAACCAGTACGCCCCCATGGCCGGCACGGCGGCGCTGCGCGCGGCGATCGCCGCCAAGGTCGAGGCGCTCTACGGCACGGCCTACGACCCCGAACACGAGATCACCGTCACCGCCGGCGCCACCCAGGCGCTGTTCACCGCAGTGACCGCCTGCGTGCACCCGGGCGACGAGGTCATCGTGTTCGAGCCGGTCTACGACTCCTACGTCCCCGCCATCGAGCTCGCCGGCGGCAAGGTGGTGCGCATGCGCCTGGCCGCGCCCGACTACCGCCCCGATTGGGACGCGGTGGCGGCCGCGATCGGGCCGCGCACGCGCATGATCATGATCAACACCCCGCACAACCCCACCGCCACGGTGTGGACACGGGACGACCTCGACCGCCTCGCCGCGCTGGTGCGCGGCACCGGCATCGTCGTGGTGGCCGACGAGGTCTATGAGCACATCGTCTTCGACGGCGCCGCGCATGCCTCCTGCGCCGCCCACCCCGCGCTCGCGCAGCGCAGTTTCGTGGTGTCGAGCTTCGGCAAGACCTACCACATCACCGGCTGGAAGGTGGGCTACGTGCTCGCCCCGCGCGAGCTCATGGCCGAGTTCCGCAAGGTGCACCAGTTCAACGTATTCACGGTGAACACCCCGGTGCAGCTCGCGCTCGCCGACTACATGGCCGACGCCTCGCGCCACCTCGGCCTGGCCGCCTTCTACCAGGCCAAGCGCGACTTCTTCCGCGCCGCGCTGGCCGCCTCGCGCTTCGAGCTGCTGCCCTCGCACGGCACCTACTTCCAGCTCGCGCGCTATGCGGCGATCTCGGACCTGGGCGACGCCGCCTTCTGCGAACACCTGACCCGCGATGTCGGCGTGGCGGCGATCCCGGTGTCGGCCTTCTTCGCCGACGGCCGCGACGAGCACGTGATCCGCTTCTGCTTCGCCAAGAACGAGGCCACGCTCGCGGCCGCCTGCGCCAGGCTGGCGGCGCTTTAGGCCGCCCGCCCAAGCCTGCCCGTACAGCCCCACCCGCCCCACACCACCAGAGCGCTCCGATGTTCGAACAACCCATCCCCACGCTGCAGCGCGACGGCGGCACCGTCCGCATCCTCGACCAGACCCTGCTGCCCTTCCGCACCGAGACCGTCGCACTGCGCACCCTCGCCGAGGCCGCGCACGCCATCCGCAGCATGCAGGTGCGCGGCGCACCGCTGATCGGCGCCACCGCGGCCTTCGGCGTGGCGCTCGCGCTCGCCGACGAGGGCGCCGACGACGCCGCGCTCGCGCGCGCGCTCGCCACCCTGGGCGCCACACGGCCCACCGCGGTGAACCTGCACTGGGCGCTCGAGCGCATGCGCCGCGCGCTGCAGCCCTTGCCGCCCGGCGCGCGCGTCGAGGCGGCGTGGGCCGAGGCGGAGGCGATCCGCACCGACGACGCCGCCACCTGCGACGCGATCGGCCGCCACGGCGTGCGCCTGATTCGCGAGATCGCCGCCCGCCGCCCCGGCCCGGTACGGCTGATGACGCACTGCAACGCCGGCTGGCTGGCCACCTGCGGCGCCGGCACCGCGCTCGCGCCGGTGTATGCGGCGCAGGCCGAGGGCATCGCGGTCGAGGTCGTGGTGAGCGAGACGCGGCCGCGCAACCAGGGCCTGCTCACCGCCTGGGAGCTGCGCGCCGCCGGCGTGCCCCACCTGCTGATCGCCGACAACGCCGCCGGCCTGCTGCTGATGCGGCACGAGGTCGACCTGGTCATCACCGGCGCGGACCGCATCGCCGCCAACGGCGACACCGCCAACAAGGTCGGCACCTACCTCAAGGCGCTCGCCGCCCGCGTCGCCGAGGTGCCCTTCCACATCGCGGCGCCGCACTCCACGCTCGACTTCGCCTGCGCCGACGGCGCCGCCATCCCGATCGAGGACCGCGGCGCCGACGAGATCCTGCACGTGCGCGGCGAAGCCGCGGACGGCGCCACCGCCGAGCTCGCGCTCGCCCCCGCGGGCACGCGCGCCGCCAACCCCGCATTCGACCTTACCCCGGCGGCGCTGATCACCGGCATCGTCACCGAGCGCGGCATCGCCCGCCCGGGCGAGCTCGCCCGCCTCTACCCGGAGCAGGCGCGATGAGCGCCGGCACGCCCGGCTGCATCCACGAGGAGGCCGGCTGGCGCGGCGAGGACGACCCGCGCGCGCGCCTGCTCCACACCCTGCGCGCGATGGGCGCGGCGCGGCTCAACGTCGGCACCTCGGGCAACGCCAGCCAGCGCCTGGCGGGCGGGCGCATGCTGATCAGCCCGAGCGGGATCGCCGCCGAGCGCTGCCGCGCCGAGGACATGGTGGTGGTGGAGGCCGACGGCCGCTACGCCGGCGCGCGCGCGCCCTCGTCGGAATGGCAGCTCCACCATGACGTCTACGCCGCCTTCCCGGCGGCCGGCGCGGTGCTGCACGCACATGCCCCCTTCGCCACCGCGCTCGCCTGCCAGCGCCTCGACATCCAGCCCTTCCACTACATGATCGCGCGCTTCGGCGGCACCACCGTGCGCTGCGCGCGCTACGCCACCTTCGGCACCCAGGCGCTGTCCGAGGCCACCGTGGCGGCGCTGCACGAGCGCAGCGCCTGCCTGCTCGCCAACCACGGCATGGTCGTCTTCGGCCGCGACCTCGAGCACGCGCTGGCGATGGCAGTCGAGTTCGAGACCCTGTGCGAGCAATACTGGCGCACCCTGCAGCTGGGCGCGCCGGTGCTGCTGTCGGAAGCGGAGATGGCCGAGGTGATCGAACGCTTCAAGTGGTACGGCAAGCCGCGCGCCTGAACCGCCGATCCGACCATGGGAGCGCCCCCGCCCGCGAAGACTCGCCGCTCGGGAACCTAGCCCTCCAGCACCCGCAGCAGGCTCGCGGTGTCGTCCCGCCCCCAGCCCGCGCCCATCAGCGCGTCGAGCTGCTGCCACACCTGCGCCGCCACCGGCAGCGGCGCGCCGAGGCGGGCGGCCTCTTCCATCAGGATGGCGAAATCCTTGTGGTGCAGGCGGGCCTCGACGCCGGCGGCGAAGTCGCGCGCCACCATCTTCGCCCCCATCACCTCCAGCACCCGCGAGCCCGCCGACCCGCCGGCAAGCGCACGCAGCACCGCGGCCTTGTCGACCCCGTGCGCGCCGGCGAGGCGGAAGGCCTCGGCGCAGGCCTGGATCGCCGACACCATGATCATCTGGTTGCAGGCCTTGGCCACCTGCCCTGCCCCGGGCGGGCCGATGTGCACGATGCGCTTGCCGAGTGCCCCGAGCAGCGGGCGCACGCGCTCCAGCATGTCGTCCTCAGCGCCGGCCATGATCGCCAGCGTCGCGTCGCGCGCGCCCTGGCCGCCGCCGGAGACCGGCGCATCGACCCAGCCGACGCCGCGCGCGGCGTAGCGTTCGGCGAGCGCGCGCGCCGTCGCCGGGGCGATGGTGCTCATGTCCACGTGGATGGCCCCGGGCACGAAACCCTCGGCCAGCCCCTGCGCACCGAAGGCGAGCGCCTCCACGTCGGCGCTCGCGGTGACGATGGTGATCACCACCTCGCTGCGCGCCGCCAGCTCGGCCGGTGTCGCACACAGCGGCACGCCCTCGGCCACCAGCGCCGCCGCCGACTGTGGCCGCCTCGCCCACACCGCGAGCGCATGCCCTGCGGCGCGCAGGTGGCGTGCCATCGGCTCGCCCATCACGCCCAGCCCGATGAAACCGACCCTCATCGCCCCGCCCTCCACCCTGCCTTCCGTCGCGCTCATGCGCCCACCACGCCGCTCATGCGCTCCAGCAGCTTGAGCATCGCCACCGAATCGTCCTCGCCCATGCCGCAGCCGATCATGCCGTTGAAGAGCTGCGCCGTGGCCGCGGCCGCGGGCAGCGCCACGCCGAGCCGGTGCGCCTCGCCCATGACGATGCGCAGGTCCTTCTGGTGCATCCAGGCCTTGAAGCCGGGCCGGAAGTTGCGCTCGAGCATGCGCTGACCGTGGTTCTCGAGGATGCGCGAGTACGCGAAGCCGCCGAGCAGCGCCTCGCGCACCTTGGTCCCATCCGCGCCGCTCCTGGCCGCGAAGTTGAGCGCCTCGGCGACCGCCGCAACCCCCACCCCGGTGATGATCTGGTTGCAGGCCTTGGCGACCTGCCCGGCACCGGCCTCGCCGATGCGGGTGATGGACTTGCCCATGGCCTCGAAAAGCGGCTGCACGCGCGCGCAGGCCCCCTCGTCGCCGCCGACCATGATGGTGAGCGTGCCTGCGATCGCGCCCGGTTCGCCGCCCGACACCGGCGCATCGAGCGCGACGATGCCGCGTTCGGCCAGGCCTGCGGCGATGGACTGCGCCGCGGCGGGAGCGATGGTGCTCATGTCGATGTGGACATGGCCGGCGCCCGCACCATCGGCGATGCCGTCCGCACCGAGCGTCACCTGCTCGACGTCGGGCGCGTCCGACACCATGCTGATCGTGACCGCCGCGCGCCGCGCCACCTCGGCCGCGCTCGCGCAGTCGCTGGCACCGGCGTCGAGCAGCGGCCGCATCGATTCGCGGCGGCGGCTCCAGACGTGTACGCGGTGACCGGCCGCAAGCAGGTTGAGCGCCATGGGACGGCCCATGAGGCCGAGTCCGATGAATCCGACTTCCATAGGCTGGAGTCCTCCAGAAAAAGCGGGGGGTAGGCGGCTGGCTATGCGCGGGCGAGACCGCCCGCACTGCGCGGGCGCGGCTTCGACCGCCGCACTCGGCAACCGACGCCGGCGTTCGGCGCGCGACGCGTACGCAAGGCCGGCTGGTCGGGCGGCGCGAAGCTCGCCATAATCGCCGCCATGAAATACGGTCCAATCATCAAGGAAATCGGGCGGGGCGCCAAGGGTGCCCGCGACCTCGACACGGCCGCCGCGGCGGCGCTCTTCGGCGACATCCTCGATGGCGTCGTGCCCGAGCTCGAGCTCGGCGCCATCCTGCTCGCCTTCCGCATCAAGAGCGAGGCGCTGCCCGAGCTGCTCGGCTTCAAGCAGGCGATGGATGCACGCACCGCGCAGGTCGCCGTGCCGGACGGCCCGCGCTGCGTGGTGCTGCCGACCTACAACGGCGCGCGCCGCCAGGCCAACCTGATGCCGCTGGTGGCGCTGCTGCTCGCGCGCGAGGGCGTACCGGTGCTGATCCAGGGCCGCCACGACTTCGAGACGCGGGTGAGCCCCTTCGAGCTGCTCGCCGCGCTCGAGCTGCATCCGGCCACCGACGCGGCCGAGGCCTCGGCGCAGCTCGCGCAGCGGCGCGTCGCCTGCATCGGCGTGGACAAGCTGCTGCCCGGGCTCGACCCGCTGCTCGCGCTGCGCGTGCGCATGGGCGTGCGCGCCAGCGGCCATACCATGGCCAAGCTGATCGACCCCTGCCGCGGGCGCAGCGTGCGCGTGGTGGCGGTGACCCACCCCGAGTACCTCGAGCGCATGGACGCCTTCCTGCGCGCCGACGGCGGGCGCGCGATGCTCATGCGCGGCACCGAGGGCGAGATCTACGCCAATCCGCGGCGCTGCCCGGAGATGAAGGTGTATGTGGAGGGCGAGGCGAGCGTGGGCGTCCCCGCCGAGGAAGGTGGCGCGCCGCCGCTCGCCGGGCTGCCCGATGCGCCCTCGGTGGCGGACAACGCCGCGCTGATCCGCGCCATGCTGGCGGGCGAGGTCCCGGTGCCGGGGCCGATCCTCCGGCAGGTGGCCGCGCTGCGGGCGCTGGCGAACTGAAACGCCCCGTCTGGAAGCGGGCCGGCCCGCGAACCGGCCATCGAGGACGCGTTCTTTGGCGGGCAAGTCCGCTCCCACCGCAGAACCTGCGCGAAACGCCCTCTCGCATCCCCTTTCGCGGGCAGGCCCGCTGCCACGGCAGTCCGGGGCACGAGACGGCCTCGTGCCTGCCGAGCACGCGCTGCGCTCAGGCCGCGAGCCGGCCGGCGCGGTAGTCGGCGACGGCCTGGTAGATCTCCTGCTCGGTGTTCATCACGAAGGGACCGTACTGCGCGATCGGCTCGCCGAGCGGGCGGCCGGCGATCAGCAGCACGCGGGCCTCCTCCAAAGCCTCGATGCGCACGCCGTCGCGGTCCGCGGCGTTGGCGAGGATCGCCATGTTGCGCACCGGGACCTCCACCTCGCCGAGCTTCACCCGACCGCGATACACATAGACGAAGGCGTTGTGCCCGGCGGGCAGCGGCTGCGAAAAGCTCGTGCCGCAGGGCAGGTGCAGGTCAAGGTAGAGCGGCGCGGTGACCGCGCGCGTCACGGCGCCGCGCACGCCGTGGCTCTCGCCGGCGATCACGGTGGCCTCGACGCCATCTTCCGTGGTGAAGCGCGGCAGCTCGCCCGCGGCGAAGTCGCGATACCAGGGCGCGCTCATCTTGTCTTGCGCGGGCAGGTTGAGCCAGAGCTGGAAGCCCTCCATGACGCCCTCCTCCTGCTGCGGGATCTCGGAGTGGATGACGCCGCGGCCGGCGGTCATCCACTGCACGCCGCCGTTCTCGAGCAGGCCCTCGTGGCCGGCGCTGTCGCGGTGCAGCATGCGCCCGGCGATCATGTAGGTCACGGTCTCGAAGCCGCGGTGGGGATGGTCGGGGAAGCCGGCGATGTAGTCGTCGGCCTGGTCGCTGCCGAAGGCGTCGAGCATCAGGAAGGGGTCGAGCCGGCGCTGCAGCGGCTGGGTGAGCACGCGCGTGAGCTTGACGCCGGCGCCGTCCGAGGTCGGATGGCCGGTCACGAGCCGCTCCACCGTGCGCGGATGGTGCACGGCCGCGGAGGGGGTGCGGGGGGCGGGGGTCGTGCTCATTTGCGTGCTCCTCTGTATGGGGTCGGGGGTGTGGGGCGGGTGGGCCCGCCCTCGTTGTCCAGGTCGGCCTCGCGCCGCCGCCGGCGGTCACGAGGCTTGCCGCGCATGGCTCAGGCGAGCGCGGCGGCGATGTCCGCCTCGGCCTCGGCGAAGCCCTGCTTCGTAGCCTCCTCACCCATGTTCAGCCCTTCGGCATAGATGAAATGCACGTCGGTGATGCCGAGGAAGCCGAGCAGGGTCTTCAGGTAAGGCGTCTGGGTGTCGGCCGCGGTGCCGCGGTAGCGCCCGCCGCGCGCGAAGGCGACGTAGGCCTTCTTGCCCTTGAGCAGGCCCTCGGGGCCATTCTCGGTGTAGCGGAAGGTGACGCCTGCGCGGGCGATCGCGTCGATCCAGTTCTTGAGCTGGGTGGAGATGCCGAAGTTGTACATCGGCACACCCAGCACCAGCACGTCGGCGGCCTGCACCTCGGCGACCAGCGCATCGCTCAGCGCGACGCGCGCGGCCTGATCCGGGCTGCGCCGCTCGGCCGGGGTGAACAGCGCGCCGAGCGCGGCCTCGTCGATCGCCGGTGCGGGGTCGCGGGCGAGGTCGCGCACCACCACGCGGGCCGCGGGTTGGCCGGCGACGAGGCGGCCGACGAGTTCGTTGGCGAGGCGGGTGGAGTTGCCGGCCTGGGAACGGGCGCTGCCGTTGATCTGCAGGATGTTCATGTGCTTGTCCTCTGGCTTGGGGATGGGATGAACTGCAGTCTATTGGATGCAGGGGATTGCATTAAGCCCCCTCAAAGCACATGATTGTTCCTAAAATGGAACAAATTGACCCCAATGACCTGCTCGTCTTCGCCCGCGTCGTGGCGGAGGGCAGCCTCACCGCCGCCGCCGACAAGCTCGGCCTGCCCAAGTCCACCGTCTCGCGCCGGCTGTCGAGGCTGGAGGAGCTGCTCGGCGAGCGCCTGCTGCTGCGCACCACCCGCCGCCTCAACATCACCGAGTTCGGCGCCGCCCTGCTCGACCACGCCCGCCAGCTCGAGAGCGAGGTCGAGGCGGTCGCCGCGCTCGCCGAGAGCCGCCAGGCGCGCCCGAGCGGGCGGCTGCGGGTGTCGATGCCGAGTGACTTCGCCAACCTGCTGCTCACCGACATGCTCGCCGCCTTCGCCGCGCTGCATCCGGCGGTGACGCTGGAGCTCGACCTGTCGCCGCGCCGGGTCGACCTGCTCGGCGAGAACTTCGACCTGGCGATCCGGCTCGGCGACCTGCCCGATGACGCGCTGCTCGCCGCGCGTCGGCTGGCGGTGTTTCCCTGGGGGCTGTATGCCGCGCCCGCCTATCTCGCCGAGCACGGCGAGCCGCGGGCGCCGGACGACCTCCACCGCCATCGCGCGCTGCGCCTGCTCGCGCGCACCGGCGACGCGATCCGCTGGAACCTGCGATGCGGCGAGCAGCGCTGGGAAGGCGTGCCGCCCGGCTCGATCACCGCGAACTCGCCGGAGCTGCTGATCCGCTTCGCCTGCGCGGGCGCGGGCATCACCACGGTGCCGGAGTATTTCGCCGCCCCGCACGTGCAGCGCGGCGAGCTGCGCCGCGTGCTGCCGGACTGGCATCCGCCCTCGATCGCCGCCTGGGCGGTGTTCCCCGGCCGGCGGCTGATGCCGGCAAAGACGCGGGCCTTCCTGGACATGCTGCAGGCGGCGCTGGGGGACGAGCGCCACGGCTGAGCCGGGACGAGGCGGCGGGCGGCGCCGGGAACATCGCGCCCGCGTGCGGGTCCCAATTCACGGACGCGGCTCCCCCGCTCGCCTACAATGGCGCCCTTTCCTCGACGACCGCACACGATGACCCTGCTGCACCGCCTCCTCAACCTGCCCGCGCGGGTGCTCTACCTCGCGCTCTTCCTGGTCGCGACCGGGCTGCTGAGCTTCGGCCTCTACCTGCAGCACGGCCTGGGCCTCGAGCCCTGCCCGATGTGCATCATGCAGCGCTACGCCTTCGCCACCGCCGCGCTGATCGCGCTGATCGCCGGCCTGCACTCGCCCGGGCGCAGCGGCGAGCGGGTCTACGCGGCGCTGATCGGCGCGTCCTCGCTCACCGGCGGCGGCATCGCCGCACGCCAGAGCTGGATGCAGATCGACCCGCCGCTGATCCCGGAATGCGGGCCGGGACTGGAGTTCATGCTCGAGAGCTTTCCGCTCGCGCAGGCGCTGCCGATGATCTTCCGCGGCGCAGGCGACTGCACCGTGGTCGAATGGACCTTCCTCGGCCTGTCGATCGCGAACTGGTCGCTGGTGAGCTTCACCGCGACCGTGCTGTTCGCCGGCTGGATGCTGCTGCGGCGGCGCTGAAGCGAACTCAGTTGCAGCTTGCCGGGCCGTCCTTGACGCCGAGCTTGTGCAGGATGTTCACCAGCGGGCACAGCCCGGTGAAGGCGCTCTGGAACAGGTTCAGGCCGACGAAGCCGGTCACCCACAGGAAGTGCTTGCTGACGAAGAGTGGCGAGGCCTCGACGCCGAGCGCGAGCGAGATCAGGACGAAGGCGCCGGCGAAGGCACGCACGTAGTCATTGGTGGTCATGCGGGATTCTCCTCGGGGTTCTTGAGGCTTGCGATGCGGCCACGCATGGCCGCGTAGTAGAGCACCGGGATCACCACCAGGGTGAGCACGGTGGACACGAAGATGCCGAAGATCAGGCTGATGGCGAGGCCGTTGAAGATCGGGTCGTCGAGGATGAACACCGCGCCGATCATCGCTGCCAGCGCGGTGAGCCCGATCGGCTTGGCGCGCACCGCGGCGGCGCGGATCAGGGCCTCGCCGAACTCCATCCCTTCGGCGACCTGCTGATTGACGAAGTCCACCAGCAGGATGGAGTTGCGCACGATGATGCCGGCGAGCGCGATCATGCCGATCATCGAGGTGGCGGTGAATTGCGCGCCGAGCAGCGCGTGGCCGGGCATCACGCCGACGATGGTGAGCGGGATCGGCGCCATGATGATCAGCGGCACCAGATAGCTGCGGAACTGCGCCACCACCAGCAGGTAGATCAGCACCAGGCCCACCGCGTAGGCGGCGCCCATGTCGCGGAAGGTCTCGTAGGTGATCTGCCACTCGCCATCCCACTTGAGCTGGTAGCCGGCGTAGGGGTCGGCGGGCTGGCGGATGAACCATTCGCCGAGCGTGCCCGCAAGCCCCTGGGCACCTTCGAGCGCCATACCATTCACGCGCGAGCGGATGTCGAACATGCCGTACAGCGGCGAGTCCAGCTTGCCACCCATGTCGCCGGTCACGTACACCACCGGCAGCAGGTCCTTGCGGTACAGGATCTGCTCGCGGCGGGTCTCGGCCACCTGCACCACCTCGGAGATCTTCACCAGCTGGCCGGCGTTGTCGCCACCGCGCGCGCGCACCTGCATCGCGAGCAGGTCGGCGAGGTCGGACTGGCGCACCGCCGGCAGCTGGATGCGCACCGGGATCTCGTATTTGTTGTCGCCGCCATGCACCGGGGTGACGTTCTCGCCGGAGAGCCCGAGACGCACCACCTCGACGATGTCGGCCTGGGCCACGCCCATGCGCGCAGCCTTGGCCTGGTCGACGCGCAGCACCAGCTTGGGCGCGTCCTCGTCCACCGTGTCGTCGACGCCGACGATGTCCGGGGTGTCCTCGAAGGCGGCACGCACGCGCCTGGCCACTTCAACCTGGCCGTCGTAGTCGGGGCCGTAGATCTCGGCGACGATCGGCGACAGCACCGGCGGGCCGGGCGGCACCTCGACGACCTTGGCGTTGCCGCCGTTGCGGCGCGCGATCTCGGTCACCGCGTCGCGCACCGACACCGCGATCTCGTGGCTCTGGCGGTCGCGTGCGGTCTTGTCGACCAGGTTGACCTGGATGTCGCCCTGCTCGGGCGCGCTCCTCAGGTAGTACTGGCGCACCAGGCCGTTGAAGTTGATCGGCGCGGCGGCACCGGCGTAGGACTGCCAGTCGGTGACCTCGGGGACGGTGGCCAGATGGGCGCCGATCTCGTTGAGCACGCGCGCGGTGTCCTCGACCGGCGTGCCGACCGGCATGTCGAGCACGACCTGAAACTCGCTCTTGTTGTCGAAGGGCAGCATCTTCATGACCACGAGCTGCACCACCGGCAGCGCCACCGAGGCGCCGATGAGCGCGAACACCACCAGCCACAGCATCAGCCGGTTGCGGCCGCCGCGGCGGGCGTCGAACATCGGCGTCATCACGCCACGGAAGAGGCCGTCGAGCCGCTTCGTCATCCTGTCCTCGCCGCCGTGCTGGTGGGCGTCGACGTTCTTCAACATCTTCTGCGCCAGCCAGGGCGTGACCACGAAGGCCACCACCAGCGAGATGAACATGCCCATCGATGCGTTGATCGGGATCGGGCTCATGTAGGGGCCCATGAGGCCGGTCACGAAGGCCATCGGCAGCAGCGCGGCGATGACGGTGAAGGTGGCGAGGATGGTGGGACCGCCGACCTCGTCCACCGCCTTGGGAATCAGCTTCCACAGCGGCGTGTCGGGCTCGAGCGTGTGCCAGCGGTGGATGTTCTCCACCACCACGATGGCGTCATCCACCAGGATGCCGATCGAGAAGATGAGCGCGAACAGCGACACCCGGTTGAGCGTGAAGCCCCAGGCCCAGGACGCGAACAGGGTCGCCGCGAGCGTGAGGGTGACCGCGATGCCGACGATGATCGCCTCGCGCCGGCCGAGCGCGAAGAACACCAGCGCCACCACCGCCGCGGTGGCGAAGGCGAGCTTGCCGATGAGCTGGTTGGCCTTGTCGTTGGCGGTCTTGCCGTAGTCACGGGTGACGGTGACCTCCACGCCCTCCGGGATCAGGCTGCCGCGCAGGTTCTCCAGGCGCTGCATCGCCGCCTGGGCGACGTCGGCGGCGTTGGCGCCGGGCTTCTTCGACAGCGCCAGGGTGACCGCGGGGAACAGGCCCTGCTCGTCGATGCCGCGCTGCTCGGCGGCGGCGCCGGTGCCGAACCAGACGTACTGCGACGGCTGGTCGGGGCCGTCGACGACCTCGGCGACGTCGCGCAGGAAGACCGGCTTGCGGTCCTGCACGCCCACCACCAGCCTGCGCACGTCCTCGGCCGATTCGAGATAGGTGCCGGTCTGCACCAGCACCTCGCGGTTGCCCGCGACCAGGCTGCCGGCCGGCTGCGAGGCGTTGGCGAGCTGCAGCGCGCCGCGCAGGTCCTGCGCGGTGACGCCGTGCGCGTTCATGCGCTCGATGTCCATGTTCACCCGGATCACGTGGCCAGGGCCGCCGAGGGTGGCGACGTCGCGGGTGCCGGGGATGCGCTTTAGTTCCGTCTCGATCGCGCGCGAGACCTGCTGCAGCGAAAACGCCGCGCGCGCGGGGTCGGGCGTCCACAGCGTAAAGCTGACGATGGGCACGTCGTCGATGCCCTTGGGCTTGATCAGCGGCTTGCCGACGCCAAGTTGCGGCGACAGCCAGTCGGCGTGCGAGTCCACGGTGTCGTAGAGCCGCACCAGCGCGGTCTGGTTGGGCACGCCGACCTCGAACTGCACGGTGATCACCGCCATGCCGGGGCGCGACACGGTGTAGACGTGCTCGACGCCGGCGATGCGCGACAGCACCTGCTCGGCCGGCCGCGCCACCAGGGCCTCGACATCGCGCGCCGAAGCGCCCGGGAAGGGCACCAGCACGTTGGCCATGGTGACGTCGATCTGGGGCTCTTCTTCCTTGGGCGTGATCAGGGTGGCGAAGATGCCGGCGAGCAGCAGCACCAGGGCGAGCAGCGGCGTGATCGCGTTGCGCTGGAAGCCGGCCGCGATGCGGCCGGAGATGCCGAGGGGCTTGTCCATGACGGTCTCCCGGCTCAGCGCGCGGCCGCGGCCGCGCGGACCTGGATGCCGGCCTGGACCGGGTCGAGGGCGAGGGTCTCGTCACCCTTGAGGCCGGAGAGCACCTCCACCGACTCGCCACCGGGCAGCGCACGACCGAGGCGGACCTGGCGCAGCGTGAAGCCGCCCTGCCCGTCGGCCGCATACACGGCGGTGAGTTCGCCGCGGCGCAGCACCGCGGCCGCAGGGATCACGACGGGGCCGGCGGCGGCCGGGGCGGCGGCGCCATGGAAATGCACGCGCGCAAAGCTGCCGGGGAGCACGTCCTCCACGCCGGCGGGCAGATCCACCCGCACGCGCACGGTGTGGGTGCGGGCGTCGGCCGCGGGCAGCACGGTCACCGCCGCAGCTTCGATGACGCGCCCGCTCGCGGGCAGCTCGACGCTGGCGCGCAGCGGGCCGGCGCCGAGCTCGGCGAGGCGCTGCGGGGCGAGATCGGTCACGGCGCGCATCTGCGCGGGGTCGTAGACGGTGAGCAGGTTGCGCCCGGGCTGCGCCATCTCGCCAGGCTCGATGTGGCGCGCGGCGACGAGGCCGTCGAGCGGCGACACCACGCTGGCGTAGCCCTTCACGGTGGCGGCCTGCTCGCGCTGGGCGCGCGCGGCGCGCACCTGAGCCTCGGCGGCCTGGAACTGCGCACGCGCATTGTCGAGCGCCGACTGGCTGAGGAACTTGCGCTCGACCAGGCTGCGCGCGCGCTGGTACTCCGCGCGCGCGTTGGCGAGCGCGCTCTCGGCCTGCGCAATGCCCGCCTCGGCCGCGGCGACCGCGGCAGCGGCCTCGGCAGGATCGATGCGCGCCAGCAGCGCCCCCTTGCGCACACGATCGCCCGCGTCGGCGGAGAGCTCGAGGATGCGCCCGGGCATCTGCGCGGCCAGGGTGGACTGGCGCACGGCCTCGACGGTGGCCTCGGCGGCGATCACAGGCACGACGGCGCGTGCCTCGATGCGAACGGTGGGAACCTCCGCACGCGCCGCGCCGGAGGTGGCGACGAACAGGCTCAGGGCGAGGACGGCTGCAATACGCGCAGGAGTGGGGAGCATGATCGGCTTCATAAGAATAAGTATATTCTTATATTGAAGGCCGTCAAGGAATACCCCTCGCGCATCCACGGGGATCGCGCCTCCGCGCCGGGACAAGGCGGCCCGCGCCCGGGCGCAATTGATGCGCCGGCGAAGCTCGATGCCTCGAGACCGCGGGCGGGCGTCAGGCCCGCTTCGGCGCCAGCGCGGATTTCACGCGCGGAAGCTTGCCGACTCAGAGCCTGAGAAGCATTTGATTTCCGCAAGCCGAGTAACCGACATGCGATGAGACCCAGTGGCCTGCGATGCGCAGGTGCTGTGGGGTGTTCGAGGCCCAGCCAAGCGACTGCGAGGGCAGATCCGGGGTTTTCAGGAGGCGGGTTTTCATTTCAGGCACCTCTTATGCCAGCGCTGCGGCGATTTTGGACGCACCGCTACCTCGACCGAGCATCTGCGGCGCGATCTTGGCCATGCGCATCAAGTTGTGCGCCAGCGCGTACAGGTAAGCCACCGCTCGAACCTTGCCCAGCCCGCGCACAGGCATGCGCTGCAGTCCGCGGTTGCGCGCCAGTGCGTTGACGCACTCGGCCGTGGCCGCGCGTTGCTTGTACACATCCTTGATCTCGTCGCCGGCCATGCGCGCACGCCACTGCGCCACCGGCTCGGAGTCCCCTTCCTTGCGCCGGTACTTGTCCGGCGGCGGGCGGGCGTCGTCGTCGCGCTTGTCTGCCTTGCGCCTGGGCTCGGGCACCGGGGCGATGACCTCGGTCTGGCCTTTCGTGTGCGCATGCACCGCCTCAATCTGCTCGTGCGCGGGAAAGCCCCCATCGACCAGCCATTGCCCGGGTACTGTGCCCGTGCGCTCGATGACCTGCTCGAGCATCGGCGCCATCTGCGCCATGTCGCTGCCGGTGTTGCTCACCTCCACCCCGACGATGACCTGGTCCTCGCACGTTGTGGCCAGTTGTACGTTGAACGCTGGCCGGTAGCCGCCGTCGCCCATCTTCATCACCCGCGCGTCGGCATCCGTGGTGCTGGCTCGTGCCTGCTCGGGCTTTTCACCGTTGCGCCGCTTGGCCGCCTGCACCTGCGGCAGTTGCTCCAGCGCGGCGCGGATGCACTCCTCGCGCTGCTGCGCGGCACGCTCGCGCGCAGCCTGCGCCCGGCGGCTGGCCGCTGCCGGATCGGCCGCGGCGCGTTTCTTGATGTCATCGACCAACTCGCCGGCCTCGGCCAAGTGCTGCTCGAGGCTGGCCTGCCGCCGAAACGACGCTGCGCCCGCATCGGCACGCACGCGCATGCCGTCCTGCGCCACGCGCTCCAGGCTGATCGCCCCAGCCGAGGCCAGCGCAGCGACATTGGCCGTGAGCACTTCGTCCATCAAGCTCTCGTTGCCTGAGCGAAAGTCGTTGAGCGCGTGGTAATTCACCGACACGCCACCGCAGATCCAGCGGTAGGCGTCGCTCTCGCGCGTGAGACGGGCAATCTCCCGGCCGCTGCCCACCGCATCGAGCGTGGCGTACAGCCACAGCGCGAACAGGATCCGCGGGTCGATCGCCGACCGTCCGGCGTTGCTGCCACGGGCCTTGATCGATTCGATCAACCGGCTCAGGTCCTGCCGCTCGACGTAGCCCCACACCAGCCGAGCCCGGTGATCCTCACCCAGCAGCGACTCCAGGTCCGAGGCGCGCAGTTCGATCTGCCCGCGGTTGGGCTGCAGCAACCGCGGCGGGCCTTGCCGGCGTGAAGCCGCCCGCGCCTGCTTCGCCGCGATCACCTGTTGTTCCTCGACAGCCGGCAGCTCATCGAACAGGCTGACAGGCGATCCGTTATGACGTTCGGTCTCGTTCATGTCTCGGAGCATGCCAGTCCCAGCACAACCTGGCCAGATTGGAGAAAAACTCTCACGCTCTCAGCCCAGGCAGCCGAGCGCGTAGTCCGCCATCGCGGCCACCACCGGGTCGGCCTCGCCGGCGGCGGTCGCCAGGGTGATCTCGCAACCGGGGTGGGCGGCGCGCGCCTCCTCCAGCAACACCGGCAGGTCGCGCTTGAGGTGGCCGCCCTGGGCGAGGAAGATCGGCACCACCGCAACTTTGCGCGCGCCCTCGGCGGCGAGCGCGGCGATCGCCTCGGGCAGGGTCGGAGTCATGAACTCGAGGAAGGCGAGCTCGACGCGTGGCGCCCCCGGACGGGCGAGCGCCGCCTCGCGGATGCGCCGCATCGGCCCGGCCCACTCGGGGTCGCGGGCGCCGTGGCCGAAGAGGACGAGGGCGGATGCGGACGGATTGGCTGCGTTCATGCGGAGGGCTCCGGGGTGGCGCCGCGCGCAGGCGCTTCGGCCTGGCGCAGCAGGTGTTCGAGTGCGCGCGCCGCGCACAGCAGGCCCACGCTCGCGGTCACCGCCATGCTCGAGCCGTAGCCGGCGCACGCCAGCCCCTGGGGGGCGGACGCGGCGCCGGGATGGGCCGCGTCGCAGGCATCGACCTCGGGAAAGCGCAAGGGTTCGGTGGAGAACACCGCCTCGATGCCGAATTTTTTCCTGGGGTCGCGGGGGAAGCCGTGCTCCTTGCGCAGGCGCGCGCGCACCTTGGCGAGGAGCGGGTCCTGCTCCGTGCGTGCGAGGTCGTCGGCGCCGATGCGCGCGGGGTCGCGCTTGCCGCCCGCCCCACCCGCCATCACCAGCGGGATGCGGCGCTGCGTGCAGGTCACCGCGATCGCGACCTTGGCGCGCACGTTGTCGATCGCGTCGATCACCAGGTCGTAGCCCTGCAGCAGCGCACCGGCGTTCTCCGGGGTGAGGAAGTCCTCGATGGTCGTGACCCGGCAGTCCGGGTCGATACCCGCGATGCGCGCCGCCATGGCGCCCACCTTGGCCATGCCCAGGGTGTCCTCGAGCGCATGGGCCTGGCGGTTGATGTTGGATTCTGCGACGTGATCGAGGTCGATCAGGGTCAAGCGCCCCACCCCGCTGCGCGCGAGCGCCTCGGCAGCCCACGAGCCCACGCCACCGATGCCGATCACGCAGGCGTGCGCGCCGGCGAGACGCGCGGCCGCGCCCGCACCGTAGAGACGGTCGATGCCGCCGAAGCGGCGCGCGCGGTCGGTCGTTGCGACGGTCATCGCGGAATCAGGCACCGGCGGCGCTGGTCTGGCGGCTGTCCAGCCACACGCCGAGGCCCTGAGCGTTGAGCTCGAGGTCCATGCGCAGCAGTTCCAGCGTCTCGTCCTCGCCGAGCGCCCAGTTCTGGCGCGCGGCCTCCTCACGGAAGATCTGCTCCAGGCCGGCAACGATCTCGACGTGGCGGGCGGCGCCGTCGCCGCGAGCGGCCTCGGCCACTGCCAGCATGGTGTCGATCAGGCGGTGCAGGTCGGCGCCGAGGCGGTCGACGTCGACCACGCGGCTGTAGTGCGTGAGGTACATCGCCTGCGGTCGCATCGCCAGCATGCGGTCGATCGAGGCGTGCATGCCCTCGGGGTCGAACTGCGTCGGCGTTGTGGTCGGCACCACGAAGGCGCGGCCGTCGACGTCGAGCTCTCGATACGACAGCCCGAAGGTGTCGCCGGTGAAGAAGGCGCGCGCGACCGAGTCCCAGATGCAGATGTGGTGGCGGGCATGGCCGGGGGTGTCCAACACCCGCAGCATGCGGCTACCCAGATGGATCTCGAGGCCGTCGGTGGCCGGCACGATGCGTTCGGCCGGCACCGGCACGAGCTGGCCGTAGAGGTCGAACGCGCGCTCGGGACCGTACACCGCGCAGGTGGCCTCCCAAAGCTTGCTCGGGTCGATCATGTGGCGCAGGCCGCGCGGATGCACGAGCAGCTTCGCCTGCGGCAGCGCGCACATCAGGCTGCCGGCGCCCCCGGCATGGTCGAGGTGGATGTGGGTCAGCAACACCCAGTCCACCGCCTCGGGGGCGATGCCGAGCGCGGCGAGCGCGCCGAGGATGCGCGGCACCGAGGCATTGCTCGCGGTATCGACGACGGCGGCGCGCCCGTCCTGCACGATCACGTGGATGGCGGCGAGCTGCGGGCGGCCGTAGCCGGAGTCGATCGCATGCACGCCGTCGCCGTAGTGGATCAGGTCCTTCATTGTTCCTCCCCGATGGCCGGTTCGCTGCCAGGCCTGTCGATGTGAAACGGGCGAGCGTACGCGTCGCGTCGCCCGCCCGGCAGTCCGCGGAGCGCTGCGGGCGCTCCCGGGCTTCTTCAGAACGGAATGTCGTCGTCGAAGTCGCCGAAGCCGCCAGACTGCTGCGGCGGCGCCGACTGCGGCTGCGGACGCTGCGCCGGGGCCGCGGGCTGGCGCGCCGGGGCGGACTGGCCGCCCGCATCCCAGCCGCCCTCGCCGCCGCGCATCGGCGCATCGCCGCCCTCGCGGCGGCCGAGCATCTTCATCTCGTCGGCGCGGATCTCGGTGGTGTAGCGGTCCTGGCCGCTCTGGTCCTGCCACTTGCGCGTGCGCAGGCTGCCCTCGATGTACACCTGGCTGCCCTTGCGCAGGTACTGGCCGGCGATCTCGGCGAGCTTGCCGAAGAAGGCGACGCGGTGCCATTCCGTGGCCTCGCGGCGCTCGCCGGTGTTCTTGTCGCGCCAGGTCTCGGTGGTGGCCAGGCGGATGTTGCAGATCGCATCGCCGGAAGGGGCGAAGCGGCTTTCCGGATCGGCGCCGAGGTTGCCGATCAGGATCACTTTATTGACGGATGCCATCCGGATCTCCTTTGCATGCGGTCGCCGGCCGCGTCGTGCGCGCCGGCGGTAAGTGTGGTGAAGCCCGGCTCAGCGCGGCGCGCCAGCCGGTGCCGCGCGTAGCGGCGGGGGATTCATCGTGCTCGCCAGCGCGAGCCAGAGCAGCGCCAGCGCCGCACACGACAGGCTCACCGCGGCGGGGCCGAAGGTCTGGCCCAGCCAGCCGCCGAGCACGCCGCCGAGGAACAGGCCGATCGACTGCAGGGTGTTGTAAACGCCGAGCGCCGTGCCCTTGGAACCGGGCGGCGCGATACGCGAGATCCACGACGGCTGGGTGGCCTCGAGCACGTTGAAGGCGACGAAGAAGAGCGTCAGCAACAATGCCAATGGTATCAACCCGTCACCGAAAAGCCACAGCCCGATCTGCACGAGCGCGAGCAGCACGATGGCGGCGTTGAACACCGGCTTGAGCTTGTCGCGGCGCTCGGCGACGATGACCGCCGGCACCATGACGACGAAGGACAGCAACACCGCCGGCAGGTAGACCTTCCAGTGCTCGGGCATCGGCAGGCCGCCGCCGGCGACCAGGGCCGAGGGCACCATCACCCACATCGTGGTCTGGATGAGGTGGAGCGCGAACACGCCGAAGTTGAGCCGCATGAGCTGGCCGTCGCGCAGCACGTCGATCAGCCGGCCGGTGGCGCGCGGCACCGGCGGGGCCACCGGCACCGCCCACAGCAGCACGCCGATCGCGCCGGCGGCAAGCACGGCCGTGAGCCAGAAGATGCCGTCCATGCCGACCGCGGCGTAGAGCAACGGCGCCGCGACCATCGAGAGCGCGAACACGAGGCCGATCGAGGAGCCGATCATCGCCATGACCTTGGTGCGGTGCTGGTCGCGGGTGAGGTCGGCGGCGAGCGCGGTGACCGCGGCGGAGATCGCCCCGGCGCCCTGCAGCACACGGCCGACGATGATCATGTGGATGCCGTCGGCCATCGCCGCGACCACGCTGCCGAGCACGAACAGCACGAGGCCGAAGACGATCACCGGCTTGCGGCCGAAGCGGTCGGAGGCGGCGCCGTAGGCGATCTGCAGGCAGGCCTGGGTCAGGCCATAGGCACCGATCGCCAGGCCCACGAGGGTGAGGTCGTCGCCTCCGGGAATGGTCGCGGCGTGCACCGCGAACACCGGCAGGATCAGGAACAGGCCGAGCATGCGCAGCGCGAAGATCGCCGCCAGGCCCATGCCGGCGCGGCGTTCTTCGCGCGTCATGGCGTCGCGTGCGGGAACGGACATACGGGAGAACCGGCTTCGAGAAAGACCGTGATTCTACCATCTGCGCGGACCGCCTTGGCTTCACACCGGCTTCCCGGCGTATATTGGGGAGCTCGTTTTCACCCCCGATCCAGCCATGGACCAGATCCGCATCCGCGGCGCCCGCACGCACAACCTCAGGAACGTCAGCCTCGACCTGCCGCGCAACCGACTGACGGTGATCACCGGCCTGTCGGGCTCGGGCAAGTCCTCGCTCGCCTTCGACACCCTGTACGCCGAGGGCCAGCGCCGCTACGTCGAGTCGCTGTCCGCCTACGCGCGGCAGTTCCTGCAGCTGATGGAGAAGCCCGACGTCGATCTCATCGAGGGCCTGTCGCCGGCGATCGCGATCGAGCAGAAGGCCACCAGCCACAACCCGCGCTCCACCGTCGGCACGGTCACCGAGATCCACGACTACCTGCGCCTGCTCTACGCGCGCGCCGGCACGCCGCACTGCCCCGACCACCCGCAGCACGCGCTCGAGGCGCAGAGCGTGGCGCAGATGGTCGACCACGTGCTCGCCCTGCCCGAGGACACGAAGCTGATGATCCTCGCCCCCGTGGTGGCCGGGCGCAAGGGCGAGCAGGGCGACCTCTTCGCCGACCTGCGCGCGCAGGGCTTCGTGCGCGTGCGGGTCGACGGCGAGGTGATGGAGCTCGACGCCCTGCCCGCGCTGGAGAAGGGCCGCCGCCACGACGTCGAGGTGGTGATCGACCGCGTCAAGGTGCGCGCCGACCTGCGCGGCCGCCTGGCGGAGTCCTTCGAGACCGCGCTGACCCACGCCGACGGGCGCGCGCTCGCGGTCGAGATGGACTCCGGGCGCGAGCACCTGTTCTCGGCGCGCTTCGCCTGCCCGGTGTGCGGCTTCGCGCTCGCCGAGCTCGAGCCGCGCCTGTTCTCCTTCAACAACCCGGCCGGCGCCTGCCCGAAGTGCGACGGACTGGGCGAGGTCGAGTTCTTCGATCCGGCGCGCGTGGTCGCCCACCCCGAGCTGTCGCTGGCTTCGGGGGCGATCCGCGGCTGGGACCGGCGCAACCAGTTCTACTTCCAGATGCTGGCGAGCCTGGCGGCGCACTACGCCTTCGACATCGAGACGCCCTGGGAGGCGCTGCCGGCGCGCGTGCGCGAGATCGTGCTCGACGGCTCGGGGCGGACGAAGATCGCCTTCCGCTACATGGCCGACAACGGCCGCATGGTGCTCAAGGAGCATCCCTTCGAGGGCATCCTCCCCAACCTCGAGCGCCGCCTGCGCGAGACCGACGCCGTGGCGGTGCGCGAGGAGCTGTCGAAGTACCGCGCCACCCGGCCGTGCCCTGCCTGCCATGGCACGCGGCTGCGCAGCGAGGCGCGCCACGTGCTGGTCGGAGGGCGCGCGCTGCACGAGGTCGGGCGCATGCCGCTCGGCGGGTGCCGCGACTTCTTCGCCACGCTGCAGCTCGCCGGCGCGCGCGCCCAGGTGGCCGAGCGCATCGTGCGCGAGATCGCCGATCGCCTCGGATTCCTGATCGACGTCGGCCTGGACTACCTCTCGCTCGACCGCTCCGCCGACACCCTCTCGGGTGGCGAGGCCCAGCGCATCCGCCTCGCGAGCCAGATCGGCTCGGGCCTCACCGGCGTCATGTACGTGCTCGACGAGCCCTCGATCGGCCTGCACCAGCGCGACAACGACCGCCTGCTGGCAACGCTGGCGCGCCTGCGCGACCTCGGCAACACGGTGATCGTGGTCGAGCACGACGAGGACGCCATCCGCAGCGCCGACTATCTGGTGGACATGGGGCCGGGTGCGGGCGAGCACGGCGGCGAGGTGGTCGCGCACGGCACCCCGGACGAGGTCATCGCCTCGCCGCACTCGGTGACCGGCGCCTACCTGGCCGGCCGGCGCCGCATCGCCATCCCGACGCGCCGCGCGCGCCCCGACCCGGAGTGCCACCTGCGCATCGTCGGCGCGCGCGGCAACAACCTGAAGGCGGTGGAGGTGGCGCTGCCCGTGGGGCTGTTCACCTGCATCACCGGGGTGTCGGGCTCAGGTAAGTCGACACTGATCAACGACACCCTGGCGCGCGCCGCGGCGCACCGGCTCAACGGCGCCGCGACCGAACCCGCACCGCACGACGCCATCGAGGGCCTGCAGCACTTCGACAAGCTGATTGACGTGGACCAGTCGCCGATCGGACGCACCCCGCGCTCCAACCCGGCGACCTATACCGGGCTGCTGACGCCGATCCGCGAACTCTTCGCCGGCGTGCCCGAGGCGCGCGCGCGCGGCTACAGCCCGGGGCGCTTCTCCTTCAACGTGCGCGGAGGGCGCTGCGAGGCCTGCCAGGGCGACGGTCTGGTCAAGGTCGAGATGCACTTCCTGCCCGACATGTACGTGCCCTGCGACGTCTGCCACGGCCGCCGCTACAACCGCGAGACCCTGGAGATTCGCTACAAGGGGCGGACGATCGACGAGGTGCTGGGGATGACGGTGGAGCAGGCGCTGGACTTCTTCTCCGCGGTCCCCGCCATCGCGCGCAAGCTGGAGACCCTGACGGACGTGGGCCTGGGCTACATCCGCCTCGGCCAGAGCGCCACGACGCTGTCGGGCGGCGAGGCGCAGCGCGTGAAGCTCGCCCTCGAGCTCTCGCGCCGCGACACCGGGCGTACCCTGTACATCCTCGACGAGCCCACCACCGGGCTGCACTTCCAGGACATCGAGATGCTGCTCGCGGTGCTGCAGCGCCTGCGCGAGCACGGCAACACCATCGTGGTGATCGAGCACAACCTCGACGTGATCAAGACCGCCGACTGGCTGGTCGACATGGGACCGGAGGGCGGTGGCGGCGGCGGCACCGTGGTGTGCTGCGGCACACCCGAAGAGGTCGCCGCGCACCCGGCGAGCCATACCGGCCGTCACCTGCGCAGGGTGCTCGGGGGCTGAGGCCCAAGGCAGGCGGGCCGCCGACCGGCGCCCACCCCGGCGCCGGCGCTCCCAACCCCGGGCGTGCGGCTCAAGCGCTTGCGTAGCCCCGCGGGTTGCCGCTCTGCCACCGCCACGCATCCTCGCACATCGCCTGCAAGTCGCGCTGCGCCCGCCACCCCAGCACCCGCTCGGCGTGCGCCGGGTCGGCCCAGCACGCTGCGATGTCGCCCGGCCTGCGCGCGACGATGTCGAAGGGCACCGGCCGGCCGCTCGCCGCCTCGAAGGCGCGCACCATCTCCAGCACGCTGTAGCCACGCCCCGTGCCGAGGTTGAGCGTGGTCACGCCGGGCAGCTCGCCGATGCGCTCGAGCGCGCGCAGGTGACCGAGCGCGAGATCCACCACGTGGATGTAGTCGCGCACCCCGGTGCCGTCCGGCGTCGGGTAGTCGTCGCCGAACACGCGCAGGCGCGGCAGCCGGCCCACCGCAACCTGGCTGACGAAGGGCATCAGGTTGTTGGGCAGGCCGTCGGGATCCTCGCCGATACGGCCGCTGGCGTGCGCGCCCACCGGGTTGAAGTAGCGCAGCAGCACCACGTTCCAGCGCGCGTCCGAAGCCGCAAGGTCGCGCAGGATCTGCTCGCCCATGAGCTTGGTCCAGCCATAGGGATTGGTCGCCGTGGTCGGGAAGTCCTCGCGGATCGGCACCGACGCCGGATCGCCGTACACCGTCGCCGAGGAGCTGAACACCATGCGCCGGCATCCGGCCGCATCCATGGCCTGCAGCACCGACAGCAGTCCCTGCAGGTTGTTGTCGTAGTAGGCCAGCGGCTGCGACACCGACTCGCCCACCGCCTTCTTGGCGGCAAAATGAATCACCGCCGCCACCTCGTGTTCGGCAAAGATGCGCGCGAGCACCGCGCCGTCGCGCACATCGCCCTCGACGAAGGCCGCAAGGCGCTTGCCACCGAGTTCCTCGATCCGACGTACGGCCTCGTAGGATGCGTTGGAGAGGTCATCCACCACCACCACGTCCTGCCCGGCGCCGAGAAGCTCGACGCAGGTGTGCGAGCCGATGTAGCCCGCACCGCCGGTCACCAGAGTCACTGCCATCCTTCCATCCTCCTGTCCTGTGCGCCCTTGCGCGCGATACGCTCGACGCTAGCACGCACGTACGAAAAAAAACCGGGCATAAGCCCGGTCTTTCGTGCGAGTCGCGCTATTTACGCGGCCTCGGCTTCCTCGACTTCCACCGCCTCGACGTCCGGACGGTCGAGCAGCTCGACGTAGGCCATCGGCGCGTTGTCGCCGTCGCGGAAACCGCACTTCAGGATGCGCAGGTAGCCGCCGTTGCGGGTGGCGTAGCGCGGCCCCAACTCGTCGAAGAGCTTGACGACCATGTCGCGATCGCGCAGGCGGTTGAAGGCCAGGCGACGGTTGGCGACGCTGGGCTTCTTGCCCAGGGTGATCATCGGCTCGACCACGCGGCGAAGTTCCTTCGCCTTCGGCAGGGTCGTCTTGATGACTTCGTGTTGCAGCAGCGAGTTGGCCATGTTGCGGAACATCGCCTGGCGGTGGCTGCTGGTACGATTCAGCTTGCGAAGACCGTTACGGTGACGCATTTCAATTCCTCACTTGCCCGGCGATTCAACCGAGCTTTTCAAGCCCGGCCGGCGGCCAGTTTTCCAGTTTCATGCCAAGCGTCAGCCCGCGGGAGGCCAACACTTCCTTGATCTCATTGAGCGACTTGCGGCCCAGGTTCGGGGTCTTCAGCAACTCGGTCTCGGTGCGCTGGATCAGGTCACCGATGTAATAGATGTTCTCGGCCTTCAGGCAATTGGCCGAACGCACCGTGAGCTCCAGATCGTCCACCGGACGCAGCAGCACCGGGTCGATGGTCGGCGAGGCGGTCTCGACCCGCTCCGGCGCGGTGCCTTCGAGATCGGCGAAGACGGACAGCTGGTCCATCAGCACGCGAGCCGCGTAGCGGATCGCCTCTTCGGGATCCACAGCGCCGTTGGTCTCGATATCGATGATCAGACGGTCCAGGTCGGTGCGCTGCTCGACGCGGGCGCTCTCGACGAGGTAGCTGACGCGGCGCACGGGACCGAAGGAGGCATCGAGCACGATGCGACCGATCGACTTGCTCTCACCATTCTCGGGACGGGAATTGCCCGGCACGTAGCCGCGCCCTTCCTCGACCTTGATCTGCATGTCGAGCTTGCCGCCCGGCGCGAGGTGGGCGATCACATGGTCGGGATTGATGATCTCGACGTCGTGACCGACCTCGATGTCGGCCGCGGTCACCACGCCTTCGCCGGCCTTGGCGAGACGAACGGTGACCTCGCTGCGCCCGTTGAGCTTGAACACCACGCCCTTCAGGTTGAGCAGCAGATCGACGATGTCCTCGCGGACGCCGTCGAGCGTGGAGTACTCGTGAAGCACCCCTTCGATCGTCACTTCGGTCGGCGCGTGGCCGGGAAGCGACGACAGGAGGATGCGCCGAAGCGCATTCCCCAGCGTGTGACCAAAACCGCGCTCGAACGGCTCCATCGTCACCCGCGCCTGAACGGGCGAGGTGCTCTGGACGTCGATGATGCGCGGTTTCAGCAGTGCATTGCTTTGCATCAGCATTTCCTCGGAACTAGAAGAGGATCAGCCCCCCGCTCAGCGGGAGTACAGTTCCACGACCAGGCCTTCGTTGATCGTCGGGGGCAGCTCGCTGCGCACCGGATAGGCCTTGAAGGTGCCCTTGCCGGCCTTGGCGTCCACCTCGAGCCACTCGGGGAAGCCACGCGATTCGGCGGCCTCGAGGGCTGCCTTGACGCGCAGGTGACCACGCGCACGCTCGGTCAGCTCCACCACGTCGCCCGGACGAACCACATACGACGGAATGTTGACGCGCTTGCCATTGACCAGCACGCCGTTGTGACGCACGACCTGGCGCGCCTCGGCACGCGAAGCACCGAAGCCCATGCGATAGGCGACGGCGTCCAGGCGGCCTTCCAGCAACTGGAGCAGGTTTTCGCCGGTCTGACCGCGACGGCGGTCGGCTTCGGCATACACCTTGCGGAACTGGCGCTCGAGCACGCCGTAGATGCGGCGGATCTTCTGCTTTTCACGCAGCTGAACGCCATAGCCCGACAGGCGCTGGCCGGAGCGCTGGCCGTGCTGGCCAGGCGCGTAGGCGCGGCGCTCGATGGAGCACTTGTCGGTGAAGCACTTTTCGCCCTTCAGAAACAGCTTTTCGCCTTCGCGACGGCACTGACGGCACTTGGGATCGAGATTACGAGCCACTTATCAACTCCTTGTCAGATACGGCGCTTTTTCGGCGGACGGCAGCCGTTGTGCGGAATGGGGGTGATGTCCGTGATGCTGGAAATCTTGATCCCCAGCGCGTTGAGCGCACGAACCGAGGACTCGCGACCCGGGCCGGGGCCCTTGATGCGAACCTCGAGGTTCTTGATGCCGCATTCCTGCGCCACCTTGCCGGCCGCCTCGGCCGCGACCTGCGCAGCGAACGGGGTGCTCTTGCGCGAACCCTTGAAGCCGGCGCCGCCCGAAGTCGCCCACGACAGGGCATTGCCCTGGCGGTCGGTGATGGTGATGATGGTGTTGTTGAAGCTCGCGTGAACGTGCGCAATGCCTTCCGCGACGTTCTTCTTGACCTTCTTGCGAACCTTGGTTCCAGTCTTAGCCATTATCGGATCCTATTACTTCTTGCCGGCGATCGGCTTGCGCGGGCCCTTGCGGGTACGCGCATTGGTGCGGGTGCGCTGACCGCGAAGCGGCAGGCCGCGACGATGACGGACGCCGCGATAGCAGCCCAGGTCCATCAGTCGCTTGATGTTCATCGTGACTTCACGACGCAGGTCGCCTTCGACCACGAAGCGCGCGACTTCGTCACGCAGCTTCTCCATGTCGGTCTCGGTGAGATCCTTGATCTTCACCGAGCGAACGATGCCGGCAGCGTCGCAAATCTTCTGAGCACGCGAACGGCCGATCCCATAGATGGCGGTCAGCGCGATCTCGGCATGCTTGTGATTGGGAATGTTTACCCCAGCAATACGGGCCATCCGTATACCCCGAAACGAAAAACGTTAAATTCTAATGCCTGCGGTTGAGTAGATCAACCCTGGCGTTGCTTGTGCCGCGGATCGCTGCAAATGACGCGAACCACACCCTTGCGGCGGATGATCTTGCAGTTGCGGCAGAGCCGCTTGACTGAGGCCTGGACTCTCATGGTCTTGCTCCTGTTTCTTTAACTTTCACTTGGTCCGGAAAACGATCCGGCCCTTGGTCAGGTCGTAGGGGGTGAGCTGTACGGTCACCTTGTCACCGGGAAGGATGCGGATGTAGTGCATCCGCATCTTTCCGGAGATGTGTCCAAGGACCATGTGACCGTTTTCTAGCCTGACGCGGAACGTTGCGTTGGGAAGGTTCTCGGTGACCTCACCTTGCATCTCGATGACATCTTCCTTCGCCATGCGCTCACCTGCCGGGCAGACCCGCCCCCTTGAAATTCGCCTTCTTCAGCAGACTCTCGTACTGGTGCGACATCACGAACGCCTGGACCTGGGCCATGAAGTCCATCGTGACGACCACGAGGATCAGCAGCGAGGTGCCGCCGAAATAGAACGGGACGTTCCACTTCAGGATCAGGAACTCCGGCAGCAGGCAGACGAGGGTGATGTAGATCGCCCCAGCCAGCGTAAGCCGCATGAGAATCTTGTCGATGTAGCGCGCGGTCTGGTCGCCGGGACGGATCCCGGGAACGAAGGCCCCGCTCTTCTTCAGGTTGTCCGCAGTTTCGCGGGCGTTGAACACCAGCGCCGTATAGAAGAAGCAGAAGAACACGATCGCCACCGCATAGAGCATCACGTAGATCGGCTGTCCCGGAGATAGCGTGGATGCGATGTCCCGCAACCAGTACATGCCCTCGGAGGAGCCGAACCACTGCCCCAGCGTCGCCGGGAACAGGATGATGCTCGAAGCGAAGATCGGCGGGATCACGCCCGACATGTTCAGCTTCAGCGGCAGGTGCGAGCTTTGCCCGCCGTACACCTTGTTGCCGACCTGGCGCTTCGCGTAGTTGACCAGGATCTTGCGCTGGCCCCGCTCCACGAACACCACGAAGGCCGTCACCAGCACCACCAGGATGCAGATGAAGAGCGCGGTGAAGGGATGCATGGCCCCCGTACGCACCAGCTCGAACAGCCCGCCGATCGCACTCGGCAGCCCGGCGATGATGCCAGCGAAGATGATCATCGAGATGCCGTTGCCGATGCCGCGCTCGGTGATCTGCTCACCCAGCCACATCAGGAACATCGTCCCGGTCACCAGCGTCGCCACGGTCACGAAGCGGAACATGAGCCCCGGCTCGAGAACCAGCCCGGCCTGCCCTTCCAGCGCGATCGCGATGCCCAGGGACTGGGCGAGCGCGAGCACGAGCGTGCCGTATCGCGTGTACTGCGTGATCTTGCGCCTTCCAGCCTCGCCTTCCTTCTTCAACGCCTCCAGCGAGGGCACCGCCACGGTCATCAACTGCATGATGATGGACGCGGAGATATAGGGCATGATGCCCAGCGCGAAGATCGTGAAGCGCGAAAGGGCGCCGCCCGAAAACAGGTTGAACACGCCCAGGATGCCGCCCTGCTGGGACTGGAACAACTCGGCCAGCCCCTGCGGGTCGATTCCCGGAACCGGGATGTGCGCACCGATGCGATAGACGATCAGCGCGCCTACCAGGAACAGCAGGCGACGCTTGAGATCGCCGAACCGACCGGGGCTTCCCAGCGTGGCAGCAGGATTCGCCACAACCGTATCCTTTTGTTACTCGGCCGCCACGGAGCCGCCAGCGGCTTCGATCGCCGCCTTCGCACCCTGGGTGGCACCGACGCCGCGCAGGACAAGCTTGCGGCTGATCGAACCGGACAGCACGACCTTCGCCGACAGCGCGTCAGCGGCGATCACGCCGGCCTGCTTGAGCGTCAGCAGATCAACCTCATCCACCGGCAGCTTGTCGAGCTCGGACAGGCGCACCTCGACGTTGCGCGCGCGCGTCAGCGACACGAAGCCGCGCTTCGGCAGGCGACGCTGCAGCGGCATCTGGCCGCCCTCGAAACCGACCTTGTGGAAGCCGCCGGCGCGGGACTTCTGACCCTTGTGGCCGCGGCCGCAGGTCTTGCCCAGGCCGCTGCCGATGCCACGACCGACTCGGCGCGCGACCTTCTTCGAACCCTCACCGGGCTTGATGCTATTCAGGCGCATTTCAACCCTCGCACTTGACCAGGTAGGACACCTTGTTGATCATCCCGCGCACCTCGGGGGTATCCGCCAGCTCGACCGAATGGTTGAGCCGACGCAGACCGAGGCCGCGCACGGTGGCGCGGTGGGACTGCTTGGTGCCGATCACGCTCTTGACGAGCGTCACCTTGATTTTCTTGTCCGACATCTCTTACCCCAGGATCTCTTCGACGGTCTTGCCGCGCTTGGCAGCGATCTCCGCCGGGGTGTTGATCGCCATCAGGCCGTTGATCGTGGCACGGACGACGTTGTACGGATTGGCGGAGCCGATGCACTTGCAGATCACGTCGGTCACGCCCATGACTTCGAACACGGCGCGCATCGGGCCGCCCGCGATGATGCCGGTACCGGCCGGAGCGGGCTGCATCAGCACCGAGGCGGCGCCGTGCTTGCCCATCACGGTGTGCTGCAGGGTGCCGTTCTTGAGCGAGACCTTGCGCATCTTGCGACGCGCTTCGTCCATCGCCTTCTGCACCGCCACCGGCACTTCGCGGGACTTGCCCTTGCCCATGCCGATCGCGCCGTCCCCGTCGCCGACCACGGTCAGCGCGGCGAAGCCGAGGATCCGACCGCCCTTGACGACCTTGGTCACGCGATTGATCGCGACCATTTTTTCCTTCAGGCCGTCATCGCGCTCGTCGGAGGCTTGCGCACGTTTGGTTTGCTGCTTGGCCATACGATTCCTCGCTTAGAACTTGAGACCGCCTTCGCGGGCGGCCTCGGCCAGCGCCTTCACGCGGCCGTGATACAGGAAGCCCGAGCGGTCGAAGGACACCTGCTCGACGCCGGCAGCCTTGGCACGCTCGGCAATCAGCTTGCCGACCGCTTCGGCGGCGGCCTTGTTGCCGCCGTTCGCGACCTGGGCACGCACGTCCGGCTCCACGGTGGAAGCCGCCGCGAGCACGCGGGAACCGCAACCGGAGATGATCTGGGCGTAGATGTGGCAGTTGGACCGGAACACCGTCAGGCGAACCGCCTTGAGCTCCGCAATCTTGGCGCGAGTTTTGCGCGCACGGCGAAGACGAGTTTCTTTCTTGTTCATGACGAACCGCCTTACTTCTTCTTGGTTTCCTTGAGCACCACCACCTCGTCCGAGTAACGGACGCCCTTGCCCTTGTAAGGCTCGGGAGCGCGGTAGGCACGCACCTCGGCAGCGACCTGGCCGACCTTCTGCTTGTCGGAACCCTTGATCACGATTTCGGTCTGGGTCGGGGTCTCGACCTTCACGCCTTCCGGCATCTGGTGGACCACCGGATGCGAGAAACCGAGCGACAGGTTGAGCTTGTCGCCCTGAGCCTGCGCGCGATAACCCACGCCGACCAGGGTGAGCTTGCGCTCGAAGCCCTTGGTCACACCGGTCACCATGTTGTTGACCAGGGCGCGCACGGTGCCGGACATGGCGCGGGCGTTCTCGGCGCCTTCACGCGCCTTGCACACCACCGCATCACCTTCACGGACCACACTGACCTCGCCGGTCAGCGGCTGGCGCAGGGTACCCAGAGGCCCCTTCACTGCGATCTCGGCGTCGGAAATCATCACTTCCACGCCCTGCGGGATCGCGACCGGATTCTTGGCTACACGAGACATCGTATCCCCCTTAGGCGACGAGGCAGATGACTTCACCACCGACGCGATTCGCACGCGCCGAGCGGTCGGTCATCACGCCACGCGGCGTGGAAACGATGGCCACGCCGAGGCCGTTCATCACGCGCGGCAGATCGTCGCTGCCCTTGTAGATGCGCAGGCCGGGACGGCTCACACGCTCCAGGCGCTCGATGACCGGACGACCGGCGTAGTACTTGAGGGTGACGTCGAGCGAAGCCTTGCCGGCCTCGTCACGGACGGCGAAGCCGTCGATGTAACCCTCGTCTTGCAACACCTTGGCGATCGCAACCTTCAGCTTGGACGAAGGCATCGACACCGAGGCCTTCTGGGCCTGCTGGCCGTTGCGGATGCGCGTCAGCATGTCGGCGATCGGATCGGACATACTCATCTTCGAATTCTCCTTACCAGCTCGCCTTGGTCATGCCAGGCACTTCGCCGCGGAAAGCGATCTCGCGCAGCTTGTTGCGGCACAGACCGAACTTGCGGAAGACACCACGCGGGCGCCCGGTCAGCGCGCAGCGGTTACGCTGGCGGGTCGGGTTGGCGTTGCGCGGCAGTTGCTGCAGGGCCAGGCGGGCAGCCATGCGTTCTTCTTCGGACAGACTGGTGTCCTTGACCTTCGCGACCAGGGCGGCGCGCTTGGCGGCATACTTTTCCACCAGCATCGCACGCTTCGCTTCGCGGTTGATCAGAGCGAGTTTCGCCATATCACCCTCAATTCTTGAACGGGAACTTGAACGCGCCGAGGAGAGCACGGGCTTCCTCGTCGGTCTTCGCCGTCGTCGTGATGCTGATGTTCATCCCGCGCAGCGCGTCGATCTTGTCGTACTCGATCTCGGGGAAGATGATCTGCTCCTTCACGCCGAGGTTGTAGTTGCCACGACCGTCGAACCCCTTGGCAGCGATGCCACGGAAGTCGCGGACACGCGGCAGCGCGATCGTGATCAGGCGATCGAGGAACTCGAACATGCGCGGGCCACGCAGGGTCACCATGCAGCCGATCGGGTAGCCGTCACGGATCTTGAAACCCGCGATCGACTTGCGCGCCTTGGTCGAAACCGGCTTCTGACCCGCGATCTTGGTCATGTCGCCCATGGCGTGCTCGAGAATCTTCTTGTCGCCGACAGCCTCACCGACACCCATGTTGAGGGTGATCTTGGTGATGCGCGGCACTTCCATGACGGACTTGTAGCCGAACTGCTGCTGCAGCGCCGGCGCGACTTCGTCCTTGTAAACCTGTTGCAAGCGAGCCATCGTCACTCCTTAGGCGTTCACCAGCTCGCCGTTCGACTTGAAGAAGCGAACCTTGCGGCCGTCTTCAAGCGTCTTGATCCCGACGCGATCACCCTTCTGGGTGGCGGGATTGAACAGCGCGACGTTCGAAACATGGATCGGCATCTCCTTCTCGACGATGCCACCCACTTCACCCTTCAGCGGATTCGGGCGCACATGCTTCTTCACCCGGTTCACGCCCTCGACCACGACGCGCTCGTCATCGACGCGGCGCAGCACGGTGCCGCGACGACCACGATCCTTGCCCGTCAGCACCAAAACTTCGTCACCCTTGCGGATCTTGTTCATCTCTGGACTCCTCAGAGCACTTCGGGCGCCAGCGAGACGATCTTCATGAACCGCTCGGTGCGCAGCTCGCGCGTGACCGGCCCGAAGATACGGGTGCCGATCGGCTCGAGCTTGTTGTTCAGGAGCACGGCCGCATTGCTGTCGAACTTGATCAGCGAACCATCGGGACGACGAACGCCCTTGGCGGTGCGAACGACGACCGCGTTATAGACGTCGCCTTTCTTGGCACGACCACGCGGCGCGGCATCCTTCACGGTGACCTTGATGATGTCGCCCACGCCGGCGTAGCGGCGCTTCGAACCACCCAGGACCTTGATGCACATCACCGAGCGCGCGCCGGAGTTATCGGCCACGTCCAGCTTGGACTGCATTTGAATCATGAAAGTATCTCCAACTTATCCCGCATGCGCGGACAGTCTTGGAACCCGTCAGGGTAGGATGCCCCGAGCGAGCCCCGGAGCAAAGAGGCAAAATTATAACAGCCTGGCACCGGGGTGCCAAGCTGTTTATTCACTGCTCGCTGCTTGCAACTCGAATCAGATGATCGTCGCCTTCTCGAGCACCTTGGCCACGCGCCAGGTCTTGGTGCGCGAGATCGGACGGCACTCCTCGATCTCGACCAGGTCGCCCTGGGCCGCGACGCCGTCCTCGACGTGCGCGTGGTACTTCGCCGAACGCGTGATGATCTTGCCGTACAGCGGGTGCTTGACCCGGCGCTCGACCAGAACGGTCACCGTCTTCTGCATCTTGTCACTCACCACACGCCCAACCAGCGCGCGGCGAACCTTCTCGACGTTCTCGCTCATTGCTGACCCGCCTTTTCACGCAGGATGGTGCGCACGCGCGCGATGTCGCGGCGAACCTTCCCGATCTGACTCGTGTTGCCGAGTTGCTGCGTGGCGTGCTGCATGCGCAGCGAAAACTGGGCCTTCAGCAGCTCGATCAGTTCATTGTTCAACTCGTCGGCGCTCTTGGCGCGGAGTTCCGTAGCGTTCATGTTCAACCCCCAATCAGTCGGGTGACGAACACGGTCTCGATCGGCAGCTTGGCGGCCGCAAGGCGGAAGGCCTCGCGCGCCAGGGCCTCGTCAACCCCGTCCATCTCGTACAGCACCTTGCCCGGCTGGATCTCGGCGACCCAGTATTCGGGGTTGCCCTTGCCGTTACCCATGCGGACCTCGGCGGGCTTCTTCGAAATCGGCTTGTCCGGGAAAATCCGGATCCAGATGCGGCCGCCACGCTTGATGTGACGCGTCATCGCACGACGGGCCGACTCGATCTGGCGGGCGGTCAGGCGACCGCGTCCGATGGCCTTGAGGCCATACTCGCCGAACGACACCTTCGCGCCGCGGGTGGCGACGCCGGTGTTGCGACCCTTCTGCTCCTTCCGATACTTCCTTCTAGTCGGCTGCAGCATCATTCACTCCTGCTTTCTTCTTGCCGGCCTTCGCCACGACGGGCGGGACGACGACCCGGACGGCCCTCGCCGTCCCGCGGGGCGCCACGGCGGCCGCGGCGGTTGTCGGCTTCCGGCTCGGCGGCCACGGGCTGTTCGTTGCGGCCCAGCATCTCGCCCTTGAACACCCACACCTTGATGCCGATGATGCCGTAGGTCGTCTTGGCCTCGGAAACACCGTAGTCGATGTTGGCGCGCAGGGTGTGCAGCGGCACACGGCCTTCGCGGTACCACTCGGTGCGGGCGATCTCGGCACCGTTCAGGCGGCCGGCGCTCATGATCTTGATGCCCTGGGCACCGAGGCGCATGGCGTTCTGCATCGCGCGCTTCATGGCGCGACGGAACATGATGCGCTTCTCGAGCTGCTGGGCGATCGAGTCGGCGATGAGCTTGGCGTCGAGCTCGGGCTTGCGCACTTCCTCGATGTTCACGTGGACCGGCACGCCGACGATCTTCTGCAGATCGCGCTTGAGCGCCTCGATGTCCTCGCCCTTCTTGCCGATGACGACGCCCGGGCGGGCGCTGTACAGGGTGACGCGGGCGTTCTTGGCAGGACGCTCGATGACCACACGGCCCACCGAAGCGTGCGCGAGGCGCTTCTTCAGGTAGTCGCGGACCTTGAGGTCCTCGTGCAGCATGCCGGCGTAGTCCTTGCTGTTGGCGAACCAGCGCGAGCCCCAGTCACGCGTGACGGCGAGGCGGAACCCGGTGGGATGGATTTTCTGACCCATGATTACTCCTTACTCGCCAACGGTCAGGTAGACGTGGCAGGTGGGCTTCAGGATGCGGTTGCCGCGACCCTTCGCACGCGCGGTGAAGCGCTTGAGCGTCATGCCCTCTTCCACGTGAATGGTCTTGACCTTCAGCGCGTCGATGTCGGCACCGTCGTTGTGCTCGGCGTTGGCGATCGCCGACTCGAGCACCTTGCGGATGATCTTCGCGCCCTTCTTGGGCGAGAAGGCCAGGGTGTCGAGCGCACGGCCGACAGGCATGCCGCGGACCAGATCGGCCACGAGGCGGCCCTTCTGGGCCGACAGGCGAACGCCACGGAGAATAGCTTTGGTTTCCATGTCGTCCCCTTAACGCTTGGCCTTCTTGCTGGCGGCGTGACCCTTGAAGGTCCGCGTCAGCGCGAATTCGCCCAGCTTGTGACCGACCATGTTCTCGGTCACGAACACCGGAATGTGCTGCTTGCCGTTGTGCACCGCGATCGTCAGACCGATGAAGTCGGGCAGGATCGTGGAGCGGCGCGACCAGGTCTTGATCGGGCGCTTGTCGTTGCTCGTCCGAGCCGCGTCGACCTTCTTGAGCAGGTGCGCGTCGATGAACGGGCCTTTCTTGATAGAACGTGCCATCTTTTACCCCTTAACGCTTGTGACGACGCTGCACGATCATGCCGTCGGTGCGCTTGTTCGAACGCGTCCGATAGCCCTTGGCCGGCGTGCCCCACGGGCTGACCGGTTCGCGCGCCTCGCCGGTACGGCCCTCGCCGCCACCGTGCGGGTGATCCACCGGGTTCATCGCCACGCCGCGGACGGTCGGGCGGATGCCGCGCCAGCGGTTCGCACCGGCCTTGCCGATCTTGCGCAGACCATGCTCGCCGTTGCCGACTTCACCGATCGTCGCGCGGCACTCGACGTGCACGCGGCGAATCTCGCCGGAACGCAGGCGCAGCTGGGCATACGAGCCTTCGCGAGCGAGCAGCTGCACCGAAGTGCCGGCGGCGCGCGCGAGCTGGGCGCCCTTGCCGGGAACCATCTCGATGCAGTGGATCGTCGAGCCGACCGGGATGTTGCGGATCGGCAGGGCGTTGCCCGGCTTGATCGGCGCCTCGGCGCCGCTGATCAGCTGCTGGCCGACTTCCACACCGCGCGGGGCGATGATGTAGCGGCGCTCGCCATCGGCGTAGCACAGCAGCGCGATGTGCGCGGAGCGGTTCGGGTCGTACTCGATACGCTCGACCTTGGCCGGAATGCCGTCCTTGTTGCGACGGAAATCCACCAGGCGATAGTGCTGCTTGTGACCGCCACCCTGGTGGCGCATCGTCACGCGGCCGTAGTTGTTGCGGCCGGCGTTCTTGGTCTGCTTCTCGATCAGCGCGTCGACCGGGCGGCCCTTGTACAGATCGGGGTTCACCACCTTGACCTGGGCGCGACGACCGGCAGACGTAGGCTTCAGTTTAACGATTGCCATGATCTATCACTCCCCAGCCGCAAAGTTGATTTCCTGGCCCGGCTTCAGGCACACGAAAGCCTTCTTCCAGTCCTTGCGGCGACCCATGGTCTTGCCAAAGCGCTTGGCCTTGCCCTTCACGTTCAGGATCTGGACCGACTTCACCTCGACCTTGAACAGCGACTCGACCGCCGCCTTCACTTCGGGCTTGGTTGCGTCGGACGCCACCTTGAACACCACCTGCTCGTTCTTGTCGGCGACGAAGGTCGCCTTCTCGGAGATCTGCGGGGCGAGCAGCACCTGCAGCAGACGTTCCTGACTGATCGCGCTCATTGCCACGCTTCCTCCATCTTCGCCAGCGCGCCCTTGGTGACGAGCACCTTGGGGAAACGCACGAGCGACACCGGATCCGCCTCGTTCACTTCCAGCACCAGAACCTGGTGGAGGTTGCGCGAGGACAGGAACAGGTTTTCGTCGATTTCGTCGGTGATGACCAGGACCGAATCCAGGCCCATCCCCTTGAGCTTCTGCGACAGCAGGCGGGTCTTCGGCGCCTCGACGCTGAAGTTCTCGACCACCGCCAGACGGTCCTCGCGAGCGAGCTGCGACAGGATCGCAGCCACACCGGCGCGGTACATCTTGCGATTGACCTTCTGGCTGAAGTTCTCGTCGGGAGTATTCGGGAAGATCTTGCCGCCGCCACGCCACAGCGGGCTCGACGCCATACCGGCGCGGGCGTTGCCCGTACCCTTCTGGCGGAACGGCTTGCGGGTCGACTTGGCGATCTCGGAGCGACCCTTCTGCTTGCGGTTGCCGGAACGGGCATTCGCAAGGTAAGCAGTCACCACCTGGTGCACCAGGGCTTCGTTGTAGTCACGGCCGAACAGCACATCGGACGCCTCGAGCGTCGACGCAGCCTGACCCTGATCGTTCAAGAGTTTCAATTCCATTGCGCGCTCCTCAGGCCTTGACCGCCGGACGGACGACGACGTCGCCACCCTTGGCACCCGGCACCGCACCCTTCACGAGAAGGAGCTGGCGCTCGACGTCCACACGAACGATCTCGAGACCCTGCGTGGTGCGCTGGACGTTGCCGTACTGGCCCGCCATGCGCTTGCCGGGGAACACACGACCCGGATCCTGCGCCATACCGATGGAGCCGGGGGAGTTGTGCGAGATCGAGTTACCGTGCGAGGCGCGGTTCGACGAGAAGTTGTGACGCTTGATCGGGCCCGAGAAGCCCTTGCCGATCGTCACGCCGGTGACATCGACCTTCTGGCCGACCTGGAAGAGGTCCGCACCGATCGCATCGCCGGCGTTCATGCCACCGGCCTGCTCGGCTTCGACGCGGAATTCCTTGATACCGCGGCAGGGCTCGACGCCCGCCTTGGCAAGATGACCCGCGACCGGCTTGGTGATCCGGCTGGCGCGGCGCTTGCCATAAGCAATCTGCACCGCGGCATAGCCGTCGGTGTCGATCGTCTTGATCTGGGACACACGATTGTCCGACACGTCAAGCACCGTCACCGGGATGGTCTTGCCATCCTCAGCGAAGATGCGAGTCATGCCGACCTTGCGTCCAACAAGGCCTAGACTCATTTTTTTCTCCTGAATCCCGGTTGCGATTGACCGGGGGTCACAATTAATGCGCCAAAAGGCACAAAGGCCGGATTATACCGGCCTGTTCGAAACTTCCGCAAGCAATGCGTGCTTACTGGAGCTTGATCTCGACATCCACGCCGGCAGGCAGGTCCAGCTTCATCAGCGCGTCGACCGTCTTGTCGGTCGGGTCGATGATGTCCATCAGGCGCTGGTGCGTACGGATTTCCATCTGGTCGCGCGAGGCCTTGTTGACGTGCGGCGACCGCAGCAGGTCGAAGCGCTCGATGCGGGTCGGCAGCGGCACGGGACCACGAACCACGGCGCCGGTGCGCTTGGCGGTATCGACGATCTCGAGCGCCGACTGATCGATCAGGCGGTAGTCGAAGGCTTTCAGGCGGATGCGGATCTTCTGGTTCTGCATGATGTTCTTCCTAAAGAGCTGGTACTGCGAAAAAAGAGCGCAAAGAGCGACGGGGCGACCCGGCAGGAGTCGCCCCGGATCGAGTACTTACTCGATGATCTTGGCGACGACGCCGGCGCCGACGGTGCGGCCGCCTTCACGGATCGCGAAGCGCAGACCTTCTTCCATGGCGATCGGGGCGATCAGCTTGACGGTGATCGACACGTTGTCGCCCGGCATGACCATCTCGGTGCCTTCGGGCAGCGAGATCGAACCGGTCACGTCGGTAGTGCGGAAGTAGAACTGCGGACGGTAGTTGTTGAAGAACGGGGTGTGACGACCACCCTCTTCCTTCGACAGCACGTAGATCTCGCCGGTGAAGTGGGTGTGCGGGGTGATCGAACCCGGCTTGCACAGCACCTGGCCGCGCTCGACGTCTTCACGCTTGGTGCCGCGCAGCAGCACGCCCACGTTGTCGCCAGCCTGGCCCTGGTCGAGCAGCTTGCGGAACATCTCGACGCCGGTGCAGGTGGTCTTGACGGTCGGCTTGATGCCGACGATCTCGATTTCCTCGCCGACCTTGACGATGCCGCGCTCGACACGACCGGTCACCACGGTGCCGCGACCCGAGATCGAGAACACGTCCTCGATCGGCAGCAGGAAGGGCTTGTCGATCGCACGCTCGGGAGTCGGGATGTAGCTGTCGAGCGCGTCGGCCAGGCGGAAGATCGCCGGCTCGCCGATGTCGGACTGGTCGCCCTCGAGCGCCTTCAGCGCCGAACCCTTGACGATGGGGATGTCGTCGCCCGGGAAGTCGTACTTCGACAGCAGCTCGCGCACTTCCATCTCGACGAGCTCGAGCAGTTCCTCGTCGTCGACCATGTCGCACTTGTTCAGGAACACGATGATGTACGGCACACCGACCTGACGCGCCAGCAGGATGTGCTCGCGGGTCTGCGGCATCGGGCCGTCCGCGGCCGAGCACACCAGGATCGCGCCGTCCATCTGGGCGGCACCGGTGATCATGTTCTTCACGTAGTCGGCGTGACCCGGGCAGTCCACGTGCGCGTAGTGGCGCGTGGCGGTCTCGTACTCGACGTGCGCGGTGTTGATGGTGATGCCGCGCGCCTTCTCTTCGGGCGCCGCGTCGATCTGGTCGTAGGCCTTCGCCTCGCCGCCGAACTTCTTCGACAGGATGGTGGTGATCGCAGCGGTCAGCGTGGTCTTGCCATGGTCGACGTGGCCGATGGTGCCGACGTTGACGTGCGGTTTGGTACGTTCGAACTTACCCTTCGCCATGTTCTCGGGTCCTTGAGTTGAGGTTGCTGAATAAGGTTGCGGTCTGGGTTACTTGCGGCTGCTGATCACGGCCTCGGCCACGCTCTTCGGCGCCTCGGAGTAGTGCTTGAACTCCATGGAGTAGGTCGCACGACCCTGGGTCAGCGAGCGCAGCTGGGTAGCGTAACCGAACATCTCGGCCAGCGGCACCTCGGCCTTGATCTCCTTCATGCCGCCGGGGATGTCGTCCATGCCCTGGACGATGCCGCGACGACCGGACAGATCGCCCATCACGTTGCCCATGTAGTCTTCCGGAGTCTCGACCACCACGGCCATCATCGGCTCGAGCAGCGCCGGGCTGGCGCGACGCATGGCTTCCTTGAAGGCCATGGAGCCGGCCATCTTGAACGCGTTTTCGTTCGAGTCGACGTCGTGGTAGGAGCCGAAATGCAGCGTCACCTTCACGTCCACCACCGGGAAGCCGGCCAGCACGCCGTTCGGAATGGTTTCCTGGATGCCCTTGTCGACCGCCGGGATGTATTCGCGCGGAACCACCCCACCCTTGACCGCATCGACGAACTCGTAGCCCTTGCCCTGCTCGGCCGGCTCGAGGTTGATGACGACGTGACCGTACTGGCCGCGACCGCCGGACTGCTTGACGAACTTGCCCTCGACGTCCATCGCAGCCTTGCGGATGGTCTCGCGGTAGGCCACCTGCGGTGCGCCGACGTTGGCCTCGACGTTGAACTCGCGCTTCATGCGGTCGACGATGATCTCGAGGTGCAGTTCGCCCATGCCCGAGATGATGGTCTGACCCGACTCTTCGTCCGTGCGGACACGGAACGACGGGTCTTCAGCCGCCAGGCGCGAGAGAGCGAGGCCCATCTTCTCCTGGTCGCCCTTGGTCTTGGGCTCGACGGCGACGTGGATCACCGGATCCGGGAACACCATGCGCTCCAGGATCACCGGGGCGCTGGTGTCGCACAGGGTCTCGCCGGTGGTGACGTCCTTCAGACCAACCACGGCGGCGATGTCGCCCGCGAGCACTTCCTTGATCTCTTCGCGGTCGTTGGCGTGCATCTGCAGGATGCGACCGATGCGCTCCTTCTTGCCCTTCACGGAGTTCAGCACGGTCGAGCCCGACTCGAGCACGCCGGAATAAACGCGAATGAAGGTCAGCTGGCCGACGAAGGGGTCGGTCATCAGCTTGAACGCGAGCGCCGAGAACTTCTCGTCGTCCTTGGCGTAGCGCACGACTTCCTTCTCGTCGTCATCCACACCGGCGACCGGCGGGATGTCGATCGGCGACGGCAGATACTGGATGACCGCGTCGAGCATGCGCTGCACGCCCTTGTTCTTGAACGCGGTGCCGCACAGCATCGGCTGGATCTCGCAGGCCAGGGTACGCGCGCGCAGACCGGCGATGACCTCCTCCTCGGAAAGCTCGCCTTCCTCGAGGTACTTGTTCATCAGGTCTTCGTTGGCCTCGGCGGCCGCCTCGACCATGCTGGCACGCCACTCTTCGGCGGTACCGACGAGCTCGGCCGGGATGTCGTGATACTCGAACTTCATGCCCTGGGAAGCCTCGTCCCAGATGATCGCCTTCATCTTGAGCAGGTCGACGACCCCCTTGAAGGTGTCTTCGGCGCCGATCGGGATCACCACCGGAACCGGATTGGCCTTGAGACGAGTCTTCATCTGGTCGACGACCTTGAAGAAGTTCGCACCCGAGCGGTCCATCTTGTTCACGAAAGCGAGACGCGGCACCTTGTACTTGGTCGCCTGGCGCCACACCGTCTCGGACTGCGGCTGCACGCCACCCACCGCGCAATACACCATGCACGCGCCGTCGAGCACACGCATCGAGCGCTCCACCTCGATGGTGAAGTCCACGTGTCCCGGGGTGTCGATGATGTTGAAGCGATGCTCCGGATAGGAGTTGTCCATGCCCTTCCAGAAGCAGGTCACCGCAGCCGAGGTGATGGTGATGCCACGCTCCTGCTCCTGCACCATCCAGTCGGTCGTGGCCGCGCCGTCGTGCACCTCACCCAGCTTATGGCTCACGCCGGTATAGAAGAGGATACGCTCGGTCGTAGTCGTCTTGCCTGCGTCGATGTGAGCGGAGATACCGATGTTGCGGTAACGCTCGATGGGTGTCTTGCGAGCCACGTTATACCTGCCTTCTGTTGTGCGCGCTTTTGGCACGCTGAACGAATTCTTGCGTTAGAAAACAATCGAGCCCTTCGCAGGGCCCGAGAAACCGCCACCGAAGGAAATCAGAAGCGGTAGTGCGAGAACGCCTTGTTGGCTTCAGCCATGCGGTGAACTTCTTCACGCTTCTTCATGGCGGAACCGCGACCTTCGGAGGCCTCGAGCAGCTCGCCGGCGAGACGCTGGGCCATCGACTTCTCGGCACGCTTGCGAGCGGCCTCGCGCAGCCAGCGCATGGACAGCGCCATGCGGCGGGACGGGCGAACCTCGACCGGAACCTGGTAGTTCGCACCACCGACACGGCGGCTCTTGACCTCGACCACCGGCTTGACGTTCGCGACTGCGGACGAGAAGACCTCGAGCGGATCCTTGCCCGACTTGGACGAGATGTGATCGAAAGCGCCATAGACGATGCGCTCGGCGACGGACTTCTTGCCCGACTGCATGATCACGTTGATGAACTTGGAAACGTCCTGATTGCCGAACTTGGGATCGGGCAGGACTTCGCGCTTGGGTACTTCACGACGACGCGGCATGGCAACCTCTAGCTAAATTTCTGTGACCAACAATCAGGCTTTCTTCGGGCGCTTGGCACCGTACTTCGAGCGCGACTGCTTGCGATCCTTGACGCCCTGGAGGTCGAGCGAACCACGGACGATGTGGTAACGCACACCCGGAAGGTCCTTCACACGACCGCCGCGGATCAGCACGACCGAGTGCTCCTGCAGGTTGTGACCCTCGCCACCGATGTACGAGATGACCTCGAAACCGTTGGTCAGGCGCACCTTGGCGACCTTACGCAGCGCCGAGTTCGGCTTCTTCGGGGTCGTGGTGTAGACGCGGGTGCAGACGCCGCGCTTCTGCGGGCAAGCCTCGAGGGCCGGAACCTTGCTCTTGGCAACTTCCAGTTGGCGCGGCTTGCGAACAAGCTGATTGATTGTTGGCATAGCTTAAGAATTTCCCATAAGACCGCGGCAGCCCACCATGGGCCGCCGCGGGCGGATTATTCCGGCTGAGACTGACTACGATTGGTCAGCCCACAAAAAAGAGGCCGGAGTTTAGTCCGAGACTGTCCGAAAAGTCAACTCGCCTCGATGTCCTGCTGTGTTTCCACAACCTCTTCCGCGGGCGCCCAGGCGTGCTCGGCACCGAGATCGCGGCCTTCTTCCTGCGCCTTGCGGCTGCGGTGGTAAGCCAGGCCGGTGCCTGCCGGGATGAGGCGACCGACGATGACGTTCTCCTTCAGGCCGCGCAGCTCGTCGCGCTTGCCCATGATCGCCGCCTCGGTCAGCACCCGGGTGGTCTCCTGGAAGGAGGCCGCGGAGATGAAGGAGTCGGTCGACAGCGACGCCTTGGTGATACCCAGCAGCACGTTCTCGTACTGCGCAGGAAGCTTGCCCTCGGCCTCGACACGGTCGTTCTCGTCCAGCACCTCGGAGCGCTCGACCTGCTCCTCGCGGATGAACCGGGTGTCGCCCGGATCGGTGATGACCACGCGGCGCAGCATCTGGCGGACGATCACCTCGATGTGCTTGTCGTTGATCTTCACGCCCTGCAGGCGATACACGTCCTGCACCTCGTCGATGATGTAGCGCGCGAGCTCGCTGATCCCCTGCAGGCGCAGGATGTCGTGCGGATCGGACGGTCCGTCCACGATCAGCTCGCCCTTGTTCACGACCTGCCCGTCGTGCACCATCAGGTGCTTGTCCTTCGGGATCAGGAACTCGTGCGAGGTGCCATCGGGCTCGGTGATCACCAGACGCTGCTTGCCCTTGGTTTCCTTGCCGAAGGATACCGTGCCGGTGTACTCGGCGAGCATCCCGGCATCCTTGGGCGCGCGCGCCTCGAAGAGCTCGGCGACGCGCGGCAGACCACCGGTGATGTCGCGCGTCTTCGCCGATTCCTGCGGGATGCGTGCGAGGATGTCGCCGACGTTGATCTGCTGGCCGTCCTTCACGGTGATCAGCGAACCGACCTGGAAAGTGATCGCCACCGAATGCTCGGTACCGGCGATCTTGACTTCCTCGCCGGCTTCGTCGAGCAGCTTGACCTGGGGGCGCAAGCCCTTGGTGCTGCCGGTCGTGGAACGGCGCTTGGCGTCGATCACCACCAGGGTGGACAGACCCGTGACCTCGTCGATCTGCTTGGCGACGGTGACACCCTCCTCCACGTTTTCGAACTTCACCGTACCGGTGTATTCGGTCACGATCGGGCGGGTGTGCGGATCCCAGGTGGCGAGCTGCGCGCCGGCCTTGACGGGGGCGCCGTCATCGACCAGCAGGGTCGCGCCGTACGGCAGCTTGTGGCGCTCGCGCTCGCGGCCCATGTCGTCGGCCACGACCAGCTCGGCAGAGCGCGCAATGACGATCTTCTCTCCCTTGGCGTTGGCGACGTAGCGCATGTTGCCCGCGAAGCGGATCGAACCGGCCGACTTGGCCTCGACCCCGCTCGCCGCCGCCGCTCGCGACGCCGCACCACCGACGTGGAAGGTCCGCATGGTCAGCTGCGTGCCCGGCTCGCCGATCGACTGCGCGGCGATCACGCCGACCGCCTCGCCCACGTTCACGCGCGAGCCACGGCCGAGGTCGCGGCCGTAGCACTGCGCGCACAGGCCGTAGCGCGTCTCGCAGGTCAGCGGCGTGCGCACCTTGACCTCGTCCACACCCAGGCTCTCGATCAGGTCGACCGCGTCCTCGTCGAGCAGGCTGCCCGCCTCGATCATGGTCTCCTGGTTGTCCGGGTTGACGATGTCCTCGACGCAGACGCGACCGAGGATGCGCTCGCGCAGCGGCTCGACCACCTCGCCGCCCTCGATCAGGGCCTTCATGTTGAAGCCTTCGCGGGTGCCGCAGTCGTCCTCGATGACGACGAGGTCCTGCGTCACGTCCACCAGGCGGCGGGTGAGGTAGCCCGAGTTCGCGGTCTTCAGCGCGGTGTCGGCCAGACCCTTACGGGCGCCGTGCGTCGAGATGAAGTACTGCAGAACGTTGAGGCCTTCGCGGAAGTTGGTCGTGATCGGCGTCTCGATGATGGAGCCGTCCGGCTTGGCCATCAGGCCGCGCATGCCGGCGAGCTGGCGGATCTGCGCGGCGGAACCCCGTGCGCCCGAGTCGGCCATCATGTAGATCGCGTTGAAGGATTCCTGGTCGACGTCCTGCGCGACGGCCTTCTCGCCGCCCGCGTACACCTGCTGCCAGAACTGCGCGCGCGGAAGGCCCTTGAAGCGGTCCTGGGCCTTCTCCTTGCCGAGCTGCTCCATCATCGCCTTGGCGACCTGGTCGCCGCAGCGGCCCCAGATGTCCACGACCTTGTTGTAGCGCTCGCCATCGGTCACCAGACCCGAGGTGTATTGCTGCGCGATCTCCTTGACCTCGGCCTCGGCGGCACGGATCAGCTCGTGCTTGGCGTTCGGGACGAGCATGTCCTTGACCGCGATCGACAGGCCGGCGCGCGTCGCCAGGCCATAGCCGAACTGCATCAGCTTGTCGGCGAAGATCACCGTTGCACGCAGACCGCAGCGCCGATACGAGGCGTTGATGAGCCTGGAGATCTCCTTCTTCTTCAGCGGCTTGTCAATCACGCTGAAGGGCAGGCCGGCAGGCAGGATCTCGGACAGGATGGCGCGGCCGGCGGTGGTGTCGTGGCGCACGATCTTCTCGATGCGCTCGCCGTTGGGCCCCAGGTCGGCTTCCTTCAGGCGCACGGTGACGCGCGCGTGGAGGGCGATCTGGCCGGACTCGTAGGCACGCTTCACCTCGGACACGTCGGTGAAGATCATGCCTTCGCCAGGCACGTTCACGCCTTCGCGGGTAGCGTAGTACAGGCCGAGCACGATGTCCTGCGAGGGCACGATGATCGGCTCGCCGTTGGCGGGCGAGAGCACGTTGTTGGACGCCAGCATCAGGGTGCGGGCTTCCATTTGCGCCTCGAGCGACAGCGGCACGTGGACGGCCATCTGGTCGCCGTCGAAGTCGGCGTTGAAGGCCACGCAGACCAGCGGGTGGAGCTGGATCGCCTTGCCCTCGATCAGCACCGGCTCGAAGGCCTGGATGCCGAGGCGGTGCAGGGTCGGCGCGCGGTTCAGCAGCACCGGATGCTCGCGGATCACCTCCTCGAGGATGTCCCACACCACCGGCTCCTGCGACTCCACCATCTTCTTGGCCTGCTTGATGGTCGTGGCCAGCCCCATCAGCTCGAGCTTGTTGAAGATGAAGGGCTTGAACAGCTCGAGCGCCATCAGCTTGGGCAGGCCGCACTGGTGAAGCTTGAGCTGCGGGCCCACGGTGATGACGGAACGGCCGGAGTAGTCCACGCGCTTGCCGAGCAGGTTCTGGCGGAAGCGGCCGCCCTTGCCCTTGATCATGTCGGCCAGCGACTTGAGCGGACGCTTGTTGGCGCCGGTCATCGCCTTGCCGCGGCGGCCGTTGTCGAGCAGCGAGTCGACGGCTTCCTGCAGCATGCGCTTCTCGTTGCGCACGATGATGTCGGGCGCCTTGAGCTCGAGCAGGCGCTTGAGGCGGTTGTTGCGGTTGATGACGCGGCGGTAGAGGTCGTTGAGGTCGGACGTGGCGAAGCGGCCGCCGTCCAGCGGCACCAGCGGACGCAGGTCAGGCGGCAGCACCGGCAGCACCTGCAGCACCATCCACTCGGGCTTGATGCCCGATTGCTGGAAGGCCTCGAGCACCTTCAGGCGCTTGGAGAACTTCTTGATCTTGGCCTCGGAGTTGGTGGTCTCCAGGTCGCCACGCAGCTTCTCCGCCTCGAGGTCGATGTCGAGCGAGCGCAGCAGCGCGCCGATGCCCTCGGCACCCATCACCGCGTCGAATTCGTCGCCATATTCCTCGACCTTGGCGAGGTAGTCGTCCTCGGTCAGCAGCTGGCCGCGGTTGAGCGGCGTCATGCCAGGCTCGACGACCACGAAGGCCTCGAAGTAGAGCACGCGCTCGATGTCGCGCAGGGTCATGTCGAGCACCATGCCGAGACGGCTCGGCAGGCTCTTCAGGAACCAGATGTGGGCGACGGGCGAGGCGAGCTCGATGTGGCCCATGCGCTCGCGGCGCACCTTCGACAGGGTCACCTCGACGCCGCACTTCTCGCAGATCACGCCACGATGCTTGAGGCGCTTGTACTTGCCGCACAGGCACTCGTAATCCTTCACCGGGCCAAAGATCTTGGCGCAGAACAGGCCGTCGCGCTCGGGCTTGAACGTGCGGTAGTTGATCGTCTCTGGCTTCTTGACTTCGCCATAGGACCACGAGCGGATCTTGTCCGGCGAGGCGAGGCCGATCGTGATCGCGTCGAACTCTTCCTCGTTCGGCAGGGTTTGCTTGAACAGGTCAGCAAGCAGGCTTTTCATGGTTCACTCCATCCGGGCCGCCACATCGTTCGCGGCGGCCCCGGGATTCAATCGCAGGCAGGGGACGGGCAGGAAATCGCGACGCTCACTCGCGGTCGAGGTCGATGTCGATCGCCAGCGAACGGATTTCCTTCACCAACACGTTGAAGGACTCGGGCATGCCGGAGTCGATCTTGTGCTCGCCCTTGACGATGTTTTCGTACACCTTGGTCCGGCCGGTCACGTCGTCGGACTTGACCGTCAGCATCTCCTGCAGCGTGTAGGCTGCGCCGTAGGCTTCCAGCGCCCACACTTCCATCTCGCCGAAACGCTGGCCACCGAACTGCGCCTTGCCGCCCAGCGGCTGCTGGGTGACGAGCGAGTACGGGCCGGTCGAGCGCGCATGCATCTTGTCGTCGACCAGGTGGTGCAGCTTCAGCACGTGCTTGTAGCCGACGGTGACCTTGCGCTCGAAGGCTTCGCCAGTGCGGCCGTCGTAGAGGGTGACCTGGCCGCCGGTGGGAAGCCCCGCCAGCTCCAGCATCTTCTGGATTTCCTCTTCCTTGGCGCCGTCGAAGACCGGCGTTGCGAAGGGCACGCCCTTCTTGAGGTTGCCGGCGAGTTCGCGCACCTCCTCGTCCTTCAGGTTGGCGATGTCCTCGGGGTGACCGCTGCCGTTGTAGATCTGATCGAGGAAGCCGCGCAGTTCCTGTGCCGAGGCTTGCGCCCGCAGCATCTTGTCGATCTGCTGGCCGAGGCCCTTCGCCGCCCAGCCGAGGTGAGTCTCGAGGATCTGGCCGATATTCATCCGCGACGGCACGCCGAGCGGGTTGAGCACGATGTCGAGCGGGGTGCCGTCGTCCATGTAGGGCATGTCCTCGACCGGGACGATCTTGGAAACCACGCCCTTGTTGCCGTGACGGCCGGCCATCTTGTCGCCAGGCTGCAGGCGACGCTTCACGGCCAGATAGACCTTGACCATCTTCTGCACGCCCGGAGGCAGCTCGTCACCCTGGGTGAGCTTCTTCTTCTTGATCTCGAAGGCCTGCTCGAAGTCCTTGCGGGTGTTCTCGAGACCTTCGCGCACAGCCTCCAGCTGCACTGCCAGGGTCTCGTCGGCAAGGCGGATGTCGAACCAGTGGTAATGCTCGAGACTGTCGAGGTAGGCGTCGTTGAGCGCGGTGCCCTTGGCGAGCTTCTTTGGACCGCCGTTGGCCACCTGTCCCACGATCATGCGGCGGATACGCGCGAAGGCGTCGCGCTCCACGATGCGCATCTGGTCGGCGAGATCGGTCTTGAAGCTGCGCAGCTGGTCGTCGATGATCGACTGCGCGCGCTTGTCGCGCTCGATGCCCTCGCGGGTGAACACCTGCACGTCGATGACGGTGCCGACCATGCCCGAGGGCACGCGCAGCGAGGTGTCCTTCACGTCGGAGGCCTTCTCGCCGAAGATCGCGCGCAGCAGCTTCTCCTCGGGGGTGAGCTGGGTCTCGCCCTTGGGCGTGACCTTGCCGACCAGCACGTCGCCGGCCTCGACCTCGGCACCGATGTAGACGATGCCGGACTCGTCCAGGCGCGACAGCTGCGCCTCACCGAGCGAGGCGATGTCGCGAGTGATTTCCTCGGGCCCGAGCTTGGTGTCGCGCGCGACGACGGTGAGTTCCTCGACGTGGATCGAGGTGAAGCGGTCGTCGGCGACCACGCGCTCCGAGATGAGGATCGAGTCCTCGAAGTTGTAGCCGTTCCAGGGCATGAAGCCCACCAGCATGTTCTGCCCGAGCGCGAGCTCGCCCAGGTCGGTGGAGGCACCGTCGGCCAGCACGTCGCCCCTGGCGATGAGATCGCCCACCTTCACCACCGGCCGCTGGTTGATGTTGGTGTTCTGGTTGGAGCGGGTGTACTTGATCATGTTGTAGATGTCGACGCCGACTTCACCCGGCAGGGTCTCGTCGTCGTTCACCCGGATCACCACCCGGTTCGCATCCACGTAGTCCACGATGCCGCCGCGCGTGGCCTGCACGGCGGTGCCCGAGTCGACCGCCACGCGGCGCTCGATGCCGGTACCGACCAGCGGCTTCTCCGGACGCAGGCAGGGCACGGCCTGGCGCTGCATGTTCGCGCCCATGAGCGCGCGGTTGGCGTCGTCGTGCTCGAGGAAGGGGATCAGCGAGGCCGCGACCGAGACGATCTGACCCGGCGCCACGTCCATGTACTGCACCATGTCCGCGGTGGCGAGCAGGAACTCGCCCTTGTGCCGGCACGAAACCAGGTCGCCGGCGAGCATGCCCGCCTCGTCGATCTCGGCGTTCGCCTGCGCGATCACGTACTGGCCTTCCTCGATCGCCGACAGGAAGTCGATCTGGTCGGTGACCTTGCCGTCGTTGACCTTGCGGTAAGGCGTCTCGAGGAAGCCGTGGCGGTTCGTGCGCGCATACACGGCGAGCGAGTTGATCAGGCCGATGTTCGGACCTTCCGGGGTCTCGATCGGGCACACGCGACCGTAGTGCGTCGGGTGCACGTCGCGCACCTCAAAGCCGGCGCGCTCGCGCGTCAGACCGCCCGGGCCCAGCGCCGAGACGCGACGCTTGTGCGTGATCTCGGACAGCGGGTTGGTCTGGTCCATGAACTGCGACAGCTGGCTGGAGCCGAAGAACTCCTTGATCGCTGCCGAGATCGGCTTGGCGTTGATCAGGTCGTGCGGCATCAGGTTGTCGGATTCGGCCTGCGACAGACGCTCCTTGACCGCGCGCTCGACGCGCACGAGACCGGCACGGAACTGATTCTCGGCGAGTTCGCCAACCGAGCGCACGCGGCGGTTGCCGAGGTGGTCGATGTCGTCGATCTCGCCGCGGCCGTTGCGCAGCTCGACCAGCACGCCGACCACCGCGAGGATGTCGTCGTTCACCAGCACGCCCGGGCCGTCCTCGCCCTGGGCGCCGACGCGCTCGTAGAAGCGCTTCAGCCAGCCCGGCGCCTTGTCGTCGATCTTCTCTGGATAGGCACGGCGGTTGAACTTCATGCGACCCACGGACGACAGGTCGTAGCGCTCCTCGGCGTAGAACAGGCCATTGAAGAGGCCTTCCACGGCGTCCTCGGTGGGCGGTTCGCCCGGACGCATCATGCGGTAGATCGCGACCTTGGCCGCCCACTGGTCGGCGGTCTCGTCGATGCGCAGCGTCTGCGAGATGTAGCCGCCGCGGTCGAGGTCGTTGATGTACAGCGTGCTCAGGCCGGTGACGCCGGCCAGTCGCAGCTTGTCGAGCAGGTCCTCGGTGATCTCGTCGTTGGCGCGCGCCAGCAGCTCGCCGGTCGACGGATCGACCACGTTGGTCGCGACCACGCGACCGAGCAGGAAGTCGTCCGGTACCGCCATGGTCTTCACGCCCGCCTGATCGATCTCGCGGATGTGCTTGGAGGTGATGCGCTTCTCGCGCGCCACGATGATCTTGCCGTCGGCGGTGGTGATGTCGAAGCGAGCAACCTCGCCGCGCAGGCGCTCGGGCACGAGCTCGAACTGCGCACCCTCGCCCTGGAGGTGGAAGGTGTCGGTGTCGTGGAAGGTCGCGAGGATCTCCTCCGGCGTCATGCCGATCGCGCGCAGCAGGATGGTGACCGGCATCTTGCGCCGACGGTCGACGCGGAAGTACAGGTAGTCCTTGGGGTCGAACTCGAAGTCCAGCCAGGAGCCGCGATACGGAATGATCCGTGCCGAGAACAGCAGCTTGCCCGAGGAGTGGGTCTTGCCCCGATCGTGCTCGAAGAACACGCCCGGCGAACGGTGCAGCTGCGAGACGATGACGCGCTCGGTACCGTTGATCACGAAGGAGCCGGTCGTGGTCATGAGCGGAATCTCGCCCATGTAGACCTCCTGCTCCTTGACTTCCTTGATGGTCTCTTTCGGTGCCTCGCGGTCCATGATGACCAGGCGCACGCGGGCGCGCAGCGGGGACGCGAAGGTCAGGCCGCGCTGCTGGCATTCCTTCACGTCGAAGGCGGGCTCGCCCAGCATGTACTGGACGTACTCGAGCCGGGCGTTGCCGCTATGGCTCGAAATCGGGAAGATCGAAGTGAACGCGGCCTGCAGTCCCTGGTTGCGCCGGGCTTCCGGCGGGGTGTCGGCCTGCAGGAATTCGGCGAAGGACTCGATCTGGGTGGCGAGCAGGAAAGGCGCATCGAGCACGGCCGCGCGCTTGGCGAAGCTCTTGCGGATACGTTTCTTTTCGGTGTAGGAATACGCCATGGATGCTCCGGCTAGAGGGCTAACATCGGAAAGACAGGACACAACGTTCGGGCGTTTCCGGCAGCCTGCAGACTGACTGCAAACCCGGCCGGAAGGTCGGCAAACGCTCTGGCCTGCCATCGAGGAGCGCGGAACCGGCCGCGTTCTCGATTACAAAGCACGAAAGGGCCGGCACTCCGAAGAGTGCCAGCCCCGCTGGGAAGTCGAATATTACTTGATTTCGACCTTCGCGCCAGCTTCTTCCAGTTGCTTCTTCAGCGCCTCGGCGTCGGCCTTCGGAGCGCCTTCCTTCACGGTCTTCGGCGCGCCGTCGACCACATCCTTGGCTTCCTTCAGGCCCAGGCCGGTGGCGGCACGGACGACCTTGATGACTTCGACCTTCTTGGCGCCGGCTTCCAGCAGCACGACGTCGAACTCGGTCTTCTCTTCAACCGGGGCGGCAGCGGCGCCGGCGCCCGGGGCAGCCACGGCCAGCGAGGCGGCGGACACGCCGAACTTCTCTTCGAACGCCTTGACCAGGTCGTTCAGTTCCATCACGGTCATGCCGGCGACGGCTTCCAGGATGTCTTCTTTGCTGATTGCCATTTCAAATCACTCCAGAATCGATAATCTTGCGAAAATTTTCGTAGCGGAAGGCTGCGATCAGGCGGCAGCGCCTTCTTCCTCGCGCTTCTTGGCGAGGGCGGCGAGGGCACCGGCGAAGCCGGAGACCGGCGCCTGCATGACGCCCAGCAGCTTGGCGAGCAGCTCTTCACGGCTCGGGATCGAGGCGAGCGCCTGCACACCGGCCTTGTCGAGCGTGTTGCCCGCGTAGGAACCGGCACGCAGCACGATCTTGTCGTTGCCCTTGGCGAAGTCGTTCAGCACCTTGGCGGCAGCGACCGGATCGGTCGAAATGCCATAGATCAGCGGACCGGTCAGATCGGCCGCCAGGCCCTCGAACGGGGTACCGGCGATGGCGCGACGGACCAGGGTGTTCTTCAGCACGCGCAGATACACGCCAGACTCGCGGGCCTTGGCACGCAGCGCGGTGAGGTCGCCCACCGCAATGCCGCGATACTCGGCCACCGCGATCGTCTGGGCGTTGGCCACTTGTGCCGACACCTCAGCCACTACGGCTTTCTTGTCATCGAGATTGAGACCCACAGGTCTTTCCTCCTTTCAAGTCAACACGCGAACCGCTCGCGCGGCTCGCACCCACGGCGACCTGGATCAGGAGCGCAGCCGGCTTGCCGGCCAAATCCTGTTCTGAGCACACCGTCTGCGCAGGCCATTCACATGCTTAAGCAGCCCCTGGCCGGGGCCACACCTGCGGTCTTTGACGATCCGCAGCCCCGGACGGGCGGCTACGGCTCAAAGTTCGTCGGAGCGCCCGCCTTTCGCGGGCGTCCTGGCAATCAGGCAGGGTTGAGGCTGCCCGGCTCCACGCGCACGCCGGCACCCATGGTGCTGGAGACGGCGATGCGGCGCAGGTAGATCCCCTTGGCGGCGGCCGGCTTGGCCTTGACCAGGGCATCGATGAAGGCGGACAGGTTCTGCTGCAGGGCATCGACCTCGAACGAGGCGCGGCCGATGGTGGCGTGCACCAGGCCCGCCTTGTCGGTGCGGTACTGGACCTGACCCGCCTTGGCGTTCTTGACCGCGGTGGCAACGTCCATGGTGACCGTGCCGACCTTGGGGTTCGGCATCAGGCCGCGCGGACCGAGGATCTGGCCGAGCTGGCCGACCACGCGCATGGCGTCGGGGGTCGCGATGCAGACGTCGAAGTTGAGGTTGCCGGCCTTGACCTGCTCGGCGAGGTCGTCGAAGCCAACGACTTCGGCGCCGGCGGCGCGGGCGGCCTCGGCCTTGTCGCCCTGGGCGAACACGGCGACACGAACCGACTTGCCGGTACCGGCGGGCAGCACGACCGAACCACGGACGACCTGGTCGGACTTGCGTGCATCGACGCCGAGGTTCACGGCGATATCGATCGACTCGTCGAACTTGGCCGTGGCGCACTCCTTCACCAGACGCAGGGCGTCGGCGACCGGATAGGCCTGATTGCGGTCAACCTTGGCGCGCAGCGCCTGAACTCGCTTGGACAGCTTCGCCATGATTACAGGCCCTCCACGGTGATGCCCATGCTGCGGGCGGAACCGGCGATGGTGCGCACGGCGGCTTCGAGGTCGGCAGCGGTGAGGTCCGGCTGCTTGGCCTTGGCGATGTCCTCGACCTGGGCACGAGTGATCTTGCCCACCTTGTCGGTGTGCGGCTTCGCGGAACCCTTCTGGATGCCGGCAGCCTTCTTGATCAGGATCGTGGCCGGCGGCGTCTTCATGATGAACGTGAAGGACTTGTCGGCGAAGGCAGTGATCACCACCGGAATCGGCAGACCGGGCTCCAGGCCCTGCGTCTTGGCGTTGAACGCCTTGCAGAATTCCATGATGTTCAGGCCGCGCTGACCGAGCGCCGGACCGATCGGGGGGCTGGGGTTGGCCTTTCCGGCCGGAACCTGCAGCTTGATGTAGCCAGTGATCTTCTTTGCCATCTAGGCATGCTCCTGTGATGAGTGTTAGCGCACCGGATTCCCGGCGCTCCTCGCATTGCCCGCGTGAACGGGCTGCGGCAGGCCTGCGGCCTGCCGTGTTGCTCAGGTTTTCTCGACCTGGGCGAAATCGAGCTCGACCGGCGTGGCGCGACCGAAGATGGTCACCGACACGCGCAGCTTGTTCTTCTCGTAATTTGCATCCTCGACGCTGCCATGGAAGTCCGTGAAAGGCCCTTCCTTGACGCGAACGACCTCGCCAATCTCGAACAGCACCTTCGGGCGCGGCTTCTCCACACCCTCCTGCATCTGCTGCATGATCTTCTCGACCTCCTTGTCGGAGATCGGAGCGGGCTTGTTCGCAGTACCGCCGACAAAGCCGGTCACCTTGGGCGTGGACTTCACCAGGTGCCAGGACTCGTCGTTCATTTCCATCTCGACGAGCACGTAGCCCGGGAAGAACTTGCGCTCGGTGACGGTCTTCTGACCGCCACGCATCTCGATCACCTCTTCGACCGGAACCAGGATCTGGCCGAAGCTGTCCTGCATCCCGGAACGGTTGACGCGATCGATCAGCGCGCGCTGAACGGACTTCTCGAAGCCCGAATAGGCGTGAACCACATACCAACGCTTGCTCATATCACTTCCAACCCAGAACGAGGTCGTACAGGACCCATTCCAGGCTCTTGTCCGTCAGCCAGAGGAAGAGCGCCATGACCACCGCGAAGACGAACACCAGACCCGTGGTCTGCGTGGTTTCCTTCCGGCTCGGCCAAACGACCTTCTTGGTCTCGGTGACCGATTCGCGGGCGAAGCCGATGAAGCGGCGACCCGGCTCGGACAGGGCGGCGACCGCGACACCCGCGCCCACGCCTGCGAGCACGGAAAGCACGCGCAACACGAGCGGCTGCTCGGCGAGCACATAGAAGCCGACTACGCCGGCTGCCAACAGTGCCAGCGCCAGCGCAAATTTCAACTTATCGGCCATTGCGGATGAACACCCGGAAAATATTGGCAGGGGCAGAGGGAATCGAACCCCCAACCTTCGGTTTTGGAGACCGACGCTCTGCCAGTTGAGCTATACCCCTGCAGCGGACACTGCTAGGCGCGCCCGAACGGGCGCGCCTGACTGGCAATGATCGAGTACTTACTCGATGATCTTGGCGACGACGCCGGCGCCGACGGTGCGGCCGCCTTCACGGATCGCGAAGCGCAGACCTTCTTCCATGGCGATCGGGGCGATCAGCTTGACGGTGATCGACACGTTGTCGCCCGGCATGACCATCTCGGTGCCTTCGGGCAGCGAGATCGAACCGGTCACGTCGGTAGTGCGGAAGTAGAACTGCGGACGGTAGTTGTTGAAGAACGGGGTGTGACGACCACCCTCTTCCTTCGACAGCACGTAGATCTCGCCGGTGAAGTGGGTGTGCGGGGTGATCGAACCCGGCTTGCACAGCACCTGGCCGCGCTCGACGTCTTCACGCTTGGTGCCGCGCAGCAGCACGCCCACGTTGTCGCCAGCCTGGCCCTGGTCGAGCAGCTTGCGGAACATCTCGACGCCGGTGCAGGTGGTCTTGACGGTCGGCTTGATGCCGACGATCTCGATTTCCTCGCCGACCTTGACGATGCCGCGCTCGACACGACCGGTCACCACGGTGCCGCGACCCGAGATCGAGAACACGTCCTCGATCGGCAGCAGGAAGGGCTTGTCGATCGCACGCTCGGGAGTCGGGATGTAGCTGTCGAGCGCGTCGGCCAGGCGGAAGATCGCCGGCTCGCCGATGTCGGACTGGTCGCCCTCGAGCGCCTTCAGCGCCGAACCCTTGACGATGGGGATGTCGTCGCCCGGGAAGTCGTACTTCGACAGCAGCTCGCGCACTTCCATCTCGACGAGCTCGAGCAGTTCCTCGTCGTCGACCATGTCGCACTTGTTCAGGAACACGATGATGTACGGCACACCGACCTGACGCGCCAGCAGGATGTGCTCGCGGGTCTGCGGCATCGGGCCGTCCGCGGCCGAGCACACCAGGATCGCGCCGTCCATCTGGGCGGCACCGGTGATCATGTTCTTCACGTAGTCGGCGTGACCCGGGCAGTCCACGTGCGCGTAGTGGCGCGTGGCGGTCTCGTACTCGACGTGCGCGGTGTTGATGGTGATGCCGCGCGCCTTCTCTTCGGGCGCCGCGTCGATCTGGTCGTAGGCCTTCGCCTCGCCGCCGAACTTCTTCGACAGGATGGTGGTGATCGCAGCGGTCAGCGTGGTCTTGCCATGGTCGACGTGGCCGATGGTGCCGACGTTGACGTGAGGCTTGGTGCGCTCGAACTTACCCTTAGCCATATCGCTATCCTTAAAATCAGAACCAGAAAAACCGGCGCGGCGACCACACTCGTTGGCCGCCGCCCAGGCCAGGCAGAAAATGGATGGTGCCCATGACGTGGATTGAACACGTGGCCTCTCCCTTACCAAGGGAGTGCTCTACCACTGAGCTACATGGGCCCCGAAACCTCGAGCAAAGCGCAGCGATGCTGGAGCGGGTGAAGGGAATCGAACCCTCGTCATAAGCTTGGAAGGCTTCTGCTCTACCATTGAGCTACACCCGCACACGCCTGCAACTGTGTTCGCCAACCTGCGCGGATTTCCGCGCTCACCACAACTCGCAGCCAGTCACTGCATTTGCCACATCGACCGCGACAAGCGCGGCACGACTGAAACTTGGTGGAGGGAGAAGGATTCGAACCTTCGAAGGCTGAGCCGTCAGATTTACAGTCTGATCCCGTTGACCGCTTGGGTATCCCTCCGTCCGGGAAGCCCCGCACTATAGAGGCCTTCCCACGAGAAGTCAAAGCTTTTCGTAAAAAAATTGCCACGCGCGATCCTGCCGGCCGCTGACTCCCCTTCGGCCGCCTCCTTACGCCACCCCCTCGGCTTGGCCTCGACCGAACGGATCGAGCACTTGGGGCGTTATGATCGAGCGCTTCGGACTTCTTTCCCGGGAGCGCTCATGCCCCCTGCCCTCAAGGCCCTCGTCGCCCAGCTTGCCGGACTTGCGGCGGCGGTCGCGCTCGCACGCAGCGGCACCCTCGCGGGACTGTGGCCGCTGGTGGGCGCGCAGGCGCTCGTCGCAGCCGGGGTGGCGGCCGGCTTGCGCAGCGCGCGCTGGTGGCTGCCGATCCACCTCGGCTTTCTCCCGCTGGTCGTGATCGCACATGGCGCAGCCCTCCACCCGGGCTGGTATCTCGGCGGCTTCGTCGTGCTCGTTCTGGTGTATTGGACGAGCTTCCGCACGCAGGTTCCGCTCTACCTCAGCAACCGCGCGACTGCAGCGGCGGTGGCGGAGCTCCTGCCAGAAGGCCCGGCGCGAATGCTGGACATCGGCGCAGGCACCGGCGCGCTGCTGCGCCCGCTCGCGCAAGCACGCCCCGACTGCCGCTTCACCGGCATCGAGCTCGCGCCCGCGACCTGGGCGATCGGGCGCCTGCTGCTGCGCGGCCACGCCAACGTCGAATGGCTGCGCGGCGACCTCTTCTCTCCCGACTGGAGCGGCTACGACCTGGTGTACGCCTTCCTGTCGCCGGTGCCGATGCCCGCGGTGTGGGCGAAGGCAAGCACCGAGATGCGTCCGGGCAGCATGCTGGTCAGCAACGGCTTCGAAGTGCCCGGCCACGAAGCGGACGCGGTGATCGAAGTCGGCGACCGCCGTGGCACGCGCCTCCTGCTTTACCGCATGGGCGTGCGCTCACGAGGCCGAAGCGGCTGAATTGACCCCGCGAAGCGGTGCTTTTCCGCGCTCACGCGCTTGCACACGGCGCCGATAATCCGTGCCATGCAAGGACTGCGTGCAAAGGACTGAAGCGTCATGGCTGAGATCATCTGCGTGATCGGCAACAAGGGCGGTACCGGCAAGACGACCCTCTCGCACATGCTGTGCCAGGGCCTCGGCCTCCTCGGCCAGCGTGCCGCCTGCGTGCTCACCGACACCTCGCGCGAGCCGCTGATTCCCGCCGGTCGGCGCTATGTGCTGGCCGACGCGCGCACCCGCGACTCGCTGACCAAGGTGGTCGACAAGCTGCGCACGCTGGAGAACTGGATCGGCGTGATCGACGGCGGCGGCAACCGCACCGAGATGGACCGCAAGCTCTATGCGCTCTCCGACCTCGTGCTGCTGCCCTTCCGCGAGTCACACGAAGACATCCGAACCGTGCTGCGCGACCTCAAGATGTTCCCGCGCGCCTACGCAATTCCCACGCAGTGGCCGACCAACCCCTGGCAGCGCGACGCCGCGGACCGCAGCGTGGCGCGCCTGCTGGGCGCCCACCGTCACCGCATCCTGCGCCCGGTCAATGCGCTCTCGTCGACCAAGCTGCTGCTGCAGAAGCAGCTCCCCGAACAGCTGCCCACCCCGCTCGCCAACGCCTGCCGCGCCGTCGCCCGCCAACTGCTCGAGGTTCTCGAGATCGATTTCATCGACCAGGACGAGGAGCACATCGGCGAGGGACAGGAAGAGCGCCTGTCCGCCGCGGAGATGCCGCTGCGGCTTGGCGGCGTGCGGCGGCCACACTGAACCCGGGCGGGCTCAGACCCCCCTGTTGCGCCGCGAGAGCAGGACCAGCGCCTGACTGCGGCTGCTCACGCCGAGCGCGCGGTAGATCGCCGTCATGTGCACCTTCACCGTACCCTCGGTGAGGCCGAGCTTGGCTGCGATCTCGCGGTTGCTGCCACCGGTGGCGAGCAACTCCGCCACACGGTTCTGGGCGCTGGTGAGCCCATAGCGCTCGGCCGCCGAACGCGAGCGGCCGCCTCGGCCGGGAGGGCTCGCACGCGGGGTCGGCATGCCCCCCTCCAGGACCTCGCGCACCGCGAGCGCCAGCACCTCGCCCGAACTCGCCTTGGAGACGAAACCCGAGGCCCCTGCGGCGAGCGCACGGCGCACGGACGCGTCGTCGTCCATCGCCGACACCACGATCGCCGGCAGGTCGGGGTGCCGTTTGGCGAGCACGCCGAGCAGCGCGAAGCCGTTGGCACCAGGCAGCATCAGGTCGACGATCGCCAGATCGACGTCGCCGTGCAACTCGAGCAGCGCCAGGGCCTCGTCCGCCCCCGCCGACTCCAGACAGACCAACTCCGGCTCCAGGCACGCGAGGCGCTGCGCCATCGCCTCGCGCACCAGCGCATGATCTTCGACGATCAGGATCTTCGTCATGCTCTCCCCCTTTTTCCCGCCGAACATAGCACGAGGCATGCCGGCGGAACATCGCCCGCCCGCGGGCCGGCTATGCCGGCACCGACAAACGATGGAAAATCCTTCCGACGGCTGACGCCGTGCCGCCGGCCAGCGCCGGGGAATCTCCTGCCAACGGTCCGTCCCACCCTCCCGGGAGTCGTCGCCATGTCTGCCCGCCCGTTCCCTGCCGAGCCCGATCGCGCCGCGCCGAGGAGAAGGCCTTGATCCACCGATGGGGCATCCGCGCCCGGGTCACCCTGGTCGCCTTCATTCCGATGCTGGCGCTGGCCGCGCTGATGACTGCGACCCACACCACGCTCCGCCTCGGCGAACTCGACAACGCGTTGCGCGCGCGCGCGCAGGCCTACGTCCGCCAGACCGCGGTGGCGAGCGAATACCCCTTGTTCATCGGGGACCGGATCGCGCTTCAACAGCTGCTCGACAGCCTGCTCCTCGAGGAAGACGTGGCCGCGATCGCACTCGTCGCACCGGACGGCAGCCTGTTCGCCCAGGCAGGCAGCTTCGACGAGTCCGCGCCTATACAGGCGGCCGTGCAAGGCACGCAATCGACGCGGGCACGGCTGCGCATCGTCGAGCCGATCCGTCCGCACCCGCTGCCGCTCGACGCAAGCTCGCCCGACGCCTGGCCCGAGGAGCAAGCGCTCGCCACCCTGGTCATGGAAATGTCGCTCGCACGTCTCGATCAGCGCCGCGCCGAGCTGCTATGGATCGCTGCCGGCTGGATGCTGATGGTCGCCATCGGCAGCCTCGCGCTCGCGCGCCGGATGAGCCACAGCGTCAGCGGCCCCATCCGCAACATCGCCGACACCGTGTTGCGCATCGGTCGCGGCGAGCTCGACCGCCGCGTGCCGGTGGTCGGCGGCGGCACCCTGCGTGTGCTCGCCGAAGGCGTGAACGAGATGGCCGGGCGCCTGAGCGCCGCGCACGCTTCGATGTCGCGCCAGATCGAGGACGCCACCGCCGAGCTGCGCGCGCGTCGCGACGAGGCCGAGCGGGCCAGCGTCGCGAAGTCGCGCTTCCTCGCCGCGGCCAGCCACGACCTGCGCCAGCCGCTGCACGCGCTCGGGCTGTTCGTGTCGGAGCTCTCGCAGCGCAAGCTCGACGCGCGCAGCCGCCAGCTCGTCGAACGCATCACCGCCTCCGCCGAGACCATGGACGGGCTGCTCGGCAGCCTTCTCGACATCTCGCGCCTCGACTCCGGCGCGCTCATCCCGGTGCGGGAGGCCTTCGACCTGCGCATGCACATCGAGCGCATCGTGGATGGCCACTCCGCCATCGCCGCCGAACGCGGCCTCGACCTGCACCTGCACTGCCCGCCCTGCCACGCCCACACCGACCCGCTCCTCCTCGACCGCATCCTCGCAAACCTGCTCTCCAACGCCATCCGCCACACCCCGCGCGGCCGCGTGCTGGTCGCCTGTCGGCGACGCGGTGGCAGGCTGCGCGTGGAAGTGCGGGACAGCGGCCCCGGGATCGCCCGCGATTCGCAGGAACTGATCTTTCACGAGTTCGTCCAGCTCGACAATCCGGAGCGCGGCCAGGACAAGGGGCTGGGGCTGGGGCTGGCGATCGTGCGCCGCCTGAGCAAGCTGCTCGAGTTGCCGCTCGAGCTGCGTTCGCGGCCCGGACGAGGCTCGGTGTTCGCGGTCGAAGTTCCCGCCGCCGATGCGGAGCAGCGCGCACGGAGCCGGGTTCCGGGCAGCCTCGAGGGGGTGCGCGTGCTGCTCGCCGACGCGGACCCCGACACCTTCGCGGCGACCGCCGGCCTGCTCTCCGAGTGGGGCTGCGAGGTCGTCGCCATGGCACCGACCCCGACGAACGACCCGGCACCGGCGGACGCCGACCTGCTGATCCTCGCGCCGCCGTCCGCGGACCGCTCCGGCGGCTTCGACACCCTCGCCCGACTGCGCGCCCGTACCGGGCTGGCGGACGTGCCTGCCGTGCTGATGGCCGACGACACCGGCGACGAATCGCGCGAAAGCGCGCGCGCCACGAACACGCATCTTCTCGCCCGCCCGCTGCGTCCCTCCCGTCTGCGCGCCCTGCTGAATCGGCTCTTCGGGGCCGACGACGGCGATGGCGCACAGCGCAGCGGCATCGGTTAATATCCTTCCATCAACTCAACCCCCGACCGGAGCAGCCCGATGTCCAATGACCAGAACGCCCAGGATCCGCTCGAGTTTGTGCGCGGCATGTGGAACCAGATGGGTTTCTCGCTGCCGGGCATGGTCACGCCCACGCTCGACGTCGACGAGCTGGACAAGCGCATCACCGACATGCGCGCGGTCGAAGGCTGGCTCAAGATGAACCTGAACATGCTGCAGATGAGCATCCAGGGGCTGGAGATGCAGCGTGCCGCGCTCGCCGCGGTCAAGGCGATGAGCCAGCAGGCTCAGCAGGCGGGCGAAGGCGCCCCCGCGGCAGATGCCGGCGCCAACCCGTTCGCAGCTGCGGCGGCGATGTGGCCGTGGAACCTCATGGGCGGGCAGCCCGCTGCCACGCCGGCACCCGCAGCGCAGGCCGAAGCCAAGGACAGCGCGCGCGGCGGGCGCCGCAAGCCGACCACCGACAAGTAATCCGCGCGCCGCACCCGCCCGCCCGGCATGGCCCGCATCGCGGGCTCGCTTTCCTGCCGCTGCGTGCGGGCATCAGCGCGTGTGCCTTTCGTCCACCCGGCGACTGCCGGGAGGCGTCGGCTCATCGCGCAGGCCAGGGCGACCCCTACCCTAGATCACCCCCGCGCCGCGCAGCCGCGCACGGTCTCCGGCGTCCACCCCGAGCGCCTCCAGGATCGCGTCCGTGTCCGCCCCCGCGCGAGCCGGGGCCGGCGCGGCAGGCATCTCCGGCATTCCGCCCAGGCGCACCGCCGGGCCGGCGTGGCACAGGCCGTTCGCCTCCACCACCATGCCGCGCGCGCGCAGCTGCGGGTCGCGCAGGCTCTCCTCCAGGCGCAAGACCGGCGTCACGCAGCAATCGACCGCGTCGAACACCGCCACCCACTCGCGCTGGCTACGGCCGCGGAAGATGGCCGCGAGCTCGGCGCGCACCCGCGCGCCCTCCTCCCCGGTGGCGAGATGCCCCGGGATCAGGTCGGCGCGCCCGAGCGTGGTGCACATCAGCACCCAGAACTTCTCCTCCAGCGCACCCACCGCCATGTAGCGGCCGTCCGCGGTCTCGTACACGCCGTAGCAGGGCACGCCGCCGGACAGCAGGTCCTCGCCGCGCGGCCGCACGCCCCCATGGGCGAGCACCTCGGCGAGCGGGAAGATCATGTGCGCGAAGCTGGCATCGGTCATCGACACGTCCACCTCGCGACCATGGCCGCTGCGGCGCGCGTCGAACAAGGCCACCAGGATGCCCATCACCGCCCCCATGGTGCCGCCGAGCAGGTCGCCGATCTGCAGGTTCGACAGCGCCGGCGCACCACCCGCGCAGCCGATCTGGTCGAGCACGCCCGCATAGCCGAGGTAGTTGATGTCGTGGCCGGCGCGCAGCGCGTACGGCCCGGTCTGCCCGTAGCCGCTGATGCTGCACAGCACCACGCGCGGATTGCGCTCCGCGAGCGTGGTATAGCCCAAGCCCAGGCGCTCCATCACCCCGGGGCGGAAGCCCTCGACCACCACGTCGGCGCCCTCCACCAGGCGCAGGAAGAGCTCGCGTCCCGCCTCCTGCTTGAGGTCCAGGCGCAGGCTGCGCTTGTTGCGGTTGACCAGCTGGTAGAACCAGCTCGTCTCCCCCCCCATCGCACCCATGCTGCGCGCGTAATCGCCGGCGCCGGTGTCCTCCACCTTGATCACCTCGGCGCCGTAGTCGGCCAAGTGCTGGGTGGCGAGCGGACCGGGGAGGAGCCGCGTGAGGTCGAGGATGCGCACGCCGACGAGCGGCGCGCGTGCGGGAGCTTTCGATGCGGGGTTCATGTGCGCGTCCATCGTGTTGCGGAAAGGCGGCAGTATGCCAGCCCCCGCCGCCGGAGCACGCGGGCGACGGGCTCGCAGCTACGCGTAGGTACGCACGTCGTCGATGACCTTGCCGTCGTTGGCAAGCGCGCCCGCGGGCAGGAAGGCGACCTCGCCGCGCAGCTTGGTCAGTTCGCGGATGCTCGCCGTGATCGCCTCGGCGAGCGCCTCGCTGCCGCCACCGGCGACCTCGCACATCAGCGTCATGCGGTCGTTGAGCTCGGGGTTGTCGACCACCAGGCGCGCACGCGTGATCTCGGGGTGGCGGCGCACGACCTGGGCGATCTGTCCCGGATGCACGAACATGCCCTTGACCTTGGTGGTCTGGTCGGCGCGCCCCATCCAGCCCTTGATGCGCACGTTGGTGCGCCCGCAAGGCGAGGCGCCGAGCAGCACCGCGGAAAGGTCGCCGGTGCCGAAGCGGATCAGCGGGTAGTCCGGGTTGAAGGTGGTGACCACGACCTCGCCGACCTCGCCCGGCGCCACCGGGTCGCCGGTGCCGGGGCGGACGATCTCGAGCAGGATGTCCTCATCCACCACCATGCCCTCGCGCGCCGGGGTCTCGTAGGCAATGAGGCCGATGTCGGCCGTGGCGTAGGCCTGAAAAGCTTGGATGCCACGCGCGCCGAAGGCCTCGCGCACGCTGGGCGGGAAGGCCTCGCCGGAGACGAAGGCCTTGGTGAAGGACACGCTCACGCCGAGCTCGTCCGCCTTGTCGAGCAGGATGCGCAGGAAGGACGGCGTGCCGACGTAGGCGTTGGGCTGCAGGTCGGCGATCGCCGCGAGCTGCTGCTCGGTCTGGCCGACACCGGCGGGGAACACGGTGCAGCCGAGCGCGTGCGCGGCGGTCTCCATCATCGAGCCGGCGGGGGTGAAGTGGTACGAGAAGGTGTTGTGCACCAGGTCGCCGGCGCGAAAGCCCGCGGCGAAGAGCGCGCGCGCCAGGCGATAGTAGTCGGGGCGCGCGCCTTCGGGCTCGTAGAGCGGGCCGGGCGAGGCGAACACCCGCCGGCACGCCGCGCCCCAGCCCACCGCCGAGAAGCCGCCGAAGGGGCGCGCCGCCTTCTGCATCTCGAGCAGCTCGGACTTGCGCGTGACCGGCAGCGTGGCCAGCGCCTCGCGGCTGGTGACCGAATCGGGGTCGACATCGGCCAGCAGCCGGCCGAGGGCGGGCGCGGCGGCGCGCGCGTGCGCGATCTGCGCCGGCAGGCGGGTCAGCAGCTCGCGCTCGCGCGCCTCGGGATCGCGGGTCTCGCGCGTGTCGTGGAAATCCATCTCGGCTCCCCTGCTCGATGCGTTGTGGGTGGTGTACTTGAAGCGGGGCTCAGCTCAGCCAGCGCTTGCGGCGGCGGTAGTGCTTGACCTCGCGGAAGCTCTTGCGCCCCTCGCCCGACAGGCCGAGGTAGAACTCCTTGACGTCCTCGTTGTTCGACAGCTCGCTCGCCGCGCCTTCCATGACGATGCGGCCGTTCTCCATGATGTAGCCGTAGTCGGCGTAGCGCAGCGCCACCATGGTGTTCTGTTCGGCGAGCAGGAAGCTCACCTTCTCCTTGGCGTTCAGGTCCTTGACGATCTCGAACACCTCCTCGACGATCAGCGGCGCCAGGCCCATCGACGGCTCGTCGAGCAGCACCACGCGCGGCTTGGCCATCAGCGCGCGGCCGATCGCGCACATCTGCTGCTCGCCACCCGAGGTGTAGGCCGCCTGGCTGTTGCGCCGCGTCTTGAGGCGCGGGAAATAGTTGTAGACCTTCTCCAGCGTCTCCTCGACCGCGGCCTTGCCGTCGGTGCGGGTGTAGGCGCCGGTGCGCAGGTTCTCCTCGATGGTCAGGTGACCGAAGCAGTGGCGGCCTTCCATGACCTGCACCACGCCGCGCTTGACGAGGTCGGCCGGGGTCAGCGCCTCGACGCGTTCGCCCTTGTACTCGACCGAGCCCTTGGTGACCTCGCCCCGCTCGCCCTTGAGCAGGTTGCTGACCGCCCGCAGCGTGGTCGTCTTGCCGGCGCCGTTGCCACCGAGCAGCGCGACGATGCTGCCTTCCTGCACCGACAGTGACACGCCCTTGAGCACCAGGATGACGTGGTTGTAGATGACCTCGATGTTGTTGACGCTGAGGAAGGCTGGGTTGGGTGCGTTCATGTTCGGTTCCAGGAAAAGGCCTCCGCGCCGCACGGCGCGGAGGCACGTTTCAACTCAGTTTCGGCTTACTGCGCGCACTGCTCGGCGGTACGGCGCTGGACGCCCTTCTCGGTGGCGTACTTCGAGGCCGCCTCGAGCACCATCGGGCGCAGGACCTTGTCGTCGGCCTGGTACCAGTCGGAGCTGAACGCCCACTTGCTGCCGTCCCACGTATGCACGCGCACCCACGACGAGCCCATGTGGTCGGTGCACGAGGTCTGGACCGGGCGCATCACGCCGGCAAAGCCCATGGCGTCGAGCTTGCCCTGGTCGAGGTTGAGGTTCTCCAGGCCCCAGCGCACCTGCTCGCCGGTCATGACCTTGCCCTTGCCGTAGCGCTCCTGCGCCTGGCGCACGCCTTCCACGCCCAACATGGCCGAGATCAGGCCGCGCATGTACAGCACCGAGCCGACCTCGTCCTTGGGACCGGTGCCCTGGCCCTTGTCATGCACCATCGCCAGCATGTCCTTGACGACCTTGCTGTTCGGCTCGGCGCCGTGCTGCAGCGCGAGCGCGCTGTAGCCCTTGGCGCCCGCGCCGACGTCCTTGACGTCCGGCTCGGCGCCCGCCCACCAGATGCCGAGCATCTTCTCGCGCGGATAGCCGGTGGCCTGGGCCTCCTTGATCGCGGTCGAGTTCATCACCCCCCAGCCCCACAGCAGGACCTGATCGGGACGGTCGCGGCGGATCTGCAGCCAGGTCGCCTTCTGCTCGACACCCGGATGGGCCACCGGCAGCAGTTGCAGGTCGAAGCCGTGCATCTTGGCGCGCTCCTGCAGCACGGGGATCGGCTCCTTGCCGAAGGGGCTGTCGTGATAGACCAGCGCGATCTTCTTGCCCTTGAGCTTGTCGAGCCCGCCCAACTGCTTGGCGACGTGCTGGATGGCGACGTCGGCGCCGACCCAGTAGGTACCCAGCAGAGGGAAGTTCCAGGTGAACACGGAGCCGTCCTGCGACTCGCTGCGGCCATAGCCGGCCGTGATCAGCGGGATCTTGTCGACCGGGGCCTTGTCGGTGAGCGCGAAGGTCACACCGGTGGACAGCGGCTGGAACACGGTGGCGCCCTTGCCCTTCAGGCGCTCGTAGCACTCCACGCCACGGTCGGTGGCGTAGCCGAACTCGCACTCCTCGTAGCTCAGCTTGACGCCGTTGATGCCGCCCTGGGCGTTGATCAGCTTGAGGTAATCGACGTAGCCGTTGGCCCACGGGTTGCCGTTGGCGGCGTAGGCGCCGGTGCGGTACACCAGCACCGGGAAGAACTGCTCCTGCGCCTGGGCCTGGGCGGCAGTGGAGAAGGTGGCGGACGACAGGCCCACCGAGGCGATGGCGGCCGCGAGGGCCAGGGTGCGGAATTTCATGAGTCTCCTCCTTGTAATAATCATCATGGGCACTGCGGAACGGCGCTGCATCAGTGCGGGAACGGCCACAGACGCAGTTTCTGCTTGGCGATCGACCACAGACGGGCGAGGCCATGGGGTTCGACGATCAGGAAGAAGATGATCAGCGAACCGAAGATGATGAACTCGGCGTGCGACACGCCGGCGGTCGACACGTTGACCCCGACCAGGCTGCCGAGGAAGGGCAGGAACTGGTTGAGGAAGATCGGCAGGATCACGATGAAGGCGGCACCGAAGAAGCTGCCCATGACCGAGCCCATGCCACCGATGATGACCATGAACAGCAGCTGGAAGGAGCGATCGACCGAGAATGCCGCCGGCTCCCAGGAGCCCAGGTACACGAAGCCCCACAGCGCACCGGCGACGCCGACGAAGAAGGAACTGACCGCGAACGCCGAAAGCTTGGCGAACATCGGGCGGATGCCGATCACCTCGGCGGCCACATCCATGTCGCGGATCGCCATCCACTGGCGGCCGATGGCGGCGCGGGTCAGGTTCTTGGCGATCACCGCGAACACCACCACGAAGGCGAGGCAGAACAGGTACTTCTCGACCGGCGAGTCGACCACCCAGCCCAGCACCTCGAGCTTGGCCACCGACACCGAGCCGGACGAAGAGTAGTTGGTGAACCAGCCGATGCGCAGGAAGGCCCAGTCGCACAGGAACTGGGCGGCCAGCGTCGCCACCGCGAGGTAGAGGCCGCGCACGCGCAGGCTGGGAATGCCGAACAGGATGCCGAAGGCCGCCGCCGCCGCCCCGCCGAGCAGCATCGCCAGCACCAGCGGCATGCCGTCGATGCGGACCATGAAGTTGTACGCCGCATACGCCCCGATCGCCATGAAGGCGCCCGCCCCCAGGGTGATCTGGCCGCAGTAGCCCACCAGCAGGTTCACCCCCAGCGCCGCCAGCGACAGCACCAGGAAGGGGATCAGGATGGCGCGGAACATGTACTCGTCGGCCAGCATCGGCACGGCGAGCGCGGCAAAGGCGATCAAGCCCCAGACGAACCACTTGTCCTGGGCGATGGTGAAGATCTGCTGGTCGGCCGCGTAGCTCGTCTTGAACTGGCCGTTTTCACGATAGAACACTGTGTTGTCTCCCGGTCAGACGCGGTTGATGATCTTTTCGCCGAACAGGCCCTGCGGACGGAACAGCAGCACGATCAGCGCCATCACATAGGCAAACCAGATCTCGATGCCGCCGCCCACCATCGGCCCGAGGTAGACCTCGGAGAGCTTCTCGCCGACGCCGATGATCAGGCCGCCGACGATCGCGCCCGGCACCGAGGTGAGGCCGCCGAGGATGACCACCGGCAGCGCGCGCAGCGCCACGGTCACGAGCGAGAACTGCACGCCCATCTTCGAGCCCCAGATGATGCCGGCCACCAGCGCCACCAGGCCGGCGACGCACCACACGATCACCCAGGTCTTGTTGAGCGGGATGCCCACCGACTGCGCCGCCTGGTGGTCGTCCGCCACCGCGCGCAGGGCGCGGCCGATCGCGGTCTTCTGGAAGAAGACGGTGAGGCCGCCGACCAGCACCGCGGCGAGCGCGGCGGCGATGAAGTCTTCCTTGTTGATCATGACGCCGCCTTCGATGAGGCCCTCGAACATGATCACCGGGTCCTTCGGCATGCCCACGTTGATCGAGTAGATCTCGCTGCCGAAGAAGGTCTGGCCGAGGCCCTCGAGCACGTAGGCGATGCCCAGGGTCACCATCAGCAGGGTGGCGCCCTCCTGGTTGACCAGCTTGCGCAGCACGAAGCGCTCCACCGCCCAGGCCACCAGGAACATCACCGCGCCGGCGCCGATGATGCCGATCACGTTGGCGAGGAAGAGGCTGTCGCCGCCCAGCGCCGCGTTCGACCACTCCGAGAAGCGCGCCATCGCCAGCGCGGCGACCAGCACCATCGCGCCCTGGGCGAAGTTGAACACCCCGGACGCCTTGAAGATGAGCACGAAGCCCAGGGCCACCAGCGAATACAGCATGCCGGTCATCAGCCCGCCCAACATCGTTTCGATAAAGAATCCCATGTCCCGCTCCGCTCAGTGACCGCTGCCCAGGTAGGCGTTGATGACGTCCTGGTTGTTGCGCACTTCGTCCGGTGTGCCGTCGCCGATCTTCTTGCCGTAGTCGAGCACCACGACGCGGTCGGAGATGTCCATGACCACGCCCATGTCGTGCTCGATCAGCACGATCGTGGTGCCGAACTGGTCGCTGATGTCGAGGATGAAGCGGCACATGTCCTGCTTCTCCTCCACGTTCATGCCCGCCATCGGCTCGTCGAGCAGCAGGATCTGGGGCTCCATCGCCAGCGCGCGGCCGAGGTCGACGCGCTTCTGCAGGCCGTAGGGCAGCGCGCCCACCGGGGTCTTGCGGATGTGCTGGATCTCGAGGAAGTCGATGATCTCCTCGACCCTCTCGCGGTGGGCGATCTCCTCGCGCAGCGCCGGGCCGAGCCACAGCGCCTGCTGGAAGATGTTCGACTTCATCTTCAGGTTGCGCCCGGTCATGATGTTGTCGAGCACGCTCATGCCCTTGAACAGCGCGATGTTCTGGAAGGTGCGGGCAATGCCCTGCTGGGCCGCCATGTGCGGCTCCATCTTCTGTCGCTGCTGCCCGCGGAACATGATCTTGCCTTCCTGCGGGTGATACACGCCGTTGATCACGTTGAGCATCGAGCTCTTGCCGGCGCCGTTGGGGCCGATGATGGCGCGGATCTCGTGCTCGCGGATGTTGAAGCTGATGTCGGTCAGCGCCTTCACGCCGCCGAAGCGCAAGGAGATGTTCTGCAGGTCGAGGATGACCTCGCCCTGGCGACGGCCCGAGTGCGGCGCGGCCGCTGCAGTGTTCATGTCGGTCATGTCCATTCCCCGTCCCCTCAGGCCGCCTGCTTGCCGGCCTGCGGCGCGAAGGTCTTCACTTCCTCGATGCGCAGGTCGGCCGAGACCTTGCCGGTGCGCCCGTCCTCGTACTTGACCTGGGTCTCGATGAACTGGGACTTGCGCCCCTCGAACATCGCCTCGATCAGCACGCCGTACTTCTCGGCGATGAAATTGCGCCGCACCTTGCGCGTGCGCGTGAGCTCGCCGTCGTCGGCGTCGAGCTCCTTGTGCAGGATCAGGAAGCGCTTGATCTGCGAGCCGCTCATGTTGGGGTCGGCGGCGAGGTCGGCGTTGACCTTCTCGACGCAGTCGCGGATCAGCTCATACACCGCCGCCTGCTGGGCGAGGTCGGTGTAGCCCGAGTAGGCCATGCCCTTCTTCTCGGCCCAGTTGCCCACCGCCTCGAGGTCGATGTTGATGAAGGCGGTCGCGAACGCCTTGCCGGCGCCGAAGGTCACCGCTTCCTTGACGTGCTGGAAGAACTTGAGCTTGTTCTCGATGTAGTTGGGCGCGAACATCGTGCCGTCGGCCATCTTGCCGACGTCCTTGGCGCGGTCGATGATCTTGAGGTGGCCGTCGGCGTCGAAGAACCCCGCGTCGCCGGTCATGAAGTAGCCGTCGGCGTTGATCGACTCGGCGGTGGCGTCGGGGCGCTTGTAGTAGGCCTTGAGCAGCATCGGCCCCTTGACCAGGATCTCGCCGTTGTCGGCGAGCTTGACCTCGACGAAGGGGGCCGGCTTGCCCACCGAGTCGAGCTTGATCTCGCCATCGGGCTGCAGGCAGACGTAGGCGCAGGTCTCGGTCTGGCCGTAGAGCTGCTTGAGGTTGATGCCGATCGAGCGGTAGAAGCGGAACAGGTCGGGGCCGATCGCCGCGCCGGCCGTGTAGGCGACGCGGATGCGGCTCATGCCGAGCACGTTCTTCAACGGCCCGTACACCAGCAGGTTGCCCAGCCAGTACTGGAAGCGGTCGCCGCCCGCAACCGGCTTGCCATCGAGGATGTCGGCGCCGCAGCGGCGGGCCACGTCCATGAAGTGGTGGAAGATCCTGCGCTTGAGGCTGCCGGCGTCCTCCATGCGGATCATCACCTGGGTGAGCAGGTTCTCGAACACGCGCGGCGGGGCGAAGTAATAGGTGGGGCCGATCTCGCGCAGGTCGTTCATCACGGTCTCGCCCGACTCCGGGCAGTTGATCGTGAAGCCCGCCACCGTCGCCTGCGCGAACGAGAACAGGTGGTCGCCCACCCAGGCCATCGGCAGGTAGGACAGGATGTCCTCCTTGTCGGTGAGCCTGTCGAACTGGATCGCGCCGCGCGCCGCGGCGATGAATGCGCCATGGGTCTGGCACACGCCCTTGGGCTTGCCGGTGGTGCCCGAGGTGTACAGCATGATCGAGATGTCGTCGGAGGCGCCCTTGTCGATCTCGCCATCGAGGAAGTCGGGCTGGTTGCGGTCGTGGATGCGCCCCATCTGCTGCAACTCGTCCAGGCCCATCAGCAGGGTCTGGGTGTAGTGGCGCATGCCGCGCGGATCGTCGTAGATCACGTGCTCGAGCAGCGGGGCGTCGGGCTGGATCTCGACCATCTTGTCCACCTGCTCCTGGTCCTCGACCACGGCGAACCTGATCTCGGCGTCCTGCAGCACGTAGGCCATCTCCTGGGCCACCGCGTCCTGGTACATCATCACCGGGATGCCGCCCAGGCACTGGCAGGCCGCGACCGACCAGTACAGGCGCGGGCGGTTGTCGCCCACCACCGCGAGACGGTCACCGCGCTTGAAGCCGAGCTGCGCCAGCCCGCAGGCGATCGCGCGCACGTTCTCGGCCACCTGCGCCCAGGTGTAGGTCTGCCAGATGCCGTAGGCCTTCTCGCGCATCGCCGGCTGCTGGGGACGCGCCTTCGCGTGGTGCATCAGCCTGCGCGGAAAGGTATCCGGCCCCGCCCCGCCCTGCCCGGCCGCGGACGCGCTCGTGCGTGTGTCCATGCCACACTCCTCCTTTGGTCTTGTCCTGTCTGTCTCCGCACCCGGGCCATGGGTGTATTTGTTTAAGGCCCGGGCGGGACGCGCGAACGCGTCCGATCCAGTTCAGGCTGGAGTGTGGCAAGCCACCTTTGCGCAACTGTTTGTGGAATGTACTGAATTGTTGCAGGCGCCGTACGCGCCCACGCCCCATCCTCAGACCGGGAAGGCGAAGCGGTACTGCGACTTGCCGGCCTTCTTGGCCTCGTACATGGCGGCATCGGCACGGCGCAACAATTCGGCCAGCTCTCCGGACGGATACTGGGTGAACACGACGCCGACGCTCGCACCGATCCGCACCTTGCGGCCGTCGAGCACGGCGAAGGGCTGCCCGATCGCGTCGACCAGCTTGGCGGCGATGTTGCGCGCCATCGACATCGACTTGAGATCGTCGAGCAGCAGCACGAACTCGTCGCCGCCGATGCGCGCCACCTTGTCGCTGCGCCGCACCACCCCCTCGATCCGGCGCGCGACGAGCTGGAGGAGTTCGTCGCCGGCCTCGTGGCCGTGGTTGTCGTTGACCCACTTGAAGCCGTCGAGGTCCACCAGCAACACGCCGAGTCCGGCGGTGCCCGCGTACTCGTGCCTCCGCGAGGAATAGGCGCGCTCGAGCCCGCGGCGGTTGAGCAGGCCGGTGAGCGCATCGCGCTCGGCCTGCGCGCGCGCCTTGTCCTCGGCGCGCTTGCGCTCGGTGATGTCGTTGACGATGCCCTGCAGCAGGTCTCGCCTTCCCTCGATCGCGTTGAGCACCACGTGCAGCCAGCGCGAGCCGCCCTCGAGGTCGCGGCGTTCGAAGTCCGCGCTCGCGACCTCGTCGCCCTCGACGATCGCGGCGACCATGCGCTCCAGCCTGCCGCCCTCGTCGCCGAGGAGCGCGGCCAGGCTGGCGCCGGAGATCCCACGCTCCTCGTCCTTCAGGCCGAGCGCGCGCACGAGCGCCGGGTTCCACTCGACCAGGCCGCCCCCGGAGTCGAGCGTGAACAGCCCGGAGCCGGCGTTATCGAAGATCAAGCGCCACTTGCGCTCGGCCGCGGCATGCAGGCCGCGCGCCTCGCGCTCGCGCGCGAGCGCTGCTTCCACGCGATCGAGCAGGGCGTTGATGTCACCGGCCAGGCGGCCGAGCTCATCCTCGGCATGCCCCGCGGGGACCGTGACCTTGCTGCCCGACACCACGTCGAGGCCGTGAAGTTCGCCGGCGAGGCGGCCGATCCCGCGCGTGACGCCACGCCCGACCAGCCAGGCCACGCCGAGCGTGATCGACAGCACCAGCACGGCGAGCAGCGACGCCACCAGGCGCGAGTAGTCGGCGGCCTTCGCGGCGATGAAGGCCGAAGCCGGGACCACGCGCAGTTCGCCGATCGTCTCGGTGGCGTCGAACGGCGAGCGCAGTTGCCGGCGCAGGGCCGCGCCGTTCGGCGATTCCTGCGCGGCGCCGACCCCGACCGCCGCAAGCACCGTCTCGCCCTCGAGGATCTCGGCATGGGCAACGCTGCTGCTCTGCAACAGGCCAGCGACCACCTCGGCGGCGAGCTGCTCGTCACGCGCATACGCGGCCACGCTGGCAGTACGCTGCACTGCGGCCATCGACTCGACCAAGGCATCGTTCAGCCGACGGTGCTCCTTGTCCTCGATGAGCCTGGCACTACCCACCCCGGCGATACCGCCCACCAGCCCGCCGAACACGAGGATGCTCGCCGTCGTGCGGAAGGCGATGCCGCGCGTGCGGCGCACGCTCCGAAAGGTTCGCGGCGGCGCGTCGCCGCCGGAAGCGGGCTCAGGGACCAAGGCGCAACACCACCCGCGCACGGGCGTCCTCGGGGACGGCGTCGACGAATGCGATCGCCTGTGGGTCCTCCGCGACCCGGGCGACCGCCGCAGCGCTGTCGGGAACCCGCAGCGGGGGCTGGGTCCGCCCGGAGAACTGCAGGCGTGCCCAGTAGGCATTGATCTCGGCGATCTCACGACCGAGCAGGCGGCGATAGAAGCCAGCGCGCAGCGGCTCGACCTCCACGACGTTGGCGCGCGCTCCCGTGGGCAACATCTTCACCCGCCCCAGGAAAAGATGGCTGGCCTGCTCGCGGCTGAGGTTGGAAATGCCGCTGTCGCGATTGACGATGAGGACGAACTCCTCGGCAACGACCTCGTGAGCCGACAGCAGCAGGGCGAAGACAAGAGAGGCTAGAGCAGGGATTCGCATGGCCGGACGTTCAGAAGACGAAATCCAGCGTTGCGGAAAACACCGTCAGCGCGCGCGGACCGGTGACATACCCCCTGTCGTCGAGCAGCGTGGAGGAGCGCTTCGCGTCGACGCGATCGACCTGCAGCTTCAATGCCACGTTGTCGGCGACGTCATAGCGCACCCCGGCGCCGATGGTGGCCTGGTCGTGGCGGGTGTAACCCATGATCGACGGATAGACCCCGCGCAGGTAGTCGACCGCCACCGGGTAGCCTGCGAGGGCCGCAGGCAGTGCCCCGGGAATCGGCCTGTTCAGGTCCAGTTGCCGGTCCTTCGGATCGAGGATGCTGCGCGACCACGTGACATAGGGCTTCCAGCGCCCCATGCGATAGGCCGCGGTCGCCCCCGCGCCCCAGCCCTCGAAGCCGGGGAACACGGTCATCGACATCTCGGTGCCCATGAGTTGCAGCGAGAACGGCCCCCGCTCCCAGGCAAGGGCCGCCCCCAGGTAGCCGATCCGGTTCGAATCGGTGATCTCCGACGCGAGCGTCGATGCCTGCGCTGCCAGCCCGTAGTCGCCCAGCGCGTGCGCCCCTTGGGCCACGCCATGCAGCAAGGGGCGCAGCGGTGCATACAGGTCGCTGCGAGTAGACACCATGTTGCCCCACGACAGCTTGAGGCTCAGCTCCGCTCCGATCCAGTCGAGGGTTGCGCCGAAGCTGCGGCCAATCGGCACCGGATGCTCCCGCTGATTCAGGAAAACGCTGCCCCGCGTGCGCCCTCCGAAGGCCTTGAAGCGCAGCAGGCCGTCGCCGAACGCATGCTGGACGGTGGCATCCACACCGTCGAAGTTGTCGTAGGTCAGGCGGCCATAGACGTCGGCGTAAGGCCGCACGGCCGTGTAGGCGTAGCCGACGTGGCGCGAGTCGCCATCGAGGTAGATGTCGGTGACCAGGCGACCGGCGCGCAGCTCGAGCCAGTCGTTGGGCACGTACTTTACGAAGCCCCACACCAGGTGCGGCCCCCACTCGCCGTGCCGGCCCTGGTTCATGACCGCCTGCGCCATCACCGACCACTGCGGCGTCAACGCACCATGCACTTGGAGGCCGAGGGTGCTGTCGATGCTGAAGTCGAGCTCGTTCGCACGCGCGCCACGACGCTGGTCCACACTGCGGCGGAACTGCGTGTCGCCCTCGTCGTGCCACACCGCGCCGAGCGTGCCGAAGCCGCTCACGCTCCAGCGCGCATCGGCCTCCGGCGCTGGCGCTCCCTCGGCGGACACAGCCGCACTCGTCGCGCACAGGGCGGTCGCCGCGATCGCGGCGAAACAGCGGGGGATCACGGTCAACACCGAAAAAACACCTCTCCCGATCGTGGATCGGGTCCAGTCCCAGAAAAGCCCCGGAGCATAGCCAGCCCGGCGCCGCTCATCCCATGACGTAAATCACAATTCCGCCATTTAACGCGGTTCGCGCTAGACTCGCAGTCGCCACGTTGCCCCGAATGGGCAGTCGTCACTCCCAGCCCCGGAAAATCTCCCGATGGAACGCAAGGACTTCACCAAACCCGTCCATGTCACGACCTGGATGGCCGTCTTCCTCGCCCTTGTCGCCGCACTCGCAGCGGTCCTGGTGCCCCAGCTCAAGCACGCCTTCATCGCCAACGCCGCATTCAACGGCGTGATCCTGTTCGTGCTCGCGGTCGGCATCGCCGTCAACCTGCGCCAGGTCTGGCGCCTCCAACGCGAGGTGCTGTGGATCGAGGAGTTCCAGCAGACCAACGGCGGCCCCTCGGCGACCGGCCTGAAGCCGGTGCTGCTCGCCCCCATGGCGCGCGTGCTGTCCAACCGCCGTCGCGGCCAGGCCCACCTCTCGCCCGCGTCCACCCGCTCCATCCTCGACGGCGTGCAGATCCGCCTCGAGGAGCAGCGCGACCTCTCGCGCTACCTGATCGGCCTCCTGATCTTCCTCGGCCTGCTCGGCACCTTCTGGGGCCTGCTCGCCACCATCCGTTCCATCGGCGAGATCATCGGCAACCTGAGCGTCGGCAGCGATCCCGTTGCCATGTTCGAGGCGCTGAAAGCGAAGCTGGACGCGCCGCTCGGCGGCATGGCCACCAGCTTCTCGACCTCGCTCTTCGGCCTCGCCGGCTCGCTCGTGGTCGGTTTCCTCGACCTGCAATCCGGCCATGCGCAGAACCGCTTCTACAACGAGCTCGAGGACTGGCTGTCGCACATGACCAAGCTGCCCTCCGGCGTCGGTGCCGAAGGCGAGGGCAACGTGCCCGCCTATGTCCAGGCCCTGCTCGAGCAGACCGCCGAGGGCATCGAGCGCATGCAGCGCTCGGCGGCCGAATCCGAGCGCGAGCGCCGCGCCACCGCCGAGCACCTCGGCGAACTCAACGCCCAGCTCACCCGCCTGGCCGACCTCATCGGGCGCGAATCGCGCGACCTGTCCACGCTCTCCACCACCCAGGACGAGCTGCGTGCCCTGCTCCGCCAGCTCGCCCAGCAGCCCGCCCAGGGCGCGCAGTTCACCGAGGACCTGCGCGCCGAGCTGCGCCTGCTGTCGCGCACCATCGGCGCCGCGCTCGGTGGCGCCGCCGGCAACAAGGCAGACTGAGCCATGGCCCGACTCGCCCGCCGCCGGCCGCTGGATTTCTGGCCCGGCTTCGTCGACGCCCTCGCCTCGCTGCTGATGGTGATGGTGTTCGTGATCCTGATCTTCGTCATCGGCCAGTTCGTGCTCGCCGATGCGGTGAGCGGCCGCGACCGCGCGCTCGCCCAGCTCAACGCCGAGCTCGCCGCGCTCGCCAAGACGCTGAGCCTGGAACAGACGGCGCGCGAACGTGCCGAGGTCAAGGTGGGCGAGCTCTCGGCCTCGCTGACCGCTGCGCAACGCGAGAGCGATGCGCGCGGAAACGAGCTGCTCGCCGCGCGCGACGAACTCCACGCCGCCCAGGACGAGGCCAAGACTCGCCGCGAGGAGGCCGCCCGCCTTGCCGCCGACATCGAGGCCCTGCAGCGCCTCAAGGCAGAGCTCGAGGCCGAAGCCGCCCGCCTGGCGGGCGCGCTCGACACCTCGGAGCGCGGTCTCAAGGAGCAGCAAGAGATGTCCGCCGCGGCGATCGCCCAGGTCGAGCTCCTCAACCGCCAGCTCGCCGCGGTGCGCGAGCAGCTCGAGCAGCTCAACGCCGCGCTCGACGCCGCCAAGGCGGCCGCGAAGGACAAGGACCTCAAGATCGACGAACTCGGCCGCGAGCTCAACCTGGCGCTCGCCGGCAGGGTCAAGGAGCTCGCGCGCTACCGCTCGGAGTTCTTCGGCCGCCTGCAGGCGGTGCTCGGCGAGCGCAAGGACGTGCAGATCGTCGGCGATCGCTTCGTGTTCTCCAGCGAGGTGCTCTTCCCCTCGGCCTCGGACGAGGTCAGCGCCGACGGCATGGTCCAGCTCACCCGCCTGGCAGAGACGCTCAAGACGCTGTCCGCCGACATGCCTCAGGATCTGCCCTGGGTGCTGCAGGTGGACGGCCACACCGACCGCCGCCCGATCGCCACCGCCCGCTTCCCCTCCAACTGGGAGCTCTCCACCGCGCGCGCACTCGCCATCGTGAAGTTCCTGCGCAGCCAGGGCATCCCACCCGAGCGCCTGGCAGCCACCGGCTACGGCGAGTTCCACCCGCTCGATGCGCGCAGCAGCGAGGAAGCCTACGCGCGCAACCGCCGCATCGAGCTCAAGCTGACCAGCCGGTGAGGCGCCAGGGGTAAGGCGCCAGGAGCAAGCGCGCGCATCTTCCCGCTGCGCCCCGTAACGGGCCGCCTGGGGGGACTGGACTCGTCGGCGTCAGGCGCCGGAGCCGTCCCCTTCGCGCTTCGCCTGTTCCAGATCACGGACGACCAGCGACAGCGCCTCGGTCGACAGCAAGACCTCGATCAAGGACAACACCAGCGACACCGCGAGCGTCACGATGCTGGTGCCGAACATCCACTTGCCAATCGACTCCGCTTCGAGGAACAGCGCGAGCATCGACAAGGCGCACAGCAGGAAGCTCAGCACGCCGAAGCCCTGCATGTACTGGGTCAGCGCGATCCTGCGCTTGAGGCCGGGGAGCTGGCACTGCACCAGCGCCGCCCCCCGATCGACCGAGGCATTGAGCTGGCGGATGACCTGGGCGAGGGTGAGGAAGCGGTTGGTGTAGGCGAGCAGCAGCAGCGAGATCGCCGGGAAGAGCAAGGCGGGGGTGGTGAGGTTCATGGCGGCGGCGGCAGTCGGAAACGGCCATCATTGTCGCCGCAAAACACCGCGTGCCGGCAGTGCAGGAGCGCCGGAAGGCACGAGTCGGGCGGAGGGAGGCGCGGCTGCGTCCAGGGTGGCGCGGGCAGCGGCGCTGCATTCGCGCCTGCCGGCGCTCCTACAGGGGAGCGCTGCTTTCTGCGGCGCTGCGTTCGCGCCTGCAGGAACCGTCGCGGCTTCGATTTTCATGTAGGAGCGGCGGCAGCCGCGAATTTGGCACCGCAGCGCCCGCCGCCGTGGTCGCGCGATGGTGAGGCCGCATTCGCGCCTGCCGGCGCTCCTACAGGGGAACGCTGTCTTCTGCGGCGCTGCGTTCGCGCCTGCAGGAACCGTCGCGGCTTCGATTTTCATGTAGGAGCGGCGGCAGCCGCGAATTTGGCGCCGCAGCGCCCGCCGCCGTGGTCGCGCGATGGTGAGGCCGCATTCGCGCCTGCCGGCGCTCCTACAGGGGAACGCTGTCTTCTGCGGCGCTGCGTTCGCGCCTGCAGGAACCGTCGCGGCTTCGATTTTCATGTAGGAGCGGCGGCAGCCGCGAATTTGGCGCCGCAGCGCCCGCCGCCGTGGTCGCGCGATGGTGAGGCCGCATTCGCGCCTGCCGGCGCTCCTACAGGGGAGCGCGGCGTTCGCGCCTGCCGGCGCTCCTACAAAAAACGCCGCGCGGCGCCTGGTGGGGCGACGCGCGGCGTGCTTGCGGGACGGCTGCGGCGGGATTACATGCTGCGGCGGTACTGGCCACCCACCTTGTACAGCGCCTCGGTGATCTGCCCCAGCGAGCAGTAGCGCACCGCGTCCACCAGCACCTCGAAGACGTTGGTGTTGTCGATCACGGCCTGCTGCAGCTTGGCCTGCCACTTGGGCGCCTCGGCCTTGTTGCGGGCGTGGAAGTCGGCGAGGCGCTTCAACTGGCCCTGCTTCTCTTCCTCGGTCGAACGCGCGAGCTCGATCTCCTGCTGCGCCTGGCCCTTCGGGTTGAGGAAGGTGTTCACGCCGATGATCGGGTAGGAGCCGTCGTGCTTCTTGTGCTCGTAGTAGAGCGACTCCTCCTGGATCTTGCCGCGCTGGTAGCCGGTCTCCATGGCGCCGAGCACGCCGCCGCGCGACGCGATGGCCTCGAACTCCTTCAACACGGCCTCTTCGACGAGGTCGGTGAGTTCCTCGATGATGAAGGCACCCTGGTTGGGGTTCTCGTTCTTGGCCAGGCCCCACTCGCGGTTGATGATGAGCTGGATCGCCATCGCGCGCCGCACGGACTCCTCGGTCGGCGTGGTGATCGCCTCGTCGTAGGCGTTGGTGTGCAGGCTGTTGCAGTTGTCGTAGATCGCGATCAGCGCCTGCAGCGTGGTGCGGATGTCGTTGAAGTCCATCTCCTGCGCGTGCAGCGAGCGGCCCGAGGTCTGCACGTGGTACTTGAGCTTCTGGCTGCGCTCGTTGGCACCGTACTTGTTCTTCATCGCCACCGCCCAGATGCGGCGAGCGACGCGGCCGATCACCGAGTATTCCGGGTCCATGCCGTTGCTGAAGAAGAAGGACAGGTTGGGCGCGAAGTCGTCGATGTGCATGCCGCGCGCGAGGTAGCTCTCGACGTAGGTGAAGCCGTTCGACAGCGTGAAGGCGAGCTGGCTGATCGGGTTGGCGCCGGCTTCGGCGATGTGATAGCCGGAGATCGACACCGAATAGAAGTTCTTGACGTCGTGATGGACGAAGTACTCCTGGATGTCGCCCATCATCTTGAGCGCGAACTCGGTGCTGAAGATGCAGGTGTTCTGGCCCTGGTCTTCCTTGAGGATGTCGGCCTGCACGGTGCCGCGCACGGTCGACAGCGTCCATTCCTTGATCTTCTGCAGCTCGTCCTCGGTCGGGTCGCGGCCGTTGTCGGCCTTGAACTTGACGACCTGCTGGTCGAGCGCGGTGTTGAAGAAGAAGGCGAGGATGATCGGCGCCGGGCCGTTGATGGTCATCGACACCGAGGTGGTCGGGCAGCACAGGTCGAAGCCGTCGTACAGCACCTTCATGTCGTCGAGCGTGGCGATCGACACGCCGGAGTTGCCGATCTTGCCGTAGATGTCCGGACGCAGGTCGGGGTCGCAGCCGTACAGGGTGACCGAGTCGAAGGCGGTGGACAGGCGGTGCGCCGGCATGCCCTCGGACACCTTCTTGAAGCGGCGGTTGGTGCGGAAGGCGTCACCCTCGCCCGCGAACATGCGGGTGGGGTCCTCGCCCTCGCGCTTGAACGCGAACACGCCGGCGGTGTAGGGGAAGGAGCCGGGGACGTTCTCCTTCATCAGGAACTTGAGCGTCTCGCCCGCGTCCTCGAAGTTGGGCAGCGCCACCTTGCGGATCTTGCTGCCCGACAGCGAGGTGCTGGTGAGCTGGGTGCGGATCTCCTTGTCGCGGATCTTCACCACGTACTCGTCGGCGGCGTAGAGCTCGCGGGTCTTCGGCCACATGTCGAGCAGTTTCCTCGCGGCCGGGGTGAGCTCGCCGTCCTTCCAGTCGATCATCTCGGCGAACGAGCCGGCATCCTTGCCGCACTGCTCGAACAGGCCCTTGGCGATCTTCAGCGACTGGCGCTCGCGCGCGACGCGGGCCTGCTGCTCGATGTGCTTGTGGTAGCCGCGGACGGTGTCGGCGATCTCGGCGAGGTAGCGCGTGCGGTCGGCGGGGACGATGGCGCGGCCCTCGGACGAGGAACGCACCTTGACCACCGGCAGCTTGCTCTTGGCGACCTTGAGGCCCTTGCCCACGAGCGCGGGCAGCACGGCCTGGTACAGCGCGGTGACGCCGTCGTCGTTGAAGCGCGCGGCCATGGTGCCGAACACCGGCATCTCTTCGGGGCGCTGGCCGAACAGCTCGCGGTTGCGCTGGTACTGCTTGGCGACGTCGCGCAGCGCGTCGAGCGCGCCCTTGCGGTCGAACTTGTTGATGGCGACGAAGTCGGCGAAGTCGAGCATGTCGATCTTCTCGAGCTGGCTGGCGGCGCCGAACTCGGGGGTCATCACGTACAGCGACAGGTCGACGAAGGGCACGATCGCGGCGTTGCCCTGGCCGATGCCGGAGGTCTCGACGATGACGAGGTCGAAGCCCGCGAGCTTGCATGCGGCGATGACCTCGGGCAGCGCGGCCGAGACTTCGGAGCCGGTGTCGCGGGTGGCGAGCGAGCGCATGTAGATGTTGGCGTGCTCGATCGCGTTCATGCGGATGCGGTCGCCGAGCAGCGCGCCGCCGGTGCGCTTGCGCGAGGGGTCGATGGAGACGATGGCGAGCTTGAGCTTGTCGTCCTGGTCGAGGCGGAAGCGGCGCACCAGCTCGTCGGTCAGCGAGGACTTGCCCGCGCCGCCGGTGCCGGTGATGCCGAGCGTCGGCACCTTGGTCTTGGCCGCGGCGTCGATGAGGGCCTTCTTGACCTCGTCGCCGTAGCCGCCGTTCTCGAGCGCGGTGATGATCTGCGCCAGCGCGCGGCGGTCGCCGGCGGCGAGCGCCTTGAGCACCGCGTCGGCCTTCGGCGGCGCGGCCTTGGTGACGTCGACGTCGCAGCGCTCGACGACGCTGTTGATCATGCCCTGCAGGCCCATCTTGGCGCCGTCCTCGGGCGAGAAGATGTGGGTGACGCCGTACTCGTGGAGTTCCTTGATCTCGGCCGGCACGATCACGCCACCACCGCCGCCGAAGACCTTGATGTTCTCGCCGCCGTTGGCCTTGAGCAGGTCGATCATGTACTTGAAGAACTCGACGTGGCCGCCCTGATAGGAGGTGATCGCGATGCCCTGCACGTCTTCCTGCAGCGCCGCGTTGACGATCTCGCCGACCGAGCGGTTGTGGCCGAGGTGGATGACCTCGGAGCCGGTCGACTGCAGGATGCGGCGCATGATGTTGATGGACGCGTCATGGCCGTCGAACAGCGCGGCTGCGGTGACGAAACGCACCTTGTTCTTCGGCTTGTAGGGCGACAGCTTGTGCGCAACGCTCAGATCGGTCATGTCGTTCGTCTCCAGGTGGGTGTGAACATCCCTGCAATCTTAGAAGGGTCTTCACGCCTTTGCCATTGCGCTTGCCGACGCGGATCGTGCAAAATCCGCCAAACCGGTGCTTCTGGGTAGGCGCTGCGGCAGCTGCGAATTCGGCCACCGGAAGAAATGACGCGCATGCCGCCCCCCCACGCCCGCCTTCGCGCCTGCCGGCGCTCCTACACAAACCACCACGCGCCCTGGCGCTCCTACCTGAACCACCACGCGTCCCGGCGCCCCTTCATGAACCACCACCCGTCCCGGCCCGCCTGTAGGCGCTGCGGCAGCTGTGAATTCGGCCACCGGAAGAAATGACGCGCATGCCGACCCCCACCCCCGCCTTCGCGCCTGCCGGCGCTCCTACAGGAACCATTCCGGATTCGTGATCCGCTGAACCGACCCACACCGATGCCCAATCCTGCAGCTCCCCGTCTCCGTCGTGGCCGCGCCACGGTCGCTCCCGGCTTCGTCACCGGCATGCTGGCCGGGCTGGAGCGGCGCGGGCTCGACCCGGCGCCGCTGCTGGCGCGGGCCGGGATCGACCTTGCAGAAACCGACACCCGCATCCCGGTCGAGCGCTACGCCCTGCTCTACAACCTGTGCGTGGAGGCGCTCGACGACGAGGCCTTCGGCCTGCTGCCGGAGCCGATGCGCCCGGGCAGCTTCGAGTTCCTCTGCCGCGCACTGCTCGGCGCACCCACGCTGGGCGAGGCGCTGCGGCGCGCGATCCGCTTCCTGCGCATCGTGCTGCCGGCCTTCCGCATCGAGCTGCGGGTGGCGGGCGCGCGCGCCGAGTTGCTGATCGACGATGACGGCAGCCTCGGCCCCGCGCGCGACGCCCCCGCGCGCGTGTTCGCCTATGAATGGCTGCTGCGCCTGCTGCACGGCGTGGCGAGCTGGTTCGTGGCGCGCGGGCTGGCGCTCGACGCGGTCGCGTTTCCGTATGCGCGCCCGGCACATGCGGAGGATTACGCGCTGGTGTACACCGAGCGTTCGAGCTTCGACGCGCAGCGGCTGAGCGCGCGCCTGCAGGCCAACCTGCTGGAGCTGCCGCTGCGCCGCGACGAGGCGGCGCTGGTGGGCTTCCTCGACGGCGCCCCGGGCAAGATCACCACGCTCTACCGTCGCGACCGCGAGATGGTCTTTCGCGTGCGCGACATCCTGCGCGACGCGCTGCCGCAGAACCTGTCGCTCGAAGAGGTCGCGGAACGCCTGCACGTGTCGCCGCGCACCCTGCACCGGCGGCTCGAGGAGGAGGGCTCGGGCTTTCGCAACATCAAGGAGGCCACCCGCCGCGACATCGCTTACGCGCGCCTGGCCAAGACCCGCCAGCCCATCGCCGGCATCGCCGCCGAGCTCGGCTACGCCGACCCGTCCACCTTCTACCGCGCCTTCGTCGCCTGGTCCGGCGTCTCCCCCGAGCGCTTCCGCGACCAGGCCACCGGCCGCAAACCACCCCCGTAGCCGGGGCGGTTCATGTAGGAGCGCCGGCAGGCGCGAACGCGGCCTCGTCATCGCGCGGTTATGCCGAATGAGAGCGCTGCACCGCCAGATTCGCGGCTGCCGCCGCTCCTACAGGAGGCTGCGATTCGTACCGGGCGTCGAGGAGCGGAAACGCCGGGGTGCCGGTTCGTATCGGGCGTCGAGGAGCTGAAACGCCGGGGTGCCAGTTCGTGGGGGCGTCCAGGGGCGGGAACGCGTCGAATGCGCGCCGGTTCATGTAGGAGCGCCGGCAGGCGCGATCGCGGCCTCGCCGTCACGCGACCACGCCCGCTGAGAGCACTGCACCGCCAGATTCGCGGCGGCCGCTGCTCCTACAGGTGCATCCAGCCACGACCGCTTCTGCACGAGCGCCGCAGGGCGCGAAGACAACGCGCGCGTGAGACGGCGGCAACTCCACCGGCGGATGTGAGCAATGGTCAGATCCTGATGCAGCAACCTCCCCCCTTCCCCCAAAACCTCCACGCCCCCGCCCGTGCATTTTGTGCAACCATCGCCCGTAATCCCCTACGGAGGCGAATCGATTGGTCGGCACGGTGAAGAACGACGACGGCAACATCCCGTATTCGGCGCTGTCGCCCGAGCAGCGGCGGCGCTACGACCTGCTGCTCGCGGGGCTGGACCTGCTCGACCAGGCGATCGCGGTGTTCGACGCGACGCCCAAGCTGGTCACCTGGAACAAGGCGATGCTGCGCCTGCTCGACTTCCCCGAGTCGATGGTGCGTGTCGGCACCCCCTTCGAGGAGTTCGCCCGTTTCAACGCCGAGCGCGGCGAGTACGGCCCCGGCGACATCGACACCCTGGTGCGCGCGCGCGTGGCGGCTGCGCGCAGCTTCCAGCCGCACTACGTCGAGCGTGCCCGCCCCAACGGGCGCATCCTTGCGGTGCGCGGCGTGCCCATCCCCAACCTGGGCTTCGTGTCGCTGTGGACCGACATCACCGAGCAGCGCCGCGCCGCGCAACTCATCGAGGAGCAGAACGCGCAACTCGAGAACCGCGTGCGCGAGCGCACCGCCGAACTCGAGGCCGCCAACGCCCGGCTGGCCCAGGCCAACCTCGAGATCGACGACATCGCTGGCGCGCTGCGCCGCAGCGAGAACCGCCTGCAGCTGATCATCGACTCGATCCCGGCGCTGATCGCCTATGTCGGCAGCGACGACATCTACCGCTTCGCCAACAAGGGCTACGCCGAGTGGTTCGGCTTCGCCAAGGACGCCATCATCGGGCGCAGCATCGGCGAGGTCTTCGGCGCCGAGGCCTTCGCGCAGATCCAGCCCCATCTCGAGCGCGCGCGCGCGGGCGAGCGCGTGAGCTACGAGTATTCGCGCACGCTGGCCGACGGGCGCATGGTGCATGCGCGCAGCGTGGTGGTTCCCGAGCTCGACGGCGACGGCCGCACGGTGGGTTTCTTCGTGATGTCGATCGACATCACCGAGCAGAAGGCGAGCCAGGCCGCGCTGGTGCAGGCGCAGAAGATGGAGGCCGTGGGCCAGCTCACCGGCGGCTTGGCGCACGACTTCAACAACCTGCTCACCATCATCATCGGCAACCTTTCTGCGCTGCAGCAGCGCATCGGCGCCGGGCCGGGCGCGGAGTTCGTCGATCCCTCGCTGCAGGCGGCGCGGCGCGGCGCCGAGCTGATCCGCCGCCTGCTGACCTTCTCGCGCCGGCAACCGCTCGCCCCTACTGCCGTCGAGGTTGGCGTGTTGGTGCATAACATGACCCACCTGCTCGCGCGCACCCTGGGCGAGACGATCCGCATCCACCTGCGCCTGCCCGGCGAGCCGGTGCACGCGCTGGTCGACCCGCACCAGCTCGAGAACGCCATCCTCAACCTCGCGATCAACGCCCGCGACGCCATGCCGGAGGGTGGCGAGCTGACCATCGGGGTGAGCCGCCGCGAGCTCGACGACGCCCTCGCCGCGGTGGTGGAGGTGCCGCCTGGCGAATATGTGCAGATCGATGTCGGCGATACCGGCAAGGGCATCGAGCCGGCCGTGCTGCAGCGCGTGTTCGAACCCTTCTTCACCACCAAGGATTTCGGCAGCGGCAGCGGGCTGGGGCTGTCGATGGTGTATGGCTTCGTGCGCCAGTCGGGCGGCAACATCCGCATCCGCAGCACGCCGGGGCGCGGCACGCACGTGCGCTTCGTGCTGCCCACGGCGACGGCGGCCGTGCTCGCGCCCGAACGCGTCGCGACCGCGACGGCCGGCACGCGTGCGCTCGACGGTCCGGTGCTGCTGGTGGAGGACGAGCCCGAGGTGCGCAAGGTGGTGCGCATGCAGCTCACCGGCCTCGGCCACGCCGTGATCGAGGCCGCCGACGGCGTCGAGGCGCTCGGGCTGCTGCAGCATGTCGACGACATCGCGCTGCTGGTGAGCGACACCGTGATGCCGGGCGGCATCGGCGGCCGCGAGCTCGCCCGGCGCGCGCGCGCGCTGCGGCCGCAGCTGCCGATCCTGCTGGTGACCGGCTACGCCAGCGAAGCGACGCCGACCGACGAACTGCCCGCCGACGTGCCGACGCTGCGCAAGCCCTTCGACCAAGCGACCCTCGCCGCGGCGCTCGCCACCCTGCTCGGTCCCGAACCGGGTGCGGCGGGCGGGGTCGAAGCCGCGTCCCCGACTGCGCCGGCCGCGGACGGACAGCCGCAATCCCCTATCACGAACACCACCACGGAGCCCCGCCCGCAATGACGCAGAGCCCCACCGACCCATCCCAGGCCCGCATCTTCGTGCTCGAGGACGATCCCGAGGTCGCCCGCCTGATCTGCATGAGCCTGGGCGAATACGGCTTCCGCTGCGAGCAGATGCGCGCCGGCCGCCAGCTGCTCGAGCGCGCGCGCCAGGTGGCGCCCGACCTCTGCATCGTGGACCTCGGCCTGCCCGACATGGACGGCATGCAGGTGGTGCGCGAGCTGCAGGACGGCAGCCCGTGCGCGGTGCTGATCCTGACCGGGCGCAACGATGTGACCGACCGTGTGCTGGGCCTGGAGCTCGGTGCCGACGACTACATCGTCAAGCCCTTCGAACCGCGCGAGCTGGTCGCGCGCGTGCGTTCGATCCTGCGCCGCTACCAGCGCGCCGCGAGCGCCGAACCCGCGGGCGAACGCAACACCGCCCGCTTCGCCGGGTGGACCTTCGACGCCAACCGCCACGCCCTGGTCGCACCGGACGGCCGCGAGGTCTCGCTCTCGGCCGCCGAGGCCGGCCTCCTCGCCACCCTGCTGCGCCGCCCCAACAAGATCCTGTCGCGCGAACAGCTCCTCGGCGAGCGCGACGTCGACCCCTTCGACCGCAGCATCGACGTCCGCATCTCCCGCCTGCGCCGCAAGCTCGACGACGACCCGCAGAACCCTCGCCTGATCAAGACGGTGTACGGCGCGGGCTATCTGTTTTCGGTGCAGGTCGAGTGGGCATGACGCCGAAGACCGCCCCCTCCCCTGCCGAAGCCCGCACCCCGCGCCGGTTCATGTAAGAGCGCCGGCAGGCGCGAACGCGGCCTCGCCGTCACGCGACCACGCCGGCGGCCGGCTCTGCACCGCCGAATTCGCGGCTGCCGCCGCTCCTACAGGGGCTGCGGGTCGTGTGGGGCGGCGAGGGGCGGGACGCCTCGGGTGCGCGCCGCTTCATGTAGGAGCGCCGGCAGGCGCGAATGGGCGAGCGGCGGCCGCCGCGGCAGTTTGCAGGCGCCCCTCCTTATCCGAACCGCCGCCTTCGCGGCTTGCGCCGTGCATGCCGGAATACGGCCACGCGGGTCAGGCGCTGCGCTGGCGGCGGGACTCGAAGAGGCAGATGCCGCTGGCGACCGAGACGTTGAGGCTCTCGACGCTGCCGTGCATGGGAATGCGCGCGAGCTCGTCGCAGGTCTCGCGGGTGAGGCGGCGCAGGCCGTCGCCTTCGGCGCCGAGAACCCAGGCGACGGGCACCTTCTGGTCGACCTCGTAGAGCGTCTTCTCGGCCTCGCCGGCGGCGCCGACGACCCACACGCCGGCGTCCTGCATCTCGCGCAGCGCGCGCGCGAGGTTGGTGACGGTGATGTAGGGCACGGTGTCGGCGGCGCCGCTGGCGACCTTGACGGCGGTGGCGTTGAGGCCCACCGCGCGGTCCTTGGGCGCGACCACGGCGTGGGCGCCGGCGGCGTCGGCGACGCGCAGGCAGGCGCCGAGGTTGTGCGGGTCCTGCACGCCGTCGAGCACGAGGATGAGCGCGTTCTCGTCGAGGCTGTCGAGGACGTCGGCGAGCTTGATCTCGCGCCGGGTGGCATCGACCTTGGCGACCACGCCCTGGTGGCGGCGGGTGCCGACGAGGGCGTCGAGCTTGTCGCCCTCGCTCTGGGTGATGCGCACGCCGGCGGTCTCGGCCTGGGCGAGGAACTTGCGCACGCGCGCGTCCTTGCGGTCGGCGGTGAGAAAGATCTCGAGCACCGCGTCGGGCACGTGGCGCAGCTTGGCGGAGACGGCGTGGAAGCCGTAGATCAGCCGGGTGGGCGTGTTTTCAGGTGCTTTAGCCACGGTCGGAGCCCTTTGTAGTGGTCTTGCGGCCGGCACGTCGGGCCGGGGCCGGGGGCGCGGATTCTAGCGCTTCGGCGGCGGGCGCGGCGGGGGTTTCGACCGCGGGGCTTGCGGTGGCCTTCTTCACACGCTTGGCGCGCGATTCGGGCGCGGCGGGCTCCGGGGCGGCGGGCGCGGCCTCGACCACCGGCGTGGCGACGGGCTCGACGGCCGCTTCGGCGGCGGCCTTCTTCGCACGCCTGGCGCGCGACTTGGGTGCGGTGGGCTCCGGGGCGGCGGGTGCGGGCTCGACCACCGGCGCGGCGACGGGCTCGACGACCGCTCCGGCGGCTGCTTTCTTCGCACGCTTGCTGCGCGACTTGGGCGCGGCGGGCTCCGGGGCGGCGGGCGCGGCCTCGACCACCGGCGCGGCGGCGGGCTCGACGACCACTTCGGCGGCTGCTTTCTTCGCCCGCTTGCTGCGCGACTTGGGCGCGGCGGGCTCCGGGGCGGCCGGCACGGCCTCGACCACCGGCACAGGCAGGGCCACGCCGCGCTCTTCCACCCCGCCCTTCCGGCTGCGCGGCTTGCGCGCCTTCCTGCCTTCGGCGGGAACGGCCTCCACAGCCGCGGCTTCCGCAACCTTCGCCGGAGTCTTGGCCTCGACCGGCAGCGGCCCCTCGATGAGGCGGAAGTCGATCTTGTTGGTCGCCATGTCGACCCGCACGAGCTGCACCTTGACGCGGTCGGAGAGGCGGAACTGCTTGCCGGTGCGCTCGCCCATGAGCGCATGACGCGTCTCGTCATAGTGGAAGTAGTCGCTGCCGAGATCCGAGATGTGCAGCAGCCCTTCGATGAAGATGTCGTCGAGCGCGACGAAGAGGCCGAAGGGCACCACTGCCGAAACGCTGCCGGTGAACTCCTCGCCGACGCGGTCCTGCATGAAGTAGCACTTGAGGAAGGCGACCACGTCGCGGGTGGCGTCGTCGGCGCGGCGCTCGGTCATCGAGCAGTGCAGGCCGATCTGCTCCCAGTCGCCGGGGCGGTATTGCTCGCCGCCGAGCGCGGCCTTGATGCCGCGGTGGATCAGCAGGTCGGGGTAGCGCCGGATCGGCGAGGTGAAGTGGGTGTAGGACTCGTAGGCGAGGCCGAAGTGGCCGACGTTGTCCGGGCTGTACATCGCCTGCTTCAGCGAGCGCAGCATCACCGTCTGCAGCAACTGGGCGTCGGGGCGGTCCTTGACCTGCTCGAGCAGCTTGGCGAAGTCGCTCGCGCGCGGCTCGTCGCCACCGCCGAGCCCCAGGCCGAACTCCTTGAGGAACTCGCGCAGCTTGGCGAGCTTGTCCTCGGAAGGCGAGTCGTGGATGCGGTACAGCGCCGGATGCTCGCGGCTGGCGAGAAAGTCGGATGCGCACACGTTGGCGGCGAGCATGCACTCCTCGATGAGGCGGTGGGCGTCGTTGCGCACCTCGGGCACGATCTGCGCGATCTTGCCGTTGTCGTCGAAGATCATGCGGGTTTCGGTGGTCTCGAAGTCGATCGCGCCGCGCTTGGCACGCGCCTTCAGCAGCACGCGGAAGAGCTTGTCGAGGTTCTCGAGGTGGGGCAGCAGGGGCGCGAGTTCGGCCCGGGTCGCCGCATCGTTCTCGTACAGCGCCGCCGCGACCTTGGTGTAGGTCAGGCGCGCGTGCGACCAGATCACCGCGGGGTAGAAGCGGTAGTTCTTGATCTCGCCGGTGGCCGAGATCGCCATGTCGGCCACCATGGAAAGGCGCTCGACCTGCGGGTTGAGCGAGCACAGGCCGTTGGAGAGCTTCTCGGGCAGCATCGGGATGACGCGGCGCGGGAAGTACACCGAGTTGCCGCGGTCGAAGGCGTCCTTGTCGAGCGCGCTGGCGGCGTCGACATAGTGCGAGACGTCGGCGATGGCGACGATCAGGCGGTAGCCCTTGCCCTGGCGCTCGCAATACACCGCGTCGTCGAAGTCCTTGGCGGTCTCCCCGTCGATGGTGACGAGCGGCAGCTTGGTGAGGTCCTCACGCCCGGCCCAGTCCTTCTTGCGCACCGCTTCGGGCAGCTTGCGCGTCTGCGCCTTGGCCTCGGGCGAGAACTCGAAGGGCAGGTCGTGCTTGCGCAGCGCGATCTCGATCTCCATGCCGGGGTCGGCATAGTTGCCGAGCACCTCGACGATGCGGCCGATCGGCTGGGCGAACTTGGTGGGCTGCTCGACCAGCTCGACGGTAACGATCTGGCCCGGCTCGGGCTTCTTGCGTCCGCCCGGGGCGACCAGGATGTCCTGCGCCAGGCGACGGTTCTCGGGGACGACGATCATCACGCCGTGCTCGTTGATGATGCGGCCGACGACACGGGTGTTGGCGCGCTCGAGCACCTCGACCAGCTTGCCCTCGGGGCGGCCGCGGCGGTCGGTGCCGGAGATGCGCACCATGACGCGGTCGCCGTGCAGTACCTCGCGCATCTCCTTGGGGCCGAGGAAGACGTCGGGCTCGCCGTCGTCGCGGCGCAGGAAGCCGAAGCCGTCGGGATGACCCTCGACACGTCCCTTGATCAGGTCGGCCTTGGCCGGCAACAGGTAGGCGTCGCGGCGGTTGCGCACGACCTGGCCGTCGCGCTCCATGGCGCGCAGGCGGCGGTCGAAGAAGTCGAGCTCGTGCGGCGCGATGTCGAGCGCAGCGGCGAGCTCGGAGAAAGGCATCGGCACGCCGCGCTCGGCGAGAAGCTGCAGCACGTACTCGCGGCTCGGCAGCGGGTTGTCGTATTGCTGGGTCTCGCGCTCGTAGAAGGGGTCGGCGAGACGCACGGCGCTGGCCTGCGCTGCGCCCGCCTTGCGCGCGGCCCGGCTGCGACCGGCGCCGCGCACGGGCGAGCCGGCGTGGTGGGCGGCGGATTGGGAGCTCGCGACGGTGCTGCGGGCGTCAGGTGCGGCAGGGGCGGAAGGCGCGCCGCGCCCGGCCTTGCGGCCCGCCGAGGTGGCGCGCGGGGCGTCCTGTTGCGCGGCCGCCTGCGTCTTGCGGGAGGATGCGCCGGAGCGGGGCTGATCGGTTTTTTTCGTTTTGCGAGTCATTGACAATCTTCTTTTCGTGCTTATAATGCGCGTCTTCTTGCCCAGATGGCGGAATTGGTAGACGCACTAGTTTCAGGTACTAGCGCCGCGAGGCGTGGAGGTTCGAGTCCTCTTCTGGGCACCAGTTTCACAGGAAAGCCGCTCTTCGGAGCGGCTTTTTTTGTTTTTGCGCCGCGGCCACGCGGGTGGATGGCCTGGCGCGCGTTCGACGGCCGATTCGCGGCGGCCGCCGCACCTACAGGACGGCCAGCGCGGCCTGCGAGGCGTTTCCGTGTGGGAGCGCCGGCAGGCGCGAATTGCGCTTGGGCGCAGGAATGCGGCTGGCGAGGGCTCGACTGCCCGTTCGCGGCTGCCGCCGCTCCTACAGGACGGCCGGCGAGGGCTGCGAGGCAATCCCCTGTAGGAGCGCCGGCAGGCGCGAATGAACTCCGAACGGGAACGACGTGTGCAGGTTGAGCCACGCGATGCAAAAAAGCCTTTGCGATAGTGAAAGCGTTTGCTATTATGCGCGTCCCTGCCCAGATGGCGGAATTGGTAGACGCACTAGTTTCAGGTACTAGCGCTGCGAGGCGTGGAGGTTCGAGTCCTCTTCTGGGCACCAGTTTCACAGGAAAGCCGCTCTTCGGAGCGGCTTTTTTGTTTTTGCCCCGCGGCGACACGAGTGGGCAGGGTTGGCGCGCGCTCGACGGCCGGCTCGCGGCTGCCACCGCTCCTCCAGGGCGGCCGGCGGGGGCTGCGAGGCGCTCCCCTGCAGGAGCGCCGGCAGGCGCGAATTGCGGCCGCGCGGGGTGCGACGAGTGCTCAGGCGCCAAAGGGGTGGCGGCGGAGGATGGTCTCGTCGCGCTCGGGGCCGGTGGAGATCACGTCGATCGGGATCTCGCAGATCTCCTCGATGCGGTGCAGGTAGGTGCGCGCCTCCTGCGGCAGGGCGTCCCAGCTCTGCGCGCCGAAGGTGGTGCCGCTCCAGCCCTTCATGGTCTCGTAGATCGGCTCGCAGCGCATGACCTCTTCCGAGCCCATGGGCAGCAGGTCGATGCGCTTGCCGTCGAGCATGTAGCCGGTGCACAGCTTCAGCTCCTCGAGCCCGTCGAGCACGTCGAGCTTGGTGATGCACAGGCCGGTGACGCCGTTGATGATGATCGAGCGCTTGAGCGCGGCCAGGTCGAGCCAGCCGCAGCGGCGCTTGCGCCCGGTGACGGTGCCGAACTCGCGACCCTTGGTGGACATCTGCTCGCCCGGCACGCCCTTGGTCTCGATGTCGAGCTCGGTCGGGAACGGCCCGCCGCCGACGCGGGTGCAGTAGGCCTTGGTGATGCCGAGCACGTAGTGCAGGCGGCCGGGGCCGACGCCCGAGCCCGCCGCGGCCTGGCCGGCGACGCAGTTGCTCGAGGTGACGAAGGGATAGGTGCCGTGGTCGATGTCGAGCAGGGTGCCCTGCGCGCCTTCGAACAGCAGCGAGCCGCCCGACTTGTTGATCGCGTACAGCTCGGCGGAGACGTCGGCGACCATCGGCAGCAGCTCGTCGGCGTCGGCCATGGCCTGGTCGAACACGGACTGGAAATCGACCGGCTCGGCGCCGAGATGCTGGGTGAGCACGAAGTTGTGGTACTCGAGGTTGGCCTTCAGCTTGGCGGCGAAGCGCTCGCGGTCGAAGAGGTCGTACACGCGCAGCGCGCGGCGGGCGACCTTGTCCTCGTAGGTGGGGCCGATGCCCTTGCCGGTGGTGCCGATCTTGTCGCCAGCCGACTTGGCGGCCTCGCGGGCGCGGTCGAGCGCAGCATGGTAGCCGAGGATGAGCGGGCAGCCCGGGCTTACGCGCAGGCGGTCGCGCACCTTGATGCCGCCGGCCTCCAGCGTGCGGATCTCGGACAGCAGGTGGTGCGCGTCGAGGACCACGCCGTTGCCGATGAAGCAGGCCACGCCCTCGCGGACGATGCCCGAGGGCACCAGGTTCAGCTTGTATTCGGTCTTGCCGACGACCAGCGTGTGGCCGGCGTTGTGACCGCCCTGGAACCGCACCACGCCCTTGGCGTGATCGGTGAGCCAGTCGACGATCTTGCCCTTGCCTTCATCCCCCCACTGGGTACCGACGACGACGACGTTCTTTGCCATTTTCTTACTCTCCCTGTAACGGCACGATCGCCCAGCGATCGCCCCGCTTCACCAGTTGCCGGTCGCAGCCGGCTTCGTTCCAAGTTCCTTCATGTCCGGGCAGCGCCACCATCACGATCTCGCCACGGGCGCGCAGCGCGGAGACCTCGGCGGCGAGCGCCGCGTCGTCGTCCGACGGCGCCAACACCGCACCCGCCGGCGCGGCCGGCGCGGGCAGATGCCAGGCGAGCTCGCGCAGGTCGAGGCTGAAGCCGGTGGCCGGCCGTGCGCGCCCGAAGGCCTGGCCGACGCGGTCGTAGCGGCCGCCGAGCGCGAGCGCGGCGGGCGACTCGGCGCCGTAGGCGGCAAACACCACACCGCTGTGATAGTGATAGCCGCGCAGGTCGGCGAGGTCGAAGCTCACCGGCAGGTCGCCCAGGGCCTCGGCGAGCTGGCGCAGCTCGGCGAGCGGGCCGGCGATCTCGGCGTCCTGCGGCAGGCGGGCGGCGGCCTCGGCGAGCACCTCGGGGCCGCCGTAGAGTTCCGGCAGTGCCAGCAGCGCGCTGCGCGCCGGCTCGGGGACGTCCGCGAGCACGCGGCGCAATTCGGGCACGTCCTTCGCCTGCAGCAGGCCGAAGAGCTCTTCCTCGCGGCCCGGCACCAGCCCTGCGCGCGCGGCGAGCGCGTGGAAGAGGCCGACGTGGCCGATGTCGATGCGCGACGCGGGCACTTCGGCGAGGCGCAGCACCTCGGCGAGCAGGCGCAGGATCTCGACGTCGGCCTCGATGCCGGCATGGCCGTAGAGCTCGGCGCCGAGCTGCAGCGGCTCGCGAGTGCCGGTGAGCGTGGACGGCAGCGTGTGCAGCACGCTGCCGCAGTAGCACAGCCGCGACACGCCGCGACGGTTGAGCAGGTGGGCGTCGATGCGCGTGACCTGCGGCGTCATGTCGGCGCGCACGCCCATGCTGCGGCCCGAGAGCTGGTCGACCAGCTTGAAGGTGCGCAGCTCGAGGTCCTTTCCGGCGCCGGTGGTGAGCGAGTCGAGGTATTCGAGCAGCGGCGGCATCACGAGCTGGTAGCCGCGCAGGCGGAAGGCGTCGAGCAGACGGCGGCGCAGGCTCTCCAGCCGGTGGGCGTCGGACGGCAGGGCGTCCTGGATGTGGTCGGGCAGTACCCAGCGCATGGCGATGTCAGAGAACGATGAAAAGCATTGCAAGCCCCGCCAGCATGGAGCTCAGACCGATGAAGCGGATCTGGCCATCGGCCATGCTGGCGAGGCGGAGGAAGGTGTCGCGCCATGCGGCGGGCGCGATGAAGGGCAGCAGGCCTTCGATGATCAACATCAGCGCGAAGGCCGTGAGGAGCGAGCTTGCCATGAAGACGTCAGTTGCGCGGCGCGCCTCCGGCATCCTTCATGAAGCGGAAGAAGTCCGAGCTCGGATCGACCACCAGCACATCGTCCTTGCCCGCGAAGCTGGCGCGGTAGGCCTCGAGGCTGCGGTAGAAGGAGTAGAACTCGCGATCCTTGCCGAAGGCGTCGGCGTAGATGGCGGTCGCCTTGGCGTCGCCCTCGCCCTTGACCTCCTGCGCGCTGCGGTAGGCCTCGGCGATGATCACCTCGCGCTGGCGGTCGGCGTCGGCGCGGATGCGTTCGGCCTCGGCGGCACCGAGCGAGCGCAGCTCGTTGGCCACGCGCTTGCGCTCGGCCTCCATGCGGCGATAGACCGACTCGGACACCTCGTTGGGCAGGTCCACACGCTTCAGGCGCACGTCGACGATCTGCACGCCGATGGTGCGGGCGTCGCGGTCGGCACGCTCGCGCATCTGCTCCATGATGTTGTCGCGCTCGCCGGAGACGACGTCATGCACGGTGCGGCGACCGAACTCCTCGCGCAGGCCGGCGTTGACCGTCTGCGTCAGGCGGGTGCGCGCGCGCGCCTCGTCGCCCGCCACCGACTCGTAGTAGAGGCGCGGGTCGACGATGCGCCACTTGACGAAGTGGTCGACCAGCACGTTCTTCTTCTCGGAGGTGATGAAACGCTCGGGCTCGGGCGTGTCCATCGTCAGGATGCGCTTGTCGAAGTAGCGCACGTTCTGGATGAAGGGCAGCTTGGCGTTGAGGCCGGGCTCGGAGATGACCTCCTTGACCTCGCCGAGCTGGAAGACGATCGCGTACTGGCGCTGGTCGACGGTGAACAGCGACATCGAGGCGATCACGACGAGCAGCAGCAGCGTGCCGCCGATCAGGGACATCTTGTCACGCATCAACGCACTCCCCGCTCACGACTGAACATTCCTTCCCGGTTGCGCGGATCGAAGGCCGGCACCGGGGCATTGGCCGCGAGGCCGGCGGCCGACTGCGAGTCGGGCGGTGGCGCCGCGGCGGGCTTGGCGCCCGTCTGCTGCATCAGCTTGTCGAGCGGCAGCATCAGCAGGTTGCCGTTGCCCCTGGCGTCGACCATGACCTTCGAAGTGCTCGACATGACCTGCTGCATGGTGTCGAGATACAGGCGCTCGCGGGTCACCTCCGGCGCGCGGCTGTATTCGGTGAACACCTGATTGAAGCGGCTCGCCTCACCCTCGGCGTTGGCGACCACGCGCTCGCGGTAGGCGTTGGCCTCTTCGACCAGGCGCGAGGCGGTACCCCGCGCACGCGGCACGACGTCGTTGGCGTAGGCCTCGCCCTCGTTCTTCTGGCGCTCGCGGTCCTGGCCGGCCTTGACCGCGTCGTCGAACGCGGCCTGCACCTGCTCGGGCGGCTGGGCGTTCTGCATGGTCACGCGGCTGACCTGGATGCCGGTCTCGTAGCGGTCGAGGATGCGCTGCATGAGCTCGTGCGCGGTAGTCGCGATCTCCTCGCGGCCCTCGTAGAGCACGAAGTCCATTCGGCTCTTGCCGACGATCTCGCGCATCGCGGTCTCGGCAGCCTGGGCCACGGCCTCGTCGGGGAAGCGGTTGTTGAAGACGTAGTTCTCCGGGCTGTTGAGCACGTACTGCACGGCGAACTGGATGTTGATGATGTTCTCGTCGTCCGTGAGCATCAGCGACTCGCGCAGCACCTTGTTGCGCTCGGAGCCGCGATAGCCCACCTCGACCGTGCGCACGCCGGTGAGGTCGACGATCTCGTGGGTCTCGAAGGGCGCCGGCAGGCGCCAGCGCAGGCCGGGCTCGGTGGTGGCGACGTACTCGCCTAGGCGCAGCACGACGGCGCGCTGGTTGGCGTCCACCGTATACAGGCCGCTCGCCAGCCAGACCACGAGCACCAGCGCCGCGAGCACGCCGAAGCCGCCGCGGAACTGCTTGAAGGAAAAGCCGGGGAGCTCGGGGCGGTTGCCGCCACCCCCGCCGTTGCCGCCGCCGAAGCCGCTGCCACGCCCGGAGCGCTTGCCGCCGAACATGCCGGAGAGGCGCTGGTTGAAATCGCGCCAGACCTCCTCGAGGTCGGGCGGTCCCTGGTTGCCACCGCGATTGCGATCGCCGCGCAGGTCGTCGTTGCGGTTGTCGTCGCCGCGATTGCCGTCTTCGCGGTCGCCGCCGCCCTGGCCACCCCAGCGTGGGTCGTTCAGTGACATGAGAATGCCTGTTATCACGTTTCTTGTCGTCGCTCGTCATCCGAACCGGCGGGCCGGTCGGCGTTGTCACCAAAGGTCTGCCGAGCCACTTCGGCAAGCGCGTCGCGAAGCAGTTCGAGGCCTTCCCCGGTTCGGGCGCTCAAAAAAATGCGCCTGATGGTACCACAGTCCCCCCTCTCGACCGCCGCGGCGGCCCGGGTGAGATCGATCTTGTTCCACACCAGGATCTGCGGCACGTCGGCCGCGCCGATCTCGGCGAGAACCTGGTTCACCGCCTCGATCTGCGCGTCGCGGTCCTCGCTCGCCGAGTCGACGACGTGCAACAGCAGATCGGCCTGCGCCGTCTCCTCGAGGGTGGCCTGGAAGGCCGCCACGAGGGCGTGCGGCAGGTCGCGGATGAAGCCGACGGTGTCCGACAGCACCACGCTCGCTCCCGCCCCCTCGCCGCCGACGTACAACCTGCGCGAGGTCGTGTCGAGGGTGGCGAAGAGCTGGTCGGCCGCGTAGGCGCCCGCCTTGGTCAAGGCGTTGAACAGCGTCGACTTGCCCGCATTGGTGTAACCGACGAGAGAGACAGACAGAACGTCGCGGCGTTCCCGGGCGCGTCGACGAACCTTGCGCTGCTTCTCGATCTGGGCGAGCCGGGACTTGAGCATCTTGACGCGATTGCCGAGCAGGCGGCGGTCGGTCTCGAGCTGCTTCTCGCCCGGGCCGCGCAGGCCGATACCGCCCTTCTGGCGCTCGAGGTGGGTCCAGCCGCGCACAAGGCGGGTGGCCAGGTGCTCGAGCTGGGCGAGTTCCACCTGCAGCTTGCCTTCGTGGCTGCGTGCGCGCTGCGCGAATATGTCGAGGATCAGCGCGGTGCGGTCGATGACCATGCACTGCAGCTCGCGCTCGAGGTTGCGCTGCTGCGCGGGCGACAGGGCGTGGTTGAAGATGACGATGTCGCCACCGTACGCGCGCAGCGCCTCGCCGATCTCCTGCACCTTGCCGCTGCCGGCGAAGAGCTTGGGGTCGGGCGCGGCGCGGCGGCCTTGCACGACCGCCTCGACGCTCGCGCCGGCGCTGAGGACAAGCAGCTTGAGCTCGGACAGGCGCTCGTCGATGGCACCCTGGCCGAGGTCGAGCTGGACGAGGACCGCACGTTCGCCGGTGGCGGGGCGCTCAAACACGATGCGCGCCTCCCGCGGCCGACGGGCATCGGCCGCGCCGGGTGGACCGCGGCCTCAGTTCGCGCCCTCTTCCTGCTGGATGACGACCGGGCGGGCGGGCACGACGGTGGAGATCGCGTGTTTGTAGACCATCTGGGTGACGGTGTTCTTGAGCAGCACGACGTACTGGTCGAAGGACTCGATCTGGCCCTGCAGCTTGATGCCGTTGACCAGATAGATCGACACGGGGATGTGTTCGCGACGAAGGGTGTTCAGGAAGGGGTCCTGGAGGAGTTGCCCTTTGTTGCTCATTGTGGAACCTCTATCTATTGTGTTTATAAGAATGTTATGGACACGTTGTGCACTGCCGCATGGCAGTATGCAACGAAACCCAGGCGTGGAAACGGGTTCTTCTGCGAAAAAATGCTCAGTTCCGCGTCGCGTATGGATTGTGCGTGGTGCGGAACTGGATGCGCAAGGGCGTGCCCTTGAGGTCGAAGGCATCGATGAAGCAGCGCTCCAGGTAGCGCACGTAGGACTGCGGGATGTCGTCGAGCGCGTTGCCGTGGATGACGATCACCGGTGGATTCATTCCACCCTGGTGGGCGTAGCGCATCTTCGGGCGCGCCAGCCCGTGGCGCGGCGGCGCCTGGCGCGCCACCGCCTGCTGCAGCGCACGCGTCAGCCGCGGTGTGGCCAGGTTGGCGGTGGCCGCGGCATAGGCGGCGTCCACCGACTTGAGCAGCCCGGCGATGCCCTCGGCCTTGAGCGCGGAGATCTGGTGGAAGCGCGCGAAGGACAGGAAGGCGAGCTTGCGCGCGATGTCGGCCTTGAGGCGGTCGCGGCGGTAGTCGTCGACCGCGTCCCACTTGTTGATCGCCACCACCAGCGCGCGCCCGGCCTCGAGCGCGAAGCCGGCGATGTGGGCGTCCTGGTCGGAGATGTCCTGCGCGGCGTCGAGCACGAGCACGACCACGTTGCACTCCTGCACCGCCTGCAGGGTCTTGATGACGGAGAACTTTTCCACCGCCTCGAAGACCTTGCCGCGCCGACGCAGGCCGGCGGTGTCGATGAGGGTGTAGCGCTTGCCGCCACGCTCGAAGGGGATGGAGATGGCGTCGCGGGTGGTGCCCGGCATGTCGAAGGCGATCACGCGCTCCTCGCCCAGCAGGGTGTTCACCAGGGTGGACTTGCCGACGTTGGGACGCCCGACGATGGCGACCTTGGGGCCCTCGTCGTCGGAGTGCTCCTTCTCGTCGTCGGCCGGAAAGGGCGCGAGCACGAGCTCGACCAGTTGCTTGACGCCGTCGCCATGCGCTGCGGAGACCGGCAGCGGGTCGCCCAGGCCGAGCGCGTGGAAGTCGGCGGCGACCATCGCGCGGTCGATGCCCTCGGCCTTGTTGACGACCAGGTGCACCGGTCGCCCGGCGCGGCGCAGGCGCGCGGCGATGTTCTCGTCGTGCGGGGTGCGCCCGGCGCGACCATCGACCAGGAACAACAGCACGTCGGCCTCGGCGATGGCCTGTTCGGCCTGGCGCGCCATCTCGTGCATGATGCCGTCCTTGGCCACGGGGTCGAAGCCGGCAGTATCGACGACCAGGTAGTCGCGGTCACCGACGCGGCCGATGCCGTAGTGGCGGTCGCGGGTGAGGCCGGGCTGGTCGGCGACGAGCGCGTCACGCGTGCGCGTCAGGCGGTTGAACAGGGTCGACTTGCCGACATTGGGCCGGCCGACCAGAACGATGGTGGGTTTCACTTGCTGCGGTACCTCAGCGTACTTCGTACGCGGTGATGTCGCCGCCGGCACCCTGCACCACGAAGCCGCGGCGCAGCGGGACCGGATCGGCCACGATCGGATCACTGCCGGCGCGTTCGCGCGCGGCGAAGGCGCCGGTCTCGCGCGAGAGCGCATGCACATAACCCTCGAGGTCGCCGACAACCACGTAGTCGCCGACGATCAGGGGACGGGAGACCTGGCGGCGCGCGAGCGCGTCCTGCTTCCATACGCTTGCGCCGCTATAGGCGTCGAGCGCATGGACGGCGTCGCGGTCGTCGGTGATGAGCGCGTAGCGCGCGTCGCGGTCCATGCCGACGCTGCTGGAGAAGTCGCGCGCCCAGATGGCGTTGCCGTTCGAGGTGTCGAAGCAGGCGGCGCGGCCCTGGTAGGCGACCGCGCACACCTCGCGACGACCGACCACCGGCATGCCGGCGACGTCGGCGACGCGCTCGAGCTCGGTGGCCCCGCGCGGCACGGCGACGTTGAGCTCGGTGATCGCGCCACCGTTGGCGGCGTTGATCACGGCGAGCTTGCCTCCGGGGAAGCCGGCGAGCACGACCGGGCCTTCGAGCACCACGCCGGCGAAGCTGCGCAGCGCCAGCGGCGGGTTGTTGCGCTGATACACCCAGCGCCGGCTGCCGTCACGCGCGTTGAGCGCGATCAGGCGGTTGTCGGAGGCGCGCACGATCACCAGCTCGAGGCTGACCGCCGGCGGCGCCAGCACCTCGGCGCCGATCGGCGCACGCCAGCGCTCGCTGCCGTTGTCGGTATCGAGGGCGATCACCGTGCCGTCGGTGGCGACCACCACCGCGAGTCGGCCGTCGGTGCCGACGCCCGCGGAGAGCTCGCTGCCGGTGTCGATCCGCCACAGCTCGCGGCCATCCTCGAAGCGCGCGACCTCGCCTTCGTTGCCGGCGGCGAATACGCTATCGCTCCACACCGCGGGCTGGAAGCGGTAGTGCTCGGCCTCGCCGATGTTCGCCTGCCACTTGGCCACGAGCTGCGCGGCGGGCTTGAAGTCGACCAGCGCCGCGGGCTTGGGGCCGGAACTGGCGAAGGGGTTCAGCGAGGAGCAACCCGCGGCGAGCAGCGCGGCGGCGAGCAGCGGGACGAGACGCGGCGTGGGGGTTTTCATCGCTCAGGCTCCGAGGGATTCGAGTTTGACGCGGACGACCTCGCGCAACGTGACCGCATCGTCACCCGCGGCGGTGAGCGCGTCGATCGCGGCCTGGTAGGCAGCGCGCGCCTCCGCGGCCTTGCCCTGGGCGGCGAGCACGTCGCCGCGCAGGTCGTCGAAGCGCGCCTTGTAGGCGGCCGAGGGCGCGGCCTGCAGGCGGGCGAGCGCGGCGTCGAGCTCGCCCTGCTGCAGCAGCACCGCGGCCAGGCGCAGGCGGGCGAGCTCACGCAGCGCGGGGTCGCTGCCCTTTTCGGCCGCCCATTCGAGCTGGGCGCGCGCATTGACGAGGTCGCCAGCCTCGAACTGCATCGCCGCCGACAGCAGCGCGCCGAGCTGGGCGCTGACGCTGCCGCCGTGCTCGCCGACCAGGCGACCGGCGGCCTCGCGGGCCTTCTGCGGCTCGTTCTTCTCCACCGCCTGCTGCACCGCGTAGTACAGCGCGCCGGCCTCGCCGGCGTTGCGGTTCTGGTACCAGTTCCACGCCTGCCAGCCCACGGAGGCGAGCGCCGCCACCACCGCGAGGGTGACGACGAAGTTGCCGTACTGTGCCCACCACGCCTTGAGTTCGGAAATCTGTTCCTGCTCTTCGAGATCGTAGACCGCCATCATCAAACCTCTTCTTCGTCTTCTTCGGGGAACATCAGCGCGGCCATCGCCTCGACGAGCTCGTCGATCGGCACGCGCTGTTGGGCGCCGCTGCCGCGCAGCGGCTTGAGGCCGACCTCACCGGCCGCGGCCTCGTCCTCGCCGATCACGATCGCCACCGGCGCCTCGCTGGCATCGGCCTTCTTCATCTGCGACTTGAAGCTGCCGCCACCGCAGTGCATCAGCACCGCGAAGCCGTGCTCGCGCAGGGTCTCGGCGGCGCGGAAGCCGAGGCGCTGAGCGGCCTCGCCCACGCTCACGACATACACGTCGGGCACCGGGCGCTCGGCCTCGCCGCCGCAGGCCAGCCACAGCAACAGCAGGCGCTCGATGCCGATCGCGAAGCCGGCGGCCGGCTGCGGCTTGCCGCCGAGCTGCTCGAAGAGGCCGTCGTAGCGACCACCGGCACAGATCGTGCCCTGCGCGCCGAGGCGCGTGGTGACCCACTCGAACACGGTGCGGTTGTAGTAGTCGAGGCCACGGACGAGGCGGTGGTTGATGCGGTAGGGGATGCCGGCGTCCTTGAGGAAGACCTGCACCGCGTCGAAGTGCGCCTTCGATTCGTCGCCGAGGTAGTCGGCGAGCCTCGGTGCGGCTTCGACGATCGCCTGCAGCTCGGGGTTCTTGGTGTCGAGGATGCGCAGCGGGTTGGTGTAAAGGCGGCGCTTGCCGTCCTCGTCGAGCTTGTCCTGGTGCTGCTCGAGGTAGGCGATCAGCGCGGCGCGGTGCTGCGCGCGCTCCTCGAGCGAGCCGAGCGAGTTGATCTCGAGCGCCACGTCCTCGAGCCCGAGGTCGTCCCACAGGCGCGCGCACATCAGGATGAGCTCGGCGTCGGCGTCGGGGCCGGCGAAGCCCAGGGCCTCCACGCCGATCTGGTGGAACTGGCGGTAGCGCCCCTTCTGCGGGCGCTCGTGGCGGAACATCGGGCCGTAGTAGTACAGCCGCTGCGGGCCGCCGGAGGGGATCAGGTTGTGCTGGATCGCGGCACGCACGCAGGAGGCCGTGCCTTCCGGGCGCAGCGTGAGGTGCTCGCCGTTGAGCGCGTCCTCGAAGGAGTACATCTCCTTCTCGACGATGTCGGTGACCTCGCCGATGGCACGCTTGAACAGCGGCGTCGGCTCGACCAGCGGCATGCGGATCGGGCGGTAGCCATAGCTCTGCAGCCAGTCGCGCACGATGTCTTCGAAGTATTCCCAGGTTTCGGCGTCGGTCGGCAGGATGTCGTTCATCCCGCGCACGGCCTGCAAGGTCTGGCTCATGGGGTTCTGTTCTTGTGTGTCGCGCTCACGCGCGGTGGTCGTTGTTCGTTGCGGCGCTCAGGCGCCCTTCTTCACGTATCGGGTGGCGATGTAGTTGTCGACGATCGCCTTGAACTCGGCGGCGATGTTGTCGCCGCGCAGGGTCACCACCTTCTCGCCGTCGACGAACACCGGCGCCGCAGGGGTCTCGCCGGTGCCCGGCAGCGAGATGCCGATGTTGGCATGCTTGCTCTCGCCGGGGCCGTTGACCACGCAGCCCATCACCGCCAGCGTCATGTTCTCGACGCCGTCATACTGTTCGCGCCACACCGGCATCTGCGCACGCACGTAGTCCTGGATGCTCGATGCGAGCTCCTGGAAGAAGGTGCTGGTGGTGCGGCCGCAACCCGGGCAGGCGGTGACCATGGGGGTGAAGGCGCGCAGGCCCATGGTCTGCAGGATCTCCTGCGCGACCACGACCTCCTGCGTGCGGCTGCCGCCCGGCTCGGGGGTGAGAGAGATACGGATGGTGTCGCCGATGCCTTCCTGCAGCAGCACGGCGAGCGCAGCGGTGGAGCCGACGATGCCCTTGCTGCCCATCCCGGCCTCGGTGAGACCCAGGTGCAGCGCGTAGTCGCTGCGGCGCGCGAGGTCGCGGTACACCGCGATCAGGTCCTGCACGCTGGAGACCTTGGCGGAGAGGATGATGCGGTCGCGGCCGAGGCCGTATTCCTCGGCCTTGGCGGCGGATTCGAGCGCGGAGACGACGAGCGCCTCGCGCATCACCGCGCCGGCGTCGCGCGGCTCCGCACGCTTGGCGTTCTCGTCCATGATGCGCGCGAGCACCGACTGGTCGAGGCTGCCCCAGTTGACGCCGATGCGCACCGGCTTGTCGTAACGGCAGGCGAGCTCGACGATGGCGGCGAACTGCGGGTCGCGCTTGCGACCGGCACCGACGTTGCCCGGGTTGATGCGCAGCTTGGCGAGCGCCTCGGCGCAGGCCGGGAAGTCGGTGAGCAGCTTGTGGCCGTTGTAGTGGAAGTCGCCCACCAGCGGCACATCCATGTTGAGCGCGAGCAGGCGGTCGCGGATCTTCGGCACCGCGGCCGCGGCGGCCTCGTTATTGACCGTGATGCGCACGATCTCGGAGCCGGCGCGGGCGAGCTCGGCGACCTGCATCGCGGTGGCGAGCACGTCGGCGGTGTCGGTGTTGGTCATCGACTGCACGACGACCGGGGCTTCGCCGCCGATCCTCACCTTGCCGACGCGCACCTGGTGCGTGCGATGGCGGGCGAGCGGGCTGGCTTCGATCGGCTGGAGTTCCGGGTGAAGGTTCATGGCGTTCGGATCAGGGAAGCGTCAGTCGGGCGACGGAACCGCGGGTGTGGGCTGCGAGATCGACCGCCTTGCCGTCCTGCTCGAGCACGACGTTGGCGGAGTTGCCCACCACCAGGCGGAAGGGCGGCGTGCCCTGGACCACCCGGCTGCTGCCGGCGCGATTGGTGCCGGAGTGCAGGATGGTGCCGCTGGCGTCGCGCACCTCGATCCAGGAGTCGCCACCGAAGCGGAAGCTGAGGCGGTTGCCGCCGGCACTCTCGTCGGGGGCTGCGGCGGCCGCGTCGGACGACGCCGGCGCCGCGGCTGGAGCACTCACCGGGGCCGGGACCGCGGCGCCCGCCGGGGCGCCCGGGCCGGCCGGAGCGCTGGCGCCAGCCGGGGAGATGACGCCTGCCGGCGCCGAACTCGCCGGCGCACTCGCCTGGGCGCTCGCGCCCGCCGAGGGAGGATTCGCAACCGGGTTGCCCGCCGCCGCCGCGGGCGCGCTCGTCTCCGCCGGTGCGAGCGGTGCGAGCGCGGGCGCAGCCACCGGCTCGCTGCTTGCGGAGGCCGCATTGTCGCGCTCGGTGGGCGCGGGCGCGAAGGCGGGGGCGGGTTCGGTCTGCAGTTCGAGCGCGGCGGGCGGCTCGGTGCGGAACCAGTCGAAATACCAGCCCACCCCGAGCAGCACCAGCAGCACGGCCACCACCGCACCGGCGGGGAAGCTGCCGCGGCGTCCGCCGCCACCCGACGGCAGATCGCCGTCGGCATTGCGGATCGGCGACAGGTCGGGCTGATCGGCGCCGGCCAGGCGCTCGATGCCGTCCAGCAGCGGCGCCGCATCGAGGCCGAGGTAGCGTGCGTAGTTGCGCGCGAAACCGCGTACGAAGGCCATGCCGGGCAGCGCGGCAAAGTCGTCGTTTTCCAACGCCTCGATCTGGCGCGGGCTCAGCTTGATGGCGAAGGCGGCCTCGTGCACCGATTCGCCGCGTGCCTCGCGCGCCCGGCGCAGGCGCACACCGGGCGAGATGGCGGACTCGGCGCCGGGGGCAAGGTGGTCGGACTGCATGCTGCTCACTCGAACTTCCCTTGATTCATCGATTTGAACTCCTCCGATTCGGCGAAGCGGCTGCGCAGCTGCGCGGCATAGCTGGCCTCGGCGTCGGCGTTGCCGAGGCGGCGCTCGGTGCGCAGGCCCAGCCAGGCGGAGGCCGCGCTCGGCCCGTGGGCCTGGTGCAGGCGGATGAGCTGGGAGCGCGCTTGCTCGTAGCGGCCGCCGCGGTAGGCGATGTCGGCGAGCAGGTAGAGCGCCTGGGCGTTCTCCGGGTCGGCCTGCACCGCGCGCTGGAACTGCGCCTCGGCGGCGGACTCCTCGCCGAGGCGCAGATGGCAAAGGCCGGCGTTGGTGAGCGGGCGCGTCTGGTAGCGGTAGTAGGGGTTGCGCGCCGCCAGCGCCAGGCGCTCGAGGCCTTCGCGTTCCTGGCCCTGCGAGCACAGGTACCAGCCGTAGCTGTTGTTGAAGTCGGGGTCGCCGGGGGCCTCGCGCAGCGCACGCTCGAAGTTCTCGCGCGCGGCGCCGTGTTCCTCGACGTACATGTAGGCGAGCCCGAGCAGGTGGTAGGCCGGCGCATAGGACGGGCTGTCACCGAGCGCGATTTTCGCCTCGTCGAGCGCGACGTCGTAGCGGCCGACCTCGAAGTAGGCCATGCCGAGTTCCACATGCACGCGGGCACGCGCATCGGCCGGGGTGGCCGGGCTGATGTCGGACATCGGCCGGCTGATCGTCGCAGCGCCCGAGGGCAGGCCGGGCGCGCCCGCGCAGCCGCCGAGCGCGAGCGCCACCGCCAGCACGGCGGGTGCCAGTGTCGATTTCATCGCATGTTCTCCCTTGCCTGGTGCAGGCGCACGGTGCGCCGCGTCCTGTCCTGGACCTGGCCGGCGAGCTGGCCGCACGCCGCGTCGACATCGTCGCCACGCGTCTTGCGCGTGGTGGTCACGATGCCGGCATCGATCAGGATACCGGCAAAACGGCGGATGCGCTCTGCGGGCGAGCGCTGGAAGCCGGAGTCCGGGAAGGGGTTGAACGGGATCAGGTTGAACTTGCACGGCGTGTCGCGCACCAGGGCGACGAGCTCGCGCGCGTGGGCGTCGCTGTCGTTCACGCCATCGAGCATCACGTACTCGAAGGTGACGAAGTCGCGCGGCGCGCGCTCGAGATAGCGCTGGCAGGCGGCCATCAGTTCGCGCAGCGGGTATTTCTGGTTGATCGGCACGAGGCGGTCGCGCAGCGTGTCGTTGGACGCATGCAGCGACACCGCCAGCGCCACCGGGCATTCGTCGCGCAGGCGGTCCATCGCCGGCACGATGCCCGAGGTCGACACCGTGACGCGCCGGCGCGACAGGCCGTAGGCGTGGTCGTCGAGCATCAGGCGCAGCGCGGTGACGACGTTGTCGAAGTTGGCGAGCGGCTCGCCCATGCCCATCATCACCACGTTGCTGATGATGCGGCCGTTGTCCTTCTCGCCGGCCTCGAGGTCCGGCGCCGCTTCGCCCGCGTCCGCCCGCGCGGCGCCGAGCAGCTTGTTGGCCAGCCAGAGCTGGCCGATGATCTCCGCGGCCGACAGGTTGCGGTTGAAGCCCTGCTTGCCGGTGGAGCAGAACGCGCAGTCGAGCGCGCAGCCCGCCTGCGAGGACACGCACAGCGTGCCGCGGCTGGTCTCGGGGATGAACACGGTCTCGACCGCGTTGGCGTTGCCCACGTCTAGCAGCCACTTGCGCGTACCATCGGCCGAGATCGAGTCGCGCACCGGCACCGGCGGGCGGATCACGGCGACTTCCTTCAGCTTGGCGCGCAGGGACTTGGCGACGTCGGTCATCGCGTCGAAGTCGTCGCAGCCCTCGCGATGCATCCAGCGCATCACCTGGCGGGCGCGGAACGGCTTCTCGCCCAGCCCGGCGAACCAGGCGACGAGACCGTCGACGTCGAAATCGAGCAGATTGACCGGATTGGGAGTGCTCATGCCTGAAACTTCACCTCTCGGGAGCGGAGGCCCGCAATGACGGGCCGACCGTAATGCAAACGGCCCGCACACGCCGCGCGCGGTGCGGGAGGCACCGCGAAGCGTGCGCGACGGGCCGTCGGTACGGACCGCTCAGCGCGAGTAAACGTTCATGCCCGGGAAGAAGAAAGCCACTTCCACGGCAGCGGTCTCGGGGGCGTCGGAGCCGTGCACGGCGTTGGCGTCGATCGACTCGGCGAAGTCGGCGCGGATGGTGCCCTTGTCGGCCTTCTTCGGGTCGGTGGCGCCCATCAGCTCGCGGTTCTTGGCGATCGCGTTCTCGCCTTCCAGGCACTGGATCATCACCGGGCCGGAGGTCATGAAGGAAACCAGGTCCTTGAAGAAGGGACGCTCCTTGTGAACGGCGTAGAACTGGCCGGCTTCCTGCTCGGACAGGTGCACCATCTTGGCGGCGATGATCTTGAGGCCGGCGCCTTCGAAGCGGGCGTAGATCTGGCCGATCACGTTCTTGGCGACGGCGTCGGGCTTGATGATGGAGAGGGTGCGTTCGATTGCCATGGAAAACTCCGGGACTTCGCTTGGATAAAGCGTGAGGTTTGGAAAAAAGCGCGAAATTTTAGCAGGTTTCGCGCGACACCGATGCGCGTGCTCGGCGCCGGAATGTAAGGCGGCGCAAGCACCGCGACGAAAAACACGATCCCCGCCGGCATCGCTGCACGGCGGGGATCGATCCAGCCTGCCTGCCGGGGCCGTGCGCGACGGTCCCCGGCGGCTGCGCTTACATCATGCCCAGCGCCCTGGGCAGGAAGGTGGAGATGCTCGGGATGTAGGTGACCATCATCAGGAAGGCAAGCATCGTGTACAGCCAGGGCATCACTGCCTTGCTCATCTCGGTGAGGCCGGCCTTGGTGATGCCGCTCGCCACGAAGAGGTTCAGGCCCACCGGCGGCGTGATCATGCCGATCTCCATGTTCACCACGATCATCACGCCGAAGTGGATCGGGTCGATGCCGAGCGCCACCGCCACCGGGAACAGGATCGGAGCGAGGATCAGGATGATCGAGGACGGCTCCATCAGCGCGCCGGCCACCAGCAGCAGGATGTTCACCACGATCAGGAAGCCGATCGGGCCCATGCCGCTGGCGACGATCGCGTCGGCCATGCGCTGCGGGATCTGCTCGCTGGTCAGGATGAAGGAGAACAGCACCGCGCTGGCGATGATGAACAGCAGCATCGCGCTCATGTTGGCCGAGTCGAGCAGCACGCGCGGGATCTGCTTGAAGGTCAGGTCCTTGTACACGAACACCGCGATGAAGAAGGCGTACACCGCGCTCATCGCCGCCGCCTCGGTCGGGGTGAACATGCCCGAGTAGATGCCGCCCATCACCACGACGATCAGCATCAGGCCCCAGAAGGCCTTGCGGAAATGCTTGATGCGCTCGGCCCAGCTCACCACCGGCAGCGTCGGGTAGTTGTTCTTGCGCGCCACGTACCAGGTGCACAGGCCGAGCATGAAGGCCAGCAGCAGGCCGGGAATGACGCCCGCCATGAACAGCGCGCCGACCGAGGAGTTGGTCGTGACCGAGTACATCACCATGACGATCGAGGGCGGGATCAGGATGCCGAGGCCGCCGGCCGAGGCCACCACGCCGGCGCCGAAGCGCAGCGGATAGCCCTGCTTGACCATCGCCGGGATCAGGATCGAGCCGATCGCCACCACCGTCGCCGGGCTGGAACCCGACACCGCGGCAAACAGCGCGCACGCCAGCACCGCCGACATGCCCAGGCCGCCGCGCAGGTGGCCGACCATGGCGGTGGCGAAGTTGATCATGCGCCGCGCCACGCCGCCGTGGGTCAGGAAGTTGCCGGCGAGGATGAAGAAGGGGATCGCCATGATCTCGAACTTCTCGATGCCGGTGAACATCTTGAGCGCCACGGACTCCAGCGGCACGTCGGTGAAGATGAACATGAAGCTCAGCACCGTGAGGCCGAGCGCCACGCCCACCGGCATGCCGATCGCCATGAGGACGACGAGCAGACCGAAGATTGCAATCGTGTTGGTCATGATGTCGCCCCCTTACTTGCCCTGGCCCGGGCGCTTGGCCTCGGCCTCGCGACGGGCATGTTCGATGTCTTCGGCGATCGAGAAGGCTTCGCCCTCGAGCAGCACGTTCTCGTCGTCTTCCTCGTCCAGGCCTTCGACATGGCCATGGTCGTGGGTGGGCAGATCGCCGGTGCGCGCGAAGCTCACCATCACCTGCAGGAAGCGGTAGCACATCAGGAAGGAGCCGAGCGGCACCGCGGAATAGACGATCCAGGTCGGCCACTCGAGGTCGGGCGTGGTCGGCCCCTCGAAGAAGTCGCCGGTGTCGCGGCCGAGCAGACTGAGCGTCTCGTAGGCCATGCCGTTTTCCCACACGAAGAGCGCGCCGAAGAGGCCGATGAGGCCGGTGAAGATCACCCCGCACACCAGGCCGATCTGGATGAGCGCTGCGCGCGAGCTGCCGGTGAGCTTGTTGATCAGGATGTCGACCCCGACGTGGATGCCGGTGCGCACGCCATAGGCGGCGCCGAACTTGGCCATCCACACGAAGAGGATGATGCAGAACTCCTGCGCCCAGCCGAAGTTCATGTCGAGCAGCCAGTCCTGGACCACGGGAATCTCGTAGCCGGAGGCGTAGCGGTGCACCACCGAGATGAAGATCACGATCGTCGCGACTGCCATCAGCGCGGCGATGATGAACTCCTCGAGGCGGTCGAGAAGCTTGTTCATGATTGTTTTCCCCCGAAAAAACGCCCGTCGCTCTCTGCGAGCCGGACGGGCGCTGCTGGGTGTGGAGACGAGAGGATTACAGCTTGGCCGGGTCGAAGCCGGTTTCCTTGTAGATCGACTGGATCAGCTCGGCGCCGATACGCGACTCCATCTTCTTGTGCACCGGAGCGAAGGCCTTCTTGAAGGCGGCCTTCTCCTCGGCGGTCGGGGTGTGGATCTCGGTCTTGCCCGAGGCACGCACCGCTTCCAGCGACTTGTCGTTCTCTTCCTTGGCGATCTGGTTGGCGTAGACGGTCGACTCGACCATGGCCTTGTCGAGCTGCGTGCGCACCTCGGCCGGCAGGCCGTCCCAGAACTTCTTGTTGGTGATGACCGCGTAGCCCAGGTAACCGTGGTCGGTCAGCGTCATGTGCTTCTGCACCTCATGCATCTTCTGGGTGTAGAGGTTGGAGTGCGGGTTCTCGGTGCCATCGACGACGCCGGTCTGCAGCGCCTGGTAGACCTCGGAGAAGGCCATCACCTGCGGCAGCGACTTGACCTCGCGCATCTGCTCTTCGAGCACCTTGGACGACTGGATGCGCATCTTCTTGCCGCGCAGGTCCTCGGGCTTCTTGATCGGAGTGTTGGCCGAGAAGGACTTGAAGCCGTTGTCCCAGAAGGCCAGACCGCGGATGCCCTTGGGCTCGAGCTTGGCGAGCAGCTGCTGGCCGACCGCACCCTGGGTGACCTTGTTCAGGGCCTCGTAGCCGTCGAAGATGTAGGGCAGGTCGAAGACCTCGAACTCGCGCACGCCGAGCGGGCCGAACTTGGCCAGCGACGGCGCGAGGAGCTGGACGGCGCCCAGCTGCAGGGCCTCCATCTCTTCCTTGTCCTTGTACAGCGTGCTGTTGGCGTACACCTCGACCTTGACCGCGCCGTTGGTGTATTGCTCGGCGAGCGCCTTGAACTTCTCCGCGGCCTTGCCCTTGGGCGTGTCCTGGGCCACGACGTGGCTGAACTTGATCACGATGGGCTCGGCCGCGAGCGCGACGCTGGACAGACCGACGGCGACCAGACCGACCAGAAGCGAACGAATCTTCATGAAGCACCTCCTCCTAGAGAACAGCATCGGGGTATTGTTCGGCCGCCCGGGGCATCCCGGGTGGCGCGCTCGCACTGCGATAAGTTTCGCTGTGTCGGGCATCAGTATCGTTTCGGCCCAATGCGCCTGCTATTGTGGATGTCCGCATCCGTGACAACCGCAGCCGGGCGTACCGACGCCTCCTCCACAGAACGATGAGCTCCGCCGACACCCTGCAACCGACCGCACCCCGCGTCCGCCGGCGCTGGCTGCAGCACCTGCCCTATCTGAGCCTGGCGCTCTTCCTCGCCGCGATCGCCGCGCTGGTGTGGCTGACCCGCGAGTACGACGACGAGGCCCAGCGCGCGACTTTGATCAGCGACGTGCTGTGGATGGAGCAGAACCTGCGCTTCAACCTCGACCGCAACGAGATCCACCTGCAGGAGATCGGCCCGGAGCTGCTCGGCGCGCCCACGCTGTCGGCGCAGACCGAGGCGCGCCTGGCCAGCCTGCTGACGCCCGGGCGCGGCCTCGCACGCATCCTGTGGCTGTCTCCGCAAGGCCAGGTGCTCGGCGCGATGCCGCCGCTCGCCCCCGCCCGGACCGCGCCCGACGCCTCCGCCGACGGCACCGCGCTGCCGCTCGACGAATCCAGCCTGCAGCTGGCGCGCGGCATCGGCCGCGCGGTGTATGGTCCGGCGCATCCGGCCCCCGGCGGCGCCCACCACTTCGAGGTGCATGTGCCGGTGTGGTCGGACGAGGCGCAGGTCGGCATGGTGGTCGGCGTGTATTCGCTGTCGGACGTGGTGATGCGCGAGTTGCCGTGGTGGTTCTCCGAGCGCTACCACGTCGCGGTGCTCGACAGCGACGGCCGCAGGCTCGCCGCCAAGTCGAAGGTCGCGCCGCTGTCGCCGCGGCTGTCCTACACCATGCCCTTCGAGCCGCCCGGGCACGGCCTCACGCTGCAGATCGCCGCCTACCGCTCGGAGACGCGCTGGATCCCGCTGCTGCTCGGCGCCTCGATCGTGCTGCTGGCCGGCATCATCGTGTGGAGCGTGATGCAGCTGCGCCGCCAGCTCGCCCGCCGCCAGCAGGCCGAGGTCGCGCTGCGCGCCGAGTCCGCCTTCCGCAAGGCGATGGAGGACTCGATGCTCACCGGCATGCGCGCGCGCGACCTCGACGGCCGCCTCACCTATGTGAACTCGGCCTTCTGCCGCATGACCGGCTTTAGCGCGGACGAGCTGCTCGGGCTCAAGGCGCCGATGCCCTACTGGGACCCGGAGCGCATCGAGCAGACCTACGCCCTGCACCGCGAGATCCTCGCTGGCGGAAGCTCGGCCGACGGCACCGAGGTGCGGCTGCGGCGCAAGAACGGGGACGTCCTCGACGTGCTGGTGTTCGAGGCACCGCTGATCGACGCCGCCGGCCGCCACGCCGGCTGGATGGGCTCCGTGCTCGACATCACCGAGCAGAAGCGCGCGCGCGAACACGCGCTGCAGCAGGAGGAGCGCCTGCAGCAGAGCTCGCGCCTGATCACGATGGGCGAGATGGCGTCCACGCTGGCGCACGAGCTCAACCAGCCGCTCGCTGCGATCGCCAGCTACACCTCGGGCTGCATCAACCGCCTGCAGGACGAGGCGCCGCTCGACCGCGCCGAGCTGCTCGACGTGCACCAGCGCATCGCCCGCCAGGCCCAGCGTGCCGGCGAGATCATCCGCCGGGTGCATGATTTCGTGCGCCGCTCCGAGCCCAAGCGCGAGGCACTCGACCTCGCCGCGGTGATCCGCGACGCCATCGGCCTGATCGAGGCCGACGCGCGCAAGCGCGGCATGCGCATCCGCAGCGAGCTCGCCGACGGCCTGCCGCAGGTGCCCGCCGACGCGGTGATGATCGAGCAGATCGTGGTCAACCTGGTGCGCAACGCGATGGACTCGATGCGCGACACCCCGCCGCCCGAACGCACCGTCGCCGTGCGCACCGCACGCGAGGGCCGCTTCGTCACCGTCACGGTCGCCGACCGCGGCGCCGGCATCCCCGCCGAGACCGCCGCCCGCCTGTTCGAGCCCTTCTTCACCACCAAGCAGGAGGGCATGGGCATGGGGCTCAACATCTGCCGCTCGATCGCCGAGCTGCACCGCGGCCGCCTGGCCTTCGAATCGCGGCCGGGCGGCGGTACCATCTTCACCCTCTCACTCCCGGTGGACGCCGACCTCGCATGAACACCGCCTGCACGCACATCATCGACGACGACGAGGCCATCCGCGACGCCCTCGAATGGCTGTTCAAGACGCGCGGCGTGCCGTGCCGGAGCTGGGCCTCGGCCGAGGCCTTCCTCGCCGACTGGCGCGGCGACTGGCGTGGCTGCGTCGTGCTCGACATCCGCATGCAGGGCATGAGCGGGCTGGAGTGCTTCGACGAGCTGCTGGCGCGCGGCTGCCGGCTGCCGGTGATCTTCATCACCGGCCACGGCGACGTGCCGATGGCGGTGGCCGCGCTCAAGAAAGGCGCCTTCCACTTCATCGAAAAGCCCTTCAACGACCACGACCTGGTGGACCTCGTCGAGAAGGCGCTCGCCACCGACGACGAGCGCCTGCGCGCCGCCGCCAGCCGCGAGACCATCGAGGCGCGCCTGGCCACGCTCACCCAGCGCGAGCGCGAGGTCATGGAGCTGATCCTGGAGGGCAAGTACAACAAGGTGATCGCCGACGAGCTGTCGATCTCGATGCGGACCGTGGAGGCGCACCGCTCGCGGATCTTCGAGAAGATGGAGGTGCGCTCGGCAGTCGAGCTCGCCCAGCTGCTGACCACGCTGCGCAGCTGAGCGCCCTGCGGCCGGCGTGTTCAGTCCGGCGGCGCGCTTGCGGGCACGCCGCCCGGTCGCCACTCCGGCACCAGCCCGGGCGCCTGCGGCGCGCAGGCGAACTCCGCCGCGACCCCGATGCCGCCCACCCAGGCGGGCTCGCCATCCACCCAGAGCACCGGCAGGCGGTCGCGCAGCCACGCCGGGATCGCGGCCTCCTGGCAGAGCTTGCGCAGCTCGCGCCGCGGCCGTGCCGGGTGCAGGCAAAGTCGCAGCCCCTCGCCCCGCGGCGCGAGCCGGACCTCGCCGGCGCACTCCAGGCGATTGCGGTCCAGGCCCTCGCCGATCGCCTCCGTGAGGCGCACTTCATCCCCACCCCAGCGCATCACCGCCTCGCCCTGCCAGCGCAACCCCTGCGGCACGACCGCCCGCGCCGGCTCCAGCCACACGCGGTCGCGGTAGGCGCAGCACGCCCAGCCACCGAGCGGCAGGCGCAGGGAGTGGGCAGCGTCGCACGCACGCAACTGGCGCAGGGCCTCGACAAGAGGGACCGAACCGGGCAGGGGCGCATCGAGCCCGCGCAGCAGCCAGCGCAGCAGGTTGGCCTGGCGCGCCGCACTCAGCGCGAGGAAGTCCGCGCGGCGCAGCACAGGGGGCGCGGGGGCACCGCAGGCCGCGGCATCCATCGCGGCCAGCTCGCCGAGCAGCCGGTCGGCCTCGGCGAAGTGCGCGGCAGCGCGCGCCAGGTTCGGCACCGCCGCGGGAAAGAGGTCCTCGGCCACCGGCAGCAGGCGGTGGCGGAGGGCGTTGCGGGTGAAGCGCAGCTCGGCGTTGCTCTCGTCCTCCACCCAGGCGAGCCCATGCGCGTGCGCCCACTCGAGCAAGCGCGCGCGGCGCAGCCCGAGCAGCGGGCGCAGCCGCCCCGGACGCCCTGCCCCGCCCGGCTCCACCGCGCGCATCGCCGCCGCCCCGCGCACGCCGCTGCCGCGCAGCAGGCGGAACAGCAGGGTCTCGGCCTGGTCGTCCTGGTGATGGCCGAAGGCGAGCCAGCCGCAGTCCACCTGGGCGAGCGCGGCGTGGCGCGCCAAGCGCGCGGCGGCCTCGAGGCCATCGGCGTGGGCGCGATCCACGTCGACGCGGAAGACGGTCAGGGGAACGCCCGCGGCCGCGCAGCGCTCGGAGCAGGCGCGCGCCCACGCCGCGGCGTTCGGGCTGAGGCCGTGGTCGACGTGGGCGGCGAGCAGGTCGAAGCCGAAGCGCGGCTGCAGCTGGCGCAGGAGCTCGAACAGCACCACCGAATCCACCCCGCCGGAGAGCGCACAGCACACCCGGCTGCCGGCGCCGACACCGGCCGCGGCGAGGACCACGGCGGCGGATTCGGGCAGCACATCGGCGGACGAGGGCTTCATGGCGGCAATGAGCGGATTGCGAGGTTGAAAGGAATCGCGGCTTGCACCACTGCGACGCGGAACCGTACAGCCAGGTTTCGCGTGATGCAGCGGCGCAAGCCGCGATCCGGCTCTGCAGCGAGTCGGGCAGTGCCCGGGAGCCTCAGGCCGCCTTCTCCTTGTAGCGGCCGTAGCTCATCAGCTTCTGGTAGCGCTGCTCGACGAGTTCGGAGGGCGACAGCGCCTCGAGCTCGCGCAGCGCGTCGGCCAAGGCACGCTTGAGCGTGGCGGCCATGGCGCGGTGGTCGCGGTGGGCGCCACCGATCGGCTCGTCGATCACCTTGTCGACCAGCTCGAGCGACTTCAGGCGTGCCGCGGTGATGCCCATGGTCTCGGCCGCGTCGGCGGCCTTCTCCGCGCTCTTCCACAGGATGGAGGCGCAGCCCTCGGGCGAGATCACCGAGTAGGTGGAGTACTGCAGCATCAGCACGCGGTCCGCCACCGCGATCGCGAGCGCACCGCCCGAGCCGCCTTCGCCGATGATGGTGCTGATGATCGGGGTCTTGAGCTCCGACATCAGGTAGATGCTGTGGCCGATCGCCTCGGACTGGCCGCGCTCCTCGGCGCCGATGCCGGGATAGGCGCCCGGGGTGTCGACGAAGGTAAACACCGGCAGCGCGAACTTCTCCGCCAGCTTCATCAGGCGCATCGCCTTGCGGTAGCCCTCGGGGCGCGGCATGCCGAAGTTGCGCGCGATCTTTTCCTTGGTGTCGCGGCCCTTCTGGTGGCCGATCACCACGCAGGCCTGGCCGTTGAAGCGCGCCAGCCCGCCCACGATGGCGCGGTCATCGGCATAGCTGCGATCGCCGTGCAGCTCGTGGAAGTCGGTGAACATCAGGCTGGCATAGTCCAGCGTGTAGGGGCGCTGCGGGTGGCGCGCGACCTGGGCGATCTGCCAGGGGCTGAGCTTGGCGTAGAGGTCCTTGGTCAGCGACTGGCTCTTGGCCTCGAGCCGCTTGATCTCGTCGGAGATATCGACGGCTGGATCGTCCTGGACGAAGCGGAGCTGGTCGATCTTCTCCTCGAGTTCGGAGATCGCCGTTTCGAAATCAAGAAAGGTGGTCTTCATCCCGGGCTGTCCCAGTCAAAAATGTGCGCCATTGTAACGCCAGCCGCCCGGCCGCGTACGGCGCGCGTGCTGCAGCGCAAAAGCGCGGCGTGCGCACAAAAGAACGGGGCGGCGCCTCGCGGCCACCGCCCCTTTGCGGATGTTGCCCGCCGCGGCGGGCGATCCGGGTCAGTCGTTGTTGGCGAAACCCAGCAGGTGCAGCAGGCTGGTGAAGAGGTTGAAGATCGACACGAACAGCGACACCGTGGCCATGATGTAGTTGGTCTCGCCGCCGTGGATGATGTTGCTGGTCTCGAACAGGATCAGGCCAGACATCAGCAGCACGAAGGCGGCCGAGACGGTCAGCGACAGCGCCGGGATCTCGAAGAAGATCGCGCCCAGGCCGGCGAGGAAGGCCACCAGGATGCCGACCATCAGGAAGCCGCCCATGAAGGAGAAGTCCTTCTTGGTCGTCACCGCGTAGGCCGACAGGCCGAGGAAGATCGCCGCGGTGCCGGCCATCGCCTGCATCACGATCGAGCTGCCGTTGGGGAGCGCCAGGTACGAGGAGATGATCGGGCCGAGGGTGAAGCCCATGAAGCCGGTCAGCGCGAACACGAACACGATGCCAAGGCTGCTGTCGCGGAACTTGGTGGTGGCGAACAGCAGGCCGAAGTAGCCGACCAGCGTGATCAGGATGCCCAGGCGCGGCGCGCCCATCGCCATCGACAGGCCGGCGGTCAGCGCCGAGAAGGCCAGCGTCAGCGACAGCAGCATGTAGGTGTTGCGGATGACCTTGTTGGTCTGCAGGACCGAGACTTCGGCCCGGCCCAGGGTGCTGATGCGGTTTTCCATGGTGGAAGTCCTCCAGTGGGATCGTCGATTTGTTTTGGAACCGGCGCCGAACGGGCGGACGACCGGGGGTTTGCTGCAGGGACTACGAAAGAATCATGCCGGGATCGCGGCCATCGCCGGCCCGCGCTGGTGGCGGCGCACGCGCTGGGCGAGCACGCGGGCAACCCGGTCGGCCGCCTCGTCCACCGCGGCTCGCACGTCGAGCTGGGTGATCGCGAACACCACGTCGGGCAGGTTGCGCAGGCGCAGCTGCACGACGCAGCGCTTGTCGGTGCCGCCCTCCGGACCATTCACCGCGGCGACCTTCACGCGCGCCCACTGGATGTGGTCGCGGAAGCGGCCGATCGACGAACGCATCCGCTGCGCCACGTAGTCGCGCAGGCCGGGGGCGGTCTCAACACCGTCGCAATGCAGATCGATACGCATGTCCAGTCTCCTTCGTTTTCGTTGCACGGATCCATCGGGCCCTGTGCTCCGGTGGATACTACCGCTCAGACTGTTCGATAGAATCTCGGTTCAGCAGAATTTGAATCCGATTTTTCCGAAGTATCGAATCGCGTGCGCCGGAGGCGACCCATGCTGAACTACAAGCAGCTCCATCATTTCTGGACCGTGGCCCGTGCGGGTGGGATCGTGCGCGCGGCGGAACGTTCCGGGCTGGCGCCGCAGACCCTGTCGGGCCAGATCGCCACGCTGGAGACCGATCTCGGCGTGAACCTCTTCAAGCGCCAGGGCCGCGGCCTGGTGCTGACCGAGACCGGACGCATGGTGCTGGACTACGCCGAGGAGATCTTCCGCCTCGGCAACGAGCTCGAGGAAGCGCTGCAGAGCCGCGCCACCGGGCGTGCCGTGCCCTTCCGCGTGGGCATCGCCGACGTGGTGCCGAAGGCGATCGCGTGGCTGCTGCTGGCGCCGTCGATGGACCTCCCCGAGCCGATGCGCATCGTCTGCCGCGAGGGCAAGTTCGACGCCCTGCTCGGCGAGCTCGCCATCCACAAACTCGACGTGGTCCTCGCCGACAGCCCGCTGCCGCCCGCCATGGACGTGCGCGGCTTCAGCCATGCGCTCGGCGAGTCGACCATCGGCTTCTACGCCGCGCCCGCGCTCGCCGCCCGCCTCGCCGGCGACTTTCCCGCCCATCTCGACGGCGCACCGCTGCTGCTGCCGGGGGTCGAGGCCAGCGTGCGCGGGCCGCTGCTGCGCTGGATCGAGGCCGCCGGGCTGCGTCCGCGCATCGTCGGCGAGTTCGACGACAGCGCGCTGATGCGCGCCTTCGCCGAGGCCGGCGCGGGCATCTTCCCGAGCGCATCACTGGTCGGCGAGCAGCTCTGCCGCCAGGGCGGGCTGGTGCACCTGGGGGACGCGAAAGGGGTCACCGAAACCTATTACGCGATCTCGGTCGAGCGCAGGCTGACCCACCCCGCGGTGCGCGCGATCAGCGAGGGCGCGCACGCGAAGCAGAACTTCGCCTGATTTGATTTTCGCCCCGGAGCGCTCCAGAATCGCGGGCCGGAAACGGGCGCGGGGACGCGACACCGGGGTCCGGCCTGCGCAGGGACGGAAGCGGCCGATCGGGTTGCGGGAAGCTGGGGGCGGAAAAGCGAACGGAGAACTCCGCCGCGAACGACGCTGGGACGGGCGTGGTCGAACGCCGCGCCCATCGAAGAAAGCCCTGCGGTCGATGATCGACCGACGGAGCCAGAAACTGGTGCCGAGAGTGGGACTCGAACCCACACACCTTGCGGCGGCGGATTTTGAATCCGCTGCGTCTACCGATTCCGCCATCCCGGCACGGGACGCGCATTATCCCCGAACACGAGCCGGGGCGGCAAGCGAGCCGTCGCCCGCGACCGCGCCGGCCGGACCAGAACAATCTCCACCGAACACGACACGATGTCCCTCACCCTCGCCGACTTCGACTACACCCTGCCCGCCGAGCTGATCGCCCAGGCACCACTGCCCGAGCGCAGCGCCAGCCGCCTGCTGGTGGTGGAGCCGCAGGAGAATGCCGCGCCGCGGCTCACCGACGCGGTGTTCTCCGCCCTCGCCGAGCGCATCGATCCCTGCGACCTGCTCGTCTTCAACGACACCCGCGTCATCCACGCCCGACTGCACGGCGTCAAGGACAGCGGCGGCCAGGTCGAGGTGCTGATCGAGCGACCGGTCGGGCCACACGAGGCGCTCGCCCAGGTGCGCGCGAGCAAGTCGCCGAAGACCGGCAGCCGGCTGCGGCTGGCGGACGCCTTCGAGGTCGAGGTGCTCGGCCGCGTCGGCGAGTTCTTCCACCTGCGCTTTCCGGTCGGCGAGGACCTGCTCGTACTGCTCGAGCGCCACGGCAAGCTGCCGCTGCCGCCCTACATCCAGCGCGCCGCCGGCGAAGCCGACGAGTCGCGCTACCAGACGGTCTACGCACGCGAGCCCGGCTCGGTCGCCGCGCCCACCGCCGGCCTGCACTTCGACGACGCGCTGCTCGCGCGCATCGCAGAGCGTGGGGCGAAGTGCGCCTGGCTCACCCTGCATGTCGGCGCCGGCACCTTCCAGCCGGTGCGGGTGGACGACCTCGGCGAACATCGCATGCACCGCGAGCGCTACGTGATCCCGCAGGAAACCGTTGATGCCATCGCCGCCACCCGCGCCGCCGGCGGCCGCGTGATCGCGGTCGGCACCACCAGCATGCGCGCACTCGAGGCGGCAGCACAGGACGGCCCGCTCGAGGCCGGCAGCGGCGAGACCGAGATCTTCATCCTCCCCGGCTTCCGCTTCCAGGTGGTGGATGCGCTGGTCACCAACTTCCACCTGCCCAAATCCACCCTGATGATGCTGGTCTCCGCCTTCGCCGGCATGGACAGCATCCGCCGCGCCTATGCCCACGCGGTCGAACAGCGCTACCGCTTCTTCAGCTACGGTGACGCGATGTTCATCACCCGCAAGAACGAATCCGAGAACGACAACAACGACGATGCAGTTTGAACTCCTCACCACCAACGGCGGCGCCCGCCGCGGCCGCCTGACCCTCGCCCACGGCGTGGTCGAGACCCCGGTGTTCATGCCGGTCGGCACCTACGGCACGGTCAAGGCGATGACGCCGGCGATGCTCGCCGACATCGGCGCGCAGATCTGCCTGGGCAACACCTTCCACCTGTGGCTGCGCCCGGGGCTGGACATCATCGGCGCGCACCAGGGCCTGCACCGCTTCATGGCCTGGGACAAGCCCATCCTCACCGACTCGGGCGGCTTCCAGGTGTTCAGCCTGGGCGCGCTGCGCAAGATCACCGAGGAAGGCGTCAAGTTCGCCAGCCCGATCGACGGCGCGAAGCTCTTCCTCACGCCCGAGATCTCGATGCAGATCCAGAGCGTGCTGAACTCGGACATCGTGATGATCTTCGACGAATGCACGCCCTACCCCGCCACCCGCGACGAAGCCGCGAAGTCGATGCGCCTGTCGCAACGCTGGGCCAAGCGTTCGCGCGACGAGTTCGATCGGCTGGGCAACACCAACGCCCTGTTCGGCATCGTCCAGGGCGGCATGTACGAGGACCTGCGCGACGAGTCGCAGGCCGCACTCGAGGACATCGGCTTCCACGGCTTCGCCATCGGCGGCCTGTCGGTCGGCGAGCCCAAGGAGGACATGGCGCGCATCCTCGCCCACACCGCGCCACGCCTGCCGCAAGGCAAGCCGCGCTACCTGATGGGCGTGGGCACGCCCGAGGACATCGTGGAAGGCGTCGCCGCCGGCATCGACATGTTCGACTGCGTGATGCCCACCCGCAACGCCCGCAACGGCTGGCTGTTCACCCGCTTCGGCGACATCAAGATCAAGAACGCGGTGCACAAGGCCGACACCCGGCCGCTGGACCCTTCCTGCGACTGCTACACCTGCCGCAACTTCAGCCGCGCCTACCTGCACCACCTGCACCGCACGGGCGAGATCCTCGGCAGCATGCTCAACACGGTGCACAACCTGCGCTACTACCAGACCCTCACCGCCGAGCTGCGCGCGGCGATCGCGGCGGGCGAGTTCGTGCCCTACGTGCAGCGCTTCCGCAGCGAGCGCGCCACCGGCACGGGCTGAACCCTTCGCCGCGCGGGCCGTCTCACCCGTCCCGGGCCGCATCCCGGCTACTGCTATACTTCATCGTTTTTCTTCCAACCGGAGTTTCAACGTGCTGATTTCCAATGCCTACGCCCAGGCCGCTGGCGCCGCCGACCCCACCGGAGGCCTGATGGGCCTGCTGCCGCTGATCCTGATGTTCGTGGTGCTGTGGTTCCTGATGATCCGCCCGCAGATGAAGCGCGCGAAGGAGCACAAGGCCATGGTCGAAGCGCTCGCCAAGGGTGACGAGGTCGTCACCGGCGGTGGCATCGCCGGTCGCGTCGTCGAGGTCGGCGACAGCTTCGTGCAGATCGAAGTCGCCCCCAACACCGTGGTCGCCGCGCAGAAGCAGGCCGTCGCCACCGTGCTGCCCAAGGGCACGCTGAAGGCGCTCTGACCCTCCCGGCGCGGCGGCGGGCGGCGCGACCGCCCGGCCGCCGCGGGCCCATGGCCGGCCCCTGCATCCCATCGCCGCCCCGTCCACGGGTGCGGCCAGGCGCCCGGCAGGCGCGACCCGACGCGTCCCGTCGGGCCCCGCTCCACCCAAATTCCCGCCGACGATGAACCGCTATCCCCTCTGGAAGAACCTCCTGATCGGCCTCGTGCTGCTCTGGGGCCTGCTCTACACCCTGCCCAACTTCTACGGCGAGGTGCCGGCGGTGCAGGTGTCCAGCGCCAAGGCCACGCTCAAGCTCGACGCCGCGGCCACCACCGACCGCATCGCCGGCGCGCTGAAGGCCGCCGGCATCGACAACACCGGCATCTTCTCCGACGCCAACAGCGTGCGCGCCCGCTTCAAGGACACCGAGACCCAGCTGCGCGCGAAGGACGTCATCGAGCAGGCCTTCAACCCCGACGCATCCGATCCGTCCTACGTGGTCGCGCTCAACCTGCTGTCGGCCTCGCCGAGCTGGCTGACCTCGATCCAGGCGCTGCCGATGTACCTCGGCCTCGACCTGCGCGGGGGCGTGCACTTCCTGCTCGAAGTGGACATGCCGGGCGCGCTGGTCAAGCGCCTCGACTCGACCACGGGCGACCTGCGCACCCTGATGCGCGACAAAAGCGTGCGCCACGCCGGCATCACCCGCGAAGGCAACACCGTGGTGATCCGCTTCCGCGACGCCGCCCAGCGCGAGGCGGGGCGGCGCGCGATCCTGGACAGCACCGCCGACCTGCAGCTCGTCGAGCGTGACGATTCCGCCGACGACCTCAAGCTGGTCGCCACGCTGACGCCGCAGGCGCAGCAGACCATGCGCGACTTCGCGATCAAGCAGAACATCACCACCCTGCACAACCGCATCAACGAGCTCGGCGTTGCCGAGCCAGTGATCCAGCAGCAGGGCGCCGAGCGCATCGTGGTGCAGCTGCCCGGCGTGCAGGACGTCGCCAAGGCCAAGGACATCCTCGGCCGCACCGCCACGCTGGAAGTGCGCATGGTGGACGACACTCCGGGCGCGATCGAACAGGCGCTCGCCGGCAGCGTGCCCTTCGGCACCGAGCTGTACACCGAGCGCGGCGGCTCGCCGCTGCTGGTCAAGAAGCAGGTCGTGCTCACCGGCGACCGCCTCACCGACGCCCAACCCGGCTTCGACGGCCAGACCAACGAACCCGCGGTGCACCTGACGCTGGACGCCGCCGGTGCACGCATCTTCCGCGACGTCACGCGCGAGAACGTCGGCAAGCGCATGGCCATCCTGCTCTTCGAGAAGGGCAAGGGCGAGGTCGTGACCGCGCCGGTGATCCGCAGCGAGATCGGCGGCGGGCGCGTGCAGATCTCGGGCCGCATGAGCACGGTCGAGGCCAACGACGTCGCGCTGCTGCTGCGCGCCGGCTCGCTGGCCGCGCCGATGGAGATCATCGAGGAGCGCACCGTCGGCCCCAGCCTGGGCGCAGAGAACATCCAGAAGGGTTTCAACTCGACGCTGTGGGGCTTCCTCGCGATCGTCGTGTTCATGTGCGCCTACTACCTGCTGTTCGGCCTGGTGTCCTCGATCGCGCTTGCGGCCAACCTGCTGCTGCTGGTGGCGCTGCTGTCGCTGCTGCAGGCCACGCTGACCCTGCCGGGCATCGCCGCGATGGCGCTCACGCTCGGCATGGCGATCGACGCCAACGTGCTGATCAACGAGCGCATCCGCGAGGAGCTCCGCAACGGCGCCAGCCCGCAGGCGGCGATCGCGGCCGGCTACGACCGCGCCTGGGACACCATCCTCGACTCCAACATCACCACGCTGATCGCGGGCATCGCGCTGCTGGTGTTCGGCTCCGGCCCGGTGCGCGGCTTCGCGGTGGTGCACTGCCTGGGCATCCTGACCTCGATGTTCAGCGCGATCCTGGTGTCGCGGATGCTGATCAACTTCATCTACGGCCGTCGCCGCAAGGTGGACAGCCTGTCGATCGGCCAGGTGTGGAAGCCGGAAGGCAAATAAGCGGACGAACGCACAGGAAACACGACCATGGAATTCTTCCGCATCAAGAAAGACATCCCCTTCATGCGCCACGCGCTGGTGTTCAACGTCATCTCGTTGCTCACCTTCGCGCTCGCGGTGTTCTTCCTCGCCACCCGCGGCCTGCACCTGTCGGTGGAGTTCACCGGCGGCACCCTGGTCGAGGTCAGCTACGCGGAGGCACCGCAGCTCGAGCCGATCCGCAGCGCGCTGGCCGGCAGCGGCTATCCGGACGCGCAGGTGCAGAACTTCGGCAGCGCGCGCGACCTGCTGATCCGTCTGCCCAACCGCGAGGATCTCGACACCTCGCGCGTGTCCGAGACGGTGATGAGCACGCTGCAGCAGGCCGGCGGCCCGGCGCCCGAGCTGCGTCGGGTGGAGTTCGTCGGCCCGCAGGTGGGCAAGGAGCTCGCCGCCGACGGCTCGATGGCGCTGCTGCTGGTGATCGTGGGCATCATGATCTACCTCGCGCTGCGCTTCGAGTGGCGCTTCGCGGTCTCGGCGATCATCGCCAACCTGCACGACGTGATCATCATCCTGGGCTTCTTCGCCTTCTTCCAGTGGGAGTTCTCGCTGCCGGTGCTGGCGGCGGTGCTGGCGGTGCTGGGCTATTCGGTGAACGAGTCCGTGGTGGTGTTCGACCGCGTGCGCGAGACCTTCAAGAAGAAGCGCGCCATGAGCACGCCGCAGGTGCTGGACCACGCGATCACGAGCACGATCTCGCGCACCGTGATCACCCACGGCAGCACCCAGGTGATGGTGCTGTCGATGCTGCTGTTCGGCGGCGAGACGCTGTACTACTTCGCGCTGGCGCTCACGATCGGCATCTGCTTCGGCATCTACTCCTCGGTGCTGGTGGCGAGCCCGCTGGTGATGTGGCTGGGGGTGTCGCGCGAGCAGTTCATCAAGCCGAAGAAGGAGAAGGAAGAGGCGGTGGTCTGAAGCCGCGTTTCCCGACCCGAAAAAGGCGCCCGCATGGCGCCTTTTTTCTTGCCGGCGGGATCGACGCACGTCGCGATTCAGATGGGTCGCTGAATGCGCTCGCGGCTGCAAACCGGCGGTGGGGCCGGGCTGGTGGCCGCCGCCAGCCGGGCCCCACCGCCTCGCCATATCGTCTCCTCGACCGCGGACTTGACGCCACCTATTGGGCAGCGATCACTACCCGCGTCCATCCACGACGGCGCGCAAAGCCTCACGCCTGATCGGAAGCGTCTCCAATACCCTGGTCGGCATCGCGGCAAAGGGGGAGCAGGCAAACCAGCTTCACGCCCGCATGCGAGGCGAGGTGAAATGTCGTCTGGAAAAACTGCGACTCTCCGCGTTCAGGGTGGCTGAAGGTGCGCACGCCACCGTCCCGGTTGAGCACGTCCTGGCTTCGCCAGATGCGCTCGAAATCCGCGCTGCGCTCGGCGAGGGATTCGGCGAGCGCTTGCAGACGGACGTCTCCGGGAGCGCGGTTGAAATCCGCCCTGAACTCCGCAACCAGGCGCCGGGCGCGCTCGGGCCAGTCGCCGAGAAGGTCGCGTGCACGTTCGGAAAGAAACACGAACTCGAGCTGATTCGGCTGCTCGGCGCCTGTGTCCAGCCAGCCCACGAATAGCTCGCCAGCTTGATCGTTCCAGGCGATCGCGGCATAACTTGCGTCCAGCAGGTACGCAGGCGCGGAAACGTGGCCGGGCAAGCAAAGGAGTTCCGCCGGCAGGTCCGTCGTCGGCGCGTGGCTCGCCAACGGATCGCGCTTTCCGGCAAGGTCGAAGAGCGACATGCGCTCGGCCGGGGTGAGTTGCAGCGCCTCGGCCAGCCGGCACAGCGCGGGCACAGAAGCATTTACGGCGCGCCCCTGCTCGAGCCAGGTGATCCAGGTCACGCCCAGCCCTGCAGCATCCGCCAACTCTTCGCGGCGCCAACCCGGCGTGCGGCGGCGGCCAAGGGCTTTGGCCGGTGGAGACAGGCGTTCGCGGTGGGCGCGGATGAACGCACCGAGCAGGCGGCGGGCTTCAGAGGGATTCATGGCAGGTTTTATACCAGGATAACCAGGAATCTTGTACCAGTAGATCGCATGGAAAACACTGAAGGCCCTCACTTCAGGAGCCCGCCATGCAGACCGCCAGCCACAACTCAGTTGTCCTGGACCAATACACCACTCGCGCCAGTGCCTATGTGAACAGCGCTGTGCACGCCGCAGGGCAGGATCTGGACCTCATCGCGCAGCTCCTCGCCAACCAGCGCGGTGCAGTCGCACTCGACGTCGGTTGCGGTGGGGGACACCTCACATACCGCCTCGCCCCGCTCGTCAGCCAGGTCGTGGCCTGCGACCTTGCCGAATCCATGCTCGCGGCGGTCGCCGAGCAGGCCAGCCTGCGCGGCCTGCCCAACATCGCCACCCGCGAGGCCGCGGCCGAATCCCTTCCTTTCGAGGTCGCGACTTTCGACGTGGTCGCGACCCGATTCAGCGCGCACCACTGGCATGCCTTCGCCGAGGGTATTGCCGAGATGGCACGCGTGCTCAAGCCGGGCGGGCTCGCGCTGATGTCCGATGTGGTGTCGCCCGGCGTCTCCCTTCTCGACACCTGGCTGCAAACGCTCGAACTACTGCGGGACCCCTCCCATGTGCGCGACGCCTCGACGGCAGAGTGGGATGCCGCACTCGCGGCCGCCGGATTGGCGATCGAGCGCATCGAGCATCTTCGGCTTCGCCTCGACTTCGCAACCTGGGTCGCACGCATGGACACGCCCGAACCGCAGGTCACAGCGATCCGGATGCTCCAGGCAAGAGCCGCGTCGGCGGTGAAGGACTATTTCGAGATGGAGGAGGACAGCAGTTTCACCGTCGATACGGCGCTGTTCGTGGCGCGAAAAACGTGATCGGCACCCACTTCGCCCCCCACGGATGCATCAACGCCCGGCAGCGGAATCGGCCGGCCAGGAAGCGCCAACGTGAGGTCGCGGGGCCGGGGCGGCGCCCGCCAACTTCAGGAGCGCCGAGGTGGAGGACGTCGCGGGGGAATCAAGGCGACGCATGTCTGAGGCGCGCAGCGCCGAGTTTGCGTTGCCGCCCCCGCGGCGTCCCCCACCGAGGGCAGCCCGCAGCGAAGCGAAGGGCCGCGAGTGCAGGCGGCGAGCGCCGCCCCGGTCCCGCGACCGGATCGCAGCCGGATCGGCGGGACGCAAACGATCACGCCGCCCCACACATCAAATCGCAAACACCTGCTTCACCCGCAGCGTCTCGCCGCGCTCGATCAAGCCGATCAAACGGTCGATGTTGGGGTGCTTGCCAGGGTTCGTGCGGGCATCCTCGGTGTGCTCGGCGTAGAGCTCCAGGCCCTTCCTGGCTGCCTCGGGGCTGATCGCGCCGTAGAGCTGGGCGAGGTGGTTGTAGACCGCGAGCGAGCCGGCCTGGCCAGGCTTGTTCTCGATGGTGGCGACGACCGTATCGGCGGCGTCGATCAGGTTGAGCGCGGCGAGGTGGGACACGCCGGGCAGGGTCTTGAGATTGTCGGCGAAGGCCATGGGGTTTCTCCTGGATGGAAAACGCCACCGCAAGGGTGGCGTCGGGATGGGCACCGGCGCGCGGCCGGCGGATTCGCGCAATGCTCAGATGCGGCGGGCGAGTTCGGCGGCCTTGCCGACGTAGCTCGCCGGCGTCATCGCCAGCAGGTGGTCGCGCGCCTCGGCGGGCATCGCCAGCGTGCGGATGAACTCCTGCAGGGCCTCGCGCGTGATGCCCTTGCCGCGGGTCATCGCCTTGAGCTGCTCGTAGGGGTTCTCGATGCCGTAGCGGCGCATCACCGTCTGCACCGGCTCGGCGAGCACCTCCCAGCACTCGTCCAGATCGGCCACCAGGCGCGCCGGGTCGGCCTCGAGCTTGCCCAGACCGCGCAGGCAGCTGTCGAGCGCGAGCACGGTGTGGCCGAAGCCCACGCCCATGTTGCGCAGCACGGTGGAGTCGGTGAGGTCGCGCTGCATGCGCGAGATCGGCAGCTTCTCGGAGAAGTGCTTGAGCACCGCATTGGCGAGGCCGAAGTTGCCCTCGGCGTTCTCGAAGTCGATCGGGTTGACCTTGTGCGGCATGGTCGAGGAGCCGACCTCGCCTTCCTTCAGCTTCTGCTTGAAGTAGCCGAGCGAGATGTACATCCAGATGTCGCGGCAGGCGTCGATCAGCATGGTGTTGGCGCGCGCGACCGCGTCGAACAGCTCGGCCATGGCATCGTGCGGCTCGATCTGGATGGTGTATTCGTTGAAGGTCAGGCCGAGCGATTCGATGAAGCGGCGGTTGAAGCCCTCCCAGTCGAACGCCGGCCAGGCCGACAGGTGCGCGTTGTAGTTGCCTACTGCGCCGTTGAACTTGGCGCACATGGCGACGCCGGCGATCGCCGCGCGGGCGCGCATCAGGCGCGCGGCGATGTTGGCCATCTCCTTGCCGAGCGTGGTCGGGCTGGCGGGCTGGCCGTGGGTGCGCGACAGCATCGGCAGGTCGGCGAGCGCATGCGCCAGTTCGCGGAAGCGCGCGATGACGGCATCGAGCGCCGGCAGCAGCACGCGGTCGCGGCCTTCGGCCAGCATCAGCGCGTGCGAGGTGTTGTTGATGTCTTCCGAGGTGCAGGCGAAGTGGATGAACTCGGACACCTTCATCACCTCGGCGTTGTGGCCGAGGCGCTTCTTGAGCCAGTATTCCATGGCCTTGACGTCGTGGTTGGTGGTGGCCTCGATCGCCTTCACCGCCTCGCCGTCCTCGGTCGAGAAGTTCGCCACCACGGCGTCGAGCTCGGCCACGGTCGCCGCCGAGAAGGGCGCGATCTCCGCCAGCGCGGGCTCGGCGGCGAGCGCCTTGAGCCACTCGACCTCGACCTTGACGCGGTTGCGGATCAGACCGTGTTCCGAGAAGTGCTCGCGCAGGCCGGCGACCTTGCCGTGGTAGCGACCATCGAGCGGGGAGAGGGCGGTGAGCGGAGACGGTGCGGCGTTCGACATGGCGGGAGCTTCCGGGAAAAACTGTTATTTTAACGCCTGCCCTACTTGCCGGCCGAGAACAAACGACGAGAACACCAGACTATGAGCGAATCCACGCCTTACCGCGTCCAGGTGACCGCGGTCGCCGAATACGTCGCCGAGCAGTCGCGCCCGCAGGACGACCATTTCGTGTTCGCCTACCACATCACCGTGCTCAACACCGGCAGCGTGCGCTCGCAGCTGCTCGCACGCCACTGGGTGATCACCGACGGCAACGGCAAGATGCAGGAGGTCCATGGCCAGGGCGTGGTCGGCGAGCAGCCGGTGCTCGGCCCTGGCCAGGCCTTCCGCTACACCAGCGGCTGCGTACTCGCCACGCCGGTGGGGACGATGCAGGGCAGCTATCGCATGCGCGCCGACGACGGCCACGAGTTCGAGGCGGAGATCCCCGCCTTCATGCTTGCGGTGCCGAAGGCGCTGCACTGAGCGACGGACACGTCACGACGCTGGCGCGGGCAGCGGATACTCCACGACGTGTCCGCGGCCGCCGTGCTTGGCGGCGTAGCAGGCCTGGTCGGCGGCGATCATCAGCGCGTCGACCTCCTGCAGCTCCGGGTCCATGCGCGCCACTCCGATGCTGGCGCCGACACGGAAGGTCCGGCCCTCGCACTCGAATGCATGGGCAGCGATCGCCGTGCACAAGCCCTCGGCGATCCGGCGCGCGTCCTCGCTGCCGCAGCCGCGCAGGATCGCGGCAAACTCGTCGCCGCCGATGCGGAAGACCTCGTCCTCGGCGCGCAGGCGGCCCTTGAGCAGCACGCCAAGTTCACCAAGCAGCTTGTCGCCCGCGGCATGGCCGCAGCTGTCGTTGACCGCCTTGAAGTGGTCCAGGTCGATGTAGAAGAGCGTGATCTGGTCGCCCGAGCGGCGGTGCGCGCGCACCGCCTGCTCGATGCGCTCCTCGAAGGCGCGCCGGTTAGCCAGGCCAGTGAGCGGATCGTGGCGGGCCTGCCAGGCCAGCTGCACGGTCGCTTCGTCGACACGGGCCTGCAGGGTGCGCTGGTTCTCGGCGATCGCCTCGGCCATGGCGTTGAAGCCGGCCTCAAGCGCCTTCAGCTCGCCATTGCGCGCACGCGCCGGCACGCGCACGGCCAGATCGCCGTCGGCCATGCGGCCGACCGCGTCCACCAGCGCCGCAACCGGCTCTCCGACCGAGCCGGCGAGCCTGACCGCGACCACCATCGCCGCCGAGAGCACGCCCAGCACCAGGGCACTCACGGTCAGGAAGACGGCACGCTTCTCGGCATCGAGGCGCGCAGTACCCAGCACCACGCGGACCCCACCGATCACCTCCACCGTCTTCGCGGCCGGTCTCGTGGCATAGTCATCCACCGCCGCAGGCACCACCACCACCGGCGCCTCGAAGCCGATCGCGGCATCTGCGAGTGCGACGCGGATCTCGTCGCCGTCCTCGCGGACCGGTGCAGCCAGCCGCGGCGACACGCCCTCCCCGCGCATCACCAGCACTTCGCCAGCGGGATCGTAGAATCCGACCCCGATCACGTCGGGCTGCGCCTGCACCCGCGCCATCAGTGCGGCGAGTGCCTCGCGGTTGCCCGAGACGAGCACGTACTCGGCCGCCGGCGCAAGGAAGCGCACCATGGCCCGGCCACGTTCGAGCAGGGCCTGGTCGAGCGCACGGCTGCTCTGGTAGGCGAAGAGCGCAGCGATGCAGAGCACGAGGATCACGCTCGGCAGGCCGAGCACCAGCAACATCTGCCGCCGCAGCGAGCAACGGGCGAGCGCGCCGATCATTGCTCGCCCCCGTTGGCGATACGCTCGCGCAGTGCCTTCTCATCCGCAACCACAAGCCCCAGCGCACGCGCCACCGCCCGATTGACGGCGACGTCGAAGCGCCGCGGCGGGTGGATCTTGCGCACCATGGCCGACGGCTCCGCAGCCCCTGCCAGCAGGTCGGCCACATCCATTGCAACGTGCTCGGGCGTGCTGAACACCGCGGCGAGCGCGCCCGCGGTGACGTAGGCGGCGGAGTGGGCGAACACCGGGCGGCGGTGGCGGTAGCTGGTGAGCAGGATCGTGCGCGCCGCCGCGGGGCCGGACACCAGGCCATCGGGTAGCGGGAGCAGGGCGTCACCCGCAAAGAGAAGGTGGTCGAGCGCGGGGACGAGATCCGCGGGCTGGCGCACCTCATGCACATCGGCCTGGAGCTGGCAGGCGTCGGCTGCGCCGGGGAGCCCGGGCAGTTGCAAGACGCTGTCCGGCCCGAGCAGCACCCCGACGCGCTTCGCGTCTGGAAGGACCGCACGAACGAGCCGAAGGTGGCGCTCCAGCGGCTGATCGAGCACCAGCGCGCCCAGTCCGCGCCCCGGATGCGCGCCGTTCAGGCGATCGACGTCTCGCAACCCCACGAGCACGGCCAGCACCGGCTGTGCGGACGCACGCAATGCGTGCTCGGCAGCGGCCTGGCCCACTGCGAGTACCAGGTCGGCGCGACCGAGCAGCGCCGCATCGGCCTGGACACCGGCCACCCCGGCGGCGACCAGCCGATGCATCCCGGGTGCGAGCGCGGCATCGAGTGCCTCGGCAAAGCGCTGGCCGCGGCCCTCCGCCTCCGAGAGCAGCACGGCCACCTCCATGGCCTGCGCCTGCACCGAAAAACCATCGGGGCCGGGCAGCAAGCCGAGCATGGCGAGCACCAGCGCCACACGCTGGCAGCCAGGCAGGAGGCGCGACACGAGCGCTCGAATCACCGATGTCACCATCCGATGCGCACGCCGAGATAGAGGTCGGGTTCGTGGCGGAACTTGTCCTCATGGAAGTCGGCGTAGCGCCCCTTGAGACTCAGCGCGGTGAGCGAGACCTCGTTGTCCGATCCGGGCGGGCCGAAGCGGCGCGCGATGCGCAGGTCGAAGCGGTCGATGCGCGGCACGATGTCGCCACCGTTCATCCAGTAGTAGAGGCCGTTGTGGTAATAGCCTAGGCTGGCCTGCCAGCGCCCCGGCAAGTCCTTGATCAGCAGCAGCGACGTTGTCGAGTGCGGCGCGCTGTTCGGGATGTCGCGGTCGCTGTAGGGCTCGCCATGATCGATCCGGATGAAGGCCTGGGACAGCACCGCCCTGCCCCAGCCCGGCTTGCGCCAGTCGAGGGTGAATTCCGCACCGGTCATGCGGAAGTCGCTCGCGTTGAGGAAATAGAAGCTCTTCTTGCCCGGGTCGATGGGCACGTAGGCGGCCGGCTCCGTACCCGGACACTCGCCGAAGATGCAACTCTTGTCGTCGATGAAACGGCGGTAATGCTCGCGGAAGATCCGTGCGTCCAGGTTCAGGCCGAGCGGACGCAGCTGCGCGACATAGCCCAGGTCGACGAAGCGCATGCGCTCGCTCTGCAGCGGCTCGAACACACGGAAGCCGATACGCCGGATCGTGTCGCCCTCGCGGTCGGTCTGGAAGGCGCGCGACTCCATCAGGCTGGGCGCACGGTAGGCCGTACCGGTCGACAGCCGCAGCGCCGAGTCCGCGTCGAGCGCGTAGTTCATCGCAAGCCGCGGCGAGAACAGCCGGCCGCTGTAGTCGTGGTGTTCGAGCGTGCCGCCGAGGTCGATCTTGAGCGGCTCGAGCGGATTCCACGTGAGGCTGCCGAAGATCTGCCCATGCGTCGCATCCAGCCACCGTCCCGTGCCGAACAGGTGCGTCGAGCGTGCATGCTCGCTGCGCAGCCCGATGCCGAGCATGCCGGTGAGACGGCGAGCGAGCCGGGTGTCGTATTGCAGTTCGAGATCGTGCCGGCGCGCCTCGCTGTCACGACTGGAGGGAAAGCGCACGACCATGGCCGGGTCCGTCGGGTGTCGCTGCGTGACCGCCCAATTCCCGCGGGCGCGCTCGGCCTGATGAAAATACTGCAGGCTCAACACGGACTCGGCGTCGACCTGGCGCCGCCAGCCCGCCTGCAGGTGGAGCGCGCGGTCGTCCTCGGCGTGCCGGGGGTAGTCGAGGTAGGCCTCGGCACCGCGCTTGCTGCGGCCCTCACTGACGCCGACCTGGAAGCCGAGCTCATCCAGGGTCGAGACCTGCAGTACCGAGCTGAAGTGAGCCGTGTTGCGAGTAAGCGACTCGGAAGAGTGCCAGTCCCCGAGCCGCTGCCGAAAGTGCGGCTCGAACGTTGTAAGTTCGCGCCGCGAGGCGGAGAGCCGCCAGTCGAAGGCGCTTCCGCCTGCCCCGTTCAGGCGCACGCCGTAATCACGGAAACCGTTCTGTCCGGCGCGCACGACGAACGCCCTCCCGCTCTCCGTCGAAGGCGCCCTCGTGATGATGTTGACCACCCCCTGGAAGGCATTCACGCCGTACGCCGCCCCATTGGGACCCCGCACCACCTCGATGCGCTCGACGTCGTCCACCCGCAGCGGCAGGTTGTCCCAGATCACGTTGCCCCATAGCGGGCTGTTGATCGTGCGCCCGTCCACCATCACCTTGATACGCCGCGCATGGGCGTCGCCGAGGCCGTGGCTCGCGACCGCCGGCGGCCCGTCGGGATGGTCGGCCACGAGGAAGCCCGGCGCCAGGCGCAGCAGGTCGTGGATCTCGTTGAAGCCCGAGGCGACGATCATCTCGCGGTCGATCACGGTCACCGGCGCCGGCGCGTCGAGCGGCGACTGCGCCAGGCGCGATGCGGTCAACACCATGGGGATCGCGCCGAAGAAGGGATCCGCTTCGCCCCTTTCCGCGCGTGCATCGAGCGCCAGCAGGCCGAGCAGCAACACCGGCCCGGCACGCGAGGCCAGGCTCCGCGCGCGCGGACGGCAAAGGGCGAACTTTTCCTGCATGACGTGGTGATTCCCGCGGCTCCATGGCGACCTGAACGCGCCACCCGGATTGAATTCTGCCCATTGTGGGGGCGGCAACAAGACCGATGACCTGCAACAGGTGAACCACGTCACGCGTAGCCTCACATGGCGTTCCGCCGCTCCCCCACGCGCTACGGCCCCGGCGCCACGTGGCGGCCGGGGCCATGGCGCCTGCCGGGAGCCGCTCAGCTGCGATAGTCGGCGTTGATCTTCACGTAGTCGTAGGAGAAGTCGCAGGTCCACACCGTGGCGGCGGCGTCGCCGCGGGCGAGCGCGATGCGCACGGTGAGCTCGGCGTGCTTCATGATGCGCGAGCCCGCCTCCTCGAGGTAGCTCGCAGCGCGCCCGCCGTGCTCGGCGACCAGCACCGACTCCTCGGGGTTGCCCAGCCAGACGCGCAGCTTGGCGACATCGAGGTCGTCGATGCCGGCGTAGCCGATCGCCGCGAGGATGCGGCCGAGGTTGGGGTCGGAGGCGAAGAAGGCGGTCTTGACCAGCGGAGAGTGCGCCACCGCGTAGCCCACCTTGCGACATTCCTCGCGGTCGCGGCCGCCCTCGACCGCGATCGTCATGAACTTGGTCGCGCCCTCGCCGTCGCGCACGATCGCCTGCGCGAGCCCGACCGCGACCTCGATCACCGCCGCGCGCAGGGCACGGTAGTCCTCGCTGTCGGCAGCGGAAATCTCGGCATTGCCGGCGCCGCCGGTGGCGATGAGGATGAAGGAGTCGTTGGTGGAGGTGTCGCCATCGACGGTGATGCTGTTGAAGGACAGGTCGGCGGCCTCGCGCACGAGGCCGTCGAGCAGGTCCTGCGAGATCGCCGCGTCGCAGGCGAGGAAGCCGAGCATGGTGGCCATGTTGGGCTTGATCATGCCGGCGCCCTTGCTGATGCCGGTCAAAGTGACCATGCGCTCGCCGATGCGGACCTGGCGCGACACCGCCTTGGCGAGGGTGTCGGTGGTCATGATCGCGTGCGCGGCGTCGAACCAGCCGTCGGCGCGCAGGTTGGCGACCGCCCCCGGCAAGCCGGCGACCACGCGGTCGACCGGCAGCGGCTCGAGGATCACGCCGGTCGAAAACGGCAGCACCTGCCCGGCCTCGATGCCCATCGCGCTCGCGAGTGCGGCGCAGCAGGCGTTGGCGTTGGCCAGGCCGGGCTCACCGGTGCCGGCGTTGGCGACGCCGGTGTTGATCAGCAGCGCGCGGATCGCGCCGCCCGCCAGATGCCGGCGACACACCTGCACCGGGGCGGCACAGAAGCGGTTCTGCGTGAACACGCCGGCGACGCGGCTGCCCTCGGCCAGCTCGATCACGGTGAGGTCGCGCCGGTTGGCCTTGCGGATGCCGGCTTCGGTCACGCCCAGGCGCACGCCCTTCACGGGCAGCAGTTCGGCGGGGTTCGGGGTGGCGAGATTAACGGCCATGCGGTTCTCCGGGGCGGAAGGGTCAGTTCAGTTTGCCGTGGCAGTGCTTGTACTTCTTGCCCGAGCCGCAGGGGCAGGGATCGTTGCGGCCGACCTTGGGGCCGGCAGCGGCCGGCTGCGCGCCCGCCTGCTCCGCGTCGCCGCCAAGGGCCTCGTCGTAGTCGGCGTGGCGGTACTGCACGTTCTCGACCTGCTGCGGCGTCTCGGCCTCCTCGAGCTGTGCCTCGGTGCGGATCTGCACCGTCATCAGGATCTTGGTGACGTCGGTGCGCACGGTGTCGAGCAGGGTCTCGAAGAGCTCGAAGGCCTCGCGCTTGTACTCCTGCTTGGGGTTCTTCTGCGCATAGCCGCGCAGGTGGATGCCCTGGCGCAGGTGATCGAGCGCGGCGAGGTGTTCGCGCCAGTGGGTGTCGAGGCTCTGCAGCATCACGTTGCGCTCGAACTGATGCCAGGCCGCGGGATCGACGATCGCGGTCTTGGCGGCGTAGGCCTCCTCGCCGGCCTGCACCAAGCGCTCGAGGATGGCGTCGTCGTCCAGGCTGGGCTCGGCCTTGACCCACTCGGCCACCGACAGCTTGAGCTGGCACTCGGCGAGCAGCGCCTGCTCGAGGGCGGACAGCTCCCACTGCTCCTCGACGCTGTCGACCGGCACATAGCGGCGGAAGATGTCGTGCAGCACGCCCTGGCGCATGGCGCGCACGGTGTCGGAGATGTCCTCGCTCTCGAGCAGCTCGTTGCGCTGCTGATAGATGACCTTGCGCTGGTCGTTGGCGACGTCGTCGTACTCGAGCAGCTGCTTGCGGATGTCGAAGTTGCGCTGCTCGACCTTGCGCTGCGCGGATTCGAGCGAGCGCGTCACCATCGCATGCTCGATCGCCTCGCCCTCGGGCATCTTCAGGCGCACCATGATCGCGTTCAGGCGCTCGCCGGCGAAGATCTTCATCAGCGGATCCTCGAGCGAGAGGAAGAAGCGGCTCGAGCCCGGGTCGCCCTGGCGGCCGGAGCGGCCGCGCAGCTGGTTGTCGATGCGGCGCGACTCGTGGCGCTCGGTGCCGATGATGTGCAGGCCGCCAGCGGCGATCACCTCGTCGTGCACCTTCTGCCAGGCCTCGCGCAGCGCGACGATCGTCGCCTCGCGCTGCGCGGGGTCGAGCGTGGCGTCGTCGCGTACCGCGGCAACCGGCTTCTCGATGTTGCCGCCGAGCACGATGTCGGTGCCGCGACCGGCCATGTTGGTCGCGATCGTGACCATGCCGGGACGGCCTGCCTGGGCGACGATCTGCGCCTCGCTGTCGTGCTGCTTGGCGTTGAGCACCTGGTGCTCGATCTTGGCCTTCTTCAGCACGCCGGAAAGGAATTCGTTGGTCTCGATCGAGGTGGTGCCGACCAGCACCGGCTGGCCGCGCTCGACGCAGGCGCGGATGTCCTCGATCACCGCGTTCCACTTCTCGTTGGCGGTACGGTAGACCTTGTCGTTCTCGTCCTTGCGCCGGGTCGGGCGGTTGGTCGGGATGACCACGGTCTCGAGGCCGTAGATCTGCTGGAACTCGAAGGCCTCGGTGTCGGCGGTGCCGGTCATGCCGGCGAGCTTGCCGTACATGCGGAAGTAATTCTGGAAAGTGATCGAGGCCAGGGTCTGGTTCTCGGCCTGGATGCGCACGCCTTCCTTGGCCTCGACCGCCTGGTGCAGGCCGTCGGACCAGCGCCGGCCGGGCATCAGGCGACCGGTGAACTCGTCGACGATGACGACCTCGCCGTTCTGCACCACGTACTGCTGGTCGCGGTGGTAGAGGGCGTGGGCGCGCAGGGCGGCGTAGAGGTGATGCACCAGCAGGATGTTGCCGGGGTCGTAGAGCCCGCCGCCCTCGGCGAGCAGGCCCATGCGCACGAGGATCTGCTCGGCGGTCTCGTGGCCCGCCTCGGTCAGCAGCACCTGGTGCGACTTGAGGTCGACCGTGTAGTCGCCCGCCTCGATGACCTCGTCCTTGTCGTCGAGGCCGCCCTCCTGGCGCTTGAGCATGGGCGCGACCTGGTTCATCTTCAGGTACAGCTCGGTGTGGTCCTCGGCCTGGCCGGAAATGATCAGCGGCGTGCGCGCCTCGTCGATGAGGATGGAGTCCACCTCGTCGACGATCGCGAAGTTGAGCGCGCGCTGCACGCGCTCGCCGACCGCATACACCATGTTGTCGCGCAGGTAATCGAAGCCGAACTCGTTGTTGGTGCCGTAGGTGATGTCGGCGGCGTAGGCGGCCTGCTTCTGGTCGTGCGACATGCGCGACAGGTTGCAGCCGGTGGTGAGCCCGAGGAAGCCGTAGATGCGGCCCATCCACTCGGCGTCGCGGCTGGCGAGGTAGTCGTTCACCGTGATCACATGCACCCCACGGCCCGACAACGCGTTGAGGTAGGCGGGCAGCGTGGCGACCAGCGTCTTGCCCTCGCCGGTGCGCATCTCGGCGATCTTGCCGTTGTGCAGCACCATGCCGCCGACGAGCTGGACGTCGAAGTGGCGCATGCCGTGCACCCGCTTGCCAGCCTCGCGCACCACGGCGAAGGCTTCGGGCAGCAGCGCGTCGAGCGACTCGCCGTTGGCCACGCGCTCGCGGAACTCCGCGGTCTTGCCGCGCAGCGCCTCGTCGGACAGCGCGGAGATCTCGGCCTCGAGGGCGTTGATCTTGCGCACGGTGTGCATGTACTGGCGGACGAGGCGGTCGTTGCGACTACCGAAGATTTTCTTGAGCAGGCCGGAGATCATGTTTTGGGTTCGACGTCGATTCGGCAAAGGCGGGAGTTTATCATGGCGCACCCAGGCTCCCCGTGACGGTTCTCGCAAGCACCCATGACCCGGCCGCTCTCACGCTTTCTAGGCGGCGACGCGCTCGCCCGCCTGCAGGACCATGCCGCGCGGCTCAACCGGCTGCAGGCGGTGCTCGACGGCATGCTGCCGCCGCAGCTGCAGGGCCAGTGCCGCGTCGCCAACCTCAAGGAGGGCAGTCTGGTCGTGGCCGCGCGCGGCGGCGCCGCGGCGGTACGGGTGCGGCAGATCCTGCCCAGCCTGCTGGAGCGCCTGCAGCATGGCGGTCACCCGGTGCAGTCGATCAAGGTCAAGGTGGGCACGCCCGAGCAGATGGCGCCCGAGCGCCCGGCTCCGCAAAGGCAGATCTCGGAATCGGCCAAGGCCGACCTGCACGACTTCGCCGACACCCTGCCGGCCGACTCGCCGCTGCGCGCGTCGATCGAGCGCCTGATCCGGCGCGCCTGAGACGACGCCCCTTCCTGCACGCCGCGTTCGCGCCCGTCCGCGTCCCGGCATGAAGCACGCCTCCGAGGCCGATCTTCGCGCCTGCCGGCGCTCCTACATGAACCGCCGCGCCTCCGCCCCCTGTAGGAGCGGCGGCAGCCGCGAATGGGCGACTACCATGCGGTCGCGCTTCGTCGCCGTCAGGCAACCGGCGCGAGCACGCGCTCGATGGCGAACAGGGCGAACAGCACGAACAGCATCACCAACGTGGCGCGGAAGGCCTTCCAGGCCCAGGCCTTGTAGCGCGGGTTGCCGGTGAGCAGCCACAGGATCGCCGAGCCGCCGATCGACAGCACCGCGAGCAGCAGGAGCAAACGCATGATCAGCATGCGTGCGGCCTCTCGAGTCGCAATACGGGGGTCTCGCGGTAGGCGATCTCCGCGGCGGCCTCGCGCGGACGAGCAGGCCGGGGCGCCTCGCGCAGGTCCACGCGAACGCTCCCGCGCACGGAACGCAGGCTCATGCGAACGCAGCCGCGAGCGGCGCGAACTGGTGCGAGACCGCCGGCGGAGTCGCCGCCTCCTGGTCGAAGCTCACCAGTTCCCAGGCCTCCTTGTCCTCGAGCAGCACGCGCAGGATCTGGTTGTTGAGCGCGTGGCCGGCCTTGTGCGCCGAATACGACGCGAGCAGGGGGTGGCCGCACAGGTAGAGGTCGCCGATCGCGTCCAGCACCTTGTGCTTGACGAACTCGTCGGCGTAGCGCAGGCCCTCGACGTTGAGCACGCGGTACTCGTCCATGACGATCGCGTTCTCGAGGCTGCCGCCCAGGGCCAGGCCGTTCGCCTGCATGAACTCGACGTCCTGCATGAAGCCGAAGGTGCGCGCGCGCGCCACGTCGCGCACATAGGAATGACGGGCGAAGTCCACCTCGACCCGGGTCGAGGTGCTGTCGATCGCGGGGTGGTTGAACACGATCGAGAACGCTAGGCGGAAGCCGTCATGGGGCTCGAGCCGCACCCACTTGTCGCCCTCGACGTACTCGACCGGCTTCTTCACGCGCAGGAACTTCTTCGCCGCCTTCTGCTCCTCGATGCCGGCCGACTGGAGCAGGAACACGAAGGGGGCGGAGCTGCCGTCGAGGATGGGGATCTCGGGCGCGTCGACGTCCACATGCAGGTTGTCGATGCCCAGCCCGGCGAGCGCCGACATCAGGTGCTCGACCGTGCCGACCTTGTGGCCGCCCTGCTCCAGGCCCGAGCACATGCGCGTGTCGCACACCGCGTAGGGGTCGGCGGGCAGGCTCAGGGGCGGGTCGAGATCGACGCGGTGGAAGACGATGCCGGTGTCGGGCGCCGCCGGCCGCAGGGTCAGGGTCACCTTGCGACCGCCGTGCAGGCCGACGCCGGTCGCCTTGACGACGGATTTGAGGGTGCGCTGCCGGATCATGGTCTCGTTCCTTTTTCGATGGCGGATTTTAACATGCACCCCCGGCGCCCCCCTGCGATCGCAGCGATGCATCCGGGCTATTGCGCAAGCGGATGTTGCGCGCGGCGTAGACGGCGAAACCCCCGCGCGGGCCGGAGGCGGCGGCCCGTGCGGGGGTTTCGGTCCGTGGCCGCCGCGGCGGCGGCCACCCGGGCGGGGTCAGTCCGCCTGGCGGCGCAGGAAGGCCGGGATGTCGTAGGTGCCGACACCGCTGGTGCTCATCGCCTCGACGGTGGTGCGGCGACCGCTGCGCATCACCGCCGGCACGTCGAGGTTGGTCACGTCGACCGCGCCGCCCATCGACGGGCCGTAGGTGCCGGTACCCTGCACCACCTGCATCACCGGCTGGCGCGCGGCGCGCGGCGCGCCGAGGCCGGTGGCGACCACGGTGATGCGGATGCGGTCTTCCATGGTGTCGTCGAACACGGTGCCGTACTTGACGAAGGCCTCGGGTGCGGCGAAGGCCTGCACGGTCCTCACCGCATCGCGCACTTCCGACATCTTCAGCGACTTGCTCGCGGTGATGTTGATCAGCACGCAGCGCGCGCCGGAGAGCTCGGTGCCCTCGAGCAGCGGCGACACCGCGGCCTGCTCGGCGGCGATGCGGGCGCGGTCCATGCCGGCGGCCTCGGCCGAGCCCATCATGGCGCGACCCATCTCGGCCATCGCGGTGCGCACGTCCTGGAAGTCGACGTTGACCAGGCCGGGGACGTTGATGATCTCGGCGATGCCGCCCACGGCCGAGCGCAGCACGTTGTCGGCGGAGCGGAAGCACTCCTCGAAGCCGGCGTCGTCGCCGAAGACCTCGAGCAGCTTGTCGTTGAGCACGACGATCAGCGAGTCGACGTGGCGGGTGAGCTCCTCGATGCCGCTCTCGGCGACGCGGATGCGGTTCTCGAAGTCGAAGGGCTTGGTGACCACGGCGACGGTCAGCAGACCCATCTCCTTGGCGATCTCGGCCACCACGGGCGCCGCGCCGGTGCCGGTGCCGCCACCCATGCCGCCGGTGATGAACACCATGTGCGCGCCCTCGAGCGCCGCGGAGATCGCGTCGCGCGACTCCTGCGCGGCGGCACGGCCGGCTTCCGGCTTGGAGCCCGCACCCAGGCCGGTGTTGCCGAGCTGGACCTTGACCGGGGCGAGGCAGCGCTTGAGCGCCTGCGCGTCGGTGTTGGCGGAGATGAAATGCACCCCCTTCACGCCCTCGCGGATCATGTGGTCGACCGCGTTGCCGCCCGCACCGCCGACGCCGACCACCTTGATCACCGTACCGGTGGCTTCCTTCTCAACGATTTCAAACATTAGCCTCGCCTCCTGATTTGACTGCCCCGCGCGGCACCGATCGCCAGCCGGCCTGCATCTAGTAACCTGGCCGGAAGTTTACTACTAAATAAGCGATGGTGATCGGCCCACATCCAAAATGAAAATCGCCCGAAAACCGGTTCAGAAGTTGCGCTCGAACCAGGCCTTCATGCGCCCGAAAAATTGTTTCACGCTGCGCGTGTCGCGTGCCTGCAGCCCCCGCCGGCGCTGCACCGCGCCCTCCATCACCAGGCCCATCGCAGTGGCGTAGCGCGGCTGGCAGACCACGTCGGCGAGGCCGCCGTCGTACTGCGGCGCCCCCACGCGCGCGGGCATGTGAAAGACGTCCTCGGCGAGCTCGGCCATGCCGCGCATCACCGCCGAGCCGCCGGTCAGCACGATGCCCGAGGACAGCAGTTCCTCGTAGCCGCTGCGGCGCAGCTCGGCCTGCACCAGCTCGAAGAGTTCGGAGACGCGCGGCTCGATCACGTCGGCGAGCGCCTGGCGCGAGAGCTTGCGCGGCGGGCGGTCGCCCACGCCCGGCACCTCGATCATCTCCTCGGGGTCGGCCATGTGGTGCATGGCGACGCCGTGGCGGATCTTGATCTCCTCGGCCTCGGCGGTCGGGGTGCGCAGCGCCATCGCGATGTCGTTGGTGATCTGGTCGCCGGCGACCGGGATCACCGCGGTGTGGCGAATCGCGCCCTGGGTGAACACCGCGATGTCGGTGGTGCCGCCGCCGATGTCGACCATGCACACGCCGAGCTCCTTCTCGTCCTCGGTGAGCACGGCGTGGCTGGAGGCGAGCGGCTGCAGGCTCAGGTCCATGACCTCGAGGCCGCAGCGGCGCACGCACTTGATGACGTTCTGCGCCGCCGACACCGCGCCGGTGACGATGTGCACCTTGACCTCGAGGCGGACACCGCTCATGCCGATCGGCTCGCGCACGCCACCCTGGCCGTCGATGATGAATTCCTGGGTGAGGATGTGCAGGATCTGCTGTTCGGCCGGGATCGGCATCGCGCGCGCGACCTCGATCACACGCTCCACATCGAGCGGCGAGACCTCCTTCTCCTTGATCGCGACCGTGCCGCTGGAGTTGAAGCTCTTGATGTGGCTGCCGGCGAGCCCGGTGTAGACCTCGTGGATCTTGCAGTCGGCCATGACCTCGACCTCCTGGATCACGCGCGAGATCGCGTCCACCGTGGCCTCGATGTTCACCACCACGCCGCGCTTGAGGCCGTTGGTGGGCTGGGTGCCGAGGCCGACCACGTTGAGCCGCCCGTCGGGCTTCACCTCGGCGACCATGCAGGTGACCTTGGCGGTGCCGATGTCCAGGCCGACGATCAGTTCGTTGTATTGCTTGCTCATTTCCTGCCTTTCCGGGCGGCGGGCGCGACGGGCTGCTGCAGCACCGAGGCGTCGGCCGGGGTCAGTGCGAACCCGCTCGCATAGCGCAGGTCCGCGGTCTTGATGTCGATGTCGATCTGTTCATGCACGCGCGGCCACACCGCGATGAAGCGGCGCAACCGGTCCATCAGCGGAGACTTGTCCTGCTCGCGCCCGAGCACGATGGTCATGCCGTTGTCGAGTTGCAGCCGCCAGGCCTCGCGCGCCGACAGCGCCAGCCCGACGAGGCGTACACCGAGCGGCTGCAGCATGTCCGAGAACTCGGCGTGGCGCGCGAGCAGCCAGCTCGCAGATCCCTGCGGACCGTCGAACTGGGGCATGTCGGCGTTGGAGGCGGCGACGAAGACCTCGCCCTGGCGATTGACCAGACGCGCCTCGCCGCTCTCGGACACCGTCCAGTAGGCCACCGCCTCGTGCTCTTCCAGGCGCAGTTCGAGCGCGTCGGGCCAACGCCGGCGCACCTCTGCCTTGCGCACCCAGGGCAGCTTCTCGAAGGTCTGCTTCACGCCGTCGAGGTCGACCGTGAAGAAGTTGCCCTGCACCGCGAGGCGGGCGGCATAGTCGAGCTGCTCCGCGGTCACCTGGCTGGGCTCGGTGAGCACCACCAGCTCGCGCAGCGGGAACAGGGGTCGCGAAACGAACCAGATCACCAGCGCCCAGCCGAGCGCGACGGCCGCACCCAGGGTGAGCAGGTCGGAGATCAGGTTGAGCAGCGCAGGCCGGTGCCACAGGCCGCGCTCGACACCCGCACGCGCAGGCCCGCCCGCCGCCGGACGGCGGGCGGAGCGGATCGACGCGGGGCGGATGCCGGCTTCAGCCAAGACGGGCTCCCTGCAGGATCTCGAGGCACAGCGAGGTGAAGTCCATCCCCGCCACGCGCGCCGACATCGGCACCAGCGAATGGCCGGTCATGCCGGGCGAGGTGTTCATCTCGAGCAGGTAGGGGCGGCCATCCTCGCTGAGGATGAGATCGGCGCGTCCCCAGCCGCGGCAACCGAGCACGCGCGCGCACTTCATCACCAGCGCCTGCAGCTCGGCCTCCTGCGCCGCGGGCAGGCCGCAGGGGCAGTCGTAGCGGGTGTCGTCGGTGAAGTACTTGTGCTGGTAGTCGTAGTTGCCGTCCGGGGCGACGATGCGCACGAGCGGCAGCGCGCGATCCTCGAGGAAGGGCGCGGTGAGCTCGGCGCCGGCGATGAACTCCTCGGCGATCACCAGGCTGTCGTAGCGCGCGGCGAGTTCCCAGGCCGCGCGCAGCTGGCTGACCTCGACCACCTTGGTCGCGCCCATGCTCGAGCCCTCGTGCACCGGCTTGACGAAGATCGGCAGGCCGAGCTCGGCCACCACGGCGTCCCAGTCGGTGTCGTGCTCCAGGATCGCATAGCGCGGCGTGGGCAGGCTAGCGGAGAGCCACACCATCTTGGTGCGCCACTTGTCCATCGAGAGTGCGGAGGCCATCACGCCGCTGCCGGTGTAGGGGATACCCATCAGCTCCAGCGCGCCTTGCACCGTGCCGTCCTCGCCGCCGCGCCCGTGGAGGGCGATGAAGGCGCGCTCGAAGCCCTCTTCCTTCAGGATGTGGAGGTCGCGCTCAGCGGGATCGAAGGCGTGCGCATCCACGCCGGCGGACTGCAAGGCGGCAAGCACCGCCCTGCCCGACATCAGGGACACTTCACGCTCGGCGGATGAACCGCCGAACAGCACCGCAACTTTTCCGAACCGGGCCTTCACACTGCTTCCTCGATGCTGGCGAGCTTGCCCGGCACCGCACCGATGCTGCCCGCTCCCATGGTGATGACGACGTCGCCGTCGCGCGCGGCGGACAGGATCACGCGCGGCATCTCGGCGATTTCCTCGACGAAGACCGGCTCGACCGTTCCGGCGACGCGGATCGCGCGCGCGAGCGAGCGACCGTCGGCAGCGACGATCGGCGTCTCGCCGGCGGCATAGACCTCGGCCAGCAGCAGCGCATCGACGGTCGACAGCACCTTGACGAAGTCCTCGAAGCAGTCGCGCGTGCGCGTGAAACGATGGGGCTGGAAGGCCAGCACCAGGCGGCGACCGGGAAAGGCGCCGCGCGCTGCGGCGATGGTCGCCGCCATCTCCACCGGGTGGTGGCCGTAGTCGTCGACCAGCGTGAAGCTGCCGGCCTCGTCGCCGTCCTGGTCGAGCAGCGCGACCTCGCCGTAGCGCTGGAAGCGCCGGCCGACGCCGTTGAACTCGGCCAGCGCCTTGATGATGGCTGCGTCCGGCACCTGCACCTCGGTCGCCACCGCGATCGCGGCGAGCGCGTTGAGCACGTTGTGCAGGCCGGGCAGGTTGAGCTCGATCGACAGCCGCGACGTCGTGCCGTTGACCCGCACGCAGTCGAACAGCATGCGCCCGCCGTCGGCGCGGACGTTCTCGGCGCGGATGTTGGCGGTCTCGGAGAGGCCGTAGCGCACGATCTGCTTGGCGACCTGGGGCATGATCCCACGCACGTTCGGATCGTCCTCGCACAGCACCGCCACGCCGTAGAACGGCAGGCGGTGAAGGAAGTCGACGAAGGCCTGCTTGACCCGGCCGAAGTCGTGGCCGTAGGTGTCCATGTGGTCGGCGTCGATGTTCGTGACCACCGAGATCACCGGGTTGAGCAGCAGGAAGGAGGCGTCGGACTCGTCCGCCTCGGCCACCAGGTAGTCGCCGGTGCCCAGGCGCGCGTTGGCGCCGGCCGCGTTGAGGCGGCCGCCGATCACGAAGGTGGGATCGATGCCGCCCTCGGCGAGGATGCTCGCCACCAGCGAGGTCGTGGTGGTCTTGCCGTGGGTGCCGGCGATCGCGATGCCGTGCTTGAAGCGCATCAGCTCGGCGAGCATCTGCGCGCGCGGCACCACCGGGATGTGGCGCTCGCGCGCCGCCACCACCTCGGGGTTGTCGGCCTTCACCGCGGTCGACACCACCACCACGTCGGCGTCGGCGACGTTGCCCGCGTCGTGGCCGCGCACCACGTGCGCGCCCATCTTCTGCAGGCGGCGCGTGGCGGCGTTGTCGCCGAGGTCGGAGCCGCTGACGCGGTAGCCCTGGTTGGCGAGCACCTCGGCGATGCCGCTCATGCCCGAGCCGCCGATGCCCACGAAGTGGATGTTCCTGACCTTGTGCTTCATGCTTGTTCTCCACCGCCCAGCTCGGCACACACGTGGGCCACCGCGACGGCTGCGAGCGGCTTCGCGAGCGCGCGCGCGTTCTCGGCCATCTGCAGCAGGCGGCCGCGGTCCAGGCTGGACAGGATGCCCGCGAGACGGTCGGGCGTAAGTTCGGATTGCGGCAGCAGGTAGGCGCCGCCGCGGTCGGCGAGGAAGCGCGCGTTGCCGGTCTGGTGGTCGTCCACCGCGTAGGGGAAGGGCACCAGCAGGCTGGCCACCCCGGCCGCGGCGAGCTCGGCCACGGTGAGCGCACCGGCGCGGCAGATCACCAGGTCGGCGTCGGCATAGGCCGCCGCCATGTCGTCGATGAAGGGGCGCAGCTCGCCCTCGACCTGCGCGCGCGCGTAGGCCGCGCGCAAGGCCTCGATCTGGCGCTCGCCGGCCTGGTGCACCACCGTCGGGCGCTGCTCGGCGGGAAGGCGCAGCAGCGCCTGCGGCACGGTCTCGTTGAGCACCGCGGCGCCCAGGCTGCCGCCCACCACCAGCACGCGCAGCGGGCCCTCGCGCCCGGCCATGCGCTCGGCCGGCGGCAGCACCGCGGCGATGTCGGCGCGCACCGGGTTGCCCATCCACTCGGCCTTCTCCAGCACCGCTGGGAAGCCGCTCAGCACACGATCGGCGACGCGGGCGAGCACGCGGTTGGCCAGGCCTGCGACCGAGTTCTGCTCGTGCAGCACGAGCGGTCGCCCGAGCAGCGCGGCCATCATGCCGCCCGGAAAGGTGATGTATCCGCCCATGCCGAGCACCACGTCGGGGCGGACGCGGCGAAGCTCGCGCAGCGCCTGCCAGAAGCCGGAGAGCAGGTTGACCGGCAGCATGAGCTTGCGCAACAGGCCCTTGCCGCGCAGCGCGCCGAAGCGAACCCAGGCGGTGTCGTAGCCGCGCGGCGGCACGATGCGCGCCTCCATGCCCTCGGGGTTGCCCATCCAGACGATGCGCCAGCCGCGTGCGCGCAGCTCCTCGGCGACCGCGATGCCCGGGAAGATGTGGCCGCCGGTGCCGCCGGCCATCACCATCAGCGTCTTCATGTACGCCCCCCGCGCATGAGCTGGCGGTTCTCCCAGTCCACCCGGAGCAGGATGGCGAGCGCGACGCAGTTGGCGACGATGCCCGAGCCGCCGAAGCTCATCAGCGGCAGGGTCAGACCCTTGGTGGGCAAGAGGCCCATGTTCACGCCCATGTTGATGAAGGACTGGATGCCGATCCACAGGCCGATGCCCTGGGCGACCAGGCCGGCGAAGTAGCGCTCGAGCTTGACCGCTTCGCGGCCGATGATGAAGGCGCGGTGTACGATCAAGGCAAACAGCGCCACCACCGTCAGCACGCCGACGAAGCCGAGCTCTTCCGCGATCACCGCGAGCAGGAAGTCGGTGTGCGCCTCGGGGAGGTAGAAGAGCTTCTCGACGCTGCCGCCCAAGCCGACCCCGAACCACTCGCCACGACCGAAGGCGATCAGCGAGTGGGAGAGCTGGTAGCCCTTGCCGTAGGCGTCCTGCCAGGGGTCCATGAAGCCGAAGATGCGGTCGCGGCGATAGGGCGAGGTCCAGATCAGGATCACGAAGCCGATCACCGCCACCACTGCGAGCAGCACGAACACGCGCACGTTCACGCCGCCCAGGAAAAGCACGCCGAAGGCGATCGTGGTGATCACCACGAAGGCACCGAAGTCGGGCTCGCGCAGCAGCAGGAAGCCGACCAGCAGGATCACCGCCATCATCGGCACGAAGCCCTTCATGAAGCTGCCCATGACGTCGAGCTTGCGCACCGTGTAGTCGGCGGCGTAGAGCGCGGCGAAGATCTTCATGAGCTCGGAGGGCTGCAGGTTCACCGGCCCGAGCGAGAGCCAGCGCTGCGCGCCATTGACCTCGCGCCCGATGCCCGGGATCAGCACCACCACCAGCAGGACCACGCCGGCGACGAAGAGCGCCGGGGCGAGCTGCTGCCAGCGCGCCATCGGCAGCTGGAAGGCCACCAGTCCGAGGCCGATGCCGACGGCGAGGAAGACCGCGTGGCGCAGCAGGAAGAAGTGCGCCTGATAGTTGGTGAAGCGGCTGCCCTCGGCGATCGCGATCGAGGCCGAATACACCATCACCAGGCCGAGCAGCAGCAGGCCGACCGCCGACCAGATCAGCAGCAGGTCGAGCTCGCGCGCCGGCGCGCCGTGGCGTCCCAGGCGATCGGCGGCCGCGCGCGCCGGATCGGGGGCGCCGCCACCGCGCTGGAGCAGGCCGGTGAGGGTACTGGCGAACTTCATCGCGGGCTCACTCCCGGCAGGCGGCGCACCGCGGCGACGAAGACCTCCGCGCGGTGGGCGTAGTTGCGGAACATGTCGAGGCTGGCGCAGGCAGGCGAGAGCAGCACTGCGTCGCCCGCCCGCGCGAAGGCGTTGGCGCGCACCACCGCAGCGTCGAGGTCGGGCGCGTGCTCGATCGCCACACCGCAGCCCGCCACCGCCTGATCGATGCGGCCGGCGTCACGGCCGATCAGCAGCAGCGCGCGCGCCTTGCCGGCGAGCACCGGGGCGAGCGGCGAGAAGTCCTGGCCCTTGCCGTCGCCACCGGCAATCAGCACCACCGGGCAGTCCATCCCGGCGAGCGCCGCCACGGTGGCGCCGACGTTGGTGCCCTTGGAGTCGTCGTAGAAGCGCACGCCGTCGGCGCGCTCGGCGACCAGCTCGACGCGGTGCGGCAGGCCTCGGAAGGCCTTCAGCCCGGGAATCAGGGCCTGCGGTTCGATGCCCAGGCCGCCCTCGCAGAGCGCGAGCGCGGCGAGCGCGTTGGCGGCGTTGTGGCGGCCGGCGAGCGGCAATTCGTCGAGGGCGAGCAGGCGCTCGCTGCCACGCATCAGCCAGGCGCGGCCGTCGTGGTCGGCCAGGCCGTAGTCGGAGTCGGCCGCCGGCGCCGTGGTGCCGAAGCGGAGCGTGCGCCGGCCCGGCAGCGCCATCGCCACCACGCGCGCGTCCTCGCGGTTGAGCACCTGCACGCCCGCACCCTGGAAGATCGCCGCCTTGGTAGCGGCATATTCCTCGAGGTCGGCGTAGCGGTCGAGGTGGTCGTCGGTGACGTTGAGCACGGTCGCCGCCTCGGCGTCCAGCCCCTGCATGGTCTCGATCTGGAAGCTCGAGAGCTCCAGCACCCAGCACGCGGGCAGCGCGGCGCCGATCTCCAGGCGCTCCATGAGCACGTCGAGCGCCGCCGGGCTGATGTTGCCGGCAGCGACCGCATCGAGGCCGGCGGACTGCGCGAGCGCCGCGGCGAGTGCGGTGGTGGTGGTCTTGCCGTTGGTACCGGTGATCGCGAGGATGCAGGTCTGCGCGCGCACGCCGAGTTCGTCGAGCGCCTGCGCGAGCAGGCTCATCTCGCCGGTAAGCGGCAGGCCGCGCCGACGTGCCTCGGCGGCGACCCCGACGCGCGGGTCGAGGCCTGGGCTGAGGGCGACCAGGTCGACGCCGTCGAGCACCTCGTCGCCGAAACCGCCGACGAAGAGCTCGGCGAGCGGGGCGTCCGCCTTCAGCGCATCCCGCCCGGGCGGCAGGGCGCGGCTGTCGGCCACGCGCACGCGCGCGCCACGCAGCGCGCACCAGCGCGCCATGGCCAGGCCCGATTCGCCGAGCCCGAGGACGAGGATGTGTTTGCCCGTGAGTGCGCTCATCGCAGTTTCAGCGTCGACAGGCCGAACAGCACCAGCATGATGGTGATGATCCAGAAGCGGACCACCACCTGCGTTTCCTTCCAGCCGCCCAGCTCGTAGTGGTGGTGCAGCGGCGCCATGCGGAAGATGCGCTTGCCGCCGGTGGCCTTGAAGTAGAGCACCTGCACCATCACCGACAGGGTCTCGGCGACGAAGAGGCCACCCATGATGAAGAGCACGATCTCCTGGCGGACGATCACCGCGATGGTGCCGAGCGCGGCGCCGAGCGCGAGCGCGCCGACATCGCCCATGAAGACCTCCGCCGGGTAGGCGTTGAACCACAGGAAGCCGAGGCCGGCACCGCAGATCGCGCCGCAGAACACCGCGAGCTCGCCCGCCCCCGCGACGTAGGGCACGCCGAGATACTTGGAGAAGCCGGCGTGGCCGGCGACGTAGGCGAAGATCGCCAGCGCACCGGCCACCATCACCGTCGGCATGATCGCCAGGCCGTCGAGGCCGTCGGTGAGGTTAACCGCATGGCTGGTGCCGTTGATGACGAAGTAGGTCAGCGCGACGAAGCCGAAGATGCCCAGCGGATAGGCCACGGCCTTGAAGAAGGGCACGATCAGCTCGGTCTCGGCCGGGGTATCGGCGCTGATGCCGAGGTAGATCGCCGCGGCGAGCGCGATCGCCGAGGTCCACAGGTATTTCCAGCGGCTCGCCAGCCCCTTCGGGTCGCGGTGCACCACCTTGCGCCAGTCATCGACCCAGCCTACCGCGCCGAAGCCCAGGGTCACGAGCAGCGTCACCCATACGTAGTCGTTGCGAAGATCGCCCCACAACAGGACGGTGATGCCGATCGCGATCAGGATCAGCGCACCACCCATGGTCGGGGTGCCCGCCTTGGTCAGATGCGACTTGGGGCCGTCGTCGCGCACGGCCTGGCCGATCTTCTTGGCAGCCAGCCAGCGGATGACGGCGGGGCCGGCGATCAGCGAGATCGCCAGCGCGGTGAGTGCGGCGAGCACCGTCCGCAGCGTGATATAGCCGAAGACGTTGAAGCCACGAATGTCCTGGCTGAGCCAGAGGGCGAGTTCCAACAACATGTCAGGAGCCGGTTTCCGTTGAAGGGGCGGGATTGTGCATTGCCGCAAGCGCATCCGCCACCCTTTCCATGCGCATGAAGCGCGAGCCCTTCACCAGCACCACCGAGTCGGCATCCAGGTGCGGCGCGAGCGCCTTGACGAGCGCCTCCGCCGAGCTGAAGTGGCGCGCGCCCTCACCGAAGTTGTGCGCCGCCACCGCGCTCATGTCGCCGAGCGCGAAGAGGCCGTCGATGCCCTTGCTCTTCGCATAGCCGCCGACCTCGTCGTGGACCTGGGCGCTGGTCTCGCCGACCTCGCCCATGTCGCCGAGCACCAGCCAGGTGTGGCCCGGCATGGCGGCGAGCACGTCGATGCCCGCACGCACCGAATCCGGATTGGCGTTGTACGAATCGTCCAGGACCAGCGCACCCTGCGGCCCGGCCCGACGCTGCAGGCGGCCGCGCGTGCCGGCGAAACCTGCAAGCCCCTGGGCCACCGCCTCGGGCGACACCCCTGCCGAGAGGCAGGCAGCCGCCGCGCCGATGGCGTTGCGCACGTTGTGCAGACCCGGCACCTGCAAGGTGAAATCGATCTTCCCTTGCGGGGTATCGAGTTCGAGCCGCGAGCCGAGGCCGCGCAGGGTACACCGCGCGAACACGTCCGCCGGCTGGTCGATACCGAATGTCACAATCGGCCGCCCGGCATTGAGCGCGCGCCAGTAGCCGGCGTGCGGGTCGTCGGCGTTGATCACCGCCACGCCCGCACCGCCCAGGCCATCGTAGATCGCGCCCTTCTCGCGCGCGACCTCGTCGACCGAGCCCATGCCCTGCAGGTGCGCGCGCTGGGCGTTGTTCACCAGCGCCACGGTGGGCTGGGCGAGCGCGCTCAGGTAGCCGATTTCGCCAGGGTGGTTCATCCCCATCTCGATCACCGCGGCGCGGTGGAAGTCGCGCAGCTCGAGCAGGGTCAGCGGCATGCCGATGTCGTTGTTCAGGTTGCCGCGGGTGGCCAGCACCGACTCCTCGCCGAAGCCGTCTCGGCTCGCCTGCGCACGCAGGATCGCGGCGCACATCTCCTTCACCGTGGTCTTGCCATTGCTGCCGGTGATACCGATGAGCGGCAGTGCGAAGCGTGCCCGCCAGGCGGCCGCGAGCGTGCCGAGCGCGCGCCGGGTGTCGTCCACGACCAGCAGGGGCAGGCCGGCGTCGCTCTTGCCGGCAACCCAGGCGGCATCGACCAGCGCCGCGGCCGCGCCGGCCTTGGCCGCGGTGGCGACGAAGTCGTGGCCGTCGAAGCGCTCGCCGCGCAGCGCGACGAAGAGCTGCCCGGGCGCGAGCGCGCGGGTGTCGGTGCCGACGCTGTCGAAGCGCCCCTCCCCGGTCGCTCGCGCCCCATGGACCGCGAGCGCGCGTGCGGCGTCGTGCAGGCTCATCATTGGCCCTTCTCCCTTGCATGCCAGGCGGCGAGCGCACGCTTCGCCTGCTCCAGATCCGAAAACGGCAGGCGTTTGCCGAGGATTTCCTGATAGGGCTCGTGGCCCTTGCCGGCGATCAGCACCACGTCATCGGCCTGCGCCTCGGCGACCGCACGGGCGATCGCCTGCGCACGGTCGACCACGCGTTCGGCCGCCGGACCGGCGCCGGCGGCGATGGCCTCAACGATGCGCTGCGGGTCTTCGGAGCGCGGGTTGTCGCTGGTGATCACCACGCGATCCGCGATCGCGCTGGCGATCTCGCCCATCAGCGGGCGCTTGCCCGGATCACGGTCGCCGCCGCAGCCGAACACGCACGTCAGGCGGCCGCGCCGGCTATGCACCGTGCCGCGCAAGGCCTCGAGCACCTTGGCGAGGGCATCGGGCGAGTGCGCGTAGTCGATCACCACCAGCGGCTCGCACACTCCGCCGACCAGCTGCATGCGACCCTGCGGCGGCGAAAGCCGCCCCAGCACCGGCGGCAGCTCGTCGAAGGCGATGCCGCGCGCGAGCAAGGCGCCGGCGACCGCGATCAGGTTGGAGACGTTGAAGTGCGCCACCATGCGCACGCCGATCTCGGCCTCGCGCCCTTCCCAGACGAGGGTGAAGCGCAGCCCCGCAGGCGCGGCCTGCAGGCGGTCGGCGCGCAGCACGCGCGCGCCGGGCACCGCGTCGGCATTGGCCGCATAGAGCGTGCAGGCGATCACCGTGCGCCCCGCGGCGACGAGCCTGCGCGCCAGCGCCAGGCCCCAGGGGTCGTCGACGTTGATCACGCAGGCCGCCAGCTCCGGGCGCTCGAACAGGCGCGCCTTGGCCTCGGCGTAGGCTTCCATGGTGCCGTGGTAGTCGAGGTGGTCGCGGCTCAGGTTGGTGAAGATCGCGACGTCGAACTGCGCACCATTGACCCGCCCCTGGTCGAGCCCGATCGAGGACACCTCCATCGCCGCCGCCACCGCCCCCTGGTCGCGGAAGCGGGCGAACCAGCGCTGCAGCTCGAGCGCGTCGGGCGTGGTGTTGAGGCCCTCCTCGAGCGCATCGGGGAAGCCGCAGCCGAGCGTGCCGACGATGCCGCAGGGCTGGCCGAGATCGCCGAGCGCACGCGCGAGCATCTGCGAGACGGTGGTCTTGCCGTTGGTGCCGGTGACGCCCGCCAGCCACAGCGCCTGCGAAGGCCGGCCGTGGAGCTCGTGCGCGAGGTAGCCGGCAAGCTCGCGCAGGCCGCGCACGCCAAAACCCGGCACCGCAAGCGGGGGGGCGGCAAAACCGTCGCCGTCTTCCCACAACACAGCGGCCACGCCACGCGCGGCCGCATCGGCAAGGAAACGGCGACCATCGGTACGCTGGCCGGGCCAGGCCGCGAACACGCAGCCCGACCCCGCCCTGCGCGAATCCGCGCTGATGTCGTCCGCGTGCACCCCGAGCGCGCGCAGGCGATCGAGCACGGCGAGGGCTTGCGCGGCGCTCACATGTTCTCCCTGCCGACGCCAGCGCTGGCGGCCTCGTCCGCACCGCGCCGGGCAAGCTGGAGCGGGGTCAGCGGCATGTCCGGGGCGACACCGAGCGTGCGCAGCGTGCCCTCGGTGATGCGCGAGAACACCGGCGCGGCGACCGTACCGCCGTAGTGATGGCCCGCGGAGGGCTCATCCACCATCACCGCGACGACGATGCGCGGATCGCTCGCCGGCGCGAAGCCGACGAAGGACGAGATGTACTTGCGCGCGTAGCGGCCGTCCTCGAGCTTGTGTGCAGTGCCGGTCTTTCCCGCCACCGTGTAGCCGGGCACCTGGGCGCGGATCGCGGTGCCGCCGGGGCCCGCCGCCATCGCCAGCACGGTGCGCATCTGGCGCGCCGTGTCGACCGAGAACACGCGCCGCCCCGAGCTCGGCGCGCCCTCCACCCGCGTCAGCGACAGCGGCACCAGCTCACCCTCGCGTGCGAACACGAGGTAGGCGCGCGCCATCTGGATCAGGCTCGTCGAGATGCCGTGGCCGTAGGACATGGTCGCCTGCTCGATCGGCCGCCAACTCTTGGCCGGACGCAGCCGGCCGGAGGTCTCGCCGGGGAAGCCGAGGTTGAGCGGGGTGCCGAAGCCGAGCTGATCGAAGAGATGCCACATCTCGTCGGCGCCGAGCTGCTGAGCCATCTTCACGGTGCCGATGTTGGAGGACTTCTGCACCACCTGCGCCATGGTGATGACACCATGGCGCTTGGTGTCGGAGATGGTCGCGGTCCCGATGGTCATGCGGCCGCTGCCGGTGTCGATCGGGGTATTGAGCCTGACCTTGCCGCGCTCGAGCGCGAGCGCGGCGATGAAGGGCTTCATCACCGAGCCGGGCTCGAAGGCGTCGGTGAACACCCGGTTGCGCAGCTGCGCGCCAGTGAGGTTGGCGCGATTGTTCGGATTGAAGGTCGGTGCGTTGACCAGCGCGAGCACCTCGCCGCTGCGCACATCGAGCACGACCGCGGCGGCCGCCTTGGCCTTGTGCTCCTCCATCGCCTCGCGCAGCGCCGACCAGGCGAGATACTGGATCTTGCCGTCGATCGACAGCGCGACATCGTCGCCGTCGCGCGGGGGACGGATGGCCTCGACGTCCTCGACGATCTGGCCGCGGCGGTCCTTGATCACGCGACGCGCTCCGGCGCGACCCGACAGGCGCTTGTCGAAAGCGAGCTCGATGCCCTCCTGGCCGCGGTCCTCGAGGTCGGTGAAGCCGAGGATGTGCGCCATCACCTCGCCGCCGGGGTAGTAGCGACGGTATTCCTTCTGCTGGTGGATGCCGGGCAGGCGCAGGTCGGCGACTGCCTGCGCGACCTCGGGCGGCACCTGGCGCTTGAGGTAGACGAAGTCGCGCCCTGCGGCGAGCTTGCCGTTGAGCTCGTTGGCATCCATCTCGAGCAGGCGCGCGAGCTCGCGCACCTGGGCGGGCTCCAGGCGTGCGTCCGCAGGCAGCGCCCAGACTGCGCGCACCGGCGTGCTCACCGCGAGGATGTCGCCATGGCGGTCGGTGATGCGGCCGCGGGTGGCGGGCACCTCGAGCACGCGCGCATAGCGCGATGCACCCTTGGCCTGGAGGAAATCGTCATTGACCCCCTGCAGGTAGAGCGCACGCCCGACCAGTGCAAGCGAACACCCCATCAGCGCGAGCATGACGATGCGCGGCCGCCATGCCGGCAGCTCGCGCTTGAGCAGCGGATTGTGATTGAAGGTGACGGTACGTTGCTTTTTCATGATTGAGGCTCCACCACCAGCACCTGCCCTTCGGGCGGCACTTGCATGTGCAGGCGATCGCGGGCGAGCTTCTCGACGCGCCCGTGCGTCGCCCAGGTGCTCTGCTCGAGCTGGAGCTGCCCCCACTCGACCTCGAGCGCCTGCGCGCGCGCCTGCTCGCGCTCGTACTCGCCGTGGAGGCGGCGCGCCTGATGCTGCGAGGCGACCACGCCGAGCGCGCTGGCGACGGCAAGGGCGACGAGGACGGCGTCGATTCGCACCATCAGGGCGCCTCCGTGCGTTCGGCCACGCGCAGCACCGCGCTGCGCGCACGCGGGTTGGCCGCGACCTCGGCCTCGCCCGGACGCGTCGCCTTGCCGACGAGCCGCAGGCGCGGCGCAGGCAGGTCTGCCGCCCTGACCGGCAGCCGGCGCGGCAGCAGCGGCGGACGCGACTCGTCACGCATGAAGCGCTTCACGATGCGGTCCTCGAGCGAGTGGAAGCTGATCACCGCCAGCCGCCCGCCCGGCCGCAGCCGGGACACGCAGACGGGCAGCACTCCGCTCAGCTCCTCGAGCTCCTGATTGATGAAAATCCGAAGAGCCTGGAAGGTGCGTGTCGCCGGGTGCTGCCCCGGCTCGCGCGTGCGGACCGCTTTTTCCACGAGCGCGGCAAGTTGTCCAGTGGTTGCGACAGCCCCCCCTGCCCGAGCAGTTGCAATCGCCTTTGCAATCGCATGAGCAAACCGTTCCTCTCCATATTCCCTGATGACCTCCGTGATCTGTCCGACGGACGCCTCCGCCAGCCATTCCGCCACGGTCTGCCCGCGGCTCGTATCCATGCGCATGTCGAGGGGGGCGTCGAAGCGAAAGCTCATCCCGCGCGCAGCGTCGTCCAGCTGGGGCGAAGACACCCCGAGGTCCAGCAGCACACCATCCACCGCCTGCACGCCGAGGCGCACGAGCTCGTCGTCGAGCGCGCTGAATGCCGAATGCACCAGCGTCAGCCGCGCATCCCCCACCGCCTCTCCGGCGGCGATCGCCGCCGGATCGCGGTCGAAGGCGATCAGGCGCCCCTGCGGTCCGAGTTGGGCGAGCACGGCGCGACTATGGCCGCCACGCCCGAAGGTCCCATCGACGTAGATGCCGTCGGCACGGATCGCAAGCGCGTCGACCGCTTCGGAGAGGAGGACGCTGACGTGGGCATGGGCGGAGGTCACAGCGCGAGGCTCTCGAACCCGGGCGGCAGGCCGGTATTGACCAGGTCGAGCATCGCCTGCTGCTGCTTCTCCCAGCGCTCATCGGACCACAGCTCGAAATGCGTGCCCTGGCCGACCAGCCAGACCTGCTTCTCGAGCGCAGCGAACTTGCGCAGCGAGGACGCCACCAGCACGCGACCGGCGGCGTCGAGCGTCTCTTCCTGGGCGAAGCCCACGAGCAGGCGCTTGAGCATCGCCGCTTGCGGATCCAGGCTCGGTGCCCGCAGCACGTGGTCGCGGATCGGATTCCAGGCGGGAACGGGGTAGACGAGGCAGCAGCCGTGCGGATGGGCGGTCAGCACCACCTGGCCGTTATCGACGGCCAGGGCATCACGATGCCGCGCGGGAATCGCAAGGCGTCCCTTCGCATCGAGATTGAGCGCCACCGCTCCCTGGAACATCGAACCCCCTGACGGCTTTGGGAAAGCATCGGAACGACACTTTTCCCCACTTTTTTCCACTTGAACCCACTTTAGTGGAAAGGCCATGCCGGGTCAAGGTTGCAGAAACGGAATCCCTTTGTTGCACAATGACTTACCGCGCCACGCCAAGACGTGGAGAAATCCTGAAAAATCAAGGGAGATGCGCACGGACGTTCGCGCGGCACGCGAAATCGGGCCGCGCAAAGGGCGCAGTGGGAAAAAGTGGGAATGCCGGCGCAATCCGGCCCGTTTGCGAGGGCGGATTCGTTAAGAATGGGGGCGACCGCTGCTGAATGCCGCGCGCGGAGGCGGCATTCGCGGTCAAAAACAGGGGAGAAGTGGGAAGTCCACCGATAAGCCGGGTTCTGTCGAACGCCGCCGGCGAACCGGAGACGTCGGGCAGTCATTCCTCTGGGCACCACGTTGCCGTGGCGCTCTAGCAGCCTACCCGGGAGCGACGCGAGCCACGCCGATGCTCCCCTATTTGGCCTTGCCCCGGATGGGGTTTGCCGTGCCAGTCCTGTTGCCAGTCCTGCGGTGAGCTCTTACCTCACCGTTTCACCCTTGCCTGATCCTTCTTGCGAAGGCCATCGGCGGTCTGTTCTCTGTTGCACTTTCCGTCGCCTCACGACGCCCGGCCGTTAGCCGGCATCCTGCTCTGCGGGGCCCGGACTTTCCTCCACGCACGACGAGGTGCGCAGCGACTGCCTGGCGGACTTCCGGCGCGGATTATACGCGCGCCGGCAGGGCGCCGCCCGGCTTATTTGGCGGCGGGCGCAGCAACGAAGGCGGGCTCGCCGTCCTTCAGCGCGAAGCTGCCGAGCAGCGCGCCCGGCGGGCGGTCGCCCGGGTTGTCCCAGTCCTGCAGGCGGCACTCCTCGGTGCCGGCGAGATACCAGCGCACGCCCTGATGCAGCGCCCACAGGCCGTCGCCGGCGGCATAGACCTTCATCTCGACGAGCGTCGTGGAACTCGGATGGATGCGGATGCGCTTCTGGCAGGCGGGCAGGCGCGACACCACCACGGCCTGGCGCAGTTCGTCGTCCCAGAAGAACTTCTGCTCGCGCACCAGGATCAGCGCGTGCTGGCTGCCTTCGATCATGTACGCGGTGGCGCTGTTCTCGCAGCCGGCGAGCACTGCGAGCAGGCCGACCGCAGCAAGGCCGCGGCGCAGCGCGCCCCCGGCACCGCAGCGGACACCGCGCCGGGCCGTCGCCACGCGCGCGGCCGCGTCCCGGATGCCCGCCTCATGCATGCGCACACCCATTTCAGGCCCCTCCCACCAGCTTCCAGCCCACCTGCTCGCCGGCGCGCAGCGGCACCAGCGGATCCTCGCCGAGATAGGGGTAGCTCGCCGGCACGCTCCAGGGCTCGCGCCGCAGCGTGATGGTGTCGGCGTTCGGCGCCAGTCCGTAGAAGGCCGGTCCGTTCAGGCTGGCGAAGGCCTCCAGGCGATCGAGCGCGCCGGCGGCGTCGAAGACCTCGGCGTAGAGCTCGATGGCCGCATGCGCGGTGTAGCACCCTGCACAGCCGCAGGCGTTCTCCTTGGTGCTGCGCGCATGCGGCGCGGAGTCGGTACCGAGGAAGAAGCGCGCATTGCCCGAGGTGACCGCCGCGACCAGGGCCTCGCGGTGGCTCTCGCGCTTGAGGACCGGCAGGCAGTAGTGGTGCGGGCGGATGCCGCCCGAGAAGATCGCGTTGCGGTTGAGCAGCAGGTGGTGCGCGGTGACCGTGGCGGCGACGTGCGACCCCGCGGCGCGCACGAACTGCGCCGCCTCCGCGGTGGTGATGTGCTCGAACACCACCTTGAGCCCGGGGAAGCGCCGCACCAGCGGCGACAGCGTGCGCTCGATGAAGACGCGCTCGCGGTCGAACACATCGACCTCCGCCCCGGTGGCCTCGCCATGCACGCACAGCACCATGCCGAGCTTCTCCATGCGCTCGAGCACGGGATAGACCTTGTCGATCGCGGTGACCCCGGCGTCGGAGTTCGTGGTCGCGCCCGCGGGGTAGAGCTTGCAGGCGACGATGTGCCCGCTCGCGGAGGCGCGGTCGATCTCGTCCGGCGACAGGTTGTCGGTGAGGTAGAGGCTCATCAGCGGCTCGAACCTCGATCCGCGCGCCGCGGCGAGGATGCGCTCGCGGTAGGCGAGCGCCTGCGCGGTGGTGGTGACCGGCGGCTTCAGGTTGGGCATGATCAGCGCCCGGCCGAAGCGGGCTGCGGTGTGGGGCACCACCGCGTCGAGCGCAGCGTCGTCGCGCACGTGCAGATGCCAGTCGTCGGGGCGGATCAAGGTAATCGATTGCATCGGGGCGTTCCTCGTGTGACCCGCCGATTATAGGCGCTTCGAAGGCGCGCACGGCCGGCGCGGCCGTGCATGCGTCACGCCGCCGGCGAATCGCCGCCCTTGCGCTCGAGCGCGAGCGCGTACAAGGCCTTGCGCGGCGCCCCGGTGATCTCGGCGGCGAGCCGCGCCGCGCCCTTGAGCGGCAGCTCTGCGAGCAGCAGCTCGAGCACCCGCCGCGCGTTCGCATCCACCGCCTCGCCGGCCGGAGCGCCCTCCACCACCAGCACGAACTCGCCGCGCAGGCGGTTCGTGTCGGCGGCGAGCCAGGCCGCAGCCTGCGCGAGCGGCATGCGCACGATCTGCTCGTGGAGCTTGGTCATCTCGCGCGCGATCAGCAGCTCGCGTACGCCGCCGAAGGCCTGCTCCATGTCGGCCATGCACTCGGCGATGCGATGCGGCGCCTCGTAGAACACCATCGCGGCGCGCTCGTCGGCGAGCTCGCGCAGCGCCGCCGCACGCGCCCCGCCCTTGGCCGGCAGGAAGCCGACGAAGCGGAAACCGCCCTCGGCGAAGCCCGACACGGACAAGGCCGCCACCGCCGCACACGGCCCGGGCAACGGCACCACCGGATGCCCCGCGGCGCGCACCCGCGCCACCAGGCGGGCGCCCGGGTCCGACACCGCCGGCGTACCGGCGTCGGTGACCAGCGCCACCTGACGGCCGGCGGCGAGCTCGGCGACGATCGCCCCGGCGGCCTCCTGCTCGTTGTGCTGGTGTACCGCCAGCATGCGCGCGCGAATGCCGTGCGCATCGAGCAGGCGCTGGCTGTGGCGGGTGTCCTCGGCGGCCACCACATCGACCGCGGCGAGCACGGCGAGCGCACGCAGCGTGATGTCATGCAGGTTTCCGAGCGGCGTAGCCACCACATACAATGACGGCGTACTGGACAGTGGGCGATCGGGCAAGGGAGCGGAGGTGGTCATGGGAGGCAGATCCGGAGGCTGGACGCGCGGCGCAGGCGAGGACGACAGGGGCGCGCACGCGGGGGCGGACAGTATCGGCGCGCGCCCGACGCCGGCGCAAGCGCATGGCGCTGCGGCCGAGGCACTCGCCGCAGAGCACCTCGCCGCGCACGGCCTGCGCGTGATCGCGCGCAACGTGCGCTGCCGCGGCGGCGAGGTCGACCTGGTCTGCCTCGACCGCAGCCACGTCGTCTTCGTCGAGGTGCGCCTGCGCCGCAACGGTCGCTTCGGCGGTGCCGCGGAGAGCATCACCGCAGCCAAGCAGCGCCGCGTGCTGATCGCGGCGCAGTGGTGGCTGGGCGGCGCAGGGCGCCGCTTTCGCGATGCGCCCTGCCGCTTCGACGCGGTGCTGCTCGACGCTCTCGATCCGGCGCGCGTCACCTGGCTCCCGGGCGCGTTCGATGCCGGCTGAGAGCGCGTGCTAGACTCTCCGGCCCCCGCAGATCTCGCATCCCGCATGAACCTGATCGACCGCATTTCGCACCAGTTCGAAGACAACATGCGCGCCTCGCTCGAGGCGCTCGAACTGCTCGCCGCGCCGATCGCCGGCGCGGTCGAGCTGATCACCGCCAGCCTGCTCGACAGCGGCAAGGTTCTGGTCTGCGGCAGCAGCGGCTCGGCGGGCGACGCGCGACGCTTCGCCGCGCAGCTGGTGAACGGCTTCGAGCTCGAGCGCCCGGCGCTCGCCGCGATGGCGCTCAGCGCCGACAGCTCCAGCCTCGCCCCCGTCGCCGGAGATCCCGACACCCAGGCCTTGTTCGCCCGCCAGATCGCCGCCTTCGGCCAGCCCGGCGACATCCTGCTCACCCTGTCCGCCAACCCCGATTCGTCGCGAATCCTCGACGCCATCCGCGCAGCCCACGAGCGCGACATGCGCGTGATCGCGCTGACCGGCGCCGGCGGCGGGAGCACGGCCGCAACGCTGGGACCGGCAGACATCCTGCTGTGCACACCGGACGAGCGGGTTGCCCGGATCAGGGAAATCCACTTGCTGATCCTGCACTGCCTGTGCGACGGTATCGACTGCCTCTTACTCGGAGTGGAAGACTGATGAACCAACCCCAACACCGCGACAGACCGGCGAAGTCCAGCCGGCGTGCCCTCCTCCTGGGCCTTTCCGCGGCCATCGCGCTGCCGCTGCTGCAGGGCTGCTTCCCGGTCGTCGCCACCGGCGTCGGCGCCGGCGCGGCGATGGTCTCGGACCGCCGCACCAGCGGCACCTACGTCGAGGACGAAGGCATCGAGTGGAAGGTTTCTGCACGCATCCGCGAGCGCCTGGGCGACAGCGTGCATGTCAACGTCACGTCCTACAACCGCAACGTCCTGCTCACCGGCGAGGCGCCCAACGAGACCGTGCGCGGCCAGCTCGACGGCATCGTCGCCGGTGTCGAGCACGTGCGCGGCGTGGTGAACGAGGTGGCGATCGCCCCCAACTCCAATCTCACCGCGCGCGGCAACGACACCTTGATCACCTCCAACGTGAAGGCGCGCATGATCGACGCCGGAACCGTCTCTGCCCACAACATCAAGGTGGTGACCGAGGCCAACGTCGTCTTCCTGCTCGGCATCGTCACCCGCAGCGAGGCTGACGCTGCCGCCGAGGTGGCGCGCACCAGCCAGGGCGTGCGCAAGGTGGTGCGGGTGTTCGAGTACATCAGCGACGAGGAAGCACGCCGGCTCGACAACCCGACCGGCGCACGGCGCAACTGAGCGACGGCGGCGGGCATCGCAGGCGGCCGCCTCCCCACGAAGGCGCCGCCAGCGGCACCTCCTAAGTGCCGAGCGCGTCGAGCAGCTTCTGGTGCACGCCGCCGAAGCCGCCGTTGCTCATCACCAGCACGTGGTCGCCTGGCCGTGCCGCCGCGACCACGTCCGCGACCAACGCATCGAGGCGATCGTAGCTGCGCGCGCGCGCGCCCAGCGGCGCGAGGGCCTCGGCGGCATCCCAGCCCAGCCCGTGCGCATGGCAGAACACCAGGTCGGCCTCGGCGAGGCTGGCCGGCAGCTGCGCCTTCATCACTCCCAGCTTCATCGTATTCGAGCGCGGCTCGAGCACCGCCAGGATGCGGCCCTGCGGCTCGCGCCGGCGCAGGCCGCCGACGGTGAGCGCAATCGCGGTCGGATGGTGGGCGAAGTCGTCGTAGACGCGCACCCCGCGCACCGTGCCGCGCAGCTCCAGCCGACGCTTGATGCCGGCGAAGCGTCCGAGGCTGGCGATCGCCTGTGCCGGCGTGACGCCGACGTGGCGTGCGGCGGCGATCGCGGCGAGCGCGTTGTCGCGGTTATGGCTGCCGGCGAGCGGCATGCGCACGCGGCCCTGCTCCACGCCGTCGAGGCGGAAGACCGCCTCGACCTCGTCCGCCCCGGTCGCCACCGCCCACCGTCCATCGCCGCCGAACCACTCCAGCTCCGACCAGCAGCCGCGCTCGATCACGCGCCGCAGGCTGTCCTCGTGCGCGTTGGCGACGATGCGACCGCTCGCGGGGATCGTGCGCACCAGGTGGTGGAACTGGGTCTCGATCGCGCCGAGGTCGGCAAAGATGTCGGCGTGGTCGAACTCGAGATTGTTGAGGATCGCCGTGCGCGGCCGGTAATGCACGAACTTCGAGCGCTTGTCGCAGAAGGCGGTGTCGTACTCGTCGGCCTCGATCACGAAGAAGGGCGACTCGGTCAGACGCGCCGACACGCCGAAGTTCTGCGGCACGCCGCCGACCAGGAAGGAGGGCGACAGCCCGGCGTCTTCCAGTATCCAGGCGAGTAGCGAGGTCGTCGTGGTCTTGCCGTGGGTGCCGGCCACCGCCAGCACCCAGCGCCCGGCGAGCACATGCTCGGCCAGCCACTGCGGCCCGGAGACATACGGCAGGCCGCGGTCGAGAATCGCCTCGAGCAGCGGGTTGCCGCGCGACACCGCGTTGCCGACCACGTACACGTCGGGCTCCAGGTCGAGCTGGCTGCTGTCGTAGCCTTCGATCAGCCCGATGCCCTGCTCCTCGAGCTGGGTGCTCATCGGCGGATACACGTTGGCGTCGCAGCCGGTCACGGTATGGCCGGCTGCGCGCGCGAGCAGCGCAACGCCGCCCATGAAGGTGCCGCAGATGCCGAGGATATGGATGTGCATGGGGATTTCGCGCTCCGCTAAGCCTTCATCCGGCCGCAACCGGGGCTGTATTACAATGGGCGCGCATTCTACCCGAGGCCCACCATGCCCTCACACGCCCACGTTTCCCGCAGCGGCGGCCTGCGGCGCGAAATTGCCGCGCTCGCCGCGCGCATGATGGCCGAGGATGGCATCAGCGACTTCGGCTTCGCCAAGCGCAAGGCGGCGAAACAGCTCGGCGCCACCGAAGCCGACGCCCTGCCCAACAACACCGAGATCGAGGCCGAGCTGCGCGCCTGGCTGGCGATCTACCAGGACGAGGAGCAGCCGCAGCGCCTGCTCGAGATGCGCAGCGCGGCCGTCGAGGTCATGCGCCTGCTCGCCGATTTTCGCCCCTACCTCACCGGCGGCGCCCTCGATGGCACCGCCGGGCGCTACTCCGAGCTCGAGATCGAGCTCTTCCCGGAGAGCGCCAAGGACGTCGAGATCTTCTTCCTCAACCAGGACTTCGCCTACGAACACCGCGAGCCGCGCCGCCCCGCGCCGCACACCCCCGAGGCCATCCTCGGCTTCGATTGGGACGATGTGCCGGTGAAGGTGTCGATCTACCCTTCCGCAGCCGAGCGCAGCCCGCGCCGCGGCCAGGAGCGCGCCCGCCTCGCCCAGGTCGAGGCGCTCGTCGCCGCAGCGGAAAGCACCATCGCTCCACACCCATCCGTGCCTTGAGCGCGCGCCCGGCCACAGCGACCGCACAACCTCGACCGGCTTGCGGCGGGCGCCGCGCGAGCGCAGAATCCGCGCACGCCACCGCGCCACACCCGCCTGCCCGGCGGCTCGAGGCCACACCCCAATGTGGACAATTTGCAGCGATTTGCGGCAAACTTGCATCCATGAAGCACTCAAAATGCTCGCCCACTCCTCCTCACGGAGAAGACGGCCCATCTCTTCGGAATGGCGGGGCGGTGCTTCACGAGGCGTCTCGCCTGCACTCCGCACGCTTGGGCGAGCCGCGGCGGCGGAGTGTGTCCGCGAACCAGCTCCCCAGCACGAACCGTTTCCCCCGCCCGCCGCGCGAGCGCGGCGGTTTCGGCGTGTGTACGAAACCCGAACACTGAATCTTCCCGACCGCAGCGCCCGCCGTGGCGAACGCGGTCCCGTCCGGAGAACACCATGGATCTGCGCAAGCTCAAGAAACTCATCGATCTCGTCCAGGAGTCCGGCATCTCGGAGCTCGAGGTGACCGAAGGCGAGGAAAAGGTACGCATCGCCAAGCACTCCACCGCCGCTCCGGCCACCTACTACGCCCAGGTCCCGCCCGCCGCCGCCGCCGCACCGGCCCCTCTCGCCGCGCCGGCGCCCGCCGATGTCGAGGACGAGCTGCCCGACGGCCACATCGTCAAGTCGCCGATGGTCGGCACCTTCTACCGCGCCAGCGCACCGGGCGCGAAGCCGCTGGTCGAGCTCGGCCAGAAGGTCGCCAGCGGCGAGCGCCTGTGCATCATCGAGGCGATGAAGCTGATGAACGAGATCGAGGCCGACGCCAGCGGCGTGGTCAAGGCCATCCTGGTCGAGAACGGCGAGCCGGTCGAGTACGGCCAGCCCTTGTTCGTGATCGGCTGAGGCCGCCATGTTCGAGAAGATCCTCATCGCCAACCGCGGGGAAATCGCCCTGCGCATCCTGCGCGCCTGCCGCGAGCTCGGCATCAAGACCGTCGCGGTGCACTCCGAGGCCGACACCCACGCCAAGTACGTGCGCCTGGCCGACGAGTCGGTCTGCATCGGCCCGCCGCCCTCGGCGCAGAGCTACCTCAACGTGCCGGCCATCATCTCCGCCGCCGAAGTCACCGACGCCGAGGCCATCCACCCCGGCTACGGATTCCTCTCCGAGAACGCCGACTTCGGCGAGCGCGTCGAGCAGTCCGGCTTCGTCTTCATCGGCCCGCGCCCCGAGACCATCCGCCTGATGGGCGACAAGGTCTCCGCCAAGGACGCCATGAAGGCCGCCGGCGTCCCCTGCGTACCGGGCTCGGAGGGCGCGCTGCCCGAGGACCCGAAGGAGATCGTCAAGGTCGCGCGCGCGGTCGGCTACCCGGTGATCATCAAGGCCGCCGGCGGCGGCGGCGGACGCGGCATGCGCGTGGTGCACACCGAGGCTGCGCTGCTCAACGCCGTGACCACCACCCGCGCCGAGGCCCAAGCGGCCTTCGGCAACCCGGTGGTGTACATGGAGAAGTTCCTCGAGAACCCGCGCCACGTCGAGATCCAGGTACTCGCCGACCAGCACGGCAACGCGGTCTATCTTGGCGAACGCGACTGCTCGATGCAGCGTCGCCACCAGAAGGTGATCGAGGAGGCGCCCGCTCCCGGCATCGACCGCAAGGCGATCGCCAAGGTCGGCGAACGTTGCGCCGAGGCCTGCCGCAAGATCGGCTATCGCGGCGCCGGCACCTTCGAGTTCCTGTTCGAGAACGGCGAGTTCTACTTCATCGAGATGAACACCCGCGTGCAGGTCGAGCACCCGGTCACCGAGCTCATCACCGGCATCGACATCGTGCAGGCGCAGATCCGCATCGCCGCCGGCGAGAAGCTGTGGTTCCGCCAGCGCGACATCGAGTTCCGCGGCCACGCCATCGAGTGCCGGATCAACGCCGAGGACCCGTTCAAGTTCACCCCCTCGCCCGGCCGCATCACCAACTGGCACACGCCGGGCGGGCCTGGCATTCGCGTCGACTCGCACGTCTACAACGGCTACACCGTGCCGCCGCACTACGACTCGATGATCGGCAAGCTGATCGCCTTCGGCGACACGCGCGACCAGGCGATCCGGCGCATGCGCATCGCGCTCTCCGAGATGATGGTCGAGGGCATCAAGACCAACATCCCGCTGCACCAGACGCTGATGCTCGATCCGCGCTTCAACGAGGGCTGCACCAGCATCCACTACCTCGAGCACAAGCTCGCCGACCGCAACGAAGTCCGGAGCTGACGCGCGATGTGGATCTCGGTGACCCTGCAGGCCGAGGCCGACAAGGCCGAGGCGCTCTCCGACGCGCTGATGGAGGCGGGGGCGCTCTCGGTCTCGATCGAGGACGCCGATGCCGGCACCGAGGCCGAGCGGCCCCAGTTCGGCGAACCCGGCCACCTGCCCACCGCGCTGTGGGACCATAGCCGGGTGATCGCGCTCTTCGACGCCGCCGCCGATCCGGCCGAACTCGGCGCGATGCTCGCCGAGGCTGCCCGCGCGGCGGGCTTCGACGCCGTCCCGCCGTTCACCACCGAGACCGTCGCCGAGCAGAACTGGGTGCAACTCACCCAGAGCCAGTTCGACCCGATCCGTATCACCGACCGGCTGTGGATCGTGCCTTCCTGGCACGAGGCGCCCGACGCCGACGCGATCAACATCGAGCTCGACCCCGGCATGGCCTTCGGTACCGGCTCGCATCCCACCACCCGGCTGTGCCTGGAGTGGCTGTGCGAGGCGGTCGTACCCGGCTGCAGCGTACTCGACTACGGCTGCGGCTCGGGCATCCTCGGCATCGCCGCAGCGAAGCTGGGCGCGGGCGAGGTGCTCGGCATCGACATCGACGAGAAGGCGGTGGACGCCGCGCGCGACAACGCCGCGCGCAACCACGCGGACATGCGCCTGCAGCACTCCGCCGTGCCGCTGGGCGATGCCTTCGACCTGGTCGTCGCCAACATCCTCACCAACCCGCTGTGCGTGCTCGCGCCGGCGATCTCGGCGCGTGTCGCACCGGGCGGCCGGGTGGCGCTTTCGGGTGTGCTCGAGACCCAGGCCGCGCAGGTCATCGAGGCCTGGGCGCCCTACATCGCACTGCACGTCGGCGCCGCCCACGAGGGCTGGATCCGTCTCGAAGGACGGCGACCGGGACCATGATGATCACCCGCTGCCCCGCCTGCCAGACGGTGTTCCGGCTGCGCCCGGAGCAGCTTCACGCACGGGGCGGCGAGGTCCGCTGCGGGCATTGCTTCCACCCCTTCAACGCGCTCGAGAACACGGTCGAGGTTCGTGACGACGTGACCGCAACCGCACCGCCCCCCCCGCCCCCTGCGGCAAGGCCGGTGCGCGAAACACGCCCAGATCCGCTTCTCGACTTCGACATCCCGGAGGTCGCGCCGTCGCCGCCCATCCGTGCGCCGCAGCCCGACCTGGACGATTACGAGGATTGGCTGGCGCCACCGCCCAGGTCCGTGACATCGCCCGCGCCCGCAGAGGATGGCGCCGGGGCCGACGTGGGCCTTTCCCCCGACGAGTCCACCGCATCGCCCCCGCCGTTTCCCGAGGTCCTGCGCAGCGCCCGCCGGGGCCCATCCAGCCGCGACGACGAAGGCCGCCCCCATGGCCGCGGCATGACCGTCGCGGAAGACACCGCCTTCGCGCCGACGATCTCCTATGCGCCACCGCCACACTTCGACGACGAGCCGGCCACCGAGATCCCCGGGCTCGCCGAATCGCCCCCCGAGCCCAGACATCCCGAGCCGGAGCCCGTCCCCGCGCACGAGGAGGAAGTGGCGCCCTTTGCTCCCGAGCCCGACCTCGCCCGTCTCGACGCCAACTACGGGCGGCCGCGCAAGGAAATCCATCCGCTCTTCCGCGCGCTCGCGTGGCTGCTCACGGTCGGCTTGTCCGCGCTGCTCGCAGCCCAGGCCACTTATCTGTATCGCATGGAGATCGCCCGTGCGCTGCCCGGCCTGCGTCCCATCCTGAGCGAGGCTTGCGCGCGCCTGGGCTGCAGCGTGCCGTATCCGCGCGACGCGGAGCACATCGCGATCGAGGCCTCCGACCTGCAGGCCGAGCCCGGGCGCCCCGGGTACTACCTGCTGCAGGCCACGCTCAACAACCGCGGGGACTATCCGCAGCAGTGGCCGCATTTGGAACTCACCCTCACCGACGCCGGCGACAACCCGATCTCGCGCCGCGTCCTGCCGCCCTCGGACTGGCTGCCGCCGACGCAGCCGCGCGAAGCCTTCACTGCGCGCAGCGCGATCGAATTGCGCATCCCCTTTGCCGCACCGGCGCTGGCGCCGACAGGGTATCGGATTTATGCGTTTTATCCGTGAGGCTTTAGGCGTCAGCCGGAAGGCGGAAGTTCAGCGCGAGACGCGGGTGGTGCCGGCGTCGCGCAGGATGCGAACGCGCTCGCCGAGGCGGAAGCGTTCGCCCTCGTCGGCCTGCACGACGGCAAGGAACTGGCCGTTGTCGAGGCGCACGGTGACCTCGACTCCCGGTTGCCGGGTCGCACCCTCCTCCACCGCCGAGCCGGCGAGCCCGCCGGCCACCGCACCGATCACGGTCGCGATCGCCTGCCCGCGTCCGCCCCCGACCGTATTGCCCGCGATGCCGCCGATGGCCGCACCCGCAACCGAGCCGACCGGCGTCTTCGTGCCTTCGAGCTGCACCGCGCGCACCGACTCGACGGTGCCGAACTGCACCGTCATCGCGCGCCGCGCCTCGGTGCGCGAATAGGTGCCGCCGCCCAGTCCCTGCGCGCATCCGCCAAGGACCAGCACCGCGATCGCCGCGCCGGCCAAGGCGCGCCACTTCATCCTGCTTCGATTCACCATGGATTCTCTCCGAAAGCCCCGCGGTAGCGCGACGCAATGTCCGCACGCGAGGGCTTGTAGTTCTGTCCACCACGCTCGGCGATCTTGAGCGCCCCCATGACCGCGGCCAGGCGTGCACTCCTCGGCAGATCCCAGCCCGCGGCGATGCCGTGCAGCAGGCCGGCGCGGTAGGCATCACCGCAGCCGGTCGGGTCGACGATCGCATCCGCCTTCACCGCCGGCACCTCGAACACCTCGCCGCGCCAGTGCACGCGCGAACCCTCGGCGCCCAGCGTCACCACCAGCGCCTCGACCTCGCGCGCGAGTTCGGCTTCGTTGCGCCCGGTCTTCTCGCACATCAGCCGGGCCTCGTAGTCATTGACCGTACAGTAGCGCGCCTGTTGCAGGCATTTCAGTAACGCTTCGCTACCGAGGATGGGCAGCGCCTGGCCCGGATCGAACACGAAGGGCACGCCGCAGGCGGCGAAGCCGTCGGCGTGGCGCAGCATTCCGTCGGCGCCGTCGGGCGAGACGATGCCCAGCGTCGCATCGGTCGCGGAGCGCACGTCGTTCAGGTGCGAATGGAACATCGCTCCCGGATGGAAGGCGGTGATCTGGTTGTCGTCGAGGTCGGTGGTGATGAAGGCCTGCGCGGTGAAGCTGCCCGGCACCTCGCGCACGAAGTCCTCGCGCAGCCCGAGCGTGCGCAGGCGCGCGCGATAGGGGCCGGCGTCCTCGCCGACGGTAGCGACGATCAGCGGGTCGCTGCCGAGCAGCTTGAGCCCGTAGGCGATGTTGCCGGCGCAGCCACCGAACTCCCGGCGCAGGTCGGGCACCAGGAAGGAGACGTTGAGGATGTGGATCTGCTCGGGGAGGATGTGGTTCTTGAAGCGGTCGTGGAAGACCATGATCGAGTCGTAGGCGACCGATCCGCAGACGAGGATGGACATGGGAGACAGATAGGCGGTGGGTGAGCGGAAGCCGGATTATACGCGCCCCCTCCGCCCCCCCTCCCCGGCACCTCCCGGCTGGTCACACCTCGCCGGCGAGCGCCTCGCGCAGCTTCGCCGCCATCTCCTCGAGCGCCTCGCGCGGCGGGTTCTTGACCGGCCAGGCCAGCTCCATGCCGTCGCCCTCCCAGCGCGGCAGCACGTGAATGTGGAAGTGGAACACGGTCTGCGCGCCGGCCTTCTCGTTGGCCTGCAGCAGCGTCACCCCCTGGCAGCCTGTCGCCTTCTTCGCCACGCGCGCCATCCGCGCCGCGGTGCGGAAGACCGCGCCGGCGAGGGCGTCGTCGAGCGCGTAGACGTTGGCGCGGTGCGGCTTGACCAGCACCAGCATGTGGCCGGGATTGACCGACTGGATGTCCATGATCGCGAGCGTGTCCGCATCCTCATACACCTTCGAGGACGGCAGTTCGCCGCGCGCGATGCGGCAGAACACGCAATTCGGGTCGTGATCAGGCGGGGTCGTGGGCGGCATGCGGGGTCCTCCTTGGGCCAGGGTGGCGTCATCGCATCGTAACCAGCACGTCACCGCGTCGCAACGCCGGGTTTCGAGAATGGTCCGCACCCAACAGGACGGAAACAGGCCATGCTCCAGCACCTCCAGCCCCGCCAGCAAACCACCGCGCGCAAGACGCGCAACCTGCACGTCGGCCTCGCCAGCAGCGAGACCGAGATCCTCGAGGCGCAGAAGCTGCGCTACCGGGTCTTCGCCGACGAGATGGGCGCCCGCCTGCCCACGCGCAGCCCGGGCGTAGACCGCGACCTCTACGACCCCTTCTGCGAGCACCTGATCGTGCGCGACGAGGACGCCGGCCGCATCGTCGGCACCTATCGCATCCTGTCGCCCTCGGCCGCGCGCCGGGTGGGCGGCTACTACTCCGAGAACGAGTTCGACCTCACCCGCCTGCAGCACCTGCGCGGCCAGCTGGTGGAGATCGGGCGCTCGTGCATCGACGCCGACTACCGCAGCGGCGCGGTGATCGCGCTGCTGTGGTCGGGGCTCGCGCGCTACATGCAGGAGAACGGCTACGAATACCTGATCGGCTGCGCCTCGGTGAGCATGGCCGACGGCGGGCACGTCGCAGCCAGCCTGTATAATCGGCTGCGCGAAAAACACCTCGCCCCGCTCGAGTACCACGTCTTCCCGCGCTGCCCGCTGCCGCTCGCCAGCCTGCGCGGCGACCTCGACGCCGAGGCGCCGCCGCTGGTCAAGGGCTACCTGCGCGCGGGCGCGTGGATCTGCGGCGAGCCGGCATGGGACCCCGACTTCAACACCGCGGACCTGCCCATCCTGATGCCGATCGGCCGGGTGGACGACCGCTACGCCCGCCACTTCATGGGACGCAAGGACTGAACGCCCCCCGCCACCCCGACCTCGCCCAGGATCGCGCCATGCATGCCGGTGCCGACACCGCCCCGCCGCCCTCCTCGACCACCACGCCCGCCGTCGAGGCCGGGGTGGGCGCAGCGCGCGCCGGCGCGATGCTGCGCGCGACGCGCTGGACCCGGCTCGGCCTGCATCTGCTGCAGGGCGTGCTGACGATCGCGGCGGTCTACCCCTTCACCGGGCGCGACACTCATCAGGCCCTGCGTCGACGCTGGTCGCTGGGGCTGCTGCGCGTGCTCGGCATGCGCCTGGAACATCGCGGCGAGGCGGTCGCGCCCGGCTGCATGCTGGTCGCCAACCACGTCTCCTGGGTAGACATCTTCGCGATCAACGCGCTCGCCCCCGCAGCCTTCGTCTCCAAGGCCGAGGTGCGCGCCTGGCCGGTGATCGGCTGGCTGGCGGCGAAGAACGACACCATCTTCCTGCGCCGCGGCAGCCGCGGCCACGCCCGCATCATCAACGAGGAGACCGCGGCGCTGCTCGATGCAGGCTGCAACGTGGCGATCTTCCCCGAGGGCACGACCACCGACGGCGCCGCCTTGCTGCACTTTCACGCCGCGCTGCTGCAGCCGGCGATCGCCTGCGGTCATCCGGTGCAGCCACTGGCACTGCAATACCGGACGCCGGACGACCGCTTCAGCCGCACGCCCGCCTACGACGGCGAGCTCAGCCTGGGCGAGTGCATCGCCAACATCATCGCCGCGCCACGCACGGTCGCACGCATCACGGTGGCGGCACCGATCACCACCGCCGACGGCGCCGACCGGCGCACGCTGGCTACGCGCACGCGCGCCGAGATCGCCACCGTAATCGGCATCACGCTCGACGCGCAGGACTGAAACCACCGGCGCAGGCTCAGCCCGGGACCTGGAACACCGCATCGTCCTCGATGCGCAGCGCGGTGAGCTTTCCGCCCCAGACGCAGCCCGAATCGAGCGCGATCAACCCCGGCTCGCGGTAGAAGCCCAGCGCCGACCAGTGCCCGCAGACGATGGTGTGGGTGCGACTGAAGCGATCGGGCACGCGAAACCACGGCAGCATGCCCGGCGGTGCCTTGTGCGGCGCACCCTTGGCGCCCAGGTCCATGCGCCCCTGCGCGGTGCAGAAGCGCAGCCGCGTCATGGCGTTGACGATGACGCGCAGCCGGTCCCAGCTCTTGAGCCCGTCCGACCAGCGATCCGGACGGTTGCCCGCGAGGTGGAGCAGGAACTCGCGCGACTTCGGGCCGGCGAGCGCCGCACCCACCTCGGCGGCGAGCGCCTGCGCACGCGTCACCGTCCACCCCGGGAGGAGGCCCGCATGCACCAGCACGTGGTCGCCCTGGACCCTCATCAGGGGCTGGAAGCTCAGCCACTCCAGCAGCTCGTCGCGGTCGTCCGCCTCGAGCACCTGGAAGAGGGTGTCGTCGCTGTCGCGCCGCTTGTAGCCGGCGGCGACCATCAGCAGGTAGAGGTCGTGGTTGCCGAGCACGATGCTCGCCGCGTCGCCCAGCCCGCGCAGGAAGCGCAGCACGCGCAAGGATTCTGGGCCGCGATTGACGAGGTCGCCGACGATCCACAGCCGGTCGACGGCCGCGTCGAAGGCGATCAGCTCGAGCATGCGGTCCAGCGGGGCATAGCAGCCCTGGATGTCGCCGATTGCGTAGGTGGCCATCGATTCCTGCCGCTGCCGGCCGACAGCCGGCAGCGCATGGACAGTTGAAGATCGGGAGCGGCCGCGGCGCCGGGCCGCCCCCGGGCGGATCAGACCCGGTAGTACTCCCGGTACCAGGCGATGAAGCGGCCGACGCCCTCGCGCACGCTGGTCGCGGGAGCGAAGCCGGTCCAGGCGTTCAGCGCCGCGGTGTCGGCGTAGGTCGCCGGCACGTCGCCGTCCTGCAGCGGCAGGAAGTTCTTCTGCGCGGTGGTGCCCAGCGCATCCTCGATCGCGGCGACGAACTCCATCAGCTCTACGGGATCGTGGTTGCCGATGTTGAACACGCGGTAGGGCGCGCTGCCGGTACCCGGGTTCGGCTGCATCGGATCGAAGGCGGGATCGGGCTCGGCGACGCGGTCCAGGGTGCGGATCACGCCCTCGACGATGTCGTCCACGTACGTGAAGTCGCGCCGCATGCGACCGTGGTTGAACACATCGATCGGGCGCCCTTCCAGGATCGCCTTGGTAAACAGGAACAGCGCCATGTCCGGCCGCCCCCACGGACCATACACGGTGAAGAAGCGCAAGCCGGTGGTGGGCAGGCCATAAAGGTGGCTGTAGGTATGCGCCATCAGCTCGTTGGCCTTCTTGGTCGCCGCATAGATGCTCACCGGGTGGTCGACGCTGTCGGCCTCGGAGAACGGCATCTTCGTGTTGCCACCGTAAACGCTGGAACTCGACGCATAGACCAGGTGCTGCACCTTCGCATGCCGGCAGCCCTCGAGGATGTTCATGAAGCCGACCAGGTTGCTGTCGACGTAGGCATGCGGGTTCTGCAACGAATAGCGCACGCCGGCCTGGGCGGCCAGATGGATCACGCGGTCGAACTTCTCGGCGGCGAACAAGGCTTCGATGCCGGCGCGGTCCGCCACGTCCAGCTTCACGAAGCGGAAACCCGCGTGCGGCAGCAGCCGCGCCAGCCGCGCCTCCTTGAGCGTGGGATCGTAATAGTCGTTGAGGTTGTCGAGGCCGACCACCTCGTCGCCACGCGCGAGCAGGCGTAGCGTGGCGTGCATGCCGATGAACCCGGCGGCGCCGGTGACGAGGATCTTCATGGAGGAACTTGGGCTGGGGGATGGATTGGACGAATTATCGCATGCCCCCGCCGGGACACAGTGTGAACGGTTTCCTTCAGCACGTGCGCAGGACCGCCGCCAGCATCCTTGCTTATACTGCGGCGGTCGCCTTACCGTCCCACCCGATGCTGACCCGCCTGCCCTACACCTTGCTGTGGATCCTTGCCCTGCCCCTGGTGCTGCTGCGCCTTGCGTGGCGGGCCCGGCGCCAGCCGGCCTACCTGCGCCACCTTGGCGAACGCTTCGGACGCTACCGGACGCGGGCACCGGTGGGAGTGATCTGGGTGCATGCAGTGTCCGTGGGCGAGACCCGCGCCGCCGAACCCCTGGTGCGCGCCCTGCTCGCCGAATGGCCGGAGCACTCGGTGCTGCTCACCCACATGACGCCGACCGGGCGCGAGACCTCGAAGGCCCTTTTCCGCGACGAGGCGCGCGTCCTCCGCGCCTACCTGCCCTACGACCTCGGCTGCTTCGCCCATGCCTTCCTGCGCCACTTCCGCCCCTTGTTCGGAGTGGTGATGGAGACCGAGCTATGGCCCAACCTGCTCGCGGCCTGCAAACGCCGCCGCGTCCCGGTGATGCTCGCCAACGCCCGCCTGTCCGAGCGCTCCGCCCGGCGCTACGCCCGCCTGCCCGCGCTCACCGCGCTCACCCTGAAGGCGCTCGCCGCCATCGGCGCGCAGACCGCCGCCGACGCCTCCCGCCTCACCCAGCTCGGTGCGCGCCGGGTCACCGTCACCGGCAACCTCAAGTTCGACATCGCCCCACCAGGGGCGATGCTCGTACTCGGCCGCAGCCTGCGCGAACGAATCGGCAACCGTCCGGTGCTGCTCGCCGCCAGCACCCGCGAGGGCGAGGAGGCACTGCTGCTCGACGCCTTCGTGCGCCAGGCGACACCCGAGGCCTTGCTGCTGCTGGTGCCGCGCCACCCGCAGCGCTTCGACGAAGTCGCCGCGCTCGCCAGCGCGCGCGGCCTGGCTCTGCAGCGGCGCAGCACCGAAGAGGCGGTGCGCGCACAGACCCGCGTACTGCTCGGTGATTCGATGGGCGAGATGTTCGCCTACTACGCCGCGGCCGACGTCGCGCTCATCGGCGGCAGCTGGCTGGCCTTCGGCGGGCAGAACCTGATCGAGGCCTGCGCGGTCGGCACCGCGGTGGTGATCGGCCCGCACACCTTCAATTTCCAGGCGGTGGCCGAGGACGCCGAGCGCGCCGGCGCCGCAGTGCGCGCGCAGGATGCGGAGGCGGGCATGCGCGTGGCGCTCGCACTGGTGGCAGACCCCGCGCGCCGGGACGAGATCGCGGCCGCGGGGCGCGCCTTCGCGACCACGCACCAGGGTGCGACCGCGCGCAGCGTGGCGCTGCTCAGGGCGCTGGCCGTGAGGCGTGAGGCGTGAGGCGTGAGGCGTGAGGCGTGAGGCGTGAGGCGTGAGGCGTGAGGCGCAGGGAGTGTGATCGGCCCGAGGCGCTCAGGGCACGAGCAGCGCGTTGATCGCGAGCACGTCGTCCTCGCCCAGGGTGCCGGCTGCGGCCTTCAGGCGCAGCTGCGCAAGCAGGGTGTCGTAGCGCGCACGGGCGAGCTTCTGCAAGGTGTCGGCGAGTTGGGTCTGGGCGTTCAACACGTCGATGTTGATACGCACGCCGACCTCGTAGCCGAGCTTGTTGGCGTCGAGCGCGGAGCTCGACGACACGCGCGCAGCCTCGAGCGCCCTCACCTGCGCCATGCCGCTGGTAACCCCCAGCCAGGACTGGCGGGCGGCGAGCGCGGCGCTGCGGCGGGCGTCCTCGAGGTCGGCGTCGGCCTTCAGGCGCAGCGCCGCGGCCTCGCGCGACACCGAGGACACGCGCCCGCCGGCATACAAGGGCACGTTCAACTGCAGGCCGATGGTGGTCGCCTCGGAGCGCTCGGTGCTGGGCTGCGGACGGTTGTTCAGGCCGTGGCTGGCGACGATATCCACCGTCGGCAGGTGGCCGGCGCGCGCGCGCTCGACCTCGCGCGCGGCGATCTCGCGCGCGAGCTGCTGGGCCTGCACGCCGAAGCTGCCAGACTCGGCGGCGGCCACCCAGTCGGCGATGTTCTCGGGCTGGGGGCGCTGCAGCGCCACGCCCTCGCGCAGGCCAGCGAGCGCCTCGGGCTGCCTGCCGATGATCTGCGCCAATGTCTGGCGGGCAACCTCGAGCTGGTTCTGTGCGGCGATCTCCTGCGCCGAGGCGAGGTCGAAGCGCGACTGCGCCTCATGCACGTCGGTGATCGTCACCGTGCCGACCTCGAAGCTGGTCTTCGCGAGCTCGAGCTGCTCGCCCGCGGCGGTGCGCAGCTGCGTCACCGCGGCGAGCGCATCCTGCGCGTTGAGCACGTTGAAGTAGGCCTCGGCGACGCGCAGCACGAGGTCCTGGCGGGCGATCCCGAACTGGGTTTCCGCGAGCGCGGTCTGCAGCTCGCCCTGCTTGAACTGCACCCAGTTCTGCCAGCGGAACAGCGGCTGGGTGAGCTGCACGCCATAGCCGTTGCTGCTGTAGCTGTAGTCGCGCGCAGCCGCTCCCGTCGGTGTGAGCTCGGCATCGTTACGGGTCGTGTTCGCCGACACCCCGATCTGCGGCAGCAGCCCCGCGCGCCCCTGAACCACCTTCTCCTGCCCGGCCTCGAACTGCGCGCGCGCCGCGGAGAACTTCGCATCGTTGGCGAGCGCGTCCTGGTACACCTGCATCAGGTCGGCCCCCGCGGCGCCTCCCGCGAACAGACCCGCCACCAGAACTGCCAGGACTCGCTTCATCGTGCTCTCCACTGCTGCGCCGCGTTCAGTACTGCGGCATGTTGAGGTCGACCTCGTTCGCCCAGCCGGCGACGCCGCCGGACAGGTTGGCCACGTTGGAGAAACCCTGCCGCTCGAGGAACATCGCGACCTGCCAGCTGCGCCCGCCGTGATGGCAGATCACCACCGTCTCGCGGTCGCGTTCCAGTTCCGGGTAACGCGCCGGAACGCTGCCCATCGGCATCGTGACCGATCCGGGGATCTGGCAGATCTGCACCTCCCAGGGCTCGCGCACGTCGAGCAGCAGGGGGGCAGGCCGTTGCGCGTCCTGGAGGCGCTCGGCGAGCATCTTCGGCGTGATCTGCAGCATCGTCGCCTCAGAAGCTGAACGCTTCGCGCTGGGGGGCGTTCTTGAGCATCGGCACCACGGTCTCGAACACGTCCTCTGTGCGGAATCGGCCTTCTGCCTCGCAGGTGATCAGGCGCGCCTTCATGACCGGCGCCTCGCCGACGAAGGCGAACAGGCGGCCACCGACCTTGAGCTGCTCGAGCAGCGACTGCGGCACGAAGGGCAGGCCGCCGGAGACGACGATCACATCGTAGGGCGCGCGGCCCGACCAGCCCTGCACGCCATCGCCGTCGACCACGACCACGTTTTGCACGCCGTTGCGCTCGAGGTTGGCGCTCGCCAGCTTGACCAGTTCGGGCTCGATCTCCATGGTGCGCACCCACTCGGCGCGCGCCGCCAGCAGTGCGGCGAACCAGCCCGAGCCGGCGCCGATCTCGAGCACGGTGTCGGACTTGGTGACGCGCAGCGCCTGCAGGATCTTGCCCTCGATCACCGGCTTGAGCATGACCTGGCCGCAGCCGATCGGGATCTCGACGTCGGCGAAGGCCAGCTCGCGGTGCGCGGCGGGAACGAATTCCTCGCGCTTGACCGTCATCAGGAGGTCGAGCACGTCCTGATCCAGCACCTCCCAGGGGCGGATCTGCTGCTCGACCATGTTGAAGCGCGCTTTCTCGAAGTTCATCAGGGGCTCCCGGCGAAATATTAGCACACGCTAATGGATAGCGTTATCCATGAAGGCAAAACCGCGTCATTCTAGCGCAGTTGCTGCGCTGCGATCCGCCTCCGCGCGCTCCGCGCGCTCCGCTGCGGCCGGCTTCACCCGGTACCAGGCTGCATAGAGTGCGGGCAGAAACAGGATGGTGAGCACCGTGGCCACGGCGAGCCCGCCCATGATCGCCACCGCCATCGGCCCGAAGAAGGTGCTGCGAGACAGCGGCACCATGGCGAGGATGGCCGCCGCGGCGGTGAGCATGATCGGGCGGAAACGCCGCACCGCCGACTCGACGATAGCCTCCCACTGCGTGCGTCCGGCCTCGACGTCCTGGCGAATCTGGTCCACCAGGATCACCGAGTTGCGCATGATCATGCCCGACAGCGCGATCGTGCCGAGCAGCGCGACGAAGCCGAAGGGCTTGCCGAAGGCGAGCAGGAAGGCGGCGACGCCGATGAGGCCGAGCGGCGCGGTGAGCACCACCATGATGGTGCGCGAGAAGCTCTTCAGCTGCAGCATCAGCACGGTCAGCACGGTCAGCACGAAGACCGGCATGCCCGCACCCACCGAGCCGCTGCCCTTGGCGCTCTCCTCGACCGCGCCGCCGACCTCGAGGCGATAGCCGAGCGGCAGCTGCGCGGAGAGCTCGGCCATGCGCGGCGCGAGCTGGCCCACCACCACCGCGGGCTGGGTGCCGTCGTAGAGCGAGGCGCGCACGGTCACCGTGGGGATGCGGTTGCGCCGCCAGATCACCCCCGGCTCGAAGTCGTGCTCGAGGCGCACCACCTGCGCCAGCGGCACGCTGCGCCCTCCCCGCACCGGCAGGGCGAGGTCGGGCAGCTGCGACAGGTGGGCACGCTCGCGCTCCGCCCCGCGCAGCACCAGCGCGATGGTCTCGGTGCCCTCGCGGAACTGCGTCACCGTCATGCCCTGCAGCGAGGTGGCGAGCAGGCTGGAGAGGTCCTGTGTAGACACCCCGAGCAGGCGCGCCTTCTCCTGGTCGATCACCACCCGCACCACCTTGGACGGCTCCACCCAGTCCATATGCACGTTGGACAGGTGCGGATTGGCACGCATCGTCTCGGCCACGGTCGCGGCGCGCCGGTGCAGCTCCGCCAGGTCCGGCCCGCTCACCCGGTATTGCACCGGAAAGCCGACCGGTGGCCCGTTCTCGAGCCGATTGACGATGCCGCGCAGCGGCCAGGGCTCGTCCTCGAAGAGGCGGATCAGCTTCGCGCGCAGCGCCTCGCGCTCGGCCAGGCCGGCGGTGAGGATCACGACCTGGGCGAAGTTGGTCTGCGCGAGCTGCTGGTCGAGCGGCAGGTAGAAGCGCGGGCTGCCGCTGCCCACCCAGGCCACGTAGTTCTCGATGCCCTCCTGCGCGTCGAGGAAGCCCTCCAGCCGCTTCACCGCGGCCTCGGTGGCGTGGTGCGACACGCCCTCGGCGAGGCGCAGGTCGACCAGCAGCTCGGGGCGCGTCGAGTCGGGGAAGAACTGCTGCGGCACGAAGCGGGCGAACACGAACAGCGAGCCGACGAAGATGGCTGCCGTCAGCACGATGACGACCCAGCGCCAGCGCACGCAGGCATCCACCACGCCGCGCAGGCGGTTGTAGAAGGGCGTGTGGTAGATCGCGAACTCGTCGTGCTGCTCGTGGGCGTGGAGGTCGCGCTCCGCCATCCGCCGCCCCAGCGCCGGCCAGATCCGCCCGACCAGGCGGGCCAGCCAGGAGGGCTTGCCCGCGCGCTTGCTGAAGTCGGGCAGCAGGTAATAGCCGAGGTAGGGAACGAAGAGCACCGCGGCGATCCACGACACCAGCAGCGCGGTCACCGTGACCTGGAAGATCGAGCGCGTGAACTCCCCCACCGAGGACGCCGCCAGCGCCACCGGTAGGAAGCCGGCCGCGGTCACCAGGGTGCCCGAGAGCATCGGCATCGCCGTCGAGGTCCACGCGTAGCTCGCCGCGCGCACCCGACCCCAGCCCTGCTCCATCTTGCTCGCCATCATCTCGACCGCGATGATCGCGTCGTCCACCAGCAGGCCGAGCGCGATGATCAGCGCGCCGAGCGAGATCTTGTGCAGGCCGATGTCGAGCAGGTGCATGAACATGAAGGTGATCGCCAGCACCACCGGGATGATCACCAGCACCACCACGCCGGTGCGGAAGCCCAGCGACAGCAGGCTCACCGCCATGACGATGAGCACCGCCTCGGCGAGCACCTTGACGAACTCGTTGACCGCCCGCGTCACGGCGCGCGGCTGGTCGGCCACGCGCTCCAGGCGAATGCCGGTCGGCAGTTGCGCGTCGATCTTCTCCACCGCCGCATCGAGCTGGCGGCCGAGCGCGACGATGTCGCCGCCGCTGCGCATCGACACGCCGATACCGAGCGCCTCCTGCCCCATGTAGCGCAGGCGCTCGGCCGGTGGCTCGGCGTAGCCGCGGCGCACCTCGGCGATGTCGCCCAGGCGCAGGCTGCGCCCGCCGGCGCGGATCACCGTGGCACGGATCGCGTCGAGGTCCTCGAACTGGCCCGACGGGCGCAGCCAGATGCGCTCGTCGCCGGTCTCGAAGAAGCCGGCGCCGGTCTCCGCGTTCTGGCGGGCGAGCGCGGCGACGATGTCGTCCAGGCGCACGCCCAGGGTGGCGAGACGGGTGTTGGAGATCTCCACGAACACGCGCTGCGGCTGCTCGGCGAAGAAGCTCACCTTGGCCACGTCCTTCACGCGCAGCAGTTCGCCGCGGATCGCCTCGGCGTGGCGCTTGAGTTCGGCGTGGCTCACCCCCTCGCCGAGCAGGGCGAAGAGGTTGCCGTAGGTGTCGCCGAACTCGTCGTTGAAATACGGCCCGCGCACCCCGGTCGGGAAGGTGTGGGCGATGTCGCCGATCTTCTTGCGCGCCTGGTACCAGATGTCGGGGATGTCGCGCGAGCGCGTAGCGTCCTTGACGACGAAGAAGACCATCGCCTCGCCGGGCTTGGAGTAGCTGCGGATGACGTCGGCCTGGGCGATCTCCTGCAGCTTCTTCTCGATCTTGTCGGTGACCTGCTCCCCGATCTCGCGTGCGCTCGCCCCCGGCCACTCGGCGCGCACCACCATGACCTTGAAGGTGAAGGGCGGATCCTCGGACTGGCCGAGCCGGGTGTAGGAGAACAGCCCGATCAAGGTGCAGACGATGAGGAAGTACAGCACCAGGGAGCGGTGGGTCAGCCCCCATTCCGACAGATTGAAACGCCCGCCGCCGATCGGTCCCTCGCCACGAGCGCTCATCGCCGCACGTCCAGCAGCACCGGCGCGCCTTCCTCGACGGCACGCACGCGCATGCCCTCGATCAGCTTGTGCACCCCGGCCACCACCACGCGGGCCTGTGCGGGCAGGCCGGCGCGCACCACCACGCCGTCCTCGCGCCAGGCGCCGAGTTCGACCGCCAGCGGCTTCACGGCGGCGTCCTCGCCCACCACCCACACCGTGCCGGCGTCGGCCTGGCCCGGCTGCCGCGTCACCGCGGGCAAGGGCAACAGCACGCCGGGGGCCTCGGCCTGCGCCGCGGCGAAGGCCACGCTCGCGCTGGCGCCGAGCGCGAGCGCCGTGTCCGCCCCGGGCACCGCGACACGCACCGCGTGGGTGCGGGTGGCGGCGTCGGCCGCCGGTGCGACCTCGCGCACGCGGCCGGCGTACTCGCGTTCGGGCGCGGCCCACGGCCGCACCTGCGCGGCACTGCCCGGCACGAGGCCGGCGGCGCGCCCCTCGGGCACGTGGATCAGTACCTCGCGCTCGTCGGGACGAGCGAGGCGCAGCACCGCCTGGCCCGCCCCCACCACCTGCCCCGGCTCGGCGAGCACCGCGGTGACCACGCCGGCGGCGGGTGCCTCGAGGCGGGCGTAGCCGGCCTGGTTGGCGGCGACCTCGGCCTGCGCACGCGCCTGGCGCAGGCGCGCCTCGGCGGCCTGCAGCGCGGTGCGGCGGGCGTCGAGCGACGAAGACGAGATGAAGTTGCGCGCCTGCAACTCGCGCGCGCGGGCGAACTCGCTGCGTGCGAGCGCGAGGTCGGACTCGGCCGCCGCGGCCGCCGCCTGCGCCGAGGCCAGCGCCAGGCGCACGTCCTGCGCGTCGAGCAGCGCCAGCGGCGCACCGGCGGCAACCTCGGCACCGACATCGACGAGGCGCTCGACCAGCTTGCCGCCGATGCGGAAACCCAGATCCGACTCGATGCGCGCCCTCACCTCGCCGGCATAGACCTGCGCCGCCGGCGGGGCGCTGGCAGCGTCAACACTGCGGACGAGGACCGCAGGCGGCGGCGGGGTGTGGGGCGCGGGCGCGGAACAGGCGGCCAGCACGGACAGGCCGGCCAGCACGGAGGGGAGGGAGCGGAAACGCATGGAAATCTCGCGGCGATCGGGAGCCCCCTGGCGACAAGGCGCAGACGCGGGGCGAGGCCGCTAGTGTAGCGCCTCGCCCGTGTGACCATGGTCACCCAGGCACAGCCCCGGGGCGGTCGCACGAGAACGCCGTGAAAGCGTGGCTCGAGGCGGGGTGCCCGTTCGTGCGATGACCCTGCGCACGGCCCGCGCCCGATCCGCAGACGAGCGCGGCCTGATGCAAGGCCGGGAGCTCAGCGCGACTCGAGCAGCGGCCGCCCGTTGGTCGGCTGGATCGGCCGACCGTTGCGCGGATACAGGCGGGCGAAGACGTCGAGCTGGTCGGCGGAGATGGCCACCGGCTGCTTCATCACCACCCACAGCACGTCCTCGGTGCAGGGCGGCATCGGCAGCGAGCCGGTGTAGAGGTAATGCCCCGGCTCGGCCGGCAGCAGCGCCGGCAGGTCGAGCACGGCGTCGGGGGTGAACTCGCGCCCGCGGTCGAGCGGCAGGTTGTTCCACAGTGTCTGCAGCGCCGGGTTGGCCTCGCCGCCGGCCGACAGCAGCAGCGACAGGATCGCCATGCGGCCGTCCTCGGCGCGATGCTGCAGGTAGAGCGCCATGTCGTGCGCCATGCCGCCGACGCGGTCCTGCGAGGGCCGGTGCAGGGTGAAGCGCTCGAGCGCGTAGCGCACCCCGCGCACGGTGATGCCCATGCCCTCGCCGACCTCGACCTGCAGGGTGTTGCCGGTGTCGCGGATGCGGAAGCCCGTGCGACGGTAGTCGAACTGCACCGGGGCGAGATCGACGGCGATGCCATCGCGCAAATCGATCGGCGACTGGCGCAAACCCTCCTCGCAGATCCGCCACTCGGGACGCATCCGGCCCCAGTTGTCCGGACCGGTCTCGCCCTCGTAGCTCCACTCGGGCATGCCCACGGCGAGGCGGGTGAGCTCGATGCCGGCCGCGCGCAAGGCCTCCGCGCGGGCGGACGCAGGCGTCGCGGCCGGCGAATCCGATGGCTCCGCCACCGCGGCGCGCTTCGGCGCGAGGGCGCGCGCGCCGGGCGACGTCGGTCGTGCCGGCGTGGCAGGCTCGGCCCTGGCCACGAGCGGCTTCTCGCGCACGACGGGACGCTCCGGCGGCGCACTCTCCGCGCGCTGCGGACGGGGCCGAGCACGCGCGGGCGACACCTCGGCCCGCACCGACGCAGGCGTTTTCTCCGCCTCCGGCACGACCCGCCGCTCCGGCGCCGCTGCCGATCGCGTCGGCGCGGGCGCTTGCGGAGCGGGCGGGCCGCCCGCCTGCGCTCGTGGCGACTCGCGCACGGCAGGCTTGGTGGCCGGCGGAGCCTTCGGTTCGGGCGCGGCCGTCGCCGACAGCCTGGGCAGCGGCGGCAGGATGGACTTGCGCGGACTCTCGGGCTCCGCGGCCCCCTGCCCGCCGGGCAGGAACTTGGCCGGAATCTCGACGTGGGTCTCGAGGGCGGGGGTCGCCGCGGCAGGCTCGCCACCTCCGCCCGCCGTACGCACCACCTCGGCGGAGACGGACTCCTCGCCCGGCTGGCGTACGCTGCCCGACTGCGCGCGCGCCGACTCCGCAGGCTTCGGCACCGGCGGCTGCGCAGCCGCGGCGGGGACCTGGACCGGCACCGCGGGGGGGACGGCAGCGGGGGTTGCGGCAGCGGAGGCCTGGGGTGGCGCGACGCCTGGAGCTGCCGGCTGTTCGCTCGCGACCCGGGCGGCCTCGGCCGCCAGCTTCTGCAGCTCGACCGCCGAGGGCGGATCGCACACCTCGCGCCACATGCGCTCATCCACGGTGTTGCGCGCCACCGCGATCGGCGCCTCGGCCGACACCGGCTCCTCGCGCACGATGTTGTCCTCGGCATCGACATATACCCGCTTGACCGTGGCGAACGTGCGGTTGCGGCAGTCGTAACGGTTGAGCGCCTTGATCATGGCGTAGCCGGAGCGCTGCGCCTCCTCCGAGGTCAGCACCACCCGCCCCCAGGAGACCTTGGTGCCAGCGTCCGAGCGCAGGATGCTGGCGCGATCGATCTCGATGCGGCGGTCGCGGTCGCTGAGCACGAGCTGCCAGTCGGCGGCGCAGGCCGCGCCGGCGAAGTGGGCGAGCAGCAGGGCGAGGAGGAGAGGGCGCGGGTTTTTCATCGGCGTCGGCATGGCGTGGCGTTCCATCCTGCTAAACGACCACGAGGGCGGGATCTTGAGCGGCTTGCCACGCTAAAGTGCATACAGTATCTTCCTTCGCTCTCGTTGGGGGTGCCCGCCGCGCACGGGCTGAGAAACACCCTTGGAACCTGATCCGGCTCGCACCGGCGTAGGGAAACGTCCTTCATGAGTTCGTCCGCAAGCTCCGCTGCCTCCGGCAGCGCCTCGTCCCGCTCTTCCGGGACGTCCTCCCACATCCCCAACGTGGTCACCATCGCCGGCGTCGACCCGTCCGGTGGCGCCGGCGTGTTCGCCGACCTCAAGGCCTTTTCCGCGCTCGGCGCCTACGGCTGCGGCGTGGTCGCCGCGCTCACCGCGCAGAACACGCAGGCGGTCACCGGCGTGCATGTGCCGCCCACCGACTTCCTGCGCCTGCAGATCGACACCCTGTTCGCCGACGTCTCCATCCACGCCACCAAGATCGGCATGCTCGGCAGCGCCGAGGTCACCACCACGGTGGCCGAGCGCCTGGCGCACTGGCGGGCGGCGAATGTGGTGCTCGACCCGGTCATGGTGGCCAAGAGCGGCGACAGCCTGCTGGCGAAGAGCGCGATCTCGGCGATGCGCGAGGCGCTGTTCCCGCAGGCCTTCCTGATCACCCCCAACCTGCCCGAGGCCGGCGTGCTGCTCGAGCAGCGCGCGCCCGACACGGTCAAGGAGATGTACCGCGCCGCCGAACGCCTGCGCGAGCTGCTGCCGCTGGCCTCCGAGCGCTGGGTGCTGCTGAAGGGCGGCCACCTGCCCGGCAACGACCTCGTAGACCTGCTGTTCGACGGCGACCGCATGGTCGAGCTGCCGGCGCAGCGCATCGACACCAAAAACACCCACGGCACCGGGTGCACGCTCAGCTCGGCCATCGCCGCGCTGCTGCCGCAGGCCGAAGGCCAGTTCCGCCCGGTCGAGACCGCGGTGCGCCATGCGCGCCAGTGGCTGCTGGGCGCGATCGTGCACTCGGGCGAGCTCGCGGTCGGCAGCGGGCACGGGCCGGTGCATCACTTCCACGCGCTGTGGAAGCGGTGAGCTCGGGCCGAGGCAGGGCGGGGGTCACGGGCCGGGGTTCGCGGCTGCCGCCGCTCCTACATGTGAATGCTCGCATTGGTCGCGGAAAGGCGGCTGGCGCGACCCCGAACTGAACCACAAACACCACGAACTTCCCCAGGAGACAGCATGAACGCCAACGAAAAATTCATCGCCGCCAAGGCCCACGTCGACGAGGCCGCGATCGCCCCGCTGCCCAACTCGCGCAAGATCTACGTCGAGGGCTCGCGCCCGGACATCCGCGTGCCGATGCGCGAGATCTCGCAGGCCGACACCCCGGCCTCCTTCGGCGCCGAGCAGAACCCGCCGATCTTCGTCTACGACTGTTCGGGCCCCTACTCCGACCCGGCGGCGAAGATCGACATCCGCTCCGGCCTGCCCGCGCTGCGCCAGCAGTGGATCGAGGAGCGCGCCGACACCGAGCTGCTGCCCGATCTTTCGTCCGAATTCGGCCGCCAGCGCGCCGCCGACGAGAGCCTGGACGAGCTGCGCTTCCCCGGCCTGCACCGCAAGCCGCGCCGCGCCAAGGCAGGCGCCAATGTCACGCAGATGCACTATGCCCGCCGCGGCATCATCACCCCCGAGATGGAATACGTCGCCATCCGCGAGAATCTCAACCGCGAGCAGTACATCGCCTCGCTGCGCGCCAGCGGCGGCCTCAAGGGCCAGAAGATGGCCGACATGATGCTGCGCCAGCACCCGGGCCAGAACTTCGGCGCCAGCCTGCCGGCGACGATCACCCCCGAGTTCGTGCGCGACGAGATCGCCCGCGGCCGCGCCATCATCCCGAACAACATCAACCACCCCGAGAGCGAGCCGATGATCATCGGCCGCAACTTCCTCACCAAGATCAACGCCAACATCGGCAACTCGGCGGTCACCTCCAGCATCGCCGAAGAGGTCGACAAGATGACCTGGTCGATCCGCTGGGGCGGCGACACGGTGATGGATCTCTCGACCGGCAAGAACATCCACGAGACCCGCGAGTGGATCATCCGCAACTCGCCGGTGCCGATCGGCACGGTGCCCATCTACCAGGCCCTGGAGAAGGTCAACGGCAAGGCTGAGGACCTCACCTGGGAGATCTTCCGCGACACCCTGATCGAACAGGCCGAGCAGGGCGTGGACTACTTCACCATCCACGCCGGCGTGCTGCTGCGCTACGTGCCGCTGACCGCCAACCGCATGACCGGCATCGTCAGCCGCGGCGGCTCGATCATGGCCAAGTGGTGCCTGGCGCATCACAAGGAGAGCTTCCTCTACACCCATTTCGAGGACATCTGCGAGATCATGAAGGCCTACGACGTGGCCTTCAGCCTCGGCGACGGCCTGCGCCCGGGTTCGATCTACGATGCCAACGACGAGGCGCAGCTGGGCGAGCTCAAGACCCTCGGCGAGCTCACCGAGATCGCCTGGCGCCACGACGTGCAGGTCATGATCGAGGGCCCCGGCCACGTGCCGCTGCAGCTCATCAAGGAGAACATGGACCTGCAGCTCGAGTGGTGCAAGGAGGCGCCCTTCTACACCCTGGGGCCGCTCACCACCGACATCGCCCCGGGCTACGACCACATCACCAGCGGCATCGGCGCAGCCACCATCGGCTGGTACGGCACCGCGATGCTGTGCTACGTGACGCCCAAGGAGCATCTGGGCCTGCCCAACAAGCAGGACGTCAAGGAAGGCATCATCACCTACAAGCTCGCCGCCCACGCCGCCGACCTCGCCAAGGGCCACCCGGGCGCGCAGATCCGCGACAACGCGCTCTCCAAGGCGCGCTTCGAGTTCCGCTGGGAAGACCAGTTCAACCTCGGCCTCGACCCGGACAAGGCGAAGGAATTCCACGACGAGACCCTGCCCAAGGACTCGGCCAAGGTGGCGCATTTCTGCTCGATGTGCGGTCCGCACTTCTGCTCGATGAAGATCACCCAGGACGTGCGCGACTTCGCCGCCCAGCAGGGCATCGACGAGGCCGAGGCGCTGAAGAAGGGCATGGAGGTCAAATCGGTGGAGTTCGTGAAAGGCGGGGCCGAGGTGTATCGGAACGTGTGATGCACCCTCCCCCGAGGTGAACCACGACGGGCCGCGATCGCGGCCCGTTTGCATTGCGCGCGCGCATTTTTCCCATTCGCCGCACACGTGCGCTGCGGGCTGGCGTATAAACTATCGGGTTTTCCCGTTCATGCCCGCCTCGGGCCTGCCGCGCGCCGATGAACCTCCTCGAAGCCTTCACCCAGGACGACCTGATCGCCGCGCTCGGCGTGGAGACCGTGGCCAAGGGCCTGGGCTACGTGAGCAGGGTCAGTGCGCTCTCTGCCGAGGGCAACACGGTCTCGGCCCTGGTGAAGGGTCGCCAGCGCACGCCCTACACGGTCGAAGCCGAGGTGGAAGAGGAATCCGGCCTTGCGGACGGCGCCTCGATCCTGACCAGCTCATGCACCTGCCCGATGGGCTTCGGCTGCAAGCACGTGGCGGCGATGATGCTGGTGTGGCTGCACCAGCGCCGGCGCCCCGACCGCCCGCGCGAGCAGGTGCTGGCCTGGGTGAAGGGCTTTCGCGAGGCCGCGGGCAGCCTCGCGATGGACGGCAGCCGAAAGCGCAAGCCGGCCTCGGCCACCTACGCGCTGCGCTATGTCGTCGAGCCCAGCCTGTACGGCGGCGACTTCAGCGTCAAATGCCACAAGGTCCGCCTCGACCAGCACGGCGAGATCCGCCAGCACGAGCGCTGGAGCAACATCGAGCGTGCGCTGCAGGCCCCGCCCACCTTCGTCGATGACACCGACCTCGACCTGCTGCGCCTGCTGTGGGCGCACCGGGCACGCGGCCACTTCGACGCGAGCGACGGGCTGCCGCTCGAGGGGCGCCACAGCGACGAGCTGATGAGCCGGCTGCTCGCCAGCGGCCGCGCGCACTTCGGCAGCCTCGCCGGCCCGATGCTGGGCCTGGGGGAGGCGCGCGCCGGCACGCCCGACTGGACGATCACCGCCGAAGGCCTGCGCGCCCCGGTGCTGCGCGTGGAGCCCGCCGCCGACCGCGTGCTGCCTCTGCTGCCACCCTGGTACATCGACACCGCCAGGGCCGAGGCCGGCCCCATCACCCTGCAGGTGCCCGCCGAGCTGGTGCAGCGCCTGCTTTGGCTGCCGCCGCTCAGCCAGGCCGAATCCGAGCTGGTCGCCGACACCCTGGCCGAGGTCGCCCCCGCCCTGCCCGCGCCCACGCAGCGTGGGGAACCGCCGGTCGAGCTCGGCGGCGTCCCGGTGCCTGTGCTGCGGCTGGAGACCCGCCCCGCCTACCACGCGCGCTTTCGCCAGTACGCGCCCCACGGCACCTACCAGTTCGACTTCGCCCTGCTCGCCTTCCGCTATGGCACGGTCAGCGTCGAGGCCGGCGACGCCCGCCTCTTCCATCCCCTGCCCGACGGCCGCAGCGCGCGCCTGACCCGCGACGAGGAGGCCGAGCGCACCGCCGCGCAGCGTCTCGCCGCCGCCGGCTTCACGCGCATCCCGCCGGGCGCCGTGCAGACCAGCTTCGGCAGCCTGCCGACCGACGCGCTCGGGCTGGCGAGCGAGGCCGCCTGGCCCGACTTCATGGCGGAGACCGTGCCGGCGCTGCGCACGGAAGGCTGGGAGGTGGCCTTCCCGAGCGACTTCCGCCACCACGCGATCGACATCGATCACCTGATGCTCGACATCGACGAGCACGAGGACGGCTGGCTGGGCCTGTCGCCCGGCATCGAGATCGACGGCAGGGCGCTGCCGCTGGCACCGCTCCTCGCCGGCCTGTTCGCGCACGATCCACGCTGGCTGTCCGGCCGCCTGGACGACATCGACGACCGCGAGGCGGTGATCCTGGAGGACGAGACCCTCGGCCGCCTGCGCATCGGTGCCGCGCGCATCAAGCCGCTGGTGCGCGCGCTGGTCGACCTCTTCGACCGTCCTGACCACGACTGGCGGCTGTCGAGGCTCGACGCCGCCCGCCTCGCCGACCTCGACCTGCCCGGCCGCGGACGCGAGCAGGTCGCCGCGATCGCCGCCCGCCTGCGCGACGCCGAGCGCATCCGCGCCGTCGCCGCCCCGGCGGGCTTCCGCGCCGAGCTGCGTCCCTACCAGCTCGAGGGCCTCGCCTGGCTGCAGCACCTGGTGCGCCACGACCTCGCCGGCATCCTCGCCGACGACATGGGCCTGGGCAAGACCGCGCAGACGCTCGCCCACCTGCTCACCGAGAAGCAGGCGGGCCGCCTGGACGTCCCCGCCCTGGTCGTGCTGCCGACCTCGCTGGTGTTCAACTGGCAGGCCGAGGCCGAGCGCTTCGCCCCCGACCTGAAGGTGCTGAACCTGCACGGCGCCGACCGCCACGCGCGCTTCGAGGAGCTGGACGCGGGCGACGGCAACGTCGACATCGCCCTCACCACCTACCCCCTGCTGTGGCGCGACGCCGAGCTGCTGCAGGCGCGCGAGTGGAGCCTGCTGATCCTGGACGAGGCACAGACGGTGAAGAACGCCGCCAGCAAGGGCGCGCAGGTGATCCGGCAGCTGAAGGCCCGCCACCGCCTGGGCCTCACCGGCACGCCGCTGGAGAACCACCTCGGCGAGCTGTGGGCGCAGTTCGACTTCCTGCTGCCGGGCTTCCTCGGCAGCCACAAGGACTTCACCGCGACCTGGCGCACGCCGATCGAGAAGCACGGCGACACGGTCCGCCGCGACCTGCTCGCGGCGCGCCTGCGACCCTTCATCCTGCGCCGGCGCAAGGAAGACGTCGCCACCGAGCTGCCGCCCAAGACCATCATCGTGCGCAGCGTCGGCCTCGAGGGCGGCCAGCGCGACCTCTACGAGACGGTGCGCGCGGCGATGGACGAGAAGGTGCGCGCCGAGATCGCCGGCAAGGGCTTCGCACGCAGCCAGATCGTGATCCTGGATGCGCTGCTGAAGCTGCGCCAGGTGTGCTGCGACCCGCGCCTGCTGAAGTCGCCGGCCGCCCTGCGGGTCAAGGAGCGCGCCAAGCTCGACCTGCTGATGGACATGCTGCCCGAGCTGATCGACGAGGGCCGGCGCATCCTGGTGTTCTCGCAGTTCACCACCATGCTCGGCCTGATCGCGGCCGAACTCGACAAGGCGAAGATCGGCTGGGTCGCGCTGACCGGCGACACCCGCGACCGCCGCATCCCGGTGGAAGACTTCCAGAAGGGTCGCGTGCCGGTGTTCCTGATCAGCCTGAAGGCGGGCGGCGTGGGCCTCAACCTCACCGCGGCCGACACCGTGATCCACTACGACCCGTGGTGGAACCCAGCGGCCGAGAACCAGGCCACCGACCGCGCCCACCGCATCGGCCAGGACAAGCCGGTGTTCGTGTTCAAGCTGGTGTGCGCGGGCAGCATCGAGGAGAAGATCCTCGCCTTGCAGGAGAGGAAGGCGGCGCTCGCCGAGAGCGTGCTGTCGGAGGACGCCGATGCACTGGCCAAGTTCGGCGAGGCCGATATCGCCGCACTCCTCGCGCCGCTGCCGACGAGCGGGCGCTGAGCAGGGCTGAAACGACGACGCCCCCGTGTGGGGGCGTCGGAAGAGGCAAAACCTGCCCTCATGTGTCCGGATGCGACAGCGACGATCGAGAGACCGCAAGCGGCCTTCCAGCCACGGCCCCTCGTCCCGCCGGCATCGGAATCAGCGCTGCTGCGCCGGCTCCGCGATGAAGATCTCCACGCGGCGGTTCATCGCGCGGCCGGAGGCCGTCGAGTTGTCGGCGACCGGCTGGCGCGAGCCGCGGCCATCGACCGCGATGCGCTGCGCGGACACGCCACGCTGCACCAGGTAATCGCGGGTGGCGGCGGCACGGTTGATCGACAGCGGGTCGTTGACCGCATCGGAGCCGGTGCTGTCGGTGTGGCCGATGATGGTCACGGTCGTCACCGGGTGCTGGTTCAGCGTGGACGCGAGGCGGTCGAGCACCGGGCGCATGTTGGACTTGATCGCGTAGCGGCCGACATCGAAGGACACGTCCGCGGGAATATCGACCTTGAGCTGGTTGTCGGTGGTCTGGCTGATGCCGATGCCGGTGCCCGCGGTCGCCTGCTCCATCTCGGCGCGCTGCTTCTGCATGTTCTGCGACCACAGGTAGCCCCCGCCCGCACCCAGTGCGGCGCCGATCGCCGCGCCGGTGGCGGCGCTCTTGCCCTTGTTGCCGCCCGCCGTGGCGGCACCGATCAGGCCGCCGGCCACGGCACCGATCGCGGCGCCCATGCCCGTGTCGCGCTGGGTCTCGTTCATGTTGGCGCAGCCCGAGAGACCTGCCATCGAAAGCGAGATCGCGGAAAGGGTAACGATGATTTTCTTCATGTAATGGCCTCCGTTGCGTTGAGGGGGTACTGCCGGGGATGCGGTTCGGCGTGAATTATGGATGTGCCGTGCATTCACTCTAGCCCATCGGAGTGAAACAGAAAATGAAGCTGCCGCCCGCCTTGCGCCGTAGGTCACGCGCGCAGGGCGTTGAAAAGCGCATAACCGGCCCAGGTCATCAGCACGGATCCGGCCACATGGACGACCAGGTGTGCGCCCAGCCAGCCGAGCGCACCACGCTGCAGCAGGTGGAAGGCCTCGGCGGAAAAGGTGGAAAAAGTGGTCAATCCGCCGAGCAGGCCGGTGGTGAGCAGGAGCTTGAGCGCCGGCGACATCGTTGGCCAGGCCTGCACCGCCGCCAGCGCGATGCCCATCAGGAAGCCGCCGAGCAGGTTCGCCACCAAGGTGCCGAGCGGGAGCAGCACGAACAGCGGATTCAGCCACAGACCCAAGCCCCAGCGCAGCCAGGCGCCGCACGCCGCGCCGACGCCCACCGCCGCGAATGCCGCAAGATTCATCGTAGGTCCCCCATCCCGCCTCCATCCTCACTCGGCCCCACATCCGGCCCCATCCGGCATTCTACCCACCCCTCGCGCCAGGACGACCGGCAGGATGGAAGCGGAATCGCGAGCGTCGGCAGCGCCGACACGAGATCGGGGGCGGCCGCGCTGCTACCATCTCCGCATGAAGCGCGCCTCCTCATCCGCCCCGCGTCTCGCGCCGTCGCGCAACTACCTGCTCGCCGCGCTCGTGGTCGCTGCGGTGGCCTTGCTCGGCGCGCCGCTGCTCGGGCAGTTCGACCTCGCCAACATCGCGATGCTGTTCCCGCTCGCGGTCCTGTTCGCCGCGATCCGGCTCGGGCGCGGCCCGGCGGTATTCGCCGCCTTCCTGGCGGTGGCGCTGTTCGACTTCTTCTTCGTGCATCCGCACTTCACCCTGGCGGTGTCGGACCTGCAGTACCTGCTGACCTTCGCCGTGCTGCTCGCCGTGGCGCTGACCACCGCCGAGCTGGCCGCGCGCCTGCGCCGCGAGCGCGACTCCGCCGAGGCGCGCGCGCAAGAGGTGGCACAGGCGCGCCTGGCCGCGGACAGCGAGCGCCTGCGCAACACCTTGCTCGCCTCCCTGTCGCACGACCTGCGCACGCCGCTCACCGCACTCGCCGGGCTGGCCGAATCGCTGCCGCTGGCCGGTCCGCCGCTGCCGCCGGCGCAGGCCGAGCTCGCTGAGGCGATTCGTGCCGAGGCCGTGCGCACCCATGCGCTCGCGCGTGACCTGCTCGATCTCGCCCGCCTGCAGTCGGACACGCCGCGCCTCGCGCTCGACTGGCTGGCGGTGGACGAACTGGTCGGCAGCGCCCTGCAGGCGCGCGGCCACGCCCTGCGCGAACACATGCTCACGCTCGACCTGCCCGAGGAACTGCCGCTGCTGCACGCGGACGCGGTGCTGATGGAGCGGGTGGTCTGCAACCTGATCGACAACGCGATCGCGCACACTCCCGCGGGCGGGCACATCACACTGTCGGCACAGGTTGGCGCCCCGCCTGCGGATGCGCCGAGCTGCACAATGAACCCGGCGTCTGCGCCATCGCACGCGGCCAGCGCCGGGCGCGGCAGTCCGTCGGATCGGGCTGCGGACCCAGGACCGCGATCCGGCGCCGGCTGGCTCCGCATCCGCGTGTGCGACGACGGCTGCGGTCTGCCGCCCGGCCGCGAACAGGCGATCTTCGAACGCTTCGTGCGTGCGCCACATCCGCGAGGCCCAAGCGATGCAGCGACCGCGACCGGGGACAGCGGCACGGGCCTCGGCCTGGCGATCGTGCACGCGATCATGGCGGCGCACGGCGGCAGCGTGAGCGCGCACAACCGCGCCGGCGGCGGCGCCTGCTTCGAGCTGCAACTGCCGCTGCCAGCGCAGCCCGAACGACCGCCGCCCGAGGACGAGGCCGGAGAGCCCACTCGATGAAGAGCCCCCACGCCCGTTCCCCGGTCGTGCTGCTGGTCGAGGACGACGCCGGCATCCGCCGCTTCGTGCGCACAGCGCTGGAATCCGAGGGTTGCACGGCGCACGAGGCCACCGCGCTCGAGCGCGGTCGCATCGAGCTCGCCAGCCGTCGCCCCGACCTGCTGGTGCTCGACCTCGGCCTGCCCGACGGCGACGGCATGACCCTGCTGGCCGAACTGCGCGGCTGGAGCGGCATGCCGGTGCTGGTGCTGTCGGCGCGCAGCGACGAGGCCGACAAGGTCGCCGCGCTCGACGCCGGTGCCGACGACTACCTCGCCAAGCCCTTCGGCGTCGGCGAGTTCCTCGCCCGCGTGCGCGCCCTGCTGCGCCGCGCCTTGCGTCCGGCGCAAGCCGCCGCGCGCATCGCCTTCGGCGACGTCGAGCTCGATCTCGAGCAGCGCCGCGTGACGCGTGCAGGCGTGCCGGTGCACCTCACCCCGATCGAGTTCCGCCTGCTCAGCCTGCTCGCCGCGGCCGCCGGGCGAGTGGTGACGCAGCGTCAGCTCCTCGCCGGAGCCTGGGGGCCGAACCACGTCGAGCATGCCCACTACCTGCGCGTCTATATGGCCGGATTGCGCCGCAAGCTCGAGGCCGACCCTCGCCTGCCGAAGCGCATCCTCACCGAGCCCGGTGTGGGCTACCGGCTCGTGCCCGAACCGCTCAGCGCCGCCAGAACGCCGGCGTCAGCACCACCAGCAGGGTAAAGATCTCCAGCCGGCCGAGGATCATCGCGAAGCTCAGTACCCAGGTCTGGAAATCGCCCAGGCCCTGATAGTTGCCCGCGGGGCCTACCGAAGCCAGGCCGGGGCCGGCGTTGTTGAGGCAGGCGACCACACCCGAGAACGCGGTGATCAGGTCCATCCCGGAGGCGGCGAGAACGAGGGTCAGGCTGACGATGCTGACCATGTACATGAAGCTGAACGCCAGTACGGCGTGCAGCACGTTGTCGGAGACGCGCTGGCTGCCCAGGCGCAGTGGCACCACCGCGCTCGGATGCAGCGAGCGCACGATCTCGCGATGCACCTGCTTGTAAAGGATGATCGCACGCATCATCTTGATGCCGCCGCCGGTCGAGCCCGAGCAGGCGGCGAAGCTGCTCAGGAACAGGATCCACACCTGGGCGAACATCGGCCACAGCGTGTAGTCGTAGGTCGCCAGGCCGAGCGAGGTCGCCAGCGAGACGGCGTGGAAGGAGACGTGGCGGAAGGCGAGCGCGCCATCCCGGTAGGCGCCGCCCTCGAGCAGATAGACGGTCAGGAACACCACGGTGACCGCGAGCACGCCGAAGAACCAGCGCAGTTCGGGGTCCTGGCCGTAGGGGCGCGGCGTTCGATGCACCAGGGCGAGGTAGTGGGTGGCGTAGTTGATCCCCGAGAGCAGCGCGAACACGATGGTGACCGTCTCGATCGGTACGCTGTCGAAGGCGCCGAGGCTGGCGTCGCGGGTGGAGAAGCCGCCCAGCCCCATGATCGAGAAGGCGTGGATCACCGCGTCCCAGGGCAGCATCCCGGCCTGCCAGAGCGCGATTCCGCAGGCCACGGTGAGCACTACGTAGACACCCCACAGGCCCTTCGCGGTCTCGGCGATGCGCGGGGTGAGGCTGGACTCCTTCATCGGCCCCGGCGTCTCGGCGCGGAAGATCTGCCGCCCACCGATGCCCAGCAGCGGCAGCACCGCCACCATCAGCACGATGACGCCCATGCCGCCCACCCAGTGCATGAAGCAGCGCCACAGGTTGATCGACACCGGCATCGTGTCGAGCCCGGTGAGCACCGTGGCGCCGGTGGTGGTGAGCCCGGAGGCGGCCTCGAAGTAGGCGTCGGTGAAGGACAGCTCCGGAAGGTAGAACATCAGCGGCAGCGCACCGAACACCGGGGTGATCAGCCAGGTCGCAGCCACGAGCAGGAAGCCGTCCGAGACGTGCAGGTCGCGCCGCGTCCGCCGCCCGCCCAGCCACATCGCCAGCCCGGTGGCGAAGGTGGCGAGGATGGCGAGGTCGTAGGCCTGGGTGGCGCCGTCGTCGAGCGCGAACGAGACCGCGAGGGGAAAGCCCATCACCAGCCCGAACAGCATCAGCATCATGCCGAGCACACCGAGGACGGGAAAGTAGGCTTGCATCGCAACATGAGCGGCAAGGGCCGCAAAGCGTTATGGATGCAGCGGATGCTAGGCCGGCGGGCGTAAAGATGGCGTTAAGAGTTTGCAGTGCAGCACGAGCGTGAGGCGTGAGGTGCGTACAAGCGCAGAGGGCGCGGTGATCGCTCACCGCGCCCTCTCTTTGTAGGTCCCCCGCCTGTGCCGTCTCCGCCGGGCATCCTGAACCTTGGGTTCAGGGAGGTCGCGTTCCTTCCGCTTCAGGATCACCCGGCAAGGGGCGTTCACACCAGCGGCATCGATGGTCGGCGACCGAGTCTCTCGACTATTGGTTCAAGGAGTCTACGACTTCGACGAACACTGCAGGGGATTGACCGGTATTGCTCGAACTGCCTTCAGAAAAGCTTTTCCTGCTGCCCCAGGACACCGTCCAGGCGCGCTTTCATGAGTCCGATTCTACGCTTCATGCCCGGCATGTCAAACCCGTTGCCGCGCTGGTGCTGGAGGAACTCGTGGGCGATATTGAGGGCGGTCATGACCGCCAGCTTCTCGCCCGACGAGCCGGTGCGGGCACCGATTTCACGCAGCTTGTCGTCGAGAAAGGCTACGGTGGCGAGCAGTTCGTCGCGCGTTTCGGCCGTGCAGGAGATGCGGTACTCCTTGCCCAGCAGCGTCATGTCGAGGTGTTCGGCGGACATCGCTTCAGGCCTCCGGCAGTTTGTCGAGCAGGCCCTCGAGGCGGTCCGCGGCGACACGGACCTTGTCGGAGAGCCGGCGATTCTCGCCCTCGAGCTGCACGACGCGACCGCGCAGGGCGGCGTTGTCGGCCTTCAGGCGCTCGTAGTGGCTGATCAGGTGCTCGAGCTGGGCTTCGAGCTGTGCGAGTTCGGTATCCATGGCGTCGATGGTAGTGAGCGGCCGATGACGGGTCAATCGGCCGGGGACGGTCAGCGCTGAACCTGGGTGACGTCCCGCACCGCGCCGGTATCGGCCGAGGTGGTGAGCGCGGCATAGGCCTGCAGCGCGGCGGAGACGACGCGCTCGCGTTTCACCGGCTTCCACGCGGCATTGCCCTTCGCCTCCATCGCTGCGCGCCGGCGGGCGAGCTCTTCGGCCGGGATCGCCAGGTTGATGCTGCGGTTCGGGATGTCGATCTCGATGGTGTCGCCGTCCTCGACCAGCGCGATCGCGCCACCGCAGGCCGCCTCGGGCGAAGCATGGCCGATCGACAGGCCCGAGGTGCCGCCCGAGAAGCGCCCGTCGGTCAGCAGCGCGCACTGCGCACCGAGGCCGCGGCTCTTCAGGTAGGAGGTCGGATACAGCATCTCCTGCATGCCGGGGCCACCCTTGGGCCCTTCGTAGCGGATGACGACGACGTCGCCGGCCTGCACCTGCTCGCCGAGGATGCCCTCGACCGCATCTTCCTGGCTCTCGTAGACGCGCGCCTTGCCGGTGAACTTCCAGATGGACTCGTCCACGCCGGCGGTCTTCACGATGCAGCCCTTCTCGGCGATGTTGCCGTAGAGCACGGCGAGGCCGCCGTCGGCGGTGAAGGCGTGGGCCTTGTCGCGGATGATGCCGTGCTCGCGGTCGGCGTCGAGTTGCTTCCAGCGCCGGTCCTGGCTGAAGGCGACCTGGGTGGGCACGCCGCCGGGCGCGGCGCGGTAGAAGGCATGCACCGCCTCGTCGGAAGTGCGCTTGATGTCCCACTTGTCGAGCGCCTCGGCCATCGAGGCGCTGTGCACGGTGGGCACGCCGGTGTGCAGCAGGCCGGCACGGTCGAGCTCGCCGAGGATGCTCATGATGCCGCCGGCGCGATGCACGTCCTCGATATGCACGTCGGCGATCGCCGGCGCGACCTTGCACAGGCAGGGCACGTGGCGGCTGATGCGGTCGATGTCCTTCATGGTGAAGTCGACGCCGGCCTCGCGCGCGGCGGCGAGCAGGTGCAGCACGGTGTTGGTCGAACCTCCCATGGCCACATCCAGGCTGATGGCGTTCTCGAAGGCCTGGAAGCTGGCGATCGAGCGCGGCAGCACCGAGGCGTCGTCCTTTTCGTAATAGCGGCGGGCGAGGTCGACGATGCGGCGGCCGGCTTCCTTGAACAGGCGCTCGCGGTCGGCGTGGGTGGCGAGCGTGGTGCCGTTGCCGGGCAGCGACAGGCCGAGCGCCTCGGTGAGGCAGTTCATCGAGTTGGCGGTGAACATGCCCGAGCACGAGCCGCAGGTCGGACAGGCCGAGCGCTCGATGGCGTCGACCTCCTCGTCCGAACACGACTTGTCGGCGGCCTTGACCATCGCGTCGACGAGGTCGAGCGAGATGACCTTGGCCTCCCACTTGACCTTGCCGGCCTCCATCGGCCCGCCGGAGACGAAGATCGCCGGGATGTTGAGGCGCAGCGCGGCCATCAGCATGCCCGGGGTGATCTTGTCGCAGTTCGAGATGCACACCAGCGCGTCGGCGGTGTGGGCGTTGCACATGTACTCGACGCTGTCGGCGATGAGCTCGCGCGAGGGCAGCGAGTACAGCATGCCGCCGTGGCCCATGGCGATGCCGTCATCGACCGCGATGGTGTTGAACTCCTTGGCGACGCCGCCCGCGGCCTCGATCTCGCGCGCGACGAGCTGGCCGAGGTCCTTCAGGTGCACGTGGCCGGGCACGAACTGGGTGAAGCTGTTGGCGATGGCGATGATCGGCTTCTCGAAGTCTCCGTCCTTCATGCCGGTGGCGCGCCACAGCGCGCGGGCGCCCGCCATGTTGCGGCCGGCGGTGGAGGTGCGGGAACGGTACTGGGGCATGGCGCGCTCCGGGAAATCAGCGGTAAAGGGCTCGATTCTAACGCGCGGTGCGCAGGCTTGCGACAAGCGCCGGCGCATGCGGGGACGCCGCGGTGGGGCGGACGATCCGGCTGGCGTATCATCCGGGGCCCGACACCGCAGGAGGTTCCATGCAGGACACGACCCCCACGACCGAGGCCGGCTTCGACCTCGACCCCGCCGAGATCCGCGTGCTCGGCGTGCTGATCGAGAAATCCTTCATCACCCCCGACGCCTATCCGCTGTCGGTCAACGCCATCACCACCGGCTGCAACCAGCTCACCGCGCGCGAGCCGGTGATGAGCCTTTCCGAGACCGAGGTGCAGGACGCGGTCGACCGCCTCATCGCCCGCCGCCTGGTGTCCAAGCGCGACCAGCAGAGCGCACGCGTGGCCAAGTACGAGCACCTGGTCCGCCTGCGTCACTCGCTGCCGCCCGCCGAGCAGGCGGTGCTGGCGATCCTGCTGCTGCGCGGCGCACAGACCGCGGGCGAGCTGCGCCAGCGCTGCGAGCGCCTGCACCGCTTCGACGACGTCGCCGCGGTGGATGCCGTGCTCGAGCACCTGGCCGAGAAGTACCCACCCCTGGTCGCCGCGCTGCCGCGCGCGCCCGGCACCAAGGAGACCCGCCACGTTCATCTGCTCGGCGGCGACGCCGCGGTGCAGGAGATGGCCGAGGCGCAGTCCGCCGGCGCGGGCAGCGGCGGGCGCGGGCGCATCGGGGAACTCGAGGACGAGGTCCGCCGTCTGCGCGAGGAGCTCGACGCGCTGCGCGGCGAGTTCGCTGCGTTCCGCAAGCAGTTCGACTGACCGCCGCCCGCCGCGCACGCGGTGCCTCACGCCTCACGCCTCACGCCTCACGCCTCACGCCCCCCATGCTCGTTCATCCGCAATTCGATCCGATCGCACTCTCCCTCGGCCCGCTCTCGGTGCGCTGGTACGGGCTCATGTACCTGGTCGCCTTCGTGCTCTTCGTCGTGCTCGGCCGTCGTCACGCGCGGCGGCGTCCCGAACTGGGCTGGGATGCGCAGGGTATCGACGACCTGCTCATGTACGGGGTGATCGGGGTGATCCTGGGGGGGCGCCTCGGCGAAGTGCTGTTCTTCCAGCCCGGCTATTACCTGCAACACCCCGGTGAGATCCTGGCCGTGTGGAAGGGCGGGATGAGCTTCCACGGCGGTTTTCTCGGCGTGCTGGCGGCGATGTGGCTGTACGGTCGCCGCCACGGCAAGGACTTCTGGCAGGTCACCGACTTCATCGCGCCGCTGGTGCCGACCGGGCTGGCGGCCGGACGGATCGGCAACTTCATCAACGGCGAACTGTGGGGCCGCCCGGTGGAGGCGGAGTTGCCGTGGGCGATGGTCTTCCCCTGGGTGGACGCGGTGCCGCGCCACCCCTCGCAGCTTTACCAGGCCGCGGGCGAGGGCCTGCTGCTGTTCCTGGTGCTTTGGCTCTACTCCGCAAGCCCGCGGCCACTGCGCGCGGTGTCGGCCATGTTCCTGGTCGGCTACGGCACGCTCCGCTTCATGGCGGAGTTCTTCCGCACGCCCGACCCGGGCATTTTCGGCACCCTCTCGCTCGGCCTGTCCACCGCGCAATGGCTGTGCGTGCCGATGGTGCTCGCCGGCCTGCTGCTGCTCGCCGCCGCAAAGCGGCATGAGCACGGCCCGCAGGCCGGGGGCAAGGCGGGATCGTGAATATCGCACACGAGCGCTCCGGGGCGCCGACAAGCCACTCCCCAAAGCGGGCTATCATGTAAGAGCGATATCCGAATCGAATCGGCAGGAGGACGACATGAGCGGAGCAGGACTGGTCTCCCGCGGACTGAGCCGCGTGCGCGAACTCGTCGCGAGCGCCGCGCATCTCGGCAAGGCGCCGGACGAGAGCGACCTCGAACGCCTGCGCACCCAGCTCCAGGAGTGCGCCGAAGGTCGCGGTGGCGAGGTGTCGACCCGGCAGCGCGCCGCCCGCCTGGCGGAGACCTACCTGCGCCTGGACGACGCCGGCCGCCATGCCTTCCTGCGCCTGATCGCCCATGAGTTCGGCCCGGACCCCTCGCGCGTGGCCGCGGCCCATGCCGCCTACCAGGCGGCGATCGGCACCGCAGGACAGTGGGATGCGGAGGCCGAGCTGCGCACCGCGCTGCGCTCGCGCCGGCTGCGCATCCTCACCCAGTTCAACGCCATCCCGCAGGGCGTCAAGTTCCTCGTCGACCTGCGCGCCGACCTGCTGCGCTTCATCGCCGACGATCCGCTGCTCAAGCCGCTAGACCGCGAGCTCGAGACCCGGCTGTCGGCATGGTTCGACGTCGGCTTCCTCGAACTGCAGCGCATCACCTGGAGTTCGCCGGCCGCCCTGCTCGAGAAGCTCGTCGAGTACGAGGCGGTGCACGAGATCCGCTCGTGGAAGGATCTCAAGAACCGGCTGGACTCCGACCGGCGCTGCTATGCCTTCTTCCATCCGCGCATGCCCCTCGAGCCGCTGATCTTCGTGCAGGTCGCGCTGCTCGAGGAGATCGCCGACGATGTGCAGCGCCTGCTCGACATCGAGGCGCCGCTCGCCGACGCGGGCCGGGCGACCACGGCGATCTTCTATTCGATCAGCGCCACGCAGAAGGGCCTGCGTGGCGTGAGCTTCGGCAACTTCCTCCTCAAGCGGGTGATCGACGACCTCAAGCGCGACTTCCCGCGCCTGAAGACCTTCGCCACGCTCTCGCCCATCCCCGGCCTGGTGCGCTGGGCGCAGCGCGACCCGGAAGCCTTCGCCGAGGCGTTCAATGCAACCGACTGGAAGCGCCTTGCCGCGCTGGGTGTCGAAGGCGGCGACTCACCCCGCCTCGCCGCGCTGCTCGCCGGCGATCCGGCGTGGGTCGCGGACGAGGCGCTCGCCCTGGCCTTGCGCGAGCCGCTGCTGCGTCTGGGCGCGCGCTATCTGAGCGAGGCGCGCCGCGGCGACCGCCCGGTCGATTCGGTGGCGCGCTTCCACCTCGGCAACGGCGCCCGCATCGAGCGCCTGAACTGGCTTGCCGACCGCTCCGACAAGGGGCTCCGCCAGTCCTGGGGGATGATGGTCAATTACCTCTACGACCCGGACAGCCTGGAAGCCAACCTCGAGAACTTCGCAGCCAACGGCAGCATCGCGGCCTCGTCCGCGGTGCGCAGGCTCGCCCGGCGCTGAGGTGCGCGTGCCGCCCATCTCGTTCGATCTGCGCCCCTCCTCGATCCGGATCCGCCTGCTGCTCGCCAGCACGGTGGTGCAGGTCGTCCTGCTCAGCCTGCTGCTCGCCAACAGCGTACGGCTGATGAACAACGCGATGTCGGCGAGCCTGGAGACGACCATCGGCCAGACCGCGAGCATGCTGCACGCGATGGCCACCGCGTATGGCGAACAGCGGCGGCTCGACGCACTCGAGGACGTCCTCGGCGAGTTGCTGGCCGATGCCGACGAAGGGCTGCTCTACGTGCGCATCCGGGACGCCCGCGACGATCTGCTGGTGAGCGCCGGCATGCCCGATCTGACGCACGTCCCCGAACCCAACGAGCACCGCCGCCGCTTCTTCGAGACCTTGCTGGCCGACGACCTCGTACACGTGCGCCGACAACTGCTGCTGGCGCGCAATGAGGTCGGCACGCTCCAGTTCGGCGTCTCGGTGTCGGTGCTCGCAGCGGCGCGCGAGGCGATCATGCAGCAGGGCCTCGCGATCGCGATCGCGGAGATCCTGCTGACCTTCGTCCTGCTCTCCTCGCTCGGATATCTCCTGACCCGCAACCTTCGCCTGCTCCTGGAAGGCAGCCGTGCGATCGCCAGCGGCTTCCTCGACCACCGGGTGGAGTCGCGCGGCAAGGACGAGCTCGCCGTGATCGCCGACCACTTCAACGTGATGGCGGCGACACTTCAGAACCGCATTGCCGAGTTGCAGGACACGGCCGAGCGCCTGCAGGCGAGCGAGGAACGCTACGCCCTCGCGCTGCGCGGCTCGAACGACGGCCTGTGGGACTGGGACATCGACGCCGACGACGTCTACTACTCCGAACGCTTCTGCCAGATTCTTGGCGTGGAGCCTGGCAGCCTCTCCAGCAAGCCCGAGGACATCCTCGCCTACCTGCACCCGCACGAGGTCGAGGCCTACCGCCAGCGCCTCATCGACCACCTCAAGGGCAACAGCAACCACTTCATCATGGAGTTGCGCGCCCGCCTGCCCGACGGCGCCTACCGCTGGGTCCTGATGCGCGGGGTCGCCGATCGGGACGAGGATCTGCGCGCCTACCGGATGGCGGGATCGCTCGGCGACATCGACCTGCGCAAGCGCGCCGAGCAGCAACTGGTGCACGATGCCCTGCACGACGGCCTCACCGGCCTGCCCAACCGGGCGATGTTCATCGAGCACGCCAACCGTGCACTCGCCCAGCGCAGGCGCGGCGACCTCGCACAGATTGCGGTGCTGGCGATCAACCTCGAGCGCTTCAGCCTGGTCAACGACAGCTACGGCCATCTCGTCGGCGACGAGCTGCTGCGCCGAATCGGCGCCCACATCGCCGCGCTGATGCGCGACGGGGACGTATGCGCGCGCGTCGGCGGCGACCAGTTCGCCGTGCTGCTCAACGGCGTGGAGAACTCGATCGACGCGCTGCGCATCTGCGAACAACTCGTCGCGCTCCCGGCCTTCTCACCCAACGGCAACGGCCAGCAGTTGCATCCACGCTGCAGGGTGGGCGTTGCGATCAGCGACAACGAGCGCGAGGACGCCGAATCCTTGCTGCGCGACGCCGACAACGCGCTGCACAAGGCCCGCCGCAGCGACACCGGCCCGATCGAGTTCTTCCAGACCGAGATGCATGCGGCCGCGGTGCGCGCGCTGCAGGTGGAAGCCGAATTGCGCAAGGCGCTCACCCAGGGCGGGCTGCAGACCTGGTACCAGCCGATCGTGGAACTGGCGAACCGGCGCCCGACCGGCTTCGAGGCCCTGGTGCGCTGGCCGCACCCGACGCTCGGCCTGCTCTCCCCTGCCGAATTCATTCCGCTCGCCGAGGCGCTCGACCTCATCCACGACATCGGGATGATCGTACTCGAGCGAACCTGCACGGATCTGCAGGCATGGTCGAGCCAGCTGCCTTTCGATGCCCCGCTGCGCGTCAGCGTGAATCTCTCCGCGCGCCAGCTCGCGCGTCCCGATCTCGCGGCCGAACTGCTCGACGTCATCGATCGCAGCGGCGTGGCGCACGACCGCATCCGTTTCGAGGTCACCGAGAGCGTACTGGCGCACCCCGACGGCCCGGCGATCGACCACCTCCACGCCCTGCGCGCCGCCGGGATCGACATCCTGATCGACGATTTCGGCACCGGCTACTCGACGCTGAGCTACCTGCACACCATGCCCTGCAACCAGGTCAAGCTCGACGGCTCCTTCGTACGCTCGCTCCCCCACGACCAGCGCCTGCGCGCGATCGTGCGCCACAGCATCGAGCTCGCCCACGACCTCGGCATGACCGTCGTCGCCGAATGCATCGAGGACGAGGCGCAGCTCGAGATCCTGCGGGCGATGGGCTGCGACTTCGGCCAGGGCTACCTGTTCTCGCGGCCGCTCGACGGCGACGCCACCCTAAGACACTTGCAAAGCCTCCATCCGGAGCCGGGCCGATGAGTACTCGCCACCCCCTTCGCCATACCCTGCACCGCGCGGTCACGCTGCTGGCCGCGATCGCTGCACTTGCAGGCGGCATCGATCCGGCAACCGCCTCCGACCTGCAGGTCTCGGGCTTCGCCACCCTCGGAGCCGCCTACACCCGCTCGGATGAGCTGGAGTTCGCCCGCGTGGGCATCGACGCACCGGGAGGCAATCGGGTCGACACCGGTCCGGACTCGGTGCTCGGGCTGCAGTTCGGCTGGCAAGCGGGTAACGGCAGTGGCGCGGTGCTGCAACTGGTGACACGCGAGACCCAGCGTGGCGACTACACCCCCCGCCCCGCCCTCGCCTTCCTGAGCCACAGCCTCAACCCAGCGCTGACCGTGCGGGCCGGCCGCCTGCGCAGCCCCTTCTTCATGCTGTCCGACACCGCAGACATCAACTACAGCCAGCCCTGGGTGCGCCCTCCGGTCGAGGTCTACGGCCTGAACCCCTTCACCGACATGGACGGCGTCGATCTGCTTTACCGCAGCCGCCTCGGCGATTCCTTCATCGAACTGCACCCGTATTTCGGCACCAGCCGCATTCCGGTGATCGGCGGCGGTCGCGGCCATCTCAGGCGGCTGCGCGGGCTCACGGCAACCCTCGAGCGCGACGAGTTCAGCTTCAGTGCAAGCCACGCCGAAGCGGAACTGTCGGTGATCCGGACCTCGCAGTCGTACCAGGATCTCGTCGAGTCATGGAATATCCCGCCGGCGCTGCAGGCGCGCCTTAGCGGCAAGGGGGCTCATGCAAGCTTCAGCTCGCTCGGCATGCAATGGGACGACGGGCGCTGGCGGGTGATCGCCGAGCTCGCGCGCATGAAGGCGAGCGCGTTCACCAATAGTGCGACCGGAGCCTACGTATCGGTCGGACGGCGCTTCGGTGCGCTGATGCCCTATGTCGGCCTGGCCCGGCAGCGCCAGGACGAGCCGATCGCCGACCCGGCGCTGGCGAATTCGGACATGAGCGCCAACGCGCTGGCAGCGTTCAATCGCTCGCGCAACCAGGCGCAGCGCAGCATCACCGTGGGCACGCGCTGGGACCTGACGCCGCACGCCGCGCTCAAGGCGGAATTCAGCCACATCGACACCAGCCGCGACGCGCACGGCACCTTCATCGCTCGTGGCGACCCCTTTGCACCCGGGCTGGACGATCGCAACATCAATCTGCTGAGCGTGTCGGTCGATGTGGTGTTCTGATCCGCCACATCGCCGCCGACGCATCGGCCGCGTGCTCATCCTCCTGGTCGCGCTCTCGTTCGGGCAGGCGGCACGCGCACAGGGCGTCGTGCTGGTCAGCGCACGCGCCGGCGGCATCCCCGAACTCGACCGCGAGACGGCCGCCCAGCTCTACCTCGGCCGACGCACCTCCCTGCCGGACGGGCGCAGCGCCCGCCTGCTCGACCTGCCCGCCGGCCCCGAGCGCGACCTTTTCTACGAGCGCCTCACCGCCAAGAACCCCAGCCAGATCCGCGCCTACTGGTCGCGCATGGTGTTCACCGGGCGTGCCCACCCGCCGCACGAGGCAAACGACCAGGAAGACGCGCTCCGCCGCGTACTCACCGACCCGAGCGCACTCGCCTACCTGCCGGCTGCATCTGTCGTCGGCCAGCCCCTGAACGTGCTGCTGCGCCTCGAGTAACGCGCGGAGACATTCCGAGCACGCAAGCGTTGCATGCACTCCGCGCTCGTGTTCTAATGCGAATCATTCGTATTTTTAACGCCATTCGATCATGCACCCACCGGACGTTCCTGTCACCGCTTCCGCTTCCGCGCCGGACAGGCTCGTCGAAGAGTCTTCGGTGGCTCCGCCGCGATTCCTGCTCACCAGCAAGGAACTCCTCGGCGAGCGTCGCGAGGTGCGGATCGAACACGAGGGCAGCGAGTACGTGCTGCGCGCGACGCGCAACGGCAAGCTGATCCTCACCAAGTGATCTTCCAGATGCTGCCATATCGGGGCAAAACCCCGCGGGGAGGCTAGACTATGTACGTGTGCGTATGCAACGCGGTCACCGAGCGCCAGATCCATCACGCCGCCGCGCAGGGCGCGCGGACCTTGCGCGACCTGCGCCAGTCGCTCGGCGTCACGGCCGAGTGCGGTCGTTGCGCGCGCTGCGCGCACGACTGCCTGCGCTCGGCCGTCATCCCGGCGCCACGTACGGGGATGACAGGCTTGCTCGCGGGCATCTCGCCAGCATTCACCGTATCCCTGGAGGCAACATGAAAGGCGACAAGAAAGTCATCCAGTACCTCAACAAGCAGCTCACCATCGAACTCACCGCGATCAACCAGTACTTCCTGCATGCGCGCATGTACAAGAACTGGGGTTTCGAGCGGCTCGGCAAGCATGAATACGACGAGTCGATCGAGGAGATGAAGCACGCCGACATGCTGATCGAGCGCGTGCTCTTCCTCGAGGGCCTGCCCAACCTGCAGAACCTCAACAAGCTGCTGATCGGCGAGAACGTACCCGAATGCATGCAGGGCGACCTCAAGCTCGAGCTCGGCGGGCGCGAGAACCTGGTCGAGGCCATCGCGTACTGTGAATCCTGCAAGGACTACGTGTCGCGCGAGCTCTTCGAGCACATCCTGGAAGACACCGAGGAACACATCGACTACCTGGAAACCCAGCTCGGCCTGGTCGACAGCGTCGGCCTGCAGAACTACCTGCAGTCGCAGATGGAACCGAGCGCTTCCTGAGCCCGCTCGACCCCGACCAACCCAACGCTGCCTCCGCGGAGGCGGCTCGCCGCCTCCGCTCCGATGCACCAAGCTGCCCAGGCATTGTCGCTGCTGCCCCCCTCCTCCCCATCGCTGTCGGTCGAGCCTGATCTCGACCACGAAGCGGCGGCCATCGATCCACGCGCGCACGGATCGGATGGCACCTTTCTCCCGATCCACGCGGCACGCGGTCTGGGAAGCTCGCCGCTGCGGCGCAGCATCCTCCTCGGCCTGGTCGTCGCCGCCCACCTCGGCGGCGCCGCGCTGCTCGCCCGCCTCGCCGACGAGCGCCCGCTGCCCGCCGAGCTGATACCGATCCAGGTCGCGTTGATCGAGGCGCCCGCGGCCGTCGAACCCGCGCCCGCGCCGCCGCCTGAGCCCGTCGTCGAGCCGCCGCGCCCGCCCGAACCCGAGCCGCCCCCGGTGGTGCGTCCGCCCGAGCCCGCGCCGCCACCGCCGCCCAAGCCGGTGGTGAAGAAGCCGACGCCCAAGCCGGTGGTGAAGAAGCCCGCGCCGGTCACCGAGTCACCCACCGCGCTGAGCGCGGCCGAGGAAGCCGCGCCGCCGCCACCGCCCGCGCCCGCACCGCCTGCCGCCGCAGCCGCGGCGACGGCCGCGCCCGCAACGGTCACCGCCGCGCGCTTCGACGCCGCCTACCTCAACAACCCGCGCCCCGGCTATCCGGCCTTGTCGCGCCGCCTGCGCGAAGAGGGCCAGGTGACGCTGCGCGTGCTGGTTTCGCCCGACGGCCAGCCCGCGCAGGTCGAGCTGCGCACCAGCTCCGGCTCCGACCGTCTCGACCGCGCCGCGCGCGAGGCGGTGGCGCGCTGGCGCTTCGTGCCCGCACGCCGCGGCGACACCGCGATCGAATCCTGGGTCCTGGTGCCCATCGTCTTCAAACTCCAAGGAAACTGAGCATGGACAGTTCGCAGGCCTTCGGCCTCGCCCACCTGTGGGCGCAATCCGACAACATCATCCGCGCGGTCGCGCTCATCCTGCTGGTGATGTCGATCACCAGCTGGTACCTGATCCTCAGCCGCGCCCTGCGCCAGTTGCGCGCGCGCGGCCACAACGGCGCGGTCGAGGCCTTCTGGGCCGCCCCCGACCTCGACGCCGGACTGCGCGTGCTCGCCGAACGCGCCCCCGAGTCGCCCGTCGAGGCGCTCGCCCAGCAGGGCGCAGCCGCCGCCCAGCACCTGCGCCGTCACACCCACGGCAACACGCTCGGCGGCACGCTCGATGGCGACGAGGTCATCACCCGCGCCCTGCGCAAGTCGATCGCGCTGTCGACCGCGGCGCTCGAGTCCGGCCTCACCATGCTCGCCTCGATCGGCTCGACCGCGCCCTTCGTCGGCCTCTTCGGCACGGTGTGGGGCATCTATCACGCGCTGGTGAACATCAGCGTCTCGGGCATGGCGACGCTGGACAAGGTGGCGGGCCCGGTCGGCGAGGCCCTGATCATGACCGCCTTCGGCCTCTTCGTCGCCATCCCGGCGGTGCTGGCATACAACGCCATCACGCGCGCCAACCGCGTCGAGCTCTCCGAGCTCGACGCCTTCGCGCACGACCTGCATGCCTGGTTCGCCACCGGCTCACGCATCGCCGCGGTAGCCGGCGCCGCCCCGCGCGCGGCCGAAGTCGCCGCGGGCACGCCGGCCGCCGCGCACGGAGCGGCGTGATGGCCTTCGGTGGATTCAGCCAGGGTGAGACACGCGCCCCGCAGAGCGACATCAACATGGTGCCGCTGATCGACGTCATGCTGGTGCTGCTGATCGTGTTCATGATCACCGCGCCGCTGCTGACCCACTCGGTCAAGATCGACCTGCCGCAGGCCTCCAGCGCGCCCACCGAGCAGAAGCCCGAGACGGTCGCGCTGTCGATCGACGGCGATGGCCGGGTGTTCTGGAACAACGAGGCGGTCGACGAGGTGGCCCTGCCCGCGCGGCTCGCCGCCGCCGCGGCGCAGAAACCCCAGCCCGAGCTGCACCTGCGCGCCGACCGCAACACGCGCTACGAGGTGATCGCGGACGTGATGGCCCAGGCGCGCAGCGCCGGCATCGAGAAGATGGGCTTCGTGACGGTTCCGGAACGCTGAGCATCGAGGCCGCAACGAAGAAAGGCGCCAGGACGCGGAACGAATCCGCGCCATGGCGCCTTTTTCATCGACCACCTCTCCGTCCCGGCTCCCGGGACGCGACGATCAGGCCACGCGGTTACGCACGCGGACGATGACGTCGATCTCGTCGAGCACGACGCCAGCGGGCAGGCGGGGCTCGCCGATCACGCGCAGCTCGTCGTCGGAGATGTCGCGCACCTCGCCGGTGTCGATGTTGTAGAGGTGGTGATGCGGCGTGGTCGTGGAGTCGTACACGACGCGCTGGGGGTCCACGAACAGCTCGCGGATCATCTTCTTCTCGCTGAACAGCCGCAGGGTGTTGTACACCGTCGCACGCGAGACGTCGGGCGAGGCATCGAGCACCTTGGCCCAGATCTGGTCAGCGGAGAGATGAACCGGCGCCGAGAACAGCGCCCGCGCGATCTCGATGCGCTGGTGCGTGACCGGAATGCCGGCCTGGCGCAGGCAGGCGATGGCGTCGGAGGAGGCGTAGGTGCAGGTGTTCATCATGGCGATCGACCTTCTGGTAGCGACTCCGCAACCACTGCGGATATGCATTGGACCCTGTCTGAATGCTGGACCGGGTCCCGGATCGTGTCAATAATCCATGAGAACTAGTACCGGGGCACGAACTCGCGTCCGTGCCCCGGCATTCCTGCGGCAAGCTCGATGACTCGCCGGATTACTTGAACGGATCCGGACGCGGTGTCTCGTTGCTCGACGGCGGCAGGATCGGCATCGCGATCTGCGGCAGCTCGCCGGTCAGCGTCTTCAGGAAGGCGACGATCTGGCCGATCTCGTCCTTGCTGTAGGTGCGACCAAGCTGCAGGCGACCCATCGTATCCACCGCCTGCTCGAGCGTCGCCGCCTCGCCGTCGTGGAAGTACGGATAGGTCAGCTCGACGTTGCGCAAGGTCGGCACCTTGAAGTTGAAGCGGTCGGCATCGGCGCCAGTGACCGCGGAGCGGCCTTCGGCGGGCGAACTGCTCTTGTACGGCTCGACCACGCCCATGCGCTGGAAGGAGGTGCCGCCGGCCGCCGGGCCGTTGTGGCAGGCCACGCAGCCGCTCTCCTTGAACAGGGTGTAGCCTGCGAGCTCCTTCTCGGACAGCGCCTTGTCATCACCCTTGAGCCACTTGTCGAAGCGCGAGTCGGGCGTGACCAGGGTCTTCTCGAACTCGGCGATCGAGTCGGTGATCATGTCGATGTCGATCTTGTCCTTGCCATACACCGACTTGAACTCGGCGACGTAGCCCGGGATCGATTGCAGGATGCCGATCGCCAGGGTGTGCGGCATGTTCATCTCGACGTCGGCCTGGATCGGGCCGCCGGCCTGCTCCTTGAGGTCGGCCGCGCGGCCGTCCCAGAACTGGGCGATCGCCAGGCTGGAGTTGTAGACCGTGGGCGAGTTGACCGGGCCGGCCTTCCAGCCGTGGCCGATCGAGGTCTTCAGGTTGTCGGTGCCGCCCATCGACAGGTTGTGGCAGGTGTTGCAGGAGATGATGCCCGACATCGACAGGCGCGGCTCGAACCACAGCTTCTTGCCGAGCTCTACCTTGGCGGCGTTGTCCACCTTCGCGGGTTCGATCGGCTTGATCAATTCATCCCGGACGGTCGACGCGGCCCACGCACTGCCCGCCACCACCAAAGCCACTGCCACGCTCGTTGCCTTCAACTTCATCATCATGATGCTTCTCCTTGCCAGCTCGGCGAATTGCCACTTCCAGGATACGCACCCCGCTTGGGACGGAGTGTTTCGATGCACTTATTAGATCTCGTCTAAAGCAATGCTTTCTTGATCATGATCAACCTTTGGGCACCTTAGGACGGAACGCAGCACCTTCGTCGAGGTCTTCCCGCTGTTCGCGGCGGCGCTGCATTCCGATACAAGCAGCCTTCCGCCCACCCGCTATCCTCTCACCCATGACTCGACGAACGACCCGGCCCATCGGCCGAGAACGCGGAACTCCATGAACGACGACAAGCCCTCCACCCGAACCGCCCGCCCGCGCTGGGGACGCCGCGCCGTGCTGATCCTGGTGCCGCTGCTGCTCGCCGGCGGCTGGTACGGCCGCAGCGCCTTCCTCGGCGAGCGCGACGCCGCCACCAACTACCAGTTCTCCGCCGTACAGCGTGGCGACATCGAGGACGTCGTCACCGCCACCGGCACCCTGCAGCCGCGCGACTACGTGGACGTGGGCGCGCAGGTCTCCGGCCAGCTGCGCAAGATCCACGTCGAGGTCGGCGACACGGTGGAGGCCGGCCAGTTGCTCGCCGAGATCGACCCCACGGTGTATCGCGCGCGCGTCGACGCCTCGCGCGCCCAGCTCAGGAACCTGCGTGCGCAGCTCCAGGACCGCGAGGCCCAGCTCGCCCTCGCGCAGATCCAGCTCCGCCGCCAGCGCGCGCTGATGGCCGAGGACGCCACCACCAAGGAGAGCCTGCAGACCGCCGAGGCCTCGGCCAAGTCGGCGGCAGCCCAGCTCGACGCGCTGCGCGCGCAGATCGAGCAGATCGAATCCACCCTGCGCGCCGACGAGGCCAACCTGCAGTACGCCCGCATCCTGTCGCCGATGGCCGGCACCGTGGTGTCGATCAGCGCGCGCCAGGGCCAGACGCTCAACACCAACCAGCAGGCACCGGTGGTGATGCGCATCGCCGACCTGTCCACGATGACCGTGCAGACACAGGTGTCGGAGGCCGACATCGGCCGCGTCAAGCTGGGCATGGAGGCCTACTTCACCACCCTGGGCGGCAGCGGCAAGCGCTGGCACGGCAAGCTCGAGAAGGTCGAGCCCACGCCCACGGTGACCAACAACGTGGTGCTCTACAACGCGCTCTTCGACGTGCCCAACCCCGACGGCCGGCTGATGACGCAGATGACCGCGCAGGTCTTCTTCGTGGTCGCGCAGGCGAAGGACGCGCTGCTGATCCCGATGGCCGCGCTCGCGCAGGGCCAGGCGCGCGCGCCCCAGGCGGGCGGGCGCGGCCGCCCCGCCGCCGCGCCCCGCCGGGCACGCGCGCAGCCCGCCGGCAATGGCGGCCCGGGCCGGGGAGGCGGCATGGGCGCGGGCCAGGGGCGTGGCCTCACACCGGGCGCGACCGGCGCGGCGCCGCGCTCGGGGACGGTGCGGGTGGCGGACGCACGCGGCGCGCTGGAAGAGCGCAAGGTCGAGCTCGGCGTCTCCAACCGTGTGCAGGCGCAGGTGCTGTCCGGGCTGGCCGAGGGCGAGCGCGTGGTCTCCGGCCTGGTGGTCGGCAACGGCACCGGCCGCCCGCAGATGACCCCGCGGCTATGAAGGTCGAACGCCTTCCAGGCGAGGGCGCGCGCCCCTCCTCCGATCCGCCGGCGGCCGCCACGGCGACGCGGGCGGCCCCCCGCGTGGCGTCGTCGACTGCAGCCCCGCTCATCGAGCTCCGCGGCATCACGCGCAGCTTCGTCAATGGCGAGGTCGAGACCCGCGTGCTGCACGGCATCGACCTGACCATCCACGCCGGCGAGTTCGTCGCCATCATGGGGGCCTCGGGCTCGGGCAAGTCGACGCTGATGAACATCCTCGGCTGCCTCGATCGCCCCAGCGGCGGCACCTACCGCTTCATGGGCGAGGACGTCGCCGCGCTCGACCGCGACGCGCTCGCGCGCCTGCGCCGCGAGGCCTTCGGCTTCGTGTTCCAGAGCTACAACCTGCTCGGCGGCGCCACCGCGCGCGACAACGTCGAGGTGCCGGCGGTGTACTCCGGCATGCCGCGCGAGGAGCGCCACGCCCGCGCCGAAGAGCTGCTCGCCCGCCTGGGCCTGGGCGAGCGCATCCACCACCGCCCCGGCCAGCTCTCCGGCGGCCAGCAACAGCGCGTGTCGATCGCGCGCGCGCTGATGAACGGCGGTCGCATCATCTTCGCCGACGAGCCCACCGGCGCGCTCGACAGCCGGAGCGGCGCCGAGGTCATGAAGCTGCTCGCCGAGCTCTCCTCCGCCGGCCACACCATCGTGCTGATCACGCACGAGCGCGAGGTCGCCGAGCAGGCGCAGCGCATCATCGAGATCCGCGACGGCCGCATCGTCGCCGACCCCGGGCCGCGCCCGCCGCAGGTGCCGGAGCCGGACTTCGCCCCTCACGTCGATCGCACCTCGCCGCTGTCCGACGTGGTGGAGGCCACCCGCACCGCGCTGCGCGCGCTGCGCGCCAACCTCTTCCGCACCATCCTCACCCTGCTCGGCATCGTCATCGGCGTGGCCTCGGTGATCGCCATGCTGGCGATCGGCGACGGCGCCAAGCAGAAGGTGATCGACCAGGTCAGCGCGATGGGCACCAACCTGCTCACCGTGCGTCCGGGCGCGCCCAACACACGCGGGCGCGACGCCCCCGCCACGCTGGTGATCGAGGACGTGCAGGCCATCGCCGAGCTGCCCAACGTGCTCGCCTCGGTGCCCGAGCAGGGCGCAACGATCACGCTGCGCGCCGGCAACCTCGACCACCGCAGCAGCGTCAACGGCACCTCGGCCGACTACGTCGTCGCGCGCAACTGGGCGCCGGCGAGCGGCACCTTCTTCAGCGCCGAGGACGAGGCGCGCTACGCCACCGTCGCCGTGCTCGGCCAGACCGTGGCGCGCGCGCTGTTCCCGGGGCGCGACGCGGTGGGCGAGTTCATCCTGGTGAACAACATCCCCTTCCAGGTCATGGGCGTGATGACCCCCAAGGGCGCCACCCCTTGGGGGCAGGACCAGGACGACATCGTATTCATGCCCTTCACCACCGCCAGCCTGCGCATCACCGGGCAGCGCTTCCTGCGCAACGTGACGGTGGCGGTCGAGGACGTCGGCCAGATCGACGACACCCAGGCCGCAGTGCAGAGCCTGCTGCTTGCACGCCACGGCGTGGAGGACTTCCAGATCCGCAACATGGCCTCGGTGATCGACACCGTGTCGGAAACACAGAACACGCTCACCGTGCTGCTCGGCACGGTGGCGGCGATCTCGCTGCTGGTGGGCGGCATCGGGGTCATGAACATCATGCTGGTGTCGGTCACCGAGCGCACCCGCGAGATCGGCATCCGCATGGCCACCGGCGCGCGCACGCGCAACATCCTGCAGCAGTTCCTCATCGAGGCCCTGGTGGTGTCGGCGGTGGGCGGGCTGATCGGCGTCGCCGTCGGGCTCGGCGCCGCCGCCATCATCGAGGCCTTCGACACCGCGGTGCAGTACTCGCTCACGCCGGTGGTGCTCGCCTTCAGCTGCGCCTTCCTCACCGGCCTGGTGTTCGGCTACCTGCCCGCGCGCAAGGCCGCCCGGCTCGACCCGGTGGTTGCGCTGGCTTCGGAATAGGCTTGTACATGCATACCCAATCGATCACGAACGGCCGCGACTGCGGGGAGACGGTCGGCTCCGCCCGTGGGGGACGCTCCTCACGCCCCCGTAGTCGCGGGCAAGCCCGCATCTCGGCAGGCTCGTTGCTGCGCAGCCGCCTGCTGCCCTTGCTGACCGCCCTGCTCGCGGCCGGCTGCGCGATCACCGAACCCGTCGCCCGACCCGACCAGCCCCTGCCGGACGCATGGGCGGAGACCGCCCCCGCGGAGGGCGCGGCGGTCGACGCAGCCTGGTGGCAAGGCTTCGGCTCGGCCCGGCTCGACGCCCTGGTCGCCGAAGCGATGGCCGCCGCGCCGGACCTGCGCATCCAGGCCGAGCGCGTGGTGCAGGCAGAGCTCGCGCTGCGCCAGGCGGGGGCGTCGCTGTTGCCGGCGCTGAACCTGGGCGGCGGCAGCGCCACGCGCAACGTGGGCGGCAACGAGTCCGGCAGCACCGACCTGAGCCTGGGCGCGAGCTACGAGCTCGACCTGTGGGGCCGCATCGCCGCCGGCGTGGACGCCAGCCGCGCCAGCCTCGCCGCCACCCGCCACGACTACGACGCCGCCCGCCTGTCGCTGAGCGCGAGCGTCGCCACGACCTGGTTCCAGAGCCTCGCGCTGCAGGAGCGCGTGGAGATCGCCCGCCAAAACCTCGCCATCGCCGAGGGCGTGCTGCGCGTGGTGCAGGCACGCTACGACAACGGCGCCGCCTCGGCGCTCGAGCTCAGCCAGCAGCGCAGCACCGTGCTCAACCAGCGCAAGGCCATCGAGCCCCTGGAGGTACAGCTGCGCCAGACCCGCAGCGCGCTCGCCATCCTGCTCGGGCGCAATCCGCAGGACGGCATCGCGGGCGACGAGCGCCTCGAGGCCTTGCAGGTCCCGGGCATCGACGCCGGTCTGCCCTCCGAACTGCTGCTGCGCCGCCCCGACCTCGCTGCCAGCGAGGCCCGCCTCGCCGCGGCGGCGGCCAACGTCGCCGCGGCGCGCGCCGCGCTGCTGCCCGGCATCGACCTCGCGGCGGGCGCGGGCGTCGGCAGCGCCGCCCTGCTCTCGCTCGCCGACACCACGCGCACGCTGTCGCTGTCGGCCAGCGTGGTGCAGAAGATCTTCGACGGCGGCCGCCTGCGCGCCGAGGTCGAGGTGCAGCGCTCGCGCCAGCGCGAGTTGCTGGAGGCCCACCGCCGCGCCATCCTCGTCGCCCTCAAAGAGGTCGAGGACGCCCTCGCCGACGGCCTCCGCGACGCCAACCAGGAGGCCGCCCAGCGCGAGATCCTCGCCGAAGCCAGGCGCAGCCTGCGCCTGGCGGAGCTGCGCTACCGCGAAGGCGCCGACGGCCTGCTCACCGTGCTCGACGCCCAGCGCACCCTGTTCTCGGCGCAGGACCAGCTCGCGCAGTTGCGCCTCGCACGGCTCGGCGATGCGGTGAATCTGTACAAGGCGCTCGGGGGCGGGTGGGGTGCGGGGCGGCCGGCCGACTGAGCCGCAGCCGCCAGCGCCACCGCGAGGCGCTCGTAGTAGCGAAAACGTCGCGACCGCAGGCCGGAAATCTTCTGGACTCGTTAAAACTTGTTGCGAACGATTCGCGTTTTTACCATAATTCGCAACGTCTCGCCCAGCCAGCCACCTGAAACGGTCATCGTCACTCCGTCGATCGGGAAGCCAGCCAGCACCGACTTCCCGATCCAACACCCTAGAGAGTCACGATGAAAGCTGCCGTTCGTTCCGGCGCGGCGCGGCCCGCGCACGCCCCCACTCGCCCCCTGCTGCCCCTGAGCGCGATCATGCTCGCCGTCCTGTCGGCAGGCGCGCAGGCACAAGCCACTCCCTCCTCGGCCAAGACACTGCCGACGGTCACCGTCAACGCTGCCGAAGACGCTGCTCCGCAGGACGGCCACCGTGCCACTGCGACGCGCGTCGGCAAGGTCCTGCAGGACCCGCACGATATCCCGCAGGCGGTCACCACAGTCACCAACACGTTGATGGAGGAGCAGCAGGTCGGCAGTCTGAAGGAAGCACTGCGCAACGTCTCCGGCCTATCGTTCAACGCTGCGGAAGGCGGCCGCTCGGGCGACAACATGAACCTGCGCGGCTTCTACACCTTCGGAGACATGTATCTCGACGGCATCCGCGACACCGCACAGTACAACCGCGAGACCTTCAACCTCGAGCAGATCGACGTACTGCGTGGCTCGGCCGCCATGCTGTTCGGACGCGGCCAGGCTGGCGGCGTAATCAACCAGGTCACCAAGACGCCGCTGCTCGGCAACCGCGGCAGGATCACCGGCAGCGTCGGCATCGACGATTACCGCGAAGTGACCGGCGACTTCAACAAGGAACTGGGCGACAGCACCGCGGTGCGACTGAACGTGATGAAGCGCGACGAGGGCAGCTGGCGCAGCAACCCCGCGGACGGGGCCGAACCCGAAATCCATCGCGAGGGCGTCGGCCTCAGCCTGGTCACCGGCCTGTTTACGGACAACGAATTCACCTTCAATCATTACTACCTGAAGACGCGCGACAACCCCGATTACGGCATCTCCTTCGATCCAGCCACCAAGCGCCCGACGAAGGACTTCTCCGCCGACACCTTCTGGGGCACCAACAACACCTTCGACGACAGCGACACCTCGATGACCTCGCTGGTGCACCAGCATAAGCTGTCCTCGCAGGCCGAAATCCGCACCCAGTTGCGCCACGCGAGCTACGAGCGCGTGTACTGGGCGCAGGCGCCCAACCGGACCGCAGCACCGAGCTTCGACGGCAGCACCGGTAGCCCCAAGGTGCGCCAGACCGAAACCGAGAACCTGACCCTGCAATCCGACCTCACCGCACGTGCCGACCTGTTCGGCATGAAGCACGAGCTGCTCGCCGGCGTCGAGTACCTGAAGGAAGACTCCAGCCGCCGCAGCCTGCAGGACCTGGACCCGGGCGCGGGTCGCTTCTATCGTCCGGGCGCCTTCACCTCCGCGCCGGCGATCACCTACGAGGGCGACACCCTGGCCTTCTACGCCCAGGACACCATCGAGTTCATCCCGGACTGGAAGCTGACCCTGGGGGCACGCCACGACTCGCTCGACGCCGAATACTCCAGCCTGAACTCGCCGCAGCTCGACTTCAGCGAGACCAGCCTGCGCACCGGCCTGTCCTGGCATCCGACCGAGTACACCCACTACTACATCAGCTACAGCGACTCGTTCAGCCCGACCGCCGACCTCTACCAGCTCTCCGGCGGAAGCTTCCCGGCCGAGCGTAGCAAGGTCACCGAGCTCGGCGCCAAGTGGATGCTGATGGAAGGCGATCTCGCCCTGCGTGCAGCACTGTACCGTGCCGACAAGGAGTGGGAGCGCAATACCGACCTCGAGTCGAGCGCCGCGATCCTGACCAGGAAGCGCCGCACCGACGGCCTGGAACTGGAGGTCGCCGGCCGCGTGACGCCGAACTGGGAGGTGTTCAGCGGCTTCTCGGTGATGGACGCGGAGATCCTCGAGGCCGCACCCGGCGCGGACCCGCGCCTCGAGGGTCAGCGCCCGCGCAACACGCCCAAGCTGACCTTCAACCTGTGGTCAACCTATGCGCTCGGCGGCGGCTGGAAGATCGGCGGCGGCGTCGAAGCCAAGAGCGATCGCTACGCCTACGTGCCCACGGCCGCCAACGCGAACAGCAACTTCATCGACGGCAAGTTCACGCCCAACGCCGCGCCCGGCTACGCGCGCTGGGATGCGATGCTCGCGTATGAGCAGAAGAGCTGGGCCGCGCGCCTGAACGTCAAGAACATCTTCGACCGTGTGTACTACGACGCCGTGTATGACCAGGGCGGCTTCGCCATCCCCGGCACCGGCCGCGCGATCATCCTGACCGGCGAATACAAGTTCTGATCCGAGCGCATCGATCGACGGGCCCCAGCGGGGTCCGTCGTTTCCACTGGAACACCCCGATGAACAAACGCGACTTCCTGCGCACGCTGGGCGGCGGCCTCTCGCTCGCCCTGCTGCCACGCCACCTGCTCGCCGCGACCACACCCGGTGAGTTTCCCGAAATCCGCCTGATCGCCGCGTGGCGCAGCCTTCATGACCTCGGCCGCGACGGCGCCGCGCGCGGCGCAAAGGCCGAAGGCACCACCGACTACGTCGGTATCCTGGTGCCCGACTGGCAGCAAGGCGTCGCCCGCATCGAGACCGCCATCGCCGTCCCGGATCGCGTCCACGGCCTGCTGCCCGACCGCGATGGCGGCTTCCTGGTTTGCGCCAACCGCCCCGGCCCCTGGCTGATGCGCTGCGCCGCCGACGGCGAAGTCCTCGCCCGCCAGGTGCTCGAGGACGAGAAGAGCGGGCGCACTCTCAACGGTCACGCGGTCTTCGACCCCGCGGGCGAGTGGCTGTACACCACCGAATCCGAGACCGGCTCCACCCAAGGCTGGATCGCCGTGCGCCGGCGCGACAGTCTGCGCAAGGAAGCGGAGTTCCCCACCCGCGGCATCGAGCCGCACGAGCTGCTGTTCGACGCCGAGGGCAAGCTGGTGGTGGCCAACGGCGGCATCCTGCGCGCAGCCGGTGACCGCAAGCGCGACCTCGACCGCATGGACTCCTCGCTGGTGCGACTCGATCCGCAGAGTGGCGAACGCCTCGGCCAGTGGTGGCTGAAGGACAAGCGCCTGAGTGTGCGCCATCTTGCGCTCGGCGCGGTGCCGGTCGCGGGCGGGCGCACGCTGGTCGGCGTGGCGCTGCAGGCCGAGCACGACGACGCGGCCGAGCGCGCCGCAGCGCCCATCCTGGCGGTGTGGAACGGAGAGACGCTGCAGATCCCCAGTCGCGAGACCGTCGGCGCAGGTTACTGCGGCGACATCGCCATCGGCATGGACGGAGGTTTCTACCTATCCGCCGAACGCAGTAACCGGGTGACGCGCTGGCATCCGGCGGCGCCCGAGCGCCTGGAGGTCATCGCCGAACTCAACAAGGCAGGCGCACTCGCCGAGGTCGCACTCGACGGCACTCATGCCAGCCTGATCGGCTCGCCGCGTGGCCTCGGCTTCTGGCACCCGCAACGTGACCCGGTATTGCTGCGCTGGCCGGTGGAGATCGCACCAGACAACCACTGGACGGTGGTCAAAGCATGATCTTTCACCCTCGGACTCCCCTGGGGGCTCTGCGGGAAGCAACCATCGGCAGGTCGACCAGGGATTGGTGTCAAACTCTCCACTCTTCGGCCTCGATTCGACCGCAACCGAAGCAACCCGTTGAGGAACCTGCCCATGACCAGAATCGCCTCATCTTCCCCGGGTCGCATCCGCGTAAAGGATCCTGCGCTGCGCGGACGGGACTGCCTCTCCCGCGTACATAAGGAACTTGCGCCACTCGAGGGTGTTCGAGAACTGCGCCCTAATCTTGTCGCGGGAAGTATCGTGGTTTTTTTTGACCACGGCGAGGTAAGCCCCGCCAAGCTTGAGCAACGGATCGAACAGGCCTTGGATGCGGCACTCGCCGCCCCGCGAAAGGCAAGGCGCTCGATCCACAACCGTGTCAACCGCGCCGCCAAGATCGGCATGCTCGGCAGCCTGGGCGCATCGCTGGCGCTGGCGGCGACCGGCAACAAGCGCTGGCATGCAGTCACCGGCGGCGTCTTCGTCGCCTGTCTCGGGGTGCACCTCGGGCTGCATCGCAAGGCCTTGCTGCGCTGATTCACGCGCGTGGACGATAGCCCTACGGCTCGTCGCCCCGCTCCTGCATGCACCCCGTCACAAGGCGGACCAGCCGTCGGGCGAGAATCGCCCCGCTTGCGCGCCCCTCGACCGTGACCGGAAGATAAAGCTCCATTCCCAGATAGGCGAACGCGGGGTTGTTCCAGATCGCCTCGGGGATCACCGTACGCGCCTGCACCACGCCCGCCTGACCCAGCGGCACGATCCGCACCGAGGCGTCAGGCCGCTCCTTACAGCCTTCCGCATCCAGTGCGCGACGCAGGCGCGCACGCAACGCCGTATCCGCACACAGCAGGTCGGCGCTCGGTCCCTGCTGGTCGAGGCCCGAATGCAGGTCGATCAGCAGGCGGTGCGTCCCTCCGACATAGGGCAGCAGCTGCAGGTAGAGCGCCCGGTGCAGCGCGCCGTAGCGGAAGGTCTCATCAGGCAGGGGCCGGCGCCCCGATAGCCCCTCTGGAATCTCCAGCACGTCGAGATCCTCGACCTCCAGCCCTTGCACCACATCGCGACCGAAGGCGAGCTCCTCGCGATGGATGCCGATCACCAGCAGCGTGCGGGTGCCGGGCACGAGCCGAAGGCCTCCGGCCTCAGGAGGCCGGCGCGTCGCCGGCCCACTCGAAGACGACGGTGCTCGCCGGGTCGCACTTGCAGCAGCTCGTGCCGCAGCCCGCGGCTGCGGGGACGCGCCGCACACGGCCCTTGCGTTCGAGCGTGGCGAGCATGGGCTCGAGCGCCGAGACCGAGCTGTCGAGGCCGATCGCCATGTCGGCCAGGTTGGCGCGGCGGCGCTCGCGCAGGTAGTCGCTCAGGCGGGACAGGATCATCGCCGCCGCCTCAGGCCTGCTGCGGCAGCGGCAGGCGGCCGTCCGCCTCGCGCGCGCCATAGCGTCGCAGCGCCCACAGTGCAAGCAACAGGCACGCGCCCACCGCCGCGATCCAGCCGAAGGACGAGCTCGGATGCTGTGCCCATGTCGCGGCCTGGTAATACACGGTAGCCACGCCCCAGCCCAGGCCGGTGGTCCATGCGGTGACGAAGGCGGCCCAGCGCGCACCCGACTCCTGGTAGATCGCCGCGATCGCCGCGGTGCATGGCGCGTAGAGCAGGATGAAAAGCAGGTAGGCGAAGGCGCCGGCCGCCCCGTCGAAGCGCGCCGCCATGGCGCCGAAGGTGCCGGTCGAGACTTCCTGCTCCTCGGCCACCGCGGCCTGGTCGCTGAGGTCACCGACGTCCAGCCCGATCGGGTCCGCCCACGCGCCGAGCGCATCGGCAAGGTTCACCGGGATGGTGGCGAAGGCCGCGACAAGGCTGTCGGCAAGGCTGAAGGCGACCTCCTCGGCGCCCGCCTCGCCGGCGTCCTCGGCCGCAAGCGCGGTGTAGGCGGCATCCAGCGTGCCGACCACCGCCTCCTTGGCGAGCACGCCGGTGAAGATCCCGACCGCGGCCGGCCAGTTCTCCTCGGTCAGGCCCATCGGTGCGAACGCCGGGGTGATGCTGCGGCCGATCTCGGCGAGCACCGAGGACTCGCTGTCCTCGTTGCCGTAGCTACCGTCGGTGCCGACCGAGTTGAGCACATTGAGCACCAGCACCATCGGCACGATCACCCGGCCGGCGCGCACGATGAAGGCCATCAGGCGCTCCGACGCATGGCGCAGCACGCCCCGCACCGTGGGCAGGTGGTAGGGCGGCAGCTCCATGATGAAGGGGGTCGGCTCGCCCTTGAGCAGGGTGTTGCGCAGCACCAGGCCGGTCATCACCGCCACCGCGATGCCGATCAGATAGAGCCCGAACACCACGTTCTGCGCCCCGGACGGGAAGAAGGCGGCAGCAAACAGCACATACACTGGCAGACGCGCGCCGCAGGACATGAAGGGCGCCATCGCGATCGTCATCAGGCGGTCGCGACGATGCTCGAGCGTTCGTGTCGCCATGATCGCCGGCACATTGCAGCCGAAACCGACGATCAGCGGCACGAAGGACTTGCCGGGCAGGCCCACCCAACGCATGAAACGGTCCATGACGAAGGCCGCGCGCGCCATGTAGCCCGAGTCCTCCAGCACCGACAGGAACAGGAACAGGAAGCCGACCACCGGGATGAAGGTGGCGACGACCTGGATGCCGCCGCCGATGCCCTGCGCCAGCAGCACCGTCAGCCACTCGGGCGAACCGAGGCCGGTGAGCACCGCGGCCACGCCATCGACCAGCAGCGCCCCGGCGAACTGGTCGAAGAAGTCGATGAAGGCGCCGCCGATGCTGATGGTGAACAGAAACATCAGATACATCATCAGCAGGAAGATCGGCACGCCCAGTGCCCGGTTGAGCACGACACGGTCGATGCGGTCGGTGAGGTCGCGACCGGCGCGGCCGCTCACCGTGACCGCGGCCGAGGCGACGCGGTTGGCAAGCCCGTAGCGCGCGTCCGCCACCATGATGTCGATGTCGTCGCCGAGCTCGCCCGCGAGCCGCTTCGCCTCGGCCGCGGTGTCGGTGCCCGCGGCGCCTAGCGCGAGGTCGTCGCCCTCGAGCAGGCGCACGGCCAGCCAGCGGGCCGACGTCCCCGCCGCCTGCGCGGCCGACTCGAGCCGCGGCACAAGCGCGGCGACCGCCTGCTCGAGCGCCGCCTGGTAGTCCACGCGGGCACTGGCCGGCTTGCGCACCTTCACCGCGGCGAGGATTGCCGCCTTGAGCGCATCGACGCCGCGCCCCTCGGACGCCACCACCGGGACCACCGGGCAACCGAGCCTGTGCGCCAGCGCCTCGACGTCGATCGCGAGCCCCTTGTCCTGGGCCACGTCGACCATGTTGAGCACCACCAGCAGCGGCACCCGCATCTCGACGAGCTGGGTGGTGAGGTACAGGTTGCGCTCGAGGTTGGCCGCATCGACGATATTGACGACGAGCTCGGCCTCGTTGCCATGGACGTAGTCGCGCGCGACGCTCTCGTCGAGCGAGACCTCGCGGTCGACGACGTCCAGCGAGTAGGTGCCGGGCAGATCTACGACCTCGAAGCGCAGGCCGTCGTGACGGTATTCGCCGCTCTTCTTCTCGACCGTGACGCCGGGCCAGTTGCCCACGCGCTGGCGCGAGCCGGTGAGGGCGTTGAACAGGGTGGTCTTGCCGCAGTTCGGGTTGCCCACCAGGGCGATGAGGTGTTCGTTCTTCATTGCAGGGATCTTCATCACAGCTTGTCGACGTTCAGGGCATCGGCTTCGCCCTTGCGCAGGGTGAGCGCGAAGCCGCGCACGCGGATCTCCACCGGGTCGCCCATCGGCGCCACGCGCACGACCTCCAGTTCGGCCCCCGGCGTGAGCCCCATGGACAGGAGCTTGCGACGGTAAGGACCGCCCGCCTCGGCAAAGCCGCTGACCTTCGCGCGGTCACCGACCGCGAGTTGCTTGAGCATCATCCGACCTACTCCAACTGACGTGAATGCCGGGCCAAGCGGCCCGGCACGGTTCGAAAGCGTCGCGGCTCAGCCCTGCAGCCGCGCCACGAGGATCTTGTGCGCCATGCCGCCGCCGAGCGCGAAGCGCGTCTCGCCGCGCCCGACCACCAAGCCGCCACCCTGGCGCTGGCGCACCACGAGCTCGCTGCCGACGTTCAGGCCGAGCTCGGCGACGCGCAGCGCCATGCCCGACCCGCCAAGGATCGCAACGACGCGGACGGCTTCGCCCTCGGCAGCCATCGCCAGCGGAAAGGCATCGGAACGGTTCGGGCTGTTCATGCGGACACCGTGCCGCGTCGGGTGGCCGCCGGCCCCGTGCGTCGATCGCGCGGCAGGCCGGCGCCGGCGAGCGCGCGCAGCAGGATCGCGATCGTCGTACCGTTGTGCAGGGCGGAGGCCGCGATCGGGGTCAGCAGGCCGAACGCGGCGGCCGACAGGATCGTGGTGTTGAGCCCCACCGTGAGCTTGAAATTGCTGTCGATCAGGTGGCGCGTGGCGAGCGCCAGCGCCTTGGCGTCGGCGACGCGGGCGATGTCGTCCTCGAGCAGCGCAAGGTCCGACGCCAGCCGCGCGACATCGGCGCCGTTGTGCATCGAGATGCCGACGTGGGCGCCGCTGAGCGCCGGTGCATCATTGACGCCGTCGCCGACGAAGGCGATGCGCGCACCTTGCGCCGCCAGGCGCTGCAGGATGTCCGCCTTGTCCTGCGGCAGCAGGCCGGCGTGGAAGTCGTCGAGGCCGAGTTCCTCGGCCATCGTGCGTGCCCGCTCGGGATGGTCTCCGGTCAGCATCAGCACGCGCTTCACGCCGAGTCGGCGCAGGCGGCGGATGGTCGCCGCGCTGTTGGCGCGCAGGCCGTCGCGCAGCGCCAGCACGCCGAGCAGCTCGCCACCGAAGCCGATGTAGAGCAGCGTCTTGCCCTCGAGGTGGAGCCGGTCGATGACCTCGCGATGCCCAGCCACGGGAATGCCCTCGTCGTCCTCGACGAAGTGGCGCGAACCGACCACGATGCGGCGGCCGTCGATGACGCTGGCCACACCATGGGCGACGATGAACTCGACCTCCTTGTGGTCGAAGTGGCGCGGGCTGTCCAGGCGCCGGGAAGCCTCGACCACCGCGAGCGCCAGCGGGTGGAAGTAATGCTCCTCCACCGAGGCCGCCAGGTTGATCAGGTCCTCGGGTGAATAGCCCGGCTTGAAGGCGACCGAGTCGGTCACCTCGAGCTTGCCGGTGCTCAGGGTGCCGGTCTTGTCGAATACGAAGGTGTCGGCCTCGGCCAGGCGCTCGAGCGCCTTGGCGCCCTTGACCAGCATGCCCGACTTGCCGGCGGCGTACATCGCCGACTTGAAGGCGACCGGGGTCGACAGCTTGAGCGCGCAGGAGTAGTCCGCCTGCAGCACCGCCGCGACGCGTTCCCAGTCGCGCGACACCAGCCAGGTCGCACCCGCCAGGCCCAGCACCATCGGCACCAGGCGATCGGCCATGCGCGAGGCCTCGAGCTGGGTCGTGCTCTTGACCGCGAGCGACTGCTCGACGAAATCCGCGATGCGGGCTGCCGCGGCCTGCGCGCCGACCTTCTCGGCATAGATGCGTAGCCGGCCTTCCTGGACCAGCGTGCCGGACAGCACCGCGTCGCCACGCCGGCGCGCCACCGGCACGCTCTCGCCGGTCATGGTGGCCTCGTTGACCATGGCCTCGCCACCCAGCACCGTTCCGTCGACCGCGATCACGGAACCGGTGGCGGCGATCACCGTGTCGCCGACGCGGACCTCCGCAGCCTCGATCTGGATCTCGGCACCGTCGCGCTCCACCCAGATCTCGTCGACCGCGGGCTTGAGCAGGTGCTTGAGCAGGTCGTCGGAGCGGCGCTCGATCGAGGACTCCAGGTACTCGCCGAGCGCGAGCAAAAACGAGGTGGTATTGGCGGCGAGGTAATCGCGCCGCCCGATCGAGATCGCCACCGCCATCGCCTCGAGGACATGCGAGGTGACGCCTTTCTCGAGGAAGTCGTCCACCGCCTCGCCGAGCAGCGGGATCGCCGTGCCGAAGGCCACCGGCGCCTGCAGGCCGGGCTGCAGCGAGCGCGTCGCCAGCAGCGTCGCCGCGCTCAGCGCGACCGGCGCGACGCTGGGCTCGCCGTTGCGTGCCCCCGCCTTGCGGGCTTGCGCGGGCACCATGCGCAGGATGTCGAGGGCGATGCGCTCCGCGGAGGTTTGTGCGGCGTCGAACTCGACCACCAGCGCGCGTGCGGCAGCATTGGTCCGCGCCTTGCGCACACCGGCCACCGTCGCCACCGCGCGCTCCAGCGCATGTGGGTCGGCCGGCGCCCCCGGGCGGCAGGCGTAGCGCCAGCGCACGCGACCACGCGTCGCATGAACCGGCTCCAGCGCGGACACCCAGCCGCCGCTCATCATGCGTCTCCGTGCTGCTCCGCTTCGACCTCGGCGCGGATGTCGGCCATCTGCTCCTTCATCTCCTCGAAGCCGCCGGCGACGCCGGCATAAAGCTTCATCGCCGACTTGACGATCTTGCCGCGCAGTTCCTCGTCGCTCAGCACCCAGGCCGCGGCAGCGCCGATCAGGGCGCCGAGCAGGAACTGCTCGCTGTTGCGCGTGCGCAGGAAGGCCGGCATGCCCTGCAACAGGCCACCATCGAGGCCGGCCGCGCCGAGGCCGGCCTGAAGACCGGCCTGAACGCCGCCCGGCCAGGCCCCGGCGCCCGGACCGTAGCCCGCGCCGGCTCCCTGAGCGAACGCAGTCTCCGCCGCGTACGGGCCGGCAGCCGGGTCCGCGCCCATGCCGCCCATGCCGTATTGTCCATATTGCCCGTACTGGCCCTGGTACATCGGCCCGCCGGCGCCCTGCCCGCCCTGCATCCCGCGGTCGCCACGGCGATGGGCTTTCTTGTGCTTCTTAGACATCCTTCCTCTCCTGTACGGCTTTCGCGGAATCGCGCAGCAGTCGTTCGATCAGCAGCACGCCGGCTGCACCGGCCGCGGTCGCGACCAGCGCGGCGCCACCCTGCAGGGCGTGGCGCAGCACCCGCTTCAGATCGACTGCGCACGCCGGCGCGGGGTGATCCTGGAAAGCGGACACGCAGCCTGCGGCGACGAAACCCTGGACGAAGCCGCCGCCCGCGGCGCGGCTCACCGTGACAAGCGGCGCGGAGGGCAGATGGGGCAGGATCGGGGTTCTCATGACTCGGCGTCCTCCTTGCCTGCGGCAGCGTCCACCTTGGGCGCGGCCTTGGCGGCACGCGGCGCACGCTTGCGCGCCGCGGGTGCGGATGGCTCGGCGGCCTCCGCTGGCATCGACTCGCCATCTTCGTCCGCCTCGGCAGCGGTCAGGCGCTTGCGGGCGCGGGCCGAAGCGTGTTCGATGGCCTCCAGGCTGGACACCGTGGCGTCACGCAGCTTGTCCTGCGCCTTGTCCAGCCCGGCCTTGGTCTTGTCGGTCTTGATGAGGCGGAGGGCGACGGCGCCGGTCAGCACCCCTGCGACGAAGGGAAAGAGCGGGAACATGTCAGTTCTCCTTGCGATGACGGCCGATCCTGTCTTTCAACAGATAGACTCCTGCGCCCCCTGTGACCATGCCGGCCAGCATGGCGGGGTGAGCACGGCGCAGAAGCGGACTGAAGAGGCCGAGCGGCCCGGCGTAGGGCCCGAGTTGCGAGAAGGCCGTCTCGAGAAAGTCGGACAGCGGCCCATGCCTCACGTAGGCCTGCTGCGGCGGGATGCCGTGGGCAGCGTGGTAGTTCTCCTGCGCCTGCGCAGCGGCGGCGGCCTGACGGAATGCGGGCAGGTGGTTCTGCAGCGAGGCCGCCTGCAGGCGCTGGAACACCTGACGGATTTCCGGCTCCGCCACCTGGGTCAGCAGGTACGCGTACAAGCGGACGTTGGCGATTTCGCCATTGACCGCACGCTGGCAATTGGCTAGCCAGGTCGGTGCGACGGTGGTTTCCTGCGGGAAGGGATCGAGCGGGCGCGGGATGCCGAAGCGCTCGCACAGCCCGAGCAAGACCGCGATGTGTTGTTCCTCGGAACGGACGATGTTGGCGAAGGGAGGACGTGCGCCGAAGGCTTCGGCCACGCGCGCATAGAAGCTGCGCGCGGCGTACTCGTCGTACAGCGCGATCCGCACCGCCTGGTGCACCACCGGATAAGGCGCGCGCGGGTCGATGCGTTGCGCGCGCAGGATGAACTCATCGTAGTTCTGCATTGCCGATCTCCCGGTAGCTGTCGTGCAGGATGCGCTCGAGGACGGCCGCAGCCTCGGAGGCTGCACCAGCGAGAAAATCCCCCCACGCGTGCTCGGGGATCACCTCGGGGTCGTAATGGACGGTGCACGAGCGCGCGAGCAGGTTCACCTGCACCGAGCGCACGCCCGGCGTGCGGTCGAGCAGGGATTGAAAGGCGCCTGCCTCGACCTTGGGCAAGTCGATCGCGCCGCCTCGACCGTCGAGCTTGAGCCGGATCCGCCCGCGGATGTGGTGGGCGATGCGCACGTCGCGCAGGAAGCCGCGCAACTCCTTGAACGAAACCATCGAACTTTCCCCTCGTCGAGCGCGCCGCTCGCTCAGAACTCCCAGGCCACCCCGACGTTGGCGATGTTGCGATCGTTGCCGCGGCCGACCGCACCGGAGATCTTCACACCGTCGGCGATCGTGTAGCGCAGGCCGACCTGGCGATCCGGGCCGGCATGTTCCGCACCGAAGGTCTCGACCACGAAGTCGAGTCGCTCGGTGAGCGGCACGTCGAGGCCGACACCCCAGAAGTTCAGGTCTTCGTCGTCGCGTGCCCACTCGCGGCCGAGGTTCACATGCACCCGCGGCCCCTGCTCGAATGCCCACGTTGCCAGGCCGGCGAGCGCGTCGACACGCGAAGAACCCTCGCCGCTGACGCGCTCGCGGCCATATTCGTACTTCAGCCCGGCGGACAGCCCGGTCTCGGACTGCAGCGGCACCCATTTGACCGCCGCACCGACGGCGCGGATCTTCGCGTCGGGGTCGGCGTCGCGATCCTTCGCGCGCCCGAAGCCCACCTCCACCTCGACATCGTCGATCGGACCAAAACCGGCCGCGCCCTCGTAACCGCGCACGGCATCGTCGCGGCTCCAGCCGAACTCGAGCTTGGCACCGCCGCGCTCGAGCGTGCCGGCATCATCGACCGCCATCGGCCGCTCGGCGAAAGCCGGGGCGGAGCAGAAGGCGAACAGCGAAGCCAGCACGATCGGGCGCAGCCCGGACTTGCGATGAGACATGACGATTCCTTTACAGGGAGAGGTGGACAAAGAAGGGCCGCCCGCTGGAGCAGCCCGAAAAGGATGAGGAACCCGGACGACCGGCGCTACGGGACGGTCGCCGGCCGGAACCGGCGCCATCGACGCGACCGGAACAGCCGACGCTCGCGCCTCGCTCCACCGGGCATGCGCCCGGCGGACTTCTTACCTGACGACCTGGCCGGAGACCGAAAGGTAGGCGCGGCCATGCTTGAGCACCGCGTCACGATCCAGCTTCTCTGAAGCGAGGTGCACCTCTTCGAGCGTGCCGGCGAGCGCGCTCATCTCCTCGTTGATCTTCTTGAGCGCGTTCTCGAGCGTGTAGGTGAGTTGGTGCACCTCGGCCATGTCGGCGTCGGTGACCTTGCCATCGAGAATGGCGTTCAGCTTGAGGTTGTACTCGCTGAAGTTGGCCACCGCCTGCGCCAGGGTTGCGGACGGCTTGCCCTCGAAGTGGGCGCTGCGCTCGCCCGCACCCGAGGCCCACGCGGGCGAGGCAAGCGGGGCGAGGGCCAGCGTGGCGGCGAGGATCAGACGCTTCATTGGGGGCTCTCCTTGTGTCCGGCAGCAGCCCTGGTGCAATGGATGATTTCCGTCATCGGGCTTCTGTGGTGCAGTTTGCAAATGTTAGCAACAACGACAATCGTTCTCGTTTGATAATCGTCAACATCCGCAGCGATTGCGGGCTACTTCGCGCGCCGCGGACATCCCTTGCAGGGCTTGTCCTTCTTGCAGCATTTCTTGCTCATGAGCTTCTCCTCGTAAAACGAAAAGATGGACCGCGCCGAAGCGCGCCGTTCAGTGCAGCACGCGCGAATCCTGACTGAGGTCACCGGCCTCGCCGAGCACCGCATAGGCCTCCCAGTCTCGGACGAGCCGGGCGGCGCAGTCGCGCAAGCACGCGGAGAGGCGGGGATCGCTGCCGATCACGCGAAAATGACTGGCGATCGCCTGCGCCAGGGCCGGCGATCGCCGTGCCGGAAAGCGCGACAGCAACTGCAGCACGGCCGCCAGCGCGAGCTCGGGATCGGTGTCGTACTCGGGCCCCTCGGTCGCCGCGCCGCTGCGCCAGTTGGCCGACGCCTGCGCGCTCACAACCGCACCGCGTAGTACTCGACGACCTGCTGGACGTCGACCGGGAACGGGACCTCGTCGGGCGCAGGAGTCCGCGTAACCGTCGCCGCCAGAGCCGCCTCGTCGAAGACAAGCCATTCGGGGCGGGCAAGCGCCGGCTCGGCGAGCGACTCCACCACCACCGGGATGCTGCGCGCGCGCTCGGTGACCTGGATGCGATCGCCCGGGCGGATGCGGATGGAGGGGATGTTCACCGCCCGCCCGTTGAGCAGCACGTGCTTGTGGCGCACGAGCTGGCGCGCCGCCACCGCAGTCGGCGCAAAGCCGGCGCGGAACACGAAGTTGTCGAGGCGGCGTTCGAGCAGCTCCAGCAACTTGTCGCCGGTCGGTCCGCGGTCGCGCTTGGCCTCGCGGAACAGGCGCTGGATCTGCTTCTCGCCGAGACCGTAGTTGAAGCGCAGCTTCTGCTTCTCGATCAGCTGCACGCCGAAGCCGGACTTGCGCTTCGGGCGCTGGCCGTGCTGCCCGGGCGGATAGTTGCGCTCGCCCAGCGGCTTGCGCGAGAGGCCCGGCAACTCGGTGCCGAGGGCGCGCATCACTTTCAGGCGGGGGCCGGTGTAACGGGACAAGTCGTTCTCCTTCAGTCGGTCCGGTGAAGAGGCCCTGCCCGCTCGAGCGAGCAGAAAGCACGAGCAAGTCCTCTTCGTTTTGCGAATGATTCGCAATTTCGTTAAAATCCCGGCGCCTGTCAAGCGCACCGAGGCCATGAAATGCGCGCCCTTCGCAGGACATTTGAGCTAGATCAGTAAAAGTCATAATGCGACCCATTACCGTTCTAGGCTTACCCCGCCCTCCGGACACCCGCGTTCATGGACTGCGCCACTTCGCCCGCCCCCGCCACCGCCGCCGTGCTGCGCACCCTGGCCCTCGTCGGCCACCCCAACGTCGGCAAGTCGGTGCTGTTCCACCGCCTCACCGGCACCTACGTCACGGTGTCCAACTACCCCGGAACCACGGTCGAGGTCTCGCGTGCGACGCCGCGCTTCGACCGCGAGGCCTCGCTGCTCGACACCCCGGGCGTGCTCGCCCTGCCCTCGCGCAGCGACGACGAGCGCGCCACCATGCGCGCGCTGCTCCATGAGGACATGCGCACGCTGATCCAGGTCGGCGACGCCAAGAACCTGCGCCGCACACTCAACCTCACCGCGCTGCTGGCCGAACTCGGCGTGCCCATGGTGATGGCGCTCAACATGACCGACGAGGCCAAGGCGCGCGGGGTCACGGTGGATGCCGAGGCCCTCGCGGAAGCGCTCGGCGTGCCGGTGGTGGCGACGGTGGCGACCGGCGGCGAGGGCGTCGCGGCGCTGACCGAAGCGATCGGCAGGGCGGCCGTACCGGCGCCGCTGCTGCGCTACGACGCGGTGCTCGAGCGCGACATCGCCCGTGTGGAAGAGCTGATCTCCACCCATTGCCCGCACCCGCGGCTGGCTGCGCGCGGCCTGGCGGTGCTCGCCATCGGACGCGACCCGGAGGTCGACGCCTGGCTCGCCACGCAGCCCGGCAGCGGCCCCGTGCGCAGCGTGCTCGCCGAGCTCACCGCCACCATCGGCCGCGACTCGCTGCCGGCCCGCCTCGCGCGCGAGCGCGGCGGCGCGGCCGAGGCGCTCGCGCGCACCGTCACCCGCCAGGCCGCCGGCAAGGACCGTACGCTGTCGATGCTGCTCGGCCGCGTCGCGGTGCACCGGCTGTGGGGCTGGCCGATGCTGCTCGGCGTGCTCTATCTGGTGTATCTCTTCGTGGGCGACTTCGGCGCCAGCACCCTGGTCGGGCTGCTCGAAGAAGACTTCTTCGGCGAGGTGCTCAACCCGGCGGTCACCGACTTCGTCACCCGCCACGTCTCCACGCCCTGGCTGGCCGACCTCATCGTCGGCGAATACGGCCTGTGGACCATGGGCATGACCTACGCGCTGGCGCTGATCCTGCCCATCGTCACCACCTTCTTCCTCGCCTTCGGCGTGCTGGAAGACTCCGGCTACTTCTCCCGCCTGTCGGTGATCGCCAACCGCATGTTCGCCGCCATCGGCCTCAACGGCCGCGCGGTGCTGCCGATGGTGCTCGGGCTGGGCTGCGTGACCATGGCCACGCTCACCACCCGCATCCTGCACACCCCGCGCGAGCGCCTGATCACGATCTACCTGATGGCGCTGGCGATTCCGTGCTCGGCGCAGCTCGGCGTGGTGCTCGGCCTGCTCGGCGGCATCTCGTTCGGTGCTACGGTGATCTGGGTGCTGGCGATCGTCGGCGTGCTGCTGTTCACCGGCTGGCTGGCGAGCAAGGTCGTGCCCGGCCGGCGCGTGCCGCTCGTCACCGAGTTGCCGCCGATGCGCATGCCTGTACTGGGCAACGTGCTCAAGAAGACCGGCGGGCGGCTGAAGTGGTACCTGATCGAGGTCATCCCGCTGTTCCTGATCGGCACCCTGATCATGTTCGGCCTCGACCGCAGCGGCGCCTTGCCGTGGATCATCGAGGCGGGCGAGCCGCTGGTGGTGGGCTGGCTCGGCCTGCCGCCGGAGGCGAGCGCCGCCTTCGTGATGGGCTTCCTGCGCCGCGACTTCGGCGCCAGCGGCCTGTTCGCGCTGCAGAGCGAGCTGTCGATGATCCAGGCCGTGGTCGGCATGGTCACGATCACGCTCTTCGTGCCCTGCATCGCCAGCCTGATGATGATCATCAAGGAGCAGGGCATGAAGGTCGCCGCACTGATGCTGGCGATGATCATCCCCACCGCCTTCCTGATCGGCGGCCTGCTCAACCACGGCCTGCGCCTGATCTTCTGAGGAGTCCGCGCCATGAACGCCACCCACTCCAAGCCCATCCCGCAACCCCACGAGCGCATCCGCCTGATCGGCACCCCGGTCGGGCGCATGGTGCGGATCGACGACTTCGGCGACGAGATCGACCCACTGCAGCGCGAGCAGCTCCATGCCTACGGGCTGTCCGCCGCGCACGCGGTGAAGGTGCTGCAACAGCAGCCGATGACGGTGCTATTGTGCGAGCACGTCGAGCTCGCGATCGAGCACGCGGTGTCGCGCCACATCTGGGTGCAGCCCGCCTGAGCGCTTCACCCTGCCTTCGCAGGCCTTGCGCACAGGGGAACTGCAGACAAGATCGACGCCATCCTCCATACTATACGGTATGGACCGAACCCCGCGCGGGACGCCGGCCCGACCAGTCTGTTTTCGAACGAACGGGAGAGGAAAAGGATGTCGCAAAACGCATACCAGCAAGGTCTCGACAAGAACGCGGCCAACTACGTGCCGCTGTCGCCGCTGAGCTTCATCGAGCGCACCGCCATGGTCTATCCGACGCGCACCAGCGTCGTCCATGGCACGCTCGCCTACACCTGGAGCCAGACCTACGAGCGCTGCCGCCGGCTGGCGAGCGCCCTGGTCGCGCACGGCGTGAAGAAGGGCGACACGGTCGCGTGCATGCTGCCCAACGTGCCGCCGATGTTCGAGGCGCATTTCGGCGTGCCGATGACCGGCGCGGTCCTCAACACGCTCAACACGCGCCTCGACGCCGACGCCATCGCCTTCATGCTGCAGCACGGCGAAGCCAAGGTGCTGATCACCGACCCCGAGTTCGCCGGCGTGGTCCGTGCCGCGCTCGAACTGCTGCCGGGCGACAAGCCCCTGGTGATCGACGCGCTCGACCCCGAGTATCCGGGCGAGGAGCGCGTCGGTACGCTGCTGTACGAGGACTTCCTCGCCGGCGGCAACCCCGACTTCCAGTGGAAGCTGCCCGCGGACGAGTGGGACGCGATCGCGCTCAACTACACCTCCGGCACCACCGGCAACCCGAAGGGCGTGGTCTACCACCATCGCGGCGCGTATCTCAATGCCGCCTCCAACATCATCAGCTGGGGCATGCCGCAGCATTCGTCCTACCTGTGGACGCTGCCGATGTTCCACTGCAACGGCTGGTGCTTCCCGTGGACCATGGCGGCCAACGCCGGCATCAACGTCTGCCTGCGCAAGGTCGACCCGGCGCTGATCTACGAGCTGATCCGCCGCCACAAGGTCACCCACATGTGCGGCGCGCCGATCGTCTACGGCATGCTCATCAACGCGCCCGACGGCCTGCGCGCCGGCATCGAGCACAGTGTGGCCGGCCTCATCGCCGGCGCCGCGCCCCCGGCCGCGATCATCGAGGGCGCCGAACGCATCGGCTTCGACATCACCCACGTCTATGGCCTGACCGAAACCTACGGCCCGGCCTCGGTGTGCGCCAAGCACCCCGAGTGGGACGCGCTGCCGATCGACCGCCGCGCCGAGCGCAACGGCCGCCAGGGCGTGCGCTACCACATGCAGGAAGCGATCACCGTGCTCGACCCGGTGACGATGGAGCCGGTGCCCGCCGACGGCGAGACCATGGGCGAGATCATGTTCCGCGGCAACCTGGTGATGAAGGGCTACCTCAAGAACGAGAAGGCCACCCAGGAGTCCTTCGCCGGCGGCTGGTTCCACACCGGCGACCTCGCGGTCATGCACCCGGACGGCTACGTCAAGATCAAGGACCGCTCCAAGGACGTGATCATCTCCGGCGGCGAGAACATCTCCTCGCTCGAGGTGGAAGAGGTGCTGTACCGCCACCCGGCGGTGCTGACCGCGGCGGTGGTCGCCAAGCCCGACGAGAAGTGGGGCGAGGTGCCGGCGGCCTACATCGAGGTCAAGGAAGGCGCTGGCGTGACCGCCGACGACATCATCGCGCACTGCCGCGAACACCTGGCGCGCTACAAGGTGCCCAAGTTCATCGAGTTCTGCGTGCTACCCAAGACCTCGACCGGCAAGATCCAGAAGTTCGCCCTGCGCGAGATGGCCAAGTCGGCCTCCGCGATCGAGTGATCGCCTAGGCTCCGGACGCGATCGGCCTGCCAGCTGCGGGCCGGTCGCACCGGACGCATCCGGGCTGCCACGCCGCCGCCCGCCTTATCCCGGTCGCTTCGCACGACGCACCGGCCCCATCGCAAGATGCGGGTCGGCGGGTTCCCTTTTGCTTTCAAAACAACAACACAGGTGATTCAAATGGCTATCCAGCGCCAACACGGCGCCGAGCACCCCTACTGGCCGCTCGGACCCTTCAAGCTGCGCCTGCCCTTCATCCACTATCGCTGGGAATTCCCCGAGATGGTGCAGGGCCTGTTCATGTTCGTGGTCAGCCTGGGCATGATCCCGCTGCTGATGAAGTACCTCGGCATGCCCTACGAGGCCGCGCTCGCCTTCTGCGTGGTCGCCGGCATCGGCTACCTGCTGCCGGCCCTGCTCGGCGTGCCCCTGGTGCCGGGCTGGATCACCCCGGCGATCCCGGTGGTGCTGCTCTTCCTGCAGGGCTTCGAGCCCGGGCCGGAGGCGGTCAAGGCCATGTTCGCGCTGCAGGTCGAGGTCTTCATCATCTTCCTCTTCCTCGGCCTCACCGGCCTGGGCGACAAGCTGGTGACCTTCATCCCCAACTCGCTCAAGAGCGGCATCATCATCGGCGCCGGCATCGCGGCCATGATGGGCGAGCTCAAGACCGGCGGCCGCATCGACGCCACGCCGATCTCGCTGCTGATCGGCTCGATCGTCTCGGCCTACATCCTGTTCTCGCTATCCTTCAAGCACGTGGTCGAGACCAGCAGGTTCGCCAAGATGATCTCGAACTTCGGCATGATCCCCGGCCTATTCATCGCCATGATCGTGGGCTGGGCGGTCGGCGAGTACCCGCTGCCCGACATCCAGTGGGGCATCACCCAGCCCGACTTCGGCCTGATGATGAACTACCTGGTGTTCAACGTCGGCATGCCCACGATGGACATGTTCCTGCTCGCGATCCCGACCGCGATCATCGCCTACGTCATCGCCTTCGGCGACATCCTGGTCGGCTTCACGCTGTGCAAGCGCGTCGACCACCTGCGCCAGGACGAGAAGATCGAGCTCGACGTCACCCGGGTGCATATGGTCACCGCGCTGCGCAACGGCCTGCACGCCCTGCTCGCGCCCTGGCCCGGCCTCGCCGGCCCGCTGTGGACCGCCGCCCATGCCACGGTGGCCGAACGCTACGCGCTCGGCCGCAAGGCCATGGACTCGATCTACTCCGGTGGCGGCACCTTCTGGATCACCGGCCTGATCGCGGTCTTCATCCTGCCGCTGGTCACCATCTTCAAGCCGGTGCTGCCGATCGCGCTGTCGCTGACCCTGGTGCTGACCGCCTACATCTGCATCATGGTGGGCATGGAAGAGCTGAAGAACTCGACCGAGCGCGGCGTCGCCGGCATCGTCGCGGTGACGCTGGCGATGCCCGACCCCAAGGCGACGGTGTACGCGGTGGTCATCGGCCTGGTGCTGTACTGGCTGATCGAGCGCCCCAACGCCGCCCAGCGCGCCAAGCGGGACCTCTCGATCATCGGTGACAACACCGCCGACATCGAGGCCGGCGACGAGCACGGCGTCGCGCAGAAGTCCTGATCCCGAAACCCCTTGCGGCGAGGCCGAACGCTTCGCCGCCGGATGGGCCACCCGAGGGGCTGGTGTCGGTAGCGGACGCTACCAGCCCAGCCCCTTTCTCATCACCAGCAGCACGCCCATGCCGAGGATGAAGGGCAGCCAGGGATTGCGCCAGCGCAGCGCCACCGCGAGCACGACGAGGCCAGCGGCGAACTTGGGGTTCAATGGCGTGAACTCGCCGCCGTCGAGCAGCAGATCGGGCATCACCAGCGCCGACAGCGCCGCCGCCGGCGCATAGCGCAGTGCGCGCTGCAGGGCCGGTGGCAGGCGCCCCTTCTCGCCGAGCAGGATGAAGCTGCCGCGCGTGCCCACCGTGGTCATCGCCATCAGCGCGAACGCCACCCACAACCACACGCCCTCGGTCACGATCGCGCTCCACGCTGCTGCCAGTGCTCGGCGGCAAAGCCGGCCGCAATGCCGACCGCGATCCCGGCCACCACGCCCAGGCGCAGCGGCAGCCCGCGCAGCAGCACCGCGCCCAGGCCACCGGCAAGCGCGGCCACCAGCATCGGCCGGGTGCGCACCATCGGCAGCACCATCACCATCAGCGCGATCGTCACCATGAACTCCAGCGACCAGTCGCGCGGCATGAACTCGGCACCGAAGATGCCGAGCGCGGTAAACACCTGCCACACGCACCAGTTGAACGCCGAGGGCGCGATGTAGTAGCCCCAGCGCCAATGCGGATCGTCGGCCTGCAGCAACTTGTCGGCGCCGACCGCGAACACGCCATCGACCAGCAGGTAGCTCGACGCCAGCCGGCGCGCGAAGGAGCTGTCATGGAACACCGGCGCGATCGCCGCGCTGAAGATCACGAAGCGCAGGTTGAGCGCGAGCGCGGTGAGCATGATCAGCCACAGCGGCGCGCCGGCTGCGATCAGCGGCAGCGCGCCGAGTTGTGCAGTACCCGCATAGACGAGCAGGTTCATGCCGAGCGACTCGATCTCGGACAAACCGATCGAGCGCATCGCGATGCCGGTGACCATCGCCCACGGCAGCAGGCCGACCGAGATCGGCAGGAAGTCGCGCAGGCCCTCGCGGGCCCCGCGGCGAAATGCGGATTCCATCAGCGCTCCGGGAAAAAGCGGTCAAGGATAGCAGCCGGCACCGCAGTGCGGGCCGGCGACGCCACCTTTCAAGAAAACCTTGTGCAAGCTGTTGTTTTCTTTGCGAACGCTTTCCGGCGCTTGCGGGTCGGGATACTCAGAAGCCGAGCGACTCGCCGGCACCGGCCAGCGTGGCGATGCCCAGGCCGAGGAAGATCGCCGCCGCGATGCCATGCACCAGCTTCACCGGCATGCGCGCTGCAATGCGGTCGCCGAGCAGCACCGCCGGCACGTTGGCGATCATCATGCCGAGCGTGGTGCCAGCCACCACCGCCACCAGCATCTGGTACTGGGCGGCCAGCGCGACCGTGGCGACCTGGGTCTTGTCGCCCATCTCGGCGAGGAAGAAGGCGATCAGCGTCGCCCCGAACACGCCGAAGCGCGGCAGTTTGGCGTCGTCTTCGTCGAGCTTGTCGGGGATCAGCGTCCACACTGCCATCGCGATGAAGGACAGGCCGAGCACCCAGCGCAGCGTCTGCGGCCCCATCAGCGTGGTCAGCCAGGTGCCGACCGCGGCAGCGAAGGCGTGGTTGGCCAGGGTCGCGACCAGGATACCGAGCACGATCGGCCACGGGCGGCGGAACTTGGCGGCGAGGATGAAGGCGAGCAGTTGCGTCTTGTCGCCGATTTCGGCGAGGGCGACGATGGCGGTGGAGACGAGGAAGGCGTCCATGGCGGGCGGAGTCGGTGAGGGCTGGGGCGGCGAGATTGCCGCGGCGCAGCATTCTACCGCTGTGTCTTTTTTGTGGACCGACGACCCGCTGCCCTTTTAAAGGGAGCTCTACGCCATTGCCGACCCGTCTCGACTTCACGGCTCGCTGCGGGGACGCGCACGGGGTGTTCCTTCCGGGGCTGCGGAACTCGCTTCGCTCAGACAGTCCTCGCCCCTTCAGGAACACCCCGCACGCATCCGGGAATCGTGGGCTCAGCCCGACGCAAAGACAATGCGGCAGGTGAAGCCCGCGCGGACGTCCCCAGCTCGTGGCCGGCGACAATTTACCTGACGCCGGCCAAGGTAATTGACGCCGGGCACCAGCTCGCGAGAACAGAAAGTTGAGGCGCGATGGGCTCATCGCCTTCGAGCAGCGACCACGGTAGCCGGGGATGTGCGGGGTATTCGTGAAGGGGCGAGGACTGTCCGAGCCCGAAGGGCGAGTTCCGCAGCCCCGGAGGGAATGCCCCGCGCGTCACCGGCGGAGTTGTGCGCAAGGGCGGGACGTCAAAAAGCCCGCCGGGGAGAACCGCGGCGGGCTTTTCGGTTGCAGATCAGGCTAGGCGGGAAATCGAGGACTGTCCCCTACTCCCGCTTTCCCATCAATTCTTCACATAGCCCTTGGTCACGCATTCCCCGCTATACGCCCAAGTGAGCGCATTCGTGGCATTTGCGGTAGGCGTCAAGACGCAAGTATCTGCGGCAAGAATACCTCTCACGGCATTCGGTGTTGCCGTGATGGCGCCGGTGGTCGCCGTAATCGCAGCCGAGGCAAAAACCCCAGTCGCCGCAGGGCTAGTCATGCCAATCTTCGCGTATGTGTCGCAGTTCGCTAGGCCGCCATTGGTCTGAACGCATTCGGCGATAGCGGTCTTGATGGGATTAATCTGAGCAATAACTTCGGAGTATGCCGCGCGCTTCGTGTAATCCTGATACGCCGGCAGCGCCACCGCCGCCAGAATGCCGATGATCGCCACCACGATCATCAGTTCGATAAGGGTGAAGCCTTGTTGCATCTTTTTCATGATCATCCCCTTTGAGGAAGTTGGAGTTCGCGTCCGGCGCCGCTTCGACTCATTGACCAGCGCCTTCCGCTTCTCCTAACGCAACCCCCATGCCAGGCGTTTTTTCGTGACCGAGGTCACGCGTGCGCGCCCGCGGCTGTGCCAAACACCTCTTCCCGTCCGCTAACGCGCCGACGCTGGCACACCCCCGGTCATGCCACGCCCTCCCGCTGTCACACCCTGCGCCCCAAGGCCGTGCCCGCCACCCCGGCCCGGCCCGGCGCTAAACTGTCGGCTTTCACCAAACCCGGACGCTCCGATGGTCTCCATCACGCTGAACACCGCCATGTCCCTCACCGGGCTGAGTAAGCGCACGCTGTGGCGCCGCATTGCCGACGGCCAGCTCCGTGTACACGACGCATCCTCGGGGGGGGGGGAGGAGTGAGCACACGCGCGTGCTGCTCGATGACGTCATTGCCCTGTCGCCGCTGCGGCTGGACGACGACGATTGCGCGCTGATCGCAGAGGCCGACGCCGGCAGCGTCGAGGCGCAGTGCGACCTGGGCTTGCTACTGCTCACGCAGAACCACCCGAGCGAAGCGGTGGCCTGGCTCACCCGGGCGGCCAACCAGACCTACCCCGAGGCCATGCACCAGCTCGGGCGCTGCTACATCGCGGGCCGCGGTCTGGAAGCGAGTGAAGTCTTCGGCGTCGAGTGGATTTCGCGCGCAGCCGCTCTGGGCCACCGCACCGCACGACCGATGGCGCGCTATCTGATGGACCCGGGCCGACCGCGACTAGACGCGGCTGCCCTGGAAGCCCGGCTGGATGCCATCGAGCGCGAACAGGTGATGGCGGTGCTGCGCGAGACCGCGGACGGCAACTGAGCGACCGCTTGGCACAGGGGGCAAGCCCGAACTCGTTGTCTATCGACTGCGCTGCATCGCCATCCGATACACCAGCGGCACCGCAAACAGGGTCAGCACGGTGGAGAAGCCCAGCCCCCACACGATGCTCGCCGCCACCGGCCCCCACATCAGCGACTTGCCGCCCAGGCCGATGGCGAGCGAGAGCAGCCCGCCGATGGTGGTGGTGGTGGTGATCAGGATCGGCACCACGCGCCGGCGCGCGGCGTAGATCGCGGCGTGCTGCACGCTCATGCCGGCGGCGCGGCGCTCGTTGGCGGCGTCGATCAGCACGATCGCGGAATTGACCGCGATGCCGGTGAGCGCGATCACGCCGTACAGCGTGTACAGCGACAGCGGATTGCCCGACACCAGCAGGCCGAGCACCACCCCGGTGAAGGCGAGCGGCACGGTGAGCAGGATGATCAGCGGCTGCCAGTAGCTGCGGAACTGCGTGGCAAGGATCAGGTAGATCAGCCCGACGCCGAGCGCGAACAGCTTGCCCATCGCGTCCAGACTCTCCTGGATGTCCTCCAGCTCGCCGGAGAAATCCAGCTCCACGCCCGGGAAGCGCGGCTGCAGCTGCGCCCACGCCGCCTTGAGGCGATCGTTGGCCTCGACCGTGTCGAGGCGCTCGCGGTCGAGCTCCGCCTCGACGGTGATCGCGCGCGTGAGCTGGTAGTGGCGGATATAGCCCTTGGACAGCAGCAGCTGGTGGCTCACCAGCTCGCCGAGCTGCACGCTGCGCCCGTCGGCGAGCGGCACCGGACGCTGCAGCAGGCCGGTCACGTCATCCAGGCTCTCCTGGCGGGCACGCACCACCACCTCCAGCTTCTCGCCGCCATCGCGCGTGGTGGCGACGATCTCGCCCTCGCCGTAGAGGCGCAGCAGGCGCGCCACCTCCGCCGGCTGCACCCCGGCGCGCGCGAGCTTCTCGCGATCGAGCGCGAGGCGCATCTCGCCGCGCCCCGGCACGTCGTCATCGGTGAGGTCGCGCACCCCGGGCAGCTTCGCCACCTCGACGAGCAGCGCGTCGGCGGCGGCGCGCAATTGCGGGTAGTCGTCGGACTTCATCTTCACCGAGATCGGCTTCGCGGTCGGCGGTCCGCCCTTCATCTCCATGAAGGAGAACTTCGCCTCGCCGGCGAGCGCCTCGATGCCCGGACGCACCGCGGCGATGACCTCGGCGGCGTCGCGCCCGTCGGCCGCGCGCGGCAGCAGCGAGACCAGCACCTGGGCGTACTGGTCCCCGTACACCGGCTCCGTCTCGGTGAACTTCAGCCCCGCATACACCGCGACCGAGCGCAGCTCGTCGGCGCCGATCGTCTCGCCCAGCACCTTCACCGCGCGCTCGGCCTCGGCCAGCGTGCGCTCCGGCACCACGCCCGCGGGCATGTCGACGTTCACATAGAAGAGCCGCATCGAGTCGAAGGCGAAGAACTGCACGCGCACCAGCCCGGTCGCCACCGCCGCGCCCGCACCCGCCATCAGCAGCAGCAGGACCGCGGTGGCGAGGCGGCGGCGGCGCATCACCGCCACCAGGGCGCGCGCATAGGCGATGCGGATGCGCAAGGTGAAGCGCTCGCGCAGTTCCTGCGCGCGCGTGCGCCGCTGCGAGGGCTGCGGGCGCAGCGCGAGGATGTGCGTGGGCAGGATCCAGTAGGCCTCGACCAGGCTCACGAGCAGGCCGACGGTGACCACGAAGGGCACCACGAACATGAACTTGCCGAGGATACCGGGCAGCAGCATGAGCGGCAGGAAGGCCGCGATCGTGGTCAGCACCGAGGACAGCACCGGCAGGCCGACCTCCTCCACCCCGCCCACCACCGCCTCGTGCGGCGGATCGCCGCGCTGCAGGCGGTAGTAGATCGCCTCGACGATCACCACCGCGTCGTCGACCAGCATGCCGAGCGCGATCACCACGCCGAGCAGCACGGTGAGGTTGAGCGTGGAGTCGATCAGGTCGACCGCGATGAAGGTACCGGCAAGCGCGAACGGCACCCCGAGCCCGACCAGCAGCGCCAGGCGCGAGCCGAGGAAGATCCAGCACATCGCCAGCACCGCGAACAAGCCGAACACCGCGTTCGACTCCATCACCCCGATGGCGTGGCGGGTGGCATGGGTCTGGTCGTCGATCAGGCGCAGCTGCACGCCCTGGCCGGCGAGCAGCGGGTTGCGCTGCGCAGTGAAGGCCTGCAGGCGCTCGACCAGCTCGAGCGTGTTGGCGTCGGCATCCTTGGTGATCGACAGCATCAGCGCCGGCGCGCCGTTGTAGCTCACGAGCTGGCCCGGGCGCTCCTGGCCGCGCGCCACGCTGGCGAACTCATCGAGCGCCACCCGGCCCGCCGGCGTCACCACCGCGGCCTGCGCGAGCGCCTCGGGGTCGGGCGTCTTGCCCTCCATGCGCACCAGCCACTCGCGGTCCTGCACCCGCACGCGGCCGGCGAGGGTGTTGCGGAACCAGGCCGCCACCCCGTCGGCGACCTGCACTGGCGACAGCCCGGCGGCCGCCACCCGGGCGGGGTCGAAATCGACGTGCAGCTGAGGATCCTCCAGGCCGGCGGCGATCACCTGGTCCACGCCGTCCAGGCCCTCGAGATCCTTCTTCATCACGAAGCCGGCACGCCGCAGCGTCTCGCCGCCGGCGCCATGCAGCACCAGGATCGCGGTCGGGAAGCCGTTCGAGCTGGTGAATTCGATCACCACGGGATCGGTCGCGTCCGGCGGCAGCTCGGCGGAGGCCTTGTTCTGGATCTCGCGGCGCAGGTCATTCACGCGCTTGTCGAAGACCCGCTCGGGCAGCTCCTCGAAGCGCACCAGGATGGAGGACACGCCCTCGCGGCTGGACGAGGAGCTGAAGCGGATGTCCTTGACCTGCTTGATCGCGTCCTCGAGCGGCCCGGTGAGGTCGCGCTCGACGTCCTCCGCCGAGGCGCCGGGCAGCGCGGTGACGATGCTGACCCAGTTGAAGTTGATCTCCGGGTCCTGCGCCCGCGGCATGGAGAGGTAGCTGAACAGCCCGCCCAGCAGCACCATCAGGAAGGCGATGTTGGCGAGCGGATGATTGTCGATCAGCCGCCGGTAGAAGCCGCTCAATGCGTCCCCCCGGCCGCGGCGGCCGGCGCCTGCAGGCCGATCGCGAAGCGCCCCTCGTCCACCACCTGCAGGTCGGCCGGCCAGTCGACCGCGGCGGGGCGGCCGGCCTGGGCCTCGGGCAGCACCACGAACCGGGGCTCGGCGTCGCGCACCAGCCAGGCGCCGAGGCGGCCCTCGCGCTGCTGCACATAGCCCGGCGGCAGGTGCGGCACCCGGCTGCGCCAGCGCAGCTCGCCCGCCAGCCCCGGCGGTAGCGCCGACGCGGCGGCGAGGATCACGTCGCGCGCCTGGCCGGCGGCGTCGAGCACCGGCGACACGCGCACGATACGCAGCGCGTGCTCCGCGCCGCCCGCGACCAGCGTCGGCGGCGCGGCGGCGAGCAGCCCGTCGACCTGGGCGGCGGGCACGCGCGCGTGCACCTCGGCGTCGGCGCTCGCCGCGAGGCCCAGCAGCGGCGTGCCGGGCGCGGCGAGGTCGCCCACCGCGGCGAGGCGTTCGCGCACCACGCCGGCGAAGGGCGCGCGGATCACGGTACGCGCGAGCGCGAGCTCGGCCGCGGCCTGGGCGGCACGTGCCGCGTCGCGCTCGCGTTGCAGCACGCCGAGCTCGGTCTCGCGGATGCGCAGGCCGTCGGCGCTGATGAAACCGCGCCCGGCGAGCGTGCGCGCCTGGTCGAGCTGGACGCGCGCCAGCCCGATGCGGCTGTCGATCAGCGCCACCTGGGCACGCGCGCGCTCGAGCTCGATGCGGAAGGCGGCGTCGTCCAGGCGCACCAGCTCGGTGCCGCGCACCACCTCGGCCCCGGTACGCGCCGGCATCGCGACGATGCGCGCGCCGACCTCGGCGGCGATGCGCGCCTCTTCGCCAGCGACCACGCGCGCCGGGGCGCGGTACTCGGGGTACACCGCGATCTCGCCGAGCGTGCGTGCGCTCCAGTCCTGCGCGGTTGCGCAGAACGGAAGCAGGAACAGGAGAAGACTCGGGATTCGCATCGCAACACGAAGCAGGGCATGGGCAAGACCGCAGCGGGCGGACGCATCCGCAGCCCCGTGGCACATGGGCCCTCAGCCCTCGTCGATGACGCGGAAGGTGAGCGTGGGCGCGGTGAAGTCGTCGGGGGCGGCGCCGAGGCCGATCTCGCCCTCGCCGTAGAGCGTGCAGCTGTCGCGGCGCAGCACCACCGGCGCGGAGATGCCGCGGAAGCGCACCCAGCTGCCGTTGCTGCTGAAATCGGTGAGCACGCACTGGCCCGCCGTCCATTCGAGGCGCGCATGACGACGCGACACGCGCGCGTCCTCGACCGGGAAGCCGGCGCCATCGCCGCGACCGAGGATCAGCGGTGGATCGTCGGCGTGCAGCCCGATGCGCTGGTCGAGGCGCTCGAGATCGACCCGGCGCACCGGGCGCGCCCCCGCGACCAGGTCGTCGAAGCCGAGCAGCGTGGTGAGCGTGGTCTCCGCGGTGCGGGCGAAATCGACCCGCCACACCCGCATCGGCTCGGCCTTGCCCTTGATGGTGATGCGATCGAGGCTGTGACACGCCAGGCGCAACCCGTCGGGGAGCTCGGTGAACACCGCCTCGCCGATGAGCGTCTCACCGGTCTGGGCGCGATCGCTGAGGCGCGCGGCAACGTTGACCGGGTCACCGTAGCAGTCGCCGTCGTGCTCGACGATCGGCCCGAGCGCGACGCCGGTCTTGACCCCGATCGGCGCCCTCCGCAGCTCGGCGCTGGCCAGTTCCTCGAGCACGTCCTGAAGGCGGGAGGCCGCCTGCACCGCGGCGACCGGATCGTCGAACAGCACCAGCACGCCATCGCCGAGATACTTGACGATGCGCCCGCCGGCACAGGCGAGGTGGCGGCCGAGGGCGTGCGTGCACCGCGTGACGATCTGCGTCGCCGCCACGTTGCCTGCCGACTCGAACAGGCCTGTACTGCCTGTCAGATCGGCGAAGATCACGGTCCTGACCGCTTGCTCCACTGAATTCCTGCCCCGAGGGATGTGCGGGCACCGCCCGCGACCCCGAAAACCGGGGCTCGCTGCAGTGCGCAAGCAAGAATCCTAGCATTAAGGACGGTAATCGTCATCGCCGCGCACATGGCAATACGCCCACGGCAACGCGCGCGCGGGGCGGAGGGCGCGCAGGGCAGCGCTAGTCGGCGAGGACTTCCCGCAGCGCCTCGGCCAGCATCGGCGCGATCTGCACCGCATTGCTGGGGTGGGCGATGCAGTCGGTGCTCCAGACTTCGCCCACGCCGGCGGCACGGATCACCTCGAGCGCGTCGCCAGCGAAGAGCGCGTGGGTGACGGCGACATCGACCGAGGCCGCACCCGCCGCGAGCAGGCGCTCGGCGGCACGCGCGAGCGTGCGGCCCGAGCTGGCGACGTCGTCGAGCAGCACCACCGCACGTCCCGCGACCCGCGCGTCCTCGGGCAGGGCGATGTCGACCTCGCGATCACCATGGCGAATCTTGGTGCACACGACGGCGCCCAGCCCATGGCGCTGCGCGGCGGTCTCGATCCACTGCGCCGACTCGGCATCCGGCCCCACCAGCAGCGGGCGCTCGCGCTGCGCGACCGCCACGTCGGCGAGCAGGCCGGCACCCGAGAGCGCGAGCGCATGCGGCACCGGAATCGCCTCGGCGAGGCTGGAGATGCGGTGCAGGTGGGGGTCGACGGTGATCACGCCGTCGAACAGTCCGGCGAGGAACTCGCCGACGATGCGCTGGCTGACCACCTCGCCCGGGTGGAAGGCCTTGTCCTGGCGCATGTAGGCCAGGTAAGGCGCCACCAGGGTGAGATGGCGCGCGCCGCCACGCCCGGCGCTGCGCGCGACCAGCAGCAGCTCGAGCAGCTTTTCGTTGGGACGATGCAGGCTGCGGAACAGCACCATATTGGCCGGCAGCTCGGCCGGCAGGCGCAGGCGCAGCTCGTCGTCGGGGAAGCGGTGGCGCTCGATCTCCGCCACCTCCAGTCCTGCCGCACGCGCGAGACGCGAGGCTTCCTCGCGCTCATCGTCGAAATGCAGCAGCAGGGTGTCTTCGGTACTCATTGACGCAAGGTTACACGCCGAATGGCGGTCATCGCCGCGCAGGAATTCACGCCCCGGCCACGAAACGAAAGCTAGTGAACGCCCGTCGGGAAGACCCCGCCCGCCACCCCGCTCAGAACTCGACGAACAGGTGCGGCACCTCGTCCGCCACACCCAGCGCGTAGCCGCTGGCGCGCGCGCTGGCCTGGCGGGCGAACTCGAGATCGGCCGGATAGTCGGCGTGGATACGATACAGGGGCTCACCCTTTTCCACCGGCTCGCCGAGCTTCCTGAGCAGGTCCACACCCGAGGCCTGCATCTTGGGCGCCCCCGCCAGGCGGGCGATGCGCGCGAGCTGGTGGTTGTCGATCGCGACCACCACGCCATCGCCCTCGGCACACACCTCGAAGTTCAGGCGGGCGAGCGGCGGCGCGTTGTGATCGAACGGGCGCGCACCCTGGGCGCGGATGATCGCGTCCATCTTCGCCAGCGCGCGGCCCGAGTCGAGGATGTCGCGCGCGATCGCGAAGCCGTCGCCACCGCGCACGTCGGGGTCGAACTCGAGCATGCGCCCGGCCAGGCGCAGGGCCTTCTGGCGCAGGTCGTTGGGCGCGCGCGGGTCGTTCTCGAGCACGCGCATCACGTCGCGCGCCTCGAGCACCGGGCCGATGCCGTTGCCGATGGGCTGGCGGCCGTCGGTGATGACCACGTCGATGGTCAGGTTCATGCGCGCGGCGACGAACTCGAAGAGCTTGCGCAGCCGCTGCGCCTCGGCCATCGAGCGCACCTTGGCGGTCGGCCCCACCGGGATGTCGAGCACCAGGTGGGTCGAGCCCGCGGCGAGCTTCTTGGACAGGATGGAGGCCACCATCTGCCCGGGGGAGTCGATCGACAGCGGGCGCTCGACCGAGATCAGCACGTCGTCGGCCGGCGACAGGTTGGCGGTGCCACCCCAGGCCAGGCAGCCGCGGTGCTCGCGCACGATGCCCGAGAGCACCTCGGTGGGCAGCTCGACGCAGGCAAGGACCTCCATGGTGTCGGCCGTACCCGCCGGCGAGGTGATCGCGCGCGAGGAGGTCTTGGGGCACAGCATGCCGTGCGCGGCGACGATCGGCACCACCAGCATCGAGGTGCGGTTGCCGGGGATGCCGCCGATGCAATGCTTGTCCACCACCGGGTGCTCACGCCAGTCGATGCGGTCGCCCACCGCCGCCATCGCCTCGGTGAGGAAAGCCACCTCCTCGCGGTCGAGCTCGCCCTGGTTGGTGGCGACCACGAAGGCGGTGAGCTCGATCTTGGAATAGCGGTGCTCGGCGATGTCGCGGACGATGGCGCGGAAATCGTCGCGAGCGAGCCGCTCGCCGGCGATCTTGCGGCGCAGCGCCGGGATCGAGGACGGCGGCTCGGCCTGCGCGATCATCGCCGGGTGGCCGTCGTCGACACCGAGCTGGATGAAGGCATCGATCGACACCCCGAGCTCGTCGGGCTGGACGATGCAGCCGTCGTCGACGACGTTGAGGCTGGCGAGGATGCGGCGGCCATTGGCACGCACCTCCACCTTGGAGAGAGCCTGGAAGCCCTCGGCACGATAGATCGCGCAATCGCGATGAAGGTACACGACGTTCTCGCGCCACGTATCGATCGCCACCCTGCGCAGGCGCAAGGGAGAGGCCGACTCGGCCGCGACGGCAGGGATTCCGGCTTGTGCGTCCATGAGTTGAATCTAGACCGTCGCGGACGCGGGAGAAAGGACGGAGTTCACGTGTCACGCCTGCCTGCAGGGCGAGGCTCCTGCGAGAGTGGGTTCGAGCGAGCTCGGCGCAGGGCCGCACTGCCGACTCGAGCCAATCACAGACCTCCAGAAGCTTAAGCAATGTCAAGACCTCGCCGCCTGATTCGTCATATGGTGTGACAAAAGTCACGCCAACGAAAAAATAGGAGGCCGCCATGACCAACCGCAACATCTCCTTCATCGTCAAGGACCAGAACCCGCTGATGCTGCGCCCCTCCGACACCGTTCAGGCCGCCTGCCGCAGCATGTGCGAGCGCAGCGTGGGCGCGGTGCTGGTGACCGACGCGCGCGCCCATCTCAAGGGCATCTTCACCGGCCGCGACGCGGTGCAGGTGATCGCCAACGGCGGCGATCCGGCCAAGGTCCATCTGTCCGAGGTCATGACGGCGAAGCCCGACACCATCGAGCCCGAGCGCAAGGCGATCGACGCGCTGCACATGATGTGCGACGGCGGCTACCGCCACCTGCCGGTGGTGGTCGATGGCAAGGTCGTCGGCATCGTCTCGCGCAGCGACTTCAAGGGCCTCGAACTCGACCAGTTCGAAGACGAGCAGAGCCTCTGGGAACGCATCTGCTGACAACCGAGGCACGCGCTACGCTGCGAGGCCCGCACAGCGCCCGGAGGTGCATGCGGGTCCTTTGTTTTCACTCCACCCCGAAGCGCAACGTGCCGATCATGCGGTCGTCGGCGGCGAGCACCTGCACCTGCCAGCGCCCGCGCGGATCCTCCGGGAAGTTGCGCTTGCGCGTCCATGCCCGGTAGCCCTCGGCGCGGCCGCCGCTCACCTCGAGTTCGATGCGGTCCACCACCTGCCCCTCGTGGCGCCACACATGGACGACCTTCTCGGAAAGTCCCAGCGGCGCATGGATCGCGGTGTAGGCATAGAGTCCCTCGGCGAGCAGACGGCCCGCCTCGATGCTGCGCAGGCTCTCGGCGGGCGCACGCTGCGCCTCGTCCACCACGCTGGTCACCGCGACCTGGGTCAGGCGCAGCGTGGCCGGCGGTACCCACAGCCGCGCCAGCCAGCCCGCCGCGCCAAGCGCGGCGAGCAGCGCCAGCACCAGCAGGCCGCGCCACCAGCGCGGCACGCTGATCGCCCCGGCGAGCGTCGGAAAGGACAGCACCACGGCCACCGCAAGCGCGAGCTGGTAGCTCGCCATCGCCGGCACCTGCAGTACCAGCGGGAACACCACGAGCAGCAGCGCGAACAGGGTCAGCGTGTGGTAGCCGAGGAAGAGCCAGCGCCGCGTGGCCAGGCGGCCGAAGTAGACCGGGTCGAGGATGGCGACCAGCGCCATCAGCCCGAGCGCGCCGGTAAACACCGCCTGCCCGCTGTTCCACGACGTGCTGGCGAAGAAGAAAGGCAGCGCGAAGAACAGGCTCTCCTGGTGGGTGAACTGGGTCAGGTAGCGCACCAGCACCGGTGGCAGGCCGAAGCCGAAGCGGCGCTTCACCGCGCGGTCGAGCACGCGCTCGAGCACCAGCAACAACCAGCCGGCCAGCATCGCCACCGCCATCGCGCGCGCCACACCCTCGTGGCGCTCGACCAGGAAGAAGCTCAGCACCCCGGAGACGAAGCCGAAGGTGGCGATCAGCCAGGGATGGCGGCGCAGCCACACCACGAGGCGCAGGCCACCCTCCTTCAGGCGGGCGAGGCGGCTGCCGCTCGTGGCGGAGTCGGTCTCCTGCAACGAGGCGACCAGGGACTCGGTGGATGGGTAGGACTCGTCCTTCATCGTCCGAGGTCGCGCAGGTCGGCCACCGGCTCGCGGCCGAAGTCCTCGTCGAGCACGAAGTCGACCAGGTGCATCGCGCACTCGGCAGGGGCGACCAGGCCGCCGCTCGCCTGCATCTCGGCGAAGCGGTCGCGCAGCGGGAAGCGCTCCGGCGTGCTGGCGCGGATCTCGGCCTGCATGCCGGTGTCGATCACGCCCGGCGCGAGCGCGCAGATACGCAGCCCGGGCACGGCGTCGAGCTGCACCGCGCGGGCGTGGTGGTCGAGCGCGGCCTTGGTGGCGCAATACACGCTCCAGCCCGCGTAGGGCTTGCGCGCGGCGCCGCTGGAGACATGCAGCACGCGGCGCGCCTGCGGCCCGGCGGCGGCCGCGAAGGCCGCGGCCAGCGCCAGCGGCGCACCGACGTTGGCAGCCACGGCGCGCGCCACCGCCATGGGGTCCTGCAGCGCCAGCGGTCCCATCGGCTGCAGGGTGCCGGCGTTGTTGATCAGCAGCGCCTCGTCGGCCTCGGCGAGCCAGGCCTGCAGCGCACCCGAGCCGAGCCAGGCGGCGAGCGCCGCGCTGTCGGCGAGGTCGACCGCGACCTCGCACAGGCGCTCGCCATGACGGGCGGCGAGCGCCGGGTTGCCGCGGCGCGCGAGCGCGAGCACCGCGATGCCGCGATCGAGGAGCTCCTCGGCGATCGCCTCGCCGAGGCCGCGGCTGTGACCGGTGAGGACGGCACGCATGCCCCTCATCGCCCAGGCTCCGCCGCAGCATCGGCCGGACGGCGCGCGACCAGGCCGACCAGGGCCGAGCGCCCCTTGTGGCCGACGCCCTCCTCCAGCACGTCCTCGTACTCCTGCAGGTGCACGATCTCCAGCCCGGCGAAGGCCTCGCGCAGCAGCTCGGCGGTGTATAGGTTCTCCACCGCCGATGGCCCGCCGGTGCGGTATTCGAGCTGCTTCGGGGTGTAGCCCTGCAGGATCAGATGGCCGCCAGGCCTCAACGCGCGTGCCATGCCGGCGAAGATGTGCGCGCGCTGCGCCGAGTCGGCGAACTGGATGAAGATCGCCACGACGAAGTCGAAGGCGGCCTCCGGATAGTCCCACGCCACGGCGTCGGCGAGCACGAAGTCGACCTCGACGTGGCGGCCAGCGGCGAGCTTGCGCGCTTTCTCCAGCGCCACCGGCGAGATCTCGGTGGCGGTCACCGCGAGCCCCTGCTCGGCCAGCCACACCGCGTTGCGCCCCTCGCCGTCGGCCACCGAGAGCGCATCGGCGCCAGAGGCGAGCAGCGCCGCCTGCGCGGCGAGGAAGCGGTTGGGGGTGGTGCCGAAGACGTAGTCCTCGCCCGCGCTGCGATAGCGCGTGGACCACATGTGTTCCTGTTCGTGTGCGTTCATCGGTGTTCCTGGAAAGAGCCGCGGCGGCGGGCCGCGGCAATCACCACGGCACGGGCTCGCCGCGGTGGTCGAAGAATTCGCCCGAGTCGTTCGGCCCGAGGCGCCCGATCACCGCGAGCAGGCGCGCGGCCGCCTCGGCGGGGGCCTGCACCTGCAGCCCGGACTTGGCGAAGGGCGCCGACAGGCCGGTGTCGACCGTCCCCGGATGCAGCGCCACGCAGATCGCCTGCGGCCGGCTGCGGCGCAGCTCGACCGCGGCGGTGCGCACGAGCTGGTTGAGCGCCGCCTTCGAGGCGCGGTAGGCGTACCAGCCGCCGAGGCGGTTGTCGCCGATGCTGCCCACACGCGCCGACAGCGTGGCGAACACCGCGCGGCGCTCGCGCGGCAGCAGCGGCAGGAAATGCTTCATCAGCAGCGCTGGCCCGATCGCGTTGATCGCGAAGGCGTGCGCCAGATGGGCGGGATCGAGCTCGCGCCAGCTCTTCTCCGGCTCCATGCCCCCGCCGTGGAGGAAGCCGGTGGCGTCGAAGACCAGGGTGGGCACGCCGCGCGCGCGCACCGCGGCGGCGGCCGCGGCGATCGAGGCCTCGTCGAGCAGGTCGAGCGCCGGGCTGCCCCGGCGGCCGAGCGCGAGCACCTCGTCGTAGTCTCCCGCCTCGCGCAGCGCGGCGACGACAGCCGCACCCACGCCGCCGCCGCTGCCCACGACCACGGCGAGCGACCTGCCATCGGCATCCTGCGCTCGCCCCCCGGCTCGCGCCGCCTCGCCTACGCTGCTGCTCATGATCCGGCCTCCAGGTTGTCGCGCCCCTCCTCCACCGCATGGCAGGCCACGCGACCGCCGTCGTCGAGTTCGCGCAAGGCCGGCACCTCCTGCCGGCAGCGCGCGTCCGCGAGCGGGCAGCGCGGGTGGAAGGTGCAGCCGGTGGGCGGGGTGATCGGGTTGGGTACCTCGCCGCGCACGGCGTCGTCGGCCCGGCCGCGACGGGAGAAGTCGGGGATGGTCGCCAGCAGCATGCGCGTGTAGGGGTGGCGCGGGCGCTCGAACAGCCTGCGGCTGGTGGCGATCTCGACGATGCGGCCGAGGTACATCACGCCGATCTCGTCGGCCATGTGGCGCACCACCGCGAGGTCGTGGCTGATGAACAGGAAGGTGAGCCCGAGCGCGTCCTGCAGGTCGCGCATCAGGTTGAGGATCTGCGCCTGCACCGACACGTCGAGCGCCGAGGTCGGCTCGTCGCAGACGAGGAACTCGGGCCGGTTGGCGAGCGCGCGCGCGATGCAGATGCGCTGGCGCTGGCCGCCGGAGAACTCGTGCGGATACTTCGCGCCGTCGGCCGGCGACAGGCCGACCTGGCCCAGCAGTCCGGCGACGCGCGCGCGGATCGCCGCGTCGTCCTTCTCCAGACCGAACACGCGGATCGGCTCGGCGATGATGCGCTCCACGCGCCAGCGCGGGTTGAGGCTGGCGTAGGGGTCCTGGAAGATCATCTGGAAGCGGCGGCGCAGCTTCTGGCGCTCGGCACTGCCGCGCACCTCGGCGAGGTCGCGGCCGTCGAACACGACGCGCCCGGCCGAGGGCTCGTGCAGGCCCACGATCAGGCGCGCCACGGTGGATTTTCCGCAGCCCGACTCGCCCACCAGCGCGAAGGTGCGGCCGCGCGGGATCGCGAACGAGACCCCATCGACCGCGCGCAGCCAGCGCCGCGGCTCGCGCGCGAGCAGGCGCTCGAGCCACGGCCTGGAGACATCGAAGGCGCAGCGCAGGTCCTCGACGCGAAGCAGCGGCGCCGCGGCGCCCGGGTCGCGCACCCGGCGCGCTGCGGCCGCGGCCGGCGCTGCCGGCGCAGACGCCATCGCGTCCTCCGCACCGGTCGGCGCCAGCCTGGGCGCGGGCAGCTGCGCCGGCGCAAGCTCCCTGCCTTGCGGCTCGCCCGCCGGGCCGACATCGCGCGGGGTCTCGTCCCGCGCGCCGGGCGCGGTCGCGGTCGCGGTCGCCGGCAGCGCGGTCCCTTCGCCGACGTCCGGCGCATCGCCCGGGCCACGCGCGGGACCGACGTCCGCGCCTGGGTCGGCCTGTGCCCGGTGCACCAGCCCCTCGGCGTCCTCGACCGCGGCGCGGTCCTGTTGCTTCGCCTTGGCGAGCGCCCGCTCGATGATGCTCATCGCCCCCCTCCTTCAGCCATCTCCGCCGGCGCGTACAGCCAGCACGCCGCGCGCGTGGCGCCCGCCGGCTGCAGCTCGGGGCACTCGATGCGGCAGCGCGCGAAGGCCGCGGCGCAGCGCGGATGGAAGGCGCAGCCCGGCGGGATCGCGTCCAGGCGCGGCATCGCGCCGTCGATCTGCACCAGGCGCTCGACCTCGTCACCGAGCACCGGGATGGCGCCCATCAGGCCGCGGGTGTAGGGATGCGCCGGCGCGCGCACCACCTCGTCCACCGGCCCGATCTCCACCACCCGGCCGGCGTACATCACCGCGACGCGGTCGGCGGTCTCGGCGATCACGCCCATGTCGTGCGTGACCAGCATCACCGCGGTGTGGTGCTGGCGGCACAATCGGCGCAGCAGCGCGATGATCTGCGCCTGCACCGAAACGTCGAGCGCGGTGGTGGGCTCGTCGGCGATGATCAGCTCGGGCTCGGCACAGAGCGCGAGCGCGATCACCACGCGCTGACGCATGCCGCCGGAAAACTGGTGGGGATAATGGTCGATGCGCTGCGCCGGCGCCGGGATGCCGACCTCGTCGAGGAGTGCGAGCGCGCGCTCGCGGGCGGCGGCGGGGGTGAGCTCGAGGTGGGTCAGCATGGTCTCGACCAGCTGCTCGCCCACCGTGTACAGCGGGTTCAGGCTGGTGAGCGGGTCCTGGAAGATCATCGCGATGCGGCGCCCGCGCAGGCGCCGCATGGCTTCGCCGCTCAGCTCGTGGATGGCCTCGCCGTCGAGCAGGATCTCGCCGCCGGCGATGCGCCCGGGCGGCTCCAGCAGGCCGATGATGGCCGCGCCGGTGAGCGACTTGCCCGCGCCCGACTCGCCCACCACGCCGAGCACCTCGCCGCGCGCGATGTCGAAGGAGACGTCGTCGAGCGCCAGCAGGGTGCCGCGCCGCGAGGGGAACTCCACCCGCAGGCGGCGCACCGACAGCAGCGGCAGGCCGCCACCGGCGTTCATCTGGTCGATGTGCGGCACGTTCATCGGCGCAGCCTCGGGTTGAGCGCGTCGCGCAGCCAGTCGCCGAGCAGGTTCACCGACAGCGCGAGCAGCAGCAGGGTGAGGCCGGGGAAGAGCACGATCCACCACTCGCCCGAGAACAGGTAGTCCTGGCCGACGCGGATCAGCGTGCCGAGGCTGGGCTGGGTGGGCGGTACGCCGACGCCCAGGAAGGACAGCGTCGACTCCAGGATGATCGCCAGCGCCAGGCCGATGGTGGCGATCACCAGCACCGGCCCCATCACGTTGGGCAGGATGTGGCGCAGCAGGATGGTGGGCGCCGGCACGCCGATCACGCGCGCGGCCTGCACGTACTCCTTGTTGCGCTCGGCCAGCGTGGAACTGCGCACCGTGCGCGCGTACTGCACCCAGTCCGAAAGGCCGATCGCCAGGATCAGCACGTAGATCGCCGCCTTGTCGTGCAGCGCCGGCGGCACCACGCCCTTGAACACGCCGAAGATCAGCAGCGCCACCAGGATCGCCGGGAAGCTCAGCTGCACGTCGGCGACACGCATGATCAGGCTGTCCACCCAGCCGCCGCGGTAGCCGGCGACGAGCCCGAGCGTGATGCCCAGCACCGCGGCGAAGGCCACCGCCGCGAAGCCCACCAGGATCGACACCCGCGAGCCGTAGAGGATGGCCGAGAACAGGTCGCGCCCCTGCGCGTCGGTGCCCAGCCAGTACACGTTGCCGGTGAATTCGTTGGCCTGCATCGGCCGGGTGAAGCCGTCCATCAGGTTGAGCGTGGCGGGGTCGAAGGGGTTCTGCGGCGCGATCACCGGCGCGAGCAGCGCGGCGACCAGGATCGCCAGCACGACCAGCGCCGAGAGCACGGTGATCGGCGAGCGGATGAAGCTGTGGAAGAGGTCGCCGTCGAGCAGGCGCGCGAGCGCACCGCGCGGGACGGGCGGCGCGGCGGCCGGGGCGGACGTGGGGGGTTCGGTGCGCATGGCGGGCTCCGGGGTGCCGGGGGCGCTCACTGCCCGCGCCCGCTGCGCTGCACGCGCAGGCGCGGGTCGACGACGAAGTAGAGCAGGTCGACGATCAGGTTGATGACGACGAAGATCAGCGCGATCAGCACCAGGTAGGCCGCCATCACCGGGATGTCGACGAACTGCACCGCGGTGATGAAGAGCAGGCCCACGCCCGGCCACTGGAACACCGTCTCGGTGATGATGGCGAATGCGATGATCGAGCCGATCTGAAGCCCGGTGATGGTGATCACCGGCAGCAGGGTGTTGCGGAGTGCATGGCCGAAATGCACCGCGCGATCGCTGAGCCCGCGGGCGCGCGCGAACTTGATGTAGTCGGTGCGCAGCACCTCGAGCATCTCGGCGCGCACCAGGCGCATGATCAGCGTGAGCTGGTACAGGCCCAGCGTGATCGCCGGCATCACCAGCGACTTCAGCCCGGAGGGGGTCAGCAGCCCGGTGGTCCACCACCCCAGGTCCACCACCTCGCCGCGGCCGAAGGCGGGCAGCACCTTGAGTTCCACCGCGAACACGTAGATCAGCAGGATGCCGATCAGGAAGGTGGGCAGCGACACGCCCACCAGCGACAGCCCCATGATCGCGTGGCTCAGCCAGCCGTCGCGGCGCAGCGCGGTGTACACGCCGAGCGCGATGCCCAGCGCGAGCGCGCCGAAACCAGAGATCAGCGCCAGCTCCAGCGTGGCCGGCAGACGCTCGGCGATCACGTCCGCCACCGGCCGCGCCATGCGGTAGGACACGCCGAACTCGCCCTGCGCCGCGTTGGCCACGAAGCGCAGGAACTGCAGCGGCACCGCATCGTTCAAGCCCAGCGATTCGCGCAGCGCCTCGCGCTCGGCCATGGTCGCCTCCTGCCCGACCATGTTGTTCACCGGGTCGCCGATGTAGCGGAACAGGCCGAACGCGACCAGCGCCACCGTCAGCATGACGAGGACGGACTGCAACAGGCGGCGCAGGATGAAGGCGGGCATGGGATGTGAGGCGGCGGGAGCGAGGCGTGAGGCGCGGGTTGGGCGCGGCCGGGTGGCCGCGCCCGCCCGTCACTTCCTGTACTTCAACAGCTTGAAGTAGGGATAGTTCTCCGACTGCACCGGGAAGTCGATGTCGTCCTTCATCGCCCAGTTCAGCATCTGGTGGTGGATCGGCAGGTAGACGATGTCGTCCTGCACCGTCTTCCAGGTCTCCGCGACCATGCCGGCGCGCTTGCCGAGGTCGATCTCGCGGTTCATCGCCTTGGTCAGCTCATCGACCCTGGGGCTGGAATAGCCGGTCACGTTCCACGAGCCGCCCTTGTCGGTCCTGGTCTCGTAGAGGTAGTGGAAGACATAGTGCGAGTCCATGGTCGGCACGCCCCAGCCGAGCATGTAGAGGTCGAGCTCGCCCTTGGGCAGCTCGGCGAAGTGGATGCTCTTGGGCCGCGCGTCCAGCCGCGCCTTGACGCCGATCTGGCCGAACATGCCGGTTGCCGCCTGGCAGATCGCCTCGTCGTTCACATAGCGGTCGTTGGGGCAGGACAGCGTGACCGCGAAGCCGTCGGGGTAGCCGGCCTCGGCGAGCAGCGCCTTGGCGCGCGCCACGTCGGGCGCCGGCACCACGTCCATCGCCTTGTCGTAGCCGTCGATGAAGGGCGGCGCGACGATGCCGGCGGGCACCGACTGGCCGCGCATCACCACGCGCCTGACCGCCTCGCGGTTGATCGCGATGTTCATCGCCTCGCGCACGCGCTTGTCGGCGAAGGGGTTCCTGCCCTTGACGTCCGAGCTGCGCAACTCGGTCGCGCCCTGGTTCATGCCGAAGAAGATGGTGCGGTTCTCGGGGCCGGAGCGCACCACGATGCCCTTGGCCGCCGACAGGCGCTCGAGGTCCTGCACCGGCGGATCGAGCAGGAAGTCGATCTCGCCCGAGAGCAGCGCCGCGACCCGGGTGGCGGCCGAGCGCACCGGGGTGAACACGACCTTGGCCACCTCCATCGGGTAGCTGCCCTTGCCCCAGTAGTCCTCGTTGCGCTCGAGCTCGGTGCGCACGTCGGGCTCGCGCTTCACCAGCCGGAAGGGACCCGTGCCGTTGGTGTTGCGCACCGCGTAGGTCTCGTCGCCGGCCTTGTAGTTCTGCGGCAAGGTGACCTTGTTCGCCTCGGACCACTCGCGGTCCATGATGAAGAGGTTGGTGAGGTTGTTGGGCAGCAGCGGGTTGGGGCCGTCGGTGCGCATGCGCACGGTGTGCTCGTCAACCTTGGTCACTTCGACCACCGAGGTCAGCAGGCCCTTCATGTCCGAGTTCTCGTGCTTGGCGCGCAGGATCGAGAACACCACGTCGTCGGCGGTGAAGGGGTTGCCGTTGTGGTACTTCACCCCCTCGCGCAGCTTGAATTCCCAGACGTTGGGGTCGTCGGTGATCTTCCACGAGGTCGCCAGCCGCGGCGCCAGCTTCATGGCCTGGTCGCGGAACACCAGCGAGTCGTACACCTGATGGTTCATGACGTGGGTCGGACCCTCGTTCTGCGCGTGCGGGTCCATGGTCAGCGCGTCACCCGCGGCCGCCCAGCGCACGGTCTGCGCGGAAGCGGGCGTGGCGGCCATGCCGGCGAGGGTCGCGAGGGCAAAGGGCAGGGCGAGGGCGAGTCGGGTCTTGTTCATTCTTCGATCTCCGTCGGGTGCTGCTGGGGCTGAAAGGCGGGTGGGCCGGCGGGCTGCCGGAAGGCCCGGCAGCGAGCATGCCGGCCGATTGTTGCACCGGCCGGGCCGGCGGGCCAAGCGCACCGTCTCCGGATCAGGGTTCTCCCCGATCCGGGGTGCGTACGCCCTCAGCCCAGCCAGCGTCCGATCGTCCCCATGGCGATGGTGAGGAAGCCGAGCGTCAGGTTGGTACCGACGAGCTGGCGGATGCGCCCGAGCGCCGCGCCGCCCGCCTTCCAGTCCTCGGCCACGACCGCGCGCGTGAGCGCGGCGTAGGGCGTGAAGAACACGAAGGCGTAGATGGCGATCATCACCAGCCCCATCAGGAACATGATGTGCTGGTACAGCGGCGCCGCCGCGAAGCCATAGCGCAGGATCAGCGCCAGCCCGCTCACCAGCACCGCGGCGACCGCCACCCACACCCAGGTGAAGAAGCGCGCCAGCACACCGCGCCAGAGGCGCAGCCGCGGCGGCGGCTCGAGCTGGCTGGCGGCCTCGGGGCGCAGGCAGACGTAGGCGAAGAACATCCCGCCCACCCAGACGACGACACCGGCGACGTGCAGGAAAAGCAGCAGCGGATGCAGGTCCATGGGGATTCTCCTTCGTGGGATCGGAAGCCCGATTGTGCCGCAAAAGCCGGCCTGCGCCGGCAGATCGCGACATGTCCGGCCCTCATGCGCCGGATGGCAGATGGACGAGGTCGGCCGGGACGTCGATGTCGTGCAGCGCGGGCAGCTCGCGGCAGGACCATGCCAGCGCCGCGATGCGCGCCCGGGTCTCCGCTGCCACGGTCGGCGTGCTCCAGGCGATGCCCTCGAAGAGCCGCGGGTCGAAGCGGCGCAGGCCGAGCAGCACGTAGCCGCCGTCGAAGCTCGGCACGATCACCGCCTCGACCTCGTCGAGCGCCTCGGCCGCGGCGCGCAGGCAGGCGGCATCGAGCGCCGGGCAGTCGGTGCCGATCAGCAGCACGCGCTCGCCGCCGGCGAGCACCCGGCGCGCCGCGCCCGCCATGCGCGCGCCCAGGTCGCCCTCGCCCTGCGCGGACCAGCGTAGGCCCGCGGGCACCGTGAGGCCCCGCCAGGCCGGGTCTCCCGGGGCGGGGCTGGCGCACAGCTCCAATCCGCCGGGCAATGCTTCCGCGGCCGCCGCCAGCGTGCGCGCCAGCATGCGCGCGGCGAGCGCCGCCGCACCGTCGGCGCCGAGCGCGGGGATCAGCCGCGTCTTCACCCGCCCCGGCTGCGGCGCCTTGGCGAACACCACGATGCGGGTCGCGCTCACCGGTAGGCCTCGGCGAGGCGCTCGGCCGGCACGCCGCGCCAGTAGGCCCAGCGCAGTCGCCACATCAGCGCGATGGTGCGCCACACGCCGCGCTGCTCCCAGCGCCGCCCCGAGGTCCGCACCCGCGCGCGCAGGCAGGCCGGGCGCGACACGCGCAGCAGCCGGCACGAGAGCTCGATGTCCTCCATCAGGGGCTGGTCCGGGAAGCCGCCCACCGCCTCGAACACGTCCCGGCGCACGAAGATCGCCTGGTCGCCGGTGGCGATGCCGCTCAGCCGCGAGCGCAGGTTCATCAGCGCAGCCACTACGCGCAGCATGCGCGGGCGGCCGTCGATGTGCACGTCGAAGCGGCCCCAGGCCTGGACGGCAAGCGCCGCGCACACCACCGCGTCCGCCGCCTCGGGCAGGCGCGTGTCCGCGTGCAGGAACAACAGCAGGGCCCTGCCGCACGCCTGCGCGCCCGCGTTCATCTGGCGGGCACGGCCGCGCTCGGCGATCAGCACGCGGAAACCCGCCGCGCGGGCCATCTCCACCGAGTCGTCGCGGCTGCCGCCATCGACCAGCACGACCTCGCAGCCGCGGGCACGCCAGCCGGCGAGGTGGACGAGCAGCGCGGGCAGCGTGGCCGCCTCGTCCAGCATCGGCACCACGATGGCGAGCGCCTCCGCGCGCTCCTCGACCTGCGGCGCCGCCATGCTCAGCCCTTCAGCGCCCCGCCGCAGCTCGACCCGCTGCCCGCCGTGCAGCCGAAGCAGTGGTCGGCGACGCGGATCGACGCGCCAGCGAGGTCGGCCGCGAGCAGGTCGCGCAGGTGTAGCGCGCCGGGCCGGGCCGCACCGGCGGCGTCGGCATCGCCATCGCCCGCCGGCAGGCCGAGCTGCTGGTTGAAGTCGCAGTCGTACAGCCGCCCCCGCCAGTCCACGCTGACGAGGCTGCGGCACATCACCGCGGCCAGGTTCTCGTCGCGGTGGGCGGCCTGCAGCAGTTCCATGTAGGCGTTGAACTGTCCCTTCGAGATCAGCATCGAGCCGAAGCGCTGGATCGGCATGTTGGCGAGCGCGAACAGCTGGTTGAAGACGATGCCGAAGTGCGCCGCGAGTTCGCGCCGGTAATCGGCCTCGAGCCGGGCCTGGTCGGGCGGCAGCACCGGACCCTGCGGGTTGTACACCAGGTTCAGCACCCGCCCGCTGCCGGGCTGGCCGTAGCCGAGCGCGTTAAGGTGCAGCAGTCCGGCGATGCTGCGCTCGAACACGCCCTTGCCGCGCTGGCGGTCGACGTTGTCCGCCGAGTAGCAGGGCAGCGAGGCCACGACCTCGACATCCTGCCCGGCGAGGAACTCGGCCAGATCCTCCTGCCCCGGCTCGGACAGGATGGTGAGGTTGCAGCGGTCGATCACACGCACCCCGAGCGCCCGTGCCTCCCGCACCAGGGCGCGGAAGCCCGGGTGCAGCTCGGGGGCGCCGCCGGTGAGGTCGAGCGTGCCGATCGCGCGCGCGGCGAGCACCTGCGGGATCAGCGCCATCGTGTCGGCGTCCATCATCTCGCTGCGGTTGGGGCCGGCGTTGACGTGGCAATGCACGCAGCTCTGGTTGCAGCGATAGCCCAGGTTAACCTGCAACGTGGTCGTCGCCTCGCGGCGCAGCGCCGGAAAGCGGCGCGATTCGAGCAGCGGGAGGGTGGCATGCATGCGGAGAGTCTCCATCGGGAAATCGATTCTTGCAGCGGCTGCGGAATCCGCAGCGGCCGGTACGGTCTTCTGTCGTACCTGTCTCGGAAAACCTTACGCTCGGGAAGTTCGATCCCGTCGCATCATCCTGCATCCCATCCTGCCCCTCCCCCGGCCTCCTGCCCATTCGACCCCATGAAGCGACTCCTCCTCGTCGGCGGCGGCCACGCCCAGCTCGCGGTCCTGCAGGCCCTCGCCCGCCAACGCCCGCGCGCGGTGGAGGCGGTGCTGCTGACGCCCTCGCCCTGGCAATGGTACTCGGGGATGCTCCCCGGCTGGATGGCCGGCCACTACCGCGCCGAGGATTGCCGCATCGACCTGCACCCGCTCGCCGCCGCAGCCGGTGTACGGCTCTGTCTCGCTGCCGCGGTGGCGCTCGACGCTGACCGGCGCAGGCTGCAGGACGACTCGGGCGCGATTCACGACTTCGACCTGCTGTCGCTCGACGTCGGCAGCCTCACCGACACCCGCGCGCTCGAGGCCCTGCCGGCGGGCACCCTGCTGCCGGTAAAGCCGCTGCAGGCCTTCTTCGCCGCCTGGCCGCAGCGGCTCGCCGCGGCACGCGCCGGCCAACTGCACCGGCTCGCGGTCGTGGGCGGCGGTGCGGCGGGGGTGGAGCTGGTACTCGCAGCCGCGCAGGCCTTTCGCGGCGCCAGCTGCACGGTGGCGCTCGCGCTCGTGGCGCCTCCTGGCGGACTGCTCGCCGGCCATGCCGAGGGCGTGCGCCGGCGCGTCGAGCGTCGGCTGGCGCAGGCGGGCATCGCGCTCCACCTGGCTCGCGCCGGGGGCACTGCGGCAGGGCTGGTGCTCGACCACGGCGCGGGGGACGCCCCCGCCGCCCTGCCCGCAGACTGCGTGATCGCCGCCACCGGCGCGCGCGCCCTGCCCTGGTTGCGCGAGAGCGGCCTGGCCTGCGATGCGGACGGCTGGGTCGCCGTCGACGCGGGTCATCGCAGCCTCTCGCACCCGGCCATCCACGCCGCCGGCGACGTGTGCACCCGCGCCGTGCCCGGCTTCGCGCGCTCGGGCGTGCATGCGGTGCATGCAGGCCCAGTGCTCGCCGCCAACCTGCTCGCCGCCCTGGAGAGCGGCCCGGCGAGCACGCCGCCACACACCTACCGGCCACGCCCGCGTTCGCTCTACCTGATCGCGAGCGGCCCGCGCCACGCGATCGCGTCGTGGGGGTGCTGGTCGGCCGAGGGCCGCTGGGTCTGGCACTGGAAAGCCTACCTGGACCGCGGCTTCATCGCGCGCCACCGGCGCGCAGCCATCGTGCCGGTGTAAGAATCCGCGAAGCCCATGCGACAAAGCCCGAAACCCTGTCCTTCTCATCCCCCCTTTTCCCGGAGCCCCGCCATGCACGAACTCGTCCAGGACTACTACGGCCGCACCCTGCAGTCCTCCGCTGACCTCAAGACCTCGGCCTGCTGCGACGCCAGCGCGCTGCCGGCGGCGCTCAAGCCCGTGCTCGGCCGCATCCACCCCGAGGTGCTGGCGCGCTACTACGGCTGCGGCCTGGTGAGCCCGCCCCTGCTCGAGGGCTGCCGCGTGCTCGACCTCGGCTGCGGCTCGGGGCGCGACGTGTATGCGCTCGCGCAGCTCGTCGGCGAGCGTGGCGAGGTGGTGGGCGTAGACATGACCCCCGAGCAGCTCGCGGTCGCGCGCCGCCACGAGGACTACCACCGCGAGGCCTTCGGCTTCGCGCGCAGCAACGTGCGCTTCCTCGAGGGCTACATCGAGCGCCTCGGCGAGCTCGGGCTGGAGGACGCGAGCTTCGACGTGATCGTATCGAACTGCGTGATCAACCTGTGCCCGGACAAGGCCGCGGTGCTGCGCGAGGTCTTCCGCCTGCTCAAGGCGGGTGGCGAGTTCTACTTCTCCGACGTGTATGCCGACCGCCGCGTGCCCGCCGCGGTGCGCGACGACCCTGTGCTGTACGGCGAATGCCTGGGCGGCGCGCTGTACTGGAACGACTTCCTCGCGCTGGCCCGCGCCGCCGGCTTCGCCGACCCGCGTCTGGTCGAGGATCGCGCGCTCGCGGTGACCGACCCGGCGCTCGCCGCCAGGCTGGGGAACATCCGCTTCTTCTCGGCAACCTGGCGCCTGTTCCGGATCGACGGCCTCGACAGCGCCGGGGAGGACTACGGCCAGGCGGTGGTGTATCGCGGCACCCTGACCGGGCAGCCCGAGCGCCTCGCGCTCGACAAGCGGCACGCCTTCGATGCGGGCCGCGTCGAGCCGGTGAGCGGCAACACCTGGCGCATGCTGCACGACAGCCGGCTGCGGCCGCACTTCGACTTCGTCGGCAGCTTCGAACGCCACTACGGCCTCTTCGCCGGCGAGGGGCTGGCCATGCCCTTCGACACCGCGTCGCCCGCCGCGGGCGGCGATAGCCCGGCGACGCCGGCGCCCACACCGTCACCCACACCGTCACCCACTCCGGCCCCCGCGACCCTCGGCAGCGCGACGCGCAAGTCCTGCTGCTGAACAGCCCCCCTCCCCGAGCCCCCTCATGAAGAAAGCCCTCCTGCTGCTGCTCGTGCTAGCGCTCGCCGCCGCCTTCTTCGCCAGCGGGCTGCACCGCCAGCTCGATCTCGACGCCCTCAAGGCCGGCATGGGCAGCTTCGCCGCCTGGCGCGAGGCCTCGCCGCTGCTCGTCGCCGCGCTCTACTTCGCCGCCTATGTGGCGGTGACCGCGCTGTCGCTGCCCGGCGCGGCGGTGATGACGCTGGCCGGCGGCGCGCTGTTCGGGCTGGGCTGGGGCCTGCTGATCGTGTCCTTCGCGTCCACGATCGGCGCCACGCTGGCCTTCCTGGTCTCGCGCCACCTGCTGCGCGACAGCGTGCAGGCGCGCTTTGGCGAGCGCCTGAAGGCGATCAACGACGGCATCGCGCGCGACGGCGCCTTCTACCTGTTCTCGCTGCGTCTGGTGCCGGCCTTCCCCTTTTTCCTGATCAACCTGCTGATGGGGCTGACGCCGATCCGCACGCGCACCTTCTACTGGGTGAGCCAGCTCGGCATGCTGCCCGGCACGCTGGTCTACGTGAACGCGGGCACCGAGCTCGGCGCGGTGGACAGCCTCGCCGGCGTGCTCTCGCCCGGCCTCGTCGCCTCCTTCGTGCTGCTCGGCCTCTTCCCGCTGCTCGCGCGCTGGCTGCTCGCACGCGTGCAGGCGCGCAGGGTGTATGCGGGGTGGACACGGCCGAAACGCTTCGAGCGCAACCTGGTGGTGATCGGCGCCGGCGCCGCCGGGCTGGTGACCTCCTACATCGCCGCGGCGGTGAAGGCCAGGGTCAGCCTGGTGGAGGCCGGGCGCATGGGCGGCGACTGCCTCAACACCGGCTGCGTGCCGAGCAAGGCGCTGATCCGCAGCGCGCGGCTCGCCCACCACATCCGCCACGCCGAGCGCTACGGCCTGACGGCCGGCGAACCGACGATCGACTTCCGCAGGCTGATGGCGCGGGTGCGCGCGGTGATCCGCAAGATCGAGCCGCACGACAGCGTGGAGCGCTACACCGCACTCGGCGTCGAGGTGCTGCAGGGCCGCGCGCGCATCGTCGACCCGTGGACGGTCGAGGTGGCACTCAACGAGGGTGGCACGCACCGGCTCAGCACCCGCAACATCGTCATCGCCACCGGCGCGCGGCCGACGGTGCCGGCGCTGCCCGGGCTGGAGGCGGTGGGCTACCTCACCAGCGACACGCTGTGGGACGCCCTCGCCGAACTCGACGCCCCGCCGCGCCGGCTGCTGGTGCTGGGCGGCGGGCCGATCGGCTGCGAGCTGGCGCAGGCCTGCGCGCGGCTGGGATCGCAGGTGGTGCTGGTGGGTCGCGCGCCGCAGCTGCTGCCGCGCGAGGACGCCGACGTCGCCGCCTTCGCCCGCGCCGCGCTGGAGGCCGACGGCGTCGAGGTGCTGACCGGGGTCGTGGCGCTGCGCTGCGAGCTGGAGCAGGCGGATGACGGCGCGCGCAAGTTCCTCGTCGTCGCCGACCCCGCGAGCGGCAGCGAGCGCCGCATCGGCTTCGACTTCCTGCTGTGCGCGGTCGGCCGCAGCGCGCGCCTCGAGGGCTTCGGCCTCGAGGCGCTCGGCATCCCGACCGGCGCGACGGTGGAGACCAACGACTTCCTGCAGACGCGCTACCCCAACATCCTCGCCGCCGGCGACGTCGCCGGCCCCTTCCAGTTCACCCACGTCGCCGCGCACCAGGCCTGGCACGCCGCGGTCAATGCGCTGTTCGGCCACCTGCGCCGCTTCCGCGTCGACTACCGCTGCGTGCCCCACACCACCTTCATCGACCCCGAGGTGGCACGCGTGGGGCTGAACGAGGCCGAGGCGCGCGCGCGCGGCATCGCCTTCGAAGTCACCCGCTACGGGCTGGACGAACTCGACCGCGCGATCGCGGACGGCGCCGACCACGGCTTCGTCAAGGTGCTGACCGCGCCCGGCAAGGACCGCATCCTCGGCGCCACCATCGTCGGCGAGCACGCCGGCGAGCTGCTCGCCGAGTTCGTGCTGGCGATGAAGCACGACCTGGGCCTGAACAAGCTCCTCGGCACCATCCACGCCTATCCGACCTTCGCCGAAGCCAACAAGGCCGCCGCCGGCGAATGGAAGCGCGCGCACGCACCGCAGCGCGTGCTGCGCTGGCTTGAACGCCACCACGCCTGGCTGCGCGGCTGACGCGGCGCGCGCCTCAGGCGCGCTGGTAGCGCATCCGGCTCGACAGCACGAGGCCGACCAGGGACGCGAGCCCGGTGATCACCCAGGTCCACTGCCAGCCGCCGACCATGCCGGCCACCCAGGCCACCAGCGGCGGCCCGAGGAACTGGCCGGCCGAGGAGCACTGCTGCATCCAGCCCACGGTGGTCGACACCGTATGCTCGTCGGGCGCCACATGCACCGCGAGCGCGAACAGGGTCGCCGGAATCAGGCCGCCGATCGCCGAGAACAGCACCACCGCGAGGTAGCGCGCCACCGGCGCCTCGGCCGTGAGCGGGGAGAAGGCGACGAAGGCGGTCGCCGCCATCGCGAGGAAGCCGGCGTAGAGCAGGTGGCGCGCACACACGCCGCGATGCAGCAGGCGGCCGGCGGCGACGTTGCCGGTAACGTTGGAGAGGCAGGCCAAGGCGGTGAGCAGCCCGGCGAGCTGCCCCGACAGCCCGGCCTGGGCGTAGATCGCCGGCAGGAAGCCGATCACCGCCAGCCACTGGCTCGAATACACCGAGAAGGTGATCGCGACCCGCCACGGCCCCACGCTGCCGAGCGTGGCACGCAGGCGCGCCCGCCATTGCGCGCGCGCCGGGACGGCGGCCCCCGCCGGCATCGCCGCCATCGCACGGCGCACCCGGTCGGAAGGCACGCGCAGGAACAGCCAGCCGGCCACCGCCGCCGACGCCATCGCCAACGCCACCCAGAGTCCCTGCCAGCCGATCGCCCCCATCAGCAGCGGTCCGGCGGCGAGCACCAGCGAGGTGCCGGTGGCCATGTAGGTGCCCCACAGGCCGAGGTGCAGTGCCAGCCGGCTGGGCGGCACGAGCTGGCGGATCAGGCTGGGCACGGGCAGTACGCAGAGCAGGAAGCCGAAGCCCTCGATCGCGCGCAGCGCGAGCAGCTCGCCCGGCTGGGTCGCCCACGCGCCGGCGAGGCTGGCGGCCACGAGCACGGCCTGGCCGAGCAGCACGCTGCGGCGCAGGCCGAAGCCGTCGGCGGCCAGGCCGATGAAGACGCCGCCGAGCATGCCTGCCATCTGCACCATGGAGAGCAGGAAGCCGGCCTCGACCAGGCTCAGGCCGAGCGCGTCGCGCAGCACCGGGATCGCCGGCGGGATCTTGCCGATGTGCAGCGCGGCGACCATGCCGGCGATGATGACGACGAAGGCGGGCGGGATGCCCGCCGCCGCGGACGGCGCGTGCCCGCCCAAGCGCGGGGATGCGTCTGTGCTGCTCATGATCTCCTCTCTGCCTCTGGACGGGCCACGAGAGCATAGCCGCGATCGCCTGCGTACGCTCGCGCGGCGACCGGCCGCATGCGCGGCCGGCTTGGTCGCCGGCCCTCCGGCCGTGTACATTGGCGACCACTGCCGCCTCCGCGCGTCCGCGCCCCGCCCGCCATGACCTCCCCGCACCCCGAAATCCGCCCCGGCCAGTCGGTCGAGCTGCTCAAGCAGTTGCACATCCTGACCCGCGACGGCAAGCTCAACCAGGACAGCCGGCGCAAGCTCAAGCAGGTCTACCACCTCTACCAGTTCATCGAGCCGCTGCTCGCCGAGGCGCTGGCCGAGCGCCCCGACATCGAGCTGGTCGACCACGGCGCCGGCAAGAGCTACCTCGGCTTCATCCTCTACGACCTCTTTTTCAAGGCGCAAGCCCCGGACGGCCGCATCCACGGCATCGAGACCCGCGACGAGCTGGTGATGAGCTCGCGCCGGCTCGCCGACAAGCTCGGCTTCTCGGCCGGCATGCGCTTCCAGAACCTCAGCGTGGCGGATTCGATCAGCTCGGACCGCCTGCCCGCACGCATCGACATCGTCACCGCGCTGCACGCCTGCAACACCGCCACCGACGACGCCATCCGCTTCGCGCTGAAGAAGGGCGCGCGCGCGATCGTGCTGGTGCCCTGCTGCCAGGCCGAGGTCGCCGCGGTGCTGCGCAGGAACAAGCAGCAGGCGCTACGCGACCCGATCGCCGAACTGTGGCGCCACCCGATCCACACCCGCGAGTTCGGCAGCCACGTCACCAACGTGCTGCGCTGCCTGCAGCTCGAGGCCCACGGCTACGAGGTGACGGTGACCGAGCTCGTGGGCTGGGAGCACTCGATGAAGAACGAGCTCATCGTCGCCCGCCGCCAGCCCGACCGACCGCGCCAGCGCGCCGCCGAACGCCTCGCCGCGCTGCTCGGGATGCTCGGCCTGGAAGAGCTCTCCGAGCGTTTCTTCACCGGCTGACCGCCCGCCTGCGCCGCTGCGGCCACGGCTCGACACGCTCGACGCGAGCACGCGGGAACCATGCGTTTGTGCTGCGCTCGAAAATCCTGTCACGACCGTGCTGCTAGAATCGGTGGGTCCGCCGCATTCGGGGGACAGGAGACAGGGCATGCGGTCCGCCGCGCCCACAATGAACCGGAACATCGAGGAGGACGGGTGCGGGCGCATCCGGACCACACATGGCCGAAACCGAATCCCCGCTGGCCTTCCTGCTGACCACCCCGTACGCGAACCGCTACCCGCGCAAGCTGGTCGAAGGCTTCCCCCATGTCGCTCGGCGCATCGCCGAGCTCTGGGACGACAAGGACAAGCTCGGCGAATACTTCACCGAGCTCATGGTGTCGAATCGCCCGAACCGCCGCGGCTTCCCGCCCGAGGTCGGCGCGGAGATCGTGTACCTGAGCATGGCCTACGACCTCCACGGTCCGGTACGCCCTACCGCACAGGCGGCCCCCGAGGCCACCACCAGTCCACGCGAGGACGCCTGGGACCACGAGCGCGCGGTCACCGAGCTCGAGCGCCTCGACATCCCGGTCACGATGGCGCAGTTCGTGCGAGCGCTCGAGGCCGGCGACCAGCCGCTGTGCTCGCTCTTCCTGCATGCCGGCTTCGACGTCGACAGCCGCGACGCGCGCCAGTGGACCCCGCTGATGATCGCCTGCTTCCACGGCCGCGAGGCGCTCGCGCTCGAGCTGATCCGGCTCGGCGCCAGCGTTGACGCGCAGGACGCGGACGGCTACACGCCGCTGCACTGGGCCTCCGTGAACGGCTACCAGAAGGTCGGCGAAGTGCTGGTGCGCCGCCAGGCCGAGGTCAACGCAGTCAGCAAGGCGGGGATCACGCCCCTGCTGCAGGCCGCGGCACGCGGCCACCTCGGCGTGGTGCGGCTGCTGATCGAGCGCAAGGCCAAGCTCAACCTCGCCGCCACGGACGGCTCGACGGCGCTGCTCAAGGCGGTCGCCAACGGCCATTGGGAGATCGTCAACACCCTGCTCGACGCCGGCGCCTCCACGCAGGCGACGATGAAGAACGGCACCACCCTGGTCGACATCGCCGCGCGCTCCAAGGACGAGCGCATCCGCGAGCGCATCGCCATCGCCGCACGCATGGAGGCCCGCGGTGACGCCCCGATCCAGCGCGACGAGCCGCCGCCGCTCACCGGCACGATCTACTGAAGGCCGCACGGTAAACGCATGGTGGGGATCCCCTCGGCGGCGCTGGCCGTGCTGGTGGTGGCGCTGACCTCGCTCGGGCCGCTCTCCACCGACTTCTACCTCCCCGCCCTGCCGGCAATCGCGCGCGCCCTGCACACCGACAGCGCCGGCGTGCAACTCACCCTGTCGGTCTATCTGCTCGGCTTCGGCGCCGGGCAGCTGCTCGTGGGACCGCTGTCGGACCGCTTCGGGCGGCGGCCGGTAATGCTGTGGGGCATGCTGGTCTTCCTGCTGTCCACGCTCGCGTGCGTGTTCGCCGAGTCGCTCGCCGTGCTGGTCGGCGCGCGCCTGCTGCAGGCGTTCGGCGCCTGCGCCGGCCCGGTACTCGGCCGCGCGGTGGTGCGCGACCTCTACGGCCCGGCCGAGTCGGCGCGCATGCTCTCCCACGTGTCCACCGCCACCGCGCTCGCGCCGCTGCTGGCGCCGCTGCTCGGCGGCTGGCTCACCGCGGCGTGGGGCTGGCGCGCAACCTTCGTCGCGCTCGCGGTGTACGCCGTGCTGCTGATGCTCGCGGTGGCGATGCTGCTGCGGGAGACCAACCGCCACCCCGACGCCGACGCGATGCGCCCGGGGCGGATGCTGGCGAACTACCGGACCCTGCTCGCCGACCCCGCCTACCGCGGCGCGCTGCTGATCGGCTGCGGCGCCTTCGCTGCGCTGTTCGCCTTCATCTCCGGCTCGCCCTTCGTGTTCATCGAGCACTTCGGCCTGTCGCCGCAGCAGATGGGCCTCGCCTTCGGGCTCAACGTCACCGGCTTCATGATCGGCACCACGCTGTCGGCGCGGCACTCGCGCCGCCTCGGGCCGGCCCGGCTGATCCGCCACGGCGTGTGGATCGGCGCGGCCTGCGGCGTGCTGCTCGCGGCGCTCGCCGTTGCCGGCCCGCAACACCCGGCGGCGGTGATGCTGCCGATGTGGGGCGTCACCGCGGCGATCGGGCTGATCCTGCCCAACGCCACCGCGCTCGGCCTGGCCGGCTATCCGAAGATGGCCGGCGCCGCGGCCTCGCTGATGGGCTTCGTGCAGATGGGCCTGGGCGCCGGGGCCGGCATGCTGGTCGGGCACGGCGTGCAGCATGGCACCGCGGCGCTCGGGCTCACCGTCGCCGGCGGCATGCTGTTCGCGCTCGCCGCGTGGAGCCGCTCGCCCGCGCGCTGAGCGCGGACGGCGTTCACAACAGCGCGCGACCGGCCGCGACCAGCCCGGCGATGTCCGCCTCGAGCGCATCCAGGCGCGCCGCCACGCCGGGCTCGTCCTGTGCGATCGCCTTCTCCAGCGCTTCGGCCGCCTCCATGATGGCGAGCGCGCAGATGAAGCCGGCGTTGCTGCGCAGGGTGTGCATGCGGCGGGCCGCCGCCTCGCGCTCGTCGCACGCCAGATCGGCGCGGGTCGCTGCGACGACCCCGGCGTTGTCCTCGATGAAGAGCCCGAGCAGACCGAGGAACATGTCGCGGTCCTTGCCGAGGCGCTGCATCGCGCGTTCGCGCTCGATGCCGGGCAGCACGGGAAACTCGTCGCCGGCCGTGGCGGACGCCGCCGCGGCGGCCTGCACCGGCAGAGCAGTCTCGGGTGCAAAAACCGGCATGGCCGCGGCGGCAATCGCGCGGACGGCATCCGCGCCGGATGCGGGCGTCGCCTCGCGCAAGCCCGTCGGCTCCACCCAGCGCAGCAGCAGCAGCGTCATCTGCTCCAGGTCCATCGGCTTGGGCAGCACGTCGTCGGCGCCGGCGGCGCGCGCGGCGGCCTGCTGGTCCGCGCCCACGCCGGCGGTGAAGGCGATCACCGGCAGCGCGGCGAGGCCGAGCTCGTCGCGGATGCGGCGAGTGGCGGAGAGGCCGTCCAGCACCGGCATCTGCACGTCCATCAACACCGCGTCGAAGGCCCGCGGCCGGCTGCGCAGCAGCTCGATCGCCTGCTGGCCGTCGGCGGCGAGGGTGGCCTCGGCGCCCTCGAGCGCCAGCGCGCGCTGCACCAGGTCGCGGTTCATCGCGCTGTCGTCCACCACCAGCACGTGCATGCCGGCCAGGCGCGACCCGGACGCGGACGCTGCTGCGGGCGCCGGGATGGCGGCGCTGGCCGGCTCGCTGCCGGCGACCCGCTCGAGCGGCAGCTCGAACCAGAAGGTGCTGCCCAGCCCGGGCTGGCTGCGCACGCCGATCGCCCCACCCATGAGCTCGACCAGGCGCTTGCAGATCGACAAGCCGAGCCCGGTGCCGCCGAAGCGGCGCGCGATGCCGGCGTCGGCCTGGGTGAAAGGCGCGAACAGGCGCGCCTGTGCCTCGGGCGCGATGCCGATGCCGGTGTCCCGCACCTCCGCGTGCACGCGCAGCTGCGCCTCCTCCACCTCGTCCGTGCGCACGCGCACGGAGACCTCGCCGCGCTCGGTGAACTTGATCGCGTTGCTGACCAGGTTGATCAGGATCTGCTCGATGCGCAGGCCGTCGCCGCGCAGCTGCCCGGGCGGCAGCGCTGGCGGCTCGATGCGCAGCGCGAGCCCCTTCGCGCGCGCGGCCTGGCCCATCAGGCTGTCGAGATTGGCGAGCAGCGCGCGCAGGTCGAAGGGCCGCGGCTCGATGCGCAGCTGGCCGGCCTCGATCTTGGAGAGGTCGAGCACGTCGTTGAGGATCGCCAGCAGCGACTGCCCGGCGCCGCGGATGCGCCCGACCATGTCGCGCTGCGCGGGCGCGAGCGGCTCGCGCTCGAGCACCTGGGCGAGACCGAGCACCGCGTTCATCGGCGTGCGGATCTCGTGGCTCATGTGGGCGAGGAACTCGCTCTTGGCGGCGTTGGCCGCGGCGGCTGCGGCCGAGGCCTGGCGCAGGCGCTCCTCCATCTCGATGCGCGCGGAGATGTCCTCGACGATGCCCAGGTAGCGCGGCGCGTCCTCCGAGGCCACCTGCACCGGCGCGAAGGCCAGGCTTACCCACACCGGCGTGCCGTCCGGACGCAGGTAGCGCTTGTTCAGGCGGTAGCCGTCGATGCGCCTGGCGTCCAGGCGGCCGAGCTGGCGCAGGCTCTCGGCGACGTCGTCCGGGTGGGTGAGCGCCATCGGGTCGGCCCCGACCAGCTCGCCGACGCCGCGGCCGACGATCTCGGCGAAGCGCGGGTTGGCCTCGGTGATCCGGCGCGTGCGCGGGTCGAGCAGCACCACCCCCAGCGGCGCCTGCTCGAAGATCACCCGGAAGCGCGCCTCGGCGGCCTGGCGCGCCTGCAGCGCGGCGCGCTCGCGCTGCTCGCGGTCGCGCCGCCACACCAGGTAGCCGGCGGAGTACACCAGCATGAGGCCGAGCGCCATCACCACGCCCATGCCCCAGGTCAGCGTGCGGATGCCGGCATAGGCCTCGCGCTCGTCGATCTCGGCGAGCATCAGCCAGGGCGTGCCCTCGACCGCAGCGGCGTAGGCCAGCACCGGCACGCCGCGGTAGTCGCGCCCGCCGGAGAGGATGCCGCGCTCGCCGAGCGCCGCGCGCGCGGCCGGCAGGTCGGGGGTGGCGAGCGGGCGCTCGAGCGCGAGCGCCGCGCCGGCCTGATGGCGCAGCGGGGTCAGGAAGCGCACCCCCTCGCCATCTCGCCGCACCAGATAGGTCTCGGCGCTGCGCGTCGGCACCGGCCAGGCCTCGACCATCGGATACAGCGCGGCCTCGGCCTCCCAGCTCAGGTAGGCCACGCCGCGCGCCGGCACGCCCACCGGCGCGAGCACGCCGTAGTGCGTGCGCCCTTGGGCATCCTCGTGCAGGTCGACAAACTCCACGCGCGGCCGCCGCAGCACGTCGGCGATCCGCTCCGCATGGGTGGACAGGTCCGGGCTGCCGACCACGAGCGCGGGCGCGCCCTCCGCATCGATCAGGGCCAGCCCCTGCCAGCCGCGCAGGCGGACGAGTTCCTCGACGAGCGCCTGCATGCGCGCGTACGCCACCTCGTCGCGCCGACCGCCGTCCACCCAGCCGGCGAACAAGGCCTCGAGCTGCGAATGGCCGGAGAACACCATCTGCGCATCCACCCGCGCCTCGGCGAGCCAGCCCTCGATGTGCTGGCGCTTCTGCTCGGCGATGACCGCCAGCGTGCGCTGCGTCTCGCGGCGGATCTCCTCGCTCAGCGAGCGGTAGCCGAAGGCGCCGACGCCGGCGACCAGCACGGTGAGGGCGATGAGCGGGAAGGCGAGGCGCCAACCGGCATGGCGGCGGCCAGGGTCGGCGGCATCGGCGGCGGAGACGAGTTTCATGGCGTGGAGCGCGCGACCGCAGCCGGGGCGGTGTGCGCAGGCGAGAGGATGCCGGCATTGTTGCGCCGCGGCAGGCGCGCTGCAACCCGCACCGGGCCGTTCAGCCTCCACCGGCGAGGAAGAGCGCCGGATCGACCATGGTGCGATTGAGCATCACCGACCAGTGCAGGTGCGGGCCGGTGACGCGCCCGGTGGCGCCCACCGCGCCGATGCGCGCGCCCGCCTCCACGGTGTCGCCCGCCTTCACCGCGATCGAGGAGAGATGGCAGTACATGGTGAGCAGGCCGCGACCGTGGTCGATCCACACCGTGTTACCGTTGAAGAAGTAGTCGCCGGTGTCGATCACCCGGCCCGCCGCGGCAGCCACCACCGGGGTGCCGGTGGGCGCGGCGATGTCCATGCCGCCGTGCGGCTTGCGCGGCTGATCGTTGAACACCCGGCGCAGGCCGAAGGAGCCCGAGCGCCGCCCCGGCACAGGCTGCAGCATGCGCAGGCTGCCCGGGTCGAGGGCGCTCCAGGTGGCGACGATCTCGGCCGAGCGCAGGCGCTCGCGCTCGTGGCGGGCGAGGTCGACGGGCGACAGGTCCACCTTGCCCGGCGCCACCTTCAGGCGCTGCTCGGCGTAGCGCACGGGCCCCACCGCGACGGGCAGCCGGCGCGGCGGCTCGCCTTCTGCGCGCAGTTCCAGCTCCAGGCTGCCGGGCGCGGCCTCGAGCGGGATGCCCACCACCGCGGTCCATCCGCCCGGGCGGCCGGCCACCAGCACCGGCACGCCATCCAGGCTGGCCTGCGGCGCGACCAGCGCAGGCCCGAGCTCGACCAGGGCGACGCCGCCCGCCACCGCGCGCTCGCGCGGCAACTCCAGCGCCACGGCGGGCAGGGAGAAAGTGGCCGCGACGACGACCGCGAAGGCGGCCAGGCCGCGGGCGAGGCATGCCTGCCAGCCGCATGCAGAGGAAGCGCACATCATTCGGATCCTGGACTCGGGAGCGGCGCCGGCGCGGCGTCACGCCCCTGGCATGACGCCGCGGGCGGTGTCGTGGTGGCGACCGATGCCGCGATGATACCGGCGAAAAACCCGGCGGTCGCCGATCGGCGCGCTAGAATCGCGCCCTCGCTTACCCGCCCGCGATCCGGGCTTCATGACGAAACGCCGCCACCCGCGGCTGGAGACCAAACATGGAAGCATTCGCCAACCAGGTCGTCGACCTGCTCAACGGCCTGCTCTGGGGCAAGATCCTGATCTGGCTGCTGGTCGGCACCGGCATCTATTTCACCCTGCGCCTGGGCTTCATCCAGCTGCGCCACTTCGGCCACACCTTCACGGTGCTGCGCGGCAGCCGCCGCTCCGACGCCTCCGGCATCTCCTCCTTCCAGGCCTTGTGCACCTCGCTCGCTGCCCGTGTGGGCACCGGCAACATCGCCGGCGTGGCGGTGGCGATCACGCTCGGCGGCCCGGGCGCGATCTTCTGGATGTGGGTGATCGCCCTCGTCGGCATGGCCACCGGCTTCGCCGAGGCCACGCTGGCGCAGCTGTTCAAGCAGCGCGACGACAAGGGCCAGTTCCGCGGCGGCCCCGCCTACTACATGGAAAAGGGCCTGGGCCAGCGCTGGGCGGGCACGATGTTCTCGATCTTCCTGATCATCGCCTTCGGCTTCGCCTTCAACTCGGTGCAGTCGAACACGATCGCCAGCGCGATGGTCGGCGCCTTCGGGCTCGACCTGGGCAGCTTGACCCTGGGCGGCAACGAGGTCGGCGTCGCCGCGCTGGTGATCGGCGTGGCGGTCACCGTGCTCACCGCGGCGATCATCTTCGGCGGCCTGCGCTCGATCGCGCGCTTCTCCGAGCTCGCCGTGCCCTTCATGGCGGTCGGCTACCTGGTGGTGGCGGTCGGCATCATCCTGGCCAACCTCGGCGAGGTGCCGGGCGTGCTGGCGCTGATCTTCCAGAGCGCCTTCGGCCTGCACGAGGCGGCCGCCGGCGGCATCGGCGCGGCCATCCTCAACGGCTTCAAGCGCGGCCTGTTCTCCAACGAGGCCGGCATGGGCTCGGCGCCAAACGCCGCCGCCGCGGCCACGCCCTACCCGCCGCACCCGGCCTCGCAGGGCTACGTGCAGATGGCCGGCGTGTTCATCGACACCATGCTGATCTGCACCGCGTCCGCCGCCATCATCCTGCTCGCCGGCCCGGTCGAGGGCACCGGCGTCGGCCTCGTTCAAAACGCGCTGACCAGCGAGGTGGGCGGCTGGGGCAAGTACTTCCTCGCCATCGTGGTGCTGTTCTTCGCCTTCACCTCGATCGTCGCCAACTACTTCTACGCCGAGAACTGCCTGGTCTTCATCGAGCACAACCACCCCGCGGGCCTGCTGATCTTCCGCCTGATCGTGCTGGCGATGGTGATGTTCGGCGCGATCGGCTCGCTGCCCTTCGTGTGGAACTTCGCCGACGTGGCGATGGGCCTGATGGCGATCACCAACCTCGTCGCCATCCTGCTGCTCTCGGGCCTGGTGGTGAAGCTGGCGAAGGACTACAACGCCCAGCGTGCCGCCGGCAAGCTGCCGAGCTTCGACGCCCGCGAGTACCCCGAGATCCGCAGCAGGCTCGAGCCGGGCATCTGGGACTGAGGCTGGAGACGCCCGCAGCGACGCCACCCGGGCCGGACGCCACGAGCGTCCCGGACCGGGCCCGCCGCACCACCGCCGATCCGATGCACAGCCTCCTCGAGTTCCCCAGCCCCTTCCCCGCCGAGCCCGGCCTGGTGCGCCTGCTCGAGCCGCCCGGCAGCGACCCCGCCGCGCTCGCCGCCCGCCTGGTCGCGGGCGACTACGGCAAGCCCTTCGTGCTCGAGAACGGCGGCCTGCGTGCGCTGCACTTCAGCCTCGGCTACGTGCAGAGCGTGATGGACATCGCCAACCCGGCCGCGCTCGTGCTCGCCTACGCGCGCGCGATGATGGCCTTCCTGCTGTTCAATCCGCGCCCGCGCCGGATCGGCATGATCGGCCTCGGCGGCGGCTCGCTGGCGAACTTCTGCCACCGCCACCTGCCGGCGGCCGAGCTGACCGTAGTGGAGATCGACGCCGACGTGATCGCGCTGCGCCGGCATTTCGGCGTGCCCGCGGACGACGCCCGCTTTCGCGTGCTCCACGCCGACGGCGTGCGCTGGCTGGGCGAGACCGAGACGCGCAGCGACGTGCTGCTGATCGACGCCTTCGGCGCCGAGGGCGTCGCCGAGACCCTGCTCGACACCGACTTCCACGCCAATGCCTTCCGCCACCTGGGCGGGCGCGGCGTGCTGGTCATGAACCTCGCTGGAACGCGCGAGTCCTTCGCGCCCCACGTCGCCCGCCTGCTCGAGGTGTTCGACGAGCGCGTGATCGCGATGCCGGTGCGCGAGGACGGCAACCACATCCTGCTCGCCTTCCGCGACCCCGCCTTCGCGCCGCGCTGGAACTGGATGCGCAGCCAGGCGCTCGCCCTGCAGGCGCGCACCGGGCTGGACTTTCCGAATCTCGCCGGCGCGCTCGAGGCCGGCGAGCGCCAGGGCCATGCCTGGCGGCTCGCGCGCTGAGCGGACGGCCTGCGGCTTTTCGGGGCGGCTTCAGCGCCGATTGTTGAAGGGGTAGCCGTACAGGCGCAGCAGCTGGCGGAAGGCCTCGGCGCTGAGCGCGGGATCGTAGCTGGAGAAGAGCTTGTGCTGGCGCTCGTGCAGCGTCGCGGCTTGTGCCGACAGCAGCATCTCGCGCTCGTCGAGGATGTCGTCGCGCATGCGCGGGCTCACGAACAGGAAGGGGATCGGCCGGTACAGGCCGTCGTCGGACGAAAGGTGATAACGCGGGTGGGCGATCTGGACGTTCTCGGCGAGATGACTCTTCATGGCTCCGTCGTGCGGTCGAAAGGGACGCCTGTCCCGCACCATGCGGGATCAGAAGGCGATGGGCGCGGGCCAAAGGCCGACGCGCCCCGTTGAACGACCATGGAAGCGCAAAAAAGATCCCGCCGCATGCGTTTCGCACGCAGCGACGACGGCGCGGTGGCGCTCAATGCGAGCCGGCGAAGGGGTAGCGATAGAGCTCGAGCAGCTCGGTGAAACCGCGCGCGCCCGCCACCGGGTCGTAGCGCTCGAACAGCTTCTGCTGACGTGCGCGCTGGGCGGGCGGCAAGGTCGCGACCAGCAGCTCGCGCTCGTGCAGGATGTCGTCGCGCATGCGTTCGGTCACGAACAGGAAGGCGATCGGGGCGTAGAGGCCGTCGCGGGTCTGCAGGTGAAAACGCGGCCTGGCAATGCGGATGTCTTCGGCGAGATGGCTTTTCATGGTCTTGGGCTCGCTGGCTATGGGTCTCCGTCCTTCTCTTTGCATCATCCGTCATACAGCCCGCACCGGGTAGCTCGAAAGTCTCGCAGGGCTGCAATCCGTCACGCTCGCGCGCAGACGGCGATGCTCGGCCTCAATTCGGCCTGAGCGCGCGCTCAGCGCGCCGGCTTTGCGGCGGCACCCGCCGAGCCGCAGCTCGCGGCAAGCCAGCGTGCGTCGGTCTCGAGATCGAGGTCGCCGCGCACCGAGGCGAGCCTTACCCGGGTGACGAAGTGCTCCGGGCCTTCGACGCGGGCATGGAAGTCGCCCTCGGCGGCCGGATCAGTGCAGCTCAGGCTGCCGCGGATCGTGTTGCCGCTGCGCTCGACCCGGGTCAGCGTGCAGTTGCCCTCGACCTTGCCGGCGAAGATGTTGTCCTGGCGCGCCTGCTCGGGCGTGATGCAGCTGCGTACGCTGCCGTCCGCGCCCAGGCTCACCCCGCGCTGCTGCATCTGCTGCTCCAGCATGCGCCGGGTGTCGGCCGGCAGGCCCTTGATGTGCTGCTGCAGCATGCCCATCTGCGCGGACATGTCCGGCAGCCCGGCCACGCTCAGGCGCGTGGAGCGGAATTCCCACAGGCCGGGGCGGAGGTTGTCGAGCGCGTGGGCGGCCTGCGCGGTGCAGGCCAGGGCGAGTGCGAGCGCGGTGGCGCGGAGCGGGGTCATCGGGGCGGTCCTCGTGGTGCGGCGAGCGGGCGGAGAGGCGCGCCCGGCTTCGAAGCCTGCATTATCGCAGGCGAGGCGCCGGAGACGGCTCATCGCAGCCAGGCAAGATCGTGAGCGGATCTTTCGACGCCACGGCGCGAGACCGTGCAGCCCGCTACCGCGGCGCGACCCGCCCGGCCAGCGCGAGCAGCGCGGCGTGATCCGCCAGTCCATCGACGAAGCGGCGCGGGATCCCCTTCAGCCCCACCTGCGCCCCCACCAGCGCCCCCGTCAGCATCGCGCGCGCCAGATTCTGCCCGCCGCCATTGACCGCATGCAGCACCGCCGACTCGAAGTCGTCGGCGAAGCGCGCCGCCAGGTAATAAGCGGCCGGGAACTGGTGATACACCGCGCACGGCATGCCATACACCAGCGACACCTTCCACGCCGGCTCGATGCGCACGTCGGGGTCGCGCGCCGCGCGCGCGATCGAGGATTGCGTCAGCAGCGCATCGGGCGACGGAAAGCGGCCGGCGGTCGGGGCCTCGGTGGCGCCGGGCCTGGGCGCCTGCAGGTTTCCCACGGTCACCGTGTGGAAAGGCAGCGCGCCGGACTTCACCCGTGCCATCAGCTTCGCCGAGATCGCCGCATCGAGCCTGTGGCCCTCGACCAGCATGCCGAGCACGGCGCCGAAGGCGACCGTCATCGCCACCACGGTACCGTCGGTTTGCGTCAGCACGGTGTTGCGGGTGACGGCGTCGGCGAGCGCGGCGGGGTCGAGCGCGTAGCGCACCGCGATCGCCAGCGTGCGCTCGGCGGCCTCGGTGGTGTCGGCGTTGCCGCCGACCTGGCCCCAGGGCAGGCGCTGCTGCACGCGCTTGCGCCACGCTTCGCGGATCGACTGGCTGGTGTAGCCGCCGGGGCCCTGCATCGGGCGGCCATCCAGTTGCGGGAAGAGCTCCTCGTCCAGGCGGCGGCAGAAGTCGGCCTCGTCGTAGCCGCCGCAGTCGGCGAGCGACTCCAGCGTCAGGCGCAGCAGGATGCCGGCCTGGGAGGATTCGCCCGCCTTCATGCCGGCGTGGTAGTGGTCGGGCATCGGCGCGGTGTAGTCCGAGATCCACGACCCGTAGCGGGCACGCAGCTCGTCGAGGTCGTAGTACCAGTGCGGGCCGAGGGCCAGCGCATCGCCGATGAAGGCGCCCATCAGCGCGCCGGCAGCGCGGTCGATCACGACTTCGCGGTCGATGGGAGTCATGCGCGCTTTCTCCAGATGGTCAGTTCCGACAGCGTGTGCTGGTGCTTGCGCCGCGTCTCGCGGATCACGAAGGGCACCGCCTGCGGCCCCTGCACCAGCTCGAAGTCGGCGGCGAGCAGGTCCTTCAGCCCGTCGAGCGTGGTGTAGGACTCGCCGTCCTTCTTGAAGCCGCCGATCCACTCCTCGCGCTTGGTGTGCTCTTCCAGCCAGGTGTAGGGCGAGGCGAGCAGCAGCAGGCCGCCCGGATTCAGGCGGCGGGTCACGTCGGCGAGGAAGCGGCGCGGGCTGTACAGGCGGTCGATCAGGTTGGCGGCGAGGATGAGGTCGAAGCCGGTGAACACGTCCTTGAGGTTGCAGGCGTCGCCCTGCCAGAACTCGACGCGCCCGGCGGTCTCGGCGAGGCCGAGGGCGTCGAGCCGGCGCTCGTGGTAGGTCACCAGCTCGCCCTCGTCGGGCATGGTGTAGCGCAGCACGCCGGTCTCGGCGAGCTTGACCCCGGCCTGGATGAAGCGCGCCGAGAAGTCGATGCCGACCACGCGTTCGAAGGCGCGCGCGAGTTCGAAGCTGGCGCGGCCGGTGGCGCAGCCCAGATCCAGCGCGCGGCCGAACTGGCCGTTGCCGAAGCGGCGCTGGGCGCTGATCGCAATGTCGGCGAGCGCCTTCGGGAAGTTGGGCACACCGAAGGCCTCGTCGCCGTAGTGGAACTCGGCGTACTGCGACAGCAGCGCGTCGGTCTCGTAGGTCGAGGCCGGATTGAGCACCGGCGCCTCGCTGACGATGTAGCGCAAGCCTGCGTGCTGGAAGAAGTGACGGCGGAAGGCGTAGCGCGAGGCGTGGCGCGACTCGTTGCCCGCCGAGATCCAGCTGCCGCCCTTGATGATGCCGTGGCGGTCGTCGAAGGTCGGCGTGGTGAAGTCGTCGTAGATCGGATGCACGTCGAAGCCGTCGAAGGGATAGGTCGGCGTCTCGCACCACTGCCAGACGTTGCCGACCACGTCGAAGAGCTCGCCATGCGCGAAGCGCGTCACCGGGCAGCTCGAGGCCCAGTGGTCGAGGTGCAGGTTGGCCTTGGCGGGTGCGTCGTGCGGCACGTCGGCGAGGCCCACGTGGTCGTAGATGCGGTTCCACTCGTCCTCGGTCGGCAGGCGCACCGGCTGCCCGGTCTCGCGCGCCTTCCAGCGGCAGAAGGCGCGCGCCTCCAGGCAATTGACCTCCACCGGCCAGTCCCAGCGCATCGGCACTTCTTCGGTCATCAGGCGCAGCTTCCAGCCTGCCGTGTCGGGGACCCAGAAGGTCGGGTGCTCGGCGCGCGCGTAACGCTTCCAGCCCAGGCCCTCCTCGTCCCACAGGGCATCGTCGGCGTAGCCGCCAGCCTCGACGAAGCCGAGGTACTCACGGTTGGTCACCAGGTAGCGCGCCGCCTGGAAGGCCGGCACCTCGGCGCGGTGCGTGCCGTACTCGTTGTCCCAGCCATAGATCGGCTCGTCGAAGCTGCGTCCGAGCTGCACGACGCCGGCGGGGATGTCGACCAGCGCATTGGCCGGCGGCTCGCCGTACTCGGTACAGGGCGGCCAGGCGGGATGCGGCTTGACGTACTGCAGCGCGTGCTGGCGCATCAGCACCGACGAGGTCTCGAGGTGGATACGCTCGTGCTCGATGCCCATCACCACCGCCCAGAACGGATCCTTCCAGCCGATCGGCAACGTGAAGGGCGTCTCGCGGATCACGCGGTCGACCACCGCGCGCACCTTGTTCCGGTAGTCAGCGACCTCGGCCACGGTGGGCCAGTCGTAGCGCGCGTCGTCGAGGTCGTCCCAGCTCATCTCGTCCACGCCGACCGCGAACATGGACTCGAGGCGCGGGTCGATGCGCTGCTCGATCAGGCCGGCGAGCATGAACTTGTTGATGAAGAAGGTGGCAGTGTGGCCGAAGTAGAAGATCAGCGGGTGGCGCAGGCTGATCGGTTTCTTGTAGTAGGCCTCGTCACAGGCGAGCACCTCGAACAGCGACTCGTAGCGGTCGAAGGTGGCGTGGAAGTACTGCAGCAGCTCGGCGCGCTTGGCCTCGACGTCGCTGCCGGCGAGCAGCGGGGTACGCGGAAAGAGGGACACGGGGCTGCCGGCGGGAGAGGAGACTTGGGCAGGACGAGCGCTCGGGGTCGCTTGCGATGCTGGGTTCATTGCGGGGATCCTGGTCGTGGGGGACGGATGGAGTGCATTTTCCACGTTTCGGCGCGGGAAGGTAGCGCGAGCGCGAGCGCGGGCCCCGAGAGCCCGAATGCGGCGGAGGACGCTCCGCACGCGCGTCGACTGCCGGGCGCCCCGTTCGCGCCTGCCGGCGCTCCTACGGAAACCGCCGCGACCCCGGGTGGGATGTAGGAGCGGCGGCCGCCGCGAATGCAGCTGCCCGCGATCGACATGGCCGCCGCGGCCCGCCGCCGCGTTCGCGCCTGCCGGCGCTCCTACAGAAACCGCCGCGGCTCCGGGTGGGATGTAGGAGCGGCGGCAGCCGCGAATGCAGCAGCCCCCGATCGACGCGGCTGCCGCGGCCCGCCGCCCTGTTCGCGCCTGCCGGCGCTCCTACAGAAACCGCCGCGGCTCCGGATGGGATGTAGGAGCGGCGGCAGCCGCGAATGCAGCAGCCCCCGACCGACGTGGCGGCCGCCCGCCGTTGTGGCGGTGGCGATCCTACGATTTTCCGATTACCTTGCGGAGCGATGAAGACCCCTTCCAAGCCCTTCGTGATGAACCGCCACCCGGCGCTTTGCTCCTGCCGCGAGGCCGCACGATGAGCAGCCAGTTCCGCCTGCTGCGGGAGCGCCGCTTCCTGCCCTTCTTCCTGACCCAGTTCCTCGGCGCCTTCAACGACAACGTCTACAAGAACGCGCTGGTGGTGCTGATCACCTTCCAGGCTGCGCGCCTGGGGGCGGACTCGCCCGGTGTGCTGGTAAACCTCGCGGCGGGCGTCTTCATCCTGCCCTTCTTCCTGTTCTCGGCCACCGCCGGCCAGCTCGCCGACAAGTACGAGAAGAGTCGACTGATCCGCGCCACCAAGCTGCTCGAGATCGCGGTCATGGCGCTGGCAGCCGTCGGTTTCGCGCGGATGTCGCTGCCGCTGCTGCTCGTCGTGCTCTTCCTGATGGGCATGCAGTCGGCGCTGTTCGGTCCGGTGAAGTACGCGATCATCCCGCAGCAGCTCGCCGACGACGAGCTGGTGGGCGGCAACGCGCTGGTGGAGGCGGCGACCTTCGTCGCCATCCTCGCCGGCACCATCGTCGGGGGGCTGCTGGTGATGGGGGAGGCCGGGCCCGGTCGCGTGGCGGTCGCGGTGCTGGGAATCGCGCTGCTCGGCTGGTGGTCCAGCCGCGCCATCCCGCCCGCAGCGGCGGCCGATCCCGGGCTGCGGGTGAATTGGAACCCGGTGACGCAGACGCGCGAGATGCTGCGCTTCATGCTCGAGGCACGCACGGTCTTCGCCGCCATCGTCGGCATCTCGTGGTTCTGGTTCTACGGTGCCTTGTTTCTGTCGCAGTTTCCCGGCTTCGCCGCGGATCATCTCGGCGGCGACGAGCGCGCGGTGACGTTGCTGCTGGCGCTGTTCTCGATCGGCATCGGCGCGGGCTCGCTGCTGTGCGGCCGCCTGTCGCGCGGGCGGGTGGAGCCGCGCATGGTGCTGCCGGGGGCGATCGGGCTGAGCCTGTTCGCGCTCGACCTGTGGTGGGCGAGCCCGGCGGCGGGGGCCTTCGCACCCGGCCAGGAACTGGCCGCGCTGTTCTCCCGCGCGGAGGTGTGGCGGGTGGTGTTCGACCTGGTGATGATCGGGGCGTGCGGAGGTTTCTTCATCGTGCCGCTGTACGCGCTCGTGCAGCAGCGCTCGGCGCCGGCGCACCGCGCGCGCGTGATCGCCGGCAACAACATCCTCAACGCGCTCTTCATGGTCGGCGCGGCGGCGATGGGCGCCGGTCTGCTCGCCGCGCGTCTCGCGGTGCCGCAACTCTTCCTCGTCACCGCCGTGCTCAACGCGGTCGCCGCCGCCGGATTGTTCGCCAGCGAGCCCGCCTTCCGCCGACGCAGCGCCGCTCCTACATCCCACCCCGGGCCGCGGCGGCTTCCGTAGGAGCGCCGGCAGGCGCGAACAGGGCGGCGGGCCGCGGCGGCCGCGTCGATCGGGGACGGCTGCATTCGCGGCTGCCGCCGCTCCTACATGCCACCCCGGGCCGCGGCGGCTTCTGTAGGAGCGGCGGCGGGCGCGAGTCGCGATCGGTGGCTTGCGCTGCTACGATGAAGCAGACTCACCGGTGCGATCGACGCCACCGGACCGCACCGGAGCCAAGCTCATGAATCCCCTCCTCGCCCTCCTGCTCGCGCTCGCCTCCTTCACCGCCTGCGCCCAGTCCCTGCCCAGGGGCGACTGTGCCGCCCCGGCGGCGGCACATGACCTCAACGGCTGCGACTTCTCCGGGCGGGATCTCACCGGCATCGACCTGCGCGGTGCCGTCCTCGACAACGCCAGCTTCGCCGGCGCAAGGCTCGACGGCGCGCGCTTCGACCAGGCCTCGGCGCGCTGGGTGAACTTCCGCAATGCGCAGCTCAAGGCGGCGCAGTTTCCCGACGCCGACCTCTTCCACGCCAAGTTCGACGGCGCCGACCTCAGCGACGCCAACCTGCAGCGCAGCTACCTCTTCGGCTCCAACCTGATCGGCACGCGGGCGCCACGTGCCGACTTCAGCGGCGCCCACCTCAAGGACCTACTGATGCCCGACGCCGACCTCGAGGGCGCGCGGCTGCGCGACTGCTTCGCGCTGCGTGCGGTGCTCGGCGGCTCGCGCATGGCGGGCGCGGACCTCTCGGGCAGCGACTTCACCGGCGCCGAGGCGGAGGACGTCGATTTCAGCGGCGCGACCCTGCGCGGCACGCGGCTCGCCGGCGCCTCGCTGGCGGGTGCGGTGTTCCGCGAGGCCGAGCTCGAGCGCGCCGACTTCACCCACGCGGATGTCGCCCGCAGCGACTTCTCGCGCGCGCGCAACCTGCCCGCGCAGGTCACCGAGCTCTTCATCGCGCCGCAGATGGGGATGGCCAGGTGAGCGAGCCGGGGAGCAGGCCCGGGACAATCGCCCGCCTCCTGGCCTACAATACGGTCTCTTTCCACCGATCGTGCGCCGCATGAACCTGCCCGCCCGCCTCCGCCTCGCCCATCGTCGCGCCTCGCTGCGCGCGGGCGTGCGTGTGCGCGCGCGCGGCATCGTGTCGCCGCTGCGCGATCTCGCGACCCAGCTCGCGTTCAAGGTCACAGGATCTCCCGCCGTGCTTTCCCAAGCCGTGCGGGGCCACCACAGGGGCTGAGCCCCACCCCCCGCACGGCACCTTGCCCGGGACGCGCACGGCGCGCCTCCCGTTCAACGTGCAGCCGCCGCGGGTCTCTCACTCCAGCTTCCCGCCCATCGACCGCTCATCGACAAGCCTGGCGGTCCGGCCACGGTCCATCCGGACCCTCCCGGCCATCGGCATTGCCCCGCGCGGCTGCACCCGGAACGCCACGCCCGCCGCGTGGCGATGCGATGCGATGCACGAGGGTGATGCGATGGTTCTCACACGAAGTTTCGTCAGGGCGAAGCGGCCCTGCACCGATGGATTCCGCTGGTTCGTCCGCCAGTTCGGCGAAGGCGGCGACTACCAGGCCATGCTCGACGGGATGGTCGCCGCCGGCCGCATCGGCGACGCCTGCTGGCTGCTCGAGCAGTTCGGCCCCACCGACGAGCTGCGCGTGGTCGACGCGATCGAGGCCGACGCCATCGTGTTTGCCGGCACCCTGGAGGTGCGCGGCGGCGTGGACGTCGAGGGCGTGCTCCGTGTCGGGCGCTCGCTGCAGGCCGGCGCCGGCGTGCGCGCGGGCGGCGACGTCCGGGTCGGCACCGACCTGCGCGTGGAAGGCAGCGTGCGCGTCGAGGGCGACCTGCAGGTCGGTGGCGACCTGCGCGTGGGCTGGGGAGTGGACTGCGCCGGCGAGCTGCGCTGCGACGGCGAGCTGCGCACCGGCTGGGACCTGCGCTGCGGCGGCCGCCTGCGCGTCGCCGGCAACGCGTACGTCGGACTCGACCTGCAGGCCGACGAGGGCGTGCGTTGCGCCAAGGGCCTGCAGGCGGGCGGCGACATCCAGGTCGAGAACACGCTGCGCGCCGCACAGGGCATCACCGCGGGCGGCTCGATCCGCGCCGGCATGCACCTCGAGGCCGGCTGGGGCATCAAGGCCGGCGGAGTGATCGCCGCCGCGGGCGCGATCCGCGCCGGCGAGAGCCTGGCTGCAGGCGAGGCGATCCGCGCGGGCGCCGGCTACGGCGTGTTCGCGGGGCTCGACGTGCAGATGGAGGCCTGGGAGGCGAGCGCGCGGGTGAGTGCACCGCAGCGCCCCGAAGGCCTGATGAGCGGCTGGTGGGCCGGCCCCGCGGCGTGCTGAGCGGAGGACGCGCAATGAACACCCTCGCCCTGCGCCCGCGCGGCCTGCTCGCCCGCAACACCCCGCTCTCGCACCGCTCCAGCTTCTCGCCGCGCGCGGCGCTGGCCTTCCCGCAGCCACCGCCGCTCGCCGCCGCGCGGGCCGCGGCCGTGCGCGCCGCGCTCGGCAATGCGTTCACCGCCGTCCTGCGCCGCGTGCTGCAGCCGTCGCGCATGGAACTGCGCATCGACGTGAATCAGCCCGACGACAGCATCGAGGCCGAGCTCGGCATCCTCCACGGTCGGCTCCACCGCCCCTGCGACGCCCTGCACGCCTGCACCCGCCTGCCCGCCCTGCTGCCCGGCCTGGTCTTCCACCACCGCGAGGCCGACGGCGAGCACTACGTCTATGTGGAAGACGCCGCGCACGGGCGCCTCGCCGGCTACACGGTGTTCAACCGCCTGATCGAGGTTGACCGCCGCACCGACCGCCACGTGCGCTCGCCGCACTCCAAATACGCTCCCGCCTACCAGGGCCGCGGCATCGCCAGCGCGGTGTATGCCTGGGCGCTCGGACGCGGCCTGTGCCTGGTCAGCGGCGCCCGCCAGTCCGCCGGTGCGCACGCGCTCTGGCACGCCCTCGCCCGCCGCCACCCCCTGCGCTGGGTCGCGCTGCGCGCCAAGCGCATGCACGACCTCGGCGCCAGCGTCCCGTCCGCCCAGGCGGCCGAGCTCGACACCCGCATGATCCTGCTCGGCCACGGCTGGAGCGCCGCCCGACTGCGCAGCCTCGGCCTGCTGCATCCGGCCGCCGAGGCAGCCAACGAGAAGATGCGGCGGCGGGCCTGAGGCGCGGCGCACGCTCGGCCGTGTTCGCGCCTGCCGGCGCTCCTACAGGGGCGGCGGGGGCGGAGCGGCGTTCGCGCTACAGAAACCGCCACGCGTCCCGGACCTCGTGTAGGAGCTGCGGCAGCTGCGAATGGAGCGGTTCGGCGACCGCGGCGCCGGAAGGAGCCCGGACGCCGCATTCGCGCCTGCCGGCGCTCCTACATGAACCGCCGCGGTCCGGCGCGATGTAGGAGCGCCGGCGGGCGCGAATGGATTGCGGGAGCGCCTGGGTGTGCGGCGGCGCTAGAATGCGGGTTTTCGGGCCGAAGCGCCCGCCTGCGCCGTCTCTTCCGGAACGCCGACATGAAACTCCCCACCGCCGCCGCGCTTTTCCTGGCCACCTCGGCCGCACTGACCGCCTCCACCGCGTTCGCGCAGGATCTGCCCAAGGGTGACTGCGCCGCGCCCGCGCCGCGCCAGGACCTCAGCGGCTGCGACTTCTCCGGGCGCGATCTTGCCGGCAGCGACTTCTCCGGCACGGTGCTCGAGAACGCGCGCTTCAACGGCGCGCGCCTCGAGGGGGCGCGCTTCGAGAAGGCGATGGCGAAGTGGACCAACTTCACCGGCGCCCGCCTCGAGGGCGCGCGCTTCGCCGGCGCCAACCTGTTCCACGCCCGCTTCGACGGTGCCGACCTGAGCGACGCCGACCTGCAGGGCGCCAACCTCTTCGGCGCCTTCCTGATCGGCACCCGCGCCCCGCGCGCGAACCTCGACGGCGCGTTCATGAAGGACACCCACATGCCCGAGGCCGACCTCAGCGGCGCCCGCCTGCGCAAGGTGTATGGCCTGCGCTTCATCCTCGACGGCTCGAAGCTCGCCGGCGCCGACCTGTCCGAGGCCGACCTCACCGGCGCCAACCTGGAAGCGGTGGACTTCACCGCGGCCCGGCTCGCCGGCACCCGCCTGTCGGGCGCGGTGCTGCCCGAGGCGAAGTTCGCCGACGCCGACCTCTCCGGCGCCGACTTCACCCATGTGGACGTCGAGGAGAGCGACTTCCGCGGCGCGCGCAACATCCCCGCGGCGCTGCAGGCGCAGCTCGACAAGGCTGGCCAGGGCAAGCGCTGAATCGGCTCGCCGGAGCGCTGCTCCGGATCACCTCACCGCACGGGAGCTCGACCGCTGCGTTGTGCGCTCGGTGCCAGTGCAGCCGGCCCGAACGGGTCCGGATCAAGCGCTCGCGAGCGGACTTGAAGCCCTCCCGGGGCGCCCGCGTGCTCGAGCGCCGACGCCTCCTCGGACCCGGAGGCATTGGAGCACACGGCGCACGCCGAGCCACGCGCCAGTTCGCTCAGTCGCCCGCCGTCGCCCCGCCGAAGCGCTCCGCCAGCCAGTCGATGAACACCCGCACGCGCGCCGACAAGGGCCGGTCCGCCGGGTAGAGCGCGTGCACCGGCAGCCCGGGTGGCGGAAACCCGGGCAGGATCTCGACGAAGCGCCCCTGCGCCAGCGGCTCGCGCACGTGGTAGTCGGGAACCTGGACGATGCCGAAGCCGGCCGCGCAGGCGGCCACGTAGGCGCCGCCGTTATTCACCCCCAGCCGCGAACGCAGGCTGCGCAGCTCGATGCGGCCTTCCACCTCGAACTCCAGCGGCAGCGACTTCGCGGTGGACGCGGAGACGTAATCCACCATCCAGTGCGCCTCCAGCTCGTCGAGGGTCGCCGGCGCCGGGTGCTCGGCGAGATAGCCTGCGCTCGCACACGTCACCTGGCGCAGGCGTCCGAGCCGGCGCGCATGCAGCGGCAGGTCGCCGAGCTCGCCGATGCGCAGCACGCAATCCACGCCCTCGCGGATCAGGTCGATCTGGCGGTCGCCGACGCTGATCTCGATGCGGACCAGCGGATAGCGCGCGTAGAAGTCGGGCAGGGCCGGAATCAGCAGCAACCGGCAGAAGGAATCCGGCAGGTCGATGCGGATGCGCCCCTGCGGATGGTGCGCGGCCTGTGAGAACTCGGCCTCGGCGTCGTCGAGGTCGGCAAGGATGCGCAGGCAGCGCCGGTAGTAGCCCGTGCCGTCCACGGTGGGGGTGACCTGGCGCGTGGTGCGCGCGAGCAGGCGCACGCCGAGGTGGGCCTCGAGCTGCTGGATGATCTGCGTCGCCGAGGCCCGCGGCAGGCCGAGCTGCTCGGCGGCGCGGCTGAAGCTGCCGAGTTCGACGATGCGGGTGAAGAGGCGCATGGCCTGCAGACGATCCATGGCGGCGATTATTCGTATAAACCGAATAGTGTAGTTGTTTTGCGCGTCTTTATCTGTCGCCGGCAAACAGCGATCATCCGTAGCCCGACACCCTGGCCCCGAGCCCCTCGAACGCCATGCTCGCCCACCTCGAACGCCCCGCCGGCCCCGCCCCGGGGCTGCGCCGCATCCTCGACGACTTCGGCCTGACCTATTTCGCCAACGGCCTGATCGGCTTCATCTTTTCCGCCACCGGACCGGTCGCGATCATCCTCTCGGTCGGCACCCGCGGCGGGCTCAGCGAGGCGGAGCTCGCCTCCTGGGTGTTCGGCGTGTTCTTCATCAACGGGCTGATCACGCTGGCGATGAGCTGGCGCTACCACATGCCGCTCGGCTTCGCGTGGACCATCCCCGGCACCGTACTGGTCGGCCCCGCGCTGCAGCACCTGAGCTTCGCCGAGGTCATCGGCGCCTTCTACGCCACCAGCCTGCTGGTGGTGGTGCTCGGCGCCAGCGGCTGGGTGCGGCGGGTGATGTCCGCGCTGCCGATGCCGATCGTGATGGGCATGGTGGCGGGCGTCTTCCTGCGCTTCGGCCTCGACATCGTGCGCGCGCTCGAGAGCGACGTGGCGATCGCCGCGCCGATGGTCGCCGCCTTCCTGCTGCTGTCGGCCAGCCCGGCCTTGGGGCGGCGCATGCCGCCGGTCATCGGCGCGCTGCTGGTGGGCGCGCTCGCGATCGCGCTGCTCGGCCGCATCGACGGCGGCGCGCTCGGCGGCTTCGCCTTCGCCCAGCCCCTGGTGCAGGCGCCGGTGTGGTCGGTGGCGGCGCTGGTCGAGCTCGTCGTGCCGCTGGCGATCACCGTGCTGGTGGTGCAGAACGGCCAGGGCGTGGCCGTCCTCAAGAACGCCAGGCACGACGCGCCGGTGAATACGGTGGCCTTCGTGTCCGGGATCGGCGCCTTCTTCAGCGCCATGGTCGGTGCGGTGAGCTCCTGCCTCACCGGACCGACCAACGCGCTGCTGACCTCGTCCGGCGAGCACGGCCGCCAGTACACCGCGGCGCTGACCTTCGGCCTCTTCGGCGTGCTGTTCGGGCTGATGGCGCCGACCTTCACCGGGTTGATGCTCGCCGCCCCCAAGGAGTACATCATGGTGCTCGGCGGGCTGGCCATGCTGCGCGTGCTGCAGGGCGCGTTCGTTGCCTCCTTCGGCGGCGGCCGCTTCACCCTGGGCGCGCTGGTGAGCCTGCTCGTGACCGTCGCCGACATCGGCATGTTCAACATCGGCGCCGCCTTCTGGGGCCTGGTCGCCGGCTTCGGCGTGAGCTGGCTGATGGAAAAGCAGGACTTCACCGCGCTCGCCAATCGCACCTGAGCCTCCGGGGCAGGCCTGCCCCGTTTCCGCCCTGCGCTGCGCCGGCCCCTTCCCGGGGCCCGGCCGGTACCCTCCCTTCATGAGCCCCTCCTCCCTCGCGCCTTCCGGCACCCATGCCATCGTCGGGCAACTGCTCCACCTGGCGTGGCCGATCCTGATCGCCCAGCTGCTGTCGATGACCATGATGGTGGCCGACACCGTGATCGCCGGGCGCTACGGCACCGAGGACCTCGCCGGCGTGGCGATCGGCAGCAGCTACTACATCTCGGTGGTGATGTTGCTGACCGGTACGCTGCAGGCGATCTCGCCGACCATCGCGCACCACGTCGGCGCCGGCCGCGAGGAGGCGATCGCTCCCGCGCTGCAGCAGGGCTTCTGGCTCGCGCTGCTGCTCACCGGCCCCGGGATCGCGCTGCTGCTCAACCCCGGCTTCCTGCTCGAGGCGGCGAGCGTGCCGCCCGCGGTCGCCGCCAAGGCCGCCGACTACCTCGCCGCGACCGCCTTCGGTCTGCCCGCGCTGCTGCTCTATCGCAGCTTCTACGCCTTCAACAACGCGGTGGGGCGGCCGCGCGTGCTGATGGCGATCAGCGCGATCACCATGTCTACCCACATCCCGCTCGCCTGGGCGCTCACCAACGGCGCGCTCGGCTTCGCGCCGATGGGCGGCACCGGCTGCGGCGTGTCGACCGCGACGGTGCACTGGATCGCGCTCGGCTGCGGCCTCGCCTACCTGGTCTTCAACCCCGCGTACAAGCCCTACCGCCTCTTCCACGCCTGGCAGGCGCCGCGCGCGCAAGCGCTCGGCCAGCTGCTGCGGCTCGGCCTGCCGATGGGGGTGTCGACCTTCATCGACATCAGCTCCTTCACCCTGATCGCCATCCTCGCCGCCCGCCTCGGCACCGAGACCGTGGCCGGACACCGCGTCATCGCCAACTTCACCGGCATGATCTACATGCTGCCGCTGTCGCTGTCGATTGCCACCATGGTGCTGGTGGGGCAGTCGGCGGGCGCGCAGGACTGGCGCCGCGCGCGCCGCACCGCACGGCTGGGGATGAATCTCGCCCTCGGCTTCTCGCTGCTGGTGGGCGCGCTGCTGTGGGTGCTGCGCGAGCCGCTGGTGGCCTTCTCGTCCACCGACCCGGCGGTGCAGGCGGTCGCGCTCGGGCTGGTCGTGTGGCTGCTCCTCTACCAGTGCTTCGACGCCTTGCAGACCGTCGCCGCCCACGCCCTGCGCGGCTACAAGGTCACGCTGCTGCCGATGCTGGTGCACACCTTTTGCTTCTGGGGCATCGGGCTGGCCGGCGGCTACTGGCTCAGCTTCCACGCCCCCTGGCGCACCGAGGCCCCGACGGTGGCCGGCTTCTGGGAGGCCTGCGTCCTCGCGACCCTCGCCGCCACCCTGCTCTTCGGCGCGCTGCTGCGCGCGGTCTCCCGCCGCCACGTGCGCGAAGCGGCCGTGTAGACACGCCCGCAGGACCTCGGAACCGCGACGGTCCATGTAGGAGCGCCGGCAGGCGCGAATGCGGCGGTCGAGCCTGCACCGCCAACCCTCCGAACGCCCATTCGCGCCTGCCGGCGCTCCTACATGGCGTATCGCGCGCGGAGAAGACGTCGCGTGCGAGGGGGAGCGCGTGGGGGGCGGGAGTCTTGCGGGAGGGGCGTAGCAGAAAAGGCAGCCGGTTCATGTGCCCGCACCAGACCGCGCGCACGACATCGGGGCCGCGACGGCTCATGTAGGAGCGCCGGCAGGCGCGAATGCGGCGGTGGTGCCTGCACCGGCCTCGCTCCGGCAGGCGCGGTATTCGCGCCTTGCGCCGCTCCCACATGGGAAAAACGTGACGCGCGGGCGGACGATTTGGCGACAATGGAGGCTGTGACTTCCCGCAACATCCCCTGGAAAGAACGATGAGCAAGAACGCCCCCCTGTCGGATCTGCGCAAGAGCTACGAGCAAGGCACGCTGGAAGAGCACGACTCGGCGAACGAGCCGCTGCAGCAGTTCGAGACCTGGCTGTCGCAGGCGCTCGAGCGCGGGCTTCCCGAGCCCAACGCGATGACCGTGGCCACGGTCGGCGAGGATGGCCGACCGTCGACCCGGCCGGTGCTGATCAAGGGCTGCGACGCGCGCGGCATCGTCTGGTACTCGAACTACCACAGCCGCAAGGGCCGCGAGCTGGAGGCGCGCCCCTTCGCCGCGCTGCAGTTCCACTGGGTCGAGATGGAGCGCGTCGTGCGCATCGAGGGCCGCGTCGAGAAGGTTGCGGCGGAGGAGTCGGACGCCTACTTCGCCACCCGCCCGCTCGCCCACCGCATCGGCGCCTGGGCCTCGCCGCAGAGCGAGGTCATCGACGGGCGCACCACGATCGTCTCGCGGGCAGCGGAATACGGGCTGAAATTCGGCCTCAACCCGCCGCGCCCGCCGCACTGGGGCGGCTACCGCCTGTTGCCGGACTACTGGGAGTTCTGGCAGGGCCGCACGTCCCGCCTGCACGACCGCATCGCCTACCGACTGCAGCCCGACGGCAGCTGGGCACGGCAACGGCTGGCGCCGTAGCAGGGGCCGCCGAGGGGCGGGCGTTTCCGAAACCGACGCGCGTCGCGGGGGGCGGCGGCGTGTTCGCGCCTGCCGGCGCTCCTACATAGACCCGTCGCGGCGTCATGTAGGAGCGGCGGCAGCCGCGAAGCGGGCGTTTCGGAAACCGACGTGCGTCGCGGGCGGGGGCGGCGTGTTCGCGCCTGCCGGCGCTCCTACACAAACCCGTCGCGGTGCCCTGTAGGAGCAGCGGCAGCCGCGAAGCGGGCGTTTCGGAAACCGATGCGCGTCGCGGGCGGCGGCGCCGTGTTCGCGCCTGCCGGCGCTCCTACATAGACCCGTCGCGGCGTCATGTAGGAGCAGCGGCAGCCGCGAAGCGGGCGTTTCGGAAACCGACGCGCGTCGCGGGCGGCGCCGTGTTCGCGCCTGCCGGCGCTCCTACATGAACCCGTCGCGGCGTCATGCCGGCGCGAAGCGGGGATGCGATACGCGCGGCATGATGTGTGCGCACGCGCCCCCTGTAGGAGCGCCGGCAGGCGCGAACACGGCGTGCAAATATGCGCTGCGCGGATTCCTGGCTCGGCGCGCTCAGGCGGCGGGAGCGTCCTCGACGATCACCACGTGCAGATACCGCGGCCCGTGCGCACCGAGCACCAGGCTGCCCTCGATGTCGGTGGTGCCGCTGGCGCCGGTGATGATGTTGACGTTGCGCGGCGGGCGCTGGCCGGCGGTGGCGGCGGCGTAGTCGTCGAGGTAGGCCAGCACCGTGCTCGCGCGCACCATCACCAGGTGGTGCAGAGGCAGGAAGTTGGCGAGGATCGGCGTCTCGGCATCCGAATGGAAGACCAGCGAGCCGGTCTCGGCGATGCCCCAGCGCGCGAAGCCCACGGCCAGGGTCTCGTCGGGGGCGACGCGCTCGTGCAGCTCGAAGCCTGCCCAGTCGAGCGCCTGCAGCACCGCCGCGGGCTGGAGCGCGATCGCAGCGGGCAGGCCGCGCGCTTCCACATAGCGCGCCACCGCGGCGGGCAGCGCGCTTGCGTCGGCGATGCGCTCGGCGGTGGCGGCAACCTTGGGGGTGACCAGGCGGGCGATGAAGGCCTCGACGAGGTCGTCGGCGAGCAGGCCGGGGCGGATCGCGGGCAGGTCTTCGAGCAGGGCGTCGGCCTCGCGGCGCAGCGCCGCGGGGTCCACCGTGCGGTGGCCGAGGCCGCCGCGCACTGCGTTGAGAATGGCTTCGCGCGCGCTCATCGGGCGTTCTCCTGATCCTTGACCATTTCCATGAAGGTGCGTTTGGCCGGCGCCGGGAACTCGCGATGCGCGGTCCACGCGCCCAGCCCGGGCATCCCCTTGACGAGGCCGCCGCGGCTGAAGAGCCGCATCACCCGCACCGCGATCGCCGTGCCCAGGCGGTACAGCCGCGGGTGCGAGGCGACGAAGGTGTGGATGCCCAGCCCGAAGCGCACCACCGAGGGCTCCAGCCCCTCGCGCCACGAGCGGTCGCGCCAGCCGCGCAGCAGCGTGGGCAGCGGGATCGCCACCGGGCACACCTCCTGGCACTTGCCGTTCATCGTGCACGCGTGCGGCAGGTCGCGCGATTTCTCCAGGCCGTCGAACACCGGGGTGAGCACCGCGCCCATCGGCCCCGGGTAGGTGCCGCCATAGACGTGGCCGCCGAGCTGGCGGAAGACCACGCAGTGGTTCATGCAGGCGCCGCAGCGGATGCAGCGCAGCATCTCCTTCATGCCCTCGCGCAGCATGCGGCTGCGGCCGTTGTCGACCAGCACGATGTGGAATTCTTCCGGGCCGTCGCGATCGCCCGCCTGCTTCGGCCCGCAGTGGAAGGTGGTGTACTGGGTGACATCCGCGCCGGTGGCCGAGCGCACCAGCAGGCGCAGCATGGCGATGGCGTGCCCCATGCTGGGGACGAGCTTCTCGATGCCGGCGGTGACGATGTGCACCCGCGGCGGCGTGGTGGTGAGCTCGGCGTTGCCCTCGTTGGTCACCGTGCAGGTGGCGCCAGTGTCGGCGAGCAGGAAGTTGGCGCCCGAGATGGCGACGTCCGCGGAAAGGAACTTGTCGCGCAGCTCGCGGCGCGCGCTGTCGACCATGGCCTCGATGGTCTCTTCCTGGTGCGGGGCGCGGTGCAGGCGCTTGAACATCTCCGACACCTGCTCGCGCGTGCGGTGCATCGACGGCCACACGATGTGCGAGGGGCGGTCGCCGCCGAGCTGCACGATGTGCTCGGCGAGGTCGGTCTCGACGCGCTCGATGCCGGCCTCGTCGAGCGCATGCGGCAGGCCGATCTCCTCGCCCAGCATCGACTTGACGCGGGTGACGCGCTTCGCGCCGGCTTCCTTGCACAGACGCACGACGATCTGCGAGGCCTCCTCGGCGGTCGCGGCCCAGTACACCTTGGCGCCCGAGGCGATCGCGTTGCGTTCGAACTCGAGCAGGTAGTGATCGAGGTTGGCGATCACGTGGTCCTTGATGCGCTTGCCGCGCTCGCGCGCCGCCTCGAACTGCGGGAACTGGCTCATCGCCACCGCGCGCTTGCGCTCGGCGGTGCCGGTGGTACGGTCGATCGCGATCTTGAGCGTGGGGTCGGCGAGCGCGCGCTCGGCGCGCGCCTTGAAGGACAGCGTGGCTTCTTCCATGACTCAGCCCTCCTCGCCGATGGCCGGCCCGCCGCCCATGCCGGCGAGCACCTCGGCGGCGTGGAAGGCGCGCACGCCCGAGCCCTTGCGCTTGAGCTTGCCCGCCATGTTCATCAGGCAGCCGAGGTCGCCGCCAAGCAGCAGCTGCGCGCCGCTGCGCTCGATGGCCTCGGCCTTCTCGCCGACGACCGCGTTGGAGATGGCCGCATACTTGACGCAGAAGGTGCCGCCGAAGCCGCAGCACACGTCGTTGCCCTCGAGCGGCTTCAAGGTGAGCCCCGCGACCTTGCCGAGCAGCGCGCGCGGCTGGTCATGCACGCCGAGCTCGCGCAGGCCCGAGCAGCTGTCGTGGTAGGTGAAGCTGGTGTCGAGCCGCACGTCCGTGGGCGCGTAGCCCATCACGTCGACCAGGAAGCTCATCAGCTCGAAGCTGCGCTCGCCCAGGCGGCGCGCGCGCTCGGCCCAGGCGGGGTCGTCGGCGAGCGCCTCGGCGTAGTGCACCCTGGTCATGCCGATACAGGAGCCCGAGGGCGCGACCACGTAGTCGTAGCCCTCGAAGGTCTGGATGAAATGGCGCGCGAGCGTGGCCGCGTGCGCGGTGTCGCCGCTGTTGAAGGCGGGCTGGCCGCAGCAGGTCTGCGCCTGCGGCACCTCGACCCGGCAGCCGGCGTCGCGCAGCAGCTTGAGCGCGGCGAAGCCGATGCTGGGGCGCATCGCGTCCACCAGGCAGGTGGCGAAGAGCGCGACGCGCGGCGACACGGGGCGCGAGACGCTTCGGGGCTCGTTCATGGGGGTCTTCCTCCAGGTTGTCCGGGTGATCGCCGATTCTTGTTCGGGGCGCCGGCAGGTTTCTTCCGGGGCAGCCGGACAGGACCCGCACCCGGCAAAACCGCCTCCGCGCCACATCGGACAGAATACGATTGTTTTCCTGGCGCGGCGCAGATTCGGGCCAGGCCTACAGGCAAACCCTGAAGAGCCCTGGCCTTACCGCCGGCAACGCCGCGCTGAGCTCCTGCGGGGGCGGCCCATGCATCTCCGGCTTGCATTCGCCCCTCCACTGCGCCGATCATCGCGGGCGCCTTTCCATCCAGAGACACCATGAACACCCAAGCCATCCAACTGCCGCCCTCGGGCGAAGCCGCCGCCATCCTCCTGCCCGATCCGGCCACCGTCTTCCTCGCGCGCGCCGAGCGTTTCGACGCCCTCGCGCTGCATCACGGCCTGGGCGAGTGGCTCGCCTTTCTCGGCCGCCTGTCGCGTGCCCAGCACGCGGCGCTGCAGGCCGCCGCGCCGGACATCGCCCCGCCGGCGGAAGACGTGCTCGCGCGCGCGCGCAAGCACCGCATGCCGCCGATCAGCGTGGCCTCGTACCAGCGCCCCGCGGTGTGGCGCGAGATCCTGCGCAACATCGTCGGCGACCTGCTGGAGAACGCCCCGGTCGGCGCGCGCGAGACGCTCGACGGGCTGCTCGTGACCAGCGCCGAGGATCTCGACAAGCTCGGCGAGAAGCTGCTCAACGGCGAACCCGAGGGTGCCGACATGGTCCGCCTGCCCTACGTCGCCGCGGCGATGCAGGTGGTGTTCACCGCGCTCGCCAGCAAGCTCGACGCCGACGCGCTGCCGCTGATGGAAGCCCACAGCACCTGCCCGGTGTGCGGCAGTCATCCGGTGGTGAGCGTGATCCGCAGCGACGGCCCGACCGCCGGCCTGCGCTACGTGCATTGCACGCTGTGCAACACCGAGTGGCACGTCCCGCACGCCACCTGCGTGAGCTGCGGCGACCGCGACAAGATCACCCTGCACGAGATCGACGGCGACGACGGCATCGCCCGCGCGGAGTCCTGCGGGTCGTGCGAGAGCTACACCAAGCTCATCGTCCAGCCGAAGAACGTCCGCGTCGACCCGATCGCCGACGACCTCGCCTCGGTGGCGCTGGACATGCTGGTAGACGACGCCGGCTTCGTGCGCAGCGGGCCGAATTACCTGCTGATCGGCGCGGGGGAGTAAGCGGATCACCGCCAAGGGGCGCGGAGCTCGAGCACGGGTTCGCGCCTGCCGGCGCTCCTACAGGAGGTGGCTGGCGTCGCTCACCATCACCGCGCGCCGTTCAATGCAGGAGGCCGGAAGGCGCGAAGGCGGCGGGGCGGACCGTGCGGGCCGTGTCGGAGCATGCGCGGGTTCGCGCCTACCGGCGCTCCTACAGGGGGTTGCCGGCGAAGAAGGCCTCCACCTGCTCGCGCCGCACCTCCGCCACCGCGCGGAGCCGCCAGCGCGATGGTGGGCTTGGGGTAAGGGTGGATGCGGCAGTCGAGCGCGGACTCCCCGTCGAAGAAGTGCCCGAGTTCGGGCGAGCCCTGGCGCTGCAGCTGGTACACCGAGCGCACGTCGCCACCGGCGCGGAACGCGCTCGCAAACCTACGCGGACACGCCCGCCGCGCGCGCCCGCGCCTCGTGCAGCTTGCGGTAGCTGTCGATCAGGCGCTGGTGGCGGTCGAGCCCCTCGAGCTTCATGCTCGTCGGCGTGAGGCCGTGGAAGCGCACGCTGCCTTCCACCGAGCCGATCACCGCGTCCATGCGCGCATCGCCGAACATGCGGCGGAAGTTGGCCTCGTAGTCGGCCAGTTCCAGCTCGTCGTCCAGCATCACCTCCAGCACCACGTTGAGCGCCTGGTAGAACAGCACGCGCTCGACCGTGTTGTCGTTGTATTGCAGCAAGGCCTCCACGCGCTCCTTCGCCTCCTCGAGCTGCTGCAGGGCGAGATGGATCAGCAGCTTCAGCTCCAGGATCGTGAGCTGGCCCCACACGGTGTTCTCGTCGAACTCGATGCCGATCAGCTCGATGATGTCGGTGTAATCGTCGAGCTCGCTCTCCTCCAGGCGATCGAGCAGGGCTTCGAGGGCCTCGTCGTCGAGGCGGTGCAGGTCGAGGATGTCGGCGCGGAAGGCCAGCGCCTTGTTGGTGTTGTTCCAGATCAGGTCATCGACGGGATAGACCTCGGAATATCCCGGCACGACGATGCGGCAGACCTTGGCGCCGAGCTGGTCGAACACCGCCATGTACGCTTCCTTGCCCATGTCCTCGAGGATGCCGAACAGGGTGGCGGCCTCGTCAACGTTGGATCGTTCGCCGTGGCCGGAGAAGTCCCATTCGACGAAGGGATGATCGGCCCGGGCACTGAAGAAGCGCCACGACACCACGCCGCTGGAGTCGATGAAGTGCTCGACGAAGTTGTTCGGCTCGGTCACCGCGTTGCTCTCGAAGGTCGGCGCCGGAAGGTCGTTGAGGCCTTCGAAGCTGCGCCCCTGCAGCAGCTCGGTGAGGCTGCGCTCCAGCGCCACCTCCAGGCTCGGATGCGCCCCGAAGGAAGCGAACACGCCGCCGGTGCGCGGGTTCATCAGGGTCACGCACATCACCGGGTACTTGCCGCCCAGCGACGCATCCTTCACCAGCACCGGGAAGCCCTGCGCCTCCAGGCCCTGGATGCCGGCCACGATGGCGGGATACTTCGCCAGCACCTCCGGCGGCACGTCGGGCAGGGCAAGCTCGCCTTCGAGGATCTCGCGCTTCACCGCGCGCTCGAAGATCTCGGACAGGCACTGCACCTGCGCCTCGGGCAGCGTGTTGCCGGCGCTCATGCCGTTGCTGAGGTAGAGGTTGTCGATCAGGTTGGTGGGGAAATACACCACCTCGCCGTCGGACTGGCGCACATAGGGCAGCGCGCAGATGCCGCGCGCCACGTTGCCGGAGTTGGTGTCGTACAGATGCGAGGCGCGCAGCTCGCCCTCGGGGTCGTAGATCGCCAGGCAGTAGTCGTCGAGCAGCCCGGCCGGCAGCGCATCCTTGCGGCCGGGCTTGAACCAGCGCTCGTTCGGGTAATGCACGAAGGGGGCGTCGCCGATGTCCTCGCCCCAGAACTGGTCGTTGTAGAAGTGATTGCAGTTGAGGCGCTCGATGTACTCGCCCAGGGCCGAGGCCAGCGCGCTCTCCTTGCTCGCGCCCTTGCCGTTGGTGAAGCACATCGGCGAATGCGCATCGCGGATGTGCAGCGACCACACGTTGGGCACCAGGTTGCGCCACGAGGCGATCTCGATCTTGATGCCCAGGTCGGCGAGAAACCGCGACATGTTGGCGATGGTCTGCTCGAGCGGCAGGTCCTTGCCGGCGATATAGGTGCGCGTGCCGGCATCCGGATCCAGCGCCAGCAGGGCCTGGGCATCGGCATCCAGGTCTCCCACCTCCTCGACGACGAACTCGGGACCCGTCTGCACCACCTTCTTGACCGTGCAGCGCTCGATCGAGCGCAGGATGCCCTGGCGGTCCTTGGCGGAGATGTCCTCCGGCAGCTCGACCTGGATCTTGAAGATCTGCTTGTAGCGGTTCTCCGGGTCGACGATGTTGTTCTGCGACAGGCGGATGTTCTCGGTCGGGAGGTTGCGGGTCTCGCAGTACAGCTTCACGAAGTAGGCCGCGCACAAGGCGGACGAGGCCAGGAAGTAGTCGAACGGCCCCGGCGCCGAGCCGTCGCCCTTGTAGCGGATCGGCTGATCGGCCACCACCGTGAAGTCGTCGAACCTGGCTTCGAGGCGAAGCTTGTCGAGGAAGTTGACCTTGATTTCCATGAGGGGGGAGGAATCCTGAAAGGGCGTGCACACGCGTCGGCCGGCATTATCGCCGGTTTCGCGGGGGCGAACGGGTTCGCGGCTGCCGCCGCTCCACATGCCCTCCGGAAGCGCGCCGGTTCATGTAGGAGCGCCGGCAGGCGCGAATGCGGCGCTGCCCTGCGCCGGCCACGTCGATCGAAGAGCGGCCGAATTCGCGGCTGCCGCCGCTCCTACATGAGCTTTCCGGAAGCGCGGCAGTTGCTGTAGGAGCGCCGGCAGGCGCGAAAGCGGCCACTCCGACGTGCCTACGTGGGCTTCGTGCGCTTCGACCGCGGCAGCTCGGCGAAGGCGATGCAGTTCACCAGGTTCCACACCGCCAGCATCGCGTACTTGTCGGACTCATCGGCCGCGATCTCGCCCAGCCACTTCGACGTATCGCTCGCCACGTAGGCGGCGAGCGACTTCTCGGGGTGCGCGGAGATGTAGCGCCGAAGCGCGCGACTGCGCAGCGAGGGGGCGATGTCCTCGCCGAGGCGCGTCGCCGCCACGAAGCGCGCGAGCTGGCGCTCCTGCTCGTCCTCCGTGATGACCGGCCAGGCCAGCCCGGACTCCTTCATCGCCTGGAAGCAGACCAGCAGCACCCCGACGGCAAACTCGACCTTCTCCATCGGCACCCCGAGCCGGGGCAGCACCAGGATCGAGCCCAGCATGTTCGGCTGCATGCGGAAGATCTCGTCGGCGAGGCGTTCTTTCTGCGCGCGGTCCATCGCCTGAACGGCATCGACGGCCTTCTCCACCGACTCGGTCGACAACCGGCTCATTCGACACCTCCGCGCGATCCGCAGGCACGTCGTTCACCCGCCCCACCGCATGCTCGGCCGCGGCCACCCACACGCGCTCGGCGCCAGGCGGCAAGGGCGACGGCTGCCTGCGCGCCGACGACGCGGAGGATCATCCGCCGGAGCTCAGCGTCGAGAGGCTGCGCGCAGAACGTGTCGGTCAGCGCGGGGATGGCGGCAAACTTCTCCGCCATGGCCTTGGAAACCCGCTCGGTGGTCGTCATCGGCAAACAGGCAGGGGACAGGGCTCGGCATTGTCGCAGAGCCGCCAGGTCGGCAGGGCTGCGGGTGGAGGACTGGGTTCGTGCGATGGACGCCTAATTTTCGTGGGTGGCGGCGTTGCGGACTCGTCGACATCCTTTGCTGGCGCAACGGCAATCGTCGTTCGAGCGGAGGGGCTCTTGGTCGGCCTGCTTCGTCCTTCGATTCTGCGGTTGCATGCGGAGGGGATGGCCGCTCGCCGGAATCCTCAATTCACCCTAACGAATAGGGTTTATCCCTCGCGCCGCAAGCGCCGTTCAGTGCGCGGGCGCCTGCCGCGAGGGATAAGCCTTGTTGAACTGAACCGCCGCTTAGGCGGTGATGCTGGGGATTCTACGCGCGGCTCATCCACATCGGATAGGGCGCGACTGGATCTTGGCATCAGCGGGTGGCCGGTCACGGCTCAGCGTTCGCGACGATCGCCGTAATCGGCCGCAATCGAGCGCCGGGCGTGCGTCGGGCGTGCGGTGTCGGTCGCGTTCGCCAGTCTGGGAACGTGCCACGGCCTGCCGGTGCGAAAGCCGCATCAGCGAGGATTGAGATGGGGGCGCGTGAGTGTTCATGGCGGCCCATCCCGACAGCGCGGCGCCAGTGCGGGCGGATCGTACCGGCGAGCCATGACGATCTCGACCGTGTGCCAACGCCCGATTCCACAGTGCGGGCAGCATCGCGGGTCCTCCCCGCTTACGCGCGCGAGGAAGTGTTCGGCCGCTTCGATCACCGTCGCTTGTGGTGCGGGCGTCTGGAGTGCCGCACGGGCGGCGGCAAGCCGGGCCCGCTTGTGGCCGCAGGCAAGCAGCCCGTAGTGGCGCAGGCGCTTGAAGCCGGCCGGCAGCACGTGGCGCAGGAAGCGTCCGATGAAGGTGTCGGTCGGCAGGCTCACCGTACGCTTGCCGCCGGTTCCGTTGTCGCGCACCCGAAGGCGTACCTGGCCCGCATCGCAGCCGAGCAGGCGGTCGTTCGAGAGCGCCACGCGGTGCGTGTAGCGGGCAAGGTAGTCGAGCACTTGGGCGGGCCCGCCCGGCGGCGGCTTGGCGTAGACCACCCAGTCGTGCGCCAGCAGCGCGCGGCGTCGGGCTTGCCATGCACCCGGCGCAGCGTGCGGATCGTCGGGCAACTCGCCGCTGCGGTGAGCCGCGTCGAGTCGCGTCAGGAACTTGCCGCGAAACACCTTCGAGGCGGCCTGGACGGGAAACAGGAAGCGCGGGCCGCGCACCGGTGTGCGCCATCTGCCCTCGGCGTCGAGCCCACCACAGGTGATCAGGGCGTGCACATGCAGGTGCATGCGCAGGTCCTGGCTCCAAGTGTGGAGCACGAGGCTGAAGCCGGGCACGGCGCCCAGCCAGCGCGGGTGGGCGGCGAGCTCGAGCAAGGTGGCCGCCGCACTGTCGAACAGCGCGCCGTAGAGCCAGCGCGGGTGCCGGATCGCCAGCGGATTGAGCGCGTGGGGCAGCGTGAACACCCAGTGCGCGTAGGGCACCGGCAGCACCTCGCGCAGGCGCGCCGCACGCCAGGTCTCCTTGGCCCGCGTCTGGCACTGCGGGCAATGGCGGTTGCGACACGAGCGCCAGACATGGCGCTCGGCGCCGCAGTTTGCGCAACGCTCGCGTACGCCGCCGAGCGCGGCGGTGCGGCAGTCGACGATCGCCCGCCAGGCCCGCGCCTGGGTGGGCGACAGCGTATGGCCCCGGCGGTAGGTGCTGCCGTGCGTGCGCAGGATGCCGGCCAGCGTGGGCCGGTCCATGGCCGCTCGGCCTCAGAGCCGGCGCAGCAGATCGAGCGGGCTGTCGTGGGCGACTGAACCCGGACGCGCCAGATGCAGGTAGCGCTGCGTGGTCGACAGGTGGCCGTGGCCCAGGAGCTTCGCGAGCGTGGCCAGATCGACGCCGGCCTCGAGCAGATGGGTGGCGAAGGCGTGGCGCAGCGTGTGGATGCCGCCCGTCTTGGTGATACCAGCCCGGTCGCGGGCACGGTAGTACGCACGTTGCGCACTGCTGATGTCGAACGGCTGGGCGGCGTCGGTGGCGCGAGGGAACAGCCATACGCGGGGTTTGCAGATGCGCCAATAGACGCGCAGCGCTTCGAGCAGGCTCGGGCTGAGCAGCGTGTAGCGATCCTTGCCACCCTTGCCCGCCACCACCCGGATGCACATGCGATCCGGTGCGCTGTCGATGTCGGCGACGCGTAGCGCGCACACCTCGGACACCCGCAGTCCGGCCGCGTAGGCCGTCATCAACAGTGTGCGCGTGCGCAGATTGGCGGCCGCCTCGAACAGTCGCGCCAGTTCCTCGCGCGAGAGGATCTCCGGCTGACGCTGCGGCGTGTGCGCGTAGGGAATCGTGATGGCCTCGGCCGTGCGGCCCAGCACGATGTCGAAGAAGAACTTCAGGGCGCACACGGCCTGGTTCACGGTCGTGTAGGCCAGGTGCCGCTCGGTGATCCGGTGCAGCAACCAGGCCTTCACCTGCGCGGCATCGAGGCGGTCGGGACTGCAGTGGTAGTGCGCGGCCAACTGCGCCACCACCGACAGGTAGGCCTGCTGCGTGCGCCGTGCCAATCCGCGCAGCACCATCGCGTCGATCATCTGCTGACGTAAGGGGCTCATGACACTTCTCCTTGAACACGGGGACATCCCCGGTTTCAAGGTAGGTCGTCGGCGCAGACGTCATGAAAAACGCGGTGGCGCTAGGGTTCGCGGCCACCGCGTCAGCGGTTTAGTTCAACGACCCCTATGCATAGCTCTCAACTATGTTTAGTCGCAGCCGGCGGGATGGCATTTGATCAGCAATTACGCGGGGAAGCTGCGCACTCGGGCGTGAGCAGCTACACATAGTTTTGCGGCCCAGGTTCACTGGCGGCTCCACTACCTGGAGACTGCCATGCGATCCCCCCTTTCTTCGCGATCCGAATCCTCTGTCCGCACGCGCGGCTGTACTCAGCTGGAGCGGCATGTTCCGGCATACCGCGAGTACCTGCTCGGTCGCGGCAACGCCGCCGGCTATGTGCGCAGCTGCGAAGCGGCCGTGATGCACCTTTCGAGGTGGATGCACCAGACCAACCTGGGTCTGGCCGACGTCGATGAGACGCTCGTGGTCGAGTTCCTCAAGGGCCATCTTCCCCAATGCAACTGCAAGACGAGTGCCCGTCACCCAGCTTGCGTGCGCGCTGCATTGGCGCACCTTCTGGTCGTGCTGCGCGAGGCCGGTGCCATCAGGCCCAAGCCACAGGACGAGACGGCAGTCGGGGAGGAACTGCGTCGCTACGACCAGTACATGACACAGGTCCGAGGACTTGCCCCTAAGACCCGCGAGGGTGCGCTTCGCCTAGTCGGGGCACTTCTTCGCAAGCACTTCGGTGATGGCGACATCCGGTTCGAGGTCCTCACTGCCGAGCACGTACGACGCTTCTTCGCCTCGCAGGCCAAGAACTACAGGACACCGTCGAGTCTGGGCGCCGTGGTCTCCTCCCTGCGCGGCTACTTCCGCTGGCGTGCGTCGCTGGGCGACCGTACCCATGCGCTGGTTGGTGCCCTGGCCTATCCGGCGAACTGGCAGCTGGCATCGTTGCCCAAGTCGCTGGAGCCGGCAGAGGTCGAACAACTCGAAGCCGCCCTTGGCCAGAGCGGCCCGTCGATGCTGCGCGCCGACGCCATAGTGCGCTGCGCGCTCGATCTGGGCCTGCGAAGCAGCGAGGTCGCACGGTTGAACCTGGACGACATCGACTGGGAAGCCGGCACGATCACACTGCGCCGCACCAAGGGCCGGCGTGAAGACATAATGCCCTTGCCTGAAGCAACAGGGCGCGCCATCGCCCTGTACCTGCGCGACGAGCGGCCCAAGACCCAGCACCGGATGGTCTTCGCCCGGCATATGACGCCGCGCGAGCGACCCATCGGGCCGGACCTCGTGCGCAAGACCATCCGCCAAGCCTATGCGCGCGCCGGTCTTGCGCATACGCGTTCGCACCTGTTGCGTCACACGATGGCCAGCCGTCTGCTGGCCGGCGGTTCCTCGCTCAAGGAGGTGGCCGACGTGCTGCGGCATCGCTCGCTAAACACGACGCTGATCTACGCCAAGCTCGACGGCAGCCGTCTTGTCGAAGTGGCCCTGCCTTGGCCCGGGACCTCCGCCGCTGCCGCCGCCGCGACAGGGAGGCTGTCATGACGATAGGACTGACTGCGCTCGTGGAGCGCTACCTCACTGAGCGTCGTACCCTGGGCTTCCAACTGCGTTCGGCCGCCTACAGCCTGCGTAGCTTGGCCGAGTATGTTCGGCGTACACGCCATCGCGGCCCCCTGACCCTGGAGGTCATGGCCCAGTGGGCGCGTCTGGATAGCCACGCAAGCGTCGATCCCCGGACCTGGGCGCGACGGCTCAAGCAGTTGCGCTCCTTCACGCGCTGGATGCAGCAATTCGAGCCGGCCACAGAAGTACCCGACGACACGATCTTCGGTCGGCTGCCCGAGCGCCAGGCGCCGCACATCTACAGCCAAGAGGAAGTGCAGCAGTTGCTGGCCGCCGCGCGTCAGCTCGGCCCCAATCCCGGCCTGCGCGGCCTGGTCTACGAGACGCTGTTCGGCCTGATTGCAAGCTGCGGACTGCGCCTGTCCGAGGCGTTGTCGCTGAACCTTGACGACGTGGATCTCAGGCGCGGCCTGCTGACGATCCGGCGCACGAAGTTCGCCAAGTCGCGCCAGGTGCCGCTGCATCCGAGCACAGTCAAGGCCTTGGGCCAATACCGCTGGACTCGGGACGTGGCGGGCGCCTCACGCGACGACGACGCGCCGTTCTTCATCGGCACACGGGGTCGCCTGTTCGGCAAGCCGATGCACCGGCATCAGGTGGAGCACGTCTTTGCCACGCTGGGCCGCGAACTGGGGTGGATCAACCGTGGTACGCACCACGCACCGCGCATCCATGATCTGAGGCACACCTTCGTGGTGAGGCGCATCCTGCTGTGGCAGCAACAGGGCATCGACGTGGACGCGGCGATGCTGTCGCTGTCGACCTACGTCGGTCACGCGATGGTGACCAACACCTACTGGTACCTGCAGGCGGTGCCGGAATTGATGGCGGTGGCCGCCCAGCGCTTCGAGTCGTGCATGCCGGAGCTCAACCATGGGTGAAGCGCGACTCAACCGAAAGGGCTCTCCGCCAAGCTTCCCGGCGCTGGTGCAGCAATTCTTCACCGAGTACCTGGTCGCACAGCGCGCACTCAGCCCGCGTACCGTGGCCTGCTACCGCGACGCGATGACCTTGTTCCTCGGGTATGCGGCCAAGCAGCTGGGCAAGCCGCCAATCGCCATGCAACTCGGGGACATCACGCCGGAGTTGATCCTGAAGTTCCTGGCCCACCTGGAACACGAGCGGCACAACTCGGTGCGCAGTCGCAACCTGCGGCTTACCGCCTTGAGGGCATTCCTGAAGTTCGCCGGCCGACGCGACGTGACGGCGCTGCATACCGTCGAGCGCGCGATGGCCGTGCCGATGAAACGCTTCGAGCGGCCGCTGCTGGGTCACCTGATGTCACCGACCGGCACATTGGAGCCAGTTGATGATCGGCACAATGGAGCCACCGCGTGATCGGCACATTGAGGCCAGTCCGTGATCGGCATATAGGAGCCAGTCGCGGATCGGCGTAATGGAGCCACTTTTCCTCTGACGGACGTCTCGACCTTGACCGGTCCATCGCTACCCTGCTGCCTTTTTGTTCGGCAGGAGGTAGGCGGTGGCCCGCAGGAGCATCGAGATGTACGAGTACCGCCAGGCCCTGATGCGCATGCGCCAGGGCGATTCCGAGCGCGAGATCGCGCGCTCGAAACTGATGGGGCGCAGCAAGGCGGCCCGATTCCGCGAGCTGGCTCGCGCCCAGGGTTGGCTCGATCCCGAGCGTCCTTTGCCCGAGGACGCCGAGATCGCCGCTGCGCTCGGGCAGCCGAAGCTGCCGGTGACGGCCCAGTCCTCGATTGCCGCGTACCGGCCGCTGGTCGAGCAGTGGCTCGGGCAGGGCGTCTCCGGCGTGGTGATCCACACCACGCTCAAGCGCGAGCACGGGTTCAGCGGGCACTACTCCAGCGTGCGCCGGCTGATCGCCCAGATCGGCCGCGAGCAGCCCCCCGAGACGACGGTGCGCCTGACCTTTGCGCCGGGCGAAGCCGCGCAGGTGGACTTCGGCGCCGGTCCCCACCTGGTCGATCCGGCCACGGGTGAGATCCGCCGCACCTGGGCATTCGTGATGACGCTCTGTTTCTCGCGTCACCAGTACGTGGAGTTCGTCTGGGACCAGAGCGTGCGCACCTGGCTCGGCTGTCACCGTCGCGCCTTCGAGTGGTTCGGCGCCGTGCCCGCGCGGCTCATCATCGATAACGCCAAGTGCGCGATCACCCGCGCGTGCATGCACGATCCGCAGGTGCAGCGCGCCTACGCCGAGTGTGCCGAAGGCTACGGCTTCCGAATCGACGCCTGCCCGCCGCACGACCCGCAGAAGAAGGGCATCGTCGAGGCCGGCGTCAAATACGTGAAGGGCAATTTCCTGCCCACGCGCAGCTTCCGCGATCTGGCCGATCTGAACGCGCAGGTGCGCGAGTGGGTGTTGAAGGAAGCCGGGCTGCGCATTCACGGCACCACCCGCGTGCGCCCGCTCGACACCTTCGCGGTCGAGCGCAGCACCTTGCTGCCGCTGCCCGAGGTGCCGCCGGATCTGGGCACCTGGCACGCGGTGACGGTGCATCGCGACTGCCACGTCAGCTTCGAGCGCGCGCTGTACTCGGTGCCGTTCGCGCTGGTGGGCAAGGCGTTGTGGCTGCGGGCCACCGACGCCGTGGTCACCGTCTATCACGACTTCAAGCCCGTCGCCACGCATGCTCGCGCGCGGCGCCCCGGCGAGCGTCGCACCGTTTCCGACCATCTGCCGCCGGCCGCCCAGCGCTTCTTCGCGCACGACCGCAGCTGGTGTCTGCAGCAGGCCCGCGAGATCGGAGACGCGTGCGCGCAGCTGATCGGGCAACTGCTCTCAGACCGCGTCAGCGAGCGCCTGCGGGCCGCCCAGGGCGTTCTCGCGCTCAAAGGCCAGTACGGCGCCGCACGCCTCGAGGCCGCGTGCGAGCGGGCCATCGCCCACGACAGCCCGCACTACCGCACCGTCAAGACCATCCTCGCCGGCGGTCATGACCTCGCCCCGGTGAGCACGATCACCCCCGAGCCCTATGCCGGCCGTGCGCGCTTCGCGCGCGCCACCGCGTCGCTGTTCGAAGACGACGGCCCCACGTTTCACTGACCCGGGCGCAGCGCGCGCCCACTTCACCCAAGGAGCCTCACCATGAACCCTGCCACCGAACTGGCGCCGCAGCTCAAGCAGTTGCGCCTCTCCGGCATCCTCGATTCGCTCGACGCCCGCAACCGCCAGGCCATCGACGCCAAGCTCGCCTACACGGAGTTTCTTGCCCTGCTGATCCAGGACGAGATCGCCCGGCGCGAGCAGAAGAAGTTCGGCACCCGGCTGCGCCGCGCAGCCTTCCGCGCCACCAAGACGCTCGAAGGCTTCGAGTTCGACCGCCTGCCCTCGACCAACCGCGCCCTGGTCCATGACCTCGCGACCGGGCGCTACATCGACGAGCGCGCCCCGGTGCTGATCGTCGGCCCTTGCGGCACCGGCAAGAGCCACCTGGCGCAGGCGCTCGGGCACTGCGCCGTGCGTCAGGGGCACGACGTCCTCTTCGCCTCCTGCGCGCAGTTGCTCGCCAGCCTGAACGCCGCCCGCGCGGTCGGCACCTATGAGCGAAAGCTGCAGCAACTGGCCCGCGTGCCGGTGCTCATCATCGACGACTTCGGCCTCAAACCCCTTCGCGCCCCCGCCGACGAGGATCTGCACGACCTCATCGCCGAGCGCTACGAGCGTGCTGCCACCATCGTCACCAGCAACCTCGACTTCACCGAGTGGGACCAGGCCTTCCCCGGCAACCGGCTGCTCGCCTCGGCGACCGTCGACCGCCTGCGCCACAACGCCTACTGCCTCACCCTCGACGGGGCCTCTTACCGTGCGCCCCGACAGGGTCCGAATCGGGCGAAAAACGTTCTTGCCAGCACCCCGAAAAACATCGATTCTTGACCCCCCAACGACGTCCGTCAGAGCCCGGTTCGAGTGGCTTCTATATGCCGATCATCGGTGGCTCTATTGTGGCGGTCAGTGACACCTGACGCGCCCGGAGATGATCGCCGTGCTGGGACAGCCTGGCACGGAATGGACGTCGCAGCGCGACCACCTGCTGCTGAGCCTGCTGTACAACACCGGCGCGCGCGTCTCGGAGATCGTCGGCGTGCGCGTCGTCGACGTGGTGCTGGACGGCGCGGCCTGCGTTCACCTGCATGGCAAGGGTCGCAAGGATCGCTCGGTGCCGCTGTGGAAGACCACTGCGGCGGCCATCCGCGTGTGGCTAAACGCCAACCCGCACCTGCGTGATTCGGCGGCATTGCTGCCCAATCGATCCGGGCATCCGATGACCCGCTGCAACGTGGCGCAGCGACTGGCCCTGGCGGTGGACAGGGCCAGCGCAGAACAGCCGAGCCTGAAGACCAAGCACATCTCCCCGCATACCTTGAGGCACACGACCGCCATGCATCTTCTGCAAAGCGGCGTGCCTTTCAACGTGATCGCACTGTGGCTCGGCCACGAGAGCACGAACACGACGCACCGCTACGTCGAGGCCAACCTGGAGATGAAGGAGAAGGCACTTGCCCGGCTCGAAGCCCTTGACATCAAGCTCAAGCGCTTCCGCGCCGGCGACGAACTGATGAGGTTCCTACAGACCCTGTAACTATGCAAAGCACACCACGCCCCAGTACGGCCGTCGACCGAGCGAACAGCCATGCTGGGGGGTGCCGCTACGCATAGTTGAGAGCTATGCATAGGGGTCGCTATGTAAAGTTTTACATAGCGACCCACTCCAGTCACTGAAAGGCCAAGAAAGCAGTCGCTCAGCACAGCCAACCTGCACAGGCAAGCTTTCTCGTGCAGCTTGCTGTGCGCGAATCGAGCGAGCTTGAGCGCCATGTTGACCGTATTTACCGATACTGCACCTTTACGTACTTGCTTCGGAGTAAATACCAGGTGAAACCGCCATCTATGAGGACGTCTCTAATTGTCTGCCCCATAAGAGCGGGTAGAACAGGGGATACATCAAAGGGACGGAAAAGCAATGTTGGAATTAAAAGTAGCAGAACGACGTTCAAGATTGGCCCGTATATCCATAGCGTCCAAATTGTGAACGTAACACTCAATCTAGCCTTCTCGCTTGAAATTCTATACGCAGCCACCCAGCACAACGCGGCAGTCACTGCAACTAGAGAAAGAGAAATCTGGGCGTAAAGATGCGCGCTCTCAAATAGTGGATCTCCGGCGTAGTTACTCTTGTTGCTGTAAGCACTTCCAAGGCTCATGATTGGCGCAAATATCAAGAATGCTTTGAGCGCTACAATTCCATTCATAGTAGTTACCTTTCTATGCGTAACAGCGATGAGCCGCACTTGGGAGGTACAGGCCTAGTACGATGATCCTGCTCATTTTGTTTCGTTTTTCTTATAGCTTTAGGCATTGCAGGGCACGATAGCTCTGCCTGCTCGCTACCGTGCAACCGAAGTTTGACGCCCGTTACATTTGATGAGCCATCGCGGACGTAATTCATTGATCCAATATTTTCGATGCCACGAATCGAGTGGGATGGCACTGTCGCCGTTCCCCGAATCACTGCACGACCAGCGTGGCTGCTGCGCCCTCAAAGACCTCAGCCCAACGCCAGAACATTGGCTCCTCTTCGCTACCTCCGACGACAGCAGCACCACGATAGCTGTTCAAACAGTAGTTCACCGTCGTAAGCCGGACGTTGTACTTCGGTACGTCCTCGACGCTGACGAACTTGGTGAATGGCCGCCCGGCAAGACTCAACTTTGAAACCTCCTTGAGACGACCAGAGGCTTGCAGTTCGCTTCGAAAATTGTCGCAGGTGTAGGCTTCGTTGTCTGCGAGCAGAACCTGCAGTGATCGGGTGAGGTTGCCATACCTAGCGATCTGTACGGCGTTTCGGGCTGGTCTCTTTATCCAGCCGGCCGGTGGGGAGAACTTGACGCCGCGCTCTTCAAAGGGTGAATCAGCCGCTTGAAACGCAATGGGCTTCAGCTGAAATGAACTAGCGAACCGCTCGTAGTCGGCTTTGCCCTTGGCATCGTCAGCGGGGTGCCACAAGGAGACTCGGATGTGGCCACCATCGACCATGAAGGTTACGCCACGACCCACGTAAGGTACCCCCGCAACTTGATGCCTGAACTCATATTCAAGCGCCGGGTGACCGCGAAATGTGATGCGTCGTGAAGCAACGAGTTTTCCGTTCTCCGCGCTTTGAACCATGGATGCAATGTGGCTTGCGAGAAACGCATCCATGCTTGCTGCTTCAAAGATCCCGCTCTGTCGTGGCGTGCCGATGAAGACTGAGAACTTCGAATGCCTGTTATCGGGGTCAAGGGCTTCATACACACGCAGCGACCCATCAGAGACCGGGACGGGGACAGCTCTGCTCTGCGGTTTTGCCGGAAGGACGACGGAGAAACCGTACTCGGGTACCGCGTACTCTTGCCAACTTGCCTGCACGCACCCCACTGTGCCCGACAGCAGAACAAGGGTAACCACAAGCGCAATGTGGGAGACTCGCATGCTGGATGAGCCGCTAACGTGCATCAGGGGCACTTCGCGGCCTTTTCGCGCAGTTTCTTGTGCAGAGCCAAGTGTTAGCAGGCAGTTGGGCATTCGGGGACACCCAGCAAAGTACTCACGTTGCTCACCCAGTCGGGCTTCAGTTTCTGCGTATGGCAATAAGTACGCAACCTGCCTTCAAGGTCAGCCACGGACGGGTTGTTGAGCCGTGCAGCATGCGAGAGAGAGTAAGCTAGCGGGAGGGGAGAGTGAATCCAGTCGATGGAAAGAACATCGGGATTTGTGGTTTGGCGCACGACGAGGTCGCTAGGAATGCGGTGTCTTTCAGTGGCTGCTACCGTCAGTAGGGGACCACTCGGCGAGTTCTCTGCCAACTTGAATGCTTTAATAAGTGCTGCTCCCATAACCGGGAAAAGGGTCATCATTCCGTCTCCGAGTCCAAGATGCCCGTTGTCGCCAGCAGCATCACGAACGGAAGATGGATAACACCCGCGCACATCAGCGAACTCGCCTTGGGAAATTGCGGCCTTTGCGAACCGCCCAAACGCTGCGACGTGCCGCAGTAGCGCCATTGAAATAGCCAACGGTCGATCAAGTTTTTCGGCACCGAACTCGCTTACGATGATGAAGCCATCCCCGGTTTGGTGTGCAAATAAGCGGTCCGGTGTCTTTGGGTAGCACTCGCGCCCAATAAAAAGTATCCCTTCAGCGAGAACCCCAAGGGCCTGTAGGACTTGGTTCTCCTGTCCGTACAGGGCACTGAAACCCTCAATGTCGATGTAGATCGACCAGCGTTCCATTAGACCGGCGCTACTTGAACTTAACAGCGTCGCCAATACAGACAATCGACGCCCAGCAGTTGTTACCCCAGTCGACTTCCGACTTCTTCTGGCAGGCGACATTGACAACTGCATCTGCCTCGATCTGCGCCGCCTGCAGTTTGACACCGTCCATGGCCTCATCGGAAGTCAGGAGTCTAGATTGATATGCATTCCGATGACATGAAATGCCCTTCACCGACCCAACCAAACCATAAGGTCGAGAAGTCGTGCCGTTGATGACTTCGATCTGGCTATATCTGGCCCGCTGAACAGAGCTGAGGCTATCTATGCTTGGATTAGATGCACAGCCGGCGAATGTCAGGGTAACAAGCAGTACGGAAAGAGTACGAGTGTGCGTCATGTTTTCTCCCGCTACGTCTTGTAGAAGGCAGGGGTGACGTATATCCCATCGAGCTAAGTTATTGATTTCTAGTCACGAAATGTTCGATGTCTAGTCTTGTGCATCATCATACACAGCATGACGAGTGGAGCGCCATAGAGCTACACCGTCGGGGTCTTACGGGTTCCCCGCGAGCGCGGGAGGGCATGAAGGACTCCTTTGGGCGAGTCCCCTTGAACGGCGCCTTCTGGCCGTTATGATCAGCTATCCATAACGAATAGGGTTTATCCCTCGCGCCGCAAGCGCCGTTCAGTGCGCGGGCGCCTGCCGCGAGGGATAAGCCTTGTTGAACTGAACCGCCGCTTAGGCGGTGATGCTGGGGATTCTACGCGCGGCTCATCCACATCGGATAGGGCGCGACTGGATCTTGGCATCAGCGGGTGGCCGGTCACGGCTCAGCGTTCGCGACGATCGCCGTAATCGGCCGCAATCGAGCGCCGGGCGTGCGTCGGGCGTGCGGTGTCGGTCGCGTTCGCCAGTCTGGGAACGTGCCACGGCCTGCCGGTGCGAAAGCCGCATCAGCGAGGATTGAGATGGGGGCGCGTGAGTGTTCATGGCGGCCCATCCCGACAGCGCGGCGCCAGTGCGGGCGGATCGTACCGGCGAGCCATGACGATCTCGACCGTGTGCCAACGCCCGATTCCACAGTGCGGGCAGCATCGCGGGTCCTCCCCGCTTACGCGCGCGAGGAAGTGTTCGGCCGCTTCGATCACCGTCGCTTGTGGTGCGGGCGTCTGGAGTGCCGCACGGGCGGCGGCAAGCCGGGCCCGCTTGTGGCCGCAGGCAAGCAGCCCGTAGTGGCGCAGGCGCTTGAAGCCGGCCGGCAGCACGTGGCGCAGGAAGCGTCCGATGAAGGTGTCGGTCGGCAGGCTCACCGTACGCTTGCCGCCGGTTCCGTTGTCGCGCACCCGAAGGCGTACCTGGCCCGCATCGCAGCCGAGCAGGCGGTCGTTCGAGAGCGCCACGCGGTGCGTGTAGCGGGCAAGGTAGTCGAGCACTTGGGCGGGCCCGCCCGGCGGCGGCTTGGCGTAGACCACCCAGTCGTGCGCCAGCAGCGCGCGGCGTCGGGCTTGCCATGCACCCGGCGCAGCGTGCGGATCGTCGGGCAACTCGCCGCTGCGGTGAGCCGCGTCGAGTCGCGTCAGGAACTTGCCGCGAAACACCTTCGAGGCGGCCTGGACGGGAAACAGGAAGCGCGGGCCGCGCACCGGTGTGCGCCATCTGCCCTCGGCGTCGAGCCCACCACAGGTGATCAGGGCGTGCACATGCAGGTGCATGCGCAGGTCCTGGCTCCAAGTGTGGAGCACGAGGCTGAAGCCGGGCACGGCGCCCAGCCAGCGCGGGTGGGCGGCGAGCTCGAGCAAGGTGGCCGCCGCACTGTCGAACAGCGCGCCGTAGAGCCAGCGCGGGTGCCGGATCGCCAGCGGATTGAGCGCGTGGGGCAGCGTGAACACCCAGTGCGCGTAGGGCACCGGCAGCACTTCGCGCAGGCGCGCCGCACGCCAGACCTCCTTGGCTCGCGTCTGGCACTGCGGGCAATGGCGGTTGCGACATGAACGCCACACATGGCGCTCGGCGCCGCAGTTTGCGCAACGCTCACGTACGCCGCCGAGCGCAGCGGTGCGGCAGTCGACGATGGCACGCCAGGCCCGCGCCTGGGTGGGCGACAGCGCATGGCTCCGGCGGTAGGTGCTGCCGTGCGTGCGCAGGATGCCGGCCAGCGTGGGCCGGTCCATGGCCGCTCGGCCTCAGAGCCGGCGCAGCAGATCGAGCGGGCTGTCGTGGGCGACTGAACCCGGACGCGCCAGATGCAGGTAGCGCTGCGTGGTCGACAGGTGGCCGTGGCCCAGGAGCTTCGCGAGCGTGGCCAGATCGACGCCGGCCTCGAGCAGATGGGTGGCGAAGGCGTGGCGCAGCGTGTGGATGCCGCCCGTCTTGGTGATACCAGCCCGGTCGCGGGCACGGTAGTACGCACGTTGCGCACTGCTGATGTCGAACGGCTGGGCGGCGTCGGTGGCGCGAGGGAACAGCCATACGCGGGGTTTGCAGATGCGCCAATAGACGCGCAGCGCTTCGAGCAGGCTCGGGCTGAGCAGCGTGTAGCGATCCTTGCCACCCTTGCCCGCCACCACCCGGATGCACATGCGATCCGGTGCGCTGTCGATGTCGGCGACGCGTAGCGCGCACACCTCGGACACCCGCAGTCCGGCCGCGTAGGCCGTCATCAACAGTGTGCGCGTGCGCAGATTGGCGGCCGCCTCGAACAGTCGCGCCAGTTCCTCGCGCGAGAGGATCTCCGGCTGACGCTGCGGCGTGTGCGCGTAGGGAATCGTGATGGCCTCGGCCGTGCGGCCCAGCACGATGTCGAAGAAGAACTTCAGGGCGCACACGGCCTGGTTCACGGTCGTGTAGGCCAGGTGTCGCTCGGTGATCCGGTGCAGCAGCCAGGCCTTGACTTGCGCGGCATCGAGGCGGTCGGGACTGCAGTGGTAGTGCGCGGCCAACTGCGCCACCACCGACAGGTAGGCCTGCTGCGTGCGCCGTGCCAATCCGCGCAGCACCATCGCGTCGATCATCTGCTGACGTAAGGGGCTCATGACACTTCTCCTTGAACGCGGGGACATCCCCGGTTTCAAGGTAGGTCGTCGTCGCAGACGTCATGAAAAACGCGGTGGCGCTTGGGTTCGCGGCCACCGCGTCAGCGGTTTAGTTCAACATGTCCTGGAAGGTGCTGTTTAGATGTAGGAACCATGCGCAAGGCAAGATAACAAGACTGGAGTAGCAGCAACCGACAGCTTAGTGGGCTCATGCGACCCATCTGACGCGTAGTCCGAGAGCATACCGCCTCGCCCGGATGGCCGCTATCCGGATTGGGCGGTCAGTGACGGCTCATGGCCGCAACCCGCCCGGCAGACCTCCACACCCATCCGCGGCCGTCAATCTTCTTGGAGTCGCGGCTCATCGTGCGATTGTCCTCGACGTGTGGCAGCACTTGAACGCGAGGGAGCCCCGGGATCCGAGCTCGCAGGCAATGTCCTCGTAAGTGGAGGTGCTACCGGCTCGGTCCGCCTTGGAGCGGATGCCGATGGCGCCGGTGGCCTCGATCCATAGGGGCGGGGTCACGTCGTTCGGCTCGGCCCGCCGAGTGAGTGCTCCGACGACCGGGGCCGCTTCGCCTCGGCCAGCGCATACACGCAGGCCTCCACCTCGGTGCCGTCGGCCAGGATCGCCCTCGTCAGCTCGCGCACGTAGTCCTCGCCCTCGAAGGCGTCCAGCGCGGGCCAGTGGGCGGCGAGGTTCGGCGACACGAAGACGTGTCCGGCGATCTCGTCGCCGTGCTCGTCGAGGACCAGGGCGGGGAAGCCGGAGCGCTCGAATCCCCAGCCGGCGTGGACAAGGCGGCCGCGCACGCTGGCGGGCTGCCAGCTCCCGCCGATCTTCTGCATCACGTGCTCGTTTGGGCGCCCGGGGCCGAGCGTGCCGTAGACGAAAAGACGTTCCATGGAAATCTCCGGGTTGGCGTGCGGCGCCGGGCTGCTAGCATGGAAGAGCCCGCCAGCGAGCCCCTCGCCCTCGATTGGACCACAACGTCATGCCGCCCACCATGCCCGACGATTCCACGGCGGAATTCTCCGCCTCGCGCCGTTCCATCCCCGGCTTCTGCGGCCTGTGCAAGTCGCGCTGCGGCTCGCGCATGGTGGTGGAGGACGGCCGGCTGGTGGCGCAGCTGCCCGACCCGGCGCATCCCACCGGGCGCGCGCAGTGCGTGAAGGGGCGGGCGGCGCCGGAGCTGGTTTACGACCCGCAGCGCGTGCTGCGCCCGCTCTTGCGCACGCGGCCCAAGGGCGACGCCGAACCGGGCTGGCGCGAGATCTCGTGGGACGAGGCGCTCGGCCGGGTGGCGCAGGCACTCTTGCGGGTGCGCGCGGAGTCCGGGCCGGAGGCGGTGGCGTTCGCGATCGCGACGCCGAGCGGCACGCCGATCGCCGACGACATCCGCTGGATCGAGCGCCTGGCCAACGCCTTCGGCAGCCCCAACGTGGCCAACGGCACCGAGATCTGCAACTGGCACAAGGACTTCACCCACCAGCTCACCTTCGGCCGCGGCATCGCCACGCCGGACTTCGCGCACAGCCGCTGCATCGTGCTGTGGGGCCACAACCCGCGCGACACCTGGCTGGCCAACTCGCTGGCGATCCGCGCGGCGCGCAAGGCGGGGGCGAAGGTGGTGGTGGTCGATCCGCGCAAGGCGGGCTTCGCGGCCGACGCCGACCTGTGGCTGCGCGTGCGGCCCGGTTCGGACGGCGCGCTCGCGCTCGGGGTGGCGCGGGTGATGCTGGCGCGGGGCTGGTTCGACGCAGCCTTCGTGCGCGATTTCAGCAACGCGCCGCTGCTCGTGCGTGGCGACGACGGGCGCCTGCTGCGCGCGGGCGAGCTTGCCGCGCCGCCGGCGGGGGCGGGGGGCGACGACCTCGTCGCGATCGCGGCGGATGGCGGCTGGATCGCCTGTGGCCGGGGTGTGCGCGGGTCGGCGGGCAGCGGGGCGGAGCCCGTGCTGACGGGCAGTGTGGATGCGCATCTGGCCGACGGGCGGGTGGTGCGCTGCGAGACCGTGTTCGCGCGCTTCGAGCAGGCCTGTGCCGACTACACGCCCGAGCGCGTTGCCGCGCTGTGCTGGATCGAGCCCGCGCAGGTGGAGGCGCTCGCCGGCCTGCTCCACGAGGCCGGGCCGGCGGTGTCGTATTACTGCTGGGCCGGCGTGTGCCAGCACACCAACGCCACCCAGACCGACCGCGCCATCGCCACGCTGATGGCGCTCACCGGCAGCTTCGATGCGCCGGGCGGCAACGTCGCGTTCACGCCCGCGCCGGCGCACGACGCCAGCGGCAAGGACCTGCTCGGCGCCGCGCAGCGCGCGCGCTGCATCGGGCTCGAGCGTTCGCGGCTCGGCCCGGCCAGGCTCGGCCTCATCGGCTCGGACGCGCTGTGGGACGCGATCCTGGAGGAGCGGCCGTACCCGATCCGCGCCCTGGTCGGCTTCGGCCGCGACTTCCTGCTCAACCATGCGGATGCCGAACGCGCCGCCGAGGCGCTGGCCGCGCTCGAGTTCTGCGTCTACGCCGACCTCACGCTCACCCCCACCGCGGCGCTGGCCGACATCGTGCTGCCGATCTGCACGCCGTGGGAGCGCGAGGCGCTGCGCGTGGGCTTCGAGGGCAGCCAGGCGGCGGAGTCCTGGGTGCAGCTGCGCCCGGCGGCGATCGCGCCGCTCGGCGACAGCCGCGCGGATGCCTGGGTGGTGTTCGCGCTCGCGCAGCGGCTGGGCTTGGGCGAGCACTTCTGGGGTGGCGACCTGGAGGCCGGGCTGGCTCATGTGCTCGCGCCCACCGGGCTCACGCTCGAGACGCTGCGCGCGCACCCGGGCGGGCTCGCGCGACCCGCGCCTACCCGCTATCGCAAGCAGGTGGAGGAGGGCTTCCGCACGCCGAGCGGGCGCATCGAGCTGTATTCCGAGACGCTGCTCGAGCACGGGGAGCCGCCGCTGCCGCGCTTCGAGGAGCCGGCCGACTCGCCGTTCGGGGCCGCTTCTGCGGCGTTTCCGCTGGTGATGACCACCGCCAAGCTGCGCCACTTCCGCCACGGGCAGGACCGCCAGGCGCCCTCGCTGCGCCGGCACTCGCCCGAGCCCTCGGTGCATCTGCATCCGGACGCGGCGCGTGCGCGCGGAATCGCCGAGGGCGACCCGGTGCGGGTGCGCACCGCCAACGGCGCCATCCGCATGCAGGCGCGCTTCGATGCGGCGCTCGATGCGCGCGTGGTGTGGGTGGAGTACGGCTGGTGGCAGCCGGGCACGGCGGGCGCCGCGGACGGCTATGACGCGCGCTCGGAGGACGGAGCGAACTACAGTCGCCTCGTCTCCGACCGCCGCGTCGATCCCGTCGCCGGCTCGCAGCCCCTGCGCTCGGGGCTGTGCGAGATCGAGCCGCTCAGTAGCTCAGGTTGAGCTGGTACACCGCCGTGGTGCCGCTGACCTCGTTGCCGACCAGCAGCAGCGGCTTGGCGTTGGGCGAATCCTTGGCGGGGATGAAGTGCAGGCCTTCGGGGCCGAGGTCGCCGACGTTCGCGAGCACGGTCGCGGGGTCTTCGGTGGTCCAGTCCTCGCGCGGGTTCAGGTAGTCCACCCGCGTCGGCGCCTGCGGGTCGGTGATGTCATACACCAGCACGCCGCCCATGCGCTCGAGGCCGACGAAGGCGAAGGTCTTGTCGCCGATGCGTCCGAGCGCGACGCCTTCGGGCTCGGGGCCCTTGTTGTCGCTGCGGTTGTCGAGCGTGTCGCCTTCCTCGTGGTTGGCGTTGAACCAGTCGGCGCAGGGGAGGTTGCGCGCGGCGCCGAGCTTGCATTCGTCGCTGGCGAGGAAGCGCTCGATCTCGGCGCCCGAGTCCCACACCAGCTTGCCGTCCTCGTCGCGGATCGAGAACGAGCGCCCGCCGAAGGCATAGAGCGTGTCGTACATCAGGCGGGTGCCGGCCGGGTTCTCGTTGCCGGCGGTGTCGAAGAGGATCGGCCTTCCGTCGGCGTCCTGGCGATAGCCCATCGTCCAGGTGATGTTGAGGCGGCCGAGTTGGTCGTCGTCGCGGCACTGGCCGGGGCTGCCGGCGACCGCGCCGCAGTAGGCGAACACCGTCGGGTCGAGCAGGCCGCCATCGGCGAGCGCGTCGAGCTGCGGCGGCAGGTCGTCGCCCTTGCGGCCGGACCAGCCCTTGGCATTGGTGAGGTGCTTGACGCGGAACTCCTCGACGAAGCCCTTGCTGGCGTCGCCATCCCAGTAGGCGTCGTCACCCTCGCCCCAGGTGCGCGCGTCGCCCTCGTTGGCGGTGACCAGCAGGGTGCGGCCCTGGTGGGTGTACGACGCGATGGCGTCGGGCAGGTAGAGGCCGCGCACGCCCGGCCAGGCCTGGATGACGGCCTTCTTGTCGTCGTCGGAGGCGTCGAGCGCGTTCGCATCGAGACCGTGGTCCTTGTCGCCGAGCGGCAGGATCGCCTCGACCGTGGCCGTGGCGACGTCGATGCGGGCGAGCGCGTTGTTCTCCTGCAGCGTGGCCCAGGCGGTGGCACCATCGGCGGACACGGCGATGTACTCGGGCTCGAAGTCCTGCGCGGCGCTCGCGCCGGGGCCGTAGATGCGCACGCCCTGGGCGCGCAGGGCCTTCTCCTGGCCGTTGAAGGCGGCAAAACCGGCGCTGCGCGCGACCGGCGCCGAGGGGGTGGAGACGTCGATGACGCTGATCGAGCCCTCGGGGTCGATCGAGTAGTCGTCGTTCGGCTCGCCCTCGTTGGCGACCAGCACGGTCTTGCCGTCGGGGGTGAAGGTGAGCATGTCGGGCAGGGCGCCCACCTCGACGCTGCCCACGAGCGACAGGTCCGCCGCGCGGTAGAGCGCGACCCGGCCCTTGTCGGTCTTGGGGCTGGCCTGGATGGCGACCGCGACGAGGCCGCCGTGCACGGCGACGCTGTTGATCTCCGATCCGGCGAGCAGGGCTTGCGAGTCGAGCCGGCCGACGGAGACCGGGGTGGCGGGGTTGGAGAGGTCCAGCACATCGACCGCGCCGGCGTCGGCGTTGACCACGAAGGCGCGCTTGCTGGCGGGGTCGTAGGCGGGGATCTCGGCGGCGCTCTTGCCGAAGAGATTGGTGGCGTAGCCGCCGATGCGCTCCAGGCGCAGGGAGGTGGGGGTGGGCTCGGGGGCGGTGGTCGGTGGCGACGGCGTGGCGTCTTCGTCGCTGGTGCAGGCAGCCAGCGTGGCGGCGGCGAGGAGGCTCAGGGAGAAGGTCTTGAGGGCGTGGCGCGGACGGTGGCTCATGGTGTCGTGGGGCGGAGGACAAAGGCTTCCGAATCTATGAGCACAGCGTGACCGGGCTGTTACAAAAGCGCGGAGGCCGCCCATCCGCAGCACGCCGTCGCACCGTCCGGCCGCCTTGCCAGATCGACCCGCATGCCCGCGAAGACTCGTCACGAGCGCCGGCCGCCCTGAATGAGGCGATCGGGTACGCGACGCGCATCGCTCCTCCCACCGCCGTCTTCGCGCCTGCCGGCGCTCCTACATGAACCACCGCCCGCCCCGCGTCCCGTAGGAGCGGCGGCAGCCGCGAACACGGCGGCGAAACCGCGCCGCCTCATGTAGGAGCGCCGGCAGGCGCGAACGCGGCGGTGGGAACCGCGCCGCCTCATGTAGGAGCGCCGGCAGGCGCGAACGCGGCCAAGGAACCGCGCCGCCTCATGCAGGAGCGCCGGCAGGCGCGAACGCGGCCAAGGAACCGCGCCGCCTCGTGTAGGAGCGCCGGCAGGCGCGAACGCGGCCAAGGAACCGCAGCGCCTCATGTAGGAGCGCCGGCAGGCGCGAACGCGGCCGTTCAGCGCGTGACGATCAGCCGCAGCCCGAGCGCGACGAAGATCGTGCCGGCGAGGCGGTCGAGCCACTGGCCGGCGCGCGGGCGGCGGTTGATCCACTGCCCGACGCTGCCGGCGAAGTATCCGAGCAGACCGAACAGCAGCGCCGCCTGCATGGTGAACACCACCCCGAGCGACGCCATCTGCCACGCCGCGTCGCCGCGCGCGGGGGCGACGAACTGGGGCAGGAAGGACAGGAAGAAGAGCACCACCTTGGGGTTGATCGCATTGGCGATCACGCCCTTCATGAACAGCGCCCCGAGCGAGCGCTCGGACTGCACTGCGGTGTCGACCCGCGCTCCGCCACCGCTGCGCAGCGCGCCGTAGCCCAGCCATAGCAGGTAGAGGCCGCCGCAGATCTTCAGTGCGGTGAAGGCCGTCGGTGACGCCGCGATCAGCGCACCGACCCCGATCACCGCGAGCGCCGTGTGGCTCAGGCAGCCCAGCGCGCATCCCAGCCCGAACGCGATCCCGCTCGCGCGCCCCCTGGACATGCCGGTGCCCAGCACCATCAGGTTGTCGGGTCCGGGCGAGATGGTGACGAGGACGGCGGCGAGGAGAAAACCGAGGAGCTGGTCTGGCGTGAGCATGGAATCGGGCGTACGCGTGGTGGGTGGGCGAGGGCGATCCGGTGGGGCCGGCTGGCGGGAATCTTACCCCTCGGCGTCCATGCGCAGAGCGCGGAGCCGCGATGGAGCTTTCCAGGTCCCGCGCAAGAACGCCGGCCCTGCACGCCTGCAGACGATCCGCGACGAGCGGGTGGTCCGCCGGTGGCGTTCGCCTTCTCGATAGCGTCCAATTCGGGGCAGCGAGCCCGTTACTGCGATGCTAGGATCAAATGGATTGCATCGCCGGGAGGGAGCGGATCATGTTGTCGACGTCGATGAAGCTGGGAACGCAGTTGCTGGGCCTCAGCACGCTGATCAACTCCGGCAGGCCGGCATTCGATGGGTGTTATCGCGTGATCGCCCTCGGAGGGACGACGGTGATCGAGTTCTTCGAGCGTGCGCCGGGCAATGGCGAGCACCCGGTCCGCTTTCTGCCCTACCGCACCGAGAAGATCGCGGAGGCGGCGCTTGCCGGTCGAGAGGTCATCAGCGGCGAGTTCACCGGTTGCGTGATGGCTTCGTTCAAGGTCGGGGACGCGCTATACGCCGGCCACGTGGACACGAACAAGGCGACATCGCAGCGGGCGGAATGGGACAGGCGAAAGTCCGCCGGGCTGGCGGTCGTCTCGGAGTACGACACGACGGGCAAGATCCAGGATGCGCACGGCGCCGCTGCGGTCATCCTGTGCGTGGCGGACGGCGGCACGGGAGCGATCAGCCATTTCCACGTCAGCAAGACGCGCTACCAGTACGGGCATCACCGCGCGGCGAACGCGCCGATTACCGAATACAAGTTCGATACGCTGTACACGGTGATCTCTTCCGCCGGTTATTGAGTCAGGCGGCGGAGCCGTCCAGCGCTCGCGCAGGCCCCGCGCCTCGAAAACGGTGCAGGGCCTGCGCAGCGCATTCAGCTTCCGCTCGAGGCGATACGGTTGTGCCGAAGCGAGCTCCAGAACGCCGCGCCGATCAGCACCGCGCCGATCAGGCCGGTGAAGGTCTCGGGGATGTGCATGTGCACGCCGATGAACATGATCGCCGCCAGCGCGCCGATCGCCCAGAAGGCCCCGTGCTCCAGGTAGCGGTAGGCTTCGAGGGTGCCGCGATACACCAGCATCAGCGTGAATGAGCGCACGAACATCGCGCCCACGCCCAGGCCGATGGCGATGATCGGCAGGCTGGTGGTGAGCGCGAAGGCGCCGATGACGCCGTCGAAGCTGAAGGACGCATCGAGCAGCTCGAGGTACATGAAGCCCGCGAAGCCGGTCTTGGCGACCATCCTGCCTCCCTCGCCCTCCTCGCCGCCCATGATCGCGCCCAGGCCGTCGGCCATGATGTAGACGATCAGGCCCCACACCCCGGCGACGATGAACTCCATGCGCTTCTCCGCGCCGTCCATCCACGCCGAGGTGGCGAGGATGGCGAGCAGCGTCAGCAGGATCTGCGCGGCTTCCAGGCGGCCGAGCTTGGTCAGCGGGCTCTCGATCGGCGCCAGCCAGTGGGTGTCCTTGTTCTCGTCGATGAAGAACTTGAGGAAGACCATCATCAGGAAGGCGCCGCCGAAGGCCGCGATCTCGTGATGCGCGGAGGTGAGCAGGCGGGCGTATTCGTCGGGGTTGAAGAGCGCGAGATCGACCACCTCGACCGGCCCCATGCTCGCCACCACGCCGACGATCGCGAGCGGGAACACGATGCGCATGCCGAAGACCGCGATCAGGATCCCCCACAGCAGGAAGCGCTGGCGCCACTTCTCGTCCATGTGGCGCAGCACGGTGGCGTTGACCACCGCGTTGTCGAAGGACAGCGAGGTCTCCAGCACCGCGAGCACGGCGACGATGAAGGCGGCGGGCCAACCGCCGAGCAGGTAGCCGCCGACGAGCCCGATGACGGTGAAGCCGATCGACCAGGTGAAGTACTTGAGGTTTTGCATCGAGGGTCCGGTGGGAGCAGGCGACGCGCCCAGGGCATCGCGAGGGGCGCAATCTTATCGCTTCACGGGCGGGGTGGTGATGCGGTTTTCCGAGGCGCGGCTTTCGCGCCTGCCGGCGCTCCTACAGAAACCAACGTGCTTCCGGGGCCTGTGCAGGAGCGGCGCAAGCCGTGAATGATCCTTCCGGGCGTTCGCCGAGGTAGGCTGAGCGCACTCTGGGATCCCGCAGCAGATCGCCTCCGGCGCCTGCGAGCACGATGCGGCCGCCCTCCATCACATACCCGCGATCAGCCAGCTCCAGCGCCAGTCGCGCGTTCTGCTCCACGAGCAGCAAGGCGACGCCGTCGCGCGCGATCTTGCCGATCAGGGTGAAGATGTCCTCGACCACCCTGGGCGCCAGGCCCATCGAGGGTTCGTCCAGCAGCAGCAGGCGCGGGCGCGACAGCAGGGCGCGGCCGACCGCGAGCATCTGCTGCTCGCCCCCCGAGAGCGTGCCGGCGAGTTGTCCGCGGCGGCTGGCGAGCTGGGGCAGCAGTGAGCAGATGCGCTCGCGATCCTCGGCGAGTGCGGCCTCGTTGCCGCGCGTCCACGCGCCCAAGCGCAGGTTCTCTTCCACGGTGAGGCGGCCGAAGATGCCGCGCCCCTCGGGCACGAGGGCGATGCCGGCGGCGACGCGGCGGTGCGGGGGCAGCGTGTCGATGCGTGCGCCGGCGTAGTGGATCTCGCCGCCGGCGCAAGGCAGCAGGCCGGCGATGGCGTTGAGCGTGGTGCTCTTGCCGGCGCCGTTGGCGCCGATCAGGCAGACGATCTCGCCGGCGCGCACTTCGAGGTCGATGCCGCGCACGGCCGGAATGCCGCCATGCGCGACTTCCAGCCGGCGCAACGCCAGCGGGGGGCTCGTTGCCTCAGGCGGCATGGCGGCCCCCGCCCAGGTAGGCGTCGATGACGGCCTGGTCACGCTGTACGGCGGCGGGCACGTCCTCGGCGATCTTGCGGCCAAAGTCGAGCACCGCGACGCGGTCGCACAGGCCCATCACCAGGTGTACGTCGTGCTCGATCAGCAGCACGGTGACGCCGTCGGCGCGGATGTGGCGGATCAGCTCGCCGAGCGCGGCGGTTTCGGTGGCGTTCATGCCGGCGGCGGGCTCGTCGAGCGCGAGCAGGCGGGGTGCGGTGGCGAGCGCGCGCGCGATCTCGAGGCGGCGCTGGTCGCCGTAGGAGAGGCTGTGCGCGAGGCTGCCGGCGAGCCGGTCGATGCCGACGTATTCGAGCAGGGCGTGCGCCTCCTCGGCGCAGGCGCGCTCCTCGGCGCGGCTGGCGCGGGTGCCGGCGAGCACGCTCCACAGCCCGGCGCGGGTGTGGCGGTGGCGCGCGGCCATGACGTTCTCCAGCACGCTCAGCTCGCGGAACAGGCGGATGTTCTGGAAGGTGCGGGCGATGCCGCGCGCTACCACCGCCTGCGGCCGCGTCGTGGGCAGGGGCGCGCCGTCGAGCAGGAACTCGCCGGCGTCGGGTGGGTGGATGCCAGTGAGCGCGTTGAAGAAGCTGGTCTTGCCGGCGCCGTTTGGGCCGATGAGGCCGTAGATCTCGCCCTTGCGGATGGACAGCGAGACGCCGGCGAGCGCCTGCAGGCCGCCGAAGCGCTTGTCGATGGTGCGGGCTTCGAGCAGGAAGGTCATCGGCAATGCCGTGGGTATCGTTCCACGTTCATGTCATGGTTGGCAGCGGTGCTCGTGGCGGCGTGGCTATAATCGCGCCTTTCGAAAGGAGCTGCGGAGCCTTCGTAATGCCCATCCAGCGCTGTAATCAATGTGGCCAGACCGGCGAGGTGCTCGACATTCTGCCCGGAACGACCGCGCCCTGTCCCGCCTGCAAGGCCGAGGCACCGGTCTACGACACCAGCTTCTTCGTGCGCAGGCTGCTCGAGCAGTACGGCACGCTTCACAAGGAGGTGAAGCGTTTGAGGGCGCTCCATGCCGAGCCACAGCCGGTGATGTCGGACCAGGGCGCGCAGGGCGGCGGCAAACTCGCCGAACTCGACCTCCACAACACCTCCGCGCTCGCCGCGGCCGCCCAGCACGCCCCGATCGTCGAATGGTTCCGCCAGCGTCGCATCGAGGCGAAGCCGGTTCCCGAAGCAGTCGAGACGTCCGGCTTCTTCGACGAGATCGCGGTCGAGATCGGCGACCATTACGACCTGCTCGGCGAAGTCGTCTCCAGGATCCGCTGGGGCCAGCGCAAAGACGTTCCGACTTTCAGCCTCAAGCTCTCCGACTACAGCCAGAAGGACGGTCAGTTCGTCAATGCCTTCTGCAAGCGCCTGTACGACCACACCTTCCTCGCCAAGTACTTCTATCAGAAGCCGGAGAAGATGGTCCGTGTCACGCTCCAGCAGGCCGCGCCCGTACGCGACTTCTTCGCCGGCGAGTGGGTGGAGTGGTATGTGCTGATGAAGGCGTTGGTCCAGTTGCAGGAGGCGCGACGTGACGCTGCCTTTGCGCGCAACCTCGACATCGTCTTCGAGAACGAGGACCTTCACGAACTGGATGTCTTCATCCTGCTCGACGGTGCGAAGCCGATCGTGGTCGAGTGCAAGAGCGGCGAGTTTCGCCAGGATATCGAGAAGTATTTGAAGCTGCGCAGGCGCCTCGGGATCGACCGCAGCCAGTTCATCGTCTTCAGCCCGGATCTCGCTGAGGATCAGGCCGCGGCCCTGAGCAACATGTACGAACTGACCTTCGCAAACCGCGAGCGGCTCACCGCCCACCTGCGCAGCTTGATTCACTGAGCAGCCGATCCGATACCGTCGCACTGGCGGTTCGACGCCACGCTGCAACCACCGATCCAGCCCTCGATCGGGTCGAAGTCCGCCGGCAGGCCGAAGCGCGGCGCGCCCTGGCGGGCGGCCGCAGCGGCCTGCAGCAGGGCGAGCACGGCATCGAGCAGGTCGCCGCTGGCGTCCTCGACCAGGGCCTCGCGCTGTGCGGGCGTGGCGTGCAGCGCCGGCGCGGGTTGCGGGCCGCCGGAAGACGGGGCGCCGCGGACGAGGGCGTCGACGATCGCGGCACGCGCGGCGCGGCGCTCGGGTGTCTGCTTGCGGCGCTCGTCGCTCTTGTACGAGGCTGGCGTGATGCGGCGCGCGAGCAGCCCGGGATAGGCCTCGATCGCGACCCGAGCCGGATCGCCCGCGTACATGCCCGGAATGTGGACGCTGGCGGCGAGCAGGCGCGGCGCGCCCTCGAGGAACATCAGGCCGACCGGCGGGTTGACCAGCTTCAACGGGCTGTGCGAGCGCGCGGGCAGATCGGTGCTGCGGTGCGCGTAGCGACGGCCGGCGGGGCGGGTCTCGCGGTAGGCGTCGAGCGCGGCGCGGAAGGCGGGCTTGCCCATGGCGGCGCAGTGGCGCACGAGCTCCTGCCAGTCCTGCGGCCAGCCCAGGTCGACCACCGCCTCGCGCGGCAGCCCGAAGGGAAAGTCGAAGGCCCCCAGCCAGGCGCCGGGGCGCGCGAGCACCGCCTCGAAGCTCGTCCAGTCGGAACAGCGCTCGATGTGATCGAGCACGACGCGCGCGCCTTCGAGGCGGCCGTGGGCGACGGTGATCGGCTTGGCGCGGCGGGGAGCGGAGGTGAAGTCGATGCCGAGGAGCGAAGTCACGAGCGCTCAAGCCTCCCGCATCGTCCGCGCCGCGGTGCAGATGGTGTTGAAGTGCACCGTCACCGTGTCCTCGATCGGCTGCGCATAGCCCCCCGCCATCGCCACCGCGACCGGCACGCCGGCGGCCCGACAGGCGCCGAGCACGCGTTCGTCGCGGGCCTGCAGCCCTTCGATGCTGAGTGCGAGCCGGCCGAGGCGGTCGCCGGCGTAGGGGTCGGCGCCGGCGAGGTAGATCACCAGCTCCGGGCGGGCACGGGTAAACACGGTGTCGAGCGCGGCATCGAGCGCGGTGAGGTAGGCCTCGTCGCCGGTGTCGTCGGCCAGCTCGACGTCGAGGTCGCTGTCCTGCTTGCGGAAGGGGAAGTTCTTCGCGCCGTGCAGGCTGCAGGTGAACACCTCGGGGGTGTCGGCGAGGATGGTGGCGGTGCCGTCGCCCTGATGCACGTCGCAGTCGACGATGGCTACCCGCTCGACGCGGCCCTCGGCCCGCATCGCCAGCGCGGCGACGGCGGCGTCGTTGAACACGCAGAAGCCCGAGCCGAAGTCGCGGTGCGCATGGTGGGTGCCGCCGGCGAGGTTGGCGGCGCAGGCGCTGCCGCCTTCGCGAGCGAGCGCGCTGCGGCAGGCGGCGAGCGTGGCGCCCGCCGAGCGCCGCGAGCGCTCGACCATCGCCTCGGTCCACGGAAAGCCGATGCGCCGCACTTCGGCCGCGTCTAGCGTGCCTCCGGCGACGCGCCGCAGGTAGCCGGCGTCGTGGGCGCGCAGGATCTCGGTGTCGCTGGCCGCGTCGGGGACGCGGAAGTCGTCGTCGGCGAACAGTCCGCTCGCGCGCAGGCGGGCGCGCAGCAGGGCATATTTCTCCATCGGAAAGCGGTGCCCATCGGGCAGCGGCAGGACGAAGTGGTCGGCGTAGTAGAGCTTCAAGGTGGAGAGGATCCGGTCGAATGCGGTGAGAGCGGGGCAGTTGCGGGGCGGTTGGAGCGGGGTGGTTGAAGCAGGGCTTCGCCTTCGCTGCGGCTTCAGACCTCCGGCGCGGCGTGAAGTGCGCCAAGGATAAACCGCCGCCGGCCCGCTCGGGCCTCACCCCTCACCCTCAGCCCTCCAGTGCGCGCACCTTCACCTTCTTGCCCTTGAGCTTGCCCGCCGACAGCCGGCGCACCGCCTCGCGCGCGATCGTGCGCTCGACCGCCACGTAGGTGTTCTGATCGGTGACGGTGATCTTGCCGACCTGCTCGCGGCTGAACCCGGCCTCGCCGGTCAGCGCACCGAGCACGTCCGCCGGGCGGATCTTGTCCTTGCGTCCGCCCAGAATCAGCAGCGTCGTCATCGGCGCCTGCAGCGGCTCGCTCGCGTCTTCCTCCAGCTCGTCGAGCGCATGCCACTCGGGCTCGAAGCCCATCCTCTGCGCGATGCTCGCGACGCGGCGCTTGTCGGCGCTGCTGCACAGGTTCAGCGCCCAGCCGTCGTCTTCGCCGCGGCCGGTGCGGCCGATGCGGTGGATGTGGATCTCGGGGTCGGGGGTGACGTCGACGTTGATCACCGCCTCGAGCTGGGCGATGTCGAGCCCGCGCGCCGCGACGTCGGTCGCGACCAGCACCGAGCAGCTGCGGTTGGCGAACTGGATCAGCACCTGGTCGCGCTCGCGCTGCTCCATCTCGCCGTTGAGGGCAAGCGCGGCGAAGCCCTGGGCGCGCAGCAGCTCGACCAGGTCGCGGCACTGCTGGCGGGTGTTGCAGAAGGCCAGCGTGCTCACCGGGCGGTAGTGGCGCAGCAGCTTCGCGACCGCCTGCAGGCGCGCCGGGTGCTCGATCTCGTAGAAGCGCTGGCGGATCTTGTCGTGCGCGTGCTGTTCGGGCAGCTTCACCTCCTGCGGCTGGCGCAGGAAGCGCGCGGCCAGGCGGGCGATGCCCTCGGGGTAGGTGGCCGAGAACAGCAGGGTTTGGCGTTTCGACGGGCAGCGCCCGGCGACGAAGGCGATGTCGTCGTGGAAGCCCATGTCCAGCATGCGGTCCGCCTCGTCCAGCACCAGGGTGTTCAGCGCGTCGAGCTTCAGGCTGCCGCGCTCGAGGTGGTCCATGATGCGTCCGGGCGTGCCGACCACGACGTGGGCGCCGTGCTCCAGGCTGTCGCGCTGCGGGCGCATCGGCGTGCCGCCGCACAGCGCCAGCACCTTGATGTTGGCCTCGAAGCGCGCCAGGCGGCGGATCTCCTGCGTGACCTGGTCGGCCAGCTCGCGGGTGGGGCACAGCACCATGGCCTGCACGGCGAGCTTGCGCACGTCGAGCCGGGCGAGCAGCGGCAAGCCGAAGGCCGCGGTCTTGCCACTGCCGGTCTTGGCCTGGGCGATGAGGTCGTGCCCGGCGAGCGCCAGCGGCAGGCTGGCGGCCTGGATCGGGGTCATGGTGCGGTAGTCGAGCTGGCGCAGGGTGTCCAGCATGGCCGCAGGCAGGGGCAGGTGGTCGAAGGGCAGGGCGAGCCCGGTGGCAGGGGGTGGAGCCACGGCCGCGTCGGGTGCGCCGGTAGGGCGCCCGGAGGTGTCGTCAGGAATTTCGCTCATGCGCAATTATCAGGCCTGATTCGAGCGCCGCCGCTGAAAACTTTGCGGCGGAGTGAATCGGCTTGTCCCGGGGGTGGGAACTTCGGGCGGATTCGCGCTTCAGACTCGCCGAGGTCAAGATGGCGTTCTGTCGGCGCGTTGGCAAGTGCGAGCAGGGCAACGCGGGAGTCAGACGGCATCGCGCCTTTGCAGCCTTGTTCGCGCCTGCCGGCGCTCCTACAGTGCGCCGAGCGGGGACGACATTTTTTCGCGCCTGCCGGCGCTCCTACAAGCCGCCGAGCCGAGACGATGAGTTTTCGTGCATTCCGGAGCCCCGGCAATCCGCCGAGCGGGGACGGTCTGTTTGGCTCTATGCCCTTTCCAGTGGAAATTGACTCAACAACAAACAGTGTGATCGGTGGTACAACGCCCCGATCCTGACCGTGACTGCGCCCACCATGAGTTCTCCGATCGAAGCCCTCTTCACGACCGCACTGGGTCTGCAGCCGCCCTGGCACGTCGCCAAGGTCGAGCTCGACACGGCCAAGCGGCGGATCGACTTCGAAGTCGAGCACACCGGCAAGCGCGAGCCCTGTCCGGCGTGTGGTGCCGTGCATCAGCCGGTCCACGATCGAGTGCGGCGCAGCTGGCGTCACCTGGACTTTTTTCAGTTCGAGGCGTGGCTCCATGCCGACATCCCCCGCGTGCAGTGCTCGGGCTGTGGCAAGACCACGCAGCTGCCGGTGCCGTGGGCACGCGAGGGCAGCGGTTTCACGCTGCTGTTCGAGGCACTGGGTCTGTCCCTGTGCAGAGAGTTGCCCGTGCGCCAGGCTGCTGCCCAGATGCGGGTCGCGCCCAAGCGGCTGTGGGGTCGGATCCGCCACTACGTTCACGGTGCGCGGGCTCGGGATGACATGTCTGCCGTGCGCTACGTCGGCATCGACGAGACCAGCGTCAAGCGGGGGCACGAATACATCACCGTGGTGCATGACCTGGACGCCAAGCGCCTGCTGTTCGCCACGCCGGGGCGAGACCACACAACGCTGCAAGCCTTTGCCCAGGACCTGCGCGCGCACGGTGGCGAGCCAGACCGCATCGAGCACGCCTGCATCGACATGAGCGCGGCCTACGCCAAGGGGATCGCCCGGTCGCTGCCCAAAGCCCAGGTCTCCTACGACCGCTTCCACGTCGTCGCCCTGGCCAATGCGGCCATGGACGAGGTACGCCGCGAGGAGATGCGCAGCTCGGCGGCCGCGATCCGCGCCGCGGCGGGCACGGGCAACAAGAAGACGCTGCGCCAATTGCTGTGGGCCATGCGCAAGAACCCGCCGCACTGGACCCCGGCGCAGTGCAACGCGATGAACTGGCTGCAGCGCTCGGGCCTCAAGAGTGCGCGCGCATGGCGGATGAAGCAGGGCTTGCGGCTTGTCTATCGCGAGGCGGCTGCGAGCAACTGCCAAGAGGTCGCCCGCGGGGCGTTGATGAAGTGGGTGAGTTGGGCCCGGCGCTCGCGCCTGGAGCCCTTCAAGCGACTCGGCGCCACGATCAAGGAGCATCTGGGCGGCGTGCTTCGCGGCATGCTCGACGGGCGCAGCAACGCCTACGTCGAGGCGATGAACGGGCAGCTTCAGCAGACGAAGACCGCCGCCCGAGGCTTCCGCAACCTCGACAACTTCATCGCCATCGCCTACCTGCGCATGTCCAAGCTCGAACATCTACCGAAGAACCCCATGGTGCCGGCGACCCCCCGCGAATACGGGCGCTACCGTCATGTTTGTTGTTGAGTCAATTTCCACTGGAAAGGGCATAGAGCCGTCTGTTTTCGCGCCTGCCGGCGCTCCTACAATCCGCCGGGCGGGGACGATATGTTTTCACGCATTTCGGAGCCCCGGCAGTCCGCCGAGCCGGGACGGTATGTTTTCGCGCCTTCGGGCGCACCTGCGAACCACGGAGCCGGGATGGTGTTCTGTAGGAGCGGCGGCAGCCGCGAAAAGGGCCGTACAGCAATCGCCCCGCGTTTCGGCACGCCTGCTTCCACGGCCGAAGGGTCACCCTCCCTCCGCCTGTACTACACTCGGACACCCGCAACAAACCACAACAACACGGTGCAGCCATGAGCCTCATCGAAAGCGTCCGCCCCCTGCAGGGCAAGCTGACCGCGATCCGCCGCGACATCCACGCCCACCCCGAGCTCGCCTTCGAGGAGCACCGCACCGCCGAGCTGGTCGCGCGCCACCTTGAGGCGCTCGGCATCGAGACCCACCGCGGCGTCGGCGGCACCGGCGTGGTCGGCGTGGTGCGCGGCCGCCGCGGCCTGCGCGCGATCGGCCTGCGCGCCGACATGGACGCGCTGCCGATCACCGAGCGCAACGAGTTCGCGCACAAATCGACCGTGCACGGCTGCATGCACGCCTGCGGCCACGACGGCCACACCACCATGCTGCTCGGCGCGGCCGAGGCGCTCGCCGCGCGGCGCGACTTCGACGGCACGGTCTACCTGATCTTCCAGCCCGCCGAGGAGGGCGAGGGCGGCGCGCCGGCGATGATCGCCGACGGCCTCTTCGAGCGCTTCCCGATGGAGGCGGTGTTCGGCATGCACAACTGGCCAGGCATGGAGGCGGGGACCTTCGCCATCCACAGCGGGCCGGTGATGGCGAGCGCCGACCGCTTCGACATCCGCTTCACCGGCGTCGGCGCGCATGCCGCGATGCCGCACCTGGGCGTGGACCCGGTAGTGGCGGGCGCCGCCTTCGTGCAGGCGGCGCAGACTCTGGTCAGCCGCGTGCTCGACCCGATCGACGCCGGCGTGGTGTCGGTGACGCAGTTCCACGCCGGCGAGGCCTACAACGTGATCCCCGACCGCGCCGAGCTGTGCGGCACGGTGCGCACCTTCTCCGCCGAGGTGCGCGACCGTCTCGAGCGCGGCCTGCGTCAGGTGGCCGAGGGCATCGCGCAGAGCCACGGCGTCGAGGTCGACTTCCAGTTCCGTCGCGGCTACCCCCCGACCATCAACACCGCCGCGGAAGCCGCGCTGTGCGCCGAGGCCGCGCGCGCGGTGGCGGGGCCGGAGCGCGTGTTCACCGACCGCCGCCCGAGCATGGGCGCGGAGGACTTCGCCTATTTCCTCCTCGAGAAGCCGGGCGCCTATGTGTGGGTCGGCAACGGCCCGGGTGAGGGCGGCTGCATGCTGCACAACCCCAACTACGACTTCAACGACGAGGTGCTGCCGGCGGGCGTGGCCTACTGGTGCGCGCTGGTGCAGCGCCTGCTGGGCGCGGCGCGCTGAGGTCGGCGGCATGATGCGAAACCTGCGTCTCGCCCTGCGCATGATGCTGCGCGACCTGCGTGCGGGCGAGCTGCACCTGCTCGGGCTGGCGATCGTGATCGCGGTGGCCAGCCTGACCAGCGTGGGCTTTCTCGCCGACCGCGTCGGGCGCGCGCTCGACCGCGAGGCCAACCAGCTGCTCGGCGGCGACCTGCTGCTGCGCGCCGACAAGCCGTGGCCCGACCGCTTCATCGACGAGGCGCGCAGCCGCGGCCTGCAGACCGCGAAGACGGTGCTGTTCACCAGCATGGCGAGCACCGCCGAGGGCGCGGCGCTCGGTGGCGTCAAGGTGGTGGAGGACGGCTACCCGCTGCGCGGCACCATCCGTCTGGCGCCGGGCCCCAACCAGCCCGACGCTCCCGCGGGCCGTGCGCCTGCGTCGGGCGAGGTGTGGCTGGACGAGCGCCTGTTCGCCGAGCTGGGCGTGAAGGCCGGCGACAAGGTGGGCCTGGGCGAGCTCGAGTTCCGCGTCGGCGCCATGGTCAGCTTCGAGGCCGACCGCGGCGCCAACTTCTTCAGCCTGCTGCCGCGCGCGATCTTCAACCTGAAGGACCTCGACGCCACCGGCCTGATCGCCGAGGGCAGCCGCGCCACCTGGCGGCTGCACGTGGCCGGAACGCCGCAGGCGGTGGAGACCTACGAGAAATGGGCGCGCGCCAACCTGGGCCGCGGCCAGCGTGTCGAGACGGTGGATAACGCCCGCCCCGAGGTGCGCGCCGCGCTCGACCAGGCACAGCGCTTCCTGCGCCTGGCCGCACTGCTCGCGGTGATCCTCGCCGCGGTGGCGGTGGGCCTGTCGGCGCGCCGCTTCATGGCGCGCCACCTCGACGGCTGCGCGGTGATGCGCGTGCTTGGAGCCCGTCAGGCGCAGGTGCTGGGCATCGTGGTCGGCGAGTTCCTGCTCTTCGGGCTGGCTGCCGCGCTGCTCGGGACCGCGCTCGGCTGGACGGTGCAGTGGGGGCTGGCGGGCGGCCTGCGCGAGCTGCTCGCCACCGAGCTCCCCGCGCCCTCGCCGCTGCCGCTCGCCCATGGCCTGGTGGTCGGCATGGCGCTGCTCGCCGGCTTCGTGCTGCCGCAGCTGCTGCGCCTGGGCAAGGTCAGCACCCTGCGCGTGCTGCGGCGCGAGTTCGAGTTTGCCGAGCCGGTCTCGGGCGCGGCCTGGGGGCTCGGGCTGGCGGCGCTGCTCGGCCTGATCTTCTGGATCGCCGCCGACGCGCGCCTCGGCGCCATGGTGGCGGCGGGCTTCGCGGTGGCGCTCGGCGTGTTCGCGCTCGCCGCCTGGGGCGTGCTCAGGCTCGCCGGGCGGCTCAAGGGCCAGGGCAGCCTGCGCGGTGGCGGCTGGCGCTACGGCATCGCCGCGCTCGGCCGCCGCATGGGCAGCAGCGTGATCCAGGCCGCCGCGCTCGGCCTGGGCATGACCGCGCTGCTGCTGCTCACCCTGGTGCGCGCCGACCTCCTCGACAACTGGCGGCGGATGGCGCCGCCCGACGCGCCCAACCGCTTCGTGATCAACATCCAGCCCGACCAGCGCGCGGGCATCGCCGCGCTGTTCGCGGCCGAGGGCCTGCCGGTGCCGCCCATCCAGCCGATGATCCGCGGCCGCATGGTGGCGATCGACGGCAAGCCGGTCGACCCGTCGGCGTACGAGGACGAGCGCACGCGGCGCCTGGCCGAGCGCGAGTTCAACCTGTCCTACGGCGCCGCGCTGCCGCCGGGCAACGTCGTCGAGACCGGGCGCTGGCACGCGGCTGCGGCGCAGGCGCAGTTCTCCGTCGAGGCGGGGCTGGCGAAGACCTTCGGGCTCGCGGTGGGCGACCGTGTGACGTTCGAGATCGGCGGCCGCCGCGTCGAGGCGCCGATCACCAGCGTGCGCAAGCTCGACTGGGACTCGATGCGGGTGAACTTCTTCTTCATCGCCTCGCCCGGCGTGCTGGAGGATTTCCCCGCGACGCTGATCACCAGCTTCCACCTGCCGCCTGCGCGCCACGACTTCACCACCAGGCTGGTCGGCGAGTTCCCCAACCTCACCGTGATCGACACCGCCGCGGTGATCGCGCAGGTGCAGTCGATGACCGACAAGCTGATCGTGATCGTGCAGTTCGTGTTCGGCTTCGCGGTGCTCGCCGGCCTGGTCGTGCTTTATGCCGCGCTGCAGTCGACGCATGACGAGCGCGACTACGAGCTCGCCATGCTGCGCACCCTGGGCGCGCGCAACCGCCAGGTGCGCCAGGCCTTGTTCGCCGAATTCCTCGTGCTGGGCGGGGTCGCCGGCGTGCTCGCGGGCGTGGGCGCGAGCGCGATCGGCTGGGTGCTGGCCGAGCAGGTCTTCCGCATGCCTTACGTGCCGGCGCTGGCGCCGGTGCTGGTTGGGGTTGTGTTGGGCGCGGTGGGGGTGGTCGCAGGGGGCTGGCTGGGCACGCGTACCCTGCTGAGCCGGCCACCGCTGGCCAGCCTGCGTGCGCTGGGCTGAAGGCATGGCAGCCTTGCAACTGACGCCGGCCGAGTGGCTGCTCGCCGGTCTGCTGCTCGCGGTGCTGGTCCTGCAGGCCTGGCAGCTGCTGCGCGGCGGCGGCGCCGAGCGCCGCCTGCGCGAGCGCCTGGCCGACGACCTCGGCGACCTGATGGAGCAGCGCCTCGCCGCGCGCCATCGCGAGCTGCTGATCGACCTCCACGACGGCCTCAGCCGCCAGACCGACCGCATCGGCGAGCACGCGCGCGCAGACCGCGAGCTGCTGCAGCGCGGGCTCACGTCCGCCTCGCTGCAGCTGTCGCGCGGCATGCAGGCGCTCACCCAGAGCGTGGACGGGCGGCTGGACACGCTCTCCGGCCAGGTCAACCAGCGCCTCGACGAGGGCTTCCGCAAGACCAACGAGACCTTCGCCAGCGTGATGGCGCGCCTGGCGACGATCGACGAGGCGCAGAAGAAGATCGACGGCCTCACCACCAACGTCGTGAGCCTGCAGGAGCTGCTCGGCGACAAGCGCGCGCGCGGCGCCTTCGGCGAGGTCCAGCTCGAGAACCTGGTGCGCAACATGCTGCCGCCCGAGGCCTTCGCCTTCCAGCAGGTGCTGCCCAACGGCACCCGGGTCGACTGCCTGCTCACCCTGCCGGCGCCCACCGGCAACGTCGCCGTCGATGCCAAGTTCCCGCTCGAGAACTACCACCGCATGTTCGACGACGCGCTCGCCGAGCTCGACCGCCGCGCCGCACAGCAGGCCTTTCGCGCCGACGTCAAGCGCCATGTCGATGCGATCTCCGCCAAGTACATCCTGCCCGGCAGCACCGCCGACGGCGCGGTGATGTTCCTGCCCGCCGAGGCGGTGTTCGCCGAGCTGCACGCCTACCACCCCGAGGTCGTCGCCTACGCGCAGCACAAGCGCGTGTGGATCGTGTCGCCGACCACGCTGATGGCGGTGCTCAACACCGCACGCGCGGTGATGAAGGACGTCGAGACGCGCAAGCAGATCCACGTCATCCAGGACGCTCTCGGCAAGCTCGCGAAGGACTTCCAGCGCTTCGACGAACGCATGGCCGCGCTCGCCCGCCACATCGAGCAGGCCAGTCGCGACGTGCAGGAGGTGCATACGTCCAGCCGCAAGATCAGCGCGCATTTCCGCCGCATCGAGTCGGTGCAGCTCGACGAGGAGGATGAGGGGGGCGAGGGGAACGAGGAGGGCGGCCCGGGGAAATTTACGGTGGCGGGGAATCCCCGCGGGCCTGCCACGGTCGCAGGGAGGCGCGGAGGATCGCCTGCCCGATTTGATGCGGGACAGGGATTGCCGGCGGCGTCCTCCGTATCGTCGGACCCGTTCTAGCGCGCGGACGACGTCGTTCCGCCTTCCCCCACCCTCCGATCCACAACCCCGGGACCCCCGCACCGATGGCCGACTTTCCCCTGCCGATCCTTTTCATCATGGTGGTCTTCTTCGCCATGTGGCTGATCCTGCGGAAATATCACCGCATGGAGCAGCGCAAGCGTGCGCTCCCCGAGCTCAACGCCTACCTCTACGCCAACAACCAGACCGAGCCGCGCTGCTCCGCCTGCGAGTCGACCGAGTTCAAGGACGAGGGCCTCACCCACGGCAAGGACGAGCGCCGCATCGTGTCGTGCGCCAAGTGCGACACCCTCCTGTACCGCATCGTCCCGCCGGACCGCGACGAATGAGCCGCCACACCCCCGCCGCACCTGCCACGCTGCCGCCCCTGTAGGAGCGGCGGCAGCCGCGAATGTGGCGGTGCAGGGGCGACGTTGTCACAGGTCATCGACGCCGCTTTCGCGCCTGCCGGCGCTCCGACACAAACCGCCACGCGTTCCGGACTCCACCGCCGCCTTTGCTCCTACACAAACCACCACGCGTTCTGGGCCTCCTGTAGTAGCTGCGGCAGCGGCGAATCCGGCGGTGCGGCAAATGACGTGCGTTCCGGACGCCACCGCCGCGTTCGCGCCTGCCGGCGCTCCTACACAAACCGCCACGCGTTCCGGGCTTCCTGTAGGAGCTGCGGCAGCGGCGAATCCGGGGGTGCGGCAAATGACGCGCGTTCCGTGAACCATCGCGGCCTTCGCGCCTGCCGGCGCTCCTACATGAACCACCACGCGTTCCGGACCGCCTGTAGGAGCTGCGGCAGCTGCGAATCCGGCGGTGCGGAAAATGACGCGCGTTCCGCGAGCCACCGCCGCCTTCGCGCCTGCCGGCGCTCCTACATGAACCCCCACGCGTTCCGGACCGCCTGTAGGAGCTGCGGCAGCTGCGAATCCGGCGGTGCGGCAAATGACGCGCGTTCCGGACGCCACCGCCGCGTTCGCGCCTGCCGGCGCTCCTACACGAACCGCCACGCGTTCCGGGCTTCCTGTAGGAGCTGCGGCAGCTGCGAATCCGGCTGTGCGGAAAATGACGCGCGTTCCGCGAGCCACCGCCGCTTTCGCGCCTGCCGGCGCTCCTACAGGGCCCTCGCGCCGCTTACGGGGGGGCGTTGCGGCGTGGGGTGTCGCGAGGCGGACTCGAGAAGGCGTTTGCCAGGAGCTGCGTGAGTACGTGCATCGGGCCGAGCGGCTGTTGCGGCGGGGTGAGGCCGGCGATGAAGCCGGCGGCCTCGAAGCGGGCGAGCAGGGCGGGGTCGGAGGCGATCACATGCACCGGAACGTCCCAGGGCTGATCCGGGCCGCTGACGGTGCCGACCGGCTGGTGGTCGCCGATCACGATCATCACGAGGTCCTGTGCGGCGTGGCGGGCGAGGTAGTCGGCGAGCCAGCCGAACTGGTAGCGCATCGAGGCCAGATAGGCGGGTAGCGGCTCGGTCCAGGACACCGGCTGTCCCTCCGCGGCGTCCACCTCCTCCCGGTGAAAGGCGTCGGCGCGCAGCAAGCGCGACCAGTCCTCGCGCAAGGGCGGAATCGCCGCGAAGGGGGCGTGCGTGGTGACGGTCGGAAAAACGACCAGCCGCGGCGCGCGACGCTTGGCCGCGGTCTCGGCGGGCATTCCCGGACGATACGTGGGTGCGCCGGGGCCGGTGTCGTCCGCAAGAGCCGGCGACGATCCCGGGCTGGAGCCGCGCTTTGGCGCACCGCCGGCCCCGCCGACGCCCTCGCCGGCCCCGCCGATGCCCCCGCCGGCCCCGCCAATGTCCCCGGCAGCCCCGCCAAAGTCCCCGGCAGCCTCGCCGAAGCGCCCGCCGAGCTCGTCGAAATGGATGCGCGCCATCGAGGCCTGGTCAGGAATGCGCCAGAAGCCGAAGGGCAGGCCGGCGTAGCCCGCGCTGTCGGCGTCGGCGATGCGGTCGAAACCGTAGAAGCGGCCCTCCGGCCACGGGCGCTGCAGTCCCGGCATCCAGCCGACGGTGCGGTAGCCGTGGGCGGCGAAGTGGCGGACGAGGGTGGGACGGTCGGTGGTGAGCAGCAGCGCGTAGTCCGCCGGGTCGCGGGTGTCGACGCCGGCGAGCACGGCGGCGTGCGCCAGCCAGGAGGCGCCGCCGAAGGTCGGCGAGACCACGCGGCCGGAGACGGCCCGGCGGCCGCTGGTGGCGATCGCGGTGGCGAACTGCTCGCGTGCGTCGGTGAGCGCCGCAGCAATCGGTGGTCGATCGAAAGTGACTGCGCCGTAGGCCTCGGCGAACAGGATCAGGACGTCGGCGCCGCGCAGCGCCGCGAGGTCGCCGCGGAAGTCGGGGTCGGCGCCGAGCCGGTCGGCGGCGTCGGCGGCGAGTGCCGCGCTCAGGAAGCGGATCTGCTCGAGGGCCAGCGGGGCGACCGGCCGCGCGAAGGCCGATGAGGTGACGGATGAGGGGGCGGGCCCGACCCACGGCGCCAGCGCCCACAACAGGATCGCCGCGCCCGCCACGCCGCCGAGCAGCGCCCGCGCGCCCGCTTCCGCAGCGCCGTGCGCGAGCGCGCGCACGCAGGCCGACACCACGCCATACAGGGCCAGCACGACGAGGGCGCCGAGCGCGAGCGCGAGCAGGATCTTCGCGCCCGGTCCGTCGCCGCCCATGTCGAGGACGGCGCCAAGGTGGGGCAGGTCCCAGTAGAGGTTGAGCGGGCGGCCGAACAGCGCGGGCACGGTGACCTGCACGTAGCGCAGCACGATCCACAGCGTGGCCAGCGCTGCGAGTACGCGCACGAGGCCGGGTGGGATACGTCCGCGCCAGCCGGCGAGCAGCACCAGTGCGGCGACGGCGAAGGCGAGCTCGATCGAGACCGCCAGCGCCGGCCGCGGCCACAGCGTCGGCCAGGCGTTGCCGAACACCAGCAAGGCGTTGAGTACGAACAGCGGCACGAACAGTGGCACGAGCCTGCCGAGGACGAGGGTGCGCATTCGTGCGCTCACGCGAGCGTTCCGCTGCGTGCGGCACGCGCCGGGCGGCGCGAGGTGGCGGACCGGCGCCCCGCACGCGCCGGGCACCAGGCTGCGGCGCCCTGCGCCCACGGGCTGGCCCCGACTGCGGCTATGATCCGGATCAGTCGCCCCCCGCCGAGATCCCGACCGCCATGAACCTCACGCCCGCGCTGCCCTGGTGGCAGGACCTGACCCCGAGCCGCATCGCCGCGCTCGCCCGCGCCGATGCGGTCGTGCTGCTGCCGCTCGCCGCGATCGAGCAGCATGGCGAACACCTGCCGCTGTCGACCGACCTCGACATCGCCCTCGGCCTGCTCGAGGCCGCCGTGCCGAAGCTGCGCCCGGGGCTGCCGCTGTGCGTGCTGCCGCCCTTCGTGCCGGGCTGCAGCCTGGAACACAGCGGCTTTGCCGGCACGCTCGCGCTCGGCGCGAGCACCGCGCTGGCGAGCCTGGTGGAGATCGGCGCCGGCGTCGCGCGGGCGGGGGTGCGCCGTCTGGTGCTGTTCAACACCCATGGCGGCAACAAGGCGCTGGTGGATCTGGCCGCGCTCGAGCTGCGCGCGGCGCAGCGCATGCTGGTGGTGCGCGCGCACTCCTTCCGCTTCCCGCCGCCGCCGGACGCGCTGCCGGCCGAAGAGCTGCGCCACGGCCTGCACGGCGGGGCGCTCGAGACCGCGCTGATGCTGCATCTGGCGCCGCACAAGGTGAGGCGCGAGGCGATCGATCGCTTCGAGTCGATCGGGGTGCGCATGGCGGCCGAGGGGCGCGTGCTCGGCCCCGAGGGTGAGGCCGGCTTCGCCTGGATGGCACAGGACCTGCACCCGTCGGGTGCCTGCGGCGATCCGCGCCTGGCGGACGCCGCGCTCGGCGAGCGCCTGGTGGAACACTTCGCGACTAGGCTCGCGCGCATCATCGAGGATGCACGCGACTTCGATCTGGAGGGGCTCGTCGAGCGGAGTCCGCCGCCCGATCACCGCGGCTGAGCGCGCAGCATCGCCGGGCGGCAGGCCTCGCCTCAGGCGCGGTGCGCGGCGTCCGCGGCGGGCAGGCATGCGGGCTCGTCGTCACCGGGCTCACCCTGCTCGTTGAGCAGATCGTTCAGCCAGTGCCCGTGGCGGCTGGCCTTGGTCTTGAGATAGCGCTGGTTCTGCTCGGTGACCTCGCCATAGATCGCGCGCCGGCCGACGACGTGGATGCCGGCCTTCTGCAGCGCGGCGACCTTGCTCGGGTTGTTGGTGAGCAGCAGGATGCGGTCGATGCCGAGCTCGTCGAGCATCTCGTGGGCGATGCGGAAGTCGCGCTCGTCCTTGGAGAATCCGATCACCTGGTCGGCGTCGATCGTGTCCAGGCCTTCGTCCTGCAGGCCGTAGGCGCGCAGCTTGTTGGCCAGGCCGATGCCGCGGCCCTCTTGCGACAGATACAGCAGCACGCCGCCGCCGAGCGCGTGGATGGCCGCAACGCCGCGACGCAGCTGCTCCCCGCAGTCGCAGCGCAGGCTGCCGAAGAGATCGCCGGTGAGGCAGGACGAGTGCAGTCGCACCGGGACGTCCTCGGGCCAGCCGGCGCGCTCGCCGATCACGATGGCGACGTGCTCGTGCACGCCGTCGGCCTCGCGGAAGAGCACGAAGCGGCTGTTCTCGGCCTCGGCCAGCGGCACGCGCGCCTCGCTGATGCGGGCGAGCCGGCCCGGGCCGCTCTCGCACAGGCGCATGGCCTCGGCCGCGTCCACCGCGAGCAGATCGCCGCTCGCGACCGCGGTGGCGATTGTGGCGGCCTGCTCGGCGCCGACTTCGCAGACCAGCGCTGCCGGAACCAGCTGTGCGCGGCCGAGCAGGCGCAGGGCGGCACTTTCGACCAGGCCGCCGTCGCGTAGATTGGCGCCGGCGGGCAGGCTGGCGCCGCGTTGCCAGGCGAGCGCGCGCAGTCCGGCAGCGTCGGGAAGGGGCGAGAGGGCGATTGCAACGGCTGGTGCGGCGCTGGGGTGGCCGATCGCGGCGAGGCGGTGCTTGCTCAGCACCAGGCGAGCGGGCGAGCCGGCCAGCGCCTGCATCGCGCCCGCGGCGGCATCGACCAGGCCTTCGACCGCGCACACGACGAAGGCGCGCTCGTGGTCGCGCATGAGGATCGAAAGTCCGCGGCGCAGGTCGAAGAGGGCACGCTCGGCTTGGCGCATTTGTTTTTCTCCGTTTGGGGTGTCGGGGCTCGACCCTGCACCAGGCGCTTTGCAGGCCGGCAGACGCGAGTGAAGACGATTTTTCAAGGAAGGATGGATGGCGGACGAACTTGTACCAGATTGGGGCTGGGCCTGCATCCTGCAAGCCCGTGATGCGGATTGGGCCGGCGCCGGCGCGATAAGTTTCACGGTCGAGGGCGTGAGCGTCGAGATCGCGCCCGGGGGGGCCTGGAAGTGCGCGCACGCCTTGCGCGCCGACACCGCGGCGCTGCTCGATCTCTTCCTGCCCTGGGTGGCCACGCCGGGCCGGCTCGCGATCGCCCAGCTGGGGCAGAGCCTGGATGGGCGCATCGCCACCGCGAGCGGGGCCTCGCACTACATCAACTGCCTCGAGGCGCGCACTCACCTGCACCGGCTGCGGGCGCTGGTGGATGCGGTGGTGGTGGGGGTGGGCACGGTGAATGCCGACAATCCACTGCTGACGGTGCGCCACGTGGCCGGGCGCAACCCGGTGCGCGTGGTGCTCGACCCGCGCGGGCGGGCGCGGGCGGAGGCGAATCTGTTCCACGACGGTGCAGCGCCGACGGTGCATCTGCTTGGCGAGGATCTGGCGCCGGCCTGCGCGAGGCTCCCGGATCGGCTCGTCCGCGTGGGCCTGCCGCGGACGGAGTCAGGGTTCGCGCCGGCTGCGGTGCTGGAATGGCTGGCCGGCGCGGGATGCAGGCGGGTGCTCGTGGAGGGGGGCGGACTCACGGTGTCGCGCTTCGTGCAGGCGGGAGCGATCGATCGGCTGCACCTGCTGGTCGCGCCGCTGCTGATCGGTTCGGGGCGGCCAGGGCTGGTGCTGCCGCCGATCGACGCGCTCGACGAGGCGCTGCGCCCGGTGTGCAGGCAGTTCCGCTGCGGCGGCGACACCTTGTTCGATCTCGACTTCGATGGCGCACACGGACGGTTTCAGCAAGTAAAATCTCGAGAAACTAGAAATGTAACGACAAAACACTTCAACCTCGACAAACGGATGCTATAATGAATCACGTTTTCGTAACCATTTCCGTGCGACGCTGAGTCGTTCGGCGCCGCCGCGAGACGACCGGCGCTCCGCGGCGAGTGGGCGACGGGTGCACGCTTCAGCCGGCTCGCCGATTCACTGGAGTGAGGATGCCGATCGACCTGTCGTCCAATTCGCAACGACCGCATGCCCCGGCGCCGATTGCCGCAATCGAGCGTGCGGCCGGGCGAGAGCCGGTCTCCCAGCTTGGGGGAGTGTCACGGCCTGCGAGCGTCCAGCACCTCGACCTGTGCCGGCTCGCCGCCGAGATTGCGTCGGACGAGGCGCCGCTGAACGCGGGCGAGCAGTACGAGGCGCTGGTGCTGGTGAGTGGGCGTGCCTTCCTGCGCACTGGCGAGGGCGAGGCCGAGATCGAGCTCGAACCCGGCCAGATCCTACTCGGTACCAGTGCAGTTCCCGAGCTGCGCTATTCGTCCGACAGCGAGCTGTGGAGCGTGCTCGTCCCCGAGTCGATCCTGCGCGAGGCGTGTTCGGAGTGCGGCTGGCTCCAGCTGGCCGAGTGCGTGCGTTTCAATCGCAGCCCTTGCTCGCGCGACGAGCTCGATCATCTGATCACGCTGCTGCGCCTGGTTGCGAGTGAAGGTGCCAGCGGGGCGGTGCGCGCGCAGCTTTTCATGCACTACGCCCATGCTATCGCCAACAAGCTGCTGTTCACCCTGCAGCGCAACCAGCCGACCTCGCAGATCTGTGGCCAGGTGCGGCTGTTCGAGCGCCTCGAGCGGCACATCGAGGCGCGCATCAAGCAGGACATCAGCGTCGAGCAGCTCGCCCAGTTCGCCGGGTTGAGCCAGCGCTCGCTCTACCAGGTATTCAAGGACCAGGCGCGGATGTCGCCGCGCAGCTACATCCGACGCAAGAAGCTCGAGCACGTGTACGCGACCTTGATGGACCCTGCCGTGCGCGTGGCGAGCGTGACGGCCGTGGCGCTCGACTACGGCTTCACCCATCTCGGCCGTTTCGCCGAGCTCTACAAGTCGAGCTTCGGCGTCCTGCCCTCGGAGAGCCTCAAGGCCCGTCCGCCCGGCAAGTAGGCGTTGCCTCGGGGGCGGATCGCGCATCGGGCTTGTGGCGTTGCAGCACGAACGCACCCGGCAGGGTCGACAGCAGCACGACCAGCCCATAACACACGGACGCCGCCACACCTTCGGCGGCGTCCAGCCCGGCAGCCTGCCACACCAGCGCTGCAGCCCCTTCGCGGATGCCCCAGCCTCCCACCGACAGCGGGATCGCCATCGCCAGCAGCACCCAGGGCACCAGCGCGGCGGCCTGCGCCGGTGGCGTGACGAGGCCGATCATGCGCATGCAGCACAGCCACACCGCGACGTAGCTGGCCACGATCAGCAGCGAGGCGAGCAGCTGGCGCAGCAGCACTGCGCGCGCGAGGAGCGCCAGCCCAAGGGCGCGGGCCAGGCTGCGCAGGACCTCCCGGGCGCGGCGTGCGAGCGCCGTCGCGACGAGCACCAGCGCGGCGAGCGTGCCCACCCAAGGCAGCCCTCGGGCGTCGACGGCTTCTGCCAGGCGTGCCGGCACAGCCTGCACGGTGGGGGAGGCGAGCACGCTCGCGATCACCACCAGCAGCAGCGCGAGCTGGCCCGAGCCGCGCTCGATCACCACCGCCTGCCAGGCCGCGGCGCTGGCCGTACCCGGCAGACGGCCGTGGCGCCAGGCGCGCGCGGCGTCGCCCATCACGCCACCGGGCAGGACCTGGTTGAGAAAGCTCGCCAGGTAGTACTCGCGCAGCGCGTGGCCGAAGCCGAGCGGTACGCCGAGGCGGGTGGCGGTGAGCCGCCAGCGCCATGCCGACAAGGCGGTCTGCAGCACGCCGATCACGAGCGCGAGCGCCAGCCATCCGGGTGCGGGTGCGGCGAAGGCGGCGGCGAGGGCACGCGGGTCGATCCACCACAGCACGCCGGCGAGCAGGGCCAGGCTCGCAAGCGCGCGCAGGATGGGCAGCAGGCGCCGCGTGCGCCGGGGTTCGGTGCTCATTGCCCAGGAGAGGCGGGGCGGTCGGGGCGCAGGGCGGTGGTCGGCGGGCAGGCGAAGAGGTCGAGATGGCCGACTTCGAGCTGCCCGCTCCCCCTGCCGTCGCACTGCGCGCTGCGGCGCTGGTGCCAGGCATTGATGCGCGCGGCGGCTTGCGGGCACTGCGCCGTCGCGGCGTCGCGCCAGCCGTCGATGAGCGCGCGCGCGAGCGCGGCCTGTGCGGGGTCGGCGAGCTCCAGCCGCCACGGGCTGGCGGCGCGCTCGACCGCGAAGCCGCGCGCCACGAGCAGCTCGGCGAGTGCGGGCGCGGCGGTCGGGCCGAGCGCGGCACCGAGGCCCTTGTCGCGGCGCTGGTGGGCGTTGAAGGCATCGCGGATGAAGGCGTCGTCGGGGTCTGCGGGCGCCCCGGGAGCCTGGGGCAGGAAGCGCCAGGTGCCGTCGACGCTCAGCGTGATCAGCAGCGCACAGCCGTTGTGCGCGCATGCATCGGCGAGGCGCCCCAGCCAGTCTGCCGACATCAGGTCGAGCAGGGCGGAGGCGCACACGAGGTCAGCGTTCGCCAGCGAAGACGCGGCGAGTGCGCTCAGATCCAAGCAGCGGGTGTCAACCTGCAGCCTCACGCCCCCGGCGTCGCGCAGGTCCGCGCAGAGGGTGCGGGCGCGCCGCAGAAGACCGGCGTCGTGGTCGAGCAGCGTCCACTGCTGCGGACCGGGCAGGCGTGGCGCCAGGTGGCGCGGGTTGGCACCGCTGCCGCAGCCGAGGTCGACCAGGCGGAGCGGGGCCTGCGGGTTCTGCTGCTGCCGGCCACGCAGCCAGGCGGCGGCGAGGGTCTCCAGCCGGGGTGCCCGCGCAGCGCGGTCGGCGGCGGCGCGCAGGGCGAGCCAGTCTGCATCGAAACAGGCGTCGGGGTGGGGCATGGCGGTGTCGGGGCGGGACTGCATGTCGGTTCCGGGGGGATCACGCTGCGGGTGCCGGCGCGAGCGCGGCGAGGGCGGCGGCGAAAGCCTCGCCAGCCTGCGTCCAGCTGCGCAGGCTGGCGCGGGCGAGGCGGGCGCCGTCGCGCAGGCACAGGCGCCGGCTGCGGTCGCCGATCAGCTCGGCGAGCGTCCCGGCGAGCGCATCGACGTCGCCGGGCGGGACGTGCACCCCGGCGCCGGGTGGCAGGGTGGCGGCGAGCGCGCCGCCGCTGGTGGCGAGCACCGGCAGCCCGGCGGCGATCGCCTCGGCGACCACCATGCCGTAGCCCTCGTAGTGCGAGGGCAGCACGAAGAGATCGGCGGCAGCGTAGGCTTCGAGCAGGGCTGCGTCCGCGCATTCGCCGGCGACCCGGATGCGGTCCTCCAGGCCGGCGCGGCGGACGAGCCCGGCAATCTCGTCGGCGTAGCCGGGGTCGCGGCTGGCGCTGCCGATCAGCGTGCACTGCCAGGGCAGCGCGCGCACGCGTTCGAGCGCGCGCACGAGCACGTCCTGGCCCTTGCGCGGGGTGAGGCTGGCGACGCACAGCAGGTGGGGCGGTTCACCGTCCGCGGCGGAGAGTGGCAGCGGTGCCGTGCCCGGCTCGACCCAGCGGATGCGCTCGGCGCGCACGCCGAAGTCGAGCAGCCGGCGCGCGGTGAAGGCGCTGGTGGTGATCGCCATGCGCACGGCGGCGAGCGCGGCGCGTTCGCTCGCCAGCAGGCAGCGCCGCAACACCGGGTCGAGGCCGCGTTCGTCGGCCAGCGGGTGGTGGACCAGGGCGACCAGCGGTAGCCGCCCGGCATGCTCGATCGCGACCTCGGGCAGGCCGCCGAGCGCGAGCCCATCGATCACCACGCGCCGGCCGGCGGGCAGTGCGGCGAGGGTGGCGTGCAGGGCGTCGCGCGCCGTGGGGTCGGCGTCGGGGAAGCGTCCGGGCAGGCCATGGACGTCGACCGTCCAGCCGAGGCGGCGCAGTTCCTCGACGATGCGGGCATCGTAGAGATAGCCGCCAGTGCGTTGGGCGGGGTCGCCGGGGACGATGAAATCGAGCCGGTGGCTCATCGCGTGTGCCCTGGTCCGCCGCGCCGGCGACAGGGCCCTGCGCGGCGCGAACCGCCGCCGCGGGCGGCGAGATGGTGTCCGCTCACAGCGTGCCCTCGTAGCTCGCCCAGGCGACGTGCGACTCGTGCAGGCTCACCTTCAGCCGCTCGAGCCCCTTTGCCCCGGGGCCGATGCGGCCGGCGCGGATCGCCGCCGCGAGGCGGTCGAAGACCACCCTGGCCATGAACTCGGTGGTGGTGTTGCGGCCACGGAACTCCTCGAGCTCGTCGAGGTTGCGGAAGTTGAACTCGGCGAGCACCGCCTTCAGCGTCTCGGCGGCGAGGCCGATGTCGACCACCAGGCCGTCGGCGTCGAGCTCGCTGCGCTGGAAGCAGGCATCGACCAGGTAGGTCGCGCCGTGCATCTTCTGCGCCGGGCCGAAGATCTCGCCGCGGAAGCTGTGGGCGATCATGATGTGTTCGCGGACGGTGAGGCTGTACATGGGGGCTCCGGATCGATGCTGGGTTGGATCTCAGGGGGTGGGACCGTCATAGCGGATGCGCTCGCACAGCGCCCCGGCGGGAGCGTCGGCGAGGCGCTGCATCAGCGCGGGCAGGTCGGTGAAGTCGGTCTCGCCGCTGATCAGCGCGTCCATCCGTGGATCGACGAGCAGGGCGAGCGCGAGTTCCATGCGGCGGCGGTAATCCCAGCGCGGGCTGCGCTGCGGCGGCAGGCGGCCGACCTGGCTGGACTGCAGGCGCAGGCGGCGCGCGTGGAAGGCGGCGCCAAGCGGCAGCTCGGCACTGCGGCGACCGTACCAGCTCATCTCCACCACGGTGGCGTCCTGGCCGGCGAGCTCGAGCGCGCGCACCAGGCCGGCGGGGTTGCCGCTGGCGTGGAAGACGAGGTCGCAGTCGCCGCGGGCCTGGTCCGGCAGGCGGTGAACCAGGCCGAGCGCCTCGGCAAGGCGTGCGCGGCCTGGATCGGTGTCGATCAGTTCGAGCTCGACGCCGGGGATGCGCGCGCACAGCCAGGCGACCAGGCTGCCGAGCACGCCGGCGCCGACCACCGCGACGCGGTCGCCCACCGCAGGAGCGCCGTCCCAGCAGGCGTTGATCGCGGTCTCGAGGTTGGCGGCCAGCACCGCGCGCGCGGCGGGCACGCCTTCGGGCAAGGGAACGACGGCGTCGGCGGGCACCACGTAGCGCTGCTGGTGCGGGTGCAGGCAGAACACCGTGCGGCCGCGCAGTGCGGCGGCGGCGTCGCCGACACCGTCCTCCACCACGCCGACGCCGATGTAGCCGTACTTGAGCGGACCGGGGAAATCGCCTTCCTGAAAGGGTGCGCGCATGCGCTGGTATTCGCTCTCGGGCACCTCGCCGCGAAAGACCAGGCCCTCGGTGCCGCGGCTGACTGCGCCGTAGAGGTTGCGCACGAGGACCTCGCCCGCGCCGGGCGGCGGCAGCGGCGCCGGGCGCAGTTCGCCGCAGCCCGGGCGGACGGTCCAGAAGGCGAGGTTGGGGGCGGACATGCGGCGCTCCTTGTGCGAACCCTTTCGCGCAGCGGATGATCGAAGCAGGCATGGTAGCAGGGCGCCGCAGCCCCTGTAGGCGCGCCGGCAGGCGCGGATGTGGCCGTGGATCGGCAGCATGCGCGTCGAGATCCGTGCGACCCGATTCGCGGCCGACGCCGCTCCTGCGGCGCTGAGAGCGGCGTGCGTGACGGACGAAGGGACATGAAGGCGATGGAGCAGGGCGGATCTTGCGTTCGGCGCGGCGGACTTCCCCGCCTCTGGCTGGAACTGGCCGGCGGCTTTGGCGGCCTCGTCGCGCTCCTCGCGCTGGCGATCACCACGCTGGCGTTGCCGGCTGGCGCCGCATGGGCGGCGGGCGCCGTCTTGCTCGCCATCTCCGCACTGATCCTCCGCTTCCGCCGCGAATCGCGCGGCGGGCTCGGTCCGGCCAACTGCGTCACGCTCGGGCGCGCGCTGCTGGTGGCCGCGCTTGCCGGCGCGCTCGCAGCGCCGGGATGGGTGGGCGAGCACGCCGTGGCGGTCGCAGTGCTCGCCGCGATCGCCCTGCTGCTCGACGGCGTGGATGGCTGGGTAGCGCGGCGCTGGCATTGCGAGAGCGACTTCGGCGCGCGCTTCGACATGGAGCTCGACGCCTTCCTGATCCTGGTCCTGTGCGTGCATCTGCTGGCGATGGGCAAGGCAGGGCCCTGGGTGCTGGCGATCGGGGCGATGCGCTATGCCTTCGTCGCCGCGATGCAGCCCTGGCCCTGGCTGGAGCGGCCGCTGCCGGAGAGCCGGCGGCGCAAGCTGGTGTGCGTGTGGCAGGTCGCGAGCCTGCTGGTGTGCCTGCTGCCGGTGATCGCTGGCGCGCTGGCGACGATGCTGCTGGCGCTGGCGCTGGCGCTGCTGGCGTGGTCCTTCGCGGTCGATGTGCGCTGGCTGTACCGCAGCCGCCCGCGAACCTGAGCGCGCGCGCGCTGCCCAAGCGTTCACACGCGGCGTTCGAGCGCCGGCATTTGTCGTCGCGCTATGGGTGCCCGGCCCGCAAACCCCTGGAGGAGGAAGCAAGATGGAATCGCGCAGATGTATTTCCCGCACGCTCGCCGCGACCGCGCTCGCGGGCGTGCTCGGCGCCGCCCCGGCGTGGGCGGAGCCGCGCAGCTATACGATCGACCCCGATCATTTCGCCATCGGCTTCCAGGTCGACCACATCGGCTACGCGGACATCATCGGCATGTTCCTCAAGGCGAGCGGACGCTTCGAGTACGACGAGGCTGCACGCACGCTGAAGTCGGGTCGGGTGGTGGTGGCAGCCGACAGCGTGTTCAGCAACCACGAGGCGCGCGATCGCCACGTGCGCGACAGCGACTTCCTCGACGCCAAGAAGCATCCCGAGATCGTCTTCGAGGCCACCGCCTTCGAGCCGGGCGGGGAGCGTGACGGGCGCCTGGAGGGCAGGCTCGCCGGGCGCCTGACCCTGCTCGGGCAGACCCATCCGGTGGTGCTCGACGTGACGCTGAACAAGGCCGCGACCTATCCCTTCGGCCACCGCAAGCACACGCTCGGCATCTCGGCGCGCACGACCATCGAGCGCAGCCGCTGGGGCATGGACTACGGCATCAGCCGCGGCATGGTGGGCGATGCGGTGGAACTGCGCTTCGAGCTGGAGGCGATGCGCGACGATTGAGGCGCTGGCGGCGGAGCCTGCATCGGCGGCCGCTTCAGCCGCCGATGTAGGACATCTCGATCTTGCGCAGCGCGGCGGTCTCGGCGGTGCGGATCTCGGAGTAGCGGTCCTCGCGCCCCTGCCACACCTGCGCGATCGCGGCGTCGATGCGGGCGTCGTCGGCACCCTCGCGCAGCAGCGCGCGCAGGTCGTGCCCCTGCTGGGCGAACAGGCAGGTGTAGAGCTGGCCTTCGGTGGACAGGCGGATGCGGGTGCAGCTCGAGCAGAAGGCCTGCGTGACCGAAGAGATCACCCCGATCTCGCCGGCACCGTCCTTGTAGCGCCAGCGCTCGGCGACCTCGCCCTCGTAGTTGGGGTCGACCGGTTCGAGCGGGAAGAGGCGGTCGATGCGGGCGACGACCTCGCGCGAGGGCAGCACCTCGTCCATCTTCCAGCCGTTGGAGGCGCCCACGTCCATGAACTCGATGAAGCGCAGGATGTGGCCGCTGTTGCGGAAGTGCGCGGCCATCGGCTCGATGTCGGAATCGTTGGTGCCGCGCTTGACCACCATGTTGACCTTGATCGGGCCCAGGCCGACCGCCCTGGCCGCCTCGATGCCCTCGAGCACCTTGTCGACCGGGTAGTCGGCGTCGTTCATGCGCCGGAACAGGGCGTCGTCGAGCGCATCCAGGCTCACGGTGACGCGGTGCAGGCCGGCGTCCTTGAGCCGGCGCGCGAGCTTGGGCAGCAGCACGCCGTTCGTGGTGAGGGTGATCTCGACGCCGTCGAGCGTGGCGAGCATGCCGATCAGGCGGTCGACGTCCTTGCGCAGCAGCGGCTCGCCGCCGGTGATGCGGATCTTGCGCACCCCGCGTGCGGCGAACAGCCGCGCCACGCGCAGGATCTCCTCGAAGCTGAGCAGCTGCCGCCGCGGCAGGAAGGCGTAGTCGTCGCCGAAGACCTCGCGCGGCATGCAGTACACGCAGCGGAAGTTGCAGCGATCGGTGACCGAGATGCGCAGGTCGCGCACGTTGCGTGCGCGTCGGTCGACGAGCGCGGCGCCGGGCGCCGGGACAAGCGCGGGGTCGGCGGGGGCGAGCGGGGACGCGGCCTGCTGGATCGGGATGACTTTCATGGTCGGCTGCGGCTGCGGGCTGGGGTTCGAGTTGCGGGATTATCGATTCGTGGACAGCGCGGTGCAAGGCGAGGTTCGCACGGGTGGGTTTCGCATCCTGCGACGCGCGCGCGGGATTCCGGCGCCGCGTTCGCGCCTGCCGGCGCTCCTACACAAACCACCACACTGCTCCGGCCCCGCCTGTAGGAGCTGCGGCAGGTGCGAAGCCGGCGCTCCTACACAAACCACCACGCGCCCCGGCCCCGCCTGTAGGAGCTGCGGCAGCTGCGAACCCGGCGGTCTGGCAAACGACGCGCGTGCAGGACCGCACCGCCGCCTTCGCGCCTGCCGGCGCTCCTACACAAACCAACACGCGCCCCAGCCCCGCCTGTAGGAGCTGCGGCAGCTGCGAACCCGGCGGTCTGGCAAACGACGCGCGTGCAGGACCGCACCGCCGTGTTCGCGCCTGCTGGCGCTCCTACAGAGACCATCGCGCGTCTCGACGCCCGGCAGGAGCCGCGGCCGCCGCGAACACGGCGGGCGTGGAGCACGGGGCCTGCGGGGCGGGGTGTATCATTGCGCTCCCTGCCGCTCCGGCACCAGAAGAAAGATCAAATCCATGGCCGATCTCGTGCCACTGCCGGCGACGGCATTGCGCAAGCGCTGCGACCCCGCCTGCTTCAGCTTCGAAACCACCGAATCCCTCATCGACCATGCCGGCGACCTCGGCCAGGAGCGCGCCGTGGAGGCGATCCGCTTCGGCCTCGCGATGGGTCACACCGGCTATCACGTCTTCGTGCTCGGCGATGCCGGCAGCGGCAAGCACGCGACCACCTTCCGCCTGCTGCGCGAGCGCGCGGCGGGCGAGCCGGTGCCGCCGGATCTGTGCTACCTGCATAACTTCGACGAGCCGCTCAAGCCCCGCCTGCTGACCCTGCCCGCCGGGCGCGGCGCCGCGCTGCGCACGTGCATGCAGACCTTCATCCGCGATCTCGGCCCGGCGCTCGGCGCCGCGCTCGACAGCGACGCGCACGTCGAGCGCGTCGAGTCGCTGCAGAGCGCGCATAAGGCGCGCGAGGAGGGCGCGCTGCGCGAACTCGGCCAGGCCTGCAACGCCGAAGGCATCTCGCTGCTGCAGACCCCCGAGGGCTTCGTGTTCGCGCCCACCAAGGACGGCGAGCCACTGTCGCCCGAGGCCTTCGAGGCCTTGCCCGAGGACGAGCGCAAGGCCATCGAGGTGCGCATCGGCGAGTGGAGCGACCGTCTCGAGGACCTGCTCAACGACTTCCCCGGCTGGCGCAAGTCGGTGCGCGAGTCGATCGACCGCGCCGAGCGCGAGGTGCTTGGCCCCGCGGTGGCTCACCTGCTGCGCGAGGTGCGCGACGCGCACGAGGACCTGCCGGCCGTGCTCGCCTTCCTCGATGCGGTGGAGCGTGACGTCATCGACAGTGCGGTGCGCGGCACCATGCTCGACGAGGAGGACGACGAGGCTCCCGAGCCCGAGGAGAACACCCGCTATCACCGCTACCAGGTCAAGCTGCTGGTCGATCACTCCGGCTCGCAGGGCGCGCCGGTGGTGTTCGAGAACAACCCCGGCTACGGCAACCTCATCGGCCGCATCGAGCACGTCGTGCAGCAGGGCAACCAGGTCAGCCACTTCAACCTGATCCGCGCCGGTGCGCTGCACCGCGCCAACGGCGGCTACCTGGTGCTCGACGCCGAGCGCCTGCTGTCGCAGCCTTTCGCCTGGGAAGGCCTCAAGCGCAGCCTGCGCGCGGGCGAGATCCGCATCGAGCCGCCGGCCGAGGCGCAGGGCTGGAGCGGAGCGCTGACCCTGGAGCCCGAGGCGGTGCCGAGCGCGCTGAAGGTGGTGCTGATCGGCGACCGCGAGGTCTACTACCTGTTGATGGAGCACGACCCGGAGTTCGCCGACCTGTTCAAGGTGGCGGCCGACTTCAACGACGACATCCTGCGCACGCCCGAGAACGAGTGCGAGTACGCCCGCCTGATGGCGCTGCTCGCACGCGGCGCGAAGCTGCTGGCGGTCGAGCGCAGCGGCGTGGCGCGCCTGGTCGAGGAGGCCTCGCGCCTGGCCGAGGACTCGGGGCGCCTGTCGCTCAACACCCGCGCGCTCTCCGACCTGATGCGCGAGGCCGACTTCCACGCCCGCCAGAAGGGCCTTGCCGCCACGACGCGTGCCGAGGTCGAGGACGCGCTCGCCGCCCGCGCTCGGCGCGCCAACCGCTACCCGACCCGCGTGCTGGAGTCGATCCTCGACGGCACCACGCTGATCTCCACCACCGGCGAGCGCGCCGGGCAGATCAACGGCCTGGTGGTGATCGAGCTCGCCGGCGAGCACTTCGGCCACCCGGTGCGCATCACCGCCACGGTGCGCATGGGCGAGGGCGACGTGGTCGACATCGAGCGCGAGACCGAGCTCGGCGGCGCGATCCACTCCAAGGGCGTGCTGATCCTGTCGGCCTTCCTCGCCGCGCGCTACGCACGCCACCAGCCGCTGTCGCTGTCGGCGAGCCTGGTGTTCGAGCAGTCCTACGCGCCGGTCGAGGGCGACTCGGCCTCGCTCGCCGAGCTGTGCGCGCTGCTGTCGGCGCTGACCCAGGTGCCGATCCAGCAGCGCTTCGCGATCACCGGTTCGGTGAACCAGTTCGGCGAGGTGCAGGTCATCGGCGGCGTGAACGAGAAGATCGAGGGCTTCTTCGACCTGTGCAGCGCGCGCGGCCTGGACGGCACGCAGGGCGTGGTGATTCCGGCGGCGAGCGTGCGCCACCTGATGCTGCGCGAGGACGTGGTGCAGGCTGCGGCGGAAGGGCGCTTCCACATCCACGCCGTGAAGACGGTGGACGAGGCGATGACGGTGCTGACCGGCGTCGAGGCCGGCGAGCCCGACGCCAAGGGCGTGATCCCCAAGGGCACGCTCAACCACAAGATCGCCACCGTGCTCGCCGAGATGACCGCAGCGCGCCACGCCTACTCGGACGCCGAGGGCGCCGCCGGTGCCCGCCAGCACCGCCGGCGGCATGGGGTGTGAGGGCTTGCGGCCGGGAGCGGGAGGTGCTCCGCCACAGATCCTCCCCGGTCGCTCGGCGGGGCTTGGAGGCTGGCTGCGACCGCGCACGCCAGTAACGGACCCGGTCAGCGCACGGCGAGACTGAGCTGGTTGTAAAAAGTCGGCTTACGAGAACCGGTCCTCGTAGAGCGGGCTGAGCCGAGTCGGGGCGAGGCATCAGGCTCGCCTTTCGGGGGAGGTCGCGCGCCCGGTGCGGGATGCCGCCGGGGCTAGATGGGCCGGGGGCGAGGGGCCGGCGGTGGCCGGCGACCCAAGTCGCCGAGACGGACGGCCGATATGAAGATCGGCCGGATGCGTCCGTTCAGGTGGATGGCTGCGCGGCGAGGCGCGCGAGCTGGCGGTCGTGCAGCCGTCCGAACACGATCTGCGCGATGATCGCTCCGAGCAGCGCCATCAGCATGTCGGACTGGGCGTCCCAGGGGTCGCCCTGGGTGCCGAGGAACTCCACCGCGCCGCCGGCCCACAGCTCGGCCGAGGCCCATTCGACCAACTCGTAGAGCGCGCTGATGCCGGTGCAGCTCAGGGTAAGCAGGGCGAACAGCCATTTTCCCGGGCGCAGCGGCGAGGTGCGCAGCAACAGCTCACGACCGAGGATGGCCGGGGTGACGCCCTGGAAGAAGTGGCCGAAGCGGTCGTAGGGGTTGCGCGCGAGCTCGAACCAGTCCTGCACCACGAAGCCGACCGGCACGCGCGCGTAGGTGTAGGCGCCGCCGAGGATCAGGATCAGCGAGAAGAACGCGACCAGGCCATAGGTGAGCGGGGTGAGCGGGAAGCGCCGCGCGCTCGCGAGCAGGATGGGGAGCGCGATCAGCACCGGGGCCACCTCGGCCCACCACACGCCGCGGTCGTAGGGGGCGATGCCCGAGGCGAGGAGGGCGGCGAGGACGAGGATCAGCAGGGCGAGGCGCAGCTTCATGGTGGCTCCCGGGGGCGGTGCAGGGCGGGCGATCAGAGCATCGACGAGCACGACGCCCTTGTCGGTTTGCATGGCCAATTCGGTCAGCGTATGTGCCGCCTGCGGCAGTGCCTCATCGTAAAGGTCTGAAAGCCGAATACCGTTTGCAGCTCGATCAAGTGCTCGCGCCGGGTCTGCTCCCGCTCCCCATAACCGTCCTAGCTTTCGACGCCGACCTTGAGCTGGTCGGCGATTAGTTTCAGCAATGGCGGGAACGGCGGTTCATCGACGCCAAGTATGATGCCGGGAAAGCGCAGGTAGGACCCTTGGCGGGATACGTCAATCGATGCGCAATTAGACTCTGTCCTGACGCATGAGCGCCGGGCAGCCTGACGCCCGGTTAGCCTATCGCCCAGCCTGACGCATACGAATGCCACCGGCTTAGCGCGCTCTATTTTCCGTTTTCCGAGACGCCTCCAGCGTTGCCAGCGGCAGGAAGAGCGTGAACGGTGAGTCGGGCAAAGCGATGAAGCCATGATGTCGGTAGAAGGCCGCTGCCGCCTCGTCCTTGGCATCCACCATCAAGGCATAGGCGGCAATTTCGGAACGGACAGCACGGTCAAGCGCATCGGCCAGCAGTGCGCCGCCCAGCCCTTGCCCTTTGAAAGCCTGATCGACGGCCAAGCGGCCCATGCGAACCGCTGGGACGGTCGGATAGCGCGGCAGCTTCTTGCCGACGCTGGCCGGAAGATCGGCCAGCAGCAGGCTTGCCGACGCCAGCGTGTAGTAGCCCGCGATGCGCTGCCCTTCCGCCAACGCCACGAAGCAGGCAGCCACACGGCGGCGAACATCTTGGGTGACTTGTTCCCGCAGGTAGCGCTCAAGCGGTTCTGAACCGCAGTTGAACGCTGCGCGAGCATGCGCGGCATCGAGCGGCGTGAGCCGGAACGGTGCGCTGCTCATTCAGCACGCAAGAGCTTGCGGCGACGGGCGAAAGCGCGTTCCAAGGCCGGGGCCGGTTGCGGCGGTGACAGCAACGCTTGTGCAAAGCACTCCTGATCGGCCAACGACAGGCGGATGACCTCGGCTTGCTCGATGGCGCGTTGCGCGGCGTCCTGGACAGCCGCGACCACGAAATCAGTCATGGTGCGCCCCTGAAGTTCAGCGGCGCGCTTGAGCATCGAATGCAGATCGGTGCTGATCCGGGCTTCGAGGCGGGCGGTAGAAGTGGCTGCGGGCATAGTCTTGTCCTCCTGTTGCAATTATACGGCAGATTGCCGTACAGGGCCACGCCACTACCATACGATTTTTCCGTTTCGTGAACTGGCCCCTTCTACGTCACCCAAGGCGTGCTCGCGAGCCTCACCCACAACCTGACCGGCACCGCGCAGGACCAGACCACCACCTACACCCGCAACCCGATGCAGGAGATCGTAGGCCAGAGCTGGACCAACGACCTGTACCAATGGACGGGCTACGCCAACGGCACCCAGAGCTACACCGCCAACGGCCTGAACCAATACACCACCGCGGCCGGCGCCACGCTCACCCACGACGCCCGGGGCAACCTGACCGGCGACGGGGTGTGGACCTACACCTTCGACGCCGACAACAAGCTCAAGAGCGCGACCAAGACGGGCTACGCCGCCACGCTCGCCTACGACGCCGAAGGCCGGCTGCGCCGCACCACGCTGGCCGGCACCGTCACCGATCTCGCCTACGACGGTGTGGATCTGGTGGCCGAGTACGACGGCGCGGGCACGCTCCTGCGCCGCTACGTGCACGGACCCGGGGTGGATGAACCGCTGGTGTGGTACGAAGGCAGCACGACGACCGCCAAGAGCTGGCTCTACGCCGACCACCTGGGCAGCATCATCGGCACGGCCAATAGCGCCGGCACCAGCACCGCGATCCACAGCTACGGCCCCTTCGGCGAACCGAACGTCACCACCGGCGTGCGCTTCCGCTACACCGGGCAGCAGTACCTGGGCGGGTTGAACCTGTACTACTACAAGGCGCGGTTCTACTCGCCCGCCCTCGGGCGCTTCCTGCAGACGGACCCGATCGGCACGGCCGATGACCTGAACCTGTATGCGTATGTGGGGAACAACCCGGTCAACTTCAGTGATCCGAGCGGGTTGGCGGCGGAGCATCTGAAGCTCTTTGCAGGCAAGGTCGGCGGGTGCATCGATAACTGGTGGGACCGCTCGGTCGCAGGCTTCCAGAGCGCGGCGTTAGGCGATACGTGTGGGATGCGGCCGGGTGTCTGACCAGCACCGCGGCCGGTGGCAAGACGCTCGCCTACCAGTGCGATGCGGCGGCCAATGCAATCGGCTTGACGTGCTTTATTTTCCGTTTTCTGAGACGACCCCTGCAAGGCACGCGAACCTTCGCGCTCCTCGCGAAGTCGTACCACGCCCATTCGCATGCAGGATCTCCGATGAAATACCGCCCCATCACGCTGGCCGCCTGTCTCCTGGCGGCGCTCTTCGCGCAGTTCGGCCCCGCCGCCGCGGCCGACGCCACGCCCGCGCCCGTGGAGCCGATCGCCGCGCTCGATGTGCCGCGCTACATGGGCACCTGGCACGAGATCGCGCGCTATCCGAACTGGTTCCAGAAGAAGTGCGCGGGGGATTCGCGCGCCGACTACAGCCTGCTCGAGAGCGGCGAGGTGCGCGTGGTGAACCGCTGCCGCGAGGCCGACGGCAAGGTCGCGGAGGCGGTGGGCTTGGCGCGGCAGCTCGGTGCGGCGGACTCGCCGCGGCTGGAGGTGCGCTTCGCGCCGGCCTGGCTGTCCTTCCTGCCCATGGTGTGGGGCGACTACTGGGTGCTCGACCTCGACCCCGACTATCGCTTGGTGGCGGTCGGCGAGCCGAGCCGCGAGTACCTGTGGATCCTGTCGCGCACGCCGACGGTCGATGCGCGTGCCTACTCCGAACTGCTCGAGCGCCTCGCGGCGCGTGGCTTCGACGTCGGCCGGCTGGTGCGCGGGGAGCAGGGCGGCGGCTGAGGCGGTCGCAAGGGCGGAAGGCGTAGCAGTCCCTGCAGGTTTCGATGCGGTGATGGATTCCCCAAGGTGGGCCTTTTCGGTGGTCAGGCGAGGGAGCTGTCAGTAGAATCGATTAATCGATTGATTCGAATATGTTGCTCATGTATCCGAGGCAGATCCCGTGCGGGCCCGCTGCTAGCGCTCGCTCAAGCCGAAGATGGACAGGGGCGGCCTGCCGCCTGCGGTCGCGCTCGGAGGGGGGCGGCGCATAGGTGCGCGCGCGATCCGCAGCGTGCTGCGTCGTCCCGGTCTGCGTGAGCGCCTCGCGCTGGCGATGGGGGCGTTCGTGGTCTCCATCGGCGTCGGGCTGACGCTGCTCATGGAGTGGCGGCTCGCGGCAGGTCTGCGGGAGTCCGCGCAGCAGCGCCTGGAGTATCTGGCACGGGATCTTTCGAGTCGCATCGGTGAGGATCTGCGTGAGCGCCGCCTTGAAGTGTCGAGGCTCGCCCTGGTCCTGGGGTCGAGCGACGTGCTGAACTCGCGGGCCGTGCAGCAGACCCTCGATGGCTTGCAGACGAGGGTCCCGGCGTATGCCTGGATCGGCCTCACCGACGCGCGCGGGCATGTGCTCGCGGGCAGCGGGGGGCTCCTGAGCGGGGTGGATGCATCGACCCGGCCCTGGTTCCTCGGCGGCGCCCGCGCGGAGTTTTTCGGCGACCCGCACGTCGCCAAGATGCTCGGCCCGCTCCTGCCCCCCGAGCGCAGTGGCGAGCCGTTGCGTTTCTTCGACCTCGCCTCGCCGGTGCGCCGGCCCGACGGCACCATGGTGGGCGTGCTGGGCGCGCACCTCTATACCGGCTGGATCCGCACCGTGGTCGAGCGCACGCTCGACAGCCGTATCGAGCACTTTCCGCTCGAGGTCCTCGTCGCCGACAACACGGGCGACTGGCTCTACAAGACCTCTCCCGACCTGAGCGCCACGCTCGCCGCCTTGCTGCGGGAGAGTCCGCCGACGCGCTATCTGCTTTCGAGCGCGAAGGTCGATCTCCCCACCGAGGCCGGGAAGCTCGCGTGGACCGTGCTGGTGCGCGAGGAGGCGAGCGATGCGCTCGCGCCGGTATATGAGAACCGTCGGCAGATGGGCATCGTGGTGCCCTTGCTCGCGCTCTCGCTCGCCTTCGCCACCTGGCTGATCGCAGGGCGCCTGGCGCGCCCGGTGGAGCGCGTGGCCGATGCGGCGCGGCGGCACGCCGCCACTACGGGGCATGCGCTCGACGCCCACGTCGCCGGTGGCCGGGACGAGGCGCGCCTGCTCGACCTCACCCTGCAGCGCCTGGCCCTCCGCGATTCGCTGACCGGGCTGATCAACCGCAGCGCGCTCAAGCAACGCCTCGCGCTCCTGCAGCGGGCCCAGGCCGTCACGGCGTCGCCTGCGCCCTACGCCGTGCTGCTGCTCGACCTCGACGACTTCCATATGTTCAACAACGCTCGCGGCCACGAACACGGCGACCAGCTGCTGCGCGCCGTCGCCGAGCGGCTGCGCCAGGTGGCGGGCGCCGACACTGTGGCGCGCCTGGGCAGCGACGAGTTCGCCCTGCTGCCCGGCCTCCCGGGCGGCGCCGACGAGGATGTCGCGGCCCACGCGCAGGCCTACGCCGAGCGCGTCGTCGCGGCCTTCGCCGCGCCCTTCGAGCTGCCGGGTGGCGCGCATCGCTGCCAGGTCTCGATCGGCATCGCCGTCGTCGACGCCGCCGCCACGCTCCCGGAGGTGGCGCTCACCGAGGCAGAGCTGGCGATGCAGGAGGCCAAGCGCCTGGGCAAGGGGCGCGTGGTGGTCTTCGACGACCGGCTGCAGGAGGGCCTGATCGCCCAGACCCGCTTCGAGCGGGCGCTGCGCGCGGCGATCCCCTCGCAGCTGCTGGTGCTCTATCAGCCGCAGGTGGATCGCGAGGGTCGCACGGTCGGCGCCGAGTTGCTGGTGCGCTGGAAGCACACTGAGCAAGGCCTGGTGTCGCCGGCGATGTTCATCCCGGTGGCGGAGCAGACCGGCCTCATCGTGGACATCGGGCGCTGGGTGCTGGAGCAGGCCTGTCGCCAGCTCCGCGCCTGGAGCGACGACCCCTTGCGCCGGCACCTGGTGCTGGCGGTGAACGTGAGCTCGCGCGAGTTCGGTCATCCTGGCTTCGTAGACGGGGTGCGCGAGGTCCTCGCCGCGACCGGCGCCGATCCGGCGCGTCTCAAGATCGAGCTCACCGAGAGCGCGCTGGCGGCCGACGTCGGCGAGGTGGTCGCCCGCATGGCTGCGCTGAAGAGCCTGGGCGTCCGCTTCTCGCTGGACGACTTCGGTACCGGCTTCTCCTCGCTCGGCTACCTGCAGCGCATGCCGATCGACCAGCTCAAGATCGACCAGTCCTTCGTGCGCGGCATGCTCACCGAGAACAGCAGCGCCTCCATCGTGCACACCGTGATCGCGCTCGGCGAGAGCCTCGGGGTGGAGGTGATCGCCGAGGGGGTGGAGACCGAGGCGCAGCGGCAGGCGCTCGCGGAGCTGGGCTGCCACCACTACCAGGGCTACCTGTTCGCCAGACCGGTCCCGGTCGAGCAACTCCCGCTATGAGCGGGTCTTTCCTTCCGTAAAGGCGAGCGGGGGGCTCCTCGGTGCGCGCCTCGTCGCGGCGCACGGTCGGCGACAAGACGGGCGGCGCGCAGGAGCGGGCGCGCCGCCTCGATGAGGTTCCGGGTGACCCGGGAACCGGAGAATAGGTGCGGCAATCACCGCATTCTGCGCGGTGATTTTCTTGTAATTGCGGGGAGGAATGACCATAAGCGCCGCATGAATCACGGCGATCATCTTTACATCTGGCAGTCCTCCGCTTGGCCACAGTGGCGTTATGACCTCGCTGCGCTGGCGCGCCCGCTTGCCGAAGTCGAAGACGATCCGTTTAACGAAGTTCATTCACCATCCGCTGCACATCACGGTCGGACAACTCGAGCGCCTCGGATTTCAGGCGCGCATCCGCAGAGCGGAAGAAGGCCTCGAAATCGCTGACGACGCGTTCGCGCTGCGCTCGGACGGCCAGCAACGCCCTCATGTCCTCGGGCGACAGGACGAAAGCCACCGGGCGGCCTCGAAGGGTGATGGTGACCGGTTCGCGCTGGGCGCTGTCGATCAACTCGCCGAAGCGGTTCTGGGCCTCGACGGAGGTCACCGTGCGCATGATCAGCGTCCTGGCTGAAATAGCGAGTATGGCGACTATAGGCAAGACCGGAGGCTTGATGAAAGGATGCGGCGAGAGCGGTGCGCGGTAGGCTCTCAATGGAGAACAGCATGTGGGTGGGACGATCGCGCGGTCCTGAGCAGGCGGGTCCGGGCCGTGGTGTACCCCTTACCTGCCGGCCCGCGCAGGTACTTGATCTCCCCCGCCAGGACCACGGCACGGGCACTCGCCGTTGCCGCGCTCGGCGCCTGGAGCGCCTTGTAGCGCGCGCCGCTGATGGTTACCCGCGTGGAGCCTTTGGAACGCTTGCTATTCTGATTCGTGGCAAACACGGCGGCAGGGTCCTTTCACGGGACGATGATCCCGAGGCGGATCTTGATCTGCGAGCCCATATTTCGTCACCGCGGGACCAGCGTTGGACCAGCCAACAAAAAAGCCAACCCCGGAGGATTGGCTTTTTCTTTTGGTGATGCTGGCTCCCCGACCTGGGCTCGAACCAGGGACCTACGGATTAACAGTCCGGCGCTCTACCGACTGAGCTATCGGGGAATTACCTCTTGCAGCCTTCGCTGCGATTGATGCTGTGCAACTTGCTGTTCCGGTGAGAAACACCAAGTCCTGAAACTTGGCTCCCCGACCTGGGCTCGAACCAGGGACCTACGGATTAACAGTCCGGCGCTCTACCGACTGAGCTATCGGGGAACAGAGGCGCGCATTTTAGGCAGGGAACGCGCTTGAGTCAAGGCGAAGGCGGCATTTTTTGAGGAAAGCTGCCTGCGCCCGGACTCGCGAAAGGTTTCAGCCCTTGACCACCTGCGCGATCGCCTTGGCGACGTAGCCGATGTTCTTGGAGTTGAGCGCGGCCAGGCAGATGCGGCCGGTCGACACGGCGTAGATGCCGAAATCGGCCTTCAGCTGCTCGACCTGGGCGGCGGTGAGGCCGGTGTAGGAGAACATGCCGCGCTGCTTGATCACGAAGGAGAAGTCCTGCGCCACGCCGGCGGCCTTGAGCTGCTCGACCAGGCCGGTGCGCATGGCGCGGATGCGCTCGCGCATGCCGCCGAGCTCGTCTTCCCACATCTGGCGCAGCTCGGGCGAGGACAGCACCGCGGCGACGATGGCGCCGCCGTGGATCGGCGGGTTGGAGTAGTTGGTGCGGATCACGCGCTTGACCTGCGACAGCACGCGGCCGGCTTCTTCCTTGCTGGCGGTGACGATGGACAGCGCGCCGACGCGCTCGCCGTAGAGCGAGAAGCTCTTCGAGAACGAGCTCGACACGAAGAACTGCAGGCCGCTGGACGACAGGGCGCGCACGGCCACGGCGTCGGCGTCGATGCCTTCGGCGAAGCCCTGGTAGGCCATGTCGAGGAAGGGGATGAGGCCGCGCTCGCGGCACACGTCGACCACTTCGTCCCACTGCGCATCGGACAGGTCGGCGCCGGTGGGGTTGTGGCAGCAGGCGTGCAGCACGATGATCGAGCCGGGCTGCAGGCTGTCGAGCTTGGCCTTCATGCCGGCGAAGTTCACTCCGCGGGTGGCGGCGTCGTAGTAGGGGTAGTTCTCGACCGGGAAGCCGGCGGATTCGAACAGCGCGCGGTGGTTCTCCCAGCTCGGGTCGGAAATGTACACGGTGGCGCCGGGCACGAGGCGCTTGAGGTAGTCGGCGCCGACCTTGAGCGCGCCGGTGCCGCCGAGGGCCTCGACGGTGATGGTCTGGCCGCTGGTGGCGAGCTGCGAGTCCTTGCCGAAGAGCAGGCCCTGCACCGCGTTGTTGTAGGCGGCGGGGCCTTCGATCGGCTGGTAGCCGCGCGGCGGCATGGCTTCGAGGCGGACCTTCTCGGCCGCGCGCACGGCGGCGAGCAGCGGGATCTTGCCGTTGTCGTCGTAGTACACGCCGACGCCGAGGTTGACCTTCTCGGCGCGGGTGTCGGCGGCGAAGGCCTCGTTCAGGCCAAGGATCGGGTCACGGGGCGCCATCTCGACGGCGGCGAAGATCGAAGCGGACATGAGGACTCCAGTTGTTCCGGTAGGGCAGCGGTGAGTGCGCGCGGCGAGGACGGCGACACGCCGTGCCTTGTCACGCGATTTGGGAAATAATCGGCGTTTTCGTCCGGTCTCGCCATGCGGCGATGCACCGGAATGGAGCGGGAATTTTAGCATGACGAGTCAAGGCAATAGCGCCGGAAACGATGCACCGCAGCAAGGCGGCGCGGTGCTCACTTTCGAAGGCAGCCCCTTCCGCCTGCACCAGCCCTTTCCGCCCGCCGGCGACCAGCCCGAGGCCATCCGCCTGCTGTGCGAAGGGGTCGAGGACGGCCTGATGTACCAGACCCTGCTGGGCGTGACCGGCTCGGGCAAGACCTACACCATGGCCAACGTGATCGCCCGCATGGGCCGCCCGGCGCTGGTGCTGGCGCCCAACAAGACGCTGGCGGCGCAGCTCTACGCCGAGTTCAAGGAGTTCCTGCCCGAGAACGCGGTCGAGTACTTCGTCAGCTACTACGACTACTACCAGCCCGAGGCCTACGTGCCCTCGCGCGACCTCTTCATCGAGAAGGACTCGTCGATCAACGAGCACATCGAGCAGATGCGGCTGTCGGCGACCAAGAGCCTGATGGAGCGCCGCGACGTGGTGATCGTGGCCACGGTGTCGTGCATCTACGGCATCGGCGACCCGGTCGATTACCACGCCATGATCCTGCACCTGCGCGAGGGCGAGCGCATGGCGCACCGCGACCTCATCCAGCGCCTGGTGGCGATGCAGTACACCCGCGCCGACATCGACTTTCGCCGCGGCACCTTCCGCGTGCGCGGCGACGTGATCGACGTCTTCCCGGCCGAGAACGCCGAGCTCGCGGTGCGCATCGAGATGTTCGACGACGAGATCGAGCACCTGACCCTGTTCGACCCGCTCACCGGCCACCTCAAGCACAAGCTGGCGCGCTTCACCGTGTATCCGTCCAGCCACTACGTGACCCCGCGCGCGACCGTGCTGCAGGCGATCGAGGCGATCAAGGAGGAGTTGAAGGAGCGCGTCGCCTTCTTCCAGCGCGAGGGCAAGCTGGTGGAGGCGCAGCGCATCGAGCAGCGCACCCGCTTCGATCTCGAGATGCTCAACGAGATGGGCTTCTGCAAGGGCATCGAGAACTACTCGCGCCATCTGTCGGGGCGCGGCCCGGGCGAGCCGCCGCCGACGCTGATCGACTACCTGCCGCAGGACGCGCTGCTGTTCATCGACGAGTCGCACGTGGCCATCGGCCAGGTCGGCGGCATGTACAAGGGCGACCGCTCGCGCAAGGAGAACCTGGTGGGCTACGGCTTTCGCCTGCCCTCGGCGCTGGACAACCGGCCGCTCAAGTTCGACGAGTTCGAGCGCCTGATGCCGCAGACCGTGTTCGTCTCCGCCACGCCGGCGAAGTACGAGGAGGAGCACCAGGGGCAGGTGGTGGAGCAGGTGGTGCGTCCGACCGGGCTGATCGACCCGATGGTCGAGGTGCGTCCGGCGATGACGCAGGTGGACGATCTGCTCGGCGAGATCAAGAAGCGCCTCGCGGTGAACGAGCGCGTGCTGGTCACCGTGCTCACCAAGCGCATGGCGGAGGATCTCACCGACTACCTCGCCGACAACGGCATCCGCGTGCGCTACCTGCATTCGGACATCGACACCGTCGAGCGCGTGGAGATCATCCGTGACCTGCGCCTGGGCGAATTCGACGTGCTGGTGGGCATCAACCTGCTGCGCGAGGGCCTGGACATCCCGGAGGTGTCGCTGGTGGCGATCCTGGACGCGGACAAGGAGGGCTTCCTGCGCTCGGAGCGTTCGCTGATCCAGACCATCGGCCGCGCCGCGCGCCACCTCCACGGCACCGCCATCCTCTACGCCGACCGCGTCACCGACTCGATGAAGGCGGCCATCGGCGAGACCGAGCGCCGGCGGCAGAAGCAGATTGCCTTCAACGAGGCCAACGGCATCGTGCCGAAGTCGGTGACCAAGCGCATCAAGGACATCATCGACGGGGTGTACGATGCCGATGGCGCCAAGCGCGACGTCGCGCGTGTGGCGGAGAAGGGCGGCGACTACGCGGCGATGGACGAGAAGTCGCTGGCGCGCGCGATCAAGCGCCTCGAGAAGGAGATGCAGGAGCATGCCCGCAACCTGGAGTTCGAGAAGGCCGCTGCGGCGCGCGACGAGCTCTTCAAGCTGCGCGAGCGCGCCTTCGGCGCCGACCAGCACGGCAGCGTGTAAACAACAATAAGAGGAGGGGAGGGGATGAAGAGGATCCTGTTCGTGTGTACAGGCAACATCTGTCGCTCACCGACCGCCGAGGCGGTGGCGCGCCATTTCGTCGAGACCGGCGGGCTGGGCGCGCAGGTGCTGCTCGACTCGGCCGGCACGCAGGGCTACCACGTCGGCGAGGCGCCCGATCCACGCACGCAGAAGGCGGCCAAGCTGCGTGGCTACGACCTGTCCGCGCTCCGCGCGCGCAAGCTGGAGCTGCGGGATTTCCAGGAGTTCGACCTGCTGCTGGCGATGGACCGCGGGCATCTGGAACACATGCAGCGCCATTGCCCCGAGGTATATCGGCCCAAGCTTCAGCTCTTCCTGCCCTTCACGGGGGCGGAGCGGTACGGCGAGGAGGTGCCCGATCCTTACTACGGCGGGCCGAAGGGCTTCGACCTGGTGCTCGACATGTGCGAGGACGGGGCGCGCGGGATCGTGGAGCGGGTGCGGCAGGAGGCGTGAGTCGGAGGGGCGCGGGCTCATCCGGGCGGGAGATGAGCGAGTCCGGCCTGCGCGCTCGCAGCATCGCGCCAATGTCGCCGCCGCCGCCCCGCGCGACTGGCGGGGGCGAAGCGGCGGCAGCGGCGACCGTCCCGCCCGATCTCCCGTCGCCGGCGCTCAGGCCTCGGCGGCCTTGGCAGCGCGCTTGCGGTCGGTTTCCTTGAGGTGACGCTTGCGCAGGCGGATGTTCTTGGGCGTGATCTCGACCAGTTCGTCGTCGGCGATGAACTCGATCGCGGATTCCAGCGTCAGCGCGATCGGCGTGATCAGGCGCACGGCCTCGTCGGTGCCCGAGGCGCGCACGTTGGTGAGCTGCTTGCCCTTGATCGGGTTCACCACGAGGTCGTTGTCGCGGGTGTGGATGCCGATGATCATGCCCTCGTACAGCGCCTCGCCCGGGCTCACGAACATGCGGCCGCGGTCCTGCAGGTTCCACAGCGCGTAGGCCACCGCCTCGCCGTCGTTCTGCGAGATCAGCACGCCGTTGCGGCGCTCGGCCATCGGGCCGGCCATCGGGCCGTAGTCGTCGAAGACGTGGCTGGCGAGGCCGGTGCCGCGCGTCATGGTGAGGAATTCGCCCTGGAAGCCGATCAGGCCGCGCGCCGGGATGCGGTACTCGAGGCGCACGCGCCCCTTGCCGTCCGGCTGCATGTCCTGGAGTTCGCCACGGCGGCGGCCGAGCTCTTCCATGACGCTGCCCTGGTGGTCTTCCTCGACGTCGACGGTGAGCATCTCGTAGGGCTCGCACTTGACGCCGTCGATCTCCTTGTAAACCACGCGCGGGCGGCCCACCGCCAGCTCATAGCCTTCGCGGCGCATGTTCTCGAGCAGGATGGTGAGGTGGAGCTCGCCGCGGCCGGAGACCTCGAACACGTCCGAGTCGCCGGTGTAGTTCACGCGCAGGGCGACGTTCTTGAGCAGCTCCTTTTCCAGGCGTTCGCGGATCTGGCGGCTGGTGACGTACTTGCCTTCGCGACCGGCGAGCGGCGAGGTGTTGACCATGAAGTTCATGGTCAGCGTCGGCTCGTCCACCGCGATCGGCTTCATGCCCTCGAGGCACTCCGGGTCGCACAGAGTGACACCGATGTTGACCTGCTGGATGCCCGCGATCAACACGATGTCGCCGGCCTCGGCCATCTCGGAGGGTTTGCGCTCCAGGCCCTCGAAGGTGAGGATCTGGCTGACCTTGCCCTTGCCGCGGTTCTCCTCGCCGTACATGACGACGACTTCCTGGTTGGGGCGCACGCGGCCGCGCTTGATGCGGCCGATGCCGAGCTGGCCCATGTAGGTCGAGTAGTCGAGCGAGCACACCTGGATCTGCAGCGGGCCGTTGGCGTCGACTTCCGGTGCGGGCACGTGCTCGAGGATGGCCTCGAACAGCGGGCGCATGTCCTTGCGCTCGTCGCCCTCGTTGATCACCGCGAAGCCGTTCAGGCCCGAGGCGTAGATCACCGGGAAGTCGAGTTGCTCCTCGGTGGCGCCGAGCTTGTCGAAGAGGTCGAAGGTATGATTGATCACCCAGTCCGGACGCGCGCCCGGGCGGTCGATCTTGTTGATGACGACGATCGGCTTGAGGCCCAGCGCGAGCGCCTTGCGGGTGACGAAGCGGGTCTGCGGCATCGGGCCTTCGACCGCGTCGACCAGCAGCAGCACGCTGTCGACCATCGACAGCACGCGCTCGACCTCGCCGCCGAAGTCGGCGTGGCCTGGGGTGTCGACGATGTTGATGTGGGTGTCGCCGTACTGGATGGCGCAGTTCTTCGAGAGGATCGTGATGCCGCGTTCCTTCTCGATGTCACCCGAGTCCATGACGCGTTCTGCGACCTGCTGGTTTTCGCGGAAGGTGCCGGACTGGCGCAGCAGTTGGTCGACGAGGGTGGTCTTGCCGTGGTCGACGTGGGCGATGATGGCGATGTTGCGAATGGCGCGTGACATGGAGGAGGGCGGCGAAGTCTTTGAAAGGGCGAGGATTCTAGCACGTGCTGTGGCAGCGCAGCATGGATTTCTGGGGGGCGTGCTAGAATCGCGCGCCCCAGCCAAGAAAGGTCTCTTCACCATGCTCGCGATCATCGGCGGCAGCGGACTCACCCAATTGTCGAACATGGAGATCGAGCGCCGCGAGGTTGTGCGCACGCCCTACGGCGAGCCCTCGGGCGCGCTCGCCTTCGGTCGCGTCTGCGACGAGCCGGTCGTCTTCCTCGCCCGCCACGGCTACGGCCACACCATCCCGCCGCACCTGGTCAATTACCGCGCCAACATCTGGGCGCTCAAGCAGGCCAAGGCCACCGGCATCGTCTCCGTCGCCTCGGTGGGCGGCATCCGTGCCGACCTCGCGCCCGGCACGCTGATCGTGCCGAACCAGATCATCGACTACACCTGGGGGCGCAAGAGCACCTTCTTCGAGGGTGGCGACACGCCGGTGCGCCATATCGACTTCACCGAGCCATACGACGAGGCCCTGCGCCGTCGCCTGCTCGCGGCGATCCGCGCCGCCGGCGACAGCGCGGTGGATGGAGGCGTCTACGCGAGCACCCAGGGACCGCGCCTGGAGAGCGCCGCCGAGATCGACCGCCTCGAGCGCGATGGATGCGACATCGTCGGCATGACCGGCATGCCCGAGGCGGCGCTGGCGCGCGAGCTCGAGCTGCCCTACGCCGCGATCGGCGTGGTGGTCAATTACGCTGCGGGGCGCTCGTCGAGCGCGCACGGCATCCATTTCGACGACATCGAACTCGTGCTGCAGGAGTCCATGGTGCGCGTGCGCGCCGTGCTCGAGGGGCTTTGCCATGTCTGATCGACCGAGCGAGGAGGTCAATGCGATGAAGCGGGTCGAGAGCTCGTTCGAGCACGTGCTATTCACCAGCCGCTGGCTGATGGCGCCGGTGTATTTCGGCCTGGTGCTGGCGATGGTGTTGCTGCTGGTGAAGTTCGGCAAGGAGCTGTTCGGGCTGTTCGCGCAGATCTGGACCGCCTCGGGCAGCGAGCTGATCATCGGCGTGCTCTCCCTGGTCGACGTGGCGCTGATCATGAACCTGCTGATCATCATCATCTTCAGCGGCTACGAGAACTTCGTCTCCAAGATGGAAGACCTGCACACCCACCGCGACCGCCCGGAGTGGATGGGGCACATCGGCTTTTCCGACCTCAAGCTCAAGCTGATCGGCTCGATCGTGGCGATCTCCGGGATCGAGCTGCTGAAGGCCTTCATGAACGCCCATAACCTCACCGACCGCCAGCTCGGCTGGATGGTGGGCATCCACGTCACCTTCCTGTTCTCGGGCCTGCTCTACGCGGCCATGGACCGCCTGGCGGGCAAGGGCCACTGAGCGCCGGCGCCCCGCCGCCGCTTTCGCGCCTGCCGGTGCTCCTGCACGGGATGCGTCCGCGGGGGCTCATATTTCAGGTCGCGCGCTTGCATGTCCCCGCCCCGCGGGTTCATGTCCCCGCCCCGTGGGTTCATGTCCCCGCCCCGTGGGTTCATGTCCCCGCCCCGTGGGTTCATGTCCCCGCCCCGTGGGTTCATGTAGGAGCGCCGGCAGGCGCGAATGGCCGGCCCGAGCCGGCCCGCGCCGGCGCCCCCATGCGCCCTAGACCTGCAGCCGCTCGAGCAGCTCGCGCTCGATCCTGAGCACCTGCGCGTCCTGGTTCAGCGCGTTGCCGGTGAGCAGGAAGGTGTCCTCGACGCGCTCGCCCAGGGTGGCGATCTTGGCGGTGTGCAGGCGGATGCCGTGCTCGGCGAGCACCGCGGCGACGTCGTAGAGCAGTCCGGGGCGGTCGGCGGCGGTGAGCGACAGCACATGATGTCGGCCGGCCTCGTCGGGGCGGATGCTGACCTCGGGGCTGATCGGGAAGTGCTTCACCTGCCTCGACATTCTGCCGCGGCTGGGGCGCTCGGGGACGCCGGGCTTCTGCAGGCGGGCGCTGAGCTCGTGCTCGATCAGGATCACGATGTCGCGATAGGCGGCCTGTTCGCCCGGATCCTGCAGCATGAAGCTGTCGAGCGCGTAGCCGTGGCGGGTGGTGTGCACCTTGGCGTCGACGATGGTGAAGCCCATGCGGCCGAAGAAGCCGGTGAGACGCACGAAGAGGTCCTTCTGGTCGCGGGTGAACACCATCACCTGCACGCCGTCCTCGTCCTCGGCCACGCGCGCCTTCACTACCGGCTCTTCCGAGTCGGTGCGGTAGTACAGCACCCGCGTGTGCCAGGCGATCTCCTCGGCGGAATGCCGCATGAAATACACCGGGTCGAGCCGGGCCCACAGCGCGTCCTCCACGCCCGGGCGCAGGCCGTGGAAGCGCAGCTGGCGGCGGGCATCCTCGAGGCGGCCGTCGAGGCCGAGCGCCTCCTTGGCGGTGGCACCGCGCAGCAGGCGCTGGGTGGCGAAGAACAGATCCTCGAGCAGCTTGCCCTTCCAGCCGTTCCAGACCTTGGGGCTGGTGCCGCGGATGTCGGCGTGGGTGAGCAGGTAGAGCGCGACCAGGCGACGCTCGTCGCGCACGACGTCGGCGAAGCGCTGGATGATCTCGGGGTCGGAGGTGTCCTCCTTCTGCGCGACGCGCGACATGGTGAGGTGCTGCTCGACCAGCCAGACGACCAGCGCGCTGTCGTCCGCGTCCATGCCGTGCTGCACGCAGAACTCGCGCGCATCCGCCATGCCCAGCGTGGAGTGGTCGCCGCCGCGGCCCTTGGCGATGTCGTGGAAGAGCGCCGCGACGTAGAGCAGCCAGGGGCGCTCGAAGGCCATGATCAGGCGCGTCATCAGCGGGTATTCATGGGCGTGCTCGCCCATCGTGAAGCGGCGCACGTTGCGCAGCACCATCAGGATGTGCTGGTCGACCGTATAGACGTGGAAGAGGTCGTGCTGCATCTGGCCGACGATGCGCCGCCACGCCGGAATGTAGCGCGACAGGATGCCGTATTCGTTCATCTTGCGGAACACCCGCACGATGCCGCGGCGCTGCTGCAGGATCTGCAGGAAGAGCGCGCGGTGCGCGGGGTCGGCGCGGAAGGCGGCGTTGACCTGGTTGCGGTGGATCCAGAGGGCACGCAGCGTGCGCGCGGTCATGCCCTTGAGCTCGGAGCGCTGCTGCAGCAGCAGGAAGCACTCGAGCAGGGCGGAAGGGTGGCGCTCGAAGACGTCCTCGTCGCGGATGTCGAGCAGCTCGCGCACGACCTGGAAGCGCGGATTCACCACGATCGCGGCGCCGCGGTCGGGGAAGATCACGCTGCCGTAGTTCTGCAGCAGCACGGTGTTCAACTGCATCACCATCTTGGCGGTGACGTAGTAGCGCTGCATCAGTACCTCGGAGGCGCGCCGGGTGGGCGTGGCCTCGATGCCGAGGATGCGGGCGAGCTTTTCCTGGTGGTCGAAGAGCAGGCGGTCCTCGGCGCGCCCGGTCAGATGATGCAGGCGGATGCGGATGTGCTGCAGGAAGCGCTCGATCGCGCGCAGTTCGCCGGCCTCGCCGCCGGTGATCAGGCGGTGGCGGGCGAGGTCGCGCCAGTTGTGGCCGAGCCCGGCCGCGCGCGCGATCCAGCCCAGCATCTGCAGGTCGCGCAGCCCGCCGGGGCTCTCCTTGCAGTTGGGCTCGAGGGCATAGGGCGTGTCATTGAAGCGGGCGTAGCGCTGTTCCTGCTCCAGCAGCTTTGCCTTGTAGAAGGCGCGCACGTCGAGCGCATCGCGGTAGCGCGCATTCAGCTCGGCGAACAGTGCCGCGTTGCCGGCGAGCAGGCGCGCCTCGAGCAGGTTGGTCTGCACGGTGATGTCGTCGGCGGCGGCGACCATGCACTCGTCCACCGTGCGTACCGCGTGCCCGACCTCGAGTCCGCAATCCCACAGCGCGCCGACGAGCGCCGACAGGCGCGCCCTCAGCGCCTCGTCGGGCGGAGCGGAGAGCAGCACGAGCAGATCGACGTCCGAGGCCGGGAAGAGCTCCCCGCGGCCATAGCCGCCCACCGCCACCAGCGCCGCGGAGGCGGGCATCGCACACGCCGCCCACAGGCGGACGAGTTCCTGATCGACCAGGCGGGCGCGGCCCTTGAGCAGGCTGGAGGTCTGCGGCCGCGCCTGATAGGCCTCGCGCAGCTGCGCCGTGCCCTCGACGAGGCGTTGGCGAGCCGTGGCGGCAAGGGTGTGCAGTTCTTCGGTGAGGGCGTCGTTCATGCGCGGGCCTGGGTCGGGTTTCCTCAGCCCGTCGTGGCGAAGCGGGCGGCGACGAGCTCGGGCGGCGGCGGGCACTTGGCGGAGAGGGTGAGCACCTCGACCCCGGTGTCGGTGATCACCACCGTGTGTTCCCACTGCGCCGACAGGCTGCGGTCCTTGGTGACGATGGTCCAGCCGTCGGGCAGCTCGGAGATCGCCGCCTTGCCGGCGTTGATCATCGGCTCGATGGTGAAGATCATGCCCGGCTCGAGCGTGGGGCCGGTGCCGGCCTTGCCGTAGTGCAGCACCTGCGGTTCCTCGTGGAACTTGCGCCCGATGCCGTGGCCGCAGAACTCGCGCACCACCGAGAAGCCGTTGCCTTCGGCGTGCTTCTGGATCGCCGCGCCGATGTCGCCGAGGCGGCCGCCGGGCCGGACCGCGGCGATGCCCAGCCACATGCACTCGTAGGTGATGCGCGTCAGGCGCCGGGCGACGATGCTGCAGGCGGACTCGCCGCCGACCAGGAACATGCGGCTGGTGTCGCCGTGGAAGCCGTCCTTGATCACGGTGATGTCGAGGTTGACGATGTCGCCTTTCTTGAGCGCCTTCTCGCCGGGCACGCCGTGGCATACCTGATGGTTCACCGAGGTGCAGATCGACTTGGGGTAGGGCGTGTAGCCGGGCGGCGCATAGTCGAGCGGGGCGGGAATGGTGTCCTGCACGTTCACCATGTAGTCGTGGCACAGGCGGTCGAGTTCGCCGGTGGTGACGCCGGGGACGACGAAGGGCTCGATGTAGTCGAGCACTTCGGCGGCGAGCCGGCAGGCCACGCGCATCTTCTCGATCTCTTCCGGGGTCTTGATGACAATGCTCATTTTTGTGTGTTCTGCGTCGGGGCGGTAAAGCGGGAAGGCTATCGCAAGCGTCGCGCTGCAGCAAACCCGGGATGCGCACCACAGGGAGGCGACGCGATGCCTTCGCCATCGCCGTGGCCCGCACCTTCCCGGCCTGGCCCTGTCGCTGCTTCGCTCCGCTGCAACCTTGAGCGCGATGCGGATCGCGTGATAAGATCGCGGGCTTGTCTGCAGGTGCAGGCAAAATCCGCACGCCTTGCGGCACAGGGTCCTTCCGGGGGCTCGCCCGACCTCCAGCGTCCCGGCATCGTCCGGGCGGGGTCGCGCGAATCCCGGTGGGCAACGGGTCGGTCCGGTTTTCCGGCCGCCCGTCCGCGGGGCGGAGGTTCAACCCTTGTACAGTTTGGAGCAACACATGTCCGTCACGATGCGTCAGATGCTGGAAGCCGGCGTCCACTTCGGCCACCAGACCCGCTTCTGGAATCCGCGCATGGCCCCCTACATCTTCGGCCAGCGCAACAAGATCCACATCGTCAACCTCGAGAAGACGATGGCGAAGTACAACGAGGCCATGGAGTTCGTGCGCAAGCTCGCCGCGAACCGCGGCAACATCATGTTCGTCAGCACCAAGCGCCAGGCGCGCGAGATCATCGCCGAGGAAGCCCAGCGCGCCGGCATGCCCTATGTCGACGAGCGCTGGCTCGGCGGCATGCTGACCAACTTCAAGACGGTCAAGCAGTCGATCAAGCGCCTCAAGGAAGTCGAGGCGATGATGGAAGACGGCTCGATCGAGCGCCTGTCCAAGCGCGAGGCGCTGACCGTGCGTCGCGAGCTCGAGAAGCTGCAGAAGTCGATCGGCGGCATCAAGGACATGGGCGGCCTGCCCGACGCGCTGTTCGTCATCGACGTCGGCTATCACAAGATCGCCATCACCGAAGCCCAGAAGCTCGGCATTCCGGTCGTGGCCGTGGTCGACACCAACCACTCGCCCGAGGGCGTGGACTACCTGATCCCGGGTAACGACGACTCCTCGCGCGCGATCCGCCTCTACGCCCGTGGCGTGGCCGATGCCGTGCTGCAGGGCCGCAGCCAGGTGCTGCAGGAGATCGTCGACGCCGGCGGCGACGAGTTCGTCGAGGTCGAGGAAGAAGGCTCGCAGGAACAGGCCTGATCCTCAGCGAAGGGGGCCCGCGGGGCCCCTTTTGCAATCCGGGTGGCGCCTGCGAATCCCGCAATGTGCGCCCCGCACAATTCATGATGTCGCGCCGATGGCCCTCCGGTGCGCGGCGCGGCATCCGCGTTTCGAACGTCAAACCGAACCTATTCAGGAGCTAGCATGGCGGAAATCACCGCAAGCATGGTCAAGGAACTGCGCGAGAAGACCGACGCGCCGATGATGGAGTGCAAGAAGGCGCTGGCCGAAGCTGCTGGCGACATGGGCAAGGCCGAAGAGATCCTGCGCGTCAAGCTCGGCAACAAGGCCTCCAAGGCCGCGGCCCGCATCGCCGCCGAAGGCGTGGTCGGCATCGACATCTCCGCCGACGGCAAGCTCGGCTCGATCATCGAGGTCAACTGCGAGACCGACTTCGTCGCCAAGAACGACGACTTCCTGGCGCTGGTGCAGAACTGCGCCGGCCTCGTCTCCGCCAAGAACCCGGCCGACGTCGCCGCCCTGTCGGCGCTGCCGCTGGGCGAGGGCACCGTCGAGTCGACCCGCACCGCTCTGGTCGGCAAGATCGGCGAGAACATGTCGATCCGCCGCTTCGCCCGCGTCGAAGCCAAGGGCAAGCTGTTCTCCTACATCCACGGCGGCGCCAAGATCGGCGTGCTGCTGGACGTGGTCGGTGGCGACGAGCAGCTCGGCAAGGACATCGCGATGCACATCGCCGCGTCCAAGCCGAAGGCGCTCGACGCTTCGGGCGTGTCGCAGGACCTGATCGACGCCGAGCGTCGCATCGCGATCGAGAAGGCCCGCGCCGACAACAAGCCCGAAGCGATGCTGGAGAAGATCGCCGACGGCACCGTGCAGAAGTTCCTCAAGGAAGTGACCCTGCTGGCCCAGGTCTTCGTGAAGGCCGAGGACGGCAAGCAGACCATCGAGCAGCTGCTCAAGGCCAAGGGCGCCTCGGTCGCCAGCTTCACGCTGTACATCGTCGGTGAAGGCATCGAGAAGAAGGTCACCGACTTCGCCGCCGAGGTCGCCGAGCAGGCCGCCGCTGCCGCCAAGAAGTAAGGAGATGAACGTGTCCGCCGCCTACAAGCGCATCCTGCTCAAGCTCTCCGGCGAAGCCCTGATGGGCGACGACGCCTACGGCATCAACGAGGAGGTCGTCAGCCGCATCGTCTCCGAGGTTGCCGAGATCACCCGTCTCGGCGTCCAGGTCGGTGTGGTGATCGGCGGCGGCAACATCTTCCGCGGCATGAAGGGCGCGGCCTCCGGCATGGACCGCGCCACCGCCGACTACATGGGCATGCTGGCCACGGTGATGAACGCGATGGCGCTCGCCGACGCGATGCGCCGGATGGACCTCGAGGCGCGCGTGCAGTCGGCGCTGCGCATCGACCAGGTGGTCGAGCCCTACATCCGCGGGCGCGCGATCCGTCACCTCGAGGAAGGCCGCGTGGTCATCTTCGCCGCCGGCACCGGCAACCCCTTCTTCACCACCGACACCGCCGCCGCACTGCGTGGCGCCGAGATCGGCGCGCAGATCGTGCTCAAGGCGACGAAGGTGGACGGCGTCTATACTGCCGATCCGAAGAAGGATCCGCAGGCGCAGCGCTACCATCGCATCAGCTTCGACGAGGCGATCGGGCGCAACCTGCAGGTGCTCGACTCGACCGCGTTCGCGCTGTGCCGCGACCAGAAGCTCCCGATCAACGTGTTCTCGATCTTCAAGCCCGGCGCGCTCAAGCGCGTGGTGATGGGTGAGGATGAAGGCACGCTGGTCCATTCCTGACCTCCGGAGAGGGCTTGCATGATTTCCGAACTCAAGAAGAACATCGAGCAGAAGATGCAGAAGTCGGTCGAGGCGCTCAAGACCGACCTCGCCAAGGTGCGTACCGGCCGCGCCCACACCGGCCTGCTCGACCACGTCATGGTTGAGTACTACGGCTCGATGGTGCCGGTGAACCAGGTCGCCAACATCACGCTGATCGACGCCCGTACCATCGGCGTGCAGACCTGGGAGAAGCCGATGCTCGGCAAGGTCGAGCGCGCGATCCGCGACAGCGACCTCGGCCTCAACCCCGCCAACATGGGCGAACTGCTGCGCGTGCCGATGCCCGCGCTGACCGAGGAGCGCCGCCGCGACCTCACCAAGGTGGTGCGCCACGAGGGCGAGACCGCCAAGGTGGCGATCCGCAACCTGCGCCGCGACGCCAATCAGCAGCTCAAGGACGCGGTCAAGGACAAGGAGATCTCCGAGGACGACGAGCGTCGTGGCGAGGACGAGATCCAGAAGCTCACCGATCGCTATGTGGCCGAGATCGACAAGCTGCTCGCCCAGAAAGAGCAGGAACTGATGCAGATCTGATCCGCGTGCGCGGATCGGCTGTATCGTCAACGGGCACGACAGGAGGCGGAGCATGATCGGAGGACTGTTCAGGAGTTCCACCCGCGACATTCCCGACGTCTCGCAGGTGCCGCAGCACATCGCCGTGATCATGGACGGCAATGGGCGCTGGGCGCGCAAGCGCATGCTGCCGCGTGTCGCCGGTCATGCGCGGGGTGTGGAGGCGCTGCGCGCCACGGTGCGCGGCTGCGTCGATCGTGGGGTGGAATACCTCACCGTGTTTGCGTTCAGTTCCGAGAACTGGCGCCGGCCGCAGGACGAAGTCTCGTTCCTGATGCAGCTCTTCCTGAAGTCGCTGCAAAAGGAGATCCGCCGCATGCACGACAACGACATGCGTTTCCGCGTGATCGGCGATCTCTCCCGCTTCGATGGCCGCCTGGTGGACATGATCCGCGAGGCCGAGGCACTCACTGCAGGCAACGGCGGGCTCAACTTCACCGTGGCGGCAAACTACGGCGGGCGCTGGGACATCCTCGACGCCATGTCGCGCCTGATGGCGCGCGAGCCTGGACGCCTGGAGCGATTCACCGAGGAGGAGCTCGCGGCCGAGCTGTCGATGAGCTTTGCGCCCGAGCCCGACCTCTTCATCCGCACCGGTGGCGAGAAGCGCATCAGCAACTTCCTGCTCTGGCAGCTCGCCTATACCGAGCTCTATTTCACCGACGTGCTTTGGCCAGACTTCGACGACGAGGCGCTGGGCAAGGCCATTGGCTCCTATCAGGCGCGGGAGCGACGCTTCGGGCGCACCAGCGAGCAACTCAAGGCAGACGCCGGGGAGTAGGGGCGCCATGCTCAAGGATCGCGTCCTGACCGCCATCGTGCTGCTGTTTGGTCTGCTCGGTGCGGTGTTCCTGCTGCCCGCTTCGCTCTGGCTGGTGGTCTGCGCCGCCTTGTGCGGCGCCGCTGCGTGGGAGTGGGGGGCGCTAGCCCGCTTCGATCACGGGCTGCGCGTGTCAACCGCGGTCGCCTTCACCGCCGCATGCGCGCTCCTGGGCTGGAGCGCAGGGCTGGGCAGCGGCCAGCTCGGCGGTGCCGGGGCCTTGGTGCCGCTCTATGTCTTCAGCGGCTTGTTCTGGATCTTCGTCGTGCCGCTGTGGCTGCGCGGCAAGTGGGCCTTGTCCAACCCGATGCTGGCCTCGCTGGTGGGCTTCATCGTCCTCGTGCCGACCGCACTGGCGATGATGCAGTTGCGCACCATGGGCCCCTGGGTGCTGCTCGGCACGATGGCCGTCGTCTGGGTGGCCGACATTGCCGCCTACTTCAGCGGGCGTGCATTCGGCCGCCACAAGCTGGCGCCCTCGATCAGCCCCGGCAAGACCTGGGAGGGCGCTGCCGGGGCCGCGGTCGCGGTGCTGGTGTTCGGCTTCGGCATGCTGGCGATGCGTGGCGCCGAGCTGCAGGGTGGCGTTGCGGTGATTGCCGGTGTGCTGTTGGCATGGACTGCAGTGAGCATCGTTGGCGATCTCTTCGAGTCCCTGCTCAAGCGCCAGGCCGGGCTCAAGGACAGCGGCAGCATCCTGCCCGGCCACGGCGGCATCCTCGACCGCATCGACAGCCTCACGTCCACGCTCCCGCTCGTGGCGCTCGGCGCGGTCTGGCTCGCGCGCTGATCCTCCGCGGCTGCGGCCGTGTTTCCTCCGTAACGGATTCTCCCCATGCCTGACCCCGCACCCCAGCGCCTCACTGTCCTGGGCGCGACCGGATCGATCGGCCAAAGCACGCTCGATGTCGTCGCCCGCCATCCCGACCGCTTCGAGGTGTTCGCGCTCAGCGCGCAGCGCCAGGGCGACAAGCTGCTCGATCAGTGCCTGCGCTTCTCGCCGCGCTTTGCGGTGTTGGGCGACGCGGCCGCGGCCGAGCTCCTGCGCGCCGGCTTGCGCGCAGCGGGCAGTGACACCGAGGTGCTGTGCGGTGAAGAGGCGCTCGAGCGCGTCGCCGCCGCCGAGGTGGTGGACATGGTGATGGCCGCGATCGTCGGTGCCGCCGGGCTGCGCCCGACCCTGGCCGCGGCGCGCGCCGGCAAGAAGGTCCTGCTCGCCAACAAGGAGGCCCTGGTGCTGTCCGGGCAGCTGCTGATCGACGCCGTGGCCGCGAGCGGTGCGGTGCTACTGCCGATCGACAGCGAACACAACGCCATCTTCCAGGCTCTGCCCGCCGACTACGGACGGCAGCCGGCGAGAGCCGGGGTGCGCAGGGTGTTGCTGACGGCCTCCGGTGGCCCCTTCCGCAGCGCGCCGATCGAGGCGCTCGCCGACGTCACCCCCGAGCAGGCCTGTGCCCATCCCAACTGGGTCATGGGGCGCAAGATCTCGGTAGACTCCGCCACCATGATGAACAAGGGCCTCGAGGTCATCGAGGCGCACTGGCTGTTCGGCGCGCCGGCGGAGATGATCGAGGTGGTCGTGCATCCGCAGAGCGTGATCCACTCGATGGTCGACTATGCCGACGGCTCGGTGATCGCCCAGCTCGGCAACCCCGACATGCGCACCCCGATCGCCAACGCCATGGCCTGGCCCGAGCGCATCGATGCCGGCGTGCGTCCGCTCGACCTGTTCGAGATCGCCCGCCTCGATTTCGAGCGTCCGGACTTCGGCCGTTTCCCCTGCCTGAAACTGGCCTTCGATGCGCTGCGCGCAGGCGGGACAGCCCCCGCAGTGCTCAATGCCGCCAACGAGGAGGCCGTCGCTGCCTTCCTCGATCATCGCATCGGCTTCCTCGACATCGCCGCGGTGATCGCGGCGAGTCTGGAACGCAGCCGGCCGGGCGCGGTCGATTCGCTGGAGGCGGTGTTGTCCGCCGACGCGCACGCCCGCGAACTCGCGCGGGACGAGATCTCCCGACTTCGAAAAAACCGATGACCCTCTTCGACTACCTGATTCCGTTCGCCCTTGCGCTCGGCCTGCTCATCCTCGTCCACGAGCTCGGTCATTACCTGGTGGCGCGCTGGTGCGGGGTCAAGGTGCTGCGCTTCTCGATCGGCTTCGGAAAGCCGTTGCTGCGGCGCACCGCGGGCCGCGACGGCACCGAGTGGGTGCTCGCCGCGTTTCCGCTCGGCGGCTACGTCAAGATGCTCGACGAGCGCGAGGCGCCGGTGGCAGCGCCCGAACTGCACCGCGCCTTCAACCGACAGAGCGTGTATCGCCGCTTCGCGATCGTCGCTGCCGGCCCGCTGGCCAACTTCCTGCTCGCGATCGCACTCTACTGGGGGCTCTTCGTCGCGGGCACCGAGGAGCTCAAGCCGCGCGTGACGCTGTCCGACACCCCGGCGATCGCCCAGGCGGCGGGCGTGCGCGAGGGTGACCTCGTGGTGGCGGTGGATGAGGAGCCGGTGCGCAGCTGGCAGGACCTGCGCTGGGTACTGCTGCGCCACGCGCTCGACAGCCGCGAGGTGATGCTGCGCGTGCGCACCCTCGAGGACGTCGAGGCGTTCCGCCGCCTGGATCTCTCCGGGGTGGCGATCGACGAGGGTGGCACCGACCTCATCGCGCGCCTCGGCCTGCGCCCGTGGCGTCCCGCGATCCCGGCGGTGATCGGCCGGGTCGCGGATGGGAGCGCGGCCGAGCGGGCGGGACTGCAGGACGGGGATCGCGTGCTGGCGATCGCGGGCACGCCGGTCGTGGCCTGGAGCGATCTGGTGCGACTGGTGCGCGAGGCGCCGGGGCGGGCGCTCGACTTCGAGGTCGAGCGTGGCGGCGAGGCCGTGAAGCTGGTGATCACCCCGGAGGCGGCCGAGGAGGGTGGGGCGCAGATCGGCCGCATCGGCGTCGGCGTGGCCGAGGCCGCAGCGGGCGGTATCGCGATGTTCGGCGAAGTGCGCTACGGCGTGCTCGAAGGGCTGTCGCGCGCGGTCCAGCAGACCTGGGAGACGAGTGTGCTCAGCCTCAAGATGATCGGCCGCATGCTCACCGGCGAGGTGTCGTGGAAGAACCTCTCGGGACCGGTCACCATCGCGGATTACGCGGGCCAGACCGCCCAGCTGGGATGGACGCATTACCTCAAGTTCGTGGCCCTCATCAGCATCAGCCTGGGGGTCCTGAACCTGCTGCCCATCCCGGTTCTGGATGGGGGGCACTTGTTGTACTATACGATCGAAATCATCAAGGGCGGTCCGATCCCGGAGCGCGTCATGGAGGTCGGTCAGCAGATCGGCCTCGCCCTCCTGGTGATGATGATGGCATTCGCCTTCTACAACGACCTGAACCGTCTCATTTCCGGCTGAACTCCCGCATGAATCGCAAGCTCCTGCCCGGGCTCCTGGTGGCCCTTTTTGCCGCGTCGCCGGCCCTCGCCTTCGATCCCTTCGTGGTCAAGGACATCCGCGTCGAGGGCATCCAGCGCACGGAGGCGGGCACCGTCTTCAACTACCTGCCGGTCCGCGTCGGCGAGACCTTCACCGAGGCGCAGGCCGCCGACGCCATCCGCGCGCTGTTCGCCACCGGCTTCTTCAGCGATGTGCGCATCGAGACCGAAGGCGAGGTCATCGTCGTGGTGGTGGACGAGCGCGCGGCGATCGCCGACATCACCTTCGACGGCGTCAAGGAATTCGACAAGGATGCGCTCGAGAAGGGGCTGCGCGAGGTCGGCCTCGCCGAGTCTCGCATCTTCGATCGTTCGCTGCTCGAACGCGCGGAGCAGGAGCTCAAGCGCCAGTACCTGTCGCGCGGCAAGTACGCCGCCACGGTCACCACCACCGTCACCCCGCTCGAGCGCAACCGCGTCGGCATCAACTTCAAGGTCGACGAGGGCGGCGTGGCCAAGATCCGCCAGATCCGGATCGTGGGAGCGAAGACCTTCGAGGAGGACGACCTTCTCGACGAGATGCAGTTGACCACGCCCGGCTGGCTGACCTGGTACACCAAGAACGACCAGTACTCCCGCCAGAAGTTGTCGGCGGACCTCGAGACCCTGCGCTCCTTCTACCTGAACCAGGGCTATCTCGACTTCAACATCGACTCCACGCAGGTGTCGATCACGCCTGACAAGCAGGACATCTACATCACGGTGAACATCACCGAGGGCGAGAAGTACACGGTGAGCGGCGTGCGCTTCACCGGTGATCTCATCCTGCCCGAATCCGAATATCAGGCGCTGACGAAGATCCGTCCCGGCGAGACCTTCTCGCGCGAGCGTCTCACCGAGACCACCAAGGCGATCACCGACCGCCTCGGCAACGAGGGTTACGCCTTCGCCAACGTCAATGCCGCCCCCGAAGTCGACAAGGTCAAGCGCGAGGTCGCCTTCACGGTCTTTGTCGATCCGGGTCGAAGGGTGTATGTGCGCCGCATCAACGTCGGTGGCAACACCAAGACGCGCGACGAGGTCGTGCGTCGCGAGATGCGCCAGATGGAGGGCGGCTGGTACGACGCGGAAGCGATCAATCGTTCGCGCACGCGCATTGACCGCCTTGGCTTCTTCGACGAGGTGACCGTCGAAACGCCGGCGGTCCCGGGGACCACCGACCAGGTCGACGTCAACTTTTCCGTCAAGGAGCGTCCCACCGGCAACCTGATGCTGGGTGCGGGTTTTTCCAGCTCGGAGAACATCGTGCTGTCGGCCTCGATCGCGCAGCAAAACCTGTTCGGCAGCGGCAACGCACTGACGCTCGGCCTCAACACCAGCGAGTCCAGCCGCACGCTCGCGCTGTCCTTCACCAACCCGTACTACACGGTCGACGGTGTCAGCCTGGGCTGGGATCTCTACCACCGCACCTATGACGCCGACGAGCTCGACTCGGTGTCGCCGTACAAGACCGTGTCGACCGGCGCAGGCATCCGCCTCGGCTGGCCGATCGCCGAGGACGACCAGGTCAATTTCGGCCTTACCGCCGATCGCACCGAGATCACCACCTACAACCTCAGCCCGCTGCTGTACAAGGATTTCTGTCGCGAGAACGGCCTGGACAACGTCAGCGGCGTGGGCGAGTGCACGGTCGACAGCCTGGTCCTCACCGTGGGCTGGTCGCGCGACGGTCGCGACAGCTTCGTCTACCCGCGCAGCGGGGTGTATCAGCGCCTGTACGGTGAGGTCACTGTTCCGGTCGGCGACCTGCGCTACGGCAAGCTCGGCTATCAGTATCAGCACTGGTTCCCGATCGGTTCCGACTATGCGCTCATGCTCAATGCCGATGTGGGCTACGCCAAGGGTTTCGGCGGCAAGGAAGTCCCGTTCTACAAGAACTACTACGTCGGCGGCATCGGTTCGGTGCGCGGCTTCGACCAGGGCTCGGTCGGACCCAAGTATCAGGATACCGACGGCGACATCACTTCCACCGGGGGCACCCGCAAGGTGGTCGGCAATGCCGAGTTCTTCTTCCCGATGCCCGGGGCTGGCAAGGACCGCTCCTTCCGCATCTCGGCCTTCTTCGATGCGGGTTACGTGTGGGGCGAGGACGAGGTTCCGCTCGGGGGTGGAAGCTTCGTCGAGCAGGATGTACGGTTCGGTGACCTGCGCTACAGTACCGGCCTCGCGTTCTCCTGGAGCTCGCCGATCGGCCCGCTGAAGTTCAGCTTCGGTCATCCGCTCAAGAAGGAAGAAAACGACGAGGTCCAGCGGTTCCAGTTCCAGCTCGGCAGCGTGTTCTGATCTGCCGGCAACCCAGTTTCATCCGGAGGCATAATTGAAAGTCCGTACCCTCTCCCTGGTCGCAGTCGCTCTGCTCGGCCTCTCCCACACCGCGTTCGCCGAGACCAAGATCGGCTTCGTCAACTCCGATCGCGTGATGCGCGAGGCGGCGCCCGCCGTGCGCGCCCAGCAGCGCCTGGAGAAGGAATTCGAGAAGCGCGACCAGGAGTTGCAGCGCATCGCTCGCGACCTCAAGTCGATGCAGGAAGACCTCGAGCGTAACGGCCCGACCATGGGCGACAGCGACCGCCGCAACAAGGAGCGTTCGTTCAACGAGCTCAACCGCGACTTCCAGCGCAAGCAGCGCGAGTTCCGCGAGGACCTCAACCAGCGCCGCAACGAGGAACTCGCGTCGGTGCTCGACAAGGCCAACCGCTCGGTGAAGGAGATCGCCGAGCAGGAAAACTACGACATCATCTTCCAGGAAGCGGTGTACGCGAACCCGCGCATCGACATCACCGACAAGGTCATCAAGACCCTGTCCGACGCCAAGTAAGACCGGCCGCCCGATGTTCCGACTGCAAGAGCTGGTCGATCGCCTGGGCGGCGAGATCGCGGGAGACGGCAGCGTCGCGGTCGGCCGCGTCGCGCCGCTGGATACGGCGAGGGACGGCGACCTCGCCTTCCTCGCCAATCGCAAATACCTGTCGCAGGTCGGCGAGTGTGCCGCGAGCGCGCTCATCGTCACGCCCGACCTGCGCGAGGCGCTTGCCGGCCGCAACCTGATCCTGAGCGCCGACCCCTACCTGTACTTCGCCCGCGTCGCGCAGCTGTTCAATCCCCCGCCCGCCGTGCGGCCCGGCATCCATCCGACCGCCGCAGTCGCGAGCACGCTCCCTTCCAGCGTGCAGGTCGGTTCGGGCGCCTCGATCGAGGAAGACGTGGTGGTCGGCGAGGACGTGGTGATCGGCCCCAACTGCCACGTCGGACGCGGCACCCGCATCGGCCGCGGCACGCGGCTCTACGCCAACGTCACCGTCTATCACGATTGCCTGATCGGCGAGGACTGCATCCTGCACTCGGGCGTGGTCATCGGCGCCGACGGCTTCGGCTTCGCGCGCGAGAAGTCCGGCGCCTGGGTCAAGATCCCGCAGACCGGCCGCGTGGTCCTCGGCAACGACGTCGAGATCGGCGCCAACACCACGGTGGACCGTGGTGCGCTCGACGACACCGTGATCGGCGACGGCGTCAAGCTCGACAACCTCATCCAGATCGCCCACAACGTGCACGTGGGCGAGCACACCATCATGGCGGGATGCGCCGGGGTCGCAGGCAGCGCACGCATCGGCGCGCGCTGCATGATCGGCGGCCAGGCCGGCATCTCCGGGCATCTGAGCATCGCCGACGACGTCGTGGTCTCGGCGTGGACGCTGGTCGCCAAGTCGATCACCAAGCCTGGCGTCTACACCAGCAATCTGCCGCTGCAGACCCATGGCGACTGGGTGAAGAACTTCTCCCACCTGCGCCACCTCGACGCGCTCGCCAGGCGCGTCCGCCAACTCGAACAACACAGCGACGGTCCCGACGACCGCTCGCAGGGCTGAGCCATCATGGACATCAAGGAAATCCTGCAGTACCTGCCGCACCGCTACCCCTTCCTGCTCGTCGACCGCATGCTGGAGATCGAGCCGGGCGTGCGTGCGCGCGGCCTGAAGAACGTGACCATGAACGAGCCCTTCTTCCCGGGACACTTTCCGCACCACCCGGTGATGCCGGGCGTGCTGATCATCGAGGCCATGGCGCAGGCCGCCGCGCTGCTTTCGTTCAAGAGCACCGGGGTGAAGCCCGACGACAACTCGGTGGTGTACTTCGCCGGCATCGACAACGCGCGCTTCAAGCGGCCGGTGGTGCCGGGCGACCAGCTGATCTTCGACGTCGAGATCACCCACGCCAAGCGCAACATCTACAAGTACAAGGCGCGCGCCAGCGTCGATGGCGAGCTCGCGGCCGAAGCCGACCTCATGTGCGCGATCAAGACCCTATGATCCATCCCACCGCCATCGTCCATCCGGGTGCGAAGCTCGGCGCCAACGTCAGCGTCGGGGCCTATTCGCTGATCGGCGAGCACGTCGAGATCGGCGACGGCACGCGCATCGGCCCGCACGTCGTGGTCGAGGGCCACACCCGCATCGGCCGCGACAACGAGATCTTCCAGTTCTGCTCGATCGGCGCCAGCCCGCAGGACAAGAAGTACGACGCCGAGCCCACCCGGCTCGAGATCGGCGACCGCAACACGATCCGCGAGTTCTGCTCGTTCAACGTCGGCACCAGCCAGGACGCGCACGTCACCCGCGTCGGCAACGACAACTGGATCATGGCCTATGTGCACATCGCGCACGACTGCCAGGTCGGCGACCACACCATCTTCGCCAACAACGCCACGCTCGCCGGTCACGTCCATGTGGGCGACTGGGCGATCCTCGGCGGCTTCACCGGCGTGCATCAGTTCTGCCGCGTCGGCGCGCACAGCTTCTGCGGCGTCGGCACCGTCCTGCTGCAGGATCTCCCTCCCTTCGTGACCGTCGCGGGCAACCCGGCCAAGCCGCACGGCATCAACAGCGAAGGCCTCAAGCGCCGGGGCTATTCGACCGAAGGCATCGCCGCCATCAAGCGCGCCTACCGCGCCCTCTACCGCGCCGGGCTGAGCCTCGACGAGGCGCGCCAGCGCGTCGCCGAGATCGCCGCCGAACAGGCCGAGGTCGCCGCCTTCGCCGAGTTCATCGCCGACTCCGGTCGCGGCATCGTGCGCTGAGCATGACGCGGATGGCGTTTCCCAGGACATGAAGGTCCGCATCGCCATGGTCGCCGGGGAGACCTCCGGCGACCTGCTCGCGAGCCACCTGATCCGCGCGCTGCGCCGCCACCTGCCCGACGCCGAGTTCTTCGGCATCGGCGGGCCGAAGATGCAGGCCGAAGGCTTCGAGGTGCGCTGGCCCTGCGAGCTGCTCGCGGTGCATGGCTACGTCGACGCGCTCAAGCGCTACCGCGAGCTCTCCGGCATCCGCCGCGACCTGCTCGGGCAGATCCGCGCCGAGCGCCCCGACGCCTTCATCGGTGTGGATGCGCCCGACTTCAACCTGTGGCTCGAGGGCAAGGTGCGCGACGCCGGCATCCCCGCGATCCACTTCGTCGGCCCGTCGATCTGGGCCTGGCGGGGCGGGCGGATCAAGCGCATCGCGCGCTCGGTGTCGCACATGCTGTGCCTGTTCCCCTTCGAGCCCGAGCTTTACGAGCGCGCCGGCGTGCCGGTGAGCTACGTCGGCCACCCGCTCGCCGACGAATTCCCGCTCGAACCCGATCGTGCCGAGGCGCGCGAACGCCTCGGCATAGCGGCCGAGCGCCGCGTGGTGGCGATGCTGCCGGGCAGCCGGCAGTCCGAAGTGCGCAACCTGGCCGACATCTTCATCGGCACCGCGAAGATCCTGCACGAGCGTGATCCGGAGCGCCTCTTTCTGGTGCCGCTCGCCACACGCGAGACGCGCCAGCTCTTCGAGGAGGCGCTGCACCGACAGGATGCGGGCGAGCTGCCGATCCGCATGCTGTTCGGCCACGCAGTCGAAGCCATGACCGCCGCCGACGTGGTGTTGGTGGCGAGCGGCACGGCGAGCCTGGAAGCGGCGCTGCTCAAGCGCCCGATGGTGATCACCTACCGCATCGGCAAGTGGCAGTACCGCCTCATGAAGCGTATGGCCTACCTGCCCTGGGTGGGGCTGCCCAACATCCTGTGCGGCGAGACCGTGGTGCCCGAGCTGCTGCAGGACGAGGCCGACCCCGAACACCTCGCCGCCGCGATCGACGACTGGTTTGCCGACGACGCGCGCCGCGCCGCGGTCGAGGCGCGCTTCACCGCGCTGCATCACACCCTCCGCCAGGACACGGCGCGGCGGGCCGCGGAGGCGATCCTGCCCTACCTGGACAAGGCGAGGGCGGCTGGATGACTGGCGACCTGTTCGCGCCGGCGCTGCCGGCCTCGGGCCTGGTCTGCGGGGTGGACGAGGCGGGGCGCGGACCGCTGTGCGGGCCGGTGGTCGCCGCCGCGGTGATCCTCGATCCCGCGCGCCCGATCGACGGCCTCGCCGACTCCAAGAAGCTGAGCGAAGCCGCACGCGAGCGTCTCGCGCCGCTGATCCGCGAGCGCGCGCTGGCCTGGGCGGTTGCCGAGGCGAGCGTCGAGGAGATCGACCGCCTCAACATCCTGCACGCCACCATGCTGGCCATGCAGCGTGCGGTGATGGCGCTCGGCACTGCGCCTGCCGAGGTGCGCATCGACGGCAACCGCTGCCCCACGCTGCCGTATCCGGCGCGCGCGATCGTCAAGGGCGACGCCACCGAGCCCTCGATCTCGGCCGCCTCCATCCTCGCCAAGACCGCCCGCGACGCCGCCATGCGCGAACTCGACGCGCGCTGGCCGCAGTACGGGCTGGCCGTGCACAAGGGCTACCCGACCGCGGCCCACCTCGCCGCGCTCGCGGAGCACGGCGTGCAGGCCTTCCACCGCCGCAGCTTCGCGCCGGTGAAGAAGCTGCTCGAGCGCCGGGATGACTGAGCCGCAGCTCAAGCCGCTGGCCTCGCGCGACAACCCCTTCGTCAAGCGCCTGCACGCGCTCGCCCACTCGGCGCGCGAGCGCCGCAAGCTCGACGAGACCGTGCTCGATGGCGCGCACCTGGTCGAGGCCGCGCTCGCCGCAGGCGTCCCGCTGCGCGCGCTGGTGGTGTCGGAGACCGGCCTGCTGCGCGAGGAGCATCGCCGCCTGCTCGCGGCGGCGCCTGCCGAGGTGCCGCGCTATCGGCTGGGGGACGCCTTGTTTGCGCATCTCAGCCCGGTCGAAAGCCCCGCGGGCCTGCTGGCCACCATCGCCATGCCGGCGAGCGCGCCCGGCGACCTCGGCGAGGCCAGCCTGATCGTGCTCGATGGCGTGCAGGACCCCGGCAACCTCGGTAGCCTGCTGCGTACGGCCGCCGCCGCCGGAATCCGCAACGCGCTGCTTGGCGAAGGCTGCGCGCAGGCCTGGTCGCCGCGCGCGCTGCGTGCCGGCATGGGCGCGCAGTTCGTCGTTCGCATCGAGGAGGGGTGCGATCTGCTCGCCCGGCTCGAGCCTTATCGCGGTCGCTGCCTGGCCACCGCCCTGCGCGACGACGCCCGCCCACTCTACGAGCTCGACCTGCGCGGCCCGGTGGCCTGGCTGTTCGGGGCGGAAGGGCAGGGGCTCTCATCGGGCCTGCTCGCGCGTGCCGACCGCTGCGTGATCATTCCGATGGCGGCTGGCATCGAATCCCTCAACGTCGCCGCGGCTGCCGCGGTGTGCCTGTTCGAGCAGGCACGGCAGCGCCGCACCACGACGAAGCCCTGACGCGTTGGTCTTCCTCCGAGCCGTGATGCTTCCCTGTAGGAGCGGCGGCCGCCGCGAATCGGCCCTTGGGCCTTGGAGCTTGCGGCTCGTGTCGGCAGGACCCCCTGCCCGCCTGCCGGTGCATCTTGACGCCGACGCGGGATTTCTCCGATGCTTCCCGCATTCCTCGGGGCCACGGCAGAATCCGTACCGGCCCCCTGGGGACGACACCACGGGGGGCCGCGCCCGGAGAGGAGCAGGATGGAAACGTACGCCAAGACACCCAAGGGGCAGGACGAGATCGCGCACCGCACGCACGGGCTCGGGCTGCGCGCGCGCCGCCTGCTGATCCTGGTCGATGGACAGCGCAGCGTCGAGGACCTGCGCGGCCTCACCGGCGACGCCGGCACCGCGGACGCGCTCGGCGAGCTCGCAGCCGAGGGCTTCATCGCGCCTCGCGGCGATGCGTCACGCCCGGGCGAGGCCGGCGGGCGTGAGACGCACACGAGCCCGGCGCCAGTCGCGCGCGCGAACACCGGCCACGCGGCCAGCCTGCCGCTCGCGCGCGACTTCATGATCAACACCCTGCGCACCTTCCACGGCCCCTACGCCAAGCTCGACCTCGTCAAGCGCATCCACGCCACCCAGAGCGGCGGCGAGCTGCGCAGGCTGATCATGGAGTGGCAGCAATCGATCGCCGAGTCGCGCCTCGGCCGCAAGCGCGCCGACGAGCTGCTCGCACGTCTGGAGGAGGTCATGCCGGGCTGAAGGGGTTGTGGCGGGGCGATTCGCGTTAACATCCTGCCACCCGGCCTCGCGCCGACTCAGCGAATCAAAGGCATGATCCTCGTCATCTCCCCCGCCAAGGCGCTCGACTACGAGACGCCGGTTTCCGTCTCCACACACACCCAGCCCGACTTCCTCGACGACTCCGCGGCGCTGATCGAGGTGCTGCGCGAGAAATCGCCCGCCGAGATCGCCGCGCTGATGGCGCTCTCCGATCCACTGTCCACGCTCAACGTGGCGCGCTACGCCAGCTGGTCGCGCCCCTTCGGCCCCGACAACGCGCGTCAGGCCCTGCTCGCCTTCAATGGCGATGTCTATGAGGGGCTGGACGCGAGAAGCCTGTCCGCGGACGAGCTGGCCTGGGCGCAGGACCACCTGCGCATCCTCTCCGGTCTCTACGGTGTGCTGCGTCCGCTCGACCTGATGCAGGCCTATCGCCTCGAGATGGGCACCCGGCTGGCCAACCCGCGCGGCAAGAACCTGTACGAGTTCTGGGGCGAGCGCATCACCGACGAACTCAACCGCCTGCTCGCGCGCGAGGAAGAGGCCGGGCGCGAGCGCGTGCTGCTGAACCTCGCCTCTGACGAGTACTTCAAGTCGGTGAAGCCGAAGAAGCTGAAGGGCCGCATCGTCACGCCGGTCTTCGAGGACTGGAAGGGTGGGCGCTACAAGATCATCAGCTTCTATGCCAAGCGCGCGCGCGGGCTGATGAGCCGTTACGTGATCGGCAAGCGCATCGACGAGGTCGAGGCGCTGCAGGGCTTCGATGCCGAGGGCTACGCCTTCGCGGCGGACGCGTCCGACGCCGACACCCTGATCTTCCGCCGCCGCGAGGAGTGAGCGTGCTGAAGATCAGCTCCACCTTCGACTCGGGCGCGATCGAGGTCGTGCGCCTCGACGATCCGGCCGACATCCGCCTGCGCCTGCGCAAGGACAACGCCGCCGATTTCCACCAGTGGTTCCACTTCCGCCTCATGGGCGCGGCCGGCAAGCCGGTGCGCATGGTGTTCGAGAACGCCGCGAGCGCGGCCTATCCGGACGGCTGGAAGGACTACCGCTGCGTCGCCTCCTACGACCGCCAGAACTGGTTCCGCATTGCCGGCACGCGCTACGAGGACGGCCAGCTCGTCGTCGAGCACACGCCCGAGCGCGACAGCCTGTACTACGCTTACTTCGAGCCCTATTCGCACGAGCGCCATCTCGACCTGCTCGCGCGCGTCGAGCTCTCGCCCTACGCCCGCGTGCGCAACCTCGGCAGCTCGGTCGACGGGCGCGATATCGACCTGGTGACGGTCGGGCGCGAGGCCCCGGGGCGCGTACCGGTGTGGATCATCGCCCGCCAGCACCCCGGCGAGACCATGGCGGAGTGGTTCGTCGAGGGCCTGCTCGAGCGCGTACTCGACAACGCCGACCCGGTCGCGCGCAAGGTGCGCGAGCATGCGGTGCTGCACATCGTCCCCAACATGAACCCGGACGGCGCCGTGCGCGGCAACCTGCGCACCAACGCCGCCGGGCGCAACCTCAACCGCGAATGGCGCGAGCCCGATCCCGCAGCCAGCCCCGAGGTCTTCCTGGTACGTGCCGAGATGGAGCGCAGCGGCTGCGCGCTCTTCCTCGACATCCACGGCGACGAGTCGCTGCCCTACGTGTTCTTCTCCACCGCGGAGGAGGTGCCCGGCTTCACCGCCGCGGCAGCGGCCGCACAGGCGCGCTTCGTCGACACCTTCCTCGCGGTGAGCCCCGACTTCCAGACGCAGGAAGGCTACAAGCCCGGCCGCTTCGGCGAGGAACTGCTGACGCTGGCGAGCAAGTGGGTCGCCAACCACTTCGGCTGCGTGTCGCTGACGCTGGAGATGCCCTTCAAGGACAACGCCATCCTGCCCGACGGCCACGTGGGCTGGAACGGCGCGCGCAGCAAGCGCCTGGGCGCGGCGATGCTCGATCCGATCCTGCGCCACCTGCGGGAGGGCGGCGAAGGCTGAGCGGCAGGGTGCGGCAGGGCCTTGCCGCGGCGGCCGGACCTCGACGCGACAAGGCCGCCGGTCGATCTGCGGCCGTGATCAGGCCTTGTGGCCGATCTCCGCAAGGATCGCGGTCGCGCAGGCCACGCCCGAGCGCACCGCCGACTCCAGCGTCGCGGGGTAGTCCGAATCCAGATAGTCGCCGGCCAGCCACAGCCCCGGCAGCGGGGTGCGGATGCCGGGGCGGAAGATGCCCGGCCGGCACGCGAAGGTGGCGCGCTTCTCGACGATGACCTGCGACCACTCGGGCGCCGGCAGGCGGCGTCCGAGCTGGCGTTCGAGCTGGGCGTGCACCGCGAGCACGAGCTCGTCGCGGGCCAGCGCCTCGTGCGGTCCGTGGGCGCTGATCACACAAGAGAGCAAACCCTCCGGCCCGCCCAGCTGGCCGCGGTCGAAGACCCACTGCGCCGGCCCGGCGGTGCTGCCCGAGACCAGGCCGATCATCGGCTCGGGCAGCTTCTGGCCGCGCCCGAGGGCGAGGTAGACGGACACGATCGGCTCGTGCTCGAGCGCGTCGATCTGCGCCACCAGGCGCTCGCACCCGCCGGCGGAGGCGAGCAGCGTTCCGGCGTGGTAGGGCGCCGTGGCCACCACCACGTGGGGCCAGGGCTGGCTGCCCGGGTCGCCCTCGAGGCGGTAGCCGCCGGGCACCCGCTCGATGGCCTCGATCGCGTTGCCGGTGCGCAGCTTGCCGCGGCGCACGCCGATGTAGCGCGCGGCGGGCACCGGAAAGAGCTCGGACAGGTCGGTGCGCGGCAGCAGCAGCTCGCTCGCGGCGGCGCCCGCGGCGAGGCTGTCGCGCAGCACGTTGGCGAAGACCTGGGCCGAGGCTTCGGCGACCGGGGTGTTGAGCGCGGCCACGCACAAGGGCTCCCAGATCAGCTGGCACAGCGTTGCCGTCTGGCGCGTCTCGGCGAGCAGCGCGTCGACCGTCATCGCCGCGTCGGGCAGGCGGAAGCCGTGCCGCTTCAACCAGCGCATCAGCCGCAGCATCGCCAGGCGGTCGGCCCAGCTCAGACCCTTCGATCGCAGCAGGCCGACGGCGAGGTGAAAGGGCGCGGGCAGCGACGCCGCCTTCAGGTGCAGCCGGCCGGGCACGTGCAGAGTGAGCGGCAGGTGGGCGAGCTGCTTGGGCGACACGCCGGTGAGGCGCAGCAGGCGGGTGAGCTCGCTGTAGGCGCCGATGAGGATGTGCTGGCCGTTGTCCACCCGCCAGTGGTGGTCCTTGTGCACCACGCGGGCACGGCCGCCCATGGTGTGCGAGCGCTCGAACACGGTGACGTGCACCCCGGCGCGCGCGAGCTCGACCGCGCAGGCGAGCCCGGCGTAGCCGGCACCGATGATGGCGACGACCGGCACGCTCATGCGCGGAACCAGGTCGTGCCCGCGAGCCAGACCTTGCGCAGCGGCGTCAGCGAGGTGCGGCGGTCGAGCACCAGGAAACCGTCCGCGGCGATCTCGCGCAGCAGGGTGCGGTAGATCGCCGCCATCACCAGGCCGGGGCGCTGCGCCTTGCGGTCGATCGCGGGCAACTGGGCGAAGGCCTGGTCGTAGAACTTCTCGGCGCGCTCGGCCTGGAAGGCCATCAGCTCGCGGAAGGCGTCGGAATACCGCGCCTCGAGGAGGTCCTTGGCGGGCACCTCGAAGCGCTGCAGGTCCTCGATCGGCAGGTAGATGCGGCCGCGGCGGGCGTCCTCGCCGACGTCGCGGATGATGTTGGTGAGCTGGAAGGCCAGCCCGAGGTCGTGCGCGTACTTGAGCGTCTGGCGGTCCTGGTAGCCGAAGATCTCCGCGGCGAGCAGGCCGACCACGCTGGCGACGCGGTAGCAGTAGAGCTGCAGGCCCTTGAAGTCGAGGTAGCGTGTCTGCGACAGGTCCATCGCCATGCCGTCGATGATCTCGAACAACTGCTCCTGCGGCAGGCGGAAGCCCTTGATGACGTCCTTCAGCGCGTGACCGACCGGGTGCGTGGGCGTGCCGGCGTAGACGCGCCCGACCTCCTGCCGCCACCACTCGAGCTTGGTCTGCGCGAGCGAGAGGTCGTGGCACTCGTCCACCACGTCGTCCACCTCGCGGCAGAAGGCGTACAGCGCGGTGATCGCCTGACGGCGCTCGGGGGGCAGGAACATGAAGCTGTAGTAGAAGCTCGAGCCGCTCTTGGCGGCCTTGTCCTGGCAGTAGTCGTGAGGGTTCATCAGAATTTTCCGTAGTTCAGCGCGCGCCAGGCGAGGCGCGCCCAGTCGCCGCGGCCGAGCGCGGGGCGGTGGCGAAAGACATCGTAGCCCACCGCCTCGATGCGTTCGAGGATGCGCAGCCCGCCCAGCACCACGAGGCGCAGCTCCCAGCCGACGCGGCCGGGCAGGGCGCGGGCGAGCGGGGCGCCGTCGAGCATCATGGTGCGTGCGCGTTGCACCTCGAAGGCCATCAGCGCGCGCCAGTCCTCGCCCGGGCCGCGTTCGCCGCGGGCCAGCGCGTCGAGCGCGCGCTCGTCGAGGCCGAAGCGGGCGAGCTCGTCGAGCGGCAGGTAGATGCGCCGCTTCTCCCAGTCGACCGCGACGTCCTGCCAGAAGTTGATCAGCTGCAGGCTCGTGCAGACCGCGTCCGAGCGGCGCAGGTTGTCGGCGGTCGCGGCGCCGTAGAGATGCAGCATCAGGCGGCCCACCGGGTCGGCCGAGCGCCGGCAGTAGTCGCGCAGTTCGGCGAAATCGGCGTAACGCGTCTTGGCCACGTCCTGCATGAAGGCGTCGAGCAGGTCGCGAAAAGGCTGCAGCGGCAGGGCGTGCGCCCGGATTGCGCCACCGAGGCGGGCGAACATCGGCGCCAGCGTCGCGTCGGCCACCGGCCGGCCCTGCGCGCAGGCCTCCAGCCCGAGCTGGTAGTCGTGCAGCCGCGCCAGCCGCGCCACCGCGGGCGCATCGCCCTCGTCGGCGACGTCGTCGGCCCCGCGCGCGAACGCATAGATCGCCTCCACCGGTTCGCGCAGGCGCGCCGGCAACAGCAGGGAGGCGACAGGGAAGTTCTCGTAGTGCTCGACGGGCATCGGGGACAAGGAAGCGGCAGGATCCGCAAGGTGCCGCAGTATATCCGCACCCACCTGCAGGAGCGCCGGCAGGCGCGAATCGGGCGCTGGGGCGATCGGCGCGCGTCAAGATCTCCAACGCCGCATTCGCGGCTGCCGGCGCTCCTACATGAAACCGGCGCAAGTTCGGGCCGGAAACGGGCAGTCGGCCATTAGCGCCGTCGATTTCAGCCCCGGCGCCTCCGCACGCCCTGTAGGAGCGCCGGCAGGCGCGAATCGGGCGGTGGAGCGATCGGCGCGCGTCAAGATCTCCAACGCCGCCTTCGCGCCTGCCGGCGCTCCTGCATGGGGGCGGCGCGGGATTGGGCGTGAGGCAGGAGGCCGGCGATCGACGCCCGCCCCGGTCCACGGCAGTGCTCCTGCGCAGAGCACGAGTGCCTGCGGGTGCGAACTTTTTGCGGCGGGCGGTGACACAATGGCGCCCTCCCTGCCCCCAACCTGCAACGTTTCGCGAGGTCTTCCGATGCTGCAGCTCGACCGCGTCACCCGCATCCTGCCCGGCGCGCCCGCGCGCGTGCTGTTCGAGGGTCTGGCGCTGCGGGTGGAGGCGGGGGAGTGCGTGGCGATCGTGGGAGAGTCGGGCTCGGGCAAGTCGACCCTGCTCAACTGCATCGCCGGGCTGGAAGCGATCGATGGCGGCACGATCCGGGTCGGCGACACGCCGATCGAGCGCCTCGACGACGACGCCATGGCGCGCCTGCGCCGCAGCCACTTCGGCTTCGTCTTCCAGGCCTTCCACATCCTCCCGCACCTGGACCTGCTGCAGAACGTGGCGCTGCCGCTGTGGCTGCTCGGCACCGCCGAGGCGGACGCCGCACGCCGGGCACGCGAGATGCTCGCCCGCGTCGGGCTGGGCGCGCGCGCGACGGATCCGCCGCAGCAGCTGTCCGGGGGCGAGCTGCAGCGCGTGGCGATCGCGCGTGCGCTGGTGCATCGGCCCCACCTGGTGCTGGCCGACGAGCCCACCGGCAACCTCGACCCGGGGCGGGCGAGCGAGGTGCTCGACCTGCTGCTCGGCCAGATCCGCGACAGCCGCGCCGCCGGGGTCATGGTCACCCACTCGCGCAGCGCGGCGGCGCGCGCCGACCGCGTGCTGGAACTGCGCGCCGACGGCCTGCACGACATCACGGAGCGCACATGATCGCGCCCGCAAGCCGGGCCGCAGTGCCGTTTCCCGCAGCGCGGGCCGGTCGCCCGTGCAGCGCCAGGGGGCGCGCCCGGTGAGCGTGCCGCTGCGCCGACTCTTCCTCGCCAGCCTGCTGCGCCGCCGCCTGGCCAGCGCGCTGTCGCTGCTGGCGATCGCGCTCGGCGTCGCGCTCGGGCTGGCGGTGCACCTGATCCACGGCGCCGCGCTCGACGAGTTCGGCCGCGGCATGCGCGCGGTCGCGGGCAAGGCCGACCTGCAGGTGGTGGGAGCGCGCGACGGCTTCGACGAGGGCCTCTTCGTCACCCTGGCGCGCCGGCCGGAGGTGGCCGCGGCGAGCCCGGTGCTGGAGATCGAGGCGCGCCTGCCGGGGCGTGAGGAGAGCCTGCGCATCCTCGGCGTGGACCTCTTCCGCGTACTGCGCGTGCAGCCCGGGCTGATGCCGCTTGCGGACGGCGACGGCGACGACCTGCGCTTCGCGGCCCTGCGGCCGGGCGTGGTGTTCCTCAGCGAAGATGCCCACCAGCGCCTCTCTTCGCCGGGGCGCTCCGCGGCGGGCGAGGCGCTGCCCCCGGCGCTCGCCGACGCCCGCATCGCGGTGCAGTCGGGTGTGCGCAGCCTGGTGCTGGAGGCGGGCGGGCGGGTGCCGGGTGCGAGCGGCGTGCTCGGCGTCATGGACCTCGGCGCCGCGCAGCAGGCGTTCGGGCGCATCGGCGTGTTGAGCCGGATCGACCTGCGTCTGGCCGAGGGCGTCTCGCCGTCCGCGGCGCAGGCCGCCCTGTCCGCCCTGTTGCCGCCGGGGATCGCGCTGCGGGCGCCGGAGGCGGCGGCGGGCGAGCTCGGGTCGCTGTCGCGCGCCTACCGGGTCAACCTGACCATGCTGGCGGCGATCGCGCTGCTGACCGGTGGCTTCCTGGTGTTCTCCACGCAGCTGCTGTCGGTGGCGCGGCGGCGACGCGAGTTCGCGCTGTTGCGCGCGCTCGGCCTGGTGCGCGCCGAGCTGATGCGCGGCCTGCTCGCCGAGGGCGCCGCGGTGGGCGTGGTCGGCGGGGTGCTCGGGGTCGCGCTCGGCCACGCGCTCGCCGCGGGGGCCTTCCGCCTGGTGGGGGGCGACCTCGGCGCCGGTTTCTTCCGCGGCGTGGCGCCGCAGCTGGCGTTCGACCCCGCGGCCAGCCTGGCCTACCTGCTGCTCGGCGTTCTTGCGGGGATCGCCGGCACCTGGCTGCCGGCGCGCGCTGCGGCCGCCGTGGCGCCGGCGCGCGCCTTGCGCGCGGGGGAGGGCGAGCGCGCCGGCCTGCCCCGCGGCGACGGGCGCGGGCGGCTGGCGGCGGCGATGCTGGTGCTCGCGGTGCTGGCCTGCCTGGTGCCACCGCTCGGCGGCATCCCGGTCGGCGGCTACGCGGCGGTGGTGTTCGTGCTCGCCGCGGCCATCCTGGCGCTGCCGGTGCTCGCGCGCTTCGTGCTGCCCTTGCTCGCACGCGGACGCAGTGCGACCTGGCGGCTGGCGCACGCCCGCCTGGCGGCGGCGCCGGGGCAGGCGGTGGTGGCGGGAGCGGGGGTGATCGCCAGCGTCGCGCTCGCGGTGTCGATGGCGATCATGGTGAACTCCTTCCGCGTCTCGGTGGATGAGTGGCTCGCCCAGGTCCTCCCGGCAGACCTCTACGTGCGCGCCTCGGTGGCGAGCGGCAGCGGCTATCTCGACCCGCAGGCGCTCGCGGCGATCGCGGCCACGCCCGGGGTGGCGCGGGTGGATACCACGCGCCTGATCAACCTGCGCCTGTCCGACGCCGAGCCGCTGTTCAGCGTGCTGGCGCGACCGGCGCAGGGCAACTGGGGCCTGCCGCTGGTGAGCGGATCGATGGAGCCGGTGGTCGGCGACGCCGAGAGCCTGCCGCCGGCCTGGGTGTCCGAGGCGGCCGCCGACCGTCACGATCTTTCACGCGGCAGCCGCTTCGAGCTGCCGCTGGGCGGCCGCATGCAGGCCTTCCGCGTCGCCGGGGTGTGGCGCGACTACGCCCGCCAGCACGGCGCCGCGCTGATCGAGAGCCGTGACTACGTCGCCCTCACCGGTGACGACCGGGTGAACGACGCTGCGCTGCTGCTCGCGCCCGGCGCCACTTCGGCGGCGGTGGCACAGGCGCTGCGCGAGCGCTTCGGCGCCGAGCACATCACCATCGCGCTGCCGGGCGAGATCCGCGCGATCAGCCTGCAGATCTTCGACCGCACCTTCCTCATCACCTACCTGATGGAGGCGGTGGCGGTGGTGATCGGCCTGTTCGGCATCGCCACCACCTTCGCCGCGCTCGCTGCCACCCGCCAGGGCGAGTTCGGCATGCTGCGCCACCTCGGCTTCACCCGCGCCGAGATCGGCCGCCTGATCGCCACCGAGGGCGCGCTCACCGCGGGCCTGGGCGTGGTCGCGGGGCTGGCCGGCGGCGCGGCGATCGCCTGGGTGCTGATCGAGATCATCAACCGCCAGAGCTTCCACTGGAGCATGGAGCTGGCGGTGCCCTGCAGCGGGTTGACGATCTTCGCCGTCAGCCTGGTGATGCTGGCTGCGCTGGTGGCCCGGCTCGCCGGGCGGCATGCGATGCGGCAGTCGGCGGTGCTGGCGGTGAAGGCGGATTGGTAGGGAGGGAGGCGTGAGGCGTGAGCAGGCAGGAGCGGTGAGGGCTGGGCGGCGCGCGGCGTGGATTGTGCCGGGGGGCACCGGCACGGGGCTTGTCCGGCTGTGGGTGATGCTCATGGCCTGGCTGCTGCTGGTCGGGGGCGGGATGGCGCAGGCGCAGGAGTCCGGGCCGCCCTATCCGCCGGTGCTGCCGGGCAAGGCGCTGGTGTTTCCGCAGGATTTCGGTGCGCATCCCGACTATCGCACCGAGTGGTGGTACATCACCGGCTGGCTGCGCGACGCAGCCGGCGTGGAGCGCGGCTTCCAGCTCACCTTCTTCCGCGTGCGCACGCGCATCGGCGAGGACAACCCGAGCCGCTTCGCGCCGCGCCAGCTGGTGCTCGCGCACGCAGCGGTGGCCGATCCGGCGAGCGGGCGGCTGCGCCACGCCGAGCGCTCGGGGCGCGCCTATCCCGGCCTGGTCGAGGCGCTGGAGGGACGCACGGCGGTGCGGGTGGACGACTGGTTCCTCGCCGGCGGGGACAGCACGCAGGCCGGATACCGCAGCCGCATCGAAGCGGAGGACTTCGGCTTCGAGCTCGATTTCACCCCGGATCGTCCGCCGGTGATCAACGGCCGCGAGGGCTACAGCCAGAAGGCGCCCGACCCGCTCAACGCCAGCTATTACTACAGCCGGCCGCAGCTCGCGGTGCGCGGCACGCTGCGCCTGGACGGCGAGCCAGTGGCGGTGAGCGGCCATGCCTGGCTGGACCACGAATGGTCGAGCGAGATCCTGCCCGCGGAGGCGCGCGGCTGGGACTGGATCGGCATCAACCTCGCCGACGGCGGTGGCCTGATGGCCTTCCGCATGCGCGACCACGACGGGCGCGCGCTCTGGGCTGCGGCGAGCACGAGCGCGCGCGACGGCAGCGTCCGCATCCACCCGCCCGCGGAGGTGCGCTTCGAGCCTTTGCGCCACTGGCGTTCGCCGCGCACCGGCATCGAGTACCCGGTGGAGTGGGCGGTCACGGTGGCCGAGCGACGCTTCCGGCTGAGCCCGCTGATGGACGACCAGGAGCTCGACAGCCGCGCCTCGACCGGCGCCATCTACTGGGAGGGCGCGGTGCGCCTGTACGAGGCCGGGGAGGGCGCTGAGGCGGAGGTCGGCGGGGAGGTCGGCCGTGGCTACCTGGAAATGACGGGTTACGCCGAACGCCTGCGCATGTGAGGCGCGGACGTTCGCGGGGAGAAGGCGGTCCCGCGTCCGCCCTCTCCGCCGTGATCGGGCAAGAAAACGCTCAGAGCGCGACCAGGGTCTGCCGGCCCCACCAGGATTCGCCCGCCTGCACGCGCACCGGCTGGCGCGCGGCGGCGGCCTCGATGCAGAGCATGCGGCGGAAGCCGTCGTCGGGCAGGTCGGCGATCGCGGCGCTGCGCTCGACCCAGGGGTTCCACACCACGACGTCGGGGAAGCCGTCGGCGTTGATACCCAGGCTGCGGTCGTACTCGCGCAGCAGCAGCGGCCGGCTGACCTCATGGTAGACGCGGTCGGTCTCGGCCTCGATCACCAGCGCGTCGCCGCTGTCGCGCTGGATGCGGTTGGCGTCGGTCTTGTCGCGGTAGGAGAAGCCGTGCAGGCCCTCGATGCGCGACTCCTCGACCTCGCGCACCGCGAGGTAGGTGTGCAGCGCGGCGGTGAACTCGAAGGCCTCGTCGCCCGTGTTGGCGATCTCGAGTTCGAGGTCGAGCCGGCTGTCCTCGATGAGGATCGACAGCTCCGCCGTGAACGCATGCGGCCACAGCGCGCGGCTGGCCTCGTCGTCGGCCAGCTGCAGGCCGACCAGCGCGAAATCCTTGCCGCTGCGCTCGGTCGCCAGCGTCCACCGCCGGTTGCGCGCGAAGCCATGGGCGGGCAGGGGGCCGAGATCGGCGAACTGCGGGAAACACACCGGGATGCCGCCACGCACCGCAGTGCGGCCATCGAAAACCGCCTGCGGGCTCAGGTAGAGGCGCTCCTCGCCACCGGGTGGAGTCCACGACAGCACCTGCGCACCCTGCAGCGCGACCACCGCGCGCGCACCCGACGCGGTGGCCAGGCGCAGCGCGGGCTGGCCGTGGAAATCGATGTGTTCGATCGTCGCCGGCATCGCTCAGTCCTGCAGCGACAGGATGCCCAGCTTGACCGAGCTGTCTTCCGGGTCGTTGCTGAGCACGAAACCGAGCCTCTGCACGAACTTGAGCATGCGCTCGTTGTTGGCCAGGAAGACCCCGTTCATGTACTGGATGCCTCGGCTGCGCGCGGTCTCGATCAGCACGCCCATCAGCTTGCGGGCGAGCCCGCGATGCTGCCAGTCGTCGGCCACCACCACCGCGAACTCGCAGGACTCGCCGTCCGGGTTCACCGCATAGCGGCACACGCCGATCTCGTTCTCGACGCCATCGACCTCGAGCGTGGCGACGAAGGCCATCTCGCGGTCGTAGTCGATCTGCGTGAGGCGCGCGACCATCGCGGGAGGCAGCTCGCGCATGGTGTTCATGAAGCGGTAGTACTTGGTCTCGGCCGACAGGCGGCGCACGAAGTCGACCTCGAGCTCGGCGTCTTCGGGCTTGATCGGGCGGATCGTCACCGTGGTGCCGTCGGGCACCGTCCACGTGCTGATGAGGTGCGACGGGTAGGGGTGGATCGCCATGTGGTCGTAGCGGTCCGCCGTCGGCGACACGTTGTCCACGCTGATGTTGGCGTCGACCGCCACCACGCCGTTCTCGTCTACGATCAGCGGGTTGATCTCCATCGCGGTGATCCAGGGCAGCTCGCAGACCATTTCGGAGATGCGCAGCAGCACCAGCTCGAGCGCGTTCATGTCCACCGCCGGCATGTTGCGGAACTCGCCGAGGCGGGTGGAGATGCGGGTCGAGCGGATCATGTCCTTGACGAGGAAGCTGTTGAGCGGCGGCAGCGCGACCGCGACGTCGCGGTTCTCCTCGACCAGGTTGCCGCCCTCGCCGAAGGTGATCGCGGGGCCGAACACCGGGTCGCGGCGCACGCTCACCACCAGCTCGCGGCCGTTGCGCTTCTGGATCATCGGCTCGATGGCGATGCCGTTGATGACCGCCTCGGGCTGCACGCGCTTGACCTCGTCGAGGATCTCCTGGTAGGTCGAGCGCACCGCAGCGAGGCTGCGGATGTTCAGCCGCACGCCGCCCACCTCGGACTTGTGCACGATGTTGGGCGAGTCGATCTTCATGACGACCGGCAGGCCGATCTCGGCCGACAGCACCATCGCCTCGGCGGCGGTGCGCGCGACCACGGTCTGCGCGATCGGAATGCGGAACGCGGCCAGCAACGCCTTCGACTCCATCTCGTTGAGCTTCTTGCGGCGCTCGGACAGGGCCATCTCGATCACCAGGCGCGCGCTCTCGATCGAGGGCGGCGACAGGTGCGACAGCGAGGACGGCGTCTGCATCAGCAGCTTCTGGTTCTGGTAGTAGGCCGAGATGTGGCTGAAGAGTTCGACCGCCGGCTCGGGCGTGCGGAAGTGCGGGATGCCCGCGGCGCTGAACTTGGCGCGCGCATCGGCGACGAGCTCCTCGCCCATCCAGCACACCAGCACCGGCTTGTCGGCCGTCTTCTCGAGCTCGACCACCACGTCGGCGACGCCGCTCGGGTCGGTGACCGCCTGCGGCGTCAGCATGACCAGCACGCCGTCGACGTTGGGGCCTTCGAGCACGGCCTTGAGCGCGGCCCTGTAGCGCTCGGGTCCGGCGTCACCGAGGATGTCGACCGGGTTGCCGTGCGACCAGCCGGTGGGCAGGCAGGCGTTGAGCTTCTCGATCGTGCCCTCGGAGAACTCCGCGAGCGGGATGCCGATGTCGGCGGCGCGGTCGGCCGCCATGACACCCGGGCCGCCACCGTTGGTGATGATCGCGAGACGGTTGCCGCGCGGGCGGAAGTGCGAGAACAGCGCGTTGGCGGCGGCGAAGAGCTGGCCCATGTTGTACAGGCGGATCACCCCGGCGCGGCGCAGCGCGGCGTCGAACACCGCGTCCTCGCCCATCGGCGCGCCGCTGTGCGACAGGATCGCACGCGAGGCGCCGGGGTGGCGGCCGGCCTTGACCAGCAGCACCGGCTTGACGCGCGCGGCGCCGCGCAGCGCGCTCATGAAGCGGCGGGCGTCACGGATGCCCTCGACGTAGAGGAAGATGCTCTCGGTGCGCGGGTCCGAGATCATGTATTCGAGCACCTCGCCGAAGTCGATGTCGGACGACGAACCCAGCGACACCACGGTCGAGAAGCCGACGTTGTTCGGCTTGGCCCAGTCGAGGATGGCCGCGCACAGCGCGCCCGACTGCGAGATCAGGCCGATGCTGCCCTTGAGCGCGCTGGCGTGCGCGAAGGTGGCGTTGACGCCGAGCTGCGGGCGCATGATGCCGAGGCAGTTGGGGCCGAGCAGGCGGATGCGGTGGCGGTGGGCCGCCTCGATCACCTGACGCTCGAGCAGCGCGCCACGCGCGCCGGATTCGGAGAAGCCGCCGGAGAGCAGGATCACCGCCTTGACGCCGGCGCGGCCACAGGCCTCCATGAGCGCAGGGGTCTTCTCGGCGCGCACAGCCATCACCACCAGGTCCAGGCGCTGCGGCACATCTTCGACCGACTTGTAGCAGGCAACCCCGTGCACCTTTTCGTGCTTGGGATTGATCGCGAACAGCTTGCCCTTGTAGCCCGCCTCGAGCATGTTGCGCATGAGCACGCTGCCGAGGGAGGCTTCGCGTTCGCTGGCGCCGATGATGCCGACCGAGCGCGGTTCGAGGAGCGGGGTCAGATAGTGCTTTTCTTTCATGTTGGCCACCTGGGGTTCGAGTGGTGTGCTGCAATGGTTTGGCGGGCGTCCGGCCCGCGCGGAATTGGATTCATTGTACTGCAGTGCACAACGGGCGGTTGAGACCTTTGTCTCTGCAGCGTTCGATTTGTGTCCCGCCCGGCCGGCAGGTGTCGCCGGCGGTGGGGTGTCCTTTCGGGCGCGCGGCTTTCACGTCCTCAATGCCCCAGCATGAAGCAGAAGCGCGCACCCTTGCCCGGCTCCGCGCTCGCCCACACCCGGCCCTCGTGGCGGGCGACGATGCGCTGCACCGTGGCGAGGCCGATCCCGGTGCCGGGAAACTCGTGCTGCGCGTGCAGGCGCTGGAAGGGTTGGAAGAGCTTGCCTGCGTAGTTCATGTCGAAGCCTGCGCCGTTGTCCTCGACGTGGAACACCGCGCGATCGCCCTCGCGCGCCGCGCCGAAGACGATGCGCGGATGTTCGCAGTGGCTTGTGAACTTCCATGCGTTGCGTAGCAGGTTGTCGAGCAGCACATGCATCAGCACCGGGTCGGCGATCACCGTCATGTCGCGGGTGATCTCGACCGCGACCGCGCGTCCGGGCGACTCGGCCTGCAGGTCGCGGATCACCCCTTCGGCGATGCGTGACAGGTCGACCGGCTGCCGGCGCAGGGGTTGCCGGGAGACGCTGGCGAGGTCGATCAGTGCGTCGATCAGGATGGCCATGCGCTCGGCACCGGCGCGGATGCGTACGAGCTGGTCGCGGTGCCGCTCTTCGAGCTGCGGTCCGGCCTCCTCGGCGAGGATGCGTGCGAACCCGTCGATCGCGCGCAGCGGCGCGCGCAGGTCGTGCGACACGGAGTAGGAGAAGGCCTCCAGTTCGCGCATCGCGGTCTCGAGCTCGGCGGTGCGTGAGCGCACCCGCGACTCGAGTTCCTGGTTCAGGTTGCGCAGGCTGAACTCGGCGATCTTGCGCGCCGAGATGTCGTCGATGGTGCCGGCGATCCCGCTCTCCCGGCCACTGCCGTCGCGCAGCGCGCGGCAGGTGATCCCCACCCAGCGGATCTCGCCGGCGAGCGTGCGCAGGCGCAGCTCGTCGGTCCATTCCTGGGCGTCCCCGGCCAGCAGCGCGCGGATCGCATCGCGTGCACGCATGCGGTCGTCGGGGTGAAGGAAGTCGCCCAGAGGATGCAGGCGTGCGGAGTCGAGCTCGAAGCCGGAGAGATCCTTCCAGGCGTCGTTGAGGAAGACGAGGCGGCCGAGCTCGTCGGTGCGGAAGAGCACCTCGCTGAGCGAATCCACCACCTCGCGGTAGGAGTCGGCGGCCACGCCATTCGGGTGGGCGGAGGACCCGGCCGGTGGTGGAGTTGCGTCCGCGGGTGCGTCCTCGGCAGCGTGCCCATGCTCGGCCCGGGCAGGCGCTGCCCGGGCCAGGCCTGTGGGCGCATCGGCGCCGAGAAACCCGGGCACGGCGCCCGGCATGCGGGTCACGGGCTGGGTCGCATCCGCAAGCTCGCCCGCAGGCGCCACGGTGCGCGCGTCGGCTGCGGGCCCCAGGGTGGCGGCGCCCCGGGTGGAGGAGGCGTGTGCCGTGCCGGCTGTCCGGCCGTCGCCGTGTTCGCGGGTTGCGCGGCGCCCGAGGAAATGGCCCAGCCCGACCCCGATCACCAGGCCGCCGATCAGCGCCGCGCCGATCGGCAGCGCCGCGGCCGAAAGAGGCTCGACCAGCGCGACCTCCGCGCCACGCGCGGCCGGCGCGGCCAGCGCGAAGCCCGCCCCGAGCCATGTCTCGAGTCGGCGCTGGCGGAGCAGGTTGGGCGGGACGATGGGGCTCACCTCGTCAGTGGCGGCGATCGCGCAGGCCGCACGGTTTTCCTGGCTGTCGGACCTGCCTTGTATAGCACAGAACCCGCCGCGGGTAGGTGGTGACGCGCCGGATCGCCGGCAACTGGCATGAAGGCGCCATGGGAGCGTGCCTGCCGGCGAACGCGCACTCCCTCGTGCGGGCGGGGCCGCTTCTGCGGACGCCCCGTGTCGAGCCCTCCGCACCGCTAGAATGACGGCCTCGGCATCCGCCGGTTCGACCGCGCCCATGAGTCGCCCCGGGAGCCGCTCTGTTCCCGCGGCGCTGCGGTCGATCTGCGGCGAAATCGTGACCGTGTCGAAATCCGGCCGGCCGCATAACCCATCCCAAGGAATACGAATGCCCTTCAAGCACTCCCCCGACCCTCGCCTTGGCGCCGCCGCCCATCCCGGCGGCAGTGCCCCTTCGGAGTGGGTGCGGCGCTTTGCCGCGTTGTTGCCGGAGGGTGCGCGCGTGCTCGACCTCGCCGCGGGCGGCGGGCGGCATGCGCGCTGGCTCGCGGGGCGCGGCTGCAAGGTGATGGCGGTGGACCGCGACGCCGCGGCGCTCGCGACGATGCAGGGAGTCGCCGGGGTCGAGACGCGGGTGCTCGATCTCGAAGGCCCGGACTGGCCGCTCGGCGGCCAGCAGTTCGACGCGGTGGTGGTCGCCAACTATCTTTACCGGCCGCGCTTCGCCGAGCTTTTCGAGCTGGTGCGTCCGGGCGGGCTGCTGATCTACGAGACCTTCATGCTCGGCAACGAGCGCTTCGGCAAGCCTTCGAACCCCGACTTCCTGCTGCGGCCGTGCGAGCTTCTGGCCTGCCTGCCCGAGGGCTGGAGCGTCGTCGCCTTCGAGCAGGGCGAGGTCGGGCGTCCGGCCATGATCCAGCGCCTGTGCGCGTCCCGCAGCGCAGTACCGGGACGCCTGCCGAGCCTGATCTAGCCTCGGCCTGACGCCTCTTCACCGCTGCATTCGCGCCTCGCGGGGTTCCTGCCCGGCCAGGCACGGTTGTGAACTTGGTGGAGGCGGCGTTGTCGGCCTCGGCAAAGCCTTACCCCGCCCCCTCTGCCAGGATGCGCGCTGCGAGTTCGCGCACCCCGGCCTCGCCGAGGTCCGCGCTGGCCACCCGCAGTGCGTCGCCATAGTTCACATAGTTGTGATTCTGCGAGCGATGGTAGAGCGGGTCGTAGTGCTGGTCGATCAGCTCGGCGAAGAGCTCGGGCAGGGCGTGGGCGGCGGCGAGCGACTTCCAGCGCTCTAGCGTCTCGCGGCTCTGGTGTTCGCGCAGGCGGTGGAGCTTGTCCTGCAGCGCGCCAACGTCGTCGCCGAGATAGGCGTAGTCGCGCACCAGGAAGGCCAGCCGTGCCTCGCGTGTCGCATCGATGAGGACGCAGCGTGCGCGCCGCATCGCCAGGATCAGCGGCTCGGGCACGAAGACGAGGCCGATCTTGCGGCTCTCGGCCTCGACATACACCGGACGTGCAGGATCGAGGCGACGCAGGCGGTCCCACAGCAAGGTCTCGAAGCGCTTCTGCGCCGGCTGCGGGCGGTCGGGCAGGGCGCCCAGCACCGAGCCCTTGTGCGCGGCGAGGTCCTCCAGGTCGAGCACCTGCGCGCCCTGCGCCGCGAGCGCCTCGAGCACGCGCGTCTTGGCGCTGCCGGTGGGACCGCAGACGATGCGCAGCGTGAGCGTGGGCACGATGCGCTCGATCTCGGCGATGACGTGGTGGCGGAAGGCCTTGTAGCCGCCCTCGAGCTGGCAGGCGTCCCAGCCCACCATGCGCAGCCAGGTGGTGAACGAGCCGCTGCGCTGGCCGCCACGCCAGCAGTAGATCAGCGGGCGCCAGTTCTTGGGCTTGTCCTGCAGCATGGCGAGCATGTGGCGCGAGATGTTGGCGGCGACCAGCGCGCCGCCGAGACGGCGGGCGTCGAAGGCGGACTGCTGCTTGTACAGGGTGCCGACGACGATGCGCTCGTCGTTGTCGAGCACCGGCAGGTTGATCGCGCCGGGGATGTGGTCCTCGGCGAACTCGGCGGGCGTGCGCGCGTCGATGATCTCGTCAAAGCCGGACAGCTGTGCTACGGTCGCGACGCCTTTTTGCATAGTGTTGATACGCCGCGCGGCGCTTCTTGCGCCGCGCGTCGCTTTCTCCCTCGGAAACATGAACGAAATCAAACTGACCGAATTCTCCCACGGCGGCGGCTGCGGCTGCAAAATCGCCCCCGCCGTGCTCTCCGAGCTGCTCGCGACCATGCCGGCCGGCCTTGTCCCGCCCGAGTTGCTGGTAGGAACCGACACCGCCGACGACGCCGCGGTGTACAAGCTCAACGATCGCCAGGCCATCGTCGCCACCACCGACTTCTTCACCCCGATCGTCGACAACCCGCGCGACTTCGGCCGCATCGCCGCCACCAACGCGCTCTCCGACGTCTATGCGATGGGCGCCCAGCCCATCCTGGCGCTGGCGATCGTCGGCATGCCGCTCGACAAGCTGCCGCCGGAGGTCATCGGCGAGATCCTCAAGGGCGGCGCCGAGGTCTGCCGCGACGCGGGCATCCCGATCGCAGGCGGTCACTCGATCGACGTGCTCGAGCCGATCTACGGCCTGGTCGGGCTCGGCGTGGTCGACCCGGCCCGGGTGCGCACCAACGCGGGTGCCAAGTCGGGCGACGTGCTGATCCTGACCAAGCCGCTCGGCATCGGCATCCTTTCGGCGGGCCTCAAGAAGGGCCGGCTGTCGGAGGATGGCTATGCGCAGATGATCCGCTGGACCACCACGCTCAATCGCGTCGGCGCCAGGCTCGCCGACATCGAGGGCGTGCACGCGGTCACCGACGTCACCGGCTTCGGCCTCGCCGGCCACCTGCTCGAGATGTGCCGCGGCGCGTCGCTGACCGGAGCGGTGCGGTTCGATGCACTGCCGGTGATCGAGGAGGCGCGCGCCCTGGTTCAGGACGGCGTCGCCACGGGCGCATCGACGCGCAACTGGGCGAGCTATGGGGCGAGCGTGGAACTGGCGGCGGATGGGCCGGAGTGGCAGCGCAAGCTCGTCACCGATCCGCAGACCTCGGGCGGCCTGCTCATCGCCTGCGCGCCGGAGGCCGTCGAGGCCGTGCAGGCTGCGGTGCGCGCCGAACAGGGCGAGGCCGGGACGATCATCGGCGAGATGCGCTCGGGGCCCGCCCGCGTCGTCGTCGACTGATGCCCCTGTAGGAGCGGCGGCAGCCGCGAACGGGCGGTCCCGCGATCGACGCGCGTGCCGATCCTCGCCGCCGCATTCGCGCCTGCCGGCGCTCCTACAGAAACCACCGCGCATCCCGGACCCCCTGTAGGAGCGGCGGCAGCCGCGAACGGGCGGTCCCCTAATCGACGCGCGTGCCGACCCTCGCCGCCGAATTCGCGCCTGCCGGCGCTCCTACGGAAACCGCCGCCCGTCCCGGCCCCCTGTAGGAGCGGCGGCAGCCGCGAACGAGCGGTCCCGCGATCGACGCGCGTGCCGACCCTCGCCGCCACATTCGCGCCTGCCGGCGCTCCTACAGAAACCGCCGCGCATCCCGGACCCCCTGTAGGAGCGGCGGCAGCCGCGAACGGGCGGTCCCGTAATCGACGCGCGTGCCGACCCTCGCCGCCGAATTCGCGCCTGCCGGCTACAAGACGCGGTGCGCGCTTCATCTGCGCGCCGACTTCTTTCCTTCGCTGGCCAGCAGCGGGTGCAGGCCGGCCCATACGGTGTCGACGATGCGCGGCTGCGCCTCGGCGGTGGGGTGGATGCCGTCGGGCAGGAAGAGCTCGGGCCGGTCGGCGAAGCCGTCCAGCAGGAAGGGCACGAGCGGCACCTTCTTCGCCTCCGCCACGTCGGCGAAGACCTCGGCGAAGCGCCGCGTGTAGGCCGGGCCGTAGTTGGGCGGCATGCGCATGCCCACGAGCAGCACGCGTGCGCCTGCCTCGTGCGCGGCGTCGATCATCGCGCCCAGGTTGTCCGCGAGCAGTTGCGGCTTGAGGCCGCGCAGGCCATCGTTGGCGCCGAGCTCCAGGATCACCAGCCTGGGGGAATGTTCGGCGAGCGCGGCGGGCAGTCGGGTGCGGCCACCCGACGAGGTCTCACCGGATACACTCGCGTTGACGACGACATGGCGGAACCCTTCGGCCTGCAGACGCGTCTGCAACAAGGCGGGCCACTCCTGGCCCTGATCCAGGCCGTAGCCGGCCGACAGGCTGTCGCCCCAGACGAGGATCGTGTCGGCGCGGGCGAGGGCGGAAAAGAAGAACAGGAAGACGAAGGGAATGATGAAACGCAAGGGCATCGAGCTCTCCAATCCGGTCATCGAGGTCGATGACCTGTGCAAGCAGGTCACGCTGGCCGACGGCCAGGGCGAGCTGCAGATTCTGCAGGACATCCGCTTTGCCGTGGGCGCAGGCGAGTCGGTGGCGATCGTCGGCGCGTCCGGCTCCGGCAAATCGACCCTGCTGGGATTGCTCGCCGGGCTGGACGTTCCCGCGCGCGGCACGGTGCGGGTGCAGGGGCGCGACCTCTTCGCGCTCGACGAGGACGCGCGTGCGGCGCTGCGCGGAGAGGCGATCGGCTTCGTGTTCCAGTCCTTCCAGCTGCTGCCGGCGCTCACCGCGCTGGAGAACGTGATGCTGCCGCTGGAGCTCGCCGGCGTGGACGACGCGCGCGCGATCGCCACGCAGTGGCTGCAGCGCGTGGGGCTGGGCAGTCGGCTCACGCATTATCCCAAGCATCTGTCGGGCGGTGAGCAGCAGCGGGTCGCGCTCGCGCGCGCCTTCGCGCCCGACCCGCGGGTGCTGCTCGCCGACGAGCCCACCGGCAACCTGGATGCCGAGACGGGCAGGGCGATCATCGAGCTGATGTTCGCGCTCAACCGCGAGCAGGGCACCACGCTGATCCTGGTCACCCACGATGAGTCGCTCGCCCGCCGCTGCAGCCGCGTGCTGAGGATGGAGGCAGGGCGCTTGAGCGAGGCGGAGAGCGCGGTCGCCCCGCTGTAGGAGCGGCGGCAGCCGCGAAGAGGGCATTGCGGCATTCGACGCGAACGACGGCGCCGGACGGCCCCATTCGCGCCTTCCGGCGCTCCTACAGGGCGGCGGCCCGGTAATCGCCATGTCTTCGAAGCGGCGGCAGCCGCGAAGAGGGTGGCGCTGCATTCGACGCGAACGACGGCGCCGGACGGCCCCATTCGCGTCTTCCGGCGCTCCTGCAGGGGGGTAGCGGGGGAGCACGGGGTGCGGCGTCCGTCGTGGCCGACGATGCTGCTGCCCGTGTTTGCGCCTTCCGGGGCGCCGACCATCTCCTCGGCGCAGGAGCGCCGGAAGGCGCGGATGGGAAGGTGGGGCGCCGCCTAAGTGCGGATGGAAACGTGGAGCGCTGCTTACGCGCCGCTCGGGCCGAACAGGTCGAGGATGCCGTCGAGCCCGGTGTGGTCGAGGCAGCAGTGGGCGACGTCGCGCAGTACGGGCTTGGCGTGGAAGGCGACGCCGAAGCCGGCGGCGCGCAGCATGGGGATGTCGTTGGCGCCGTCGCCGGCGGCGATCACCTGCTCGGGCTTGAGGCCGAGCTCGTCGCGCGTGCGCTCGAGGTGCGCGGCCTTGGCCTCGCCGTCCACGATGTCGCCGATCACCTTGCCGGTGAGCTTGCCGTCATACACCTCGAGCTCGTTCGCCCACGCATGGTCGAAGCCGAGCCGCGACTTGAGCCGTTCGGTGAAGTAGGTGAAGCCGCCCGACACCAGCATCGTCCGGATGCCCGCGCGCTGCAGGCCCTGCAGCAGGCGTTCGGCCCCCGGGTTGAGCTGCAGGCGGTGATCGAAGACCTCGGCGAGCGCGCTCTCGGGCAGGCCGGCGAGCAGTGCCACGCGCCGCGTCAGCGACTCGCGGAAATCGATCTCGCCCTGCATCGCCGCTTCGGTGATCGCCGCGACCTCGCCCTTGAGGCCCTGCATGTCGGCGATCTCGTCGATGCACTCGATGTTGATCAGCGTCGAGTCCATGTCGGTGACGAAGAGCCCGAAGTCGCTCAGCTGGCGACCTTCGGGGAGCCAAACGTGATCGAGCCCGCCGGCCGTGCACGCCGCCACCAGGCCTTCGGCAGGCTTCGCGCCGACGAGGCGGAAGGAGCGCGTGGTGATCTGCTCGATCGCGTTCGCCTCGGTGACCTTGGCGACGTTCTTGAGCGCGACGCTGTCGACGTCCTCGGCCAGCACGACCAGGTTCATGCGCGCCGCTCCTGCTTGGGCAGCACCTCGCGCAGCACGGCGGCCGACTTTCGGATCATGTCCTCGGTGGTCGCCCAGTCGACGCAGGCGTCGGTGACCGAGCAGCCGTACTTGAGCTGCGACAGGTCGGCGGGGATCGGCTGGTTGCCGGCCTCGAGGTTGCTCTCGATCATCAGGCCGACGATCGACTGGTTGCCCTCGCGGATCTGGTGCATGACGTCCTTCATCACCAGCGGCTGGTACTCGGGCTTCTTCCACGAGTTGGCATGCGAGCAGTCGACCACGATGTTCTTCGCCAGCCTGGCCTTCGCGAGCGCCTGCTCGGCCAGCGACACCGACACGGTGTCGTAGTTGGGACGGCCGCCGCCGCCGCGCAGCACCACGTGGCCGTAGCGGTTGCCGCGGGTGCGCGTGACCGCCGACTGGCCCTGACTGTTGATGCCGAGGAAGCTGTGCGGGCTGCCCGCCGAGAGGATCGCGTTGATCGCCACCTCGAGATCGCCGTCGGTGGCGTTCTTGAAGCCGACCGGCGTCGACAGGCCCGAGGCCATCTCACGGTGGGTCTGCGATTCGGAGGTGCGCGCGCCGATCGCGGTCCAGGCGATGAGGTCGCCGTAGTACTGCGGCGCGATCGGGTCGAGCGCCTCGGTGGCGGTGGGCAGGCCGAGCTCGCACACGTCGAGGAGGAACTTGCGCGCGCGCTCCATGCCGACGTCGATGCGGAAGGAGTCGTCCATGAAGGGGTCGTTGATGTAGCCCTTCCAGCCGGTCGAGGTGCGCGGCTTCTCGAAATACACCCGCATCACCAGCAGCAGCACGTCGGAGACCTCGTCGGCGAGCGCCTTCAGCCGCCGCGCATAGTCCAGCCCGGCCACCGGGTCATGGATCGAGCACGGCCCGACCACCACGAACACGCGCGGATCCTTGCGGTCGAGAATGTCCATCACCGCCTTGCGCCCGGCGATCACCGCGGCTGCGGCACGCTCGGTCAGCGGCACACGCGCCTTCACCTCGTCCGGCGAGGGCATGTGGTCGAAGGCGAGGACGTTGAGGTTTTCGGTCTGGGTGGGCATTGCAGGCGACTCCGGTTGCTGCCTTGAAAGCCTGCAATTGTAACGCCCGTGTCGGGGTGTGTCCGCGGAGATTTGCGCCGCGGCCGGGTGAAGGCCCAGGGCCGCGGCGTGCAGGCTCAGTATCGGATGGCGATGCTGATGGAGGCCGGATCGGCCCCTACGTCGAAGGCGCTGTCCTCGAAGGCCGGAGGGCCGGAGACGGTCGGGTCGTTGGACAAGCCGTAGCCTTCGGTCGGAAACATGCCGAAGCGGCGGTCGAGCTCGCCGTCGCCGTCCTCGTCATGATAGGC